>DATGLS010000012.1:0-262293 GCA_035293985.1 Xanthobacteraceae bacterium
AGGGTCAAACTCACCGTCGGGCTGATTGCACCAAGGAGTTTCCGACCTCGGTGCCAGCGGACCCTCAGGATAGCACTCCCGCCTACCGCGCGTTTCATGCGTAGGGGTCGGCCACGCCGGTGAGCAACTCACCATGAGGAACGGCTTTGGCGAGAGCGCGGGAGGCCGGCGCGTCACGCCGCGCCGCGCACCTCGCCGCCGTTCGGCGCCGGGACGGCGACGCCGGCGGCGGAATATTCGTTGAGCTTGTTGCGCAGCGTGCGAATCGAGATGCCGAGGATGTTGGCCGCATGGGTGCGGTTGCCGAGGCAGTGCTTGAGCGTCTCCAGGATCAGGTCCCGCTCGACATCGGCGACGGTGCGCCCGACGAGCGAGCGCGTCACTGCCTCGGCGGCGAGCGCCGCATGCGCCACCGCGGCGGGCTTCGACTGGTCGAGCCGCATTCCGTCCGGCGAGATGATCGCGTCGACGCCGATCTCGTCGCCGCTCGCCATCAGCACGGCGCGGTGCATGGTGTTCTCGAGCTCGCGCACGTTGCCGGGCCAGCGTGCGAGCGCGAGCTGGCGCTTTGCCTCGTTCGACAGCGGCCGCAGCGGCACGGCGTTCGCCTGCGAGTAGAGCCGCACGAAGTGCTGGGCGAGCTCGATCACGTCGGCCGGCCGCTCGCGCAGCGGCGGGAGCTTGAGGTTGACGACGTTGAGGCGAAACAGCAGGTCCTCGCGGAACGTGCCGTCGCGCACCGCCTCGCCGAGATTGCGGTTGGACGTCGCGATGATGCGAATGTCGACCGGCACCGGCCGGGTGCCGCCGACGCGGTCGATCACGCGCTCCTGCAGCGCGCGCAGGAGCTTCGCCTGCAGCCGCACGTCCATCTCGGAGATCTCGTCGAGCAGCAGGGTGCCGCCGTTCGCCTCCTCGAACTTGCCGATGCGGCGCGCGACCGCGCCCGTGAAGGCGCCCTTCTCGTGGCCGAACAGCTCGGATTCGAGCAGCGTCTCCGGAATGGCGGCGCAGTTGACCGAGATGAACGATCCGCGCGCGCGGCTCGAGCGGGCATGCACGTAGCGCGCCAGCACCTCCTTGCCGGTGCCCGACTCGCCGGTGATCAGCACCGAGGCGTCGCTCGGCGCGATCTGCTGAGCGAGCTTGACCACGTGCGCCATGGCGTCGTCGCGATAGACCATCTCGCGGGTGTCGTCGGCGACCGCGGCGAGAACGGCTGCGATCATCTCGGGATCGGGCGGCAGCGGGATGTATTCCTTGGCGCCGGCGTGAATGGCGGCGACGGCCGCGCGTGCATCGGTCTGCACGCCGCAGGCGACCAGCGGCACGTGGATGTGCTCGGCCTCGAGCCGCAGCACCAGGTCGCGAATGTCGAGCGCGACGTCGACCATCAAGAGGTCGGCGCCCTTGCCGGAGCGCAGCACCGCCATCGCCTGGTCGTTGCTTTCCGCGTGGGTCACGGTCGCGCCCTTGTCCATCGCGATCTTGGTCGCGGTGGTGAGCTGGCCCTTCAGGGTTCCGACGATCAGGAGGCGCATGTTGTGCTCCGTTTATTGTGTTCTTTTCGTTCGATCTGCGAATGGCGAGTGGCGAATTGCGAATAGGGAAGAGTGGCCGGGCACTGCTCGCCATTCGCCATTCGCTATTCGCCCTCAGTTCCTGTCTGCCTTGATGATTTCCGTCATGGTCACGCCGAGCTTGTCCTCGACCAGCACCACCTCGCCGCGCGCGACCAGGCGGTTGTTGACGTAGATGTCGATCGCCTCGCCGACCTTGCGGTCGAGCTCGAGCACCGTGCCGGGGCCGAGATTGAGGAGCTCGCCGACGTCCATGTGGGCGCGGCCGAGCACGGCCGAGACCTGCACCGGCACGTCGAACACCGCCTCGAGGTCGGCGGCGCCACGCGCGCTGGCCTCCGGCCCGCTCGTGGTGTCGGCGCTCTCGTCCATGACGGCGCCCTCGGTGAGGTTGGGAAACGGGACCTTGTCCTCGGCCATTGTCAGCTACTCCCCGATATTCGCGACTTGTTTCATGGCTTGTTTCACGACTTGTTTCACGATTTGGCCTCACCGCGGCGCGCGGCGATGAAGCGCCCGACGGCCTCGGCGATGGCGGCCTCGGTCGCGGCGCGATCGCGCTTGAGGCCGCCGTCCGCCCATTCGATGCGGCAGTCGCCGGGCGCGATGGCGGCCTCCGCCATCACCACCAGCCGCCCCTCGAAGCCGCGGGCGCGGGCGATCGTCTCGAGCTTCTCCTTGGCGAGCTCGTAGAGCGCGCCGTTGACGCGCACTACGATGTGCGGTGCGGCGAGCAGCTCGCGGAAGCATTGGTCGGCGAGCGCCGCGATCTCGGCGAACGGCTCGCGCGCGATCAGGTCGGCGGAGAGCTTCTTGCCGACCGCGAGCGCAACCTCGATCGCCTCCGCCTCGAACCGGTCCTCGACCTTCTTCAGGCTGCCGCGCAGCTGGTCGAGCGCGCTGGCGATGCGCTCGAAAGCGCCGGCGAGCCGGCGCTCGGCCTCGGTGCGCGCCTGCGCCTCGGCAGCGCCGACGCCGGCGCGGTAGCCGCGCTGCTCGGCCTCCGCCACCGCGGCCTGGTGCTCGACGGCCGGGATCGCCGGCGTCGTCACCTTGGCGGCGGCGCTGAAATCGTCGTTGAACAGGAACTTCGCGGTCGCAGCCATCACGCCCTCAATAGACCAGCTCTTCGTCGCTGCGGTTCTTGGTGATCATGATCTCGCCCTTGGCGGCGAGGTCCTTGGCAAGGTTGACCAGCAGGCCCTGCGCCTCGTCGACGTCGCGCAGGCGCACCGGCCCGAGCGCCTGCATGTCGTCGGCGAGCATCTTGGCGGCGCGCGAGGACATGTTCTGCATGAAGAAGGCGCGCACCGTCTCGTTCGCGCCCTTGAGCGCGATGGCGAGCTTGTCCTTGTCGATGTGGCGCATCAGCGTCTGCGCCGAGCCGTTGTCGAGCTTGACGAGATCGTCGAAGGTGAACATCAGGTTCTTGATGCGCTCGGCGCTTTCCCGGTTCTGCTCCTCGAGCGCCGTCATGAAGCGTGTCTCGGTCTGGCGGTCGAAGCCGTTGAAGATTTCGGCCATCACCTCGTGGGCGTCGCGCCGGCGCGTCTGCGAGAGATTGGACATGAACTCGGTGCGCAGCGTCGCCTCGACGCGCTCGATCACCTCCTTCTGCACCGCCTCCATCTTCAGCATGCGGTTGACGACGTCGAGCGCGAAGTCCTCGGGCAGGATCGCCAGCACCCGCGCGGCGTGCTCGGGCCGCAGCTTGGAGAGCACCACCGCGACCGTCTGCGGGTATTCGTTCTTGAGGTAGTTGGCGAGCACCTGCTCCTGCACGTTCGAGAGCTTCTCCCACATGTTGCGGCCGGCGGGCCCGCGGATCTCGTCCATGATGCCGGTGACCCGCTCGGGCGGCAGGTACTGGTGCAGCAGACGCTCGGTGGCGTCGTAATTTCCCATGATGGCGCCGGTCGCCGAGAGTCGCGAGACGAACTCGAGCAGCAGGCCCTCGACCGCAGAGGCGTCGACGGTGCCGAGCGTCGACATGGTGATCGAGAGCTGGCGCAGCTCGTCGTCGTCGAGCAGGTTCCACACCTTGCCGCCGTACTGCTCGCCGAGCGCCAGCATGAAGACGGCGGCCCGCTCCGGGCCGGTCAGCGCGCGCGCCTTCTGGCCGTGGGCGGGCTGGCGGCTCGCGAGCGCGGCGACGACGCTCTCGATGTTGTCGGCGTCGGCGTTTTGTTGTTGTGCGGCCATGGGACTCTACGTCGCGATCTAGGTGGGCACTTCTTGCAGCCACTGCCGGACGATGGCGGCGGTCTCGTTCGGGTTCTTGTCGGCCAGGTCGCCGACCTTTTGCACCGACTGGGCGTGCACCTGGCCCTGCACCTGGGCGATGTCGATCATCTTGCTGGTGGCGCTCGCCTTCGCCTGCGATTTCTCGTCGGCGATCACCGGCAGGGGCGTATCCGGCAGCATGTCCACCGGCTCGGCCAGCTTCGGCTTGTCCGGCGTGATGATGCGGCGCACAAGCGGGCGCACCACCATCAGCAGCACCACCAGCGAGAGGAGGAACATCACGCCCATCTCGACGAAACGCATGACGTCGTCCTTGGAGAACTGCAGCATCGCCCAGATGCCGGTCGGCTGCTCGAGGTTCCCCATCGGCGTCTCGGCGAAGCGCAGGTTCACGACCTCGACCTGGTCGCCGCGCTTCTGGTCGTACCCGATTGCCGAGCGCACCAGCGTGGCGATGCGGTCGAGATCCTCTTTCGATCGCTCCTGGTAGACGATGTCGCCCTTGTCGTTCTTGGTGTAGTTGCCGTCGACCAGCACGGCGACCGAGACGCGGTTGACCCGGCCGCCCTCGATCACTCGCGTTTCGGTGGTGCGCGAGATGTCGTAGTTGATGGTCTCGTCGGTCTTCTTGGTGAGCTCGCGTCCCGGATTGTTCGTGCCGTTCTGGTTTCCGGGAAGCTCGTTCTGGACCGTCACCTGGCCGGCATCCGCCTGGGTGGCGGAGCTTTCCTCGCGTGTCTGCGTCGAGCGCACCACGCGGCCGTCCGGATCGAACTTGTCCGACGTCTGGGTGATGCGGTTGAAGTCGAAGTCGGCGGTGACCTCCACGCGGGCATGCCCGGGGCCGACCACCTGCGAGACGATGTCCTGGACCTGCTGGCGCAGTCGCCGCTCGAAGGCGACCTGGCGCTCGTCGGCGATCGCGCCGGTTTGGTCCTCCGCGGCGCCGTCGGCGAGCAGGCGGCCGGTCTCGTCGACGATCGAGACGCGCTCCGGCTTGAGGCCGTTGACCGCGGAGGCGACGAGGTGGCGGATTGCCTGCACCTGCGAGGCCTCGAGCCGGCCGCGCACCTTGAGCACGATCGAGGCGGACGGCGAGACCTTGTCGCGCGAGAAAAGCGGACGCTCCGGCATCACCAGGTGGACGCGTGCGGCCTGGACGCGGTCGAGCGACTGGATGGTGCGCGCAAGCTCGCCTTCGAGAGCGCGCAAGTGATTGATGTTCTGGACGAAGCTGGTGGTGCCGAGCGCCTCCGATTTGTCGAAGATCTCGTAGCCGACGCCGCCGCCCTTGGGCAGGCCGTCCTCGGCGAACTTCATGCGCAGCTTCGTCACCTTGTCCTTCGGCACCATGATGATCGAGCCGTCGTTGCGCAGCTCGTAGGTGATCGCCTGCCGGTCGAGTTCCTTGATGATTGCGGAGCTGTCCTCGATCGAGAGGTCGGTGAACAGCGGCGTCATCTCCGGCGTGCTGATGCGCAGGATGACGAACCCAAAGAACCCGATCAGCGCGGCGGTTACCGCGCCCATGGCTGCGAGCCGCGTCGGCCCGAGCGTCTTGATGAAGTCGACGACGCCGTTCACCGCGAAACCCCTGAAAAGCCCACTTGTTTCCCGCCCAGCGGGCTTTCTGCCCGACCCGGCAAGTTTTGCCGGGTGCATGGTTTCCATCTGGTTAACGGGCGCTCCGGACCCATTCAGGATCGGGCCGGGAGCATGAAGGTCCGGTTCAACGGCGGCTACGGATTAATCGCTAATCGTCGCAATGTGCCGCGCGGAAGACGGGTGATTCGCAGGGCCCACAAAAAAGAAGGTCGCCGAAACGGCGACCTTCTTAGCCCTGCCTATGGCCACACAGGATCAAGGCGCTGCCGGACAGATTGGGGGGGGGCATGGGGGGGCATCCGTCCGACTGTGAAACAAACGTCGGGCCCGCGCGCGCGTTCCGCGCCCGCTACAGTTTTTTTGATCTCTCCCCCGAGCGCCGAAGCGATGCCCGTGTCGGCGGTTACTGGCGGTACTGCTGGATGCGCGTGGTACGCAGCCCCGCGAGGCCGTGTCGGTCGATCGAGTACTGCCAGGCGAGGAATTCCTCGACCGTCAGCGTGTATCGGCTGCAGGCTTCTTCCAGCGACAAGAGACCGCCGCGCACGGCCGCAACGACCTCGGCCTTGCGACGGATCACCCAGCGCTTCGTACCCGGCGCGGGGAGGTCCGAAATCGTGAGCGGGCTACCGTCGGGCCCGATGACGTACTTCACCCTCGGGCGATGGGGCTCGGTCATGGATACTCTCACGCACTGGACAGACGAACTAACCGGGCAAATCTAGCCCTGGCGGCTTAAAATTTGCCTAAGCGGCGCCGCGAATTGGGCGATGTCGTCCGATAAGTGCGTCGGCGCGCGGCGCTGCCGCCGCGCGCCGCAACAGGCGTCAGAGTGCCAGTTCGAGCCGCCCGTCAGAGCAGCGAGCTGAGTTGGCTCGTGAGCGTGCCGAGCTGGCTGCTGATGTTGCTCAGCGAGCTCTGCAGGCTGCTGAGGCTGTTCGACGATTGGGTGACGTTGACGATCTGGTTCACAGTGTAGTTCTGGCCGCCGATATTGAGTTCCGGCGGATTCTTGCTCAGATCCACCGACTGGACCACACCCGTGACGGTGGTTGGGACCGCAACCGACTTGCCGTTGGCGTCGGTCGCCGTGATCTTGAGCGTGTAGTTGCCCGCCGGTTGCTGCTGCCCGCTGTTGTTCTGCCCGTTCCAGGTGAACTGTTGGCTGCCGGGCTGCACGGTTCCGGACTGGGTGAACACGGTCGCGCCGGCCGAATTGGTGACCGTGAAGGTCGCGGTGGCGGGGCTGGTCGGATTGTAGGTCCACTGCGCCTTGCCGCCGGTCGCGAGCGCCGCGGTCGAGCCGTTGACCGTGACGGTCTGGCCGACGAAGCCGAGCGCCTGGCTGTCCTGCGCGGTCTGCTGCAGCGTCACCAGCGTCTGCAGGTTGGTGTTCATGTTGATCTGCTGCTCGACGCTCGCGAACTCGACCAGCTGCTGGGTGAACTGGTTGGTGTCCATCGGCGAGAGCGGATCCTGGTTCTGCAGCTGCGTCGTGAGCAGGCCGAGGAACTCATTGAAGTTGCCGGCGATCTGATTGTTGAGATCGAGCTGGCTGGTCGAACTGGCCGACGAATTCGACGTGTTCGACGTTTTCGTGGAACTGGTCGGCGTCGTGGACGGCGTCGTGGGAAGGAGCGACATGGCGAAGCCTCATACGCGGATGTCGAGACCGCCGGTTGCGCCGTACAGGCGGCCGTAGTTGCTTGCGGTCTGGACGGGTTGCACGTCATCGGCCGGCAGCGCGATGCGCGCGGTGCGCGTCGCGCCGCCGTTCTGGAAATTCTGTTGCTGTTGCTGGCTTTGCGCGTTCGCGCCCTGGTCGCGCAGCGAGAACTGCAGGGCGTCGCTGCCGGTCTTGAGGCCGGCGTCCTGCAGCGCGCGCTGCAGCTGCGGGGCGTCGCGGCGCAGCATATCGAGCGTCGAGGAACGGTCGACGACGAGATGCGACGTGACGTTGCCCTGCTTATCGACATTGAGCTGCACGTCGATGCGGCCGAGGTCGGGCGGATCGAGCCGGATCTCGAATCGGTTCGTTCCGGCCTTGGCCTGCGCCGCGATCTCGACCGGCACGGCCGCGAGCGGGATCGCGGCCGCCGTCGCGGCCGTGTTGGGGTTGGCCGCCGCCGCGCTGGCGACCGGGGCGCCGTTGGCGGCGCCGCCGGCCGCGGTTGCGAGCGGCTGCATCGCCGCCGCGGCGGCCTGCCCGTTGGCGGACGCCGTTGGGCCGGACTGCGCCGGCATGGCGGCGGCGAAGGTCATCGGCTGGTTCGCCTGGTTGTCGGCGGGGCCATCGGTGTGGCCGCCGCCGCTCGGCACGCTGACGTTGGGATCGGTGCTGCCGGAATGCGCGGACCCGTGCGGACCGGACGCGGCTTGTGTCGCCGCACTGGCCGCGGCAGTCTGGATACCGGCCGCGAGCTGAGCCTGTGTCGTATCAGCGGCACTTCCGGTCGCGCCCTGCGTCGACGCGGTTGCGTCGCCGGCGGCCGTCGCGGCATTCTGCGCCGGCGGGGCGGTGGGCGTGGTCGCGGTTTTCTGCCCCGCCGCAACCTGGGCGCCGGCGGTCGCGGCCGCGCCGAGCGCCGCAATGGCATCGGTGGTCGTGGCGTTGGCGCCGGCAGTGCCGCTGCTGTCAGTCGTTGCGACGACGGGGGTCACCGGCGCAACGACGGTCGCGATCGCGTTGACCGACAGCGCGGCCGCGGCCGCCGCATCGCTACTGGGCTTATCGCCGGGCTTGGCACTGGGATCTGGTGTGGTCGTCGGCGTCGTGGTCGTCGAGCCCGCCGCAGTCGGCGTGGTCTTGCCGGTCAGTGCCGCGGCGATCTGGGCCTCCAGCGCCGCGAGGATTGGGTCGACGGTTCCGGTCGTATCGGTGGCGTCGGCCGATGTGCCCGGTGTCGTGGAGGCGCTGTCGGACGAGCCGGTCGAGGCATTCGTCGACGTCCCGGATTGCGTGTTGGTGCTCGTGCTGCCGTTCGTCGCCGAGGCGGGCGTCGAGGAGCTCGATGAGGCGGGTGGTGTGGAAGGCGCCGACGGCGCCGATGGCGCCGACGGAGCGCTCGATGCGTTGGACACGTTCGTCGGGGCGGGTGCTTGCGCCGGGGCCTGCGGTGGCGGTGCCGGCGGGGGCGGGCTCGGCGGCGCGGCCGCGTCCATCAGCTCGGAAAACGGGGTCTGGGGCACGTTGCTCGGCACCGAAAGTGTCGGGGGCGAGAAACTCGGCGAGGGGCTCGGCGGTGGCGGCGGAGCGGGCGACGCAACGGCAGACACGAAGGTTACCTCAAATCAAAGAACTGACGCCGATCAGCCTGCAATCGCCGGGCCACCATGCCATCAATGAAAAGCGGTTTTCCTTCAATAGCTTGGCGAAGGGCGCCAGCGGTATCGCGGCGCCCGGCGGCAAGGCCTTCCGATCACCCGGCAAGAAGTGCCGGGACGCGTCCGGCGGCTCCCGGACCGGCGGCTCCCGGACATTGCGCCGGCGCCGCCGCTTCCTATAGTAAGAACAATCAAAACCCGTCGATCAGCGGTCGCCGCCGGCCGGCGGCCGTGCGAACGATCATTCGGCCCGAACGGCCCAGGGAGTGTGCGGCTTGCCGGGCCGCTGTCGCCGATGCGGAACAGTCTCGATCTCACCGGTGCGCCGCAGGAGACCCGCGTCGTCGTCGCCATGTCGGGCGGCGTCGATTCGTCCGTGACGGCTGCGCTGCTCAAGGCCGAGGGCTACGACGTGGTCGGCGTCACGTTGCAGCTCTACGACCACGGCGAGGCGATGCATCGCAAGGGCGCCTGTTGCGCCGGCCGCGACATCCATGATGCCCGCCGCGTCGCCGCCGATATCGGCATTCCGCACTACGTGCTCGACTATGAGAGCCGCTTCAAGGAGGCGGTGATCGATCGCTTCGCCGAGAGCTACGCGGCGGGCGAGACGCCGGTGCCGTGCGTCGAATGCAACCAATCGATCAAGTTTCACGACCTGCTGGCGACCGCGCGCGACCTCGGCGCGCAGGCGCTCGCGACCGGCCACTATGTCGCGTCGCGCCGGCTGCCGAGCGGCGAGCGCGCGCTCTTCCGCGCCCGCGAGCCGGAGCGCGACCAGAGCTACTTCTTGTTCGCGACCACGCGCGAGCAGCTCGACTTCGTGCGTTTCCCGCTCGGCGACATGAGCAAGGCGCAGACGCGCGAGCTCGCGCGCCGCTTCGGCCTATCGGTCGCCGACAAGCACGACAGCCAGGACATCTGCTTCGTGCCGGCCGGCCGCTACACCGACGTGATCGAGCGCCTCAAGCCGGGCGCGGCTGTGCCGGGCGACATCGTCGATCTGACCGGCCGCGCGCTCGGCCGCCATCGTGGCATCGTGCATTTCACCGTCGGCCAGCGCCGCGGCCTCGGCATTGCGGCCGGCGCGCCGCTCTACGTCGTGCGGCTCGACGCCGAACGCAACCGCGTCGTGGTCGGCCCGCGCGAGGCGTTGCGCACCATGCGCATGCGGCTGCGCGACGTGAACTGGCTCGGCGACGGCGAGATCGCGCAGGAATGCCCGGTGATGCGCCGCGAGGTCTTCGTCAAGGTGCGCTCGACTCGCCCGCCGCAGCCGGCTTGGCTCGGCATGACCGGCGACGGGGTCGAGATCGAGCTGATCGACGGCGAAGAAGGCGTCGCGCCCGGCCAGGCCTGCGTGTTCTACGATGCGCGCGACGGCCAGGCGCGCGTGCTCGGCGGCGGCTTCATCAAGAGCGTGGCCGCGCCGGTCGACGCGATGGCGGCGCGCGGCGCGCAACGAACCGCGGCGGCGGTGCGGAGTTAGTGTCTCGAGTAAGCTGGTTGTAGCGTCGATTGCGAGCGGGGCGACCATGACCGTCATTTCCGACCTCGACAAGGGGACGATCGAGAAGGCCTATGCGCGCTGGGCGCCGGTCTACGACATCGTGTTCGGCGCGGTGTTCGACCGCGGCCGTCAGGCCGCCATCCAGGCGGCCGAGCGCATCGGCGGCCGCATCCTCGAGGTCGGCGTCGGCACCGGCATCTCGCTGCCGCATTACCGGCGCGACGTGCGCCTGACCGGCGTCGACATCTCGGTGCCGATGCTCAAGAAGGCGCATGAGCGCGTGGCCGCGCATCGGCTCGGCAATGTCGAGGCGCTCGCCGTGATGGATGCAGCCTGTCTCGGACTCGCCGACGCGAGCTTCGACGTCGTCGTCGCCCAGTACGTCATCACCGCGGTGCCGCATCCGGAGGCGACGCTGGACGAGTTCGCGCGCGTCCTCAAACCGGGCGGCGAGATCGTGCTGATCAACCACATCGGCGCCGAGACCGGCCTGCGCCGTGCGTTCGAGCAGGGCTTTGCGCCGGTCGCCCGCCAACTCGGCTGGCGCCCCGAATTCCCGTGGCGGCGGCTCACCGGCTGGCTCGACCGCGCGCCCGGCATGCGCCTGATCGAGCGCCGGCCGATGCCGCCGCTCGGGCATTTTTCGCTGATCCGCTTCGGCAAGGATGCGCTCGCCGCCGCGGCGTGAGCTGCTCACCTATCTAACTGCTCGTTTCGACCGCGCTTCCGAGCGCCTGGATCATCGGCAGGATTCGATAGTCGAAACCCAATCCGTCACGGTAGACGGGATCTCCGGCTCTGATCTCTTCGGGCGTTTGCCCGTCCGCAAGCGCGACCACCGCGACGCCCCAAGCGCCTTTCGGATCGTTCACCGGACCGTAGAACAGGACGAGCTTCTCGCCGTTCAAGCGGCTCCAATACTCGGCGTGCCGTCCCATGACGGCGCGCTCGGTGTCCGTCATGTCGGTCGCGAAGGTGGCGCGCGGCGGAATGAGCTGAAGAAGATAATAATGCATGCCTGTCCCGTCCCTTCAATCTGTGCTCCGCCGACCGGCGCCGCGAAGGAGCGCACATTGAAGTTGGGCGGTGCTGCAAATTCGATACTATTCCGCGAACCGACGCCAACGCATCAACGCACCATTCGGTAAGTGGTGTCGGCTTCCATAACCGCGCGATATGACTTGGCAATTTCGATCCGGGTAGAGCCCACAGGGGGCCCACCCGGCGGGCAAAAAAATCTGTCCGCCGCTGGCGTCGTGGAACGTCGAAGGATCGCAGCGTGAAGAGCACGCATGCCCAGACCAACGGAGAACCACCATGCAACTCCATGCGGAGACGATCCTCCCGGCCGCGCCCCGGCGTGTACACGACGAGCTGGCTGACCGCGGGCCGACTGACAGCGCCTCTGTCGTCGTGACCACGGACATCGACCCGATTCTCGGCGGCGCGATCCTCGGCGTCGCGCAACGCGACATGCTCGAGCCGCTCGGCGGTGATATCGAGGTGCGTGATATCGAGCTGGTGCCGGGGGAGCGCGTCGTTCAGACTTGGCGCATCTCCGACTGGGAATCGGGCGTCTATTCGCTGGTGCGGATGACGCTGATGCGCGACGGCGAGGGGACCAGGATGATCCTCGATCGGGTCGGTCCGCTCAAGAAATTCCTCGCCGCATGAGCCGGCGCGCCAAACGGCTGTCCGCGGCGGCGTCCCTCGATCGTCGTTATGGCAGCCCTTCGAACCTGAACGGAGATTTGTATCATGACCAGCACGGAGACGATCACGATCACAAGCCCTGCGACTTCCTCGGGGACTTGGGTTCACCAGGAGCACGATTTCAAGGCATCCCCCGACCGCGTCTATGAGGCGCTGATGGACCAGCGGCAGTTTGCGGCCTTCAGCGGCGCATCCGCCGAGATCGATCGCACACCGGGCGGCGCCTTCAGTCTCATCCGCGGCCGCGTGACGGGCCGCAATGTCGAGCTCGTGGCGAACAAGCGCATCGTCCAGGCTTGGCGCGTGGTCCCATGGGCCGAGGGCATCTACTCGATCGTCCGCTTCGAGCTCCTCCCGACGCACGCCGGGACGCGCCTGGTGCTGGACCACTCCGGTTTCCCGCCGGAGGACGTCGATTCTCGACATGGCGGCTGGCGGCGGGTCTATTTCGATCCCCTACGGGCTCATCTGGAAGCAGGAGCCGGCCCGTCTGCCACGCCGACCGAGGGAGCGGGACGATGAACGACTACCTCTTGCTGTTCCGCGGCCGCAATGCGTCGCAGTCGCCTGAACAGATGCAGCGCGCGCTGGAGCGCTGGCAGGCTTGGTTTGCTGATCTCCGCGCCACCGGCCGCCTCAAGGACCGTGGACATCCGCTGGAGGACGGCCGCAAGATCGTCGGCGGCAAGCAGCGCGTGGTCACGGACGGTCCCTTCATCGAGGTCAAGGATCTCGTGAACGGCTACATCGTGATCGAGGCTGACGACATCGATGCGGCCACCGAGCTTGCGAAAGGCTGCCCGACACTCGATGCCGGAGGTTCGGTGGAGGTGCGCCCGGTTCGACCGCACGGGACCCGAGATGGCGCTTGACGACCATCTGTTTCGGCACGAGGCCGGCCGCATGGTCTCGGCGCTGACGCGCATCTTCGGGGTCCACAACCTCGCCCTTGCCGAAGACGTGGTGCAGGACGCGTTCTGTCGGGCGCTCGAAGTGTGGAAGGTTCGCGGAATACCGGACAATCCCGGTGCCTGGCTGATGGCAACGGCGAAAAACCGCGCGCTCGACGTCCTGCGGCGGCAGCGCACGGTACGCACCTTCGCGCCCGAGCTCGAGTGGATGCTGCAGAACGATGCTGCGCTCGCCCCGATCGTCGACGAGCTGTTCTCGCCCAATGCGATCAACGACGACCAGCTGCGCATGATGTTCTCCTGCTGCCACCCGCGGCTGGCGGAGGAGGTGCAGGTGGCGCTGATCCTCAACATTCTGTGCGGCTTCAGCGTGGACGAGATCGCGAGCGCCTTCGTGAGCTCGCACGCGGCCATCGAGAAGCGGATCACGCGCGGCAAGAAGACGTTGGCCGCCTCGAAGCGACTGTTCGAGGTGGCTGCGCCGGGCGATGTCTCGGCGCGGCTTCCCGCCGTGCAGCGCGCGCTCTATCTCCTGTTCAACGAGGGCTATCATGGGGCTTCCGCCGAGACGGCCGTTCGCGGCGAGCTCTGCCGCGAGGCGCTTCGGCTGGTCGCGATCGTGCTCCAGCACCCGCACGGTGCGACGCCGACCACCTACGCGCTGGCGGCTCTGATGTGCCTGCACGCTGCCCGCCTGACGGCGCGGGTCGATGCATCGGGGCAACTGAGCGCCTTGTTCGACCAGGACCGGGCGCAATGGGACCATTCGCTGATTGCCGAAGGCGCACGTCTCATGGAGCAGTCGGCGACCGGCGGCGAGCTCAGCGAATATCATCTCGAGTCGGCGATCGCCCTGATGCACGTCAGCGCAGCCGGCGGCAAGGACACGGATTGGGGCGCGATCATCGCGCTCTACGATGAGTTGATGGCGCTGCGGCCCTCCCCCGTTGTGGCGCTGAACCGCGCCATCGCGATCGCCCAGCGCGAGGGGCCCGACCGCGGGCTCGCAGAGATCGACAAGATCGCCGATCGCAAGCGGCTCGACGCCTACCCGTTCTACCCGGCGGCGCTCGGCGAGCTCGAGCTGCGGCGCGGCAACGGCCCGATTGCGCGCGAGCATTTCCGCGCCGCCCAGCGCCTCGCGCGCAACCCCATGGAGCGCGAATTCTTCGCGCGCCGCATCGACGCCTGTCGACAGGGCTGAGCAACCTCGTCGGGTTCCCAACGATCGAATGCGCGTGGCGCCTTGCGCCGCACGTGCGCGGCACCGCGGCCGCCGCCTGACCCGAGTTCGGGCCGAGGTCAGCTTGCAAAAGATTGTCCGCGTCGGCGGCGCCCGAACGTCGAGGCGTCGCAACCGAAGCTCGGCCCGTGGTCGAGCTCGCACAGATGGAGCCAATGATGAAACGCCCATACGCTGTGACGAACAGGACAATCGGACGGACGCTCGCAGCCCTCGCGCTGACGCTGTTTGCCGCCGGAGCACGCGCGCCGGCCCAGTCGGCCTCGGAACCACGGCAGCCGCCGCTGATGGATCGCGACACCGAGATTGCGCTTGCGCTCAGCGCCTGCCCCGCGGCCCTCGCCGAAAAGGCCGGCGTCTATGTTCTCGGCCCCGCGGGTTACGTGAGGGTTCGCGAGAGCGCGAACGGCTTCACGGCAATCGTCCAGCATTCGCTCCCCGACGCGCAGGAGCCGCAGTGCATGGACCAGGAAGGCGCGCAGACCTTCCTGCAGCGAATCCTCAAGGTGGCCGAGCTGCGCGCCAAAGGTCTTGCCCCCGACGCCATCCAGCGCGAGATCGCGGCCGCGCTGGCCAGGGGCGAGCTGCGCCCGCCGAGCCGGCCGGGCATCGACTACATGCTGTCGACCCAGAACCGCCCGCCCAACGCAAAGCGCATTCCCACGCCCTTTCCGCCGCACGTCATGTTCTACGCGCCTTACCTGACCAATGCCGACATCGGCGTCGACAAGAACAAGCTCGGCATCGACGGCAATCCGATGGGACCCGCATTTGTCGCCGGCGAGGGGTCCCCCTTCGCGCTGATCATCGTGCCGGTCGGCGATCACGCCGGCATGGTCCACGCCATGCCGGACCTCGATGCGCCGGCGAGGCCACGGGAAGGCGGTGAAAAAACGGGGCGGTGATGGAGTACTGGTTGTTGCAGTGGCGCGGAGTCTGACTCCGACGAGAGCGGGTTCCACGCAATGGCGCGACATTCCGTACGCGCGATGTCGTGAACCCGCGACGCCCTGCGCGGCACCAATGAGCGACAGCCCAACACTTCCACGATGGAGGTCGAGGCATGTTGTTCTCCTCATGGTCGCGCGCGTCGATCGGGACAGCTGCGCTTATGGCCTCCGCCATTGCATCGATTCTGGGCGGAGGTCTGCGATCCCCTGCGGTGCTGGCCGGGCCTGCGCGCGGGCTCATCCCGAACAAGCTGCCGCCCCTTGACGAACCGGAGGTGCTGCCATGAAAGCCACTTTCTTCGGGACGATCATGCTCGCCACGATGATGTCGTCGGCATGGGCGCAAGTGCACGTGGTTTGCACGCATGCCCAGATCGCCCAATGCGATCCGCGCTGCCCAGCCCTCCCGCTGTCGTGTGTGCGGGCCGGTCCGATCCGCCCCGTGCCGCTGCCATTCTGGCCCCCCATGCACGGGCATTCGGCGCCGGGTCCGCATGGCGGATTCGGGATCAAGTAGGCACGGACCGCCGCCGCGTCGGCGCCCAATTCGGTCCGAACCCCGAGGCCGGCCCCTGAAATCGTTGCGGTTTCCGGAATCGTTCGACCAAACGGCTACACGATGCGCGGCTGGCAGATCGCCCCCCGGCCTGATGGCCGCCAACTTGACTTGGGTTTCCGCGGCTCTCTATAACGCCGGGTCCTCAGGACAAATCGGCGGTTGGCGGAGTAGCTCAGTTGGTCAGAGCAGCGGAATCATAATCCGTGTGTCGGGGGTTCAAATCCCTCCTCCGCTACCAAAAACTGCCTGAATCGATCGACCAAATCCCCCATAGTCGGATAGCGAACCTCGTCCGCGCCGCCGCGTTGTCTCGGCGCGGAGGAGGCAACATGAATGAGTGGTTCGACATCGCCCGCGACGCCGGGCGGCTCGCGATCGAGGCGCACGGTGTCGTCGGGCTGCGGCTTGCGCGTCTCGCCCGCGGGGGCAAGCGCGGCCGCGCCGAGAGCCGGCGCATGGTGACCGAGAAAGCCCAGGCGCTGGTCGAGGCGAATGTCGCTGCCGCGCGGGCGCTGCTCTCGGGCGATGGGGCATCTGCGATCGCGCACGAGACGATCGGCATCTATCGTCGGCGCGTACGCGGCAATCGGCGCAGGCTCACGCCGCGTTGGTGGTGTTGGTGGTGAGAATTCGCCGAAGCCATCTGCTGCGCGCCGGGGGAATCAACGGACCTGCAACGGTTTTCTGAAATTGCAGAGACGATCTGTAAAGGCTCATCGCGGAGGTCGGTCGCTCGACGGCGCGGCGCGCCGGCATTTTCGAATGGGTCGCAACCAATGGAATGGAAAGCCGCGCACGACCCCGCCGCAGACCCAGTGCCTATTGTGCGCTCGACAACAATGGCGGCACCGGTTGCCATACGATAACGGGCAGGCCTGCGGAGAGCGCCGCGGATCGCAGCTACGCCTTGATCGGGATCCAGATTTCAAATCCACCGAGGCCGGTGCTTCCGTCGAAGGCCTCGCCGTAGCGCTCGAAATTCGGCGCGTCGGCGACCTCGTGCCCCGATTCCGGCAGCCATTTGTTCCAGATTGTCGCGACCGTGCGGCGGACGGCCGACACGTGGTCCGCATGGGTGAACACCGCGTATTTTTGCGCCGGGATGCGCACGCGGGCGAATTCCTGCGGCAGGTCCGAGAAGCTCGATACCTCGACGCCCGCGACGTAGTCGAAGTTGCCCTCGTCATCGCCGTTGCAGCAGACCCCGTAGGCCGTCGCGCCGACCTGGCCGGTGATATGGCCGATATGCGGCACGAAGCGCTGCCACTGGGCCGGAATGGCCTTGCTGGTCTCGCAGACGTAGCGCTCGGCGAGCCCCGCGATCAGAAAGGCACCGTGGCTCACGAAGCGAGTCGGTTCGAGGTCGGGGAGAAGCGTCTGGTCCATCATGATCGGCTCCACAAGCGCGATGTTGTCGAGGTGACGTTGCGCGCGCACCGCTTCGGGCGGCTGCCCGAACTGGTCGCGAAACGCCCGGGTGAATGCCTCGTGGGAGCCGTAACCCGCGTCGAGCGCGACCGACAGGATGTCGGGCGCGCCGTCGCGCAGCGCCTTGGCGGCCTCGCTCAGCCGGCGGGCGCGCACGTAGCGCATCACCGACAGTCCCGTCGCCTCGCCGAACGCGCGCGTCACGTGGTAGCGCGACACGCCCGCCGCCGCGGCGATCTCGCCGAGGGAGATGTCGTCGGCGAAATGGCTTTCGATGTACCAGAGCGCCTTTCCGACCGGGCTCATTCTCTCGGCTCTCACGTTGGCAGGGCTCCATAGGCCGATCCGCCGGCGCGCATTTGATCGCTGTTGCGGTCGCCGCAACTGCCGCCAGGCGCCGTCACGCCGCGGCGAGAGAGATGACCTCTCGTTGCTCGAGCCAGCATTCCTCGAGGTTGGCGCCGGGGCCGGCGCGGTCGAGCACGATGAAGCGGTGGTCGTCCGCGGTGACC
The DNA here is from genome assembly GCA_035293985.1 of Xanthobacteraceae bacterium. Classification (GTDB taxonomy): domain Bacteria; phylum Pseudomonadota; class Alphaproteobacteria; order Rhizobiales; family Xanthobacteraceae; genus JAVDCA01. Next base: position 17,580 of record DATGLS010000012.1, read on the forward strand.
AGCAGCGGATGGTGCCAGACGTTGCGGGCGTAGTTCACGCCCTGGCGGCCGGTGGCGCCGAAGGCGCGGTAGCTCGCCGGCTCGCGCGGGTCGGCGCAGACGACCACGAGCCACGGCGCATCCTGCAGCGGATGGAACAGCTGGCTCCCGAGCGGATGGCGCTCCATCAGCCTGATCGCGATCGGACGCGGCCGCGCCTTGGCAATGAACAGCGAGACGTTGACGCCGCCACCCTCGGCCGCGATGTCGATCCGGGCGAGCCCGTTGACCCGCTCCGCGAAGCCTTGGTTGATGCCGACGCGCGTGGCGCCGTCGAGCGCGACGACCTCGCCGAAAGGCGCGAAGGCGGCCTTGGTCAGCGGCGCGATCGGGATCGTGCGCATCGGTCCCGCGTGACCGCCCCTCAGTGCGCCGCGCGCGCGACGATGCGCGCCACCGCCCTCGCGGCCGCCTCGATGCCGGCCGCATCGACGTCGAGATGCGTCACCGCGCGCAGCGAGGTCTTGTCGTACGGGCCGATCAAAATTCCCTCCTTGGCAAGCTCGCGCGCGAGATCAGCCGCGCCGATGCCGGCCGCGCCGACGTCGAAGAACACGATGTTGGTCTGTGGCTCGAGCACGGTCACGCCGGGAATGACCCTGAGCCGGTCGGCGAGCAGGCGGGCATTGTCGTGGTCGACGCGCAGGCGCTCGATATTGTGGTCGAGCGCGTAGAGGCCGGCGGCCGCGATCACGCCGGCCTGGCGCATGGCGCCGCCGAGCCGGAATTTCCATTGCCGCGCCGCGGCGATGAAATCGTCGTCGCCGACCAGCACGGCGCCGACCGGGCAGCCGAGCCCTTTCGACAGGTCGAGCCACAGGCTGTCGACGAGCTCGCCGTATTGCGCGGCGGCGACGTTCGTCGCCACCACGGCGTTCATCACCCGCGCGCCGTCCATGTGCACCGCGAGGCCCGCCGCGCGGGCCGCGGCGACGACGTCGGTGAGCGCGTCGAGCGACCAGATCGAGCCGCCGCCACGGTTGACGGTCTGCTCGACGTGGACGAGGCGCGATTTCGGCGCATTGATCTTGTTCGGACGCAGCGCCGCCGTGACCTGCGCACCGGTGAAGACGCCGCGCTCCGACGGCAGCGCGCGAATGAGCGCGCCCGAGAGGCCGGCGCCGCCCGATTCCGACGACATCAGGTGGGAGACGTCGGCCGCGAGGATCTCGTCGCCGTAGCGGCAATGCACCATCACGGCGATGAGATTGCACATGGTGCCCGACGGCACGAAGATCCCGCGCGACTTCCCGAGCAGGGCGGCGATGCGTTCACATAGCGCGTTGACGCTCGGATCCTCGTTCGACTGCTCGTCGCCGACCTTGGCCGCGGCCATCGCGGCCCGCATGCCTTCGCTCGGCCTGGTTTTCGTATCGCTGCGCAATTCGATGATCTCGTTTGGCATCACGTGTGCTCGTAGTGGGCAAAGGCGCGTGCTCCCGCTTCTCCGTTTGGGCAAAGCTTGTCCCCGCGAGGCGGGATCGCCCGCGCCTTTGCCCACGCGAAGAAGCCGGAGCAGGCGATTTTGCCCACCCTACGCCGCTACATGCAAGACGTCGAATATCACGCCCCCGATCGGTCGCCTGCCCACCCCATCACCTTGTCGAGGGTGATCGGCAATTCGCGCACCCGCCGGCCGGTCGCATGAAACACCGCGTTGGCGATCGCCGCCGCGGTGCCGACGATGCCGATCTCGGCGAGCCCTTTGACGCCCAGCGGGTTCACGGCCTCGTCCTTCTCCTCGACGAAAATCACGTCGATCGCGTGCACGTCGGCATTCACCGGGACGTGGTATTCGGCGAGATTGTGGTTCATCGGCCGGCCGAGCGCGTGATCGACGTAGGTCTCTTCCTGCAGCGCCATGCCGATGCCGCCGACCACGGCGCCGGAGATCTGGCTCGCCGCGGTCTTCGGATTGACGATGCGGCCGGCCGCGACCGCATTCACCACGCGGGTGACGCGAACGACGCCGAGCTCCTCGTCGATCCGCACCTCGGCGAACACCGCCGTGTGGGCGAAGCTCGCGAATTTCTCCTCCTCGTCGGGCTTCGAGGTCGCCTCCTGGGTGATGCGCTCGACGTCGCCGGAGCGCATCGCGTCGGCGAGCGAGACGGCGCGCGCCGGATCGGCATGCGCGCGGATTTGCCCGTCGCTGAACGACACATCGCGCAGCCCGAGGTCGGCGAGCGGCGAGCCGTCCATCTCCTGTGCGAGGCGGAAGAGCTCGCGTTGCACCCCAAGGCACGCATCGCGGACGGCGCAGCCGAGCGAGGCCGTGGTCCACGAGCCGCCTTCGACTGGCGCCGGCGGCAGCGAGGAATCGCCGAGCTTGGCCACCACGTTGTAGATCGGCACGCCGAGCATCTCGGCCGCGATCTGGCTCATCATCGTGTAGGTGCCGGGGCCGATGTCCGCGAACGCGCTGGCGACCTCGAGGTCGCCGTTGCGGCCGAGCACCACGCGCGCCGATGCCTCCATCCGCATCGCCTCCCAGATGCCGGTGGCGAGCCCGAAGCCGACGAGCTCGTTGCCCTCCCGCATCGAGCGCGGCGCGGAATTGCGCCGGCTCCAGCCGAACCTTTCCGCCCCCTGGCGGTAGCATTCGCGCAGCTCCTTGCTCGAGTAGGGCTTGCCGGAACTCTGGTCGACGTCGGAATAGTTCTCGAGGCGCAGCTCGAGCGGGTCCATGCCGAGCTCGTGCGCGAGCTCGTCGACCGCGCATTCGATCGCGTACATGCCCTCGGCGCCGCCCGGCGCGCGCATGTCGCATGGCGTATTCAAGTCGAGCTTGACGAGCTTCTGGACGACCTCACTGTTGGCGCAGCGATAGAGCTGGTTCGACCAGTCGACCAGGTTGCGCTGGAAGTCCTCGAAACGCGATGTCATGCCGATCGCCTCGTGGCGGAAGGAGACGAGGCCACCGTCGCGCTCGGCGCCGAGCGCGAGCTTCTGCACGTTGGCGGGACGATAGCCGAGCGTGAACATCTGCTGGCGCGTGAGCGCGACGCGCACCGGGCGCTTGAGCGCGCGCGCCGCCATCGCGGCGAGGGGAAGCTGATATTGCGGCCGCAGGCCGGAGCCGAACGCGCCGCCGACGAAGGGCGAGATCACCCGCACTTTCTCGCGCGGCAGCTCGAGCACGCCGGCGAGGTAGTTGCGGTTGTTGACCGAGCCTTGCGTCTTGTCGAACACGGTGATCCGGTCGTCGCCTTCCCATATGGCGGTCGAGCCGAACATCTCCATCGGATTGTGGTGCTCGATCGCCATCCGGTATTCGCATTCGACCCGCACCGGGGCCTGCGCGAAGGCGGCCTGGGCATCGCCGCGCGGCTCGATCTCGTGCGCCTTGTTGGGGGTGGCGTCCGCGAGCTGCGACGAGAGGTCGGTGACGTGCTCCTTCTGCACATACTCGATGCGCACGAAGGCGGCGGCGAACCGTGCGATCTCCGGCTCCTCGGCGACCACCAGCGCGACCGGCTGGCCGCTGAAGCGGATCTCGTCGTCATAGAGCGGACGGAACGGCGAGCCGGGCGGGGCCACGTCATCATGGTAGTTGTCGTCGGCTGCGGCGAGGCGCGGGCGATGCTCGTGGGTGAACACGTCGACCACGCCCTCGACCGCGAGCGCATCGCGCACGTCGATGCGCCGGATACGTCCTTTGGCGATGGGCGAACCGATCACGAAACCGTGCAACAGGCCGGCGATGCGGGGCTCGGCGGCGTATTTGGCGGTGCCGGTCACCTTCATGCGGCCGTCGACGCGCGAGACCGGCACGCCGATATAGCTCGTGCTCGAGGCGCTCTGCATGCTCGTCAGGGGGCGGGCCATGATCACCTCAACGTCTGCCTCACGCGATCCGCTTGTCGCTCTGCGATTGCGGCGTCCCGCGCGCGGCCTGGCCGAGCGCGCGCACGATGGCGCGGTGCGCCAGCGGAATCTTGAAGTCGTTGCCGCCGAAGCCGCGCGCCCCGCGCAGCAACGTCGCGGCGGCGCGGGTGAAATTCTCCGCCGTCGCCGGCTTGCCCTCGAGGGCATCTTCGGCATCGCGGTCGCGCCATGGCTTGTGGGCGACGCCGCCGAGCGCGAGCCGCGCCTCCTTGATGGTATCGCCGGCCATCTCGAGCGCGACCGCGACCGAGACCAGCGCGAACGCATAGGAGAGGCGGTCGCGGATCTTCAAATAGCTGTAGTTCGCCGCAAACCCTTTCGCCGGCAGCTCCACCGCCGTGATGATCTCGTTCGGGTGCAGGGTGGTGTCGCGCTCGGGCTCGTTGCCAGGCAGGCGATGGAAGGATGCGAACGCGATGGTGCGTTCACCGGAGGAGTCGGAGACGCGCACGCGCGCATCGAGCGCCGCGAGCGCGACGCACATGTCGGACGGGTGCGTCGCGATGCAATGCTCGCTGGTGCCGAGGATGGCGTGGATGCGATTGACCCCGCCCATCGCGGCGCAGCCGGAGCCGGGCTCCCGCTTGTTGCACGGCGTCGCCACGTCATAGAAATAGTAGCAGCGCGTGCGCTGCATCAGGTTGCCGCCGGTCGATGCCATGTTGCGCAGCTGCGCCGAGGCGCCGGCGAGCAGCGCGCTCGCGAGCAGCGGATAGCGCTTCTCGACCTCGGGGTGATAGGCGAGATCGGAGTTGGGGACGAGGGCGCCGATGCGCAGGCCGCCGTCGCTCGTGGTCTCGACATCGGTCAGCGGCAGGCGCGAGATGTCGATCAGCCGCGTCGGCCGCGCCACCTCCTCCTTCATGAGGTCGATCAGGTTGGTGCCGCCGGCGATGAAACGCGCGCCCGGGTCGGCCGCGATCTGGCGCACCGCGTCGGCAACGTCGGTGGCGCGCGAATACGCAAAGCCGATCATCGTCCTGCCTCGCCGTTTGTCTCGCTGGCTGCCGTGCCGCCGCGCGCGAGCACGGATTCGATCGCCGCCAGGATGTTGGGATAGGCGCCGCAGCGGCATATGTTGCCGCTCATCAGCTCGCGGATCTCATCCGCCGTTGCGGCGCGGCCCTCCGCGATCAGGCCGGCGGCCGAGCAGATCTGGCCGGGTGTGCAGTAGCCACACTGGAACGCGTCGTGCTCGATGAAGGCCTGCTGCAACGCGTGCAGCGTCGATCCCTGGGCAAGGCCCTCGATGGTGGTGATAGCGGCGCCGTCCTTCATCACGGCGAGCGCGAGGCACGAATTGATGCGCCGGCCATCGGCCAGCACCGTGCAGGCGCCGCACTGACCGTGATCGCACCCCTTCTTGGTGCCGGTGAGGTCGAGATGATCGCGTAGCGCGTCGAGCAGGGTGGTCCAGGGCGCGAGCTCGAGCTGGTGGTCGACGCCGTTGACGCGCAGCGTGATCGCGATCTTCGCCGGCGTCGGGAATTTTTCCGCGTGGCGGGCGGCGGTCTTCTGAGCCATCCGATACTCCATTCATTGCTCGCCGGCGTGTCGCGCGCAAATGCGCCACAAATCCGGACCAACGCCGGGCTCTTGCCGGGTCTCGTTCACGACCTACGAAGTTACCGGCTTGTCCGTGCAGATGTGGCCGCAGATGCACCCCTCGCGCGGCCCTCGCCCGATGGGCAACCGCGCATTCCTGCCGCCGGTTCCGCGGCAGGAAAAATTTTGTACGAAAAATTTTGTGTGCGGCAGGTGACGGGCTACAACGAGGAACGGGCGCATTCAACGAACGTCATTCCGATATGGCCAAGGCCGTCGAAACCGCCATCGAGGCGCTCAGAAGCTTGCCGGAGCGCGATCAAGAGCGTATGGGCCGGCAACTGCTGTCGCATATCGAGAAGCTGCTGGCGTTGCGTCTGGAAGTCGACAAAGGCAGCCGCGCGCTCGATGAAGCGGCGGGTGATGTGCTCGACGTCGAGGAATTCCTGAGCCGACAGAACGAACGCCATCAGAACGAGCGTCATCAGAACGAACGTCATCAAAACGAGCGCCATGGCCGCGGCTAGCAGGGCGCCGGTATGGTCGAGGGCCGCGCTCGCCGATCTCGCCGGGATGTGGAGCCATTATGCCAACGTCGCCGGAAGGCTGACGGCCGACAAGACCGTGCGCGACGTCGGCGCCGCCTGCCGCACGCTCGAGGCGCGCCCGTTCGCGGGCCGCGCGCGCGATGAGGTGCGTCTCGGCCTGCGCTCGATCGCGGCCGGGCCGCTCGTCCTGTTCTATCGGCTCGGCCGCGATGGTACCGAGATCCTGCGCGTGCTCGACCGGCGCAAGGATTGCGAAGAAATCTTCGGCGGGGAGGGCGAGCGGCGTTAGTGCGACTGTCCGAGCGCGCGGGCGCGCCATTGCGTCATCAGGCTCGCGAGCTCCTGATGCGAGAGCCTGTAGGTATTTGGCAAGGACGCGTTGCGTCCCATCATCCGGCGATTGGCGTTGCGGGCGGGCAGTTTCGCATCGTCGTAGCCGACGAAACGGGTCTTGCGGCCGCGCACTGAGACCTCGCGGACGGTGAAATTGCCGACCCCGCGCCAGGAGACGCGGCGCTTCACATAGAGCGAGACCTGCTCGAAACCCTGCGCGTCGAGTGTGAGACTGGCGGCCCCGGGGAGCAGCATGACGGCCGGGACGATCGCACAGAGGCCGGAGGCGATGAGGGCGAACCAAACCACGAAGATATCAGCGGCGTCGAGCGAGCCCTCTCGCAGCATCCAGCTCATAATGGCAACGAAAGCGAGACACATGACGAGCCCGCTGAAGAAGCTGGCGTAGCTCGGATACAACCTCACCGGGCCCGGGAACGACGCGAGGATCCGCGCGACGTGGGCGGTGTCTCCTGCTGATATTTCCGCGTCGGCGCCTTGGTAGGCGTCGAGATGAAGGCTTCCACCCCGTCCGGAAAGATCGCCGTTCATGGTGCCACCATTCGCGCTGATGCATCGGCGCGATGAATCCGGCCGATGCGGCTCCGATGAGCGGTACCAGGGAGGTGTAAAGTTTCGGTTTTTGCGATTGAAGGTGCAGTGGGTACCATGCCTGCGCTCCCTCTCTGCCGCTATAGCCGGCGTCGGGGGAGAGCCTCTCTCGGGGCTCTCTCGGCGAAGTAGCAAGCGGTACCCCTCACCCGAACCTTCTCCCCGTACGAACGGGGAGAGGGAGCGCAGGCGCCGTGCCAGGAACAGGCGCCGTGCCAAGACGAAGCTCACTCCGCCTTGAAGTTCATCGCCACGCCGTTGATGCAGTAGCGCTGGTGGGTCGGCGGCGGGCCGTCGGGAAAGACGTGGCCGAGATGGCTGCCGCAGCGGCTGCAGTGCACCTCGGTGCGCACCATCCCGTAGCTGTCGTCGTGCGATTCCTCGACCGCGCCGGGCTCGGGATCGTTGAAGCTCGGCCAGCCGGTGCCGCTCTCGAACTTGGTCTTCGACTTGAACAGGGTCTGGCCGCAGCCCGCGCACGTGAAGGTGCCGGCGCGCTTCTCGTAGTTGAGCGCGCAGCTGCCCGGCCGCTCGGTGGCATGGCCACGCAGCACGTCGTATTGCTCCGGCGTGAGCAGCTTGCGCCACTCCGCATCCGTGTGGGTGACGGGATATTGCTTGGTCTGCATGGCCTGCTCCGTGCGCAAAGAGAATTCAGGAGGAGTCGAGAGGATTCCCGCCCTAATATCGGTGTTGTGGCGACGTTCGCCAAGGACCCGTCGGACCCTGTCGGACCGCGTTGCGCCCGGTTGCTGCGAGGGACGGGAGCGCCCATAAAACATGCCTGTTCGAGCTCGCGCCGGGAGGGCGTCCATGGCCGATCAATCACCATCCAACCAACCATCCGTTCTCGTCGATTGCCGCGCCGGCTATCGCGTCGTCACGCTCAACCGGCCGGCGCGGCTCAATGCCCTGACCGACGACGTGTATGTCGGGCTGCGCACCGCGTTCGCGGAGGCGCAGGCCGATGCCGATTGCCGCGCCCTCATGCTGACCGGGGCTGGCCGCGGCTTTTGTGCCGGCGCGGACCTCGCCAACCGGCTGCCGGTGGACGGCCAGCCGCGCGATCTCGGCCGCTCGCTCGATACGCTGCTCAACCCGCTGATACGCCAGCTGCGTGCGCTGCCGTTTCCGACCATCGCGGCCGTCAACGGCGTCGCGGCCGGCGCCGGCGCCAATTTGGCGCTCAATTGCGACATCGTACTCGCGGCGCGCTCGGCCCGGTTCATTCAGGCCTTCGCCAAGATCGGCCTCATCCCGGACGCCGGCGGCTCCTGGCTGCTGCCGCGCCTCGTCGGCGCCGCGCGGGCGCGCGCGCTCGCGCTCACGGCCGAGCCGCTCGCGGCCGAGACCGCGCAGGCTTGGGGCCTGATCTGGAAGGTGTTCGACGACGCGCAACTCATGCCCGAGGCCGAAGCCCTGTGCGCCCAGCTGGCGGCCGGGCCGACGCTCGCGTTCGGCCTCCTCAAGCGAGCGCTCGATGCCGCCGAGACCACCGATCTCGACGCCCAGCTCGATCTCGAGCGCGACCTGCAGCGCCAAGCCGGATTTTCGCCCGATTATGCTGAAGGCGTGCGCGCCTTCATGGAGAAACGCGCGGCAAGATTTTCTGGGCGGCAAAAATAATCTGGGCGGACAGTGCGGGGATGAACTAAAATCCGGCCCGATTGTGGAGTTTCTGGCGAAACCGAAGCGCCCGCAAGGGCGTTGAGTTCCGATGGGGCGAGCCCGGTGGTGCGCGCCTATCGGATATGGCGCATGTCGTGCCCGGCGGAGATTGCCGCCGGGCGCATGCGCCATTTGCCGTTGGGATGAGGGCCCAGGATGTTGACGCGATCGATTGTTCGAGTGGTCGGTTATTGCACGCGCCATTCCTGGAGCGTGATCGTCCTCGCCGTTGTGCTCGCCCTCGGCGCCGGCGTCTACACAGTGCGCAACTACACGATCAACGCCAACATCGACGACCTGATGTCGCCGCATCTCGACTGGCGCAAGCGCGAGATCACCTACCATAACGAATTTCCCCAGAGCATGAAGCTCATCCTCGTCGTCGTCGACGCGCCGACGGCGGAGAAGACCGAGGCCGCCGCGCAGGCGCTTGCCCAGGATCTCGGCTCCCGCAACGACCTCTTCCGCTCCGTCACCGTGCAGGGCGGCGACGAGTTCTTCCGCCGCAACGGCCTGCTCTACGTGCCGACCGAGCAGCTCACCGGCATGACCGAGCGGCTGACCCGCGCCGGCCCGCTGCTCGGCGCACTCTCGAGCGACCCGAGCCTGCGCGGCCTCGTCCAGGCGCTGTCGTTCGCGTTGCTCGGCGTGCAGCAGCAGGAGATCCCGCTCGACGCCATGGCGAAGACGCTCGATCAGGCGGCGGCGCCGGTCGAGAAGATTCTCGCGAACCAGCCTGCGGAGTTCTCCTGGAAGACGATGCTGGCGGGCGGCACGACCGATCCCAAGCAGCTGCGCGCCTTCATTTCGGTGCTGCCCTATCTCAAGGCGGGCGAGCTCGAGCCCGCCGCTGCCGCCGTCGCGGCGATCCGCGCCTCGGCCGCGAAGCTCAAGCTCGCCGAGGTCGACGGCGCGACCGTGCGCGTCACCGGCCCCGCGGTGATCGCCGACGAGGAGCTCGCGAGCGCCAACGAGGGCCTCGTCCTCAACAGCATCATCACCGGGGTGATCATCATCGTGATCCTCTGGCTCGCGCTGCGCTCGGTGCGCTCGGTGATCGCGGTGTGCATCACCTTGTTCATCGGCCTCGTCGTCACGGCGGCGATCGGCCTTCTGATGTACGGCGCGCTCAACCCGATCTCGGTCGCCTTCGCGGTGCTGTTTCTCGGACTGGGCGCCGATTTCGCCATCCAGTACACGGTGCGCTATCGCGCCGAGCGCCACGCCATCCCCGACATCTACGGGGCGCTGCGCGAATCGGCCGATCGAGTCGGCGCGCCGCTGACGCTCGCGGCCCTCGCGGCGGCGGCCGGCTTCCTGTCGTTCCTGCCGACACCCTATGCGGGCCTCGCCCAGCTCGGCACCATCGCGGGCGCCGGCATGGTGGTCGCCTACGTGGCGAGCCTGACGCTGCTGCCGGCGCTGCTCGTCGCCATGCCGCCGCCGGCGGAGCCGCGCTCGCTGCGGCTGCCGGCGCTCGCCCCCGTCGACCATTGGCTCAAGCGCCATCGCTACTGGATCATCAGCATCACGGCGGCGCTGAGCCTGATCGGTCTGCCGGCGCTGCTCAAGCTGCAGTTCGACTTCGACCCGCTGCACCTGCGCAAGGCCAACGCGGAATCGATCGCCACCATCCGCGAGCTGAGCAAGGATCCATCCAACGCGGTGAACGCCGCCCAGGTGCTCGACCAGACGCCCGAGGAGGCGGACAAGCTCGCCAAGCAGCTGGCGCAGCTGCCGCAGGTGGCGCAGACCCGCACCATCGACAGCTTCGTGCCGACCGACCAGGAGCGCAAGCTCGAGCTCATTCACAAGGCCGCGGCGGCGCTGCACGCCTCGCTCGATCGTGCCGCCAAGCCGGCCCCGAGCGACGGCGAGAACGTGGCGGCGCTGCGCAACGGCGCGACCCAGCTGCGGCAGACGGCCGGCGACACCAAGGGCCCGGGCGCCGACGCCGCGCGTCGCCTCGCCGACGCGCTCACCAAGCTGGCCGACTCCGACGAAGCGCACCGCAACGCCGTGCAGACGGCGTTCGTCGTGCCGCTCAAGGTCGATCTCGCCGATCTGCGCGAGGGCCTGAAGGCCACGACGGTCACGCGTGCGAACCTGCCGGGCTGGCTCGTCGAGAACTGGGTTGCCAGCGGCGACCGCGCCCGCGTCGAGATCGCGCCCAAGGGCGACAGCAACGACGATGCGGTGATGCGCGACTTCGCCCGCGCGGTCCTCGCCGCCGCGCCGACCGCCACCGGCCAGGGCATCTCCACCCTCGAATGGGGCGACGCCATCGTGAAATCGTTCGAGGAGGCCGCCGCCGTGGCGCTGGTCTCGATCGCGCTTCTGCTCTGGATCGTGCTGCGGCGCTTCGGCGACGTGCTGCTCACGCTCATTCCTCTGATCGTCGCCGCCGCCGCGACGCTGGAGATCTGCGCGCTCAGCGGCTTTGCGCTCAACTATGCCAACATCATCGCGCTGCCGGTGCTGCTCGGCGTCGGGGTCGCGTTCAAGATTTATTACATCCTGGCGTGGCGGCGCGGCCAGACCGACTTCCTGCAGTCGGCGCTCACCCGCGCCGTGTTCTTCAGCGCGCTGCTCACCGCGACCGCGTTCGGCAGCCTCTGGCTCTCCGCCCATCCGGGCACGTCGAGCATGGGCAAGCTGCTCGCGCTGTCGCTCGCCTGCACGCTCACCTCGGCGGTGCTGTTTCAGCCGGCGCTCATGGGCGAGCCGCGCAAGAAGGCCGAGAAGCCCGATCCGGCGGACGCTGGCTGACGCGAGTAGCGAACAGCGAATAACGAATAACGAATAGCGATTAGCGAGGAGGGTGCCGCGGGCCGCGACCGCTTCGCCATTCGCTGTTCGCCATTCGCCATTGGCGGCTACGGGCCCACAGCAAAACTGTCACACAAACGAGACATGAAGTCGCAACGTTGTCATGAAGCGATTCGAAAACCACGACAGTGGAGCTTCGAGAGACAGCAATGCGGGTTCTGATTGCGACGGATGCCTGGCACCCTCAGGTCAACGGGGTTGTGCGAACCCTGACCTCGCTGGCACGAACCGCGAAAGGGCTCGGCGTCGATATCGAGTTCCTCTCGCCCGACGGATTCCGCACCTTCCCGCTGCCGACCTATCCGGGCCTGCGCCTCGCGCTGCTTCCGGGGCGCGCCAGGATCGCGAAGCGCATCGAGCAGAGCGCGCCCGACGCGATCCATATTGCCACCGAAGGGCCGATCGGTCACGCGGTGCGCGCCTACTGCGTGCGGCGCGGGCTGCCCTTCACCACGAGCTACACGACGCGGTTTCCCGAATACATTTCCGCGCGCGCGCCCATTCCGGAGAGCTGGATCTACGCAGCCCTTCGGCGTTTCCATAATTCCGGCGCCGTCACCATGGTGGCGACGCCGTCGTTGACGGCGGAGCTCAAAAGCCGCGGCTTCGCCAATATCGGCATGTGGACGCGCGGCGTCGACACCGAGCTCTTTCGCCCCGACCGCGCGATCGAGCTGCCGTTCCGCCGGCCGATCTTCGTCTGTGTCGGCCGCCTCGCGGTGGAGAAGAATCTCGAGGCTTTTCTCTCGCTCGATCTGCCCGGCACCAAGATGGTCATCGGCACCGGGCCGTGCGAGGCGGAGCTGCGGCGCAAGTTTCCCGACGCGAAATTCCTCGGCCAGATCGAGAACGGGACGCTCGCGGCGCACGTCGCGGCGGCCGACGTCTTCGTCTTTCCGAGCCGCACTGACACGTTCGGCGTCGTCCAGCTCGAGGCGCTCGCCAGCGGCCTGCCGATCGCGGCCTTTCCGGTGACCGGGCCCAAGGACGTGATCGCCGGCCATCCGGTCGGCGTGCTCGACGAGGATCTGCGCGCCGCCTGCCTCGCGGCGCTCGACCTGTCGCGCGAGGCGTGCCGCGCTTTTGCACTCGATTATTCGTGGGAGAACAGCGCGCGCCAGTTCATCGGCCACCTGCAACGGCTGCAGCCGGGCAAGCGGGCGGCGAGCGAGATGTCCCCCGCGGTCGCGCCGGCGACCTGACCCATCGAGAACGTCCGGCCGCGTGCCGGATCGAGGCCAAGGAGCGGTTCATGAGCGATCTGTCGAATGCCCTCGACAAGGAAACGGTCACCAAGGCCTATGCGCGCTGGGCGCCGGTCTATGACATCGTCTTCGGCGCCGTGTTCGAGCGCGGCCGCGCCGCCGCGATCGAGGCGGCGGAACGCATCGGCGGCCGGATCCTCGAGGTCGGCGTCGGCACCGGCATCTCGCTGCCGGATTATTCCAGCGCCAACCGCATCTACGGCGTCGACATCTCGGCCCCGATGCTCGAGAAGGCGCAGGAGCGCGTCACCAAGCTCAGTCTCACTCATGTCGAGGGATTGTCGGCGATGGACGCCGAGCACCTCGATTTTCCCGACGAGTCCTTCGACGTGGTGGTCGCGCAATACGTCGTGACCACCGTGCCCAATCCGGAGGCGACCCTCGACGAGTTCGCCCGCGTGCTCAAGCCGGGCGGCGAGATCATCCTGGTGAGCCGGGTCGGTGCCGAGGCCGGCATGCGCAAGGCGCTGGAGAAGTGGTTCGCGCCGGCGGCGCGCAAGCTCGGCTGGCGCACCGAGTTCTCCTGGCAGCGCTATACGCAGTGGGCAAACGGGCACCCGACCGTCGATATCGTCGAGCGGCGCGCCATGCCGCCGTTCGGGCATTTCTCCCTCATCCGCTTCGGCAAGCGCGGCGGGACCTCGGTGCTGCCGGTTGAGGAGGCGCGCCGGCGCGCCGCCAGCTGACTGTCACAGAGGAGTCACCGAATCAGCCTAGCAACGGCGGAATGCCTGTGAACGGGGATTATATATGATGGCCAGCTTCTTGGAGACGCTGCGCGAGCAGCGCTGGGATGACCACCGCTACTATCATCACAGCCGGATCAACCAGTCGCTCCACCTCGTCAGCGCGATCAGCTTCTTGTTCGCCTACGTGATGATCTTCAAGGATCCGGCGACCTCGGCCCTCGTCGGCTGGCTGGTGGCGATGACCTCGCGGCAGGCTGGCCACTTCTTCTTCGAGCCGCGCGACTACGACGTCGTCAACAACGCGAGCCATGAATACAAGGAAGAGATCAAGGTCGGTTACAACCTGCAGCGCAAGGTGGTGCTGCTGTCGATCTGGGCGCTGTCGCCGATCCCGCTCTGGTTCGATCCGACCTATTTCGGCATCTTCGTGCCGCACACCAGCACGGCCGAGCTCATCCGTCACATCGCCCAGATCTGGCTCGTCGTCGGCGCCGGCGGCCTCGTCTTCCGCACCGTCCAGCTGTTCTTCATCAAGGATGTGCAGAGCGGGCTCGCCTGGGCGACAAAGATCCTCACCGACCCCTTCCACGACCTCAAGCTCTACCACAAGGCCCCGCTCGCGCTCGTGCGCGGCGAGCTGATCGATCCCAACCACGGCCGCCATGCGTGGGTTGAGGACGACGCGTGGGACGACGAAGAGGTCGAGGAGCCCGCGCCGCGCGCGAGCTGAGGCTGGGTTTCATTGATGCCAACGTCGTCATGGCCAGGCTTGTCCCGGCCATCTGCGTCTTTCTTAACTGAAGGGCCGCAAGACGTGGATGCCCGGGACAAGCCCGGGCATGACGGCATCCGGCGATCTTCTTCAAACGCCAAGATAGCCGCGCAGCATCGGCACGCGCTGCGCGATCATCTCTTTCATAATCGTGCGCTTGATCGACTTGTTGGTGGCGGCGGGGTCGCGCCACCACCAGCCGTCGGCCGCCATCTTGCGTGCCGCGGCGACGAAGCGGTCGCACACGGCGGCAAAGTCGGCGTCGGAGTAATCGAGGCTGAAGATCAGCCGGCCGGTGCCGATCCACGGCAGCGCCAAACCTTCGGCGCGCATATAATATTGCAGCATCCAATTGTAGCGCGACGGCTTGGTGTAGCAGACCGTGCAGATGGAGGAGAGATTGACGATCTGCACCGGGACGCCGGCATCCTCCAGCATCTGGTTGAGCTTGCGCGTGCGCGCGTTCCAGCGCTCGTCGAGGCCGTCATAGAGCGCTTGAACCGCCGGTGTGTCGAGCAGCTGCAGGAACTCGTTCATCGCTCCCATGACGACGGGATGCGAGTTGAACGTGCCGCGGGCAAAGCAGATGTCGGCCGGCCGCTCGTCGCGGAAGCGCTTCATCAGCGCGCGCTTGCCGCAGACGACGCCGATCGGAAAGCCGCCGCCGAGCGTCTTGCCGTAGGTGACGATGTCGGCGCGCACGCCGAAATACTCCTGCGCGCCGCCGCGCGCGAGGCGAAAGCCGACGAAGATCTCGTCGAAGATCAGCACGATGCCGCGCTCGCTGCACACCGCGCGCAGCTCCTCGAGCCAGGCCGCATACGCGGCGCGGTCGAAATGGGCGGAGCGGGAGCTGTCGACCAGCGAGGTGTCGGCCGGCGCCGAGCCGTTCGGATGCAGCGCCTGCAGCGGGTTCACCAGCACGCACGCGATGTCGCTGCGCGTCCGCAGCACGCGCAGCGCCTTCTCGGACATGTCCTCGAGCGTGAAGGTGTCGCTCGCGGGCAGCGGGTTGCCGACGCCCGGCTGCACGTCGCCCCACCAGCCGTGATAGGCGCCGCAGAAGCGGGCGACATAGCGCCGGCCCGTGTGATAGCGCGCGAGGCGCACCGCCTGCATCACGGCCTCGGTGCCGGACATGTGGAACGAGACCTCGTCGAGGCCCGAGATCTGCGTGATCCGACGCACGTTGTCGGCGATCACCGGATGGTACGGGCCGAGCACCGCGCCGAGCTCGCGCGTGCGCGCGAGCCCGCGCTCCATTGTGCCCTTGTAGGCGGCGTAGCCGAGCAGGTTGACGCCGTAGGAGCCGGTGAGGTCGTAGAATCGGTTGCCGTCGAGATCGGTGACGAAGACACCGGCGGACGACTGCAGGAAGGTGCCGATCTTGAGGTGCCGGCGCACATAGCGACTGTACTGGAACGGCACCCGATAGGCGTCGGTGAACTGCACATCGGAGATGCGGGTCGCCACCTCGGCAGTGAGTTGAGTGGTCTTGCGATAGCGCTCGTCGTAGAGCGCTGCGAGCCGCATGAAGCCGTCGCGCCGCTGCGCCGCGATCTCGGCCGGGGCGCCGTCGGACGAGAAGAAGCGATCCGCGCCGTATTCGTAGAAGGGCACGAGCGAGGCGACACGGCGGGCCATGCGGGCATGGCCGGCGAGCGAGCGGTGCTTGGCCTTGGAGAGCTGCAGTCGCCGCTGCAGCTTGAGTGCCGAGGCGCCGACCACCGTCGCGCCGAGCCCATAGAAGGCCAAAGCCGTGCCGCTGATGCTCATCGCGTCGCAGCCTACCTCACGCGGTTTACATCATCATGACGGTCCGATCGCAGATATTTCGCTTGTTGGCGCAGGAGGATATCAACTTCCTCCTGACCAACCGCATCCCCCGGCGGTTCGCCACCCGCTTCATCGGCTGGTTCAGCAAGATCGAGCAGCCGCTGATTCGCGACCTCTCGATCGGCACCTGGCAGTTCTTCTCCGGCCTCGACCTCAGCGAGGCGAAGCAGACCAGCTTCCGCAGCATGCACGACTGTTTCACGCGCGAGCTCAAAGAAGGGTTGCGGCCGATCGCGCCCGATCCGAAGGTCGTGACGAGCCCGTGCGACGCGATCGTCGGCGCGTGCGGCGCGGTCCAGGATACGACGCTCTACCAGATCAAGGGCTGTCCGTACGAGCTGGGCGACCTCATGTGCGATCCCACCCTGGTCGAGGCGCACCACAACGCCCGCTACGTGACGCTGCGGCTCACCTCGAGCATGTACCACCGCTTTCATGCCCCGCACGACTGCCATGTCGGCGAGGTGAACTACATCTCGGGCGACACCTGGAACGTCAACCCGATCGCACTTCGGCGGGTCGAGAAGCTCTTCTGCAAGAACGAGCGCGCGGTGGTGCGCACCAAGCTCGACGCCACGGGCCAGGCGGTCACGCTCGTGCTGGTCGCGGCCGTGCTGGTCGCCAGCATCCGACTCAAATTCATCGATGGGCCCCTCAACCTGCAATATCGCGGGCCCAACCTGATCAAGTGCGATGCGCACCTCGCTAAGGGCGAGCAGATGGGCTGGTTCGAGCACGGTTCGACCGCCGTGCTGTTCGCGCCGGCGGATTTCGCGCTGTGCGACGGCGTCGCCGAGGGCAAGACCATCCGCATGGGCGAGCCGCTGATGAAGATGCCTTGAGTTGCGGCTGTGAGGTGAGCACGCCACCCGCACCCCCTCTCCCGCTGAGGAAAAAGGAGAGGGAGCGCCGGCACCGTGCCAAATCTCACGCGCCGGCCTTCGCGGCGATCTCCTCGCTCACGTCCCACAGCCGACGCGCGAGCGCATCGTCCTGTGCGCCCGCGGTCAGCGTCCCGCGTTGGCAGCGATAGAAATATTCGCCGCTGGTCGCCGCCACATCCGGCGAGGACGCGAGCCACACCAAAGTCTCGGCGCCTTGCTCCTGCGTGCCGGCAAAAAGCTTGGCGACGCGCAGGTAGATCCCCACAAGCCCGCCCGCCTGGTTGCCGAAGCGCGTCGCGACGAAGCCGGGGCTGAAGCTGTTCGCCGTCACGCCGCGCCCGACGAGGCGGCGCGCGAGCTCGCGGGTGAACAGGATGTTGGCGAGCTTCGAGGTGCCGTAGGCGCGCGATGGCGAGTAGGATTTGGCGAGCTGCAAATCTGCGAAATCGAGCTTCCCCTTGCGGTGCGCATTCGAGGCCGTGTTGATGACCCGCGCAGGCATTGACGAAGCGGCGCTCGCAACAATCCGATCCATCAGCGCCCTGGTCAGCACCACATAAGCCATGTGGTTGAGCGCGAAGGTGCGCTCGAGGCCCTCCGCCGTCACGCCGCGGCGGGAGAAGATCGCGCCCGCATTGTTGACCAGCACGTCGATGCGCGGCTGCGCCGCCGCGATCTCGGCGCCGACGCGCGCGACCTCGGCAAGGCTCAGAAAGTCGCCATAATGGGCCGTATGCCCGCGGCCGGGCGCCGCCGCGTCGAGCTTCGCCAGCGTCGCCCGCCCGCGCGCGCGGTCGCGCGCCACGACGACGATCCGCGCGCCTATTGTCGCGAGCCGCAGCGCCGCCACCTCGCCAATGCCCGAGGTCGCGCCGGTGATGACGACCGTCTTGCCATCCATGCGGGTCTCCTGACGAGCCAGATATGGGGTCTCATCATGATTGGCGCATGACGAAAGGATAGCGCGCGGTACCCCTCAAGGGATCCTAAGGGGGTGGGTCGGAGCGCATTGAGCAAAGCGAAATGCGCTCCGGGGTGGGGTGGCGGCGCCTGCACAACTGAAACCGTCACCCCCACCCCGCTCGCTTCGCTCGCGACCCTCCCCCGGCCCCTGCAGGGGAGGGTAAAGATCAGCTCCGCTTCGCCAATGTCCTTCCCTTGTCGAGTGCCGCGAAACTGCGGCTCGGGGCGGCCATCAGGAAGGTGTAGCCTTCGCTCAGGATGCGCTCGACATTGGTCGCGTCCACATGCGGGTGGCCGACAGCGACCTTGTGCTTCTTGCAGGTCGCAACGATGTGCTTCATGGCGTCGAGCACGCTCGGGTGCTCGTACTGGCGCGGCACGCCGAGCTCCTGACTCAAGTCGCCTTCGCCGATCAGGATCAGTCCGATGCCCGGGACTTTCGACAAGATGTCGTCGAGGTTCTCGATCGCCAGCGTGTCCTCGATCATCAGCATGACCAGCACCTCGCCCTCGGGGTCGAGCGGCCAAACGCCGGCCTTCTTGTAGTACTCCTGCTGGGTCAGGCCCCAGTAGCGCGAGCACGTGTGCGGGCCGTCGCCGCGGATGCCGGCCGGCTCGTAGCGCGGCGCCGACTTGAGGCGCGGATAGCGGCAGGCCGCGACCGCGTTGTAGGCTTGGTCCACCGTCGAGATGTGCGGCCACAGCACGCCATAGACGCCGATGTCGAGCGCCTGCTTGGCGAACCACTGGTTATGCTCGCCGCCATTGGGCGGAATGCGCACCATCGGGGTCACGGCCGGCGCGAGCGAGCCGCCGGTGACGAGCTGCCGGCGGTTGAGCATGTACTGCATGGCGTCGCGCAGCTGGCGCGGATCCCAGAAATTATGCTCCATCTCGAAGACCACGCCGTCGAATTTCGACTGGCTGAGCGCGACTGCGGGCTCGATATCGGCGGGCGAGAAGCACGTGAAGGCGGTCTGGCCGCTCTCGAAGGCCTTGATGACTTGGTTGAGGCGCGGCAGCTCGGCCATGGCGTTTTCCTCGAAAAGGCTCGTTGCAAGAGATGGGTTGCGAGGTGCCACACCATATTGCGAGTTTTGCCCGACGCAACCGGCATTTTCGCGCGCTATTAGCCCCCGTGGCGCGCCGCGGGCCCGTTTGATAAAGCTTGAGCCCGCCCTCTTTTTCCGTTTCGGGTCATCCGCGAGGCAACATGATCATCGACTGTCACGGCCACTACACGACCGAGCCGCAGAAGCTGCACGACTGGCGCAAGAGCCAGGTCGCCGGCATCAAGGACCCGTCGCAGAAGCCGTCGCGCGCGAACCTCAAGATCAGCGACGACGAGATCCGCGCGAGCGTCGAGGGCGCCCAGCTCAAAATCCAGCGCGAACGCGGCACCAGCTGCACCATCTTCTCGCCGCGCGCATCCGGCATGGCGCATCATATCGGCGATGCCGGCATCAGCCTCGAATGGTCGCAGATCAGCAATGAGCTCGTCCACCGCGTGTGCGAGCTCTATCCGGAGAACTTCATCGGCGTGTGCCAGCTGCCGCAGTCGCCGGGCGTCGACCCGAAGAGCTGCATCGGCGAGCTCGAGCGCTGCGTCGAGGAGTACGGCTTCGTCGGCTGCAACCTCAATCCCGACCCGTCCGGCGGCACCTGGAATTCGCCGCCGATGACCGACAAGTGGTGGTATCCGCTCTACGAGAAGATGGTCGAGCTCGACGTGCCGGCGATGATCCACGTCAGCGCCTCGTGCAACCCGGCGTTCCACACCACCGGCGCGCACTACATCAACGGCGACACCACCGCGTTCATGCAGCTGATCCAGGGCGACCTGTTCAAGGATTTCCCCACGCTGCGCTTCATCATCCCGCACGGCGGCGGCGCCGTGCCGTACCACTGGGGCCGCTACCGCGGCCTCGCGCAAGATATGAAGAAGCCGCCGCTCGAGGAGCACCTACTCAAGAACGTGTTCTTCGACACCTGCGTCTATCACCTGCCCGGGATAGAGCTGCTCACCAAGGTGATCCCGGCCGACAACATCCTGTTCGCCTCCGAGATGGTCGGCGCCGTCAAGGGCATCGACCCGCGCACCGGCCACCACTACGACGACACCAAGCGCTACCTCGACCAGGTGACCTGGCTCACCGCCGCCGACAAGAAGAAGATTTTCGAGGACAACGCGAAGAAGGTGTACCCGCGGCTGAAGGGAAAGATCTAGCCGCGGCGCGCTTGCCGTAGGTGGGCGACCGCGCCCGCGTCGCGGGGTGGGCAAAATCGCTCATGCGCGGTTGCCCACGCGGACGCGGAGCATCAGGCGATTTTGCCCACCTTACAGCTTCAGCTTAAGGTCGTTGAGGAACTGCGTGCGCCTCGTCCCCGCGCCCATCATGAAGGCCAGATCGGCGCCCGCCATCAAAAAACGGCAGCCGATGTCGACGTACTTCTGCATCAGCGGCTCGTCGTAGACGCCGCCCATGCCGGGCCATTTGCCGTGCTTCCTGCACGCCGCGACGACCGCGGTGTAGGCGTCGGCGACCTTCGGGTTCGCGAGCTCGCCCGGGATGCCCATCTCGATGGCGAGATCGTTGGTGCCGATCATCAGCGAGTCGATGCCGTCGACCGCGGCGATCGCCTCCGCGTTGCCGATCGCTGTCGGCGTCTCCAACATGACGCAAATGATGTTCGCCGCGTTGAACGCAGCCGTCATCTCGGCCGTCTTCACCGCGCGATAGCCGAGCTGCGGCAGGCCGGAGAAGATGCTGCGGTGGCCCTTCGGCGGGTAGCGCAGGCGGCGGGCCACCTCGCGCGCCTCGTCCGCCGTGTCCACATGCGGCACGATGATGCCGAGCACGCCGTTGTCGAGGAGCCGCGTCGCCAGCGAATACTCGCCGTTCGGCACCCGCGCGATCGGCGCGATGCCGGCATCGAGCGCCGCGACCGCGAGCTGCGAGGCGGTCTCGATCGACATGGCGCTGTGCTCGAGATCTAGAAACAACCAGTCGAAGCCCGCGGTCCGCGCCGCCTTGGCGATCTCGACCGATTTCGCGACGCGCACGCCGAAGCCGAGCGCGACCTCGCCGCGGGCGAGGCGCTCGCGCGCGAGGTTGGCGACGAGAGGAGGGGCCGTTGTCGAGGACATCGTTCAGCTCGCCAGGTTGTCGATCAGGTCGGCGACGTAGTCGCGGTCGGAGGTGGTGACGAAGAGATCGGCCGAGCCGCGCGCGCCGGTGACGCTGCGCTCGCGCACCACCAAGAGGTTGCCCTGCCGCTGCAGCAGCACGAAGGTGACGAGCGAGTCGGGCCGTTCGGGCTCGGGCCGGAAGAGCTCCTCGTCGCCCTCGGCGCAGACGATGACCACCATGTTGGTGTCGCGATCGTTGCCGCCGGTGATCTGCGCCCACCCGGCCGCGCCGGTCCCGGTGCGCACCTCGACATTGGGCAGCCCGCGCGCCCCGACCGCCCGCGCGACGGAGGCGCCGGTGTCGCCGAGGCCATACAGCTTGATGCGCCGGCGCGACGAGTTGCGGTAGTGGCCGATGCGGCGACCCGGAATGGTCGCAAGGTCGGGGGCAGGCTGCATTGATGTGTCCCTGTTTCAGTGCATCTTCGGGCAAACATCGCGCCGGCGCAAACCCCTGATGGGCGCGGGATGCGGCGATTTCGCATGCGTTCCCGGCAAGTCGGATCGTTGACACGCGGCGCACTTCGCCGAAACTTGTGCATCGCCGACGGAAGCTCGGAGGTCCGATGAATTTCGCGTTTCGTCCGCTCGCCCTCGTGCTCGCGCTCGCGGCTGCCGCTACCGCGTCGGCGCAGACCCTCGAGCAGGTGAAGGTCGGGACGACCAACGTCGCCTCCGATGTCGGCTTCTTCATCGCCGAGCAGAAGGGCTACTTCCACGACGCCGGCATCGCCGTGACGACGACCACGTTCGCGTCCGCTGCCAAGATGATCGCGCCGCTCGGCACCGGCGAGCTCGACGTCGGCGGCGGCACGGTCGCGGCCGCCCTCTACAACGCGGTCGAGCGCGGCATCAACATCAAGGTGGTCGCCGACAAGGCCTCGGTCGAGGAAGGTTACGAGTACTCGACCCTGCTGGTGCGCAAGGAGCTGGCCGACAGCGGGCGCTACAAGTCGCTCGCCGACCTCAAGGGAATGACCATCGCGACCGCCTCCCAGGGCGCGGGCTCCGAGTCGGCGCTCAACGAGGCGCTCAAGAAGGGCGGCCTCAAGTTCACCGACGTCAACGTCGTCTACATGGGGTTTCCGGAGATGTTCGCGGCGCTGCGCAACAAGGCGATCGACGCCGGCGTCACCAACGAGCCGACCGTGACGCGCGCGATCGAGCAGGGCTTTGCGGTGCGCGCCAGCAAGAGCGCGATCTATCCCGGCCAGCAGACCGCCGTCGTGCTCTATGCCGACGAGTTCATCAACAAGCGGCGCGCCGTCGCGCAGAAGTTCATGAACGCGTACATCCGGGCGCTGCGCGACTATAATGACGCGCTCAAGGACGGCCACATCGCCGGGCCGGGCGCCGACGACATCATCGCGATCCTGACCAAGTACACCCGCATCAAGGATGCGAAAGTTTATCGGGACATGGTGCCGTTCGCCGCCAACCCGAACGGCAAGGTCAACCAGGCGACGCTCGCCAACGACTGGGGTTTCTTCAAGTCGCGCGGCCTTATCAGCGGCCGCGTCACGGTCGACAAGGTGATCGACGACTCTTTTGCGGATGAAGCCGTGCGCCAACTTGGGGTATACAGGCCGAGAAGCTGAGGCCCGTCATCATCATGCCCGCGAAGGCGGGCATCTCAGGCCTTCGGCCAAGACGTGCAGGCCGAATCGAGGGAAGCAGAGCCATGATCACCCACGAACAGAACGAATATCTCTGCCGCACCAATGCGGGCACGCCGATGGGCGAGCTGTTTCGCCGCTATTGGATCCCGGCGCTGCTGGCCGAGGAGCTGCCGCGGCCGAACTGTCCCCCGGTGCGGGTGCAGCTGCTCGGCGAGCGGCTGATCGCCTTCCGCGACACGCAGGGGCGCATCGGGCTGATGGATGAGTTCTGCGCCCACCGCGGCGTATCGCTGTGGTTCGGCCGCAACGAGGAGAGCGGGCTGCGCTGCTGCTATCACGGCTGGAAGTTCGACGTGACCGGCCAGTGCATCGACGTGCCGTCCGAGCCGGCATCGAGCGGCTTTGCGCAGAAGATCAAGCTCAAGGCCTATCCGACCATCGAGCTCGGCGGCGTGATCTGGGCCTATATGGGCCCGGAGGCCGAGAAGCCGGCGCCGCCCAACTTCGAGTGGGTGCACCTGCCGGCCTCGCACGTCTACATCTCGAAGCGCTGGCAGGAGTCGAACTACCTGCAGGCGATGGAGGGCGGCATCGATTCGAGCCACGTCTCGTTCCTGCACCGTTACGATCTCGACCGCGATCCGCTCCACCGCAACACCGACGGCGCCAAGCACACCCGCAACACCAATACGGTATTCGACATCCTCGAGTCGCCCGGCGGGCTGCTGATCGGCGCCCGCCGCAATGCTGATCCGGGCTACCACTACTGGCGCGTCACCCAGTGGCTGATGCCTTGGTACACACTAATTCCGCCGTATCGGGGCAATGCGCTCAACGGCCACGCCTGGGTGCCGATGGACGACTACAATAATATGGCCTGGACCATGACGTTCCATCCCGTCCGCCCGCTGACCGAGGAAGAGCTCGACACCATGCGCAAGGGCGGCGGCGTGCATCCGGAGCTGATCCCCGGCACGTTCCAGCCGGTCGCCAACCGCCACAACAACTACCTGATGGATCGCGAGGCGCAGGAACAGCGCCGCACCTACAACGGCATCCGCGGCCTCGCCATGCAGGACGCCTCGGTGCAGGAAAGCATGGGCCCGATCCAAGACCGCACCAAAGAAAACCTGGTGTCGACCGACAACGCGATCATCATGGCCCGCCTGCGCCTGCGCAAGGCCGCGCAAGCGCTCGCAAAAGGCGAGCGCGCGCCCGGGTTGGAGCAGGATGCGCAGAGCGTTCGTTCTGCCTCTTTCATCATCCCCGAGGAAGAGGCCTTCGCGGAAAAGGCCCTCGACGCCGCCAAGGTGCGCCAAGGCCAACCCCATATCGCGGTCTGATGGCTGCTTGCACCGGCGCCAGCGCCCCCTCGCCCGCTCTTGCGGGGGAGGGCGAGGAAGGGGAAGCCGCTTGCTCATGCGCCTGCCGACTTGACCTCTGACTTGCCCCCTCCGGCGCGCTTCGCGCGTATTCCTCCCCCACGAGCGGGGGAGGGGAAGACAAGAGCCGATGCGCTTCCCGAATTGCCGAACTTGCGAGTGATCCCCTGATGTCCGTTCAAGCTCTCTCCACCGACCCCGATGAAGTCGCAGCTCTCCTCGGCGACTTCGCCGCCAACGCTCCGGGCGAGCTCGACGCCCGCACCACGCGCGCCGCCAAAGCCGCGCTGATCGACTCGCTCGCGGTGTGCATGGGCGCGCTCACCCATCCGGCCGCACAAGCCGCGCGACGGCATGCCTATCGGTTTCCGGTCACCGACGGTTGCGTCATCTGGGGCAGCGCCCGCCGCACCACGCCCGAGCTCGCGGCGCTGACCAACGGCGTGCTGCTGCGCTGCTACGACTACAACGACTTCTTCGTTGGTCGGCGCAACAGCGGCCATCCGAGCGACATGGTGGCGGCCGTGATCGCGGCGGCCGAGTGGGCCGACATCGGCGGCGCGAAGCTCCTCTCGGCGCTCGCGCTCGGCTACGAGGTGGTGGCGGCGGCCTTCGACGCGTTCTCGACCGCGCCCGGCGGCTGGGACTACACCAACCTCGTGTCGCTCGGCGCAACTAGCGCGATCGCGCGCGTGCTCGGCCTCGATGCCGTACAGGCGCGCGAGGCGCTGGCGATGACCGTCGTGCCGCATCTCGCCTGCGATGAGATCGAGTCGGGCGATCTCAACCGCCGCGGCGACCTCACGATGTGGAAGAGGTTCAATGGCAGCGACGCCGCGCGCAACGCGTTGCAGGCATGTCTGCTGGCGCAGGTCGGCGTCGAAGGCGCGGTGCGCCCGTTCGTCGGCAAGCAGGGCTTCATCCAGAAGCTCGCGAATAAGCTGGAGGACGCGCAGGTGCTGGTGGAGCGGCTCGCGCCGAAGCGGGCGCTCACCCGCATCGCCGAGACCAACATGAAGCGCTGGCCGGTCGGCTCGCTGGCGCAGAGCGCGATCCAGGCGGCGCTCGCGGCGCGCGCGCAGCTCGAGGACGTCGCCACGGACCTAGGCCGCATCAAGCAGGTGCGCGTCTTCGCCGAGGAGGGCGCCTACGACCACTTGGTGAGGATCCGCCAGGCGCCCTACGCGCCGATCTCGCGCGAGACCGCCGACCATTCGCTGCCCTACATCGTCGCGGCCGCGGTGCTCGACGGCGTCGTCACCACCGCAAGCTTCGCGCCCTCGCGCGTGCTCGAGCCCGCTCGCCAGCGCTTCGTCGCCGAGAAGGTGAAAGCCGCGCCGGAAGCCGCCCTCGGCACCATCGCGGGCGGCAAGCACAAGC
The DNA here is from genome assembly GCA_035293985.1 of Xanthobacteraceae bacterium. Classification (GTDB taxonomy): domain Bacteria; phylum Pseudomonadota; class Alphaproteobacteria; order Rhizobiales; family Xanthobacteraceae; genus JAVDCA01. The sequence continues at coordinate 43,022 of DATGLS010000012.1, forward strand.
GCCACGAGATGGGCTATCTCGGCCGCGTCGAGATCGAGCTCGACGACGGCAGCATCGTGCGCGGCGACGCCAGGCCGTTTCCCGGCCATCCCAAGAACCCGTTCTCCGACGCCGATCTCGCCGGCAAGCTCGAGGAGAACATGCAGCCGTTCGCGGGCGCGGAGCGCACTGCGCAGCTCGCCCGCTGTCTCGGCGCAATCGAAACGCTCAAAAGCGTGCGCGAAATGACCGCGCTGCTCGCCCTGCCGGAGACCTCGGGCGTCGACAGCGCCAAGAGCGAATGACAAGGCCGAGTGATCATACGCACGAAGGCGCGGCCGCTACGCTCCCGCCCGTCGGCGAGCAGGGTCGAGTGAAGCGGCGAAGCCGCTGAGCGAGGGGTGAGGGCCTACGCTTGCTCTGACTTTCCGATAAGCGCCCGTCGAACTTGCTGATGTGCAAGCGGTGCCCCCGCCCCTTCCCCGCCACTCGCTTCGCGCTGCGAGGAATCCACAACGAGGGTGGGTCGGTTTGGCGCGACAACGACGCGCCGCAACAGATCCGACACTAGGTCGCACCCGTCGGTCGGAACTCCGCTTGCGCGCGCGACGTTGACGACGCGCATCGGGATGCGATTGCAATCGCCGGAGTGCGGCCGGCTGCGATTCTCCGACGCACGCATAACATCGAGCACCAGATCCAGCGTGTGACTCGCGACGCGCCACGTACTGTGTGAAGCACTTGCGTGAAGCCCCTGCCGCCCGCCCCGCCATCCACAAGGTGCTCGTTTAGGATGGAGGACGCACCATGTCGATGAGCAGCACGGCCCAGATCGGCAGGCCGAGCACGAACCGCTGGCTGCAGCTGATCCTCGGCATCATCTGCATGGCGAGTGTCGCCAACCTCCAGTACGGCTGGACCCTGTTCGTGCTGCCGATCCAGCAGCACTGGGGCTGGACCAAGGCCGAGATCCAGGTCGCGTTCTCGATCTTCATCCTGCTCGAGACCTGGTTGGTGCCGTTCGAGGGCTGGATCGTCGACCGCATCGGCCCGCGGTGGGTGGTGTGCGCCGGCGGCGTCTGCACGTTCCTCGCTTGGTTCATCAACTCGCAAGCCTCCTCGCTCGGTATGCTCTATCTCGGCGGCGCGGTCGCCGGCATCGCGGGCGGCGCCGTCTACGGCACCTGCGTCGGCAATGCGCTCAAATGGTTTCCCGACAAGCGCGGCCTGTGCGGCGGGCTGACGGCGGCGGGGTTCGGCGCCGGCGCCGCGATCACCATCGCGCCCATCCGTCACATGATCACGACGAGTGGCTATCAGCACACGTTCTTCGTCTTCGCCATCATCTACGGGGCGATCATCGTGGTGGTGTCGCAGCTGCTCAAGGCGCCGGCGCGCGGCGAGATCCTCCCCGCGTCGCCCGCGCGGCTGCCGCAGACGGCCGAGGACGTACCGCCGTGGCAGGCGGTGCAGTCGCCGATCTTCTGGATCATGTACCTGATGTTCTTCCTCGTCGCCGCCGGTGGGCTGATGTCGGCGGCGCAGCTCGCGCCGATCGCCAAGGAGCGCGGCATCTCCGACGCGACCGTGGTCATCTTCGGCTTGAGCGTGCCGGCGATCGTCGCGGCCCTCACCGCGCACAACATCACCAACGGCGTCGGCCGGCCGCTCAACGGCTGGATCTCCGACCACATCGGCCGCGCCAACATGATGGGCATCGCCTTCGGCATCGGCGCCGTGTGCCTCGCGGCGTTCGGCTTCTTCGGCACAACGCCGTGGGCCTTCATCGTCACCGACGCCCTCGTCTTCCTGTTCTGGGGCGACATCTTCAGCCTGTTCGCCGCCACCGTCGGCGATGCCTTCGGTCGCCAGTACGTCACGGTCAACTACGGCATCATGTATACCGCCAAGGGCACCGCCTCGCTCCTGGTGCCGCTCGGCAACGTGCTGACGCATTACACCGGCAGCTGGCACGCCGTGTACGCCGTCGGCACGGGCATGAACGTCCTCGCCGCATTGCTCGGGTTCTTCGTGCTGCGCCCGGTGATCAAGGCGCGGATCGGGCCGGCGCGCGAGCAGACGGTGCCGGCCGAGCCGCGGCTGAGCAGGGTGGCGTGACCACCCTTTCGACGCTCCCGCGGCATTCGCACGATCCCAGACTTACTTGCGCTGCATAAGGGTTGCGGCAGCCAAGGCTGCCGGATGAGTGCGAAAACGCGGAGAGTGCCCGCTGGGACGAGCGCACGCATTAGCAAAACTGACATCCGTGATCGCGACGTTCACCGAAGCGTCCGTTGCTCACAGAATCTGCATAGGCGCGGTCCCGCGGCCGCTGTCCGGGTCATGCTGCTAGATCACGCCATGCAGCACCAGCAATGCGACTGCCTCGGTCCGCGAAGACATGGCCAGCTTCTTCTTCGCCTGCTCGACGTGGTAATGCGCCGTCGCTGGTGAAATTCCGAGGAGCTGAGCGATATCGGCATCGGTTTTGCCGACCGCCACCCATTGCATGCACTCGATCTCGCGGGCGCTCAGGTCGGGTAGCGGCTTTGTCGGCACGCCGAAATTGATCGCGGCGCGGCAACGATCGTGCAGCGTCATCGCCATCAACTGCAGGGTCGCGACGTGCCGGGGTGAGGGCGACAACGATTCCATCGCTGCGACCGACAGCAGTCCCTGATATCCGGCCGGACCATGAATCGGAAAGCCCAGCACCTCGCGCCAGCCGTATTGGTAGACAGCATCGACGAGCGCGCGGCTGCGCGGCGCGAGCTTGTGACTCTCCAACTCACGCAGGGTGTACGGCATCATACGCCGGCGCACCTCGAGCACGAACGGATCGTCCGGCATCAAGCCGCTCGCCATATAATATTCGAGCCAGTCCGGCGGCCATTCGTTGAAGAAGAAGCGATAGACGCGGTTCTTGGCGAGCCCGACCCAGCCGCCGCAGACCGCGTGAGTGAAGCCGAAGTCCCGAATTCGCAATTGGAACTCGGAAACCAGCGAGCGGATATCGGGCTCGGCGGCGCACTTTTCGACGAACTGAAGCCCGGCTTCGACCGGGTCGCCACGCGCGCTGCAGGAAGTCATGTTGTCAATGCATCTGTCGGCGCGGTGCCGTGACGCAAGTGCCGCCGCACGCCTCCGACCGAGCTGCCATCAGCAATGTCGTCGTAATCGAAGGAGGGGGCGGGGCACGGCCGTGTTGTTCGCGCGCTGCGCGCGATCGTGCCTCGTGATCCGGCGGTGCTTCGTCGTGCAAGTGTGTTGCGCGCAAACGTCGATCCTGGTGCCCGCTCCTCGATCCAATTTCGTATTGCGCATTGGCCCGCGGGGCGACGATCGGCAGGTCGTCCCTGACGCGGGCCAGGAAAACGCATTGTCTCATCGTTAAATCCTGACCTCCGGGTTCCCAGTCTCGCCGATGTTAGCGCGTTCGCCAAGTCGTTCGACCTATCTGAACAGATAGGTGTCAAGGCATTGCTTGCGTCGTAGGGGGACCAAGGGCCAGGGACGAGTCGTGGGCCGCGGGCCGGACAGAACGAACGGATCGCGCAGCGCACGTCCAGCCGTGGCCGCCCGGAGAGCCCAATGATCTCACACTCGAGACCGACAGGAGACGGACGGATGCGCTCGATATTCATGGCGATACTCATGGCCGGTGCGCTGGCGCTCGCGCCATCCGCCGGCCACGGCGCGAATGGCTGCCCGGCCAGCGCACTCAAAGCGAGCACCGCGCTGTGGCCCTTCGGCGTCATCGGGAGCGGTGAAACGCGAACCGGACGGCATCCGTGTGGACGTCAGATCACCTGCACGGGCGGGAAATGGGGGCCGCCGCAAATCCTGCGACGGTGCCACTGGGGCTGATTGCAGCCGGAGCATCCCCCTCGGCGCCGGCGGTGTCGCGACCGCCGGCGATCGTCCTCCCAACGCCGGGCAGCGTGGTCAGCCGGATGTATGATGATGTGCAGGCGCAGAGGCGCGGTTCGCCCCAGGGGCCGCGCGCCAAGCCGACCTTGAGTGCGTTTTCGCTGCGCAGGCTGCTCGCCTCTTCCTCCCTCGCGGCGCTGGTGGTCGGCGGCGGCGCACCGGCCGCGTTCGCGGTGACCTGCGACATCAACGATGCCGGCGTGACGAACCGGCAACGTCCTTCGGAAAACGCATGGCGAGTTCGTAAACTATGTCGTTCGTTCCGCTCCGGCATCTGCAACCCGTCCGATCCTATCTGATCAGATAGGTGGCAAGGGGTTGCTTTCGTCGTAAGGGTATTCAGGGCCAGTGGCCCAAAATATGGGCACGAAAAACGTGAACAACTCGAAGTAACCCGCGCGAGCGCTCACCATCTGGAAGGAGGGGACCGCAGGCGACACCGCATGAGTCGATATCGCCTGCGGCAAAGAAGTCATCAGCGGCAATACATGATGTAGCACGTTGCGCCACGGGGCGTGCGCACGGCACACTCGCGAAGAGCGATCAGTTTGGCATATCCAAGCGAAGCCGACCGACCCCAGCCGGTCGCGCCGGTCGTGCCGCGCGCCGAGCAGTAATAGGCTTCGGCAGGCGTCGCCCACGTTACGGTGAATAGGGCGGCGCCGGTGATCCCGAGCAGTAGTGTCAGCATCCACTTTGTCGATTTCATCTATCCCTCCGAAACTTAATTGGGCGCGAAATACCCATCATCTTCCGCGTATGCGCTATGGCATATAACTAACTCCGCCGCCATCCATATTCATAGGTTTGTTATCGACTTCAGCTTGAGTTTGATGCCCGCACCCGTGCCGGTTATTGGTTTTTCTCCATGTAAAAAGGCCGGGCCGGCCCCTATTCATTCAGAGCATCCCGGCAAAGGACTGGACATTCTTGCAGGATGGCATACCCTGTCGTGGTCGGGGGATTGGTAGGATGGCGAAGCGGATCGTGGTTGTCGGCGCGGGGCCGGCCGGCGTGTTCGCAGCGATCGAAGCGAAGCGGACCGATCCGGTTGCCGAGGTGACGCTCCTCAGCGACGAGGGCTGCGAGCCCTACGAGAAGCCACCGCTGTCCAAAGGCGTGCTCACCGGCAAGTCGTTGCCCGAGCACGCTCCTACGGCCGGGCGCAATGGCATCGCGGCGCACGATGTCCTGCTGGAATGCGGCGCTTGCTGCACCGCCATTGATCGTGCGGCGCGCGCGGTCGTCACGTCGTCAGGCCGCCGATTTTCGTATGACGCGCTGATACTTGCGCCCGGTTCCATCAATCGCGAGCTGCCGCAGTGGCCGGTCGCAATGCCGCGCGTGCACTATCTGCGCACGGAGAAGGAGGCGCGTTCGCTCAAATCGGAGCTGGCACCAGGCAAACGGCTGCTCATCATTGGCGGCGGCCTCATTGGCCTGGAAGTCGCGGCCTCGGCGGCGGTCCTTGGCGTCAAGACCACTGTGCTGGAGGTCGGTGCGCGCATCCTGGCACGCGTGTGCGACGAGGAGACCGGCACGTTCGTCGCCGAAACGCACCGGCGTCACGGCGTCGATTTGCACACCGGCGAGATGATCGACGAGGTGCGGCCGCACGACGCGGGCATCGATGTCACGACGAAATCAGGCAAGAGCTTCACGGCCGACGTCGTCGTGGTGGGCGCCGGCGTCAAGCCGAACATCGCGCTCGCCGCGGCAGCTGGCCTCGAGACCGATGATGGCATTCTGGTCGACGAGCATTGCCGCACGTCCGATCCGGCGATTTTCGCGTGCGGCGATGCTGTCCGCTTCCCTGGTCCGGCCGGACCTATCCGATTGGAGAACTGGCGGCACGCCCAAGACCATGGCACCATCGCGGGTCGAAACGCGGCCGGCGTGGTCGAGACCTACAAGAGCCTGCCCTCGTTCTGGTCCGAGCAATACGATCTTTACATCCAGGGCGTCGGCTGGCCGGCGGCGCAGCCGCGAACGCGCGTTCACCGCACGGTCGAGGGCGGGCGGCCGCTGGTGTTCGAACTCGACCAGGGAATGATCGCGTATGCGATGGGAATCAACGTGCAACGCGATATCGCGGCGGCCCGGCGGCTGATCGAGCGAAAGGTGCGGATCGATGCGGCGGCGCTCGCCGATCCGAGCCGGCCGCTCGCCGCGATGCTGGGTTGATGATGAGCTTTCGTGGAAGTCGCGCCGGCAATGCGCGATCGCAAATGGGGGGAGACTGGAAATCATGTGGCATAGCAGTGAACTTTGGCTGACGCTTCTGATCATACACGGGCTCGCCGCCTTTCTGCTGCTCGGCGCGCTCACTCACCAGACCATCTCGGTATGGGTCCCGATCCATGTGCACGTGAGCAGTTTCTTCGATCGCGCGCGGGCGGTCTCGGCGCGCAACTACGGCGCCGCGATCATCGTGCTCTACATCGCGACGTTCCTGCTCGGATGCATCGTCTATCCGGACTACAAGATGACGGCGAGCAATGTGCTGACGAGCCAGCACTGGATCAAGGCGAACTGGGGCTTCGAGTACAAGGAGCATGTGCTCGCCTTCGGCCTCGCGCTGCTGCCGGCCTATTGGTACTACTGGAAGCCGCCCCTCATTGGCGAGCGCGATTTCGTGCGCGCCATGCTGACCACGATCCTCACCGTCATCAGCTGGATCGGCTTCCTGGTCGGACACGTCCTCAACAACATCGCGGGATTGGGCGGCGCCTGATCGACGCCGAACACAGACGAAAGGATTGGACGCCATGTCGCATGCGCACACGATAACGGCTGAGGAAGCCAAGGGACGTCACCCGGTCTTCGCCATCACGTTCGGCGTGGTCTTCTGCGTCTTCTATCTGTTCGTAATGAACTACGGATGGCAGCTGTTCACTTACTATCCGGCGACGAACGAATTCGTCCTGTTCAATCATCCGCCCGGCCCCGGGGCCGGGGCGGCGATGAAATGGTACGGCTATGTGGCGACGTCGTTGATCGTATCGACGCTCGCGGGACTCGTCGCCAGCCTGCTTCCGGAGCACATGCTGCGACGCGCCTGGTGGCCGGGGCTGATCTGGGTCGTGCCGATCGTCACGTCGGTCGTGCTGTTCTACATGATCGTCTATGTGGGGGATTGAGCCGGGAACGATGGTGAAGCCTGCCCCCGACTGATCGGGGGCAGATCGCCTCAGATGTCGATCAGGACGTCGCCGCCCTCGACCTTGACCGGATAAGTGGTCAGTCCCGGTCGGCGGGTGGGCCGAGGCACTTGCCCGTGGGGATATGGAACTGTGCCTGATGCAGCGGACACTCGATCCTGTCGCCATCGACGAAACCTTCGGCGAGGTAAGCGTCCGCGTGCGGGCATATCGCTTCCATCGCATAAAGCGTTTCGCCGACGCGGAAGATTGCAATGTCAGCACCAGCGACCTTTACTTGCAAACCTTTGTCCGCCGCGACTTGCGCAACCGATGCGGCACGTTTCCAAGCCATCATTCCCCTCCTTGATGGGCACAGATGAACGGCAGCCTAACACATCCTGCTTCGACCGATGCGAGGATTTCCGGAGCGCCGCAAGGCCGGTTTTCGACTCCTAGGGGTTTCGTGTTCATACAGCTGGCAAAGCGCTCGGGTAGGCACGCCGCAGTATGGAGGCGCTATGACGGACATGGGTACGCTGGCTGGCGCGGTACGACGCGTCCGCTTGTTCGTCTCCTCGCCCGGCGACGTAATGCCGGAGCGCGATCGGGTGGAGCGCGTCGTCGCACGTCTCAATGCCGGACTTGTCGGGGCCGTCGCCATCGAGACGGTGCGCTGGGAACATCAGTATTACACTGCCGACGCGACCTTCCAGGCGCAGATCGCCGATGTCGGCGCGTGCGACCTGGTGGTGAGCATCTTCTGGCAACGCCTCGGAACGCCGCTGCCGCCCGATTTCGAGCGAATGCCGGATGGCCAGCCTTATCCCAGCGGCACGGTCTACGAGGTGATGAAAGCCCTCGAGGCCAACCGGAAAAGCTCGCGCGGGTTGCCGGACGTCCTGGTTTATCGCAAAATGGCGGACGCGACGGCGCCGCTGGACGACCGCGAACGCTATCGCCTGGCGCACGAGCAGCGCGAGGCCTTCCTTGATTTCTGGGATCGATGGTTCTTCACCGACGAGGGCCAGTTCAAGGCGGCTTACAATACCTTTCAGACGACGGACGAGTTCGAGCATAAGCTCGAGCAGCACCTGCGCGCCTGGCTGCAGGAACAAGGTCTGGCTTCGCGGGAAATCGTGTGGCCGATCGCCGAGCGGGGATCGCCCTATCGCGGCCTCGAGGCTTTCGACCACGACGATGAGGAAATCTTTTTTGGGCGCGAGCGTGAAATCGGTCGCGCAATCGAACGATTGGGAAGGGCGGCCGCGCGGGGTTGCGCTTTCCTGCTGCTGGTCGGCGAGAGTGGCTCGGGCAAGTCGTCGCTGGCGCGCGCCGGCATCGTGCCCAAGCTGATCCGTGGCGCCGTTCCGGGCATCGTTCAGAGCTGGCGCTATGCGGAAGTGCGCGCCGGCACCTCAGGCGACCTCGCCGCCGCCTGTTTTGCCCCCTCCGCCCTGCCGGAGCTCATGCGTGGCGATTTTCCGAGCGCCGGGCAGCTCGCTGATCTGATCGCCGGCAGCGGAAAGGCGGCCGCCTTGCCGATCCTGCGCGCGCTCGATCGGGTCGGCATGGATCTGCAACGCGAGCTCGCGGGCGAGGCTCCAATCGAGACTGGGCTGGTGCTGCTGCTCGACCAGGCGGAGGGGCTGCTCGTCGAGCCTGGCGCCGCGCTGGAGAATCTCGCCCGCATGCTCGACGAGCTCGCCCGCAGCGGTCGCGTGCTCGTCCTTGCCACGCTGCGCTCCGATGCCTACGGCCGCTTCGTGAAAGTGCCGGCCCTGCAGGCGCTCAAGGATGCCGGCGAAACCTTCGATGTGGCAATGCCGGATCCAGCCGGGATGGCCGATATCGTGCGCCGGCCCGCCCATGTTGCCGGCATCGGTTTCGGCCGCGACCCTGCCACGGGGGCTTCAGTGGATGAAGCGATCGTGGCTTCGGCCACCGGCCGAGACGCTCTGCCGCTTGTCGAGTTTGCCATGTCCCGTCTCTATCAGCGGATGATCGAGCGCCTGGGTCGCGCGCGCGTGCCGTTGGCCCAGGCCGGACCCGACGACCTCGTGCTCGCCTACGAGGATTATGCCGCGCTCGGCGGTCTCGAGGGCGCGATCGCGGAGGCTGCCGAAGGTGCATTTGCCATGGTACCCGCCGCGGCCCAGGACGCACTTCCGCGTCTGCTTCGCACGCTGGTGCGTTCCGGCGCCGAGCCGGAGCGTGAGCAAAGCCCGATCTTCGCGCTCGCCGAAGTGCCGCATGAGGCGGCTGCATGCGATCCGGCCGCAGAGGAGCTGGTCGCGGCGCTCGCCGGCGCGCGTATCCTGGTCCTCGGCGGCATGAACGGCGCGCCGACGGTCAGGATCGCGCACGAGGCGGTTCTGCGAAGCTGGCCGCGCGCCCGCGAGATCGCGGCCGCGCATGACAAGTTCTTCCGTGTGCGCGCCGACATTCTCGCCGCCGAACAACGCTGGCGCCGGCATCAAGCCCTCGAAGCGGGCGGCGCCGATGGCTTCCTGCTTGCCCCGGGCGTGCCGCTCGCAGAGGCCCAGGACATCCGCGGCGCATTCGCCGGGGAACTCTCCCCCGATCTCATCGCCTTCATCGATCGTTCGAGTGCTCGTGCGCGCCGGCGCACACGTTGGTTGATTGCGGCCTCGGCCGTTTTTGCGCTGACGGCGGCAGCGGCAGCTGTGGCGGCCGGAGCCGCGTGGATCGCACGCAACGAGGCGGCGGCGAATGCTGCCCTCGCGCGAGCGAATGCCGATAAGGCGTTGAGCAATTTTCATGGCGCTGCCGATCAGGCCGAAGCCCTGATCGTGACGCTCGGCGGCAAGCTCAGGAACACGACTGGCGTGAGCCGCGAGGCGCTCAAGACGATCCTGGATGAGGGCCGGCAGCAGATCGAGGCGCTCGCCGCGCGCGATCCGGACGACCATTATGTCGCTCAGATACGTGCCAAGGCGGTGGCGAGCATTGCGGACATCCTCATCGACCTTGGCGAGCTCTCGGCCGCGCGCACCGAGCTCGCTTCCTGCGTACGTGACATCCGTCCAATCCCGCCGGAGCGATGGGACTGGATGGATCGTCACGTCGTGATGCTGTGCTTTTCGGCCGCCGCGCGGCTCGCCGGCGAGGAAGGCAAGGTCGACCAGGCGCTCTCGATCTCCGAACAGGCGCTGGAGATGGCGGCCGAAAACGCCAAAACGAACAGCTCGATCGACGCGCGTATTCTGACCGAGCGGCTGATCACGGTCGGCGACCTGCTGATGCGAAACGGCAAGCTCGACCTGGCGGAAAAGCGATACGCTCAGGCTCTCGATCTGCGTCGCTCTCTCCTGAAAGCGGACGACAGTGCGAAGGCCCGCGCGGACCTCGCCGAGGCGCTCGACCGGATGGGCACGATCGCTGATCGTCGTGGTCAGCCGGATCAGGCGCTCGCGAGCTATCGCGAGGTCCTGGCGATGACGCAGCGGCTTTCCGCCGATGATCCCGGCAATACCGAGCTGCTGAGGAACCTGTCGGTCGCCTACGCGAAAATCGGGGTGACGCTCACGCGCACCGGGAATTGGGCGGACGCGGTCGACAACTATAGGCAAAGCGCGGATCTGCGGCGGCAGCTGGTCGACCGCGACCCCGGCAACTGGCAGTGGCGCGCCCTTTTGGCAGAGGCCATCGAGGGAACCGGCGTTGCACTCGCCCACGCCGGTCGGCTCGATGAGGGAAAGGGGCTGCTCACCGACGCGATTGCGCGCTACCGCGAGGTCGCGCAGCACGACCCGCGCAATGCGATTGCCCGGCGCGACCTCGCGCGTGCTCTCAATCAATATGCCGTTGCAATCCTGTCCACCGACCGGGCCGGAGCCCTCACCGCCGCTCACGAAAGCCTGGCGATCTTCCGCGGCCTCGTGCAGGGCGACTCGCCGCCCGCGTCGGCCTTGGTGGATGTCGCTATTACGATGCTGACCGTCGCGGATGCCGGCGAGGACACGCGTAAGAATTACGAGGGATCGCTCGCGATTCTGCGCGCCCTCGATCAGCAAGGGACGCTGCCGCCTGGCATGCGCGCGAGCATGAAGAGCATCGAAGCCTACCTCGACAAGCTGCCGAAGCCGTAGTGGACCTTCGGGCGCCGGCGGTGGCTTCGGGCGCTGGCGCCGCGATCAGCATGGCCCATCCGCCGCACGATCACGACGAGCGGCTATCAGCATCGCATCTTCGTCTCCGCCATCATCTACGGGTCGATCCATCATCGTGGTGCTAGCGGTACAGTCGCCGATCTTCTGGATCATGTACCTGATGCACGACATCACCAACGGCGTCGGCCGGCCACCCAACGGCTGGATCTCCGACCACATCGGCCGCGCCAACGTGATGGGCATCGCCTTCGGCATCGGCGCCGTGTGCAACGCGCGGCGCCACGGGCTCAGCCTGCCGGTTACGGCCGATGCTGGCGGCCGCGACGCAGAGGGTCGCGGTCCAAGACCCGGTGCGCGATGCCGAGTTCAGGGTCGTCGCCTCCGTGTGCGGCCCTCGCGCCCGAGATATCGGCGCTCGCCCTGCAGATCGCGGGCGACGGCGCGAGCGACGCGCGCCGCGCCGCCGCTGTGCGCATCGCCGAAGCGCAAGTCGACCTCAGCTGCATCCGACGTGCGCGGCTCCGTGACCGAGGAGCTCCTCGCCGGCAAGGGGGTGACGCGCGAGCTGGTGCGGCTCGACCGCTATGAACGGCGCGCGCTGTCGCGGGCGCAAGCTGGCGATCCGTGACTACGACGAGACAGGATGGGAGCGCTAAAATCAAGGGTTGTAGATCGAGGCCGCGCACGATTTTTTCCAAAGTTGGCAGAACAATCTCGAATTCCGCTGAGATTTCAGTGGGAGATCCGGGGCCTGCGCACCCGACGATCGTCGTCGTAGCCCCCTTGACCGCCAGCGCCGCGCCATCGCTCAGCGTTCACAGGGAATGCCGTTCGCTTCGTGGCAGGCGGCCACTGCCTGGATGCGATCGAGACCCTCAGAACGTGCGAAATGACGGCGCTGCTGGTGTTGCAGGAATGTCGGGTGCCGACGGCATGTGACGCCCGACCCGCAACCCGCGCAGCCGCCCGCCCCGCCATCACCAATGTGCTCGCACGCGGTCGCGTCGCGGCATTTCGCTATGGCGTGCCGAGCCACGCGCGACCGCTGTGACGATGATCACATCGCGCTCCCTCGCGGCCGTGACAAACGGGCAGGTCTCGACCGGCATCTCATCTGAAGGAGGCCGCGGACGAGCGCCCGATCGAACTCGGCTGAACCTTGAGAGGAGAAGATCATGTTCGGTTTTGCGAGGAAGACTTGTCTGGTCGTGCCCTTCGTTCTGGCGCTCGTCAGCAGCCATGCATCGGCAGGGAGCTGGCTCAAGGCGACGCCCGCCAACCCGCTCGTTGGCCCGGTCGCACAGCGCTCGGCTCCGCTGGTTCAAAATGTCACTCCGCGAGTGACGAATTATCGAAGCTACTGCGTGTGGCCGGTCCCGTTGGGATGCATGTGCCGCCACATCGACTACGGCAGTGGATGCTGCGTGGACATGTTCTGTTCGATGAAGACCCATCAATAGATCGCTCGGCTTGGTGCCGCAGCATCTGTAGCAGGGTAGACCTGCGTGTTCTCACTAGAGGAAGGAAAAGCCATGACCATCATCAGAAAGTCCGCCCTGGTTCTGCTCGTCGCCGCCGTCGGCAGCGCAGTCAACATCGCGCAAGCGGCACCGTGGCAGCGGCCCGCAATGGCAAGCATCCATGCGACTCTTGCCCACGTCGCTTCGTATGCGGCGCGCGGCCCGGGCGGCAGGCCAATGCCCATTGTAAACGCGGGCCTGCGGCGGGGCATCGTCTTGTACGGCAAATTTCATTGCGAGGGTGGTTGCCCACAGCCTCCGCCGGCGCCATCACCTCCGCCTTCGTCAGGCCCCCCACCGCCGTGGCCTGAGCGGCATCGCTGACCGCGTCGCACTGCGGCACGCTCCGGGAAAAGCCCGCGCCGGACTTGATCCGGGGCGGGCACCGGCTCGCCGACAAGGCCGGGCGCTCAATCCCAGCCATGATGGCGCGATGGATCTGGAAACTTCACCCGATCGCCGGCGCCGCCGTCTTTCGCTCCGCCCGCGCCGCCGCCTTGATCGCATCGAGGATCGGCCTCGCCGACGTCACCACGCCGGCGCGCTGGATGTTGTCGAGGAAGCATCTTGCGCTGTCGTCCCACGTCATCGTCTGCGCGAAGGCGCGGCAGGCGTCCCGCGAAATCTCCAACGCCTTGAGGCAGGCGGTGCGCAGGTCCTCGTGCAGCACCGCGACCGGCGCGTTGCCGATGACGTCGCGCGTCGCCGCCACCGGGAAGCCGGCGATCGGCGTGGCGCAGGCGAGCGATTCGAGGAGCACCAGGCCGGAGGTGTCGGTGCGGCTCGGAAACACGAAAACGTCGGCCGCGGCGTAGATGCGGGCGAGCTCCTCGCCGTCGTTGCCGCCGAGGAAGATCGTCTTGGGGTAGCGCCGCGCGAGGTCGTCGCGCGCCGGCCCTTGGCCGACCACCACCTTGGTGCCGCGGAGATCGAGAGCGAGGAACGCCGCGATGTTCCTGTTCGCCGCGACGCGACCGACCGTGAGGAAGATCGGACGCAGCAGGCCGAGGCTCGCATCGGGCTGCGGGCGGAAGAGGTGCGCATCGACGCCGGGTGGCCAGCGCAGCACGTCGTTGAAGCCGCGCCGGCCGAGCTCGTCGCCGAGCGAGGCGCTGGATGCCATGATGCCGCGGCCGGCATTGTGGAACCAACGCAAGAACCCCCAGGCGAGGCTCTCGGGGATGGACCAGCGCGCGGATGCGTATTCGGCGGGCCGCGTATGAAAGCTCGTGGTGAATGGCTTGCGTCGGCGGCGGCAGTAGCGCCGCACGGCGAGGCCGACCGGGCCCTCAGTCGCGATGTGGATGGCGTCGGGCGCGAAGTCGGCGATGCGCGTCGCGATCTGGCGCCGGCTCGGCACCGCGATGCGGATATCGGGCGCGCCGGGCACGGCCATCATGCGCATGCCCTCGGGGGTGAGAAAGCCGACCTCGACGCCGAGCCGGCGCAGCGCGGCCGCGAGCGATGTCAGCGTGCGAACGACGTCATTGAGCTGCGGCAGCCACGCATCCGTTGCAACCAGAATACGCATTGCATTACGCGGCTTTCGCTTCCGCCATCGCGGGCTTGCGCAAGCTGCCGTGCGCGTCCTCGACCCAGTTGATGATCTCGAGCTTGCCGTCGGGATGCTCGAGCACGGCGCTGCAGCTTTCCACCCAGTCGCCGCAGTTGACGTATTGCGTGCCGCCGAACATGCGCATGGCGGCGTGGTGGATGTGGCCGCAGATCACGCCGTCGGCGTGATGGCGCGCGGCCTCGCCGGCGAGCGCGGTCTCGAACTCGCCGATGTAGTTGACCGCGTTCTTCACCTGCAGCTTCGCCCAACGCGACAGCGACCAGTAGGGCAGGCCGAGCTGGCGGCGGATGGCATTGAAGCTGGTGTTCAGCACGAGCGCGAATCGATAGGCATGGTCTCCGAGCAGCGCGAGCCAGCGCGCATAGCGCACCACGAGGTCGAACTGGTCGCCGTGGGTGACGAGGTAGCGCCGCCCGTCGGCCGCCACATGCACCGCGTTCGCCACCACCTCGACGCCGCCGAAATGGGTGCCGTAGAAGTCGCGCAGGAACTCGTCGTGGTTGCCCGGGATGTAGATCATGCGCGCACCCTTGCGCGCCTTGCGCAGGAGCTTCTGCACCACGTCATTGTGGGTCGAGGGCCAGTACCAGCTTTGGCGTATCGCCCACCCGTCGACGACGTCGCCGACCAGGTAGATGGTGTCGGCGTCGTGGTAGCGCAGGAAATCGAGCAATCGCTCGGCCTGACACCCGCGCGTGCCGAGGTGCACATCGGAAATGAACAGGGCGCGGAAACGACGCGCGGATTCGTCCGTCGTCACCATTCCGATCTCATCGTACCGAAGCTCGATGCCCAACTGGCTTTCCGGATATGTAGTTGATTCGTATATCAATCTTGTGACGATGCGACATCGCCATGGTGGACAGCCGGGGGATAAGCCCCTTTCGACCGTCGTCAATCTGTCGTATGGGCGTGGAAACCGTCAGATCACTGCAAATCGCTACCAGCGACAACGAAGGGCCAGAGGACTGCGATTGCTCGCTCAGGTTTGGAACGCCGCGATCGCCGTCGTTGCGCGCACCCGCTGGAGCCGGATCGGGCTCGTCCTCAGCGCCTGCATCATCGGCATCTCGCTCGCGATCCTGTGGCGCCGGCTGCATCACCTCGACCTTCACCACGTGATGGTCGCGCTCGCCAAGAAGGCGCCGCACGAGATCGCGCTCGCCGCGCTGGCGATCGCGGCCTCGTATGCATCGCTCACCTTCTATGACTGGTTCGCGTTGCGCACCATCGGCGAGCGCCACGTGCCCTATCGCGTCGCCGCGCTCGCGAGCTTCACCGGCTACTCGATCGGCCACAATGTCGGCGCGACCCTCTTCACCAGCGGCGCGATCCGCTACCGCATCTACTCGTTCTACGGCCTGCGCGTGCTCGAGATCACCAAGCTCTGCTTCGTCACCGGCCTCACGTTCTGGCTCGGCAATCTCACGGTGCTCGGGCTCGGGCTTGCTTACGTGCCGGGGGCCGCGAGTGCGGTCGATCACCTGCCGGCATGGGCGAACCGCACCATCGGCATCACGGCGCTATGCGTCATCCTGAGCTACGTCGTCTATGTGTGGCGCCAGCCCCGCATCGTCGGCTTCGATCGCTGGCAGGTGACGCTGCCGAACGGGCCGCTCACCCTGGTGCAGATCCTGATCGGCATCACCGATCTCTTCTTCTGTTCGGTCGCGATCTCGCTCTTGATCCCGGCGCAGCCGCCGATCGCGTTTGCGGCGCTGTCGGTGATCTTCGTGTTCGCGACCCTGTTCGGCTTCGCGAGCCACGCGCCGGGCTCGCTCGGCGTGTTCGACGCCGCTATGCTGGTCGGGCTGGGTCAGTTCGACCGCGAGGAGCTGGTGGCGGGCCTGCTGCTGTTTCGCCTGCTCTACTTCATCCTACCGTTCATGGTCGCGCTGCTGTCGGTTGGCGCGCGTGAATTATGGCTCGCGACCACGCGGGCCCAACCCATTGCGCGTCCAGAGGAGCGTTCCTAGATTCAGGGAACCCGTCGGGTACACGGAGAGTTGATTAAGGTTGTAGTCGTCGTCTGGTCGCGCCTTGAGCCTCATCGATTGCAGGTTCACGGACCGAAACGTAGGTCGCATTTTCAGGGGCGAACCGTTGACCCCCGACGCGGGCAAGCTCCCGTTTGAAAATGCCTTTCAGGTGGGGGCGCCGCATGGCCCAAATCGCGTCGCAAGCCGCGTCTCAATTCGCTCCGCAGTCCGCGCTCGATGACCTCGGACAAGACCGACGGCAGGCCGCGATCGCGGCCTTTCGCGAGGTGCGTGCCGAGACGGAGCGCCGCGCGGCGCCGCTGTCGCCCGAGGACCAGATCATCCAGTCGATGGCGGATGCGAGCCCGACCAAGTGGCATCGCGCCCATACGACCTGGTTCTTCGAGCAATTCCTGCTGGTCCCGAACCTCGACCGCTATAAGCCATTCGACGACCGTTTCGCCTTCCTGTTCAACTCCTATTACGTCGCCGCCGGCCCGCGCCATGCGCGACCGAAGCGCGGGCTGATCACGCGCCCGAGCGCCGCCGAGGTCGCGGCCTACCGTGCCCATGTCGACGCCGCGGTGATGAGTCTGATTGCCGACGTTCCCGCCGGTCGCCTCGCCGATGTGCTCAGGGTCGTGGAGATCGGCCTCAACCACGAGCAGCAGCACCAGGAGCTGATCCTCACCGACATCCTGCATGCGTTCGCGGAAAATCCTGACAGCCCGGTCTACGATGGATTGTGGCGCTTGCCGTGGACCGGCGCCAAGGACACGCGCGGCGTTGTGCACCTCGCGGAAGGCATCCGTACCGTCGGCCACCAGGACAAGAGCTTCTGCTTCGACAACGAGGAGCCGGCGCATCGCACGCTGGTCGGCCCGGTCGACGTCGCGCGCGGTCTCGTGACCAATGGCGAGTGGCTCGAGTTCATCGCCGACCGCGGTTATGAGCGCCCGGAGCTGTGGCTCTCGGACGGCTGGGCGACAGTCGCGGCCGAGGGCTGGTGCGCGCCCGGCTATTGGCGCCAAGGGGAAAAAGCCGAGGACGCAGGCGACGGCGCCTGGTCCGTCATGACGCTCGCGGGCCGCGTCCCGGTCGATCCGGCGCTGCCGGTGTGCCACGTGAGCTACTACGAGGCCGACGCGTTCGCGCGCTGGGCCGGCAAGCATCTGCCGAGCGAAGCCGAGTGGGAAGTGGCGGCGCGGGGCAACGAGCTCGACGCGGCCTTCGGCGTGGTGTGGCAGTGGACGCGCAGCGCGTATCTGCCCTATCCGGGCTACCGGCCCGTGGATGGCGCGCTCGGCGAGTACAATGGCAAGTTCATGATCAATCAGATGGTGCTGCGCGGCAGCTCCTGCGCGACCCCGCGCGGGCACGCGCGCGCGAGCTACCGCAATTTCTTCTATCCCCCCGCACGCTGGCAGTTCACCGGCGTACGGCTCGCTGATTTCCCCGCCTGACGGCGCGAACGGAGCCCCGTATCACCATGAGTATGCTCGCCAGAACCGCCGCGCCTGCGCGGCCGCCACTCTCCGATTTTGCCCGCGATGCCATGGCGGGGCTCGGCAACAAGCCGAAATGGCTGTCGGCGAAGTATTTCTACGACGATCATGGCTCGGCCCTGTTCGAGCAGATCACGGCGCTCCCCGAGTACTATCCGACCCGCACCGAGCTCGGCATTCTGAAAGATCGCGCCCACGACATCGCGCGGCTGATCCCGCTCGGCGCCTCCCTGATCGAGTTCGGCAGCGGCTCGACCGTCAAGGCGCGTATCGTGCTCGGCGCCGCCGCGGTTACGGCCTATGTACCGGTCGACATCTCGGCCGGCTTCCTCAACAGCGAGGCCGCCCGCCTGAAGCGCGATCTGCCGGGCCTGCAGATCCATCCGGTGGCGGCCGACTTCACCAAGCCGTTCGAGTTGCCGGCGGCGCTCCGCGCGCGGCCGCGCGTCGGCTTCTTTCCCGGCTCGACCATCGGCAATTTCGAGCCCCCCGAGGCGGAGAAATTCCTGAGCCACGCCGCGCGTCTGCTCGGGCGCGGCGCGCACTTCATCGTCGGCATCGACCTCGTGAAGGATACCGAGGTGCTCAACGCCGCCTACAACGATGCGGCCGGCGTGACGGCGGCGTTCAACCTCAACCTCCTGCGGCGCATGAACCGCGAGCTCGGCGCCGACTTCGATCTCGCGAGCTTCCGCCACCGCGCCTTCTTCAATCCGACCGCAAGCCGGATCGAGATGCATCTCGAGAGCACGAGAGCCCAGAAGGTGCACGTGAGCGGCCAGACGTTCGCATTCGCGGCGGGTGAGACCATCCACACCGAGAGCAGCTACAAGTACACGCTCGCGTCCTTCCAGGCGCTCGCCACCCGCGCCGGCTGGTCGCCCGTCACGGTGTGGACCGACGCGGCCGGGAATTTCTCCGTGCACGCGCTCGTCGCTTCGTAGGCCGCATGGAGGCGCGCTGCGCGGAGGAAGCCCGAATCGGCTGTCGCTCCATGCAGCTGGGCCAGGGCGTGCAGTCCCGCGCCATGCGCGTGCGTTGGTCCTCTGTCCCGGCATTCCGCTTCGCTCCATGCGGGCTACCCGCTATAGTTGGTCCGGGCGCAGGTAAGGTCGGGGGACCGGGGGGATTTATGCAGGACGCGGTGGCGCGCGGCGCGCGCGTGACGCGGCTCGGGTCGGATTTCCGCTGGCCGGGGCGGCGGCTGGTCGCGGTCGTCTTCAACGTCGCCTATGAGGCGTGGTCGGACGGCAAGAGCCCGGGGCTCGGACCGATGGGCAACCCGTTGCCGAGCGGCACCTTCGATACCAACGCGCTGTCCTGGGGCAACTACGGGCCGGTCCGCGGCATCGAGCGGCTGCTCAAGGTGCTCGACCGGGTCAAGCTCAAGGCGAGCGTGATGGTGAGCGGCGTGCTCGCCGAGCGCACCCCGGACACGGTGCGGGCGATCGCGGCGGGCGGCCACGAGATCGTCGCACACGCCTACGCGCAGGACATCGTCCCGGCCGCCCTCGCGCCCGAGGCGGTCGAGGCCGATATCATCAAGACCACCACGGTGCTCGGCGCGATCTCCGGCACGCAGCCGACCGGCTGGATCAGCCCGCGCGGCACGCCCGCGCGCGAAAGCGCGAGCGCGCTGGTGCGAGCCGGCTACAAGTGGCACGGCGACGTGTTCGACGACGACCGCCCCTATGTGCAGCAGCTCGACGATGGCCGCATCGTCGCGATCCCGCTCACCATGGAGATCAACGATCTGCCGCACGCCATGCGGTTCGGCCGCTCGCCGCGCCAGTTCGTCGAGGAGTTCGACAACCTGCTCGGCCACGTGCTCGCGGTCGAGGACGAGGCGCTGATGATCGACGTGACCGCGCACGCCCACTGCTACGGCCGCCCGTCCGGCGCCTGGGCATTCGAGTCGATCGCCCGCAAGGTGATGTGGCGCGACGACGTGTGGGTCGGCACCCGCGGCGAGATCGCGGCCCACGTGCTCGGCGCAGTGAAGTGAGGCAGGCGGTCGCGTGTAGGGTGGGCAAAATCGCGTGTGAAGATCTGCATCGGGCTTGCAGGCGATTTTCCCCACGCGGTACAAGCGCCCCGATCCGCGTGGGCATTGCGCCTGATCCGCTTGAGCTCGGCGACAGTCCGAGGTTCGCAATGCCCGCTCTACGGCTTCCGATTTCAATCGAGGACAATCATGAAAATCGTCGCGTTCGAAATTTCGGGCAGCCCGCGCCTCGGCGTGGTCGAGAGCGACCAAGTCATCGACCTGCAGGCGGCCGATCCCAAGTTGCCGAGCGAGCTCGGCGCGCTGCTGGCTGCGACCAACGGCGACCTTTCCGCGGTGAAGGATGTTGTGAAGCGCGCGCCCGCCGCCGCGCACCGGCCGCTCAATGGCATCAAGTTCGCCCTGCCGGTCGGTCGCCCCGGCAAGATCATCTGCCTCGGGCTGAACTATCTCGATCACGTCAAGGAAGGCCCCAACCGCGACAACATCCCGAAATTCCCCACCATCTTCATGCGCTGCCTCACCTCCATGGTGCCGCACGAGAGCGCGATCATCCGCCCGAAGGCGTCGGAGACCCTCGACTACGAGGCGGAGCTGATGCTGATCGTCGGCAAGCGCGCCAAGCACCTCACGATGGACAACGCGACGTCGTGCATCGCCGGCTGGTCATGCTCGAACGAGGGCTCGGTGCGCGAATTCCAGCGCAAGACCACCCAATGGGACATGGGCAAGAACTTCGACCGTACCGGCGGCTTCGGCCCCTGGATGGTCACGGCCGACGCGCTGCCGGAGGCCGGCAAGGGTCTCAAGATCGAGAGCCGGCTCAACGGCAAGGTCATGCAGTCGGACAACACCGAGAACATGATGTTCCCGGTGCGGGAGATGCTGGTGTTCATCACGCAAGGGATGACGCTCGAGCCGGGCGACATCATCTTCACCGGCACGCCGTCGGGCGTCGGCCATGCGCGCAAGCCCAATCCGATCTGGATGAAGAACGGCGACACGTGCGAGATCGAGATCGAGGGCATCGGCGTCCTGCGCAATCCGATCGAAGATGAGAAATAGCAACCTCAAGAAAGCAAATCGCGCCGGGAGGGGGCCTTCGATGACGTTGATGCGAACGCTGCTCGCTGCGGCAGCTCTTGCGCTCGCCGTGCCGGCAGGCGCGCTTGCGCAGGACTGGCCGACCCGGCCGATCCACGTCATCGTCGGCGCCGGTCCGGGCGGCGGCACCGACATCATCACCCGCATCATCGCGCCGCCGCTCGGCGACCTGCTCGGCCAGCCGATCGTGGTCGAGAACAAGCAGGGCGCCGGCAACATCATCGCGGCCGAGACGGTCGTGAACGCGCCGCACGACGGCTACACCGCCTACATGATGAACAATGCGCATGGCGTCTCGGCCGCCATGTACAAACATCTGCCGTTCGATTCCGTGAAGGACTTCGCCTTCGTGTCGCTCACCGGCACCGCCGGATTGGTGCTGGTGGTGCGGCCGGACTTCCCGGCTAAGAGCGTCGCCGAGCTGATCGCGCTCGCCAAGCGCGAGCCCGGCAAGCTCAATTTCGCCAGCGTCGGCATCGGCACCACCCAGCATTTTTCCGGCGAGCTGTTTCGCCAGCTCGCCGACATCGACGTGAGGCACATCCCCTATCGCGGCACGCCCGCGGTGCTGACCGGCTTGCTCGCCGGCCAGGTCGACTTCACATTCGAGCTGGTGCAGCCGGTGCTCGGGCAAGTGCGCGCCGGCACGCTCAAGGCGCTCGCCGTGACCTCGCCGACCCGCTACCCGGCGCTACCCGACCTGCCCACCGTCGCCCAGTCCGGTCTGTCGAGCTTCCAGGTGATGAGCTGGTATGGGCTTTCCTTCGCGGCCGGGACCCCCCAGCCGATCATCGACAAGATGAACAAGGCGTTGCACGAGGTGCTGGCGCGCAAGGACATCCAGGAGGCGCTCCTCAAGGTCGGCGCCTCGGCCAGAAGCTCGACGCCCGACGAGATGCGGGCGCATGTCATCAGCGAGATCGCCAAATGGAGCGCCGTGCGCGAGAAGGCCGGCATCCCACAGCAGGAGTAACGGCGCTCGCAACTGGCAGTCTACTCTGCTAGTTGTCGTCATGCCCGCGCTTGTCGCGGGCATCCACGTCTTATGGGATCAAAGCAAAGAAAGACGTGGATGGCCGGGACGAGCCCGGCCGTGACGATGGAAAAACCTTGGGGCTTGGGCATGACCGAACCAATGAAAATCCTCACCATCTGCGGCTCGCTGCGCAAAGGCTCGTACAATGCGGCGCTTGCCCGCATGGCGCCGAAGCTCGCGCCCGCGGGCATGACGTTCAGCGATGCGCCATCGTTTGCGCAGATGCCGATCTACAATCACGACGACCAGGAGGCGAGCGGCTTTCCGCCGACCGTGACGGCTTGGGCGGACGCGATCCGTGCCGCCGACGGGCTGCTGATCGTCACGCCCGAATACAACTGGTCGATCCCGGGCGGGCTGAAGAACGCTATCGACTGGGCCTCGCGCCTCAAGAACCAGCCGTTCGCCGGCAAGCCGGCCGCGGTGCAGTCGGCGGCGGGCGGGCTGCTCGGCGGTGCGCGTGCGCAGTATCAGCTGCGCCAGTCGCTAACCTCGGTCGACGTGCTGTGGTTCGGCCGGCCCGAGGTGATCGTGAGCTTCGCGCCGCAGAAGTTCGATGCCGCGACGCTCGAGCTCAAGGACCAGGGCGCCATCGACATGGTCAAGGCGCAGCTCGCCGGCTTCGAGAAGTTCATCCGCATGGTGAAGGGGAAGTAGCGGCTGCCGCGCGCGCGGTCGTGTCGGCCAACGCGACGCGTCCGGGCGAGGCCCGCACCATCTTGCAAGCAATAATTGCGTGCGCGGAAATGCGCTGATAGATTGAGGCCTCGCGCCACGACGGGGAGGCCGCCGCATGTCCGATCGCGCGTACGCCGACGCGGATTTCGCCCATCCCGAGGTCGCCTGCGATCTGGTCATGAAAGGCGGCATCACGAGCGGCGCCGTCTATCCGCTCGCGCTGGTCGAGCTCGCCAAGAAATATCGCTTCGCCAACATCGGCGGGACGTCCGCCGGCGCGATCGCGGCGGGCGCGGCGGCCGCCGCCGAATACGGACGTTATGCGGCAGGCGCCGGCTTTCCGCGGCTCGCACAAGTGCCAAGCGAGCTCGGGCCGATCCTGTTCAAGCTTTTTCAGCCGAGCCGGTCGGTCGCGCCATTGTTCGCGATCCTCGTTGCCGCCATGAAGGCGAAGAGCGCTTTGGGCAAGGTCGTCAGCGTGGTCGGGGCGGCGATCTGGGCTTTCCTGCTCTGGGCCGTCATCGCACTCGGGCTGGCCGTCGCGATCGCCTTCCTGCTGTGGGACTTCGGGCAGATCAGCATCGGCGCCGCCATTTTCCTTTTTCTTCTGCTGTTGCTCATCGGCTTGCTGATCGCGGTGCTGGTGCCGCTCGGCCGGATGGTGGGGACCGGCCTGGCGAAGAACCACTACGGTCTATGCCCGGGCATCCGTCAGCCCGGCTACCGCAATCCCGCGCTTACCGACTGGCTCGCCGACACGATCGACGCCTTGGCCGGGCGCGACCCGGCGCGCTCGGACCCGCTGACCTTCGGCGACCTGCTCAAGCCGGCCGGCGGTCCGCTCGGCCGGCCGCCGATCGCGCTGCGCATGATGACCACCAATCTGATGATGAGCCGGCCATACACGCTGCCGCTGGCCACGCGAATCTACAAGTTCAGGAAGTCCGAATTCCAACGGCTGTTCCCGCCCCGGATCATGCGCTACCTGCTGCGCGTCTGTAAGCCGTTCACGCCGGAGGGAGGCCAGGGGGACGAGGGGGGTCCAGGGGGCGAAGGGGATCAAGCGTGCAAGGACGGCGAATTCTATGAGTTTCCGTCCGCGGATGATCTTCCCGTGGTCGTTGCGGCGCGCATGAGCCTCAGCTTTCCGATCCTGATCTGCGCCGTGCCGCTCTATGCCGAAGATTGGACGATGAAAGGGGACTACGCCAAGCCGCTCCGGCTTTGCCTGTTCAGCGATGGCGGTCTGTCGAGCAATTTCCCCATCCAGTTCTTCGACGGCCTGCTGCCGAACTCGCCAACGTTCGGGATTTCGCTCGGTCAATACGACGTGCGGCGCGATCGCAATGCCAAGCACGGGGACCCGGACAACGCGTGCATCAATCGCGTCTGGATGCCGAAGCCGACGGAGGCCAACAGCGGCTGGCTGCTGCCGATCGAGCCGTTCAGCGGCATCGTCGAGTTCTTCTCCCGTCTCATCGATGCCGCCAAGGACTGGCAGGACAACATGCAAGCCACCATCGCCGGCACGCGCGAGCGGATCGTGAGCGTCTTCCTCAAGCCCGACGAGGGCGGCCTCAATATCGACATGCCGCCGGAGCTGGTGACACGCCTCGCCGAATATGGCGCGTGCGCCGGCGACAAGCTGCGCGACGAGTTCGATCTCGACGAGCACCGTTGGCGGCGCTTTCTCGTCACCATGGATCGGCTCGAGCATTCGCTCGCGGAGATCCTTGCCTCCTACAAGGGCATGCCGGATGGCCCTGAGTCCTTCGCCAAGTTCCTCGAGCGCTATCCCGAGGACGCGAAGAGCTACCGGCGCGCGCTCAAATACCTCGACGAGCTGCGGTCGCGCGCCTCGTCGCTCGCCGATCTCGCGACGGCATGGTCGGGGCAACCGCAGATTCCCGACGCGGACCTGCCGCATCCGAAGACCGATATGCGGATCACGCCCAAGATGTGAGAACCGCCGCGCGACTACTCGATCCGCTGCAGCACGATCGACAGCTCGTGGTGCCCGCTCGTGTTGTCCGAATCCTGCCGGCCCCACATCGAGCCGTCGGGCAGCAGCAGAAACGTGTAGCTCGACCGTTCCCAGGTGAAGTGCAGCCCCTTTTCGTTGACGCTCGCGGCGAACGGCACGAAGCGGGCGGAATTCTGCGTCTTCTCGTTGGTCACCTGCGGCACGCCATGCGCGTAGATGCCGACCGCGGTGCCGTCCTCCTCGACGCGCTCGACCACCAGGATGGCCTGGCGGCCGCGATCGTTCCAGCGCTTGTCGCCGCCCCAGGCACCGAGATAGCCCGCATAGGCCGCCGGGACCGCGGAGGCCGGCATCAGGACCGGCACGCGCGGCGGCAGCGGGATTGACTGGTTCTTCGCCAAGGTTCGCAGCTTTGCCAGGTCGAAGCGAGACGCGGGGCCAACCGACGCGAGCTGCGGCGGGGCCGCATCCGCCGACGCGGGCGCGCGTTCGCCGCGCAACTGCACGGCCGCGAACGCGGCGGCCACACAGGCTGCAGCACCGACCGCGGCGCCCGCGAGCATGCGGCCACGGCGCGGGCGTGCAGTCTTCTTCGCCGGCGGCGCCTCGGCTTCGGGCTGCGCGATCACATAGGCGTGGATCGGGTTGGGCAGGTTCTTCACCTGCTGCTCGCCGATGTCGATGAACGTCGCCTCGATCTTTCCGGCGACCTGCTCGCGCACGGTCTGCGACACGCAGATCGCGCCGGCCGGCGAAAGGCTTTCGAGCCGCGCCGTGATGTTGACCCCGTCGCCGAACAGCTCGCCGTCGCGGTCCATGATGTCGGCGAGCGACACGCCGATGCGGATGCGCATGTGCCGCTCCGGCGGAAAGGCGGCGTTGCTCGCCCGCGCAGCCGCCTGCACGTCGAGGGCGCAGCGCACCGCATCGACCGAGCTCGCAAATTCGGCGAGCACCGCGTCGCCGACCATGTTGACGATGCGGCCGCCGTGGCGGGCGGCGGCCTCCTCGAATATGGTGCGATAGGCGGCGAGGCGGCGCACGGTCTCTTCTTCGGCGTCGGCCACGAGCCGGCTGTATTTGACGATATCGGCGGCAAGAAGCGCTGAAATCTTGCGTTTCATGGTCGCTGGTCGGCCGCTCTCAGAAACGGGGCTCGGCAAGCCGCCCGAACTCCCACTGGATATTTCTACAGCGGTGCGCAGGCTGTCCATAGCATGATCCCGAGAGCCCGATACTAGCGGTCGGAAAAGATTATGCCAAACATGATGTTAAGGCGTGATGGCGAGATTACGATCTAAGCGCCACGACATACCGCCACAATGTCACAATCCCCGGTTCGGCTGGCCGACCTTCACGGGTCAGGCGTCGGCCGCGCGCTCCAGCTCCTCCCTGCGCTCGAGGCAGTAGTAGCCGGCGAGCCGGCTGATCAGCTTTGCGTCCATCCAGTCCTGCAGGATGCGGCTGAGATTTTCGCGGGCGATGCCTGCCATCGCGGCGAGGTCGCCCTGGCTCACCTTCTGGCGGATGAGGATGCGGCCGGCGCCGACGTCCTTGCCGAACGCCGCCGCGAGGCTGAGCAGCGCCCGGGCGGCGCGCGCCTTGATCGACAGCGAGCTCATGGCGAGCGTCGCGCTGTTGTCGCGCAGGCGGCGCGCCAGCAGATCGGCGATGTGGCGGTAGATTTCGGGGCGCGCGGCCGCGAAGGCTTCGAACTTGGTGCGGCTGATGAAATAGAGCCTCGTGCGCTTGATCGCAGTCACCGTGGCCGAGCGCGGCGAGCCGTCGACGAGCGACAGCTCGCCGATGAAGCCGCCGGCGCCGAGGATCGCGAGAATGCGCTCGCGCCGCGACGGCAGCTCGACCGAGACTTTCATGAGCCCATCGATCACGTGATAGCAGCCGTCGCACGCGTCGCCATTGCGAAACAGCGTCTGGTCGGGCGCAAGCTCGACCGTGCTCGCCTGGGCGATCAGCCCCTCGGCGAGCGCCGGTGGCAGGACGGAAAACAGGGTGTCGCGGGCCATCTCGTCGGTCCCCGGGCGATTCGCTTGCCCACCTGTCTGGCGGATGATGCGCAAGCGCGGGTCAAAAAGACAGACCCCGGCGGGATGCCCCGCCGGGGCCTTGGTTCGGTGCCGGGCGGCTTGCCGCGTGCGGTTTCGTCACTGCGGGCCGGGCTGACCGGGATGCATCGGCAGGGCGTTGGGCATATTCGGTGCGCCGTTCGGCGTCGCGATCGCCTGCTCCTGCGTGCACACGTCGGCGAACGCGACCGCGCCGTTCGGCAGATACTGCTTCACGAGGCAGTTCGGCTGCTGCGCGACCGGCTGTTGGACCGGTGCCGCCATCGCAGCCGCAGTGGTCGCCACCGCACCGACACCTGGCCCGCCGATGATCGGACGGGGGTGCGGATAGCACCAGCCGAAGCGCCAGCAGTTGCCGAAGCGCGGGTACCACCAGCGATAGCCGTAGCCAAAGCGATAGCCGCCGAAGCCCCAGTGGTAGCGCCCGTAGCCCCAGTGACCGAAGCGATACGGGAAGTGGTGATAGGAGCCGCCGAAGTGGTAGCCGTAGTGGCCGTGCAAGCCACCGCGCAAGCCACCACCGAAATGGCCCCAGGCGGACGCATTGGTGGGCGTCAGGGCCGAGACCGCGATGGCGGCGGTCGCCACGATGGCGAAGAGGGACGTGCGGGACAAGCGGGACATGGTCATTCTCCTTCGAGATTGGGTTCAGGTTGAGGTTGAAGTTGAGATTGAAGTTGAGGATGAGATTGAAGTTGAAGTTCAGGTTCAGTGTTCGGGTCCGGGATCAGCTTTCGGGTTTCTTTACCCAACCGTTCGTCGGGGGCAGGCGGCGATGCGTTCGTCGATCGGCGCGTTCGGGCGCGACATTCGCCCGTTCTGTGATGCCCATCACGAGACGACCGAAGGGGTGGCGTGATCGGAACGAGGTGTGCGGGGCATGCGCAAAAGAAAATCGCGGCCGCGAGGCAGCCGCGATTGGTCTTCGTGCGGATTTGATCGCGCGCGCCGTCAGTGCTGCGCGGGCGGCGCCTGTGGGGGTTGTCCGGGTGCGGCTGGCGGTTCCTGTGGCGGCTCGTCCGGTCCGGGACCCGGTGCCGCCTGCGGCGGCTGCCCCGGCGCTTGCGCCGGCGTATTGCGCCGCTGCGCGTTGGCCATGCCGAAGTTCGGGTTCTGAGCGTGGCAGGCGGCGACGAGCGCCGGGTCGACGGCCGGTAGCGGCTTGGTTGCTCGCGGCCGCTGCGCCATGCCCAGCATGATCGGACGGATGCAGTCGACCACGAGGCCATCGCCGACGCGCGCCCCCTCCCTGACGAAGCCCGCCTGCAGGCAGACCTGCCGGATGGCGGCGCATGGCCGCGACATCGGTTGTTGCGGCTGCTGTGGCTGTTGCGGCGGCGGCTGTTGCGCGATGGCGGACGCCGACCCTGCAATGGCGATGGCAACGAGGGGTAGCAGGACTGAAAATCGCGGCATGAGGGCGCTCCCAACGTGAGTGAGTGCCGGGATGGTACGTGGTCCGTCGCGCGCGGTCATCTCGAATGTCGCGTCGAACGCGTGACGGGCGTCACAGAAAGGTCGTTTGTCGGGCCGCAGGGCGATCGTGATGTGTCTGCGCACGTCCGGCGCGTCACTCCGGTGCGCGGATGTCGGCGCTTTCGATCACCTTTCCCCACTTGTCGATTTCCGACTTGATGTAGGCATCGAGCTCTTCGGGCGACCCGCCGCCGATCGACATGCCGAGGTCGGCGTAGCGGCGCGCGAAGTCGGGCGCCGCAAGCCCGCGCTGCACCTGCGCATTGAGCTGATCCACGATCGCGCGCGGCGTGTGCGCCGGGGCGACCACCGCGAACCAGGTCTCGGCCGCGAAGTTTGGAATCGCGGCTTCTGCGAGCGTCGGGATGTCGGGCGCGATGGGCGAGCGCTGCGCCCCGGTGACCGCGAGCGCGCGCAGCGAGCCGGCCTGGATGTTGCCGATCGCCGCCGAGACGTTGGTGAACATCATCGGGATCTGACCGCTGAGCACGTCGTTGAGCGCCGGCGCCTCGCCGCGGTAGGCGACGTGCACGAGCTTGATGCCGGCGAGCTGGGCAAAAAGCTCACCCGCCATGTGCGGGGTCGTGCCGACGCCGCCCGACGCGAAGTTGAGCGTGCCCGGCTTCGCCTTGGCGAGCGCGATCAGCTCGGCGACCGAATGGGCCGGGAATTTCGGGTTGACGACCAGCACCAGCGGCGAGGCGCCGGCGCGCGCGACGCCGGCGAAGTCGCGCGCGGCGTCGATCGCGAACTTGCGATAGAGCGCGGGCGCGACCGCGAGCGTGGTCTGGCTGCCCATCAGCAGCGTGTAGCCGTCGGGCGCCGCGCGGGCGACGTCGGCGGTCGCCAGCATGCCGCTTGCCCCCGGCCGGTTCTCGACGACCACGGACTGGTGCAGCGCCACCGTCATCGCCTGGGCGACGAGCCGCGCCGCGACATCGGTCCCGCCGCCGGCCGAAAAGCCGACGATCATCTTCAGCGGATGGTCGGGGAAGGGCGCGGCCTGCGCCGCGGCAGCGCTCAGCGCCCCGCAGGCCGCGAGGGCAATCGCCGCGGTGGTGGCGAACGTGGCTTGAGATCGGGACATTGGGGGCGATCCGTGGTTGAGGCAGCCGGATGTTACGCCGTGCGTCACCGTGGGTCATCCGCATCCCGCCGGGGGAAGGCTTTCGCCGCAACATGCGCTAAGCTGCCGCGTGCCCGTAATCGCCGCGCGCAGGAGACGAGCGTCATGACCCCGAGGCGTTGGGAAAAATTGCGCCGGTTTGCCGACTATGCCCAGTTCGAACGGATCGCGCTCAGCTGCGTCCTGGTCATCCTCAGCGTGATCTCCGTCTATGCGATCGTCGCGCTCATGATCAAGCTCTCGGACGATTTCACACTGGGCGAGGCATTCTTGGAAAAAGCCGCCTTGCAGGACACATTTGGCGCCATCCTGACGATTCTCATCGTGCTGGAGTTCAATCATTCGGTCTATGTGGCGCTGACCCACAAAGCGGGGGCCATTCAGGTTCGTACCGTCATCCTGCTGACCGTGCTGGTCATCACCCGCAAGCTCATGCTGCAGGACTTCAACGCGATGACGACGCAGACGTTTCTGGGTTTCGGCGCGCTTCTGCTGGCACTTGGAGTGATCTACTGGCTCATTTCCAATGCCGATCGATCGCACGCGGCCGCCGAGGCGGAAGCCAAGAAGCAGAAACCCGGCTACACCGCCTGACCCTCGCGCCGGGCGGAAAAGCCCTTTACAGCGGATCTCCCCTCAGCCACGCTTGACCGCGCCGGTAAAGCGCATCGAGCTCCGGCCCGATCAGGCCCGGCATGTCCATCTTCACGGTCTGCCCGTTCTTGCTCTGCAGATAGGCGAGGTGGCGATAGCCCTCGGGAAAGCGCGAGAGCAACGCAGGATCGAGCCGGAGGGTCGCCGCGGGGTCGACTGGACTGATGCGATCGCGCTCGTAGATCGGCTGGCGCAGCACGATACCCCAGCGGTCGTCGCGCTTCTCGAGAAAATCGTAGAAGCGGCCGGAGCAGACCACGTCGCAGACGACGCCGTCGATCGGGCCGCGCTGGGCGATCTGCATCTTGGTCTGCGCGATGGCGCGCGTGCCCTTGAGGTCCACGCTCGTGCCGCCCTGGAAGTGCGACGTGCGGGCGCCGCGTGCGAAGCCTTGCTGGCTCACCGCGACGAATTCATCGACCCCGCCCTGGAACCAGGTCGCCATCATGACGCCGTCCGGGTGCCAGCAAGTGCGGAAGTCCTCCCAGCGGCCGGTGTCGCGCCACATCGCCCAATTTTCGATCAGCTCGCGGATGACGAGACGGTCGAGGAGGGCGGCGAGCATCGTGGCGGGCATGGGTATCTCTCGAGTTTACGCCGTCAGGCGGGGATTGCTTAGCTTCGCTCCCAATGACAGGTTCCGCTCAAGAACTATCGGAGGCATGTCGCCCATGGCAAGGCTCGATGGTCGCGTCGCGATCGTGACCGGTGGCGCGAAGGGCATCGGCCGTCATTATTCGCAAGCGCTCGCCGCCGAGGGCGCGCGGGTGATGATCGTCGACGTCGCCGACGGCAGCGGGGTCGCGGCCGAGATCGCCGCGCGGCATGGCGCCAATTCGGTCACCAGCACGACCGCCGACGTGAGCGACGAGGCCGCTGTCGAACAGCTTGTCGCCGCGACGCTCGGGCGCTTCGGCAAGATCGACATCCTGGTCAACAACGCGGCGCTGTTCGCGCCATTACAGGAGCAACCGTTCGCGGAGATCGACGTCGCCCTGTGGGATCGCGTCATGGCCGTTAATGTGCGCGGCATGTTCCTGATGGCGAAGCACGTGGCGCCGCACATGATCGCGCAGCGCTCCGGCAAGATCATCAATATCGGCTCCGGCACGGCGGCGCGCGGCATCCCGCACATGCTGCATTACGTCACATCGAAGGGCGCCGTCACCTCGTTCACCCGGGCCCTGTCGCGCGAGCTCGGCGCCCATAACATCTGCGTCAACACGCTCGCGCCCGGCTTCACCATCAGCGACACCGTCGTCGAGCAGAACCCGGGCCACCTCAAGTCGGCGCGCGAGCCTGCCATCGCCCGCCGCGCCCTCAAGCGCGACCAGACCCCGGAGGACCTGGTCGGAACGTTGATCTTCCTCGCTTCTTCCGAGTCGGATTTCATGACCGGGCAGACGCTCGCGGTCGACGGCGGTACCAATAACACCTGATCGCCACACCTGGGTGCGGGGCAGTCCAGGGGCGCGGAATCGGATATTCCCGCCTTCCCGTAAATTCCCTATATTGCGGGCAATACTTTCGGATTCCGGCCCAAATGGAGGATCTCATGGCGGTCGCGACGGCAACAAAGACAACCGAAACCAAGCCCGACGCCAAGCACAATATCGAGGCCATGCGCGAGGCCTACTACGAGCGGATCGCCAAGTACGACATGGCGCCGCTGTGGAAGGTGATGAAATCGGTCGTCACCAAGGAGCCGGTCACCCACGTGGCGCCGGCGATCTGGCGCTTTGCCGACGCCAAGGCCCTGGTGCTCGAATCGGGCCCGCTGATCACCGCCGAGGAGGCCGAGCGGCGCGTGCTGATTCTCGAAAACCCGGCCATGCGCGGCCAGTCGAAGATCACCAACTCGATGTTCGCCGGCATCCAGATGATCCTGCCGGGCGAGGTTGCGCCGGCGCACCGCCATGTCTCGTCGGCGATCCGCTTCGTGCTCGACGGCAAGGGCGCCTACACCGCGGTCGAGGGCGAGAAGAGCGTCATGGCGCCAGGCGACTTCGTCATCACCTCGAACTGGGCGCCGCACGATCACGGCAACGACTCTGACGAGCCGATGATGTGGCTCGACGTGCTCGACTTCCCGATGGTCAACTTCTTCGAGACCTCGTTCGCCGAGCATTTCGACGACGCGACCCAGGCGACCTCGCGCGAGGACGGCGACTCGCTCGCCTTCTACGGCTCGGGCGTGCTGCCCGACAGCGTGCCGGATCGCCGCGGCGCGAGCCCGATCATCAATTACACCTATGCGCGTACGCGTCCGATCATCGAGCGCATGAAGAAGGCGGGCGACATCGACAAGCGCCATGGCGCCCGCGTGCGCTACGTCAATCCGGTCACCGGCGGCCCGGTGCTGCCGACCATGGGCGCGAACCTCGCGCTGCTGCCGCAGGGCTTCAAGGGCGAGCAGTACCGCGCGACCGACGGCACCGTGTTCGTCTGCGTCGAGGGCAAGGGTACGACCAAGGTCGGTGACAAGACCCTGGAGTGGGGCCCGAACGACGTGTTCGTGGTGCCGCCGTGGCAGCGCTACGCGCACACCGCCGGGAAGGAGTCGGTGCTGTTCTCGATCTCGGATCGCCCCGCGCAGGAAGCCCTCGGCATCTGGCGCGAAGAGCATTGAGCTCACTTCGTCATTGCGAGGCGCGCGCAAGCGCGCCGAAGCGATCTCGGGCCGCGAGGCATGACTCTTCGCACGGGATTGCTTCGCTTCGCTCGCAATGACGATTTCCTTCACTCATGACGCTCCCGCCCAGCGCGTCGTTTTCGGCGCGGGCGCGATTTCGCGCCTCGGCGACGAGGCGGCTCGCCTCGGCATCGCACGTGCGCTGGTGATCGCGACGCCCGGCAGCGGTGCGCGGCTCGGTGCGCGCGTTGCCGAGTTGCTCGGCAGCCGTTCGGCCGGCGTGCATGCGCAGGCCGTCATCCACGTGCCGCGCGCCGTCGCGCAGGCGGGGCTTGCGGCGGCGACGAGCGTGCGCGCCGATGGGCTCGTCGCGGCGGGGGGCGGCTCGGCGATCGGGCTCGCCAAGATCGTCGCGCGCGACACCGGCCTGCCGATCGTCGCGCTACCGACGACCTATTCGGGCTCGGAGGCAACCCCGATCTGGGGCACCAGCGACGGCGAGCGCAAAACCACCGGCCGCGACAGCAAGGTGTTGCCGCGCACCGTCATCTATGACCCTGAGCTGACCTACGCGCTCCCGCCCGCCGTCACGGCCGCGAGCGCCATGAACGCGATCGCGCACTGCGTCGAAGGCCTATGGGCGCCGGAGCGTACGCCCGTGACCGTCGCTTACGCCACCGAGGCGATGCGCCGCTTCGGCGCGCATCTGCCGGGCGCGGTCGCGAACGGCAACGATGCGGAGCCGCGGAGCGAATGCCTGGTCGCCGCCTGGCTCGCCGGCGCCGTGCTCACTGGGGGCACCGGCCTGCATCACAAGCTCGCGCATGTGCTCGGCGGCTACGGCCTGCCGCATGCCGAGACGCACGCGATCATCCTGCCGCGTGTGGCACGCTTCAACCTCGCGGCAGCACCCGAGGCGCGCGCACGCCTCGCCGACGCGCTCCGTGCGGCCGAGCCGGCCGAGGCGCTCGCCAGGATGGTGCAGGATTTCCCGATCCCGCAGCGCTTGCGCGACGTGGGCTTTGACGAGGCGAAAATCGACGATGCGGCCCGTCAAGTGGCGGCGCTCGCCATCAGGGATCCGCGGCCGGTTTCGGCCGACGACGCGCGTGCCATTTTACGGTCGGCAGTGTGAGTCATCTGCTGCTGCAAATGTGCTGGCGGATGGTTACCTCGTTGCCCCACCGATTGATCGTCTGCGTCTCGACGACCCGGCAGTAAGGCCCGTCGTGATCAGTCCGATAGACGTCGATTGCGTCCGCCCGTGCGGCCGAGGCTCCCGCGAGGCCGAACAGGGCCAGAGCTCCAAACGCTGCCGCTGCAATTGCGCTTTTCATGCTGGTCAAACGGCGCACCCGCTATTCCGTTCCCCGGATCGGTCCAGGTGGAACCGCCGATAAACGCGTGGCGGCGCTGGTGCGCGATCCGGTGGCACGGCCAGTCCCTAAAAATTTAATCGGCGCCAAGCGGGGATGCAGTAACGGCGCTGTTGCTCAAAGCCGGAACAGAAGTGTAAAACCCGCCCGCCCGATTTACGATCGGCGAAAATTTTACTTGATCATCATCGCCGGCGATTTGGATGGCAGCGCCATCCGGGATACAACAAAAGATAATGAATGGGAGGAATTGGAATGATCCGCGCCTTGTTCGCCTCGCTGATCCTGGTCGCGGCCGCACCCGCGCTCGCGCAGCAGCAGAAGATCGGCGATCCGCCCGAGGCGAAGAACATGCGCCTCGTCGGCTACAACGACCTGCAGGGGCGTAGCGCCTATCAGCCGGTGATCCACAAGCAGGGCGACCGCTACATCGCCTATATCGGCCATCACGGCGGCACGCCGGAGATTCCGAAACCGCACAACCCGCTCTCCGGCCAGGACGAGTACAACGGCACGTCCATCGTCGACGTGACCGACCCGGCGCATCCGAAATACCTCAAGCACATCCCGGGCCTGGCCGGGAACTATGAGGAGGGAGGCGGCCAGATGGTGCGCGTGTGCGACGGCAAGACGCTGCCGCACGCCGACCCCAACAAGGTCTACCTGCTGCGCGTGTTCGGCGGCCAAGCGCACGAAATCTACGATGTGACCGATCCGTCGAACCCCTCTCTGATCACGCGCATCGGCGGCCTCACCGACACCCATAAGAGCTGGTGGGAGTGCGACACCGGCATCGCCTACCTCGTCTCCGGCGAGCCGGGCTGGCGGGTCAAGCGCATGACCATGGTCTACGATCTGAGCGATCCGGCCCACCCGGTGAAGATCCGCGACTTCGGCCGCGTCGGCCAGGAGCCGGGCGCGACCGGGCCGATCCCCGAGCAGCTGCACGGCCCGATCTCGACCGGCCCGCAGGGCAACCGCGTCTATTTCGGCTACGGCACCAACAAGGGCGGCCTGCTGCAGATCGTCGATCGCGACAAGCTGCTGCACGGTCCGAAGGAGCCGACCCCCGCCAGCCTGCGTTATCCGGTGATCGGCGAGCTTTACATGTCGCCATGGAATGGCGCGCACACCGTCTTTCCGATGATGAAGATGCCGATTGCGGAGTTCGCCAAGGACAAGGAAGGCTCGACCCGCGACATCGTCATGATCGTCGACGAGCAAATCCGCAACGAATGCGAGGAGCCGCGTCAGATGGCGTGGTTCGTCGACGTGACGATCGAGACGCATCCGATGGTGATCTCGAACTTCCAGGTGCCCGAGGAAAGCGGCCACTTCTGCGACCGCGGCGGCCGCTTCGGCACGCACTCGTCGAACGAGAGCATGGCGCCGATCTTCTACAAGAAGGTCGTCTTCCTCGCCTACTTCAATGCCGGCGTGCGCGCGGTCGACGTACGCGATCCCTATCACCCGAAGGAGATCGGCTACTTCATCCCGGCGATCACCGCCGCGACCGACAAGCGCTGCATCAAGGTGAATGGGGAGGACCGCTGCAAGGTCGCGATCCAGACCAACAATGTCGAGACGGATGATCGCGGCTACATCTACATCGTCGACCGCGCCAATACGGGCATGCACATCCTCGAGCTGACGCCGGAAGCGAAGCAGATGGTGGGGATTCAATAAGGCGACAAGGACGCCGCCCGCGCCCTCTCCCCCGCCTGCGACCCGTCTGCGGGGGAGAGCCGGAGAGGGGGCGCCGCTTGCTCATGCGCCACCGACTTTCCCCTCCTGCGCGATGCAATCTCGCGTTTACCCGAGATTGGCAGATATGAATGCGCAACTCGGGCAGGCCCGACTTGCGGGCGCGTATTCTCCCCCGCAAGCGGGGAAAGGGCACCTATTTCCTGGCCTTCGCGATCAGCTCCACCAACCGCTGCGGCGACACCGGGTGCTCGGCGAGCGCCACGCCGAGCGGCGCCAGCGCATCCTCGATCGCCGAGATGACGCATGCCGTCGCCGGAATGGTGCCGCCTTCGCCGGCGCCCTTGACGCCGATCGGGTTGAGCGGCGAGGGCGTCTCGATGTGGATCACCTCGATCGGCGGCATGTCGGTCGCGACCGGCAGCAGATAGTCGCCATAGTTCGTCGTCATCGGCTGCGCCTCGGCGTCGAACACCATGTGCTCGTGCAGCGCATTGCCCACCCCGTGCACCACGCCGCCGCGGATCTGGCCGTCGACCAGCAGCGGGTTGATCAGCCGGCCGCAGTCGTGTGCCACGATATAGCGCAGCAGCTTGACCTCGCCGGTCGCCGCGTCGACCTCCACTTCGCACACGTTGCTGCCGTTGGCGAACGCAAGGCCGCCGCCTTGGAAGTAGCCGTCGGCCGCAAGGCCGGGCTCGACATCCTTCGGCAGCGGCGCGCCCGAGAAGCCGGCGAGGCGCAGCGCGATGTCCCCCAGCGCGACTGCGCGATCAGTGCCGGCGACCCGCACATGGCCGTTGTCGAGCGCGAGGTCGGCCTCCGCTGCCTCCAGCATCTCGGCCGCCACTTTGATCGCCTTCTCCTTCACGCGCGTTGCGGCAAGGTGCACAGAGGATCCGCCGCGCACCGCAATGCGGCTGCCGATGGTGCCGATGCCCCGTGGAAACTGCCCTGTGTCGGCCGAGACCACGCTGACGCGGTCGATCGGCACGTCGAGAATGTCAGCCGCGATCTGCGCGAAGATCGTCGCCTGACCCTGGCCCTGCGCGGCGGCGCCGGTCGTGATCAGCACGTTCCCATTCGGCTCCACCGAGACCTGCGCGCCCTCGTAGGGGCCGATGCCGGTGTCCTCGACATAGCTCGCGATGCCGAGGCCGAGATACTTGCCCTGCGCGCGCGCCGCCGCCTGGCGCAGGGGAAAGTCGCGCACGTGCGCCATCGCGGTATCGAGGCAACCGTGATAATCGCCGCTGTCATAGGTGACGGGTGAGCCGTCGCGCGCCCTGGCGCCGGTCGCGTAGGGAAATTGCTCCTTGCGGATGAAGCTTTGCCGCCGCACCTCGGCGCGGTCGATCTTCAATTCGCGCGCGACCCGATCGGCGAGACGCTCGAGCACGAAGGCGGCATTCGGCCGGCCGGCGCCGCGGATCGGCGTGGTCGGCACCTTGTTGGTGAAGACGACGTCGAGGGAAACGTCGACTGCCTCGAGCGCGTACGGGCCGGGCAGGGGCCCGAGGCAGGTAAAGGGAAGGATCAGGCCATAGGGCAGGTAAGCACCGTTGTCGTGCAGGCAGCGGCCGCGGAGGCCGAGCAGTCGGCCATTGCGGTCGGCGGCGACGTCGAGGTCCCAGATCTCGTCCCGCTGCTGGGTGGTCGAGAGAAAGTGCTCGCGCCGATCCTCGACCCATTTCACCGGCCGGTGCAGCTTCATCGCGGCGAGTGCGATCGCATATTCCTCCGGGTAGACGCCTGCCTTCGGCCCGAAGCCGCCGCCGACCTGCGGCGCGATCACGCGAATCCGGCTTTCGTCGCGGCCGATGAATTGGGCGAGCGAGCGGCGCACCATGTAGGGCGCCTGGGTCGAGCTCCACACCACGAGCTGGCGGCTGATCGGATCCTCGGCGCCGATCACGCCGCGGCATTCCATGGCATGGCAGCCGCCGCGGTGCTGGGTGATGCGCTCGCGAAACACATGAGCGGCGCGGGCGAAGACCGCGTCGATGTCGCCGAATTTAGCCCGCAGCGTCGCTGCGCGGTTGTCGGGCGCATCTTCGTGCGCGCAAGGAGCGGCGGGATCAAGCGCGGAAGCGAGATCGGCGACCACCGGCAGCGGCTCGTAGTCGACGACGACGAGGCTCGCCGCATCCTCCGCGATCGCGCGGCTCTCCGCCACTGTCATCGCGATCGCGTCGCCGACATAGTGCACGGCGTGCGCGGCGAGCACATGCTGGGTGCGGTTCTGGGCGATCAGCGGCGAGGGTGCGAACTGCGGCGTCGGCTTGCCGGCGATGCCGAGGTCGGCGGCGGTGAGCACGGCGACCACGCCCGGCAATGCGGCGGCGGCCGCCACATCGATCCCTTTGATGCGCGCATGCGCCTGGGCGGCACGCACGAAGGCGGCGTGTACCATACCGGGCAGCACGATGTCATCGAGATAACGTCCACGGCCCGAGACGAGCTCCGGGTCCTCGATGCGCGGCACCGCCGCGCCGAAATAACGAACGCCCATGTCGACCCGTGGCTACTTTGTTGTTTTGGCGCGCAGCGCTTCCCACGCCGCGATGCCCGCGCGCCCGGCCAATTCGTCCACGCCCTGCGGCAGTCCGGCGACGCCGACCGCGCCCACGATCCTTCCGTCGACCACCAGCGGCTCGCCGCCGCCGACCAGATAGACCCTGCCGGGATACATATTGAGGATGCCGAAATAGCGGTCGGGACGCAATTTCGCGAGCTCTCCCAGCGCCTCGGTGGTCTGCCGGAACATGACGGAGGCGAATGCCTTGCCCTCGGCGAGATGCACGTTGGACGGCGAGCACGCATCCATGCGGTCGCTCGACACGACGTTGCCGACCTGATCGACCACGACGACCGCCATGCAGGGGTGGCGCCCGCGGGCGAAATCCTCGGCGGCTTGGATGATCGCGCGCGCTTCCGCGAGCGAGATCAATGCGGTCGCTGCGGTCGGCGCCGGCGCCGCCGGGGCCTGCGCCGCCGCCGGCCAGCCCGCGACACCGAGCATGGTCAGCGCGAGGATCGCAGCCCATTGCGTGCGACTGAGCCAAAAGGGCTTCATTCGGGTCTTCCCCTGTGAGCGTCTGCCGCATTCTTCCGGTTGGAGCCTGCCGAGGCAAGCCGCAATGCGGTGGACTGCGAATGTTGGATTGCAAAACGTCGGGCTGAAGGTCGGGTGATTGACAAGATGCGTGCCACTCGCCATCCTCGATCGCGTTGCTGCAGGGCGCATTGGCCAGTGGCCGAAGGGGCAAAGCCCACCTGCGAAACACCTATCCGCAACGCGCCCGATTCAGCTCGATGCCCAGCCTCGAGAATCTCAGGAAGCAAGCCAAGCTCGTCCTACGCTGGCACCGCACCGGATATTATCCGGTCGCGGCGCAGATCAGGGCGGTGCTGCCGCGCTTTGCCGGCCTGTGCGACGTCGAGATCCTGACCGGCCAGTTCACGCTCGGCGACGCGCAGGAGCTCGTCGCCCGGCAGGCCGGATATCCGAGCTGGCAGGCGCTCAAGCAGGGATTCGATGCCATGCCCGAGCAAACACATCCCGTATCGCAAGCGCCGCGACCCGGCGCCGCGCGCCCGGTTTTGACAGGCCTTTCAGCCCAGCTCTTCGTCGCCGACATCAGGGCGGCGTGCGACTACTACGCCGAGAGGCTCGGCTTTTCGGTCGTCTTCGTCTACGGCGACCCGCCATTCTACGGAGAGGTCAAGCGCGACTGCGCGCGCCTGACCCTGCGCTGCCTCGCCGAGTCGCCGATCGATCCGGCGCTGCGCGAGCGCGAGAGCCTTCTATCGGCCACCATCGAGGTCGACACTGCCGATGAGATCAAGCAACTCTTCCTGACCTTCCAATCCGCCGGTGTCGATTTCCATCAAGCGCTCAAGCACGAGCCGTGGGGCGCACGTGATTTCATCGTGCGTGATCCGGATGGAAACCTGATCCTGTTCGCCGGACCGGCGCAGTGATCTAATCCGCGCAAGCGGGGCGCATAAGATGGCTCAGCGCAGCGAACCTCATCGCATTGGCGGACAGCACAAAGATGATGGGTTTCGCTGTTGCTCAGCCTGATCTACGTTGACCGCTTCATTCCGGGGAGCACGGATGCCCATGCCCAGTTGGCCTTCATCGAAAAGCTTCACACGTCGCGCCGTCGTGGCCGCGACGGCGGCGGCCGGCAGTGCGGCCTTCGCCCGCGACGCCGCAGCCGGACAGGCATGCCCGCTCGGCCCGGCGCCGCACCAGAAGGGGCCACGCGTCTTCCTCGGCTACGACCAGGAAGAGCTCGACGCCGCCTATGACCAGAGCTTCTACGCCCCGCTCGCTGGGCAGATCCTCAAGCGCCTCGTGGCGCGCAGCGACGATACGCGGGCGCGGCTTGGGGGGCCGCGGCGCGCCGTCTACGGGCCGACCGAGA
This sequence comes from Xanthobacteraceae bacterium, assembly GCA_035293985.1. Classification (GTDB taxonomy): domain Bacteria; phylum Pseudomonadota; class Alphaproteobacteria; order Rhizobiales; family Xanthobacteraceae; genus JAVDCA01. The sequence goes on from DATGLS010000012.1 coordinate 83,079, forward strand.
TCGAAGGGCTCGACATCTACCGCACCGCGCGGCCGAACGCGCCGATCTTCGTCTTCATCCACGGCGGAGCGTGGCTGCGTGGATCCGCGAAGGAATACGGATTTGCGGCCGAGCTCTTCACCAAAGCAGGCGCGCACTACGTTGCGCCGGATTTCATCGCGGTGGACAAGGCGGGCGGCGATCTTACCGTGATGGCCGACCAGGTGCGTCGCGCGATCGCCTGGACCTACAAGAACGCGGCGAGTTTCGGCGGCGATACACGCCGCTTCTTCATCGGCGGCCATTCGTCGGGTGGCCATCTGTGCGGCGTCGCGCTGGTGACCGACTGGACGACGTATGGGCTGCCGGCCGACGCGATCACGGCAGGCCTGTGCATGAGCGGGATGTACGACATGCGCGGACCGCGCCTGTCCAAGCGCGGCAACTACGTCAAGTTCACCGACGCAATGGAGGCGGCGATGAGCTCGCAGCGGCATCTCGACCTGCTGCGTGCGCCGATCACGGTCACCTATGGCACCGACGAGACGCCGGAATTCCAGCGGCAGAGCCGCGATTTCGCCGCCGCAGTGAAGGCCGCCGGCAAGCCGGTCGAGCTGGTCGAGGCAGTGAGCTACAACCACTTCGAGATGGCGGAGTCGCTCGGCAATCCGTACGGTCCGAACGGCCGCGCTGCGCTCGCGATGATGAAGCTGGGATGAGGCGAATAGCGAGTTGCGAATAGCGAATGGATGGCCTGCCGACCTTACTCGCTATTCGCCATTCGCCACTCGCCTCTTCAGGGTCCCTCGACCCGAAACCCGCCGCTGCGGTCGAGCGTCACGCGGCCGGCTGCGACCGCTGCCGCCCAGCGCGCGGTCGCGGCGAGACCGCCGAAGGTGAAGAAGTGCGGCGCGACGTCGCCGAGCACACCGCGCGCCGCCGCGAGCGCGCGGATGATCGCATCGGGCGCATTGGCGCCGAGGAGATGCTTTGCCAACCCGGCATTGCGGGCAAGCGCGCGGGCGGACGTCGCGACTCCGCAGATCGTTGCGAATCGCAGCAACGTCGCGACCGACGCCGGCCCGGCAAGGCCGATGCGTACGGGCTGCTCGATGCCGGTGTCGCGCAGGCGCGCGACGAAGGCGAGGATCGGCGCGGGCGCGAACGCGAACTGCGTGACGATGTGAACGCCGAGCCCGGTCGCGGCCGCGGCCTCGATCTTGGCCGCGAGCGCACGGTCGATCTCGGTCGCGGCGACGCGTGGATGACCCTCCGGATAACCCGCGATGCCTATCTCGCGGATACCGCGGTTCTGCGGCAGCCCGCTTTCGATCACCTCGATGGCGTGATGGAACGCGCCGGCCGGTGTGTCGCGGTCGCCGCCGATGACGAGCAGGCGGCGCACGCCCGCCTCCACGAGGCGGGCCAGATGGTCGTCGAGCTCCATCGCGTTCGCGAAGTTGCGCGCCGCGAGGTGCGGCACCGGCTCGAACCCGCGGCCCGCGAGGTTTCGCGCAATTGCGACCTGCTCGGCCAACGGACGCGTCGGCACGGCGCTGACATAGACGGGCGCGCCGCGCGCGGCCGCGGCCGCGAATGCGGCGATCTCGTGGTCGGCCGGCCGGGTCGCCTCGAAGCTCGCGAGCCGGACGAAATCGGCGATCTGCGCGGCCTCGTTCGGCTCCGCGGTCGGCACCAGCGGGGGGGCGGCCATCGGGTGAGCCATTGTGACGGCGTCGGCATCAGGCATGGCGGTGAGCGGGTTCATTCGCGCCGCCGCGAGATCACATATGACTCGTCGTAGAACCATAGGCCGCCGTGCCGGCGCAGCACCTCGCGCGTCGCATCGAGGTAACGCTGCGCGCCATGCACGCTCTCGAGTCGGTCGTCCTCGACCTGCGCCACGTAGATCGCGGCGTTCCACGCCGCGAATAGCGTCGAGGTCCCGATCGACTCGGAGACCTCTGAGGGCAGAGTGTGCATGTCGTAGCGGAAGAGCGAGCGGTTGTCGGCGTAGGCGTTGAAATTGAGCTCGCGCCCGGACGGCCCGAGCTCCTGCTTCACGGTCTTCATGATCTGGTGACGGTCATGGATGAACGGATTGTCGCCCGGCCACACCTGCTGGATGATCTCGTGGCCCGGATCGTTGCCGTGCGAGTGGATGGCGATCAGCCGCCCGCCGGGGCCGAGCGCACGGGCGAGCGGCGCGACCACCCGCTTGGCCTTGAACTCGAGCGAGGCGCGCGCCCGATACGGCTGCGACGCGATGACGAGGTCGTAGCTCGCTTGCGTGCCGCCCGGCTTGGGCAGGATCGGGTCGAGCAGGAACTTGTGATCGTCGCGGTAGATCACCAGCACCACCGGACGCTCGTACACCGGATTGCCCGTCTTCGAGCTCACGCCGGCCTTCCAGTTCTCGGCGAGGAACGGCTCGAGATCGGTGATCTGCTCCTCGAAGCGGGCCGCCGTGGTGCCGGTGAGCGCGACCTCGTGCCATACGAGGCTCGAAGCGGCGGAGAGCGACTTCACGTGCAGCCACGGCGCGTCCGCGTAAGCGAGGTTGGTGAGCACCAGTGCGGTCGCGGGATGCTCGACGAAGCGGTCGGCGACCTTCTGGAGGGTGAGACGGATGTCCTCGAGGCTGATCTCCTTGCCGACCACGTAGAACGGCATGGTGGGAAACCGATCGTGCATCCCCCGCATCACCCGCGTGAGCACGCTGCCGTCGCCGACCCCGGCGTCGAACACGCGCACCGCCGGCGGGCGCGGATGGATGTTGGCGAGCTCCAGCGAGACTCGGTGGGCCACGACCCACTTCTCGCTGCAGGTGTTCACGAACAGCAGATATTTCTGTCGGTTGTCGAAGAAGCGGAAATTGCGCTGCGGGTCGCCTGGCTGAACGGGCAGGCGCGGCGCCGGCGGCATCGAGGCTGGAAGGGCGGGCGCGGCCTCGATCGGCTGGCCGGCCGCCGGCGCGCGGGGGATCAGCGCCGGCCGGGCGGCGAACTCGCCGCGGTTCTCCGTCATGAAGGCGCGGATACGGTCGAGCGTATCGGTGGTGATGCGGCCGCCGTTGCGCAAGCGGTTTGCGAGCTTGCCATCGTTGACGGCACGCCGGCCGAAGGTCGACTCGGCGAGGCCGGTCTGGCGGCAATAGTCGGAGATTTCCTGGAGAAGCTGTTGGGCGTTCATCGCGGGTCCTCACCGATCCCGCGCTCTCGGATCTTTCGTGTCCGGTCGCTCTGCAGGATCGCGAATATCGAACTCCCGGCCGACGGCAGGGTCAACCACAAAACGTCCCACTCGAATGGTGGGCAATTTTATGGGCAAAATCCCATAAATAAATGCAAATTGGATCAAAGTATTGGGTATAGCGGTGGGACCAAGAGGCCGGCATTCTGGTCGACACGGTCAACTGTAACGCTGCCCACCTCCAGTGGGCGGTGGGCACGATGCATCTTTTGGCCGTGGGGCGACCCGAGAAGAGCGCGAAGCGGCGGGCACTTGCAGCCCCCAGTGCGGTCATTGATAGGTAAGCGCCGCCGCGCCTCCAGGGGCGGAGCCGAGGGGGATCACCATGCCGCGCTTCGCCGCCAATCTCGCCTATATGTTCGCCGAGCGGCCGATGATGGAGCGCTTCGGCGCCGCGGCGGCGGCCGGGTTCAAAGCGGTCGAGCTGCAGTTTCCCTACGATCTCGCGCCGACCGACGTGTGCGCCGAATTGCAGCGCCATAGGCTGGTTCAGCTCGGCATCAACACGCAGCTGCGGCCGAACGGCGGCGAATCCGGCCTCGGCGCCGTGCCGGGGCGCGAGCGCGAGTTCGCCGAGCTGTTCCAGAAGGCGCTCGATTACGCGGTGGCGATCGGCGGCAGTGCGATCCACACCATGGCGGGCGTGGTCGCGCCGGAGCTGCGCCCGGCAGCCGAGCGGGTGTTCGTCGCGAACTACACCCGTGCCGCCGATCTCGCGGCGGAGCAGAACATCACCGTGCTGATCGAGCCTCTCAACCCGCGCGACCGACCGAACTACTTCCTCGGCCGCGTCGAGCAGGCGGCCGACCTGATCGCGCAGATCGGCCGGCCCAACGTGAAGATCCAATTCGACTTCTATCATGTGCAGATCATCAGCGGCGATCTCATCAAGCGCATCGAGAAATTCCTACCCGTGATCGGCCATGTGCAGATCGCCGCGGTGCCGTCGCGCGCGGAGCCGGACGAGGGCGAGGTGAGCTACCCGGCGGTGTTCGACGCGCTCGATCGGCTCGGCTATGCGGGCTGGGTCGGCTGCGAGTACAAGCCGCGCGCGCGCACCGAGGACGGCCTCGGCTGGGGCAAGCGCTACGGCCTCGGCGGCTGAGCGCAGCCGCGCAGCTGCATCGATGGGAATTGAACATCGGGACCTGACGTGATCTGCTCGGCGGGCCCGCTGTGAATTGTGGAGCCCGCGCATGCGTCTTGCCGACAAGGTCGCGATCGTCACCGGCGCCGGCTCCGGCATGGGCGCGTCGATCGCCGAGACCTATGCCCGGGAAGGCGCGCGTGTGGCCGTGCTCGACATCGACGTGGATGCGGCGAAGAAGGTCGCGCGCGGGATCGGCAACACGGCGCTGGCGCTTGGCTGCGACGTCGCGAAATCCGCCGAGATCGACGCAGCAATCCGCTCGACGCTCGCGGCCTTCGACCGCATCGACATTCTCGTCAACAATGCAGGCGTCGCCCACGTCAATAAGCCGATGACCGAGATCACCGAGGCGGAGTACGACCGCGTCTTCGACATCAACGTGAAGGGCCTCTTCCTGTTCAGCCAAGCCGCGGTGCCGGTCTTCCGCCGCCAGGGCGGCGGCGTGATGATCAACATCGGCTCGACCGCGGGCCTGCGGCCGCGACCGGGGCTTTCGGCCTACAATGCGACCAAGGGCGCGGTGCACAACCTCACCAAGACGCTCGCGGTCGAGCTTGCGCCGGACAAGATCCGCGTTTGCGCGATCGCGCCGGTCGCGACCGAGACGCCGCTGCTGCCGACCTTTCTCGGCCCCGCGCCCGGCCAGCGGGAAAAATTCCAGGCAACCGTGCCGCTCGGCCGCCTCGCCCAGCCGCAGGACATCGCCAACATGGCGCTCTTTCTCGCCTCCGACGAGGCCGCCTTCATCACCGGCAATATCGCCGAGGTCGACGGCGGCCGCTGCGTTTAGCGCATGTTCCGGCGAAGTGGACACCGGTTCGCCGATAAGAACATGCGCCAGCCGAAGAGTCTTTCATGAGCGATGACGACGCGATCCTCGCCGTCAACAGAGCCTACTACCGCGCCTTCTCGTCCGGCGATTTCATTGCCATGTCCCGGATCTGGGCCGAGGACGGCGTCTCCTGCGTGCATCCTGGCTGGCCGCCGCTGATCGGCCGCAACGACGTGATCGAGTCCTACCGCAACATCCTGGCGAACGAGAACCGCGTGCGCATCGCGCACCAGGACGATGCCGCGATCGTCACTGGCGACGAGGCGCGCGTGCTGTGCATCGAGGTCGTTGATGGCGCGGCGCTCGCCGCGACCAACGTCTACCGCCGCGTCGGCGGCGCGTGGCGCATGGTGCATCACCAGGCGAGCCCGATCGCGATGATGGCCGATGAGAGCGACGACCCGCCGCCGTCGAACCGGCTGAATTGACTCACCCTCCCCTGCGGGGGGCCTGCGGGGGAGGGTAATGAGAGCGACTCACCGGCACATCCGCCGCAGCCTTGCGCCGATATCCACCGTCGCACGCAACCTCCAGGCCGCAAGCAGCGGGGCTGTCCGTCAGAATGGAGAATCACCAGCGATGGTGATGCGATGCATCCGGCGACGCTTGCCGGGATAGTCGTTGAGCGCGCGGTGCTGGGTGCAGCGGTTGTCCCAGATCGCGAGCGAGCCGACCTCCCAGCGGAACCGGCAGGTGAACTCCGGCTGGATCGCGTGCTCTGCCAGGAAATCGAGGATTGGCCGTGCCTCATCCTCCTTGAAGCCGTCGAGCGTCTGCGTGTGGCTGCTGATGTAGAGCGCCTTACGACCGGTCTCCGGATGGGTGCGCACGATCGGATGGGCGCACTCGGTCTGCAGATCGCCAGGGTCGCGGACCTTGGCAGCCATTTTCTCGTTGCCGCTGTAGCGGCCGTCGCGCGCCGGCGGCCCCATCGCGCCACCCTTCTGGAGCTTCTTGCGGTCGCCGACATTCCAGGTTCTGATGCTCTTGAGCATCGCTTTCATCGGCTCCGACAGCGTGTCGTAGGCGAGATACATGTTGGTGAACATCGTATCGCCGCCCGCGTCCGGCGTTTCCTTCGCGTAGAGCATTGTCGCCTTCGCGGGCTTTGGATTGAACATCTGGTCGGTGTGCCAGACCTCGCCGAACGCCTTGGTGTCGCCCTCCTCCTTGATGATCTCGAGGATGTCGGGATACTCCTCCATTCCTTTCATGAACGGATGATGGTGGATCTCACCGAACCGTTTGGCGAGAGCGATCTGCTGCACGGGCGAGATGTTTTGGCCGCGGAAAAAGATGACGAGATGGTCGAGCCAGGCGGTTTTGATTTCCCCGAACGTCTCATCGTCCACGTTGCCGAGATCGACATTGCCGATTTCAGCGCCAAGCGCACCTGCGATAGGCTTGACTTCGATCCGCCGATAGGAGGCCATGGCCGATCCTTTCAGTGGGATATTCGTGTCGCAATTCTGCAAGAAGGGGGACGAGGGGTCAACGAACTCCTCTCAGCTATCTGACGATCCCGTGCTGAGGCCCCTGGGTCAGCTACCGCCACATCCGCCGCAGCTTTGCCCCGATATCCACCGGCGCGCGCGCCGCCGCGCTCGCCGCCGCCGCAGGCTTCGCGGCGGGCCAGGCGCGGCTCGCGAAATGGTGGCGGATTGCGGACGGGATGAACCGCGTCACCGTTGCGTACATGTGCCGATCGGCGTTCTGGCGCTGCTGCTGCACATAGAAGCGCTGCGGCACGATGAGATGGAGGTGGTCCTTGGCGCGGGTCATCGCGACGTAGAGCAGTCGGCGCTCCTCCTCGATCTCGTGCTCGGCGCCGGTCGCGAGATCGGATGGCAGGCAGCCGTCGACACAGTTGAGCACGAACACCGATTTCCATTCCTGGCCCTTGGCCGAGTGGATGGTCGAGAGAATGAGGAAATCCTCATCGAGCAGCGGCGCGCCGGCCTCGTCGCTGGTGGCGCCGGGCGGGTCGAGGGTCAGCTCGGTGAGAAAGCGCTCGCGGCTCGGAAAAGTCGCGGCGATCTGCGCGAGCTGGGAAAGATCCTGCTCGCGCACCACGGCGTCCTCGTAGATGCGCTCGAGGTGCGGCGCGTACCAGGTGCGGATCAGGTCGAGCTCGGCCGGCCAGCCGGCGGCATTTCCGCGCGCGAGCTCGAAGGTGCGCAGGAAATCCGGCCAGTCGGCCGCGCAGGCGGCCGGCGGCTTGAAGCACGTCATCGCGGCGAGCGGATCGGGAGCCTCGGCGACGCGCTCGAGCGCCTTCGCGGCCGTCGCCGGGCCGGCGCCGGGCAGCAGATGAATGACCCGGAAGCCGGCGACGCGATCGCGCGGGTTTTCGACCCAGCGCAGGAACGCGATCACGTCCTTGACGTGCGCGGCCTCGAGGAACTTGAGGCCGCCGAATTTCACGAACGGGACGTTGCGGCGCGCGAGCTCGATCTCGAGCGGCGCGCTGTGGTGCGAGGCGCGAAACAGCACCGCCTGCGCCTTGAGCGCGATCCCGGCCTCGCGCTGCGCCAGCACCTCGTCGACCACGTAATGCGCCTGATCGGTCTCGTCGCGCACGCTCACCAGCGCCGGCAGCTCGGCGGACGCACGTTCCGACCACAGGTTCTTGGAATAGCGCTCGCTCGCGAGCTCGATCACCGCATTGGCGGCGGCGAGGATCGGCCTCGTCGAGCGATAATTGCGCTCCAGCGTGACGATCTCGGCCGGCGGCGAGAAGTGATACGGGAAGTCGAGGATGTTGCGCACCGTGGCGGCGCGGAACGAGTAGATCGACTGGGCGTCGTCGCCGACCACGGTGAGGTGATCGCCCTTGGGCTTGAGCGCCAGCAGGACCGAGGCCTGCAGCCGGTTGGTGTCCTGATATTCATCGACCAGCACATGGTCGAAGCGTTCGGCGATCTCGGCGGCGATCTCCGGCTCCGCCATCATGTGCGACCAGTAGAGCAGCAGATCGTCGTAGTCGAGCACGTGCTGGCGCTGCTTCGCCTCGACGTAGGCGGCGAACAGCGCGCGCAGCTCATCCTCCCAACCGCCGCACCAGGGAAACGCTGAGCCGAGCACGTCCTCGAGCGGGCACTCGGCATTGACGGCGCGCGAGTAGATCGAAAGGCAGGTGCCCTTGGCGGGAAAGCGCCGATCGGTCTTGGAGAGGCCGAGGTCGTGGCGGATCAGGTTGAGGAGGTCGGCCGAATCTTCGCGATCGTGGATCGTGAAGGCGCGGTCGAGGCCGATTGCCGGCGCGTACTCGCGCAGGAGGCGCGCGCCGATCGCGTGGAAGGTCCCCGACCAGGCGAGCCCGCCCGGCGCGAGCGTGCCGCGCTCGCGCAGTGCCTGCGCCGTAATGCGCTCGACGCGGCGCGTCATCTCGGCGGCGGCGCGGCGCGAGAAAGTGAGCAGCAGGATGCGGCGCGGGTCGACGCCGCGCACGATCAGGTGCGCGACCCGGTGCGCGAGCGTATTGGTCTTGCCCGAGCCCGCGCCCGCAATGATCAGCAAGGGCTGTGCGCCGTCGTGCTCGACGGCGCGCCGCTGCTCGGGATTGAGCGCGGCGAGCCAGTCGCGCTCACCGGTGGCTGGGGTCGAGACGATCGGGTTGTTCATCGGTCGGGGCCGCCCCGTGTGGGCGAATCAGTGACCCCTCCAATCAGCACGCTTGCGGGCCGCCATGCAAATGGGGTGGATCATGTTACCGCTCCGAAGCCTCGCATTGGAGGAACAGCATTGAATAATCGTTAAAGGCTGTGCGCGAAGATGACCGTGCGGCCCATCTGCGCCTGTGCGGATCGGTCCGGCTGCAGCGGAGCGGCGAATGCTGACCACGCCACACAAACGCTTCGTCCATGCGCGTGAGGAACGGTTTCCCGATTTCTCCGAATTCTCGTTCTTTCATGCGCTTATGAAGCGTCGCCGTCCGCCGGCGCGCCGCGCTCGCATCTTGGATGAGGAGCCTGTGGCCCGAAGCAAGCGCTGGAAGCCGGCGGCGTGGACGCCGTGGCTGTGGGTGAAGTAGCGACTGTTTTCCCACACCCGGGAACCTCAACATCGTGCCGGCGGCGGTTCGCCCGCACCGGAGCGATTGCATACCCCTGCGCCCATTGTAGTATCCGGCGTCAGGCTGCGCTGGAGCATTGGCGCGGCCGTCTTGGGGATGCCTCGGGGATGCGATGTGGGGACGTAAGAAGGCGACGCCGGCACCCGTAACTGATGAGAAGCCGCCGCAGCGGCTGCGTGACGCGTTGCGTCAGGCCCGGATCGAGTCGGCCGAACGCACAGGGGTCATCGTCGATCTGCGAGACGCCGAGATTGCGCGACTCGAGATGCTCAACGAGGCGCTCGATCCGCTGTTCGCCGAGATCCCCGATAATATCGAGCTGTTCGATCGCGGCGTCATGCGCGGCGAACCGCCCCGGATGTGGGTCGACGTGGTGGCGCATGTCGACATGGGGCGCGACAAGCGCACCTATCGGTTCGTGCAGGACAGCCGTTACGGCCGCAAGATCCTCGCCGAGTCGGCCGACATCAATGAGATCGTCGAGGCCATCACCACGTACGTCGCCCGCCGCATCATCGAGCGGGAGCGCGCGCTCACCGCCGACGACCGGCCGCTGCGGCTCGATGCCGCGCGCGACGCGCGCCTGCAACGGCGGGCGCGCTGGCGGGCGATCCGCGCCTTCGTCTTCGGGCTGCTGCTCGGGATCGCGGCGGTGATCGGCACTATCATCCTGCTGGCGACGCAGTCGATGGATTGAGCTCGCGCCGGGCGAGCTCGACGACGCCGGGAGCGCCGGCGCGAAAGCCGCGTGTCACCACCTCGCGTCGCCAAGCGCCCGGAACGCCGTCGATGCGATAGAGATTGTAGGCGGCAGGCTCGACGCGATGGCCGTGCAGGGGCATCGCCGAGGCACTCGGCACCCCGAGCGCCGGGATCGGGACGTTCGGTCCGGTGAGCCAATCGAGCGCCAGGACGTGATCGTGGCCGTGCAGCACCAGCTCGGCGCCGCGCCGCGCCAGCACGGCGCGCAATGCGGGCGCGTCGGTCAGCGATCTGAACCGGCGCACGCGCGTGCGTCCGGGCGGGTGATGAACCAGCACGACGCGGCAGCAATCGGCAAGACGCCCCAGCAGCTCGTCGAGCCGCGCGAGCTGCGCGGCGCCCAGCCGGCCCGTGGCGAGAAACGGCGCGGTCGGCACCGCGCTGGAGAGGCCGATCAGCGCGAGCGGCCCGCGTCGGCGCACGAAGGGAAACCGCAGCTCGGATGAATTTGCGGCGTCGTCGCTCATGAAGTCCGCCCAGTGGCCGTGCGCGGCGAGCGACTGACGCAGATAGGCGTCGTGATTGCCCGGCACCAGCGTCACCTCGTGCGGGCGCCCGAGCGACTGCAGCCAGACGCGCGCCGGGGCGAACTCCGCGACCAGCCCGATGTTGACGAGGTCGCCCGTTACCGCAACGTGGTCAGGCGCCTGTGCGTGCAGGTCGCGCACCAAAAGGTCGACCTGCTCGGCGCGGTGAATCCGATGGCGGCTCTGTCGCCAGTGCAGGTAGCCCAGCACGCGCTTGTTGGCGAGCTCTGCGAGCCGCGGCTTGGGAAGCGGCGGGAGATGCGGATCGGAGAGATGGGCGAGGGTGAACATGGAAAATTGCGAGTAGCGAATGGCGAGTAGCGAATTCGTGCGATCGGCTCGGCCGCCATTCGCTATTTTTTACTCGCCATCCGCCCTCTCACGAACTGCCGATCAGAATGCCGGCCGCGAACACCAGCACGCCGCCGACCACCACCTGGAAGGCAGCCTGCAGGAACGGCGTGTCCATGTAGCGGTAGCGGATGTAGGAGATGACTGCGAGCTCGATCGCGACCACCACGAAGGCGAAGATGGTCGCGGTGAGAAAATTCGGAATGAGATAGGGCAGCGTGTGGCCGAGCCCGCCGAGCGCCGTCATCGTGCCGCACACGGCGCCGCGCAGCCACGGGGACCCGCGGCCGGTGAGCGAGCCGTCGTCGGAGAGCGCCTCGGCGAAGCCCATCGAAATGCCGGCGCCGACCGCGGCCGCGAGCCCGACCACGAAGGTCGCCCAGGTCTGGTGCGTCGCGAAGGCGGCGGCGAACAGCGGCGCGAGCGTCGACACCGAGCCGTCCATGAGGCCGGCGAGGCCGGGCTGCACGTATTGCAGCACGAACATGCGCCGCGCCGTCTCGTCCTCGCTCGCACGCGCGCCCGGCGTGAGGATCTTCTCGCTCAACTCCTCGGCGAGGTTCTCGTGCTTGTCCTCGGCTTCGGCGAGCTGGGTCAGCAGCTCGCGCACCGAGACGTCGCGCGCCGCCACGGCGGCCTTGCGATAGAAGCGCGCGGTCTCGTACTCCATCGCGGCGGCATATTTGCGCACCTCGTCGAGGCCGAGCGGACGCACCAGCCACAGCGGCCGATGGCGCACGAAGCCTTTCACGTCCTGCCGGCGGATCAGCGGCAGGTACTCGCCGAACTTCTCGCGATAGAGGTCATAGAGCATGCCGCGATGCTTGACCTCCTCCTGCGCCATCGCGTCGAACATCTTCGCCGAGCTTGGATACTGCGCACGCAGCCCGTCGGCGAAACCCTGGTAGATGCGCGAATCCTCCTCCTCATTGGTGATCGCGAGGGCGAGGACTTCCTGCTCGCTCAGGTCGGCAAAGCGCTTCATCGCGGTATCCCGTTGGCTTCTTGGCGATATATTGCAGTTACCGGCGCGAAAATGCGAGCCAGGGCTGCAAAGATTTGCGGTGGCGGTCTGTGCCGACAAAAAAGGCGACCGCATCCCCGCGAAGCCTCGGAGCAGCTTTACAAAAGACAACGGCGCTCCCGGCAAGCCGGGAGCGCCGTAAGCACCGGGGACATTTGTGGGGGGATGCACCCCGGCCGCTTTTGGAATTCCGTGTGAGTCGTCTTGTGCTCGACGATGATGTGTTGCTGATAACGCAGAGTGGGCGCGATGACAAAACCCATCACGACAAGCCAGCCATGCGATGGTTGCGGGTGCGACATTCGCGCGCGTCGTCGTCACACCGCGGCGATTGAGTGAGACGAAGGGCATGCACCACGCCATTGAAACCGCGATGCGGCGCGCCTTGCACACGTACTGGCGATTCGCGCGGGGGCTCACGCTCGGCGTACGGGCGCTGGTCATCGACGAGGCGCGGCAGGTCTTTCTCGTGAATCACACTTACGTGAGGGGATGGCATCTGCCGGGCGGCGGCGTCGAGCCGGGCGAGACGCTGCTCGCCGCGCTCGCACGCGAGCTCGCCGAGGAGGGCAACCTCGAGCTCACGGCGCCACCGCGGCTGCATGGCATCTTCTTCAACGGCCGCATCTCGCGCCGCGACCACGTCGCCTGCTTCGTGGTCGACGCCTTCCACGCGAACGCGCCTTTCGCGCCCAACCGCGAGATCGCGGCGGCACGCTTCTTTCCTCTCGACGATCTGCCCGGCGACACCACCGCCGGCACTCGCGCCCGCATCGCCGAGGTGCTGTTCGGCGTGCCGATCAGCGAGCGATGGTGAAGGCCGCGTCGCCCTCCGATGGACCTTCTTCCGGCCAAATGCTAATCCACACGCGGGCATGAACGACCTGTCCGTCACCATCCGCCACGAGACCGCTCGCGACGCCGAGGCGATCGAGCGGCTGAACGAGCGCACCTTCGGCCCCGGCCGCTACGCCAAGACGGCGTATCGTCTGCGCGAAGGCGCCACGCATTCGCTCGCGCTCTCGTTCACAGCGCGCATCGGCACGCTGCTCGTCGGCTCGGTGCGCCTGACGCCGATCCGGATCGGCGAGACGCCGGCGCTGCTGCTCGGACCGCTGACCGTCGAGCCGCCGTTCCGCGCGCGCGGCATCGGCCTTGCTCTGATCAAGCGCGCGCTCGACGAGGCGCGAGACAAAGGGCACCGCCTCGTCATGCTGGTCGGCGACGAGCCCTACTACGCCCGCGCCGGCTTCAAGCCGATGCCGCAGGGCCGCGCCAAGATGCCGGGACCGGTCGACCCGGCACGGCTTCTCGTCGCGCAGCTTGTGCCCGACGCGTTCGAGGGCGTCTCCGGCGTAATCCAACCGGATTACGCGTGGCCTGAAAAGAAGAAGCATCAGGAATGAATTTCGCGAATCGGATTAGGCTTTTTGCAGGCGCGTGAGGGCGGCACGAGCCGCCGCTACCGCGAAGGTAGCGTCCGCACTGTTGACTCGAATATGCGGATCGTAGTCCGCACGATGTCTTTTCTCCTGCAGCTCGATTGCCGCTGTTGCAAACGCCGCGATATCAGGGCCGAAGCCATTTTGAGGCGCGTAGGCGGCATACTTCGCCGGAAGCGTCTGCTTTTGAGCATCTTCACATACTTCGCGCAGGGAACGATGCTGTATACTACGATATACTAACGCGTACCGGCCCGACCCTCGGTGAACAGCTCCGACGACGAGATCGGAGGCTGCGGTGACCGCGGCGTGAAATACTCCATAGTAAGCGGCGGAAATCGCACGTCTCAGATCGACTTGTCGGGGCGGTCCTGCAGGCGGCGGACCGATTAAGGAGTCCGCCTGTTCAAACAGATGTTCAGGATTGAGAATCGCCACGGTCGGCGTCCGCAAGTTCGGCTTCAGTCGCGAATTCGACAATGGGAAATCGCGATTCGCCGGCGGTATGAAGATTCCTTTGGATCTGAACGAGAGTATCGAGAACCTTGTCCCCGCTGATCGCCGTCGGCGACTCGGGCGCCAAAACAATCATGATCCGGAGCGCCTCGTGGCCTGCCGAATCGATTGTGGGTTCGCTGCTGACCGAAGTCACGTGTGCGTGGCTGAGATTCGCCGTCGCAACTTTGGTTGCAATGCTGACGATTTTGTCCTGATCAAGCATGCTGCCAATATAGCAGCAACTCGTCCGGCAATTTAGTACGGGAGGGGGCATCGGAGACCTTGCTCACCTTCCCTCCCTCGCCCACGTCGCCGCCATGCTGCCGATCAGCAGGAGCAGGCCGAGCAGGCCGGCGAACATCGGCAGCACGCCGATGCCTCGCACGACGCTCGCGTCGCGCATCTTCACGCCGAGCCAGTCGTCGCCTTTGAAGGTGTCGCTCGAGCGCACCGCGAGGATGCGCGGCATGTCGAGGGCGCCGGAGGCGTCGGCGATGCGGCGGGAGTCGCCGCCGGTCGCGTTGGCGATCGGCGCGAGCACGTCGGGCGTCGAGGTCACCTCGGCGAACTCACGCGGATTGGCGGGCCCGACATTGACGAGCGCGGTGAGCTTGCCGTCGGTCGCGCGCCACAGCCCGAGCTCGTTCGCCTGCACGGTGGAGCGCCACAGGCCGGGCTCGCCGGCATCGAGGTTGAGCGTCTTCGTTGCTCCGGTGGGTGACGTGAGCGTCACCGGATCGACCGTGTCGGCCATGGTCTGGCGCTCGACGGTCAGCTCCTTGCCGTGCACGACGAGGCGCAGCGCCTCCTCCTCGAGATCCGGCTGCTGCATCAGCCAGTGCGAGAGGCGCCGCAGCAGGTCGATCTGCGGTCCGCCGCCCTCGTAGCCGCGCGCCCACAGCCAGATGTGATCCGACAGCAGCATGGCGACGCGGCCCTTGCCCTCGCGCGAGAGCAGCAGCAGCGGCTTGTCGTCCGGGCCCTTCATCACGGCGGTGCCGGTCTGGTTGCGCGTATCCACCAGCCGGAACCAGCGGCTCCAATGCGGCGGGTCGTCGGCGCCGCCTTCGAGGCCGCGCGTCACCGGATGGCGCTTGCCGGCGTCGGTGAGCCGGGCGTGGAACGGCTCCTGGGTCAGGTTGCCGGTCGGCTCGGCCGGCAGGATCTGGTTGAGCGGCGTGCGCCAGATGCTGGTCTGGCTCGCATAGTCGGGCCCGGCGGCGACCAGCACGGCGCCGCCGTCGCGCACATACTTGGCGATGTTCTCGAAGTAGATGATCGGAAGCACGCCCTGGCGCGCATAGCGATCGAAGATGATGAGCTGGAAGTCGTCGAGCTTGCCGGTCGGATGGTTGGTGAACAGCTCGCGCGTCGGAAACGCGATCAGCGAGAGCTCGTTGATCGGCGTGCCGTCCTGCTTCTCGGGCGGCCGCAGGATGGTGAAATGCACGAGGTCGACGTTGGGATCGGATTTGAGCAGGTTGCGCCAGGTGCGCTCGCCGGCGTGCGGCTCGCCGGAGACGAGAAGGACGCGCAGCTTGTCGCGCACGCCGTCGATCGAGACGACCGCGCGGTTGTTGACGGTGGTGAGCTCGCCGCCGGGCAGCGTCGAGGCTTCGATCTCGACGATGTTCTGGCCCGAATGCGGGATCTGGATCTGCACGTCCGTGTTCTCGCCCGCGCGCACGGTGCGCTGGTCGAGGAGCTCGCCGTCGCGGCTGATCTTCACGTTGGCTGTTCCGCCGGCCGGAACGCCGGAATCCTCGACCCGGAACGTGAGCGTCTGCTGCTGGCCGACGATGCCGAAGCGCGGCGCGGCGACCAGCACGACGCGGCGGTCGTGCTCGTTCGGCACGCCGGTGATCAGCGCATGCAGCGGCGCCTGGAAACCGAGCGCGGCAGCGTCGGTCGGCACGTCGTGCACGCGCCCATCGGTGATCATGAAGGCGCCGGCGATGCGCTCGGGCGGCACATCGGCGAGCGTCGCCTGGAGCGCGTGGAAGAGCCGCGTGCCGTCGGTCTCGCCGTCCGCCTGGCCGGCCTCGACTACGCGAAGCTCCAGCCCCTTGATGCTCTGCAGCCGCTTGACCAGCGCGTCGCGTGCTTGCTCCGTCTGCTTGGTGCGATCGCCGAAGCTTTGGCTCGGGCTCTTGTCGACGACGACGACCGCGACCGAGGTCAGCGGGTCTCGATCCTCGCGCGTCACCGACGGGTTGGCGAGCGCCAGCACCATGAGGCCGAGGGCGCTCGCGCGCAGCAGTGCGCCGCGCGTGCGGCTCACCAGCAGCAGCGCGACCACCGCGACCGCGACCACGACCGCGGTCCAGAGCACTGCGACCGGCACCAGGGGCGAGAAGGCGATACCGTAGTTCAAACCCACGCTCCTATTGCCCGAGGCGCTCGAGCAGCGCCGGCACGTGCACCTGGTCGGCCTTGTAGTTGCCGGTGAGCGTGTACATCACGATGTTGATGCCGGCGCGGATCGCGTACTCGCGCTGGCGCGGCTCGCCGGGCACCAGCGGCAGCATCGGCTGGCCGTCCGGGCGCAGCGCCCAGGCGCCGGCGAGGTCGTTCGAGGTGATGAGGATCGAGGAGACGCCGTCGCCGCCGCGCGCCGGGTGCTTGGCGTCGTCAGCGTCGTTCTCGTCGGCCGTCGGCAGCGCCTCGACCCACAGCTGGCCGTTGGTGTAGCGGCCCGGAAAGTCGCGCAGCAGGTAGAAGGTCTTGGTCAGCACGTGATCCTTCGGCACCGGCTCGAGCTCGGGAATGTCGAGCGAGCCGAGAATCTGCCGCAGCGCCACCATGCCGGGGCTGCGGTTCTCGCCGCCCGGCCCGGGCGGCGCCAGCACGGCGTCGCGCGTGTCGAACAGCACGGTGCCGCCCTGCTTCATGTAGGCGTCGAGGCGGGCGAGCGCCGCGGCGGACGGCTTCGGCGCGTTGGCCGAGATCGGCCAATAGATCAGCGGGAAGAAGGCGAGCTCGTCATGCTCGAGATCGAGCCCCATGGGCTGGCCGGCCTCGAGCGCGGTGCGCGACGCGAGGTAGAGCGTGAGGCCTTCGAGCCCGGCGCGGCTGATATTGTCGGCCTCGCCGTCGCCGGTGATCACATAGGCGAGGTGGGTCTCGAGCGTCGCCTTCATGGCGAACTTGTCGGCGGCCTCGTCGGCCGCGGAAGGCGCGACGTGGGCGAAGGCCGCGAGCACGACGCCGAGCAGGAGCACGGCGGCGACGCGGTGGCGGCGCAGCAGGCGGTAGATGCCGCCGGCGAGCCAGAACACCACCATGGCGTCGATCAGCAGCAGCGCCAGCGCGGCGCTGAAGATCGCGCCGCGCAGATCCTGCGGCTCCGCGATACGGTAGCTTTCCACACGCGCGTGCAGCGGCGCGACGTCGATCGGCGCGAGCCGCTCTGCCGGTGTGAGCGTGTTGACGGCGAGGAGGCCTTCGGGCGGGCCGTAGAAGCCCGGCGGGTTATCGGCCTTGGCATGGCCCGTGTAGTTCGCCGGGACCGGCCGCGCGGTCGGCGGCGGCGACACGAAGGTGCCGAAGCCGTCGAGGATGCGGGTGGGCGGCAGCACCTCGCGCGCACCCTCGGCGGCGTTCGTTTCGTTCGCCGTCGTGGTGCCGGAGAGGTTGACGATCTTGCGCAGCATGTCGACGAAGGTGCCGGACAGCGGCAGGTCGGACCAGCGCGTGTCGGCGGTGACGTGGAAGAGCACGATCATTCCCTTGCCGCGCTGCGCCGCGGTGACCAGTGGGGTGCCGTCCGCGAGAGTCGCCCAGGTATGATCGCCGAGGCCGATGTCCGGCTCGGCCAGCACCTGGCGGGTGACGGTGACGTCGTTCGGCACCGGCATGCCGATGAAGGGGCTCTCGCGCGAGAAGCTGCCGAGCGGCTGCGGCTTCTCCCAGCTCAGACTCCCGCCGAGGATGCGGCCGCCCCGCCGCAGCTTGACCGGCACCAGCTCGTCGTCGGACGCGGCGAGCCGCGGGCCGGCGAAGCGCACCAGCACGCCGCCGTCGTCGACCCATTTGGCGAGCTTGGCGCGCTCGTCCGGCGCGATGGTTCCGACGTCGGCCAGGATGATCATCGGGATCTTCTGCTCGGCGAAGCGCGCGATCGCAACCGACGGCGAGCCGCGCTCGCCGAGGCGTACGTCGGCGAATGGCGAGAGCGCTCGGCTGAGGTAGTAGTTCGAGGCGAGCAGCGGCTCGGCGGTATCGACCGTCGCGCCGGAGACGATGCCGATGGTGCGTCGGCGCCAGCGCTTGTCGAGGAGCTGCACGGCGCCGGCGGAGCGGTCGCCGTCGATCTCGAGCCGGGCGATGTCGTTGCGAATCTCGACCGGCAGGTCGAACTTCGCCTCGGCTTCGCGGGCGTCGCTCGCGAACTCGTAGCGGGCCTCGCCGACCGGCAGGCCTTTGAGATCGAGCGCGCGCACCGTGCCGTCGTCCTGCGTGCCCGTATAGGCGCGCAGGACCTTGACGGTGAGGCCGCCGGCCGCGTTGTCGGCGGCGGTGAGTGCGTGGGTGCCGCGCACGCCGCCGATCACCACGGTGACGGGCCGGCTGCCGGCGAGCCGCGCCAGTGCGGTGACGAAATCCTTTCCCTTGCCCATGTCGATGCCGTCGGTGAGCCAGACCAGCTCGACGTCCTTGGTGCGGTTGATGAGCCGCTCGATCTCCGGCAGTGCCTCGGTGCGGTCGACCGTATAGGGCTTCGGCGCGATCTCGCGCAGCCGCACGCGCGCGGCGGCGGGCGTCTCGAGCGAGACGTCGCGTTGCGTCTCCGACAGCGGCACGAGGGCGACCGGACGGTTGTCCTGCTCGGCGCGGGCGATCAGATCCTCGGCGGTTCCGAGCCGCACCGGCCAGGTCGCGGCGGCCGACCAGGTGTCGTCGATCAACAGCGCCATCGGCAGGCTGTTGCTGCCGCTCGCCACCGGTGGATTCCACAAGGGACCTGCGGCCGCGAGCACGATCAGGGCCGCGAGCAGGAGACGCAGCAGCGTGAGCCACCAGGGCGTTCGCGCCGGCGTCTCCTCTTTCGGCGCGATATCGAACAGGAGGCGCGTCGGCGGAAACGCGATGCGGCGCGGCCGCGGGGGCACGAGCCGCAACAGCCACCACAGCACCGGCAGCCCGAGCAGGGCGAACAGGACGAGCGGCTCAGCGAAGGCGAGCGGCAGGCCGGGGATCATGCCGATGCCTCCGCGGCGTCGGCGATGTCGGTGCCGCGCCAGCGCTCGAAGTCGAAGCCGCCGCCGGTGCCGCCGAGCCGCGCATGCAGCGCGAGCAGGAGATCGCTCGCCGGCCGGTCGGTGCGATGAATGACGAAGCTCCAGCCGAGGCGGTCGGTCTCGGCGCGGATCGCGGCGCGGTGGCGCTCGATACGGGCCTGGTAGTCGGCGCGCCAGGTCTCGGCGCGGCCGGCCGTGATCGCGCCGGCACCTTCCGGCTCGATGAACTCGACCCGGCCCGCATACGGGAAGGTCTCTTCCGCCGGGTCGACGATCTGCACCGCGTGGCCGTGCGCGTGCGTCGCCGAAAGCTGCGCGATCATGCGCTCGACGTCGGCGATCGGGCTCCAGAAGTCCGACAGGAGCAGGATCTCGGCGCGCGGGGAGGGCGTGAACGCAGCCGGCAGGCTGGTGCGCGCGCTCGCATCGTGCAGCATCGCCTCTGCCATGCGCTCGATCACGTTGCGACTCGCGGTCGGGCGCATCAGGCCCGGGATGCCGACGCGCTCGCCGCCCTCGATCAGCACCTCGGCGAGCGCGAGCGCGATCACCAGCGTGCGCTCGAGCTTGCTCTCGATCGCGAGTGCCGATTTGAACGACATCGAGGCCGAGCGGTCGGGCCAAATCCACACCGTGTGCGCGGCTTCCCATTCCTGCTCGCGCACGTAGAGATGATCGTCGCGCGCCGAGCGGCGCCAGTCGACGCGCGCGGCCGGCTCGCCCGACATGAAGCGGCGGTACTGCCAGAAATTCTCGCCCGGCCCGGCCCGGCGGCGGCCGTGCAGCCCGTGAATGATGGTCGCCGCTACCCGGCGCGCCTCGAGGATCAGCCGCGGCATGGTGGCCGCGAGCGTCCGGCCGCCGCCGACGGCGTGGCCGATCGTCTGGGCTTCCTCGGGGGCAGCGGCGGTCTTTGCCATTCCTCAGCCGACTTTCGCTTTCAGCCGGGCGATGACCGCCGGAATGGTCTCGCCGTCGGCGCGCGCCGCGAAGGTCAACGCCATGCGATGCTTGAGCACCGGCTCGGCGAGCGCCACCACGTCGTCGACCGAGGGCGCGTAGCGTCCCTCGACGAGCGCGCGGGCGCGAACCGCGAGCATCAGCGACTGGCTCGCGCGCGGCGAGGGGCCCCAGGCGATCAGCTTGCCGAGCTCGCCCGCTTCCGGGCCCGGCCTCGCCGAGCGCACCAGCGCGAGGATCGCATTGACGACCGATTCGCCGACCGGCAGGCGCCGCACCAGACGCTGGGCGGCGATCAGCTCGTCGGCGGTCATCGCCGGCTTCGGCTTGGTCTCCTCCGCGCCGGTCGTGTCGAACAGGATGCGGCGCTCGGCGTCGCGGTCTGGATAATCGACGTCGATCTCCATGAGAAAGCGGTCGAGCTGTGCCTCGGGAAGCGGGTAGGTGCCTTCCTGCTCGATCGGGTTCTGCGTCGCCAGTACGTGGAACGGCTTCGGCAGGTCGTGGCGTGCGCCCGCGACGGTGACGTGCTGCTCCTGCATGGCCTGCAGCAAGGCCGACTGGGTGCGTGGGCTCGCGCGGTTGATCTCGTCGGCCATCAACAGCTGGGCAAAAATGGGTCCGGAGATGAAACGGAAGCTGCGCTTGCCGCCCGGGTTCTCTTCCAGCACCTCGGTGCCGAGGATGTCCGGCGGCATCAGGTCGGGGGTGAACTGCACGCGGCGCGCCTCGAGGCCGAGCACCGTGCCCATCGTATCGACGAGCTTGGTCTTGGCGAGGCCCGGCACGCCGACCAAAAGTCCATGACCACCGGACAGCACCGTGATCAGCGCCTGCTCGACCACCTTGTCCTGGCCGAAGATCACCGCCGCGATGGCGGTGCGCGCAGCCTGCACGTGCACGGCGGTTGATTCGGCCGCCCGCACGATCATGTCCTCGAGCTTTTCGGTGCTCTCACTGCCGGCGGATGCCATCACCTGCTCCTCGTTGAATTCGCATCACGTTTCATACACATAACGCACCATGTGCCGGCTGCGACCAATCACAACCGTGCCCCACGTCGGGCCGTCCGCCCCTACCCATCGCCCGGGGTCTTCCGCATCCGCGAAGAGTCTACGCTATTTTCGCGCCGTGCGCGGCGGCCGCGCGGCCTCACGATCGCGCGAGCGGATGTCGAGGGCCGAAGTTTGAGGCCAACAATGGCGAAGGAAGGGCAGAGCGCGCAGTTGGAAGGCATAGCTGGCGCCGCCAAAGCGGCCGGCGGCCGCGGCCCTCCGCCCGTACATCTATGGAATCCGCCGTATTGCGGCGAGATCGACATGCGGATCGCCGCCGATGGTACCTGGTTCTACCAGAAGACGCCGATCGGACGCGCACCACTTGTGAAGTTGTTCGCCTCCGTACTCAAGCGCGAAGGTGATCATTATTACCTTGTCACGCCTGTGGAAAAATGCGGCATCACGGTCGACGAGGCACCCTTCCTCGCGGTCGAGCTCGCGATGGATAATGCTGACGCTACGGCAGGACAGGCCGCGAGTCGCGTTTTGCGCTTTCGCACCAATGTGGACGACTGGGTCACGGCCGGCCCGGAAAATCCGCTGCGCTTCGAGCCCGAGCCTGCGACCGGGGGGCTGAAACCATTCCTACACGTGCGGCGCAATCTCTGGGCCAAGGTGACGCGGGCGTTGTTCTATGATCTCGTCGAGCTCGGCGAGGAGCGCGACGTCGCCGGCGAGCGCATGTTCGGGGTCGCATCCGGCCCATCCTTCTTCGTGATGGCGCCGGCCGACAGCATTGCGGGACTGCGGGATTGAGCATGAACGATCAGCCGATCGACGGCGCCGCACCCGCCATCACCCACGATTTCTTCGACCGTGCCCGCGCGCGGTTGACGCTCGATGTGCCGGCAGGCCTCGGCGATCCGAACGTCCCGGTGCGGCGCGGTGATCTCGATCTCGATCCGACGCTGTGGGAGCGCGCCGGCGTTGCGGCGACCAAGCCTGCCGCGGTCCTGGTGCCGGTGGTCGATCGGGCGGCGCCGGCCGTTATCCTCACGATGCGGACCACGGAGCTCTCCAGCCACGCCGGCCAGATCGCCTTTCCGGGCGGCAAGATCGACAAGACGGATGCAGGTCCGCTCGCTGCGGCGCTGCGCGAGGCGAAGGAGGAGATCGGCCTCGACGCATCGCTCATCGAGCCGATCGGCTACCTCGATCTCTATCTCACCTTCTCGGGCTTTCGCATCCTGCCCCTGGTCGCGCGCGTGACGCCGACCTATGTGTTCACGCTCAACGCCGCCGAGGTCGCCGACGCCTTCGAGGTTCCGCTCGATTTTCTCATGGCGCCGGCCAATCATCGGCGCGGTTCGCGCGACTGGCGCGGCATCAAGCGCCAGTACTACGAGATGCCGTACCAGGAACGCTATATCTGGGGCGTGACCGCCGGCATCCTGCGTAACTTATATGAGCGCCTGTACGGGCCGTGATGTATGACTCCGCGCCGCCTGCGATTGAACTCCGCCTGGGGATGCTGACGTGAACCGCCGCCTCACCGATACGGCCTGGCTCGCGTCCGATGGCCTGGCGCATCTGCTGGCCGTGCTCGACCACGCGGGCGAGGAGGCGCGCGTCGTCGGCGGCGCTGTGCGCAACGCGCTGTTCGGTCAGCCGCCCGGCGACGTCGACATCGCCACCACCGCCGTGCCCGACACCGTGATCGAGCGGACGCGCGCCGCCGGCTTCAAGGCGGTGCCGACCGGCATCGACCATGGCACCGTCACGGTGATCGTCGACGGCGCGCCATTCGAGGTGACGACGTTGCGCGCCGATATCGAGACCTACGGCCGCAAGGCCAAGGTCGCGTTCGGCCGCGACTGGAAGGTCGATGCGGAGCGGCGCGACTTCACCATCAACGCGCTGTCGGTCAATCGCGCCGGGGAGGTCTTCGATTATGTGGGCGGGCTCGCCGACATCGACGCGCGCCACGTGCGCTTCATCGGCGAGCCGGAGAAGCGCATCGCGGAGGACTACCTGCGCATTCTGCGCTTCTTCCGCTTTCATGCGACCTACGGGCACGGCGCGCCCGATCCCGACGGCCTCGAGGCGTGCATCGCGCTGCGCGAGGGCCTCAACCAGCTCTCGCGCGAGCGCGTGCGCATGGAGCTGCTCAAGCTGCTGCGGGCTCCGCACGCGACGCCGACGCTCGCCGTGATGACGGAGGCGGGCCTGCTCGAGATGGTGCTCGGCGGCGTGCCGCTGCTTGCGAGCTTCGAGAACACCTGCAAGGTCGAGGCGGCGATCGGCGTCGAGGGCGATCCGGTGCGCCGGCTCGGCGCGCTCGGCGTCGCCGTGGTCGAGGATGCGGAGCGCCTGTGGCAGCGGCTGCGGCTCACCAATTCGGAGCACACTCGGCTGGTCGCGATCGCCGAGGGTTGGCGGCAGATCGATCCCGCGCAGGGCGAGGCGGCCGCGCGCGAGCTGATCTATCGGCATGGGCCAGACCGCTACCTCGACCGCGTGCTGGTCGCCTGGGCGCGCTCGCCTGCCGGCGCCGCCGACGAGGCGTGGAAGAATCTCATCAGCTTGCCGGAACGCTGGACCGCACCGACCTTCCCGCTCAAGGCCAAGGACTTCACCAAGCGCGGCATCGAGAAGGGCCCGCGTCTCGGCGCCGCGCTCGCCGCCGCCGAGGAGGCGTGGATCGCGGCCGGCTTCCCCACCGACAAAGCCGCGCTCGCGGCGCTCGCCGACGCGGCGGTCGCGGCGAGCGCGGGAGAGCGCGCGTGACGGCTGCGGTCCTCGCCGCGTTCTCGCAGATATCGCTCCCGCAGCTTCTCCTGATTGCCGCGATGGCCGTGCTCACGTCGCTGATCGGCGGGGTGGCGGGCTACGGAACCGGCGCGCTGATGCCGCTCGTGCTGGTGCCTATCGTCGGCGCGCCGCCGATCGTGCCGATCATCTCGATCTCGGCCATGATGACGAACGCCAGCCGCGCGGCCGCCTTCCGCAAGTCGATCGACGCCCCGCGCGCCCTGATCGTGCTCGTTGCGGCGCTGCCCGGCTGCGTGCTCGGCGCCTACGGCTATACGCTTCTCACCAGTGCCGGCGTGATGATCCTGATCGGCACCATGCTGGCCCTGTCGGTGCCGCTGCGGCGGTTTCTGCGCGCGCGCGGCTTTCGCCTCGACGATCGCCGGCTCGCCGCCGCGTCGGTCGCCTGGGGCGTGCTGATGGGCGGCACCAGCGGCTCAGGGATCATCCTGCTGGCGATGCTGATGGCCGCCGGCCTCGACGGCGCCGCCGTGATCGGCACCGACGCCGTGGTGTCGGTGCTGCTCGGCGTGATCAAGATCGTGGTGTTCGGGGCCGCGGGCGCGATGACGGCACAGGTGGTGGCGGTGGCGCTGCTGATCGGCTGCGTGGCATTTCCGGGGGCGTTCCTGGCGCGCGCGCTGGTGGCGCGGCTGCCGATCCATATTCACGCTGCGATGCTGGATGCGGTGGTGATCCTGGGCGGCGTGGTGATGATCGTCGGGGCGCTGCGGCGGTAGCCATCGGGGCCTCCAGCTCGGCTCGCAGCTAGATCGGCGCGACCAGCGAGGTCGGAATCAGCAGCGAAGCGCAGATGAAGAGCGCTCCTTGAACAAGCGGCCCGCTGACGGCCTTGTGGCGGCGCATGAATTCACCCATCATCCCGCCCGAAAATTAAACCGAAAATTGAACATCGTGAGGGGATGGAGATGCCGGTCCGCAACAGCAATTTCACCGTTTCGCGTCGCACGCTGCTCGCCGGCGCGGCCGCCGCCAGCGTGCTTCCGGCGCCGCGCGTGCTCGCGCAATCGTCAGAGCCGCTGCGCATCGGCTTCCTCACCGTGAAGACCGGCCCGCTCGCCGCCGGCGGCGCCCAGCAGATCGAGGGCGCCGCGCTCTTTCTGAAGGAACGCAACAGCACCATCGCGGGGCGCAAGCTCGAGCTGATCACCAAGGACACCGCCGGCAATCCGGCGACCGCCAAGACGCGCACCCAGGAGCTGGTGGAGCGCGAGAAGGTCGCGGTCACCATCGGCCCGCTTGCGACCAACGAGGCGCTGGCGATCGACGGCTACATCCGCGACACGAAGGTGCCGCTCATCACCACGACCTCGGCCGCGACCGTCGATCTCAAGGCGCACGCCGTGAACCCGTACGTGCTGCATGCCTTCGGTACCGCGCCGCAGGTGACTTACGCGCTCGGCGACTACGCGGCGAAGACGCTCGGCTACAAGCGCGTCGCCATCGTCGCCGAGGACTTCACCTACGGCTACGAGGGCGCCGGCGGATTCCAGCTCGCCTTCGAGGCCGCGGGCGGCAAGATCGTGCAGAAGCTGTGGCCGCCACTCAACGCGCCCGACTACGAGCCGTATCTGGCGCAGATCAAGCGCGACGTCGACGCAATTTACATGGGCTTTGCGGGCAGCAATCCGCTTCGCTTCCTGCGCCAGTTCAAGGAGGCCGGGCTCAAGGAGAAGATCGCGGTGCTCGGCAATACGACGAGCACCGACGAAGGCATCCTCAAGGTGATGGGCGACGAGGCGCTCGGCGTGGTCACGGCGGGCTGGTACGCGGCCGGCCTCGACACGCCCGACAACAAGAAGTTCGTCGCCGCCATCAACACCGATTACAAGCACGACCCCGGCTTCTACACGGCCGGCCCGTACACGGCGCTGCTCATCATCGAGGAGGCGCTGAAAACCACCAACGGCAAGAGCGACGACGCGGCGGCCTTCCTCAAGGCGATGCACGACGTGCGCCTCACCCACGGGCCGATCGGCCCGGTGCGGCTCGACGACTACGGCACGCCGATCCTCGACATCCACATCCGCAAGGTCGCACGGGTGAACGGCAAGCTCGTCAACACCATCATCAAGACCTATCCGCAGGTGAGCCAGTTCTGGACCTACGATCCCAAGCAGTTCGTCCAGCAGCCGGTTTTCTCGCGCGACTTCCCGCCGAGCAAGAATCTCGAATAGGCGGCGAGCAGGTTATTTTTTCAAAAAATCAACAGGCGATTTACAGGGCGCCGCTGTGCGCCGAATACAGGAAAAGGCATTGAAATTACGAGGGAAAAGGTGGTGTGGCGGAACAGAAGAATAACAGGACCGAAAAACAGGAAGAACGGGAAAATCAACAGGACACTTTGCGCTTCAAACGCAAAGCGCGTCCGGAGCCGAGACTGCGGACGCGCCAATGTCACTCTGCACTTACTGCCATGCGCCACTTGTACCGATTATGCAAGCTAAATCCGACGCTCCCGATGTAGGCAATCAGCCTTCGTTTGATGCGCCAATCACCCCTGACCGATCATGGGTCGGTCGATCAGCCCGCGACACCATAGCTTCCGGACAGGGATCGGATATTTTTTACGAGACACGCTCGAAAGAGAATTTTTCGCGCGCCTTATCGAAGGTTCGGGCAATCGCTCTCTTATCTTGCCCAGCCGTTCGCGAAACCCTGGCAAACGGGCGCCGGATGGCTATGTCATTAAGTCCATTGCAGACGACAGTGCGTGAAGAAGACGGTCATGCGTACGGATCTCATCCATACCGACAATGTTCCACGGGTCTATGTGATTCACGAGAACGATGCGTGGGTCGAGCCGCTGCGGCGCGAATTCGCCGCGCGCGGCGTTCCCTATGCCGAGTGGTTCCTCGATCAGGGGATGCTCGATCTGCGCACGGCCCCGCCGCCGGGCGTGTTCTACAACCGCATGAGCGCATCGTCGCACACGCGCGACCACCGCTACGCTGCCGAGCTGACCGGCGCCGTGCTTGCCTGGCTCAAGCGTCACGGCCGCACGGTGGTCAATGGCGAGCGTGCACTGCAGCTCGAGATTTCCAAGGTCGCGCAGTACGAGGCGCTCGCGGCCCACGGTATCGAGACGCCGGAGACGATCGCGACGGTCGGCCGCGACAACATCGCGCGAGCCGCAAAGCGGCTCGGCTTTCCGCTGATCCTCAAGCACAATCGCGCCGGGAAGGGGCTCGGCGTTCGTCTGCTTCTGTCGTCCGCGGCGCTCGACGAATATCTCGGCAGCCCGCAGCTCGAGGAGCCGATCGACGGCATCACCTTGGTGCAGCGTTACATCAAGGCGCCGACGCCGTACATCACACGGGTCGAGTTCGTCGGCGGCAAGCTGCTCTACGCGGTGCGCGTCGACACCTCGCAGGGCTTCGAGCTTTGCCCCGCCGATGCCTGCCAGATCGATGCGGCGGCGCTCGCCGGCGTCTGCCCCGCCGTGGCCCCGAGCGAGAAGTTCAGCATCCTGCCCAAGTTCGATCATGCGCTGGTCCCGCGCTGGCAGGCGTTTCTCGCCGCCAACGACATCGGCATCGCCGGTGTCGAGTTCATCGTCGACGAGCACGGCCGCGCGTTCACCTACGACGTCAATACCAACACCAACTACAATCCCGAGGCCGAGGCCAAGGACGGCCGCCACGGCATGGGCGCCATCGCCGATCATCTCGGCCGCCTGCTGGCGAGCTCCGGCGAGCAGCAAGTGCTGCGCACCGGCACGCGCTGACGCTCAGGCGGCGCGTCGCTCCTGTGCTGATGCGGTGGTTGCCGACTCGTCGGCGACGCCGACGCGGTGATGGTAGACCATCTCCCAGCCCTTCCAGCCGGTGAACAGCAGGATGCACGTCACGATCAGCGAGAGGATCAGGCCGGTTGGAACGATGGCCGGGCCGCCGTCGGAAAACCGGGCATACCAATTGTAGATCTCGATCAACACCACGAGGACGTTGCCGCCGGCGTGCCACCAAGCGTCATTGAGCGCGCGAACGCGGGTGTCGCCCAAGACGTCCGTGACGCCGGCGACCGCCGCAAGCGCGGCCATTATGATGCCGGCGCCGAGCAGCCAAGTCGTCGCTGTTGCCCACCCGGCGTTCGCCGTCTGCCAATAGACGATGTCACACACGAACGTCGCGACGAAGAAGGCGATCGGAAAAGGCACCAGCATCGGGTGGATGGGATGACCAGCTATGCTGGCTGTGCTTCGGGGATTGCTCATGGATCTCTCCACTATCCCCCCGCTGGGTTTCTCGGGATAACCGTGGCGCAAAAGACGCGTTCCGTTCGCCGGGTCGTTGCGGCTGACATGTCAATGCTGCGGTGCAGCCAGTGCGGCGCAAGCGGCTGAGTTCGCCTGCGATCAGCGGCGCGCGGCTTACACCGCGCGGATGACGCTCACCAACCGCCGGATGCCGAGGTCCGGCGCAGCGACATTCTCGATCACCATGTCGGCATCGAGGCTGCGGTCCACTCCGGCGGAGCGCGCCATGCGCGCGGCGAGATCGCCATCGCTGTCGCGCTCGCGCGACTCGAGGCGCGACTGCAGGACGTCGGGCGGCGCCGTGACGTGCACGACGGTGACCGCCGCGTATCGTTCGCGTGCCGCAGCCACGATGGTGCGCGACACGTTGCAGACGACGGTGCGTCGGGCGCGGATGTCGTCGTCCATCGCGGCCGGGATGCCGTAGCAATTCCGGTGCGCCTCCCACCACAGCGCGAAGCGGCCGAGCGCTGCGGCTTGGCGGAATTCCTCCACTGAGATCGTGTCGTGCGCCTCGGCGGCAGTCGAGGCGCGCGTGATCACGCGGCGCGGGAAGACGATCGAGACATCGTTGGCGCAAGCGGCGCGGGCGCCGGCGATCAGCGTGTCCTTGCCGGCGCCGCTCGGGCCGACGACCAGGATCAGGCGGCCGTGGCCTATGCGCAATTCCGGCGCATCGGCCGCGGCGCTCACGCGACCCGCCTTCCGTGCTTCCAGGTGGCGCGCACCATCGCGACGTCGCGCGCCGCATGCACGCGGATCAGGTCGCCGCGCTTGCCGACCGCGATCTCGCCGCGGTCGGCAAGGCCGATCGCCTCGGCCGGCGTTTTCGTCACCGTGCGGATGGCGGCCGGCAGATCGATCGTCGGCACGACCTTGGGCAGGCGCAGCGCGGCCATCAGCAATGCCGCCGGCATGTAGTCGGACGACATCACGTCGAGCATGCCGGCGCGGGCGAGGTCCGCGGTCGCGACGTTGCCGGCATGCGAGCCGCCGCGCAGCAGGTTGATGGCGCCCATCAGGATGCGGATGCCGGCCGCATGCAGGGCCTGCGCGGCCTCCATGGTGGTGGGAAACTCGGCGATGGCGACGCGGTCGCGCACGGCGTCGGCCACATGCTCGAGCGTCGTATCGTCATGGCTCGCGAGCGGCACGTTGTGCGCCTGGGCGAGTGCGACGATGCCGCGATAGTTCTGCGACGCATGCGCCGCCTGATGGGCGATGCGCTTGGCGAAGAGCGCGTCGAGCTCGGCGTCGGAGAGGCCGCCCTTCTTGCCGCGATAGTAGTCGCGCAGCTTCTGCTCGTCGCGGAACTGGCGCTGGCCGGGGGTGTGGTCCATCAACGAGGCCAGCCGCACGTCGGCGCGTCCGATCAGCGCCGTCGCCTCGGGGATCACGCTCGGCATCGGCACCTCGCAGCGCAGGTGCAGGAAATGGTCGATGCGCAGGAGGTCGGCGTCGCGCGCCGCGCCGATGGCGTGCGCGAGCGTCGCGGCCTCGCCGTCGGCCTCGCGCATGCTCTCCTCGCTCCATACCCGCAGCGAGTCGAGCACGGTCGTGATGCCGCTCGTGGCGAGCTGTCCGTCGAAGGAGACGACCGCCGCGACCGGGTCCCAGCGCACCTTGGGCCGCGGCGTGTAGTGTACTTCCAGCTGGTCGGTGTGCAGCTCGACGAGACCGGGCAGCAGCAGCTCGCCGCCGATGTCCTCGCCGCGTTCTGGCGCGTCGCCCTCGCCGAATTCGGCAATCAGCCCGTCGCTGACTGCGACCCAGCCGCGCTCGATCACGCGGTCGGCGAGCACCAGCCGGGCATTGGTCAGAATGCAATCATTCACTCTTTGCACCCTCTGCACCCTTTGCGCCTTCGCCGTCCCGGTATCCATCGTGACATTCATTGGCATGCCTCACGCGGCTGCGGCGAAGCGCGTGATGTCGATCAGGGTGTCGGCGATGCGCTCGCGTACGGCGATGTCGTGCACGATCGCGACGATGGCGGCGCCGCGCTTCTTGCGCTCGGCGACGAGGTCGATCACGACGGCTGAATTTTCCGCGTCGAGCGAGGCGGTCGGCTCGTCGAGGAGCAGCAGCGGGAAGTCGGGTAGGAATCCGCGCGCGATGTTGACACGCTGCTGCTCGCCGCCCGAGAAGGTCGCGGGCGGCAGGCCCCAGAGCGTCGGCGCGATGTTGAGGCGGCGCAGCAGCTCGGACGCCTTCTTGCGCGCGCTGGCGCGCTCGGCCCCGGATGTGACCAGGGGCTCGGCCACCACGTCGAGCGCGGGAACGCGCGGCACCGCACGCAGGAACTGGCTCACATAGCCGACGGTGTTTCGCCGCAGCGCCAGAATCTGCCGCGGCGCCGCGCTGGCGACGTCGGTCGCCGCGCCGCCGTGATGCACCAGGATCTTGCCGCGGTCGCAGCGATAGCTGCCGAAGATCATCTTGAGGATCGACGACTTGCCGGCCCCGGACGGCCCGGCGAGCACCGCGCACTCGCCCGGATGGACCGTGAAGCTGACCCCGCAGACGACGGGCAGCCGCACGCCCCCCTGCAGGTGCATGGTGAACGTCTTTGCCACACCGGAGAGCTCGAGCGCGAGGGCAACGGTCATGAGCGCACCATAGCGTTTCCGTCATGGCCGGGCTTGTCCCGGCCATCCACGTCTTGCTTGGCGCGTCGTGGCAAGGAAGACGTGGATGCCCGGGCCAAGCCCGGGCATGACGGTTGATGGATCAGTCCGCGGTATCGGTGCGTTTTCATCATGGCGGCAGAATCGAAGCGACGAGCAGCTGCGTATAGGGTTCGCGCGGATCGTCGAGCACCTGATCGGTGAGCCCGGTCTCGACCACGCTGCCGCCCTTCATCACGATGATGCGATGCGACAGGAGGCGCGCGACCGCGAGGTCGTGCGTGACGATGACGGCGGAGAGCTTCAGATCCGCGACGAGGCCGCGCAGCAGGTCGAGCAGCCGCGCCTGCACCGAGACGTCGAGGCCGCCGGTCGGCTCATCCATCAGGATCAGCCGCGGGTTGGTCACCAGGTTGCGGGCGATCTGCAGGCGCTGGCGCATGCCGCCCGAATAGGTGCGCGGGCTGTCGTCGATGCGGCCACGGTCGATCTCGACGCGGTCGAGCCAGCCCGCCGCCGTGTCGCGGATGCGCCCGTAGTGCCGCGCGCCGACGGCCATCAGCCGCTCGCCCACGTTGGCGCCGGCCGACACCGCCATGCGCAGGCCGAGCGTCGCGTCCTGGTGCACGTAGCCCCAGTCGGTGCGGGCGAGAAAGCGCCGCTCCGCTTCGCCGAGCGCCGCAAGGTCGCGTGTCGCGCCATCGCGCATGCGATAGAGCACGCGCCCGGCGCTCGGCGCCATCTGGCCGCACAGGAGCTGCAGCAGCGTGGTCTTGCCGGAGCCGGACTCGCCGACCACGGCGATGACCTCGCCCTCGTACAGGCTGAACGAGACGTCGCGGCAGCCGAGCTGGCGGCCGTACGATTTGCCGAGTCCCTCGGCGATCAGCAGCGGCTCGTCGTTGTCGGTCATCGCAGCCGTATGGGAAGTCGTCATGGCGCGACCCGCTCGAGATCGAGGCGGAAGCAGTAGCCGTAGCGCTCGTAGCCGAGCTGCTCGTAGAACCGATGCGCGCGCTCGCGCTTCGCATTGGACGACAGCACGAGCTTGTAGCAGCGCTTTTCCATGCCCTTCTGCCGGGCGAAGGCCATCATTGCCTGGCCGATTCCGCGGCCCTGCGCGGCCGGCGCCACCATTACGTCCTCGACGACCGCGGACGGCGCCCCGAGGTGGCCGAGATTGTCCATGATCAGCAGCGCGAAGGTGCCGACGATCTCGCCGTCGAGCTCGGCGACGTAGAGCGTGTAGTCCGGATAGGCGGCGAAGCGGGCCCACAGACGGCGTGCGTCGGCGAGGGGCAGCACGCGGCCGTCATCCATACCGGGCTGCGCGTAAAGCGCGAGTACGGCCGCAAGGTCGGCTTCCCCGGCGGGCCGTACATCGACGTCGGCGGCTTCAGCCACGGCGGCCCTCCGGTTCGGACGGATCGGCCGGGGAGGCGGGCGGCAAGGCCGGCTGCGCGCCGCGCCGGCTCTCGCAGTAGTCCGTGTCCGAGCAGACGAACATGCGGCTGCCGCGGTCGTCGGTGATCACCTCGTCGAGGTAGCTCTCGGTCGAGCCGCAGAGCGCGCAGGCGCCGGCGAAGCGGTAGCGCTCGAACGGATGGTCCTCGAAATCGAGCGACACCACCTCGGTATGCGGCGGGATCGCATAGATGCGCTTCTCGCGGCCGGCGCCGAACAGCTGCAGCGCGGCGCAGTCGTTCATCTTCGGATTGTCGAACTTCGGCGTCGGCGAGGGATCCATCACGTAGCGGCCCTCGACCTTGACCGGATACGCATAGGCCGTGGCGATGTGGCCGTGCCGGGCGATGTCCTCGTAGAGCTTGACGTGCATCAGGCCGTATTCCTCGAGCGCGTGCATGCGGCGCGTCTCGGTCTCGCGCGGCTCGAGGAAGCGCAGCGGCTCGGGGATCGGCACCTGGAAGACGATGATCTGGTGCTCGCCGAGCGTCGCCTCGGGGATGCGGTGGCGGGTCTGGATCACGGTCGCGTCCGGGGTGCTGGTGGTGGTGCGCACCCCGGCGGTGCGCACGAAGAATTTCCTGATCGACACCGCATTGGCGGTGTCGTCGGCGCCCTGGTCGATCACCTTGAGCACGTCGTTCGGCCCGAGCACCGCCGCCGTCACCTGCACGCCGCCGGTGCCCCAGCCGTAGGGCATCGGCATCTCCCGGCTCGCGAACGGCACCTGATAGCCGGGGATCGCCACCGCCTTGAGGATGGCGCGGCGGATCATGCGCTTGGTCTGCTCGTCGAGATAGGCGAAGTTGTACGCCGGTGCGTTCGTCGATGCATGTGCGGGCGCGTTCATTCGGCGGCCTCCTGCACCGACGTCTCGGCGGCCTCGTCCAATCGTTGCGCGGGCGCGGCGGCCGCGAACTCGGCGCGCAGGCGGCGCACGAGACCGAGCTCGGCCTGGAAGTCGACGTAGTGCGGCAGCTTGAGGTGCTCGACGAAACCGGTCGCCTGCACGTTGTCGGAATGGGACAGCACGAACTCCTCGTCCTGCGCCGGCGCCTTGATCTCCTCGCCGAGCTCGCGCGCCCGCAGCGCGCGATCGACCAGCGCCATGCTCATGGCCTTGCGCTCGCAATGGCCGAAGCCGAGGCCGTAGCCGCGGGTGAAGCGCGGTGGCTCGGTCGCCGAGCCCTTGAACTGGTTGATCATCTGGCATTCGGTCAGCGTGAGGTGGCCGAGCGGCACCGCAAAGGCGAGCTCCGGGGGGGTGAACTCCACCTCCACTTCGCCGAGGCGGATCTCGCCGGCGAACGGATGGGTGCGGCCAAAGCCGCGCTGCGTCGAGTAGCCGAGCGCGAGCAGCAGGCCCTCGTCGCCACGGGCGAGATTCTGCAGGCGCACGTCGCGCTCGGCCGGGAAGCTCAGCGGATCGTGCGTGAGATCGCCGACCGGCTGCTCGGGCGCCGCTTGCGGCGACGGCTCGATCAGATCGTCATGGGCGAGGAGGTCCGTCACCCGCGGCATGCGCGTCGCATCGGGCGCGGCGCGCACCGGCTCCGGCGCGGCGCCATTCTGGCCCGCATGGGTATCGAGTTGCGTATCGAGCAGGCGATGCGTGTAGTCGAAGGTCGGCCCCAGGATCTGGCCACCGGGCAGGTCCTTGAACGTGGCCGAGATGCGCCGCCGCACCGTCATGGCGGCGGTCTCGACCGGCTCGGTGGCGCCGAGCCTGGGCAGCGTCGCGCGGAAGGCGCGGACCAGGAAGATCGCCTCGATCAGGTCGCCACGCGCCTGCTTGATGGCGAGCGCCGCGAGCTCGCGGTCGTAGAGGGAACCCTCGTTCATCACCCGGTCGACCGCGAGGGTGAGCTGGGAATCGATCTGCGCCGCCGTGATCTCCGGCACCGCCGGATCGCCGCGCCGCTCGTGGGCGAGCAGCCGGTGCGCGTTCTCGATCGCGCGTTCGCCGCCTTTTGCCGCGACATACATTATGCTGCCTCCGAGACCCGAATGGAGCGCGGCAGCGCCGCGACGGCGGCGTCCGTCGCCAACAGCAGATCGAGCCCGCGCGGAAAGAGGGCGCGGTTCGCCGCAAGGCGCGCGACGATGTCGGCCGGC
Organism: Xanthobacteraceae bacterium; assembly: GCA_035293985.1. Lineage (GTDB taxonomy): Bacteria > Pseudomonadota > Alphaproteobacteria > Rhizobiales > Xanthobacteraceae > JAVDCA01. Next base: position 117,465 of record DATGLS010000012.1, read on the forward strand.
AGGGGTTCGGCCTGCAGCCGGTTGCGCTCGCGGATGCCCGGACCGGTGAGCACGAGGCCGGCATCGGCCTGCAGCTTCTCCACCTGCAGGATCAGCGTGGTCGACCGGTCCGGATAGTCGGAGGTGCCGACGTTGAACGCTGCGAAATCGGGAACAGCGCCGGCGCCGCCCGTGAACGCGAAGGCCGCCTGTGCGGGCTCGGCCACGATCTCGCAGCCGCAGTGGAAGCGCAGCCACGCGGTGAGGCCGGGGTGCGCGGTAAGATCGGCGCCCAGCCACACCGGCGTGTCGTGGTCGGCGAGCGTGAGCGCAATCGCGGCGGCGCCGCGCGCCAGGGGAGGCGGGGCGCTGAGCGCGGCGTCGATACGCTGGATGGTGCCGGGGCGCGCCATCGCGTCGAGCACGGCGCGGAAGGTCGCCTGCGCGGCGAACACCGGATCGGCAAAGCCTGCGGTCAGCATGGTCACCCCTCGCCGCGCACGAGCGTGAAGAATTCGACCTTGGTGGCGGCGACGCGCTCCGCGTCGACCCGCCGCGCCGCATCGAGGCGCGCGCGGATCGGTGCGAGCACGTGGCGCTCGACGGCACCAGCATGAGAATCGGTCTGCACCAGCGCGTCGCACATAGCGATCAGGCGCGCATGCGCGCGATCGCGACCGAGCACATAGCCGATGCCGGTCTCGCCGGTCGCGAGCCGCACGGCAGCGCGCGATACCGTCGCCTCGCCGAGATTGAACGGTGCGCCGTCGCCGCCGATGCGGCCCCGCACCATCACCATGCCGCTCTCACCGGCGCGAATGTCCTCGTGCGCCGGCAGCGGCCCGACCGCCGTGAGGTGGCGCGCGACCTCGGCGGCATCGCTCGCGGCGAGCACCGCCATCGCGGCCCGCCGCCGCTCGCGCAGCGCGGTCTCTTCCGATGCGATCTGTGATGCGACGGTCGCCATGATCCGGTTGAACGATCCGGTTGATCCAACCTAGTTGTCTATGATACTAGACAACCATGTGCTAGCCCGCAAGGGTGAAGATAGCGTGACACCGTCGTGACGGATCGGGAAAATGACGCTTGCCGACGACAAGTCGTCTACGAAAGCGCGAACATGAATCGCCGCGCCCTGCAGCATGCCGCGGGCTCGGCGGCGGACGAGGCCCGATCCGGCGTCCTGTTGTGGCGCCGCATCGCCGACGAGCTCGAGCAGTCGATCGCGCGCGGCACTTTCGAGCCGGGCAGCAAGCTGCCGGGCGAGATCGACATCGCGGAGCGCTTCGGGGTCAATCGTCACACCGTGCGGCGCGCCATCGCGGCGCTGGCGCAACGCGGCATCGTGCGCGCCGAGCGCGGCAGCGGCACCTATATCGAGCAGCGGCGCATTCCCTATCCGATCCGCTCGCGCACGCGCTTCTCCGAGATCGTCGGCGGCGCCGGCCATGCGGTCGGCGGCCGCCTGGTCGCGCACGCGATCGAGCCCGCCGACGCGCGCATCGCCAAGCACCTCAAGCTCAAGCCCGGCACGCCGCTGTTGCGGCTCGAGCGCCTGCGCCACGCCGACCGGGTGCCGATCTGCATCGGCTCGACCTGGCTCGAGGCCGCGCGTTTCCCCGGTGCGCCGCGCGTCTACGCGGCGAGCAACTCGATCACCCGCATGCTGGCGCATTTCGGCGTGCGCAACTATGCGCGCAAGTCGAGCCATGTCACCGCCGAGATCGCCGAGGCGGCGGATGCAGCCGCGCTGCGCATCGCGCTCGGCCGCCCGCTGCTGGTGGTCGACAGCATCGACGTCGATGCCGATCGTGCGCCGGTGCTGATGACGCATGCGCGCTTTGCCGCCGACCGGCTCGAGCTGGTGATCGAGCCATGAGCCGGCGGCGACTTTATCGCGCGGTGCCATGGCGTTCGACCTGCCGCGCGCCGACCTGTCGCGTGAGACGGTGCGCCGGCCACTCGCGCGGCTTGCACGATGTCGACCCGACGTGCCCACGCGGATGCAAACGTCGGCACGCTTCGCTTTGTCCACCCTGCGGCTTAACCCTCGTCCAGCACCGCGTGCTTCAGCACGCGAAACCGTGCATCCGGCCCATCCTGCTTGAACAGGCCGATCCGATCGATGGTGATCGGCTGCTCGCCCCATGCTCGGGCGAAGCTGCGGCGCAGCCGTGCCGGCACATCCTCGCGCCGCTCGGCCGGCAGCGGCCCGGTCAGCGTCATGTGAAAGCGGAAATCCTCGAACACATAGGGGTAGCCCCATCGATCGAGGTGGCACACCTGCCGCTCGCTCAGGCGCGAAGGATTGCGGCGCGCGCGCTCCTGCGCCGACAGCGGCGCGCGGAATGGATCGAGCTCCGTGGTGCACGCCGCGGCGAGCGCATCGAGCGCCGCGACCGGCGCGGTCGGGACGATCGCGGTGAAGGCGCCGAGCAGGCGCACCTGCGGCGCGATCCGCGCGATCGCGCGCGGCACCCGCGCGAAGGCCGCGACTGCAGCGGCGAGCTCGTCCTCGCGCCGCGCCGGCCCAAGGCGAAAGGGCGCCTTCAGGGTCGCATGGAAGCCGTAGCGGCGCGGCTCCGCCGTCAGCGCGCGCCAATCGGCCTCGTCGATATCGAGATCGGCCGGGCGCGGCAGGTCGGCACCGGTGTAGCAATCGTAGCCGAGCATGGCGCTGCCGAAGCGATAGAGCGCCGAATCAGCGGCCGGCACGAAATAGATCGCGTAGCGGGCCTGTCCGTCGCGCATTGCCGGATTGCCGGGCAGTTCAACCTGCGCCGCCCTTGGCGGGCTGCGACAGGGGCTCGATGCCACGCGGGCGCTCGCCTGGCTGCGGCGGCCCGCTGCGCGGGTCGGCGTTGATGGGTACCAGCAGCGCCTCGCCGATGAGGAAGAACAGCCAAGTCGCGACGCCGCCGAACATCACCCAGGCGAGGAAGTTGCGCTCGTCGGCGACGACGGCGTGCGGCTCCTCGACCCAGTAGAGCAGGGGCGCACCGGGCGCAGCGGTGAGGTCGAAGCGGGCGAGCGCGCGCTCGACCGCCACATGTGCGGGCGAGAAGGCGGTCGGCACGTAGCGCACGGCGGCGCGATAGCTCTGCTCCCAGTTGCGCGGCGTACGAAAGTCGAGCGGACCGTATCCGGAGACGCGCGCAACCGCCCAGGCGCGCACCGGCTCGGACGGTCGCCAGTTGCCCGGCACGATCGGCGCAACCTTCCAGCCGACGCGCCAGATGAGACCGCTGCGCCGCTTCGACAAGGTCGCGAACTCGGTCGCAATCCGCGCGTCGGTGAAATGAAAGCGCCCCGCATAGGGAAAGCGTCCGATGTCGTCGAGCGCGATCGCGCCGGCATTGGGCCCGATGATCTGCACGTCGGAGGTGAGCACGATGATGAGGCCAACGACCGGCATCAGCGCCCCGCCGGCGAGCGAGGCAAGGCCGCTGTCGCGCCCGGACCACAGCCCGACATTGAGCCCGACCGTGACGGCGGCGAAGAGCGCCAGCATGGTCCAGCCGAGCGCGGCGAGCGGCACCGCGATCACGCTCACCACCAGCACGGCGGCGAGCCCGCGCGCGGCCGAGCGCCACAGCGCCGAGCGGACCAGCCGGCGCAGCCGGCGGGGCGGGGCCGGGTCGTCGGGGGCGCTCGTCGGAGTGCTCACGACCATTTCACCACCGGCCGCATCGAGGACAGGATCGAGTCGGCATTGCCGCCGGTCTTCAGCCCGAAGATGGTGCCGCCGTCGTAGAGCAGGTTGAGCTCGACGTTCTGCATGGGATCTCGCACGGTTGGCTGTCGCCATCCTAGCACGAGAGCCGCCGATGAGAGACGCCCTCGGTCGCGCCCCCGCCGTGGCCGGCGACCGGAGGGACGTCACCTCGACCGCAATGGGACGCGGAGATCGTTAAGCCGACTGATCAGCTCGGGCAATCGTCGGCAGCCGGTCTTCTCCCGCATGCTGCGCAGGTGCGTGTAGACCGTGTTGAGGCTGATGGCATGGGCCTTGGCATAGGCGCCCAATGTCATGCCCCCTTGCAGCGCCTGCGCCAGATGGGCTTCCGCCTCGGTCAGCCCGAGGACGGAGCGGAGGATTGAAATCGCGGCCGCATGCCGGCTCGCCGTATCCCGCACGAAGACGATCGCGACCGCCCCGGCGTGCTCGCGCCCGCGCGGGCCGAGGAGGGGGCGCACGGAGACCAGATAGGGCGGGGCCTGCGAGCTTCGCGGAACGGAAAAATCCGCCGCCGGTGGATGACCGATGTCGCCGGTTCGCAATCGCGCGATAGCGGAGAGCGCGAGGTTCAGACGATCATGCGGCTCGCTGGCGGCAAACGCGAGGCGGTTGTTTCGCAGCTGGAGCCCGTCGCCCCTCCGGGCGATCGCCTGCATGGCCTCGTTCGCATAGAGGACAGCCCCATCGTGGCGCATCAACAGCACGCCATCGGCGAGCCAATCGAGTGCGCGCTCGAGCGATTGCCGCAACTCGCCCGCGGTCTCAAGCCGTCTCGCCACGTCGAAGGCCTGGCGCAGATGGGGAGCGAGGCGCTTCATCAGCGCAATTTCCGCCCGGTCGACATGGCCCTGCTTCGGCGCGTGATGAATGCAGAAGCCCGCGAATTCCTCCTCGGAGGAGGCGACGACGGCGCCGACGAAGCAGCGGAGGCCGATGCTGGGGAGGAACTCGGCATAGAATGGGTGTTGCCGCATGGTTTCTTCGCTCAGCAACAGGCGGTCCCAGGCGAGCCCGCCGAGCGGCTGCTTTGCGACGCCCGGCAGGCGCGGATTGAGCGCGGCGAAATGCTCCAGGTAGGCGATCTCGTCGCGGCGCGGGATGCCCCAGGAATACATCCCGCGATGTCGCAACGTGGTTCGGTCGAACAACTCGAGGGTCGCGGCGACGCCGCCGCCGAGATGTGCGGCGCGGGCGAGGGCGGCGGGCCAGCAGTTCGGGTCGAGGCCCGCCGCATGGATGGCCTCGATGGTGGCGATGAGATCGTCGCCGCGCGGCATCAGACGGCTCCCCACGGGCGCAACCGGCTGCATGGACCTCGAGATTGCCGATCATAGGGGATCGCCAGCCGGAGCGCCAACCGGCGATTGCGATGTGGGCCGCCCGTCGTGAGGGGCGGCTCCTCGCCGGCTGGCTCATTGTCAGCAGCGTGTCCTCCGTTGTCGTCACCAAATCTGATGAGACGGAACGGGAGCCTGGATGTGGCGAAATTGTCACGGAGGTGCTCAATCGCTCGACCTCATCGAATCTGATGAAGCGCCTTGCGACCTCGCAAGCCTAGCGTCCGGCATCGGCCATGTCGTTGGAGGGCATTGCGATGCGTGGATTGCGCATTCTCGGGGTGTGCGTTGCCGTATCGGCGTCGGCGTTCGCGGTTTCGACGAGCCAGGCACAAATTGTCGACATCAACGATGTCGGCGGGCCAGCTGTCTATCAGAACGTCGTCGACACGATCGAAGGCGAGCTGAAATCCAATCCTCACCAGTGTCTTTCCGATGGCGAACGCAGCGAGATGCTCACCCGCATCGCCGCGGTATTCTCTGAACTGCGTAAGCAACTGAACAGCGCAACCCAAGAATACAAAGCACAACGAGTCTCACGTGGAGCCTACCGTGCCGCCAATGCCCACGTCGCTATCGCAAGGGACATTCTTGAGAGACTAAGGGACCGGGTCCTGAAGTATCCGCGGTGTCCCTTGCCGTCCACCCCTCCGCACGGACCGCGGCCGCTGCCGCCAAGCAGGTGGCTGACCAGCAATCCGTTCCAGTTCAACGTGGGCATCGAGGGCGGCTGGACCGCGCTCAGGACCCCGATGGAGGAGACGCAGCTCAAGGCCGACGGGGGGCTCGCGGGGGCGACCTTCGGCGCGCGCTGGAATGGGATGAACAACAGCTTCGTCGGCCTGCAGGGAACGCTGCTGTTTCCGTTCGTCACGCAATCGGGGAGCGAGGGGCCGAGCTTTTCCAGCGCCACCACGTCCAAGCTCCAGAACTTGGCAACCGCTGACGTCGTGATCGGAAGAACGCTTGCAGCTCAGGGGGTGCTGGGCTTTATCGAATACAATGGCTTCATGGGGGTCGCCGCCGGGAATGTGAAGGTTACGCAGTCGGACCTCTCGCAGACACATACTCTGTTCGGCCCGACGGCGGGCGTGGGCGCGTCGGTCAATGTTTCGCCGCACGTGAAGGTGTTCACTGAGGCTCGCTATTTCAGGCTGCTTGATCGCAGCTTTCAGCTTTCGCCGACCGGGCCGGGCACGCAGGTCGGCCAAAGCGGCGTCGTCGCGACCGTAGGCGTGAAGTTCGAGCTCGGGCCGCCCTAGAGAGGGGACGCAGCATTCAGCTTGCTGATGAGTTGCGGCAAGCGGTTGGTTCCCGTCTTCTCCCGCAAGTGGCGCAGATGTGTGTACACCGTGTTGAGACTTACGCTTCGCGCGCGCGCATAGCTGATCAGCCTTACGCCGGATTGCAGCGCCCGTGCGAGATCGGTCTCGGCTTGCGTGAGGCCGAACGCCTCCTGCAAAGCGTTTGCTGAGCGCGAACGTGTCTGCAAAGCGTCGCGGATGAAGACGAGCGCAACCACTTCGGCAACTCGGGCTTGCTCGTTGCCCAGCAGCGGACGCACGGAGATCAGATAAGGCGGGCCGCCGGATCGCCGCGGGACGAAGAGGTCCGATGCCGTCGGGGAGCGCGGCTCCCCGTTGCAAAGCGACAGCACCGCGGCGATTGCCTCAGCGAACCGGACGCGGGCGTTGGCGTCCTCGATGGCAATAGCGCCCTTTCGGAACGTGATGCCGTCGATGCGGCGCGCAATCGCCAATGATGCGGCATTGGCGTAGGCGATCGCACCGTCCGCTTTGATCAGCGCGGCGCCGTCGTCAAGGGCATCGAGCGCACGCTCCAAGTCGAATTTGGCTGCCTCCGCCGACCTAAGCCGTCGCCCGACGTCGAACGCCTGTTGCAGGTGTGGGACGACCGTCCGCATCAGCGCGATCCCGTCCTGCTGCACATGCCCCAGGCGGGGTGAGCGGTGCACCGCGACGGTGGCAAATTCGCGCTCGGTCTTGTGGACGACACCGGCTAAGAAACAGCGGATATCGAAACGCGGCATGATTTCCACATAGAACGACGAGCGCTGCATGACGGCTTCGTCAAGAATCTCGTAGTCCCACGTCAGCTCTCGAAGCTTCAGGCGCGCAATGGCGCGAAAGCGAACGTTGACGTCCGTCAGGAAATCTTCGCGAAAGGCGATCTCCTCGGCGCCGGGCAGGCGATAGGAATGCATTTCCCGGTGGCGACAGGCTTCTTGGTCGACGACCTCCAGGGAAGCGGCATTGCCGCCGACAACATCCGCCGTTGCGGCAAGCGCCTGCGGCCAAAGCTCCGCGTCGAGCCCGGCCGCGTGGACGGCCTCGATGGTCGCGAGCAGATCGTCGCGCCGGCCCATGGTGTGAGGGTCCCGCCGTTCCCGCTCTCGAAGTGGTACCTGTGAAGTCGATTATAACGAGGGCGGACCGCCGAACAACCATGAGGGGCGTCGACGGAGCTCGCAAGCTTGGGACGAGTGGGGCTTTCCGCCTATGGCCATTTCACCACCGGCGGCATCGAGGAGAGGATCGAGTCGACATTGCCGCCGGTCTTGAGGCCGAAGATGGTCCCGCGGTCGTAGAGCAGGTTGAACTCGACATAGCGGCCGCGCCGGACGAGCTGCTCCTCGCGCGCGGCCTCGCTCCACGGCAGCGCCATGTTTCGCCGCACCAGCGCTGGATAGATTTTGTGAAATTCGCGGCCGACCTCCTGCGTGAAGGCGAAGTCGGCGTCCCACTCGCCGGACGCGAGGTAGTCGTAGAAGATGCCGCCGATCCCGCGCATCTCGTCGCGGTGCTTGAGGAAGAAATACTCGTCGCACCACCTCTTGAACTTGTCGTAGGGCGCGACCGCGGGGTGCGCGTCGCAGGCGGCCCGCATGGCGGCATGAAAGTCGCGGGTGTCCGCATCGTCCTGAGTGCGGCGCGCGGCGAGCACCGGGGTGAGATCGGCGCCGCCGCCGAACCACGCCTTGGTGGTGACGACGAAGCGCGTGTTCATGTGCACGGCCGGCACGTTCGGATTGAGCGGGTGGGCGATCAGCGAGATGCCCGACGCCCAGAAGCGCGGGTCGGCCTCGGCGCCCGGGATCTGCACACGAAACTCGGGCGCGAACTCGCCGAAAACGGTCGAGACGTGCACGCCGACCTTCTCGAACAGGCGCCCCTTCATCAGGGCCATGGTGCCGCCGCCGCCCGCCGCGCCCGTATGGTCGGATCGCGTCCACGGCGTGCGCACGAAGCGGCCGGCGATCGCGCCATAAAGGGCAGCAGGCGCCGCGTCCTCGAGCGACTCGAGTGCCGCGCAGATGTCGTCGCGCAGGCTCTCGAACCATGCCCGCGCGCGCGCTTTACGTCCCTCGAGCTGTCCGGCGTCCATGTGATCAGCGAATAGCGAGTGGCGAATTAGCGAATAGTAGCGTCCGGGTGTCCAATTCGCCATTCGCTATTCACTATTCGCCATCCCGCCCATCTGCCGCAGCGCTTCCCCCACCGCCATCGCGCACGTCATCGCGACGTTGAGCGATCGCATCGTGGGCCGCAGCGGAACCTTCAGTCGCACCTCGGCGGCCGCATGCACGGCCTGCGGCACGCCGGAGGATTCGCGGCCGAACAGGAGGATGTCGCGCGTCTCGTAGACATGGTCGAGGTAGGAGGTCGCGGCGCGCGTGGTGAAGAGCACGAGCCGCAGCCCTTGCGCCTGCCGCCAGGCCGCAAAGGCGTCCCACGACACGTGCCGCACCAGCTCGACCTGATCGAGATAGTCCATGCCGGCGCGACGGAAGGCGCGGTCGCTGGTCGGGAAGCCGGCCGGCTCGATGAGATGCGCCTCGATCCCCATGCAGGCGGCGAGGCGGAGAATCGTCCCGGTGTTCTGCGGGATGTCTGGCTCGAAAAGGGCAATGCGCATGCGCGGTGCTACCGGGGTGTCCATCAGGCTGATGCGGCGAAATCGCCGCCGATCGAGCGCCTTCCACCGAGTTCCTTTCGTCGGACTTGCGCTATTATTCCAGTGGTGCCAATAGAACGCCGCGAGATCGCGCCGCTTGGTCGCCTGCCCCAGGGTCGGCCCGCGGTCGGGTTTCCCGCCGGGTATGGGGGGTGGCTCCGCATGGGGCGCCAAGGGGGTCTGCCGCACAGGCGGCCCGAGCGAACGGAAAGGAACCACGATCGTGACGACGATGTCAGCGGCCGAGCCGACGCGGCGTGATTTTCTCTATATTGCCACCGGCGCGATCGGCGCCATCGGTGCCGCCGCCACGCTGATACCCCTGATCGGGCAGATGAATCCCGATGCCTCGACGATCGCTGCCGGCGCGCCGATCGAGGTCGACCTCGCCCCGATCGCCGAAGGGCAGGTCATCAAGGTCTTCTGGCGCAGCAAGCCGATCTTCATCAGCCATCGCACCAAGAAGGAGATCGACGAGGTCCGCGCGGTGCCGGTCGATGATCTCAAGGACCCGCAGACCGACCAGTCGCGCGTCCAGGCCGGCCACGAGCAGTGGCTGGTGCTGATCGGCATTTGCACCCACCTCGGCTGCATCCCACTCGCCAATCAGGGCGAGTATGACGGCTGGTTCTGCCCGTGCCACGGCTCCCAGTACGACGCGTCCGGGCGCATCCGCAAAGGCCCCGCGCCGCTGAACCTCGCGATCCCGCCCTACAAGTTCGTCAGCGACTCCAAGATCCAGATCGGCTGATCGGCCGGCCCATTCCGAGACCACACCCGAGACGGCACACATGAGCGGACTTTCGACCTATCAGCCGCAGAACGCGTTTCTCAAATGGTTCGAACGGCGCCTGCCGATCATCGGCCTGCTGCACGGCTCCTTCGTCGGCTATCCGACGCCGCGCAACCTGAACTACTGGTGGACGTTCGGCGGAATTCTCTCCTTCATGCTCGGCGTGCAGATCATCACCGGCATCGTGCTGGTGATGCACTACACGCCCAACGTCGACCTCGCCTTCAATTCCGTCGAGTACCTGATGCGCGACGTGAATTACGGCTGGCTGCTGCGCTACATCCATGCGACCGGCGCCTCGGCGTTCTTCTTCGCCGTCTACATTCACATGTTCCGCGGCCTCTATTACGGATCATACAAGGCGCCGCGCGAGGTTCTGTGGATCCTCGGCGTGATCATCTACCTCTTGATGATGGCGACCGGCTTCATGGGCTACGTGCTCCCGTGGGGCCAGATGAGCTACTGGGCCGCGACCGTCATCACCAACCTGTTCTCGGCCATCCCGGTGGTCGGCGAGCCGATCGTCACCTGGTTGTGGGGCGGCTACGCGGTCGGCAATCCGACCCTGCAGCGCTTCTTCTCGCTGCACTATCTGCTGCCATTCGTGATCGCCGGCGTCGTGGTGCTGCACATCTGGGCGCTGCACGTCGCGGGCCAGAACAATCCGGATGGGGTCGAGCCGCAGTCCGAGAAGGACACGGTGCCGTTCACGCCCTACGCGACCGCCAAGGACGCGTTCGGGCTCGCCGTGTTCTGCATCTTCTTCGCGTGGTTCGTGTTCTACATCCCGAACTACCTGATGCATCCGGACAACTACATCCCGGCCAACCCGGGTCAGACGCCGCCCGAGATCGTGCCCGAGTGGTACTACCTGCCGTTCTACGCGATCCTGCGCTCGATTCCGAACAAGCTCCTGGGTGTGACCGCCCTGTTCTCGTCGATCGTGGTGCTCGCCTTCGTGCCCTGGCTCGACACCTCGCCGGTGCGCTCGGCGCGCTATCGGCCGATCTACAAGTGGTGCTTCTGGATCTTCGTCGCCGACTGCATCGCGCTCGGCTATCTCGGATCGCAGCAGCCGGTCTATCCGCTGACGTTGATCGCCGGCGTCTGCACCTGCATCTATTTCGCGTTCTTCCTCATCGTCATGCCGCTCGTCGGCCTGATCGAGACGCCGCGACCGCAGCCGAACTCGATCGCCGACGCCGTGCTCAAGAAGGCGAAGTCGGTGGCGGCCGTGCTGCTCGTCGGCCTCGCCGTGGGCGTCGCGGGCCTCGTCGGCCTCGTGGGCTCGAGCACGCGGGCCGCGGCGCAGGAGGCCGAGAATCCGCCGATGCAGAAGTGGTCGTTCGCCGGCCCGTTCGGCACCTTCGACCAGGCGCAGCTGCAGCGCGGCTTCAAGGTCTACAACGAGGTCTGCAAGAACTGTCACAGCCTCAAGCTGCTGTCGTTCCGCAATCTCGGCGAGCCGGGCGGTCCCGCCTTCACGGAGGCGCAGGTCGCCGCGATCGCGTCCGACTTCAAGGTCAAGGACGTGAATGACCAGGGCGAGACGATCGAGCGCAATGGGCGCCCGGCCGATCACTTCCCGCCGCCGTTCGAGAACGACGCCCAGGCGCGCCAGGTGACCGGCGGCGCGTTGCCGCCAGACATGTCTGTGCTCGCCAAGGCGCGCGGCTACAAGCGCGGCTTCCCGCGCTTCCTCATCGACATGGTCGTGCCCTACCAGGAAGCGGGCCCCGACTACATCCACGCCATCGTGACGGGATTCTCGGACAAACCTGCGGACTTCACGCTGCCGCCCAACACCTATTACAACAAGTACTTCCCGGGCCACGCGATCGGCATGCGGCCGCCGCTGACCGACAAGCAGGTCGAGTACACCGACGGCTCGCCGCAGACGGTGGACCAATACGCCAAGGACGTCGCCGCCTTCCTGATGTGGGCGGCGGAGCCGCACCTCGACGCACGCCACCGCATCGGCTTCCAGGTGATGATCTTCCTGGTGGTGTTCGCCGGGCTGCTCTATTTCACCAAACGCAAGGTGTGGGCGGACGTGCACTGAGGCGCACCGGCGCATCGTGGTGTTGACAAAGGGCCCCATCCGGGGCCCTTCGTTTATGGGCGTAAGCGAATGGCGGATGGCGAATCGCGAGTAGCGAGTAGAAGCTTGCAGCTGGGAACGGATCACCTTCCTTTCCCAATTCGCTACTCGCTATTCACTACTCGCCATTGCCTTCTAGGGTGGGTTCATGACCAGATCGGTGCTCGGTATCATCGGCGGCTCGGGCATCTATGATCTGCCGGGCCTGGAGAAAGTGCGCAGCAAGAAGATCAAGAGCCCGTGGGGCGAGCCGTCGGCGGCACTGCGGGTCGGCGAGATCGAAGGCCTGCCGGTGGTGTTTCTGTCGCGCCACGATGCCGGGCATCGCCTGTCGCCGTCCGACATCAACTACCGCGCCAACATCGACGTGATGAAGCGCGCCGGCGTCACCGACATCGTCTCGCTCTCCGCCTGCGGCTCGTTCAAGGAGGAGCTGCCGCCCGGCACCTTCGTGCTGATCGACCAGTTCGTCGACCGCACGCACAAGCGGGAGAGCTCGTTCTTCGGCAAAGGCTGCGTCGCCCACGTCTCGATGGCGCACCCGGTGTCGCCGCGGCTGCGCATCCATCTCGCCGAAGCCGCGATGGCGGAGGGCATTCAGGTGGTGCGCGACGGCACCTATGTGTGCATGGAGGGCCCGCAGTTCTCCTCGCTCGCCGAGAGTCTCACCTACAAGCAGCTCGGCTATTCGGTGATCGGCATGACCAACATGCCGGAGGCGAAGCTCGCGCGCGAAGCCGAGATCTGTTACGCGACCGTCGCGATGGTCACCGATTTCGACTGCTGGCACCCCGACCACGATGCCGTCACCGTGCAAGACATCATCAAGGTGCTCACCGCCAATGCCGAGAAGGCGAAGCACTTGGTGGCGCGGCTCGCGCGCGATTTTCCCCGCGAGCACGAGCCGTGCCCGATCGGCTCCGACCGCGCGCTCGACACGGCCATCATCACGGCGCCCGATGCGCGTGATCCGAAGCTGATCAGGAAGCTCGACGCGGTGGCGGGACGGGTGCTGGGGAAGAAAAAGTAGGGTGGGCAAAGCCGCCGTTGCGAGTTTGCCCACGCGTTGCACATATCTCCTTCGGGCGCGTGGGCGGCGCAACGGCACCGCCCGACCTACGCGCCAGGAAAGGGAGCATTCCATGGCCCATTTTCATGTCGTGATCTGGATCGACCATCACGAGGCGCGCGTCTTTCATTTCAATCCGGGCGATGCCGACAAACTGGTCATCCACCCGCACGATCCGACCCGCCACATCCATCACAAGGCGAACGCGATCGGCAGCGGGCATGCGGCCGAGGACGAGGACTTCTATCGCCGCGTGGTCGAGGCGATGGCGGATGCGGGCGCAATTCTCATCACCGGGCCTGCCAACGCCAAGACCGAGCTGGTCAAGCACATCCATCATCACGATCCGGCGCTGATGAGCCGGATCAAGGGGATCGAGACGGTCGACCATCCGACCGACGGCGAGCTCGTCGCCCATGCACGCACGTACTTCAAGGCGGAGGATTTGATGACTCCGCAGAAGCGTTGAGCGCCCCATGCGCACGCTCCTCGTCGCAACCCTCGCGCTTCTGCTTGCGCCGTCCGTCGCCTCGGCCCAGACGACGCTGCACGTGGGCGTCGTCTCGCGCACCGTCTTCTACCTGCCGGTCTGGACCGCGATCGAGCACGGCTTCCTCAAGCAGGAAGGTCTCGACGTCGCGGTCGAGGTCTACGACGGCTCGGACAGGATCTCCGACGACCTGCGCGCCGGCACCAAGCAGATCGGCATCACGTCGATCGAGAATCTCATCGTCCAAGCCTACGCGGGTGGGCCGCTGCGGGCCGTCGCCGGCACGGCGCAGCGGCCGCCGCACTACATCATCGCCCAGCCGGCAATAAAGTCGCTCGCCGACCTCAAGGGCAAGACCATCGGCGTGGTGTCGATGAAGGAGGGGACGACCTTCTTCGTCGCAGACATCGCGAGGGCCGGCGGTTTTGCGCTCGCCGACGTCAAGATCGAGGCGGTCGGCGGCTCGCCGACGCGCGCCCGTTTGCTCAAGGAAGGCAAGATCGACGCCGGGCTGCAGCCTTATCCGCTGAGCTACGAGGCCGACGCCGCCGGCTTCTCCGACCTCGGGCCGATCGCCAAGCTCGTGCCCGACTACCAGTTCACCTCGGTCGTGGTCGACACCACCTGGGCGCGGGCGCATCGCACCGCGCTGGTCGGCTTCTTGCGCGCGCTGCGGCGCGGCACCGACTACATGTTCGCGCATCCCGACGAGTCCGCCGCACTCGGCGCCCGCGAGCTGCGCACGACCCCCGCCTATGCGCGGCGCGCGCTCGAGGATACCGCGCGCATGGACGTGCTCGCCCGCGACCTCACGCTCACCGACGCGAGCCTCCGGCGCGTGTTCGACAACGTCAAGGCGGCCGGGCTCGTGCCGGCCGACACGGCCTACGACCGCGCCCGCTTCGTAGACGAGGGCTATCTCCGCGACAGCGTGAAATGACCTAAGGAATCATGAATTCATCAATTGCCCCGGTTGCGATCGGGCCCCCGGTTCGCCATGGTGTGCAGCGCCGCAAGCCCGCCCGCGCGATCTCCACCCCCTCGATGAGCTCACCGATGGCGACCACCGCTCTGGAAACCGACCTCAAGGCCGCGATCCGCGCGATCCCGGACTATCCCAAGCCCGGGATCATGTTTCGCGACATCACGACGCTGCTCGGCAATGCCCGCGCGTTCCGCCGCGCGGTCGACGAGCTGGTGCAGCCCTGGGCCGGCTCGAAGATCGACAAGGTCGCCGGCATGGAGGCGCGCGGCTTCATCCTCGGCGGCGCGGTCGCGCATCAGGTGTCGGCGGGATTCGTGCCGATCCGGAAGAAGGGCAAGCTGCCGCACAAGCGCGTGTCGATCGCCTATTCGCTCGAATACGGCATCGACGAGATGGAGATGCACGAGGACGCCGTCGAGAAGGGCGAGCGCGTGATCCTGGTCGACGACCTGATCGCGACCGGCGGCACCGCCGAAGGCGCCGTCAAGCTCCTGCGCCAGATGGGGGCCGACGTGCTCGCGGCCTGCTTCATCGTCGACCTGCCGGAGCTCGGCGGCGCCGACAAGATCCGCCGCCTCGACGTGCCGGTGCGCACGCTGGTGACGTTCGAGGGGCACTGAGGCGCAAACCGCTTCACGCCGGCGGTCGCGCCTCGTCGGGCGGCGGCTCCGGCGACGCGCCCCGCAGGCTGCCACGCAGGTTGGTGAGCAGCAGCCGCAACTCCATCTCGCGGAACTGAAGATAGACCCGCTTGAGCCAGGAATTGAGCTCGTCGCCGAGGATATCGCGCATGTCGGTCGGCGGGCTGCGGCGGAATTCGGTGAACGAGAACCCCGGCGCGTCGACGATGGCGCGCAGCGACGGCGACAGCATCGGCAGATGCAGCGGCAGCGCGGTCGCGCTGGTGGCGGGAAAATCAGTGCGCAGCTTGTGCCCGCGCATGATGCCGTCGTTGTAGACGGGCACCAGCGCGAGGCCGGGGAAGCGCTCGCGCAGCCGCGCATAGGCCCGCACCGACACGGGCTCGGCAGTGGCCGCGAACAGGATCACGGGGCCGACCGAAACGCGCGGCGCCTCGGTCGCAAAGCCGATCTGCTCCATTACCCTGAGAAACGGCTCGTAGGCATGCGCGCTCACGTCGACGACTTTCGGCTTCTCGTTGGCGATGATCAGCTCGTCGAACAGGGCGACCTGCCCGCGCGTGTCGGCGATGTCGGCGCGCACGGTGAGCTTGGGCAGGAACCGCGCCAGCGTCGCGTCGAGGGTGTCGAGATCGAAGGTGCCGACCGGGCGGCCATCGGTGAGAAAGAACTCGGCCAAGGCGCGCGCGAGCAATGTCTTGCCGCTGCGCGGCCGCGGCGACGCAACGATGTACACGTGGGTCGGGCGGCTCATGCGATTCTCGACACCGGCGACGCGAGCATGATCCCGAAACGCGGCCAGGGCTTTTCGGAAAGGATCATGCTCCAACATTAGTGCCGCGAAATCCGAAGTCTCCGAACGGCTGCTTGCGAGCTTCGGATGCGAAAGCGACACTACATCATGACGCCGCTTCGTGATCGGCTCGCTCGGCTCGCCGCAAGGCGCGCTCAGCGCGCCGCCTGAATGCGTACCTGGTCTTTCGGGCTGACGATGTCGACGAGCTTGATGCGGTCGTACTCGGCCCACACGTGGCCGAGCCAGTGGCGCACATAGCCGCGCAGCACGAACGAGTAGGCGGCGCTCTCGCCGTTCGGACCCTTGTTGGCGATGAAGGAGAGATAGGGCACCGAGGCGAGCTCGACCTGCTCGCACGCCATCTCGTTGAGCTTCGGAATGGTCACCTCGACCGCGTCTTTGATCCGCTTGAAGTACGAGTTGTAGGTCGCCTGGTCCCACTCGAAGAAGTGCGTATTGTTGATGAAGTTCTTCACCAGGAAGTACTTGGCGTCGACCATGTGCTCGGCGGTATCGGCGATCTCGTCGAGCGAGGCGACCGAGGGGCCCAGGATGTGGAAGACCGAGAAGGTGATCTGCCCCTTGCGCGCCGCGTCGAGGAAGCCGATGTCGCGCAGCGCGTTGAGGGTGGGCGAGAGCAGGCCGGCGCGCACGTCGATCACCGTCACGGTCGAGTCGGTGAGCGTGTCGAAGATTTGCATCTGATCCGGCACCCGCGTCACGTCGACCACGTCGGTGACGTCGAGGTGGAAGCGCTTGAGCGTGCCCTTCGGCGCCTCGGTGTCGAACGCCCTGATCGGAATCTTCCGCGCGGTGAAGTAGTCGAGCAGCGTCCGCGTTACCGTCGTCTTGCCAACGCCGCCCTTGTCGGCCCCCACGATGATGACTGCTGGCTTGGACATGGAAGTTCCTTCCCCGATTCGTGACGTCGGTTACGACGCACTCAGAACGAGTGGCCCCCTACGGCAGAAACATGACCGAATCGCAGCATAAATCCATTCGTACGTCGCCTCACGGCGATTCGCGAATTTACCGCTGCGGCAACCTGCTGAGCCTGTGGATATGTTTCGGGAGTCGGGAGCGCTTTCCGACATCGGGGCGCATGCCGCTACCGCCGGCGCATGAACGAGCCTGTCGTGGCAGCAGCATGACCGATTCCGAACGCGTGCCTACCCATAGCTGATACGTGGCAACCGGTTACGGGGATCACGTTCAGTTATGCGGCCCCCACGGACCGTCCTTGCCTGGAATCGGCGGAGGCGGCGGATCGCCGCCGAGGTGAACTGGCGGATCGTTCGGCAGGAAGGGTTGCCCGCCTTGCGGCGGCAGGCTTGGCGCCTGCTGCTCGTCGGTGCTCGGTGCGGCGCTCCATGGCCCGGTAGGCGGCAGCTCGCCGGGCTGGGCAGGCGGCTCGAGCGCGATCGGCCCCGGATCATGGCCGCCGGCGAACTTGATCAGCGCCGCGATACGCTTCTCGACCGTCGGATGGGTATCGAAGACGTCGCTGAATCCCTCGCGGGGGTTGTCGACGCACAGCTCCATGACGGCGGAGGTCGCCCCCTGCAGCTCGCCGCGCCCCTCGATCTTGCGCAGCGCCGAGATCATCGCGTCGGGATTCTTGGTCAATTCCACCGAGCCCGCATCGGCGAGGTACTCGCGTTGGCGCGACAGCGCCAGGCGGATCACCACCGAGAGGAGCCAGGCGATCGCGATCAGCGCCACCGCGATCACGATGGCGACCATGTTGCCGCCCTTGCCGCGGTCCTCGTCGCTGCTGCGCGAGCGGCCGCCGCCGAACGAGATGCCGGTATTGAACCACAAGCGGAAGAGCAGCTCGGCGAAGAAGCCGATCGCGCCGGCGATGATCACGGCGACGACCATCATGCGCACATCGCCGTTGCGGATGTGGGTGAGCTCGTGGCCGAGCACGGCCTCCATTTCGGCATCGTCGAGACGGGCGAGCAGCGCCGACGTGACGGTGATTGAATACTGCTTCTCGTTCATGCCGGTCGCGAAGGCGTTGAGCGCGTCGGTATCCATCACTTTCAGCTTCGGCATCGTGATGCCGCGCGAGATGCACAGGTTTTCCAGGAGGTTGTAGAGCCGCGGCTGCTCCTGGCGGGTGACGTCGGCAGCCCCCGTGACGGCGTCGATCATCGACTGATGGAAGCGGTAGGCAATGAGGATCCACAGGATCGTCCCGATGGTCGCCCACGGCGAGGCGACGATCAGGTCGTGCCAGGCGCGCCGCAGCAGGTAGTCGAGCGAGGCCGGGTACGACAGCGCCTCGGCGACGAGCGCGCCGGCGAAGACCAGCACGTAGACGAGGAAGAAAAGCCCGATCAGCAGCGCGATGGAGCGCCGCTTGTTGGATTGGATATGGGTATAAAGCCCGTAGGCGGCCATGCCGTCCCTACCTCATCTGCGCGTCATGTGACGCCATCTGCGCATTGGCGCGGCGGCGCGCGAAGTCCCGGCGCCGGCCAAGCGCGTCGGGGCACGAGAGCCGCGGTTCAGAACTTCACGTCAGAACTTCACGTCAGAACTTCACTTGCGGTGCGGTCTCGACCGTCTTGCGGTCATCGCCGAGGTCGAAGAACGTGCGCTGGGTGAAGCCGAACATGCCGGCGAACAGCGCGGCAGGAAACACCTGGATGCTGGTGTTGTACTCGCTCACCGAGTTGTTGAAGAAGCGGCGCGATGCCGCGATCTTGTTCTCGATGTCGGTCAGCTCGGCCTGCAGCTGCTGGAAGTTGGCGTTGGCCTTGAGGTCGGGATAGCTCTCCTGCAGTGCGAACAATTGGCGCAGCGTGCCCGACAGCGCGTTCTCGGCGGCGCCCTGCGCGGCCGGTCCCTGCCCCTGCGCCGCCACGGCCGCGTTGCGCGCCTGGATCACCGCCTCGAGGGTGCCGCGCTCGTGCGCCGCATAGCCCTTCACGGTCTCGACCAGGTTGGGGATGAGGTCGTGACGCTGCTTCAGCTGCACGTCGACATCCGCGAACGCCTGATTGACGCGCTGCCGCAGGGCGACGAGCGAGTTGTAGTTCATGATCACCCAGATCGCGAGAACGACGATAACGGCGAGGATGATCCAGCCTACGGTACCCATCGCAGCACTCCCTTCGGGGACGGCCAGTCGCGACGCGGAATTGCGGCGCATCGGGATTCGCAGGCCCAATGTAATGCAGCAGGTTGGCGGACGGAACTGGGGCAGGCTCCGGGGCCGCTGCCCAAGGTTGGCGTCTGGGCACAAGCCATTAGATTACTTGGCGAATTCAATCGTGAGCGGCCTCAGGTCGAGGGCTTTGGCCAAGCCACCTGGTCGCCCCAGCTCCAGCGCTTCTGGGTGCCGTAGCGCTCCCGATCGCGCCGGCTCGCCGTCGCCGTGACGATACCGTGCGTGGTGCACAGCTTGGCGCTCACCTCGACTTTGCCGACGCGCGGATGGGCGAGCACGCGCGCGCCGGTTATCGGCCGGCGCCGGCGCGCCAGCGCCACGTAGGCGAACTTCTCGTCCTCGAACGCGAGAGTCGCCCCTTTGACCTGGCGATGCTCGCGCGAGCGGGGCAGGCGCTGCGAGAAGTGGCACCAGTCCGGATCGACCACCGGGCAGGGGAGGTCGTGCGGGCAGGGCGCGATCGCATGCGCGCCTTGCGCGATCAGACGCGCGCGGAGCGTCCGGATGCGGGCGAAGCCGGCCGGCGTGCCGGGCTCGATCACGACCAGCATGTCGGCTGTCGCTTCCCACAGCGCGTCGGCGACGCGTCCGAGCGAGCGGGGCGAAACCTCGCCGATCACGTAGCTGGCAATGACCAGATCGGCGGGCGCCGCGATCGCCAGCGCGGAGAGCACATCGCCATCGAGATAGGCCGTGGTTCGCGTCGCCGCCGCGTTCTCGGCAAGCGTGAGCCCGAGCGCCCGCAAATGCGGATTGTCGTCGATCAGCAGAGCCGTGCCGAGCGTGGCGAATGCTTCGGCGGCCGCGAACGTCGCGGTGCCGGGGCCGGCGCCGGCGTCGACCAGCGTGCGCGGCGCGAAGCCGGCGCAGGCGTTGCGGACCGCCGCCAGTGCCGCGCTTGCCGCTGCGTACGTGGCCGGCATGCGGGTGAGCGCGTAGGCGAGGGCGTCGTCGCCGTCACGGACGGCGGCGCCCGAAGTCTCCCCGCCGCGGTAGCGCTGCGAGATCGCCTCCGCCCGCCGCGCCAGCTCGCGCTGTGAGCGGCCTTGCGCCAGCTCGTCGAGCGCGCGCCTCAAGTCTTGTGGAAGAGCGGCATCCATTCGGCGTGTTGATGATTGCGTTCACACATGTGGGACGCCTGGATCGCTGCCTTTGCGAAAAAGATAGGCCCCATAGGGTATGTTGCGCCGCTCGCCAGGGAATCCATGCAGTGCACGTGTCGTATCATGGATGGATCAACAAGTCGGAGCAAAGGTCGATTTCAAACGTCGGACCAGGCCGTCGCCGAGTTGGGACGCCCGATCAATGAGGCTGCGGCGGCGGCTCGCCCGATAGGAGGTTCAAATGGAACGCGCCCCGCAGACGCGACTCCTCAGCGTCGTTCCACGACTTCCTTTCCAAGTGGGCGGCGGCCGCCTGTCGGTGCTCACCTCACATGCGCTCCGCCATTGAACCCGGCGGCAGGGTGCCGCAACCAAATCTCATGGCATGCGCGCGGGGCAAATAGTGGACAAGCCGATCGACTTTCCGGCTCTGGCGGCGTTGCGCCCCGGCAGCGATCGCGAAGCGCTGAGCGCGGCCCTCGGCGGGCGCTGGCGGCCGCCGGCCCCGCATGACGCCGGGCGCGTCACGGCGATCTTCAATACCTATGGATTCGACGCGTGGCTCGATGTCACCGATCATATCGGGCAACTGTACTTCCGTCATCCCTTTCCCGCCACCATCACGGTCGCCGGGTTGCGGATCGGCATGTCGCAACGGGAAGCGCTGGCAGCATTTCCGGCGCTGCGCTTTTCCGGCCGCATGGAGGTCTACGCGGCCAGCCACTACGTCGCCGATCTGCCCGATCGCTATCGGACAATCGCCGAGTTTCACGGCGACGAATTGTACAGCATCGGTTTCTTCGTGCGCGATGCGGTTTATCCGCCCAAAGGGCCGATGGTCTATCCGCCAGCGTCGGGCGCGCCGGGTGCACCGTTCCGCGATCCCAATCTCAAGCTCGCGGTGCTCTCCGCGCTGATCGAGTCGGACGCGCTCGATCTTGCAACGCCGCAGGACCTCGCCGATTTCGTGCTGCCGTATCACGTCGATCTCGGCGGCCTCGCCGGCTACCATTTCCTCCGCGAGGCCTACGACTACCTCATCCGCTATCCGCTGACCGACGCCGATCTCGCGCGGGTCGAGACCATCACGTTCGATGGCGGCAGCGAAATCTATCGCTACTGTTTCTACTCGTGGGACGGCGAAACTCACGAGTTCGACATCGACAGCGTCGAGGGCGTCGCGCGTTGCGTCAACCTGCGCAGCCTTCAGACGATCGCGCTCCTCAATGCCATCGATGTCGAGCACCTGGTCGGTCTCGACCAGCTCGAGGAGCTCGATCTGCCGCGCGAACGTCGGCATCTCGAGCGGCTGCTCGATCTGCCGGCGCTCAAGCGTGTATCTCCTCTGTCGAGCATCGGCGATGCCGCACTGATCGCGCGTCTGCGCGCCAAAGGCGTGCGGGTCGGGGCAGCGCCGTGACGCTGGGGTCGACCTACGCCACCTGCTGATCGCGGATGCGCACGGCGCCTTCGAGGTCGACCGAGACCAGCTGCGACACGCCGCGCTCCGCCATGGTGACGCCGAACAGGCGGTTCATGCGCGCCATGGTGATCGGATTGTGGGTGATGATGACGAAGCGCGTGTCGGTGGAGCGCGTCATCTCGTCCAGCAGGTCGCAGAACCGGTCCACGTTGTGATCGTCGAGCGGGGCGTCCACCTCGTCGAGCACGCAGATCGGCGCCGGGTTGGTCAAGAACACCGCGAAGATCAGCGCCATGGCGGTGAGCGCCTGCTCGCCGCCGGAGAGCAGCGAGAGCGTCGCCGGCTTCTTGCCGGGCGGCTTCGCCAGGATGTCGAGGCCGGCCTCGAGCGGGTCCTCGTGCTCGATCAGCTGCAGCTCGGCGGTGCCGCCGCCGAACAATTCGGTGAACAGCCGCTTGAAGTGGGTCGACACCACCTCGAACGAGGCGAGCAGGCGCTCGCGCGCCTCCTTGTTGAGGCTGAGGATGCCGGTGCGCAGGCGCTTGATCGCCTCGCCGAGATCCTCGCGCTCGGTGGTGAGCGAGCCGTGCTGGGCCTCGACCTCGCGCAGCTCTTCCTCGGCGCGCAGGTTGACGGCGCCGATGTTCTCGCGGCTGCGCCGCAGCTTCTCCAGCTCGGTCTCGATCTCGGTGACCTGCGGCAGCACCGTCTCGGCCGTGATCTCGGCCATGGCGGCGACTTCCGATGGCTCTACTTCGAGCATCTCGCGGATCTCGTGCGCGACGTCGGTGAGCCGGCGCTTCGCTGCCTCGTGACGTTCCTCGGCGCGGGCCGCATCCTCGCGCGCCGTGCCCATGGCCTCGAGCGCGGCCCGCGCCGCCCTGTCGGCGGTCGCGAGCGCGTTCTCGCCGTTCGCGAGCGCGTCGGCGGCGCCGCGTCGGCTTCCCTCGGCCTCCTGGATTTGCGTGATCAGCGCGCTGCGCTGCTCGGCAAAGGCCTGCGGCGCGTCCTGCAGGCCGGCGCGCTCGGCGCGGGTCTCGGTCTGGCGCGCCTGCAGGGTCTCGATCTGCGTCGTCGCGCTCTGGCGTCGCTCGTTCCACGCCGAGCTCTCCGTGCGGATGGCCGAAAGTCGCCGCTCCGCAAGCTCGACCTCGCGCGCGAGCGCCTGCGCCTCGGCCCGCACCTCGGCAAGCCTGGCGCGCTCGTCGGTCAGGCGCGCGCGTATCTCGCCGAGCTCGGCCTCGATCGTATCGGTCGGAGCGAGCGCGGCGAGTGCCGCCTGCGCATCGTCGTGGGCGGTCTGCGCCTCGGCCTGGCTGGCCGCGAGCCGGGTTTTCGCTTCCGATAGTGCCGAGTGGCGCGCCGTGATGCGGGCGAGCTCGCGCTCGGCGGCGGCGTGACGATCGCGCGCCGCGTCCGCCTCGCGCTGCAGGTCGCGCCGGCGCGCATGCGCTGCGGTTTCCGCCTCGGAGGTGGTCGCGACCTCGGCCTGCGCCTGTGCCACCACGGCGCGGCGGGTATCGACGTCGGCGCGCGCGAGCTTGAGCTCGGCCTCGACGTCGGCGAGCCGGTTGCGCTCGGCGAGCCGGCGGGCGGCGCCGGTCGGCGCATGTGCCGCGACCGCAAAGCCGTCCCAGCGCCACAGATCGCCCTCGCGCGACACGAGCCGCTGGCCGGGCTTGAGCTGCGCGACGAGCCGGGCGCCTTCTGCGCGCGTCGGCACGATGCCGATCTGGGCCAGGCGGCGCGCCAGCTCCTTCGGCGCCGTGACCTGGGCGGCGAGCGGCTCGACGCCTTCCGGCAGGGCAGGATCGCCGTCCGCGGCCGCACCGCCCCAGTGCATGGGCGCGTTCGCCTCGATCGGGGCATCGAGATCATCGCCGAGCGCCGCACCGAGCGCGGTCTCGAAACCCTTCGCCACCACGACCTGGTCGATCACCGGCGGCCACAGGTTCTTGGCGTCGACGTGCAGCACCTTGGCGAGCGTCTTCGCCTCGGCCTCGAGCCGGTTCGCGCGCCGCTCTGCCTCGGTGAGCGGCTGGCGCGCGACATCGAGCGCCTGGCGCGCGCCCGAATGGGCGGCCTCGGCCCGCACCGTGATGGCCTCGGCCTCGCTGATGGCCGCCTGTGCGGTGGTGACGGCGGCGGCCAGCGCCGCAAGGTCGACGCTTGCGGCGGCTTCCGCCGTGACGCGCTCGAACTCGGCGGTGACGCCCGCAAGCTCGCTTTCGATGCGGGCGCGGCGGTCGGCGTGGCCGCGCGCGGCATTCTCGAGTTCGTGGCGGCGCGCCGTGAGATCGGCGAGCGCCTTGGTGATGTGGTCGAAGGTCTGCTCGGTCGCCGCAACCTGGGTGGCGGCGCCGGCGGCGCGTTGATCGACGCTCACTCGCCGTTCTGCGGTCGCGGCGGCCTCGCGCTCGAGTCCCTCCTGCTCGGCGGCAAGCCGCGCGATCACGGCGTCGGCGTCGGCGGACAGCTTGGTCTCCCGGGCGATGTCCTCGTCGAGCTGCACGATGCGCCGGTCGAGCTCGGCCATGCGCTCTCGGGCGCGCGTCTCCTCGCGGTCGAGCGTCTCGCGCGCGATCACCAGGCGCTGCAGCGCGGCCGCTTCCTTGGCCTCCGCCTCGCGCAGCGCCGGCAGCGCCGCGGCGGCCAGCGCCTGCAGCTTCGCGGCCTCGGCCTGTGCGCCGGTGCGCTCGGCGACGATGCGGATGCTTAAGTCCTTGGCGTGCTCGGCCTCCGCGACCTCGGTGGTGGCGTTGACGAAGCGCAGATGATGCAGCGTCGCCTCCGCCTTGCGGATCTGCTGCGACAGCGCGCGGTAGCGCACCGCCTGGCGCGACTGGCGCTTCAAGGCTTCCATCTGGGCCGCGAGCTGGCCGATCACGTCGTCGAGGCGGGCCAGATTCTGCTCGGCGGCGCGCAGGCGCAGCTCCGCCTCGTGGCGGCGCGCGTGCAGGCCGGAGATGCCGGCCGCCTCCTCGAGCACGCGGCGGCGCTGCTCGGGCTTGGCCTGGATGATCTCGCCGATGCGGCCCTGGTGCACGAGCGCGGGCGAGCGCGCGCCGGTCGAGGCGTCGGCGAACAGGATCTGCACGTCGCGCGCGCGCACCTCGCGGCCGTTGACACGGTAGGTCGAGCCCTTGTCGCGCTCGATCCGGCGTGAGACCTCGAGCGTCTCCTCGCCGTTGAACTGCGCGGGCGCGCTGCGGTCGCTGTTGTCGATCCCCATCGCGACCTCCGCCGTGTTGCGCGGCGGGCGGCCGGTGTTGCCGGAGAAGATCACGTCGTCCATGTCGGCGGCGCGCATCGACTTGTGCGAGGTCTCGCCCATCACCCAGCGCAACGCCTCGACGAGATTGGACTTGCCGCAACCGTTCGGCCCGACCACGCCGGTGAGCCCCGGCTCGATCAGGAAATCGGTCGGCTCGACGAACGATTTGAAGCCGAGAAGGCGCAGCTTGGTCAGTTTCATGAACGCATAAGCCTCTGGGCGCGCGGGCGAATCACCCTGCACGAAAGTGGGCGCGCAACGGTCGGTTTGTCCAGAGCCCGGATCCACGGGCCGGGCCGGGCGAGGGAAGCGGAGTTCCGCATCCGCTGCACCATGATCAGCAGCACAGATTCCGGCAACCCTGCGCGGGTGCGTTTTCCCGCGGTTCCTTGCCCGATCCGGCTAAAAAATAGCCGTGGAAAAACTCCACAGATACTTTCTGCTGATTTTCGTAAGCCGTTGTCAGGCCTTCAGAAGCGGATCGATCAGCTTCTGCAGGTCCTCGAACGACATGGCCCCTTTGTAGATCTGTCCATTGATGAAGAAGGTCGGCGTCGAATCGACCTTGAACTTGTCCTGGGCGCGGTTGCGCACCCACTCGACCCCATCGAGGACCTTCTGGTTGGCGAGGCACTCCTTGAAGCTCTGCTCGGTGAATCCGGCCTGCTTGACGGTCGCCAGCATCGGTTCGAGCGGTTTGTCGACCGCCCACGTCTGCTGGGTACGGAAGAGGAGGTCGACGACGGCGAAGAACTTGTCCTTGCCGGCGCAGCGCGCCAGCATGAAAGCGCCGGTCGCGATCGGGTCGAAGGGAAATTCGCGCAGAATAAACCGCACCTTGCCGGTATCAATATACTTTTCCTTGAGCTCAGGGAACGTGTTCAGAGCAAAATGCGCGCAGTGCGGGCAAGTCATCGAGGCGTACTCGATGATGGTGACGGACGCCTTGTCGGAGCCCATGGTTTCCTCACCGAGCGGCCCCGCCTGCATCAGGTCGGCTTCAGCCGCCGATTGGGCGAGCGCACCCTGGCTTTGCGCCAGGAGCTCGAGCCCGCCGCCCGAGAGTGCGGCAGCAAGCGCGAAGGTCGACGTGGCGAGCAGCAATTTGCGGCGGGTGATACGCAACGGAAATCCCCTTGAGTTGGTCGATCGGCCGGTCCGTCCGATCGGTTACCTCTTCCGGCGCAATGTGGCAATCTCGCGCCACGCTTGGCCAGCGAATGGTCACGTTCGCTTGAGGCGGCGCGGCGCCTCGGCGGGGTGAATAGGGGAGGGTGAATATCGAGTAGGACGCTGGCCTGCTCGCTATTCGCTACTCGCCATTCGCCCTTTCCTCATCGCCCCTTCACCGCCGCCCCCAGCCGCCCGAGCGCCGCACGCAGATTCTCATCGGCGATGTCGGTCATGCTGTCGGCGATGCGGCGCGCCTCCTGCGGGTCGATCGTGTTGCGCGGCCGCGGCTTGGCGCGGCGGGCGAGCGGCGCCTGGGTCAGCCTGACCTGCCCGATCGCCCGCCAGCCGAGGAACTGGTTGACGCGATCGATGATCACATTGGTCTGGTGCTGGATCTCGATCGCGGCCGGACCTTCGCAGCGCAGAAGGAGCGTCGCGGGCTCGGCATCGTCCGGGTCCGCCTGGCGCGGCCAAGTGATCTTCATCGGCTCGGCGTGCGCCGCGATCTCGGGCCCGACGATGGTCTCCCAGCGCGTCACGATCTCGGTCGACGCGAAACCGTGGCGCTTGAACGATTCGGCAAGGCTCGGCCCGACGACGTCGGCGAGCCGGCGGGCGGGCTTACGCAGGTCGGGAGGCTTGTTCATGAGCGGGGCCTCTGCCACAGGAGGATGCCGAAGGGTTCGAGATGACGCTAGCAGGCGAGAGCGCTGGACGAAAGCGTGGGCGCAAATCCGCGCCGGTGGACTCGCGCCCGCCGCAGGCCGCCACGCTGCTCGCCTGGTATGACCGCAATCGCCGCAAGCTGCCCTGGCGCGCGGCGCCGGGTGAGACGCCCGATCCTTATCGGGTCTGGCTTTCCGAGATCATGCTGCAGCAGACCACCGTGAAGACGGTCGCGCCTTTTTATGCCCGCTTCCTCGCGCGCTTCCCGACCGTCACGCGGCTCGCCGCCGCCTCGCTCGAGGACGTGCTGCGCGCTTGGGCGGGCCTCGGCTATTACGCGCGTGGGCGCAACCTGCATGCCTGTGCGCAAGCCGTGGTCGCGCGTCATGGGGGAGAGTTTCCGCAGACCGAAGCCGAGCTCGCCGAGTTGCCGGGCATCGGCCCCTACACGGCCGCCGCCATCGCGGCGATCGCGTTCGACCAGACGGCGACGCCGGTCGACGGCAACGTCGAGCGCGTGGTGGCGCGGCTGTTCGCCGTCGAGGACGCGTTGCCGGATGCCAAGCCGGAGATCCGCCGGCTCGCCGCGAGGCTGACGCCGCCGCGTCGCGCCGGCGATTTCGCCCAGGCCCTGATGGACCTTGGGGCGACCCTGTGCTCGCCGAAGAAGCCGGCCTGCGCTCTCTGCCCGTGGAGCGAGCCGTGCGCGGCGCGCGGCCGTGGCGATGCCGAGACGTTTCCGCGCAAGGTCGCCAAGCGCGAGGGCAAGCTGCGCCGCGGCGCGGCCTTCGTGGTGGTGCGCGCCGACGGTCAGGTGCTGGTGCGCACCCGCCCCGCCAAAGGCCTGCTCGGCGGCATGACCGAGGTGCCGACCTCGGCGTGGACGCATGATTTCGACGACGGCGATGCGCTCGCCGAAGCGCCGCGCTTGGCGCGCGCGACGTGGCGGCGCGTGCCGGGCCGCGTGACGCATGTATTCACGCATTTTCCATTGGAGCTCAGCGTGCACCTGGCGCGCCTCGGCGCGGCCGCCGAGGCGCCGGCGGGGATGCGATGGGTTGCCCTCGCGGATCTCGAAGACGAGGCATTGCCGAATCTGATGCGCAAGGTGGTTGCACATGCGCTGGAACAGTAGGGTGGGCACGGCCGCTTTGCACCCTCGATCCGCATGGGCAGAAGCGCCGAAGCGCCGTGCCCACGCGGATGGCAGTACCGACGATTTTGCCCATCCTGCGGTATCGAGCGAGGACCCATGACTTCACCTTCCGAACCGGCCTGGTCGCCGAGCCAGCGCTATCCCGACCCCTCGGTGCAGATCCTCGATCCGAGCTTCGCCAAATATCGCCTGCCGCTCGCGGGGGTCGAGCGGCTCGCGACCGGCATGCGCTGGAGCGAGGGGCCGGTCTATTTCGGCGACGCGCGCTGCGTGTTGTGGAGCGACATTCCCAATAACCGCATCATGCGTTGGGACGAGGAGACCGGCGCGGTGTCCGTCTTCCGCAAGCCGTCGAACAACGCCAACGGCAACACCCGTGACCGGCAGGGCCGCCTCGTCACCTGCGAGCACGATGCGCGGCGCGTCACCCGCACCGAGTATGATGGCGCCATCACGGTGATCTGCGACCGCTATCAGGGCAAGCGGCTCAATTCACCCAATGACGTGGTGGTGAAGTCCGACGGCTCGATCTGGTTCACCGATCCGCACTTCGGCATCATCGGCTACTACGAGGGCCACCTCGACACCTCCGAGCTGCCGATGAACGTCTACCGCGTCGACGGGCAGACCGGCGAGGTGAGCATCGTCGCCGAAGGCATCGTCGGCCCGAACGGGCTCGCCTTTTCGCCCGACGAGAGGAAGATGTACATCGTCGAGTCGCGCGCGGTGCCGCGCCGCTTGCTCGTCTACGACGTGGTCGACGGCAGGAAGCTCGCCAATGGCCGCGAGTTCATCAGCGCCGGCCCCGACGGCACCCCGGATGGCTTCCGCCTCGATTTCGACGGCAACCTATGGTGCGGATGGGGCATGACGGCGGCGCTCGACGGTGTGCGCATCTTCAATCCCGCCGGCGAGCCGATCGGCCACATCGCGCTGCCTGAGCGCTGCGCCAACCTCTGCTTCGGCGGCCGCTACCGCAACCGCCTGTTCATGGCCGCGAGCCACTCGCTCTATTCGCTCTACGTGAACACGCAGGGCGTGGCGGGTGGGTGAGGGCTCATTCGATCGGATAGTCGGTCCACGGGTCGACGACCTTCGCACCCACGCGGCAGAAGTCGGATGTATTGCGCGTGGCGACCGTCATCTCCCGGACGAGCGCCGTCGCGGCGAGCAGGCCATCGTAGGCGGGGGGGGATCGCGGACGGAGATCCGCGACCACATCGTCATGATGGGCTCGTCGACGGGGAGCAGGCGCGTGTCGAGCCTTCGCGCATTTCCGCGTACCAGCGCTCGAGGAACTCGGCCTGCGGCCTGTCGCGTCGCGCGACGAGCTCGATCCCCCGCCGCAGCTCGCCGAGAACGATCATACTGGTGAAGACCTGTTCCGGCGGCAAGAGTTGAACCATTTCGCCACGGCTGGCGCTGCCCTCCGGCCGTTCTTGAGCTCGGAAACCACATTCGTGTCGACCAGAAAGCGCACGGGTCGGCCAGTCTACGGGTCAAAGTCGCGTAGGCGGTTCAGCGCCGGATCCTTGCGAATACGTTCGGCGTTCCGCATCGCTTCCCCCCAAAGCGCCTCGCCGTGCGGGGACGGATCTTCCTTCATGAAAAAAGACATCGAGGGCGGATTGGGGCTCATCCTGTGGCGGATCGAAACCGAGATGGCGGCGCAACTGCGCCGCTTCGGCCGGTCGCGCAGCATCGCGGCGGCCTTGCGAATGACTTCAGCCTCGCGCGCCGGGACCTGGACCTCGACGCGCTTCAGGCGCCGGTTCCGCAGGCGCTGCCGGTGCGAGTTGACTGTCTTTGTCCGAGCGTCCGTCATTTCCGGAAATATGTCCGGAAATGTTGCTCGATTCGAAGGCGCTCCGGCGGGCGGGTAGGCAAAGGACGCGTGAAGTGGCAGAGAACGGGGTGAGTGATCCCGCGCGCGACCCGCTCATCTTCCTGCTGAACTTCAATCTCCTCCTCATCGTCAACTTCAACCAAGGGAAAAAACGATGGCTCTCCAACGCATTGACGCCGGCCCGCGCATGAGCAAGGTCGTCATCCACGGCGACACCGTCTATCTCGCCGGCCTCACCGCAGCGAAGACGGTGGGCCAGAGCCTCGCCGAGCAGTCTGCCGAGATCCTCTCCCTCATCGACGGCTTTCTCGCCAAGGCCGGCACCGACAAGTCGAAGCTCATCACGGCGACGATCTGGCTTTCCGACATCCGCACCGTCGACGAGTTCAACAAGGTGTGGGACGCTTGGGTCGTTCCAGGCCAGACGCCGGCGCGCGCTTGCATCGAGGCGCTGCTGCAGGGGCCTGACAAGAAAATCGAGATCCAGGTGACCGCGGCGCGGTAAGGGACTGAGTCGGCACCGGAGTTCGTGTTACAACGCGTGCGGGAGAGGGCGGCGCCTGCATGCGGCGTTGCCGACGAGCTACGGTGGGCTTGACCTGGAGTGCACTCTAGGCAGTAGCTGCATTGGCTGTTCGATCAAGGAGCAGCCAATGACAGCTACCGAAAAGACCCCCACCGAAAACAAGGTCCTCGTCGCCAAGATCTTCGAAGCGCGCTTGCGGCGTGACCCCGAGCCGTTCTTTACCGCCATGGCGGATGACTTCGCGTCGATCAACGCGAGCGCCTCGGGTCCAACGCGCAATCGTTTCGCGCACCCGGGCCTGGTGTCGTGCGAGCAGCTTGCGCCGCTACTTCAGGGCGGGGCTGCCTTGCTTCACCAGGCCCGTGTACTCGCGCATCTGAGCGATGGCCACTCCGGTGGCGCGCAGTCGCTCCATGAGATCGAGCCAGCCAATATGATGTTCCGAGTAGACCCTGCGACCGCCATGATCCCGCACGACCCCTGGAATCAGTCCCTGGGCCTCGTAGCAGCGGATCGCATGAATGCTCCGGCCCGTTCTCCTTGCGACCTCTCCGATGTGGAGATCGTCTGGCATTCTTCGCTCCGTGCAATCGCCAGGGAAGGTGGCGGCTGCTTTGCTCGCCCCTCAGAGTGATGGGTCTGGCAGATTCAAGGTCGTCAGGGCAATATGAGACGATGCGTGCTTCCGGTATGACCTGCCTCTCATGACCGCATCCAAGACAGGCGCGGATGGTGTCGTTCTTCCGCAGCCGGTGACAGCGCCGCTGACCCGGTCGGCGATCTTTCTCGTGCTGAGGATCAACCCGGGCCCGGACAATCGCGCGGCGGTCCGCTCGTTCTGCGGCGATCTCCCCGCGCTGTTTCGCGCCGTCGAATTTCGCAACCTCGAGGCGGGTCTGAGCTGCGTGATGGGGATCGGCTCGGATGCCTGGGATCGCGTGTTCGGCCAGCCACGGCCGGCCGAGCTGCATCCCTTCCGCGAGATCCGCGCCGGCGAGCGCCACGCCGTATCGACGCCGGGCGATCTCCTGTTTCACATTCGCGCCAAGCGCATGGATCTATGTTTCGAGCTCGCCACCCGGATCATGGACAGCCTCGGCGACGCGGTCGCGGCGCTCGACGAGGTGCATGGCTTCCGCTACTTCGACGACCGTGATTTGCTCGGCTTCGTCGACGGCACGGAGAATCCGCGCGGCGCGGCGGTCGCCGCGGCGGCGCTCGTCGGCGACGAGGATCCCCAATTCGCCGGCGGCAGCTACGTGATCGTGCAGAAATATCTGCACGACATGGCCGGCTGGAACGCGCTCTCCACCGAGGCGCAGGAACGCATCATCGGCCGCAAGAAGCTCGAGGACATCGAGCTCGACGATGCGGTCAAGCCGACCTCGGCGCACAATGCGCTCACCACGATCAGCGAGGATGGCCAAGAGCGAAAAATCCTGCGCGACAACATGCCGTTCGGCAATGCGTCGGCGGGCGAGTTCGGCACCTACTTCATCGGCTATTGCCGCACGCCGCGCGTCACCGAGCAGATGATCGAGAACATGTTCGTCGGCCGCCCACCCGGCAACTATGATCGGCTGCTCGACTTCAGCCGCGCCGTGACCGGCACGCTGTTCTTCGTCCCGTCCGCCTCGTTTCTCGAATCCGTCAACGACGAGGATGCCCCGCCCGCGCCGCCGGCGGCCGAGCCTGCGCCATCCGTCACGCCCCTGTCCGACGGCTCGCTCGGCATCGGCTCGCTCAAAGGAGAAAACCGCCATGAATAACCTTCATCGCGAGCTCGCCCCAATTTCCGAGGCGGCATGGGGCGACATCGAGGAGGAGACGACGCGCACGCTCAAGCGCCATCTCGCGGCGCGGCGCGTGGTCGACGTGAGCGCGCCCGGCGGCGTCGCCTTGTCCGCCGTCGGTACCGGCCACCTCAAGAATATCACCGCACCCGGCGAAGGGATTCTGGCGCGGCAGCGCATCGTCAACGCCATGGTGGAGCTGCGCGTGCCCTTCGAGCTCGATCGCCAGCAGATCGACGACGTCGAGCGCGGCGCCGAGGATTCCGACTGGCAGCCCGCGAAGGACGCCGCGCAGAAGATCGCGTTTGCGGAGGACCGCGCCATTTTTGAAGGCTACGCGGCCGCCGGCATCACCGGCATCCGCCAGGGGACCAGCAATCCGATCGTGACGCTTCCGGACGACGTGCGGCAGTATCCCGACGTCATCGCCCGGGCGCTCAGCCAGCTGCGTCTCGTCGGCGTGAACGGGCCCTATTCGGTGGTGCTCGGCGCCGATGCCTATACGGCGCTCACCGAGTCGAGCGACCACGGCTATCCGGTGCTCGAGCACATCAAGAAGCTGGTCAAGGACGAGATCATCTGGGCCCCCGCCATCGCGGGCGCCTTCGTCCTCACCACGCGCGGCGGCGACTTCGACCTGCACATCGGCCAGGACGTCTCGATCGGCTATCTCGGCCACACCGACAGCACTGTGCGCCTCTACCTGCAGGAGACGATGACGTTCCTCCTGCTGACCACGGAAGCCGCGGTGGCGTTGGGCCCGCCCAAAGCCAAACCGTAGGGTGGGCAAATCGCCGGCACTCTCCATCAGCGTGGCGAAGGCGCGTCGGCGATTTTGCCCACGCGGCCAGGGCGGTGTCGCGCCTTTGGTTTGCTTTGCCCGCCCTACGCCGTCTTCATCGGCTCGAAGCTCGGCGCCGGCTGGCCGTCGAGCGCGACATTGATCACCGCCGGCAGTCCCGATGCCATCGCGCGCTCGACTGCGGGCGCGACCTCGTCGGCGCGCGTCACGTGCTCGCCGTAACCGCCGAACGCTATGGCGACATTGTCGTAGCGCGTCGGCAGCAGCTCGCAGCCGCCGACGCGATTGGCGCCGTAATCGCGCAGCTGGATCTGGTACTCGGCGTTCCAGCGCGCGTCATTGCCGACGATCGCGACGAACGGCGCCCGCGCGCGCACCGCGGTGTCGATCTCGGCCGGATGAAAGCCGAACGTGCCGTCGCCCATGGTGACGATGACGGGCGCGGCCGGCTGGGCGATCCGCGCCGCGACGCCGAACGGCAGCCCGGGGCCGATCGCGCCGGCGACGCCATTGGTGACGCGGTTCGGTGCGTTGAGCAATGCCTGCGCCCACTGGCTGAACTCGCCGCCATCCATGACCAGCACCGACTCCGGGTGTCGATCGATGATCGCCTGCAGCGGCCGCAGGGCTTCGAGCGGATGCAGCCGGCCGGGCTGGCCCGACCGCGCACTGTCCCAGCCGGCCGGGCGGGCGGCGAGCGCCGCCGACACCTCGCCGAACCAGCCATTCGTCGATGTCGCGCGCGCACGGCGCGCCAGCATGTCGGCGGCCGCAAACGGCTCCGCACGCACGGCGGCGATGAGCCGCGCCCCAGCCGCGCGGCGTGACCGCTCGAGCTGCTCATCGTCGGCGTCGATCTGCAGAATCTCGCAGGTTGCCGCCAGCGCCGGCGGCTTGCCGAACTTCAGCGTGTAATCGAGGCGCTTGGCGAACAGCAGCACGCAATCCGCCTGCGCCAGCATCTGTGCAAAGCCGCCGAGGCTCGCATCCGAAAGCCCGCGCGGCGACTCCATGCCGATGACCATGATCCCGGTCGCTTCCTGCAGCCGCATCGCCGCGGCGCGACCCGCCCGCGTCATCAGCATCGGCCCGGTCACGATCAGCGGCCGCTTCGCGTTGCGCAGCCGCGCCAGCATCGCGTCGGCGCTCGCCTCGTCTAGCGCGATCGCGTCGGCTGCGAAGGCATCGGCGCCCGGCACGTGCGCCGGATCGGCGTCGCCATCGAGGCAGTCGCTCGGCAGGCTCAGGTGCACAGGCCCGCGCCGGCCCGAGCGCGCGGTGCGCATCGCGGTGGCGAAATCGCCTGCGATCGCGTCGGCGCGCGTGCTCGTCATCGCGAGCTTGGTCAGCGGCGCCGCGATATCGGCCTGCCGC
Organism: Xanthobacteraceae bacterium; assembly: GCA_035293985.1. GTDB lineage: Bacteria > Pseudomonadota > Alphaproteobacteria > Rhizobiales > Xanthobacteraceae > JAVDCA01. The sequence goes on from DATGLS010000012.1 coordinate 151,684, forward strand.
ATCTCCTGGAACGCGCCGGTGCCGAGCTGGCTCGCGGGCGCATGCCCGGACAGCAGCACCACGGGCGACTCCGACATGGCGGCGGTGTATAGCGCGCCGACCGCATTGGCGTGGCCGGGCCCGCCGGTGACGAGCGCGACGCCGGGCTCGCCGGTGAGCCGTCCCCACGCGTCGGCCATGAACACTGCCGCCGCCTCGTGCCGCGTGTGCACCAGCGTGATGCCGGCATCGAGCGCGGCGTCGAAGACCGACATGATGTGGTTGCCGGAGAGCGTGAACAGGCGCGTCACGCCTGCATTCTGCATCGCCCGCACGAGCGCATCGGCGCCGCGAGTACGTGTCGTCATCTGTCCAATTCCAAATCCAATTCCAAGCCCTGTTAGCTCGTCCAGCAGCGGCAAAACCTGCCCTATTATGGGCGGGCAGTCCATGCCGGTGCCTGATGCTTCGCTCGCCGCCGAAGCGCGCGGGTGGGACTTTCGCGTAGCGTCAGCGTTGATAGTGTGTGGTCCGACAGCAATGAGGAGGACGCGCGATGTTCGCGGTGATCTTCGAGGTGCAGCCGAAGGCGGCAAAATTCGATGCCTACCTGGCGCTGGCGAAATTCCTCAAGCCCAGGCTGGAGGAGATCGAGGGTTTCATCGACATCGATCGTTTCGCCAGCGCGCGCACGCAAGGGCGGTTGCTGTCGCTCTCGATCTGGCGCGACGAGAAGGCCCTGATCCGCTGGCGCACCCACGGCGAGCACCATGGCGCGCAGGAGCGCGGCCGCTTCGAGATCTTCGCCGACTATCGCCTGCGCGTGGGCGAGATCACGGCCGACAGCGCCTCGCCCCACGCGCTCACGCAGCAGCGCTTCGACGAGACGCAGACCGGCGACGCCAAGGCCATGACGATCACGGAAGCGGCGGCGCGCGACGGTGTGACCGTCGAAGATCTGGCCGCCCATTTCGGCCTGGCGGCCGGTGCCGACGGGCTCATCGACCACGAGGCATGGGAGAGCGTCTACACGCCGGGCAAGCTCGTGCTGCTCGCGGCGTGGCGCGACGCCGCCGCGGCGAAAGCCTGGGCGCCGGCGCTGCCCGCGCACCACCGGCAGGTGCGCGTCATCCGCGACTACGGCATGTCCGAGCGCCGCGAGGCGCCGCAGTATTATCCCGACGTGCAGCAGGACGCCGCGCAGCCGGCAGCGCCGGTAAGGCGCGCGGCCGGTCAATAAGGCGTCAGTGCGAGATCATCCAGGGGCGGGAGCCGGGAAAGCTCTTGGCACCGCTCCTCGCAGTCTTGGTGCGACTTTTCTTGCCGCCCTTGCTGCGCGGCAACGTGCGCGTCGGCGGGACAACGCAGCAACTGCAGCCCGCGTCGTGCGCGCCGCTCACCTCCGACGCGAGGTACGGCGCGTTGGCGCTCTGCTCGTTCGCCGCATAGGCCCGGCGCCGCTCTGCCGGCATGGCGAAGTAGGGTGCGGTCAGGAACGCGCGCGGCGCCTTGCCGCCGCACTGCGGGCAGCGCGCCGGGCGGTCGCATTGCGCCATCGGCCGCATGAACGTGAACGGTCCGCAGCTTTCGCACTCATAGTCGTAGACGGGCATCGCCTGGTTCCGCGGAAAGTGAGGGTGGCGGGCGAGGATGAGGACGATCCTCGCCCGCCGCATGATCCTGGCGCATGATCCCGAAAAGTGGAGACCGGTTTTCGGAACAGATCATGCTCACATCGAGACGGGATAAGATCATGCTCGCACGCTTGGAATCAACTACTTGTCGGGAGAGGTCGGAATGTCGACCCCGCCCTTGATGAATTTGGTCGGGCCGGCCGAGCTCGGCATGATGTCGAAGTCGAAGATGTCGGTCGGCAGCCACAGCGTCGCGCAGGCGTTCGGAATGTCGACGACGCCCGAGATGTGGCCCTGGCACGGCGCCGTGCCGAGGATCGCGTAGGCCTGGGCGCGCGAGTAGCCGAACTTGGTCAGATATTCGATCGCGTTGAGACACGCCTGGCGATACGCGATGTGGACGTCGAGATAGTACTGCTTGCCCATCTCGTCGACCGAGATGCCCTCGAAGATCAGGTAGTCGTTGTAGGTCGGCACGATCGGCGACGGCTTGAAGATCGGGTTCTTGATGCCGTATTTCGACATGCCGTCCTTGATCAGGTCGACCTTGAGGTGCAGCCAGCCGGCCATCTCGATCGCGCCGCAGAAGGTGATCTCGCCATCGCCCTGGCTGAAGTGCAGGTCGCCCATCGAGAGCCCGGCGCCCTTCACGTAGACCGGGAAGTAGATCTTCGAGCCGCGCGACAGATCCTTGATGTCGCAGTTGCCGCCGTGCTCGCGCGGCGGCACCGTGCGGGCGCCCTCGGCCGCGACCTTCTCCTTGGCGGCGCCCTTGGCGCGCCCCGGGTGCGCGGTCGCGGCGAACGGCGGCGCTGCGAGCGGCGGCACGCGGTTCGGGTCGGTGGCGATGAAGGCGGTCTCGCGCGCGTTCCAGGTGTCGAGCAGCTTCTGGTCGGGCAGGCAACCGATCAAGCCGGGATGGATCAGGCCGGCGAAATTGACGCCTGGCACGTGGCGCGAATGGGTGTACATGCCGGAAATGTCCCAGATCGACTTCTGCGCCAGCGGAAAGTGATCGGTGAGGAAGCCGCCGCCGTTCTTCTTGGAGAAGAAGCCGTTGAAGCCCCACAGGCTGTCCGGCTTGGCGCCGACGTCGAGCAGATCGACGACAAGGAGGTCGCCCGGCTCGGCGCCTTCGATCCCGACAGGGCCTGACAGGAAATGCACGATGGTCAGATCGATGTCGCGCACGTCGTCGGCCGATTCGTTGTTCTTGATGAATCCGCCGGTCCAGTCGTAGGTCTCGATGACGAAATCATCACCCGGCTTCACCCACGCGACGATTGGAACGTCCGGGTGCCATCGGTTGTGGACCATGTCATTGTTGTAGGGCGAATCGGCAAGATCGACTTTGATGAGGGGCGTGGGCATGGTGACTCCTGGCGGCTCCTTGAGCGCGGTTGGGAACGAAACCCCGGCGCGAATTTTCATTTCATGTGGCGCATGTTCTTTTCGGCCAACCGGCATTTCCTTCGCCGGAACATGCGCTAGACGGCGAGAAAGCGGGCGACTGCCGCCTCGTCGACGTGGTCTCGGGTGTCGCTGTGGACGATGCGCCCTCCTTCCATGACGACGATGCGGTCGGCGATATCGAGCACGAAGCTCAGCACCTGCTCGCAGACCACGATGCACAGGTTGCGGATGGTGCGGATGTCTTTGAGGAGCCGCGCGATGTCCTTGATGATCGACGGCTGGATGCCTTCGGTCGGCTCGTCGAGCAGCAGCACCTTCGGCTCGCTCGCGAGCGCGCGCGCGATCGCGAGCTGCTGCTGCTGGCCGCCCGACAGGTTGCCGCCGCGGCGGCGCTGGAAGTCGGCGAGGATCGGAAAGAGGTCGTAGATCGCATTGGGGATGTCGGTGTCGCCGGTGACGACGCGGCCGGTCTCGATGTTCTCGCGCACCGTCATGGTGCCGAAGATCTGGCGGCCCTGCGGCACGTAGGCGAGGCCGCTGGCGACGCGCCGGTGGCTCGGCAGCGCGGTAATGTCGGTGCCGTCGACGCTGATCTGGCCCGACTGGATCGGCATGACGCCAATCAGCGACTTCATCAGGGTCGACTTGCCCATGCCGTTGCGCCCGACCAGTGCGACGATCTCGCCCGGTTTGACCGAGAGATCGATGCCGTGCAGCACCTGGCTCTGCCCGTAGGCGGACGAAAGATTGCGGACGTCGAGCATGGTCACCTCGTTGGTGTCACGCGTGCTCACCTCACATGTCTCACCCATGTCAGTGCCCCAGATAGACTTCCTTCACCTTCGGATTGGCCTGGATCGCGTGCATGTCGCCCTCGGCCAGCACCTTGCCCTGGTGCAGCACGGTGACGCGCGACGCGATGCTCTCGACGAACTTCATGTCGTGCTCGATGACGATCACGGAGCGGTTCTTGATGATCTCCTTCAGGAGCTCCGCGGTGCGTGCGCGCTCGGAGACGCTCATGCCGGCGACCGGCTCGTCGAGCATCAGCAGCTCGGGCTCCTGGATCAGCAGCATGCCGATCTCGAGCCACTGCTTCTGGCCATGGCTCAACGTCTCGGCCAGACGCTCGAGCAGCTCCTCGAGGAAGATCATGCGGGCCACCTCGTGCACGCGCTCGATCACCTCGTCGGTGCGCTTCCAGAACAGCGCGCCGGCGACGCTGCGGCCGCGCGGCAGCGACAGCTCGAGGTTCTCGAACGTGGTGAGGTCCTCGTAGATGGTCGGCGTCTGGAACTTGCGGCCGATGCCGAGCTTCACGATGTCCTGCTCCTTGCGGCCAGTGATCTCCTGGTTCTTGAACTTGATCGATCCGTCGGACACTTTGGTGCGGCCGCAGATCAGGTCGAGCACCGTGGTCTTGCCGGCGCCGTTCGGGCCGATGATCACGCGCATTTCGCCCTTGTCGACGTAAAGATTGAGCCCGTTGACCGCCTTGAACCCGTCGAACGACACAGTGACGTTTTCGAGCGCGAGCAGGAAATCGGTTTCGGACATGGTGGCTCCTATTCGGCCGCGGCCGGCAGGGTATGGGCGATCGCGTCAGGCGCGGCGGCGATCGGCGCGGGCGCGGCGCGCCTGGCGCGCAAGCGCGGCAGGACGTAGTCGCTGACGATGCCGGCGAGGCCGCCCGGAAACGCGAGCACGACGGCGATGAACAGGCCGCCCATGGCGAACAGCCACAGCTGGGGAAAGTCCTCGGAAAACATCGTCTTCGCCCAATTGACCGCGAGGGTGCCGAACACCGCGCCGACGATCGAGGTGCGCCCGCCGACCGCGCAGAAGATCACCATCTCGATCGACGGCACGATGCCGACGAAGGAGGGCGACATGAACCCGATCTGCAGCGCGAACATCGCGCCGCCGATCGCGGCCAGCGCCGAGGCGAAGCAGAAGACGAAGATCTTGATGTTGGCGACGTCGTAGCCGGAGAAGCGCACCCGCTCCTCCTTGTCGCGCACCGCGACCAGGATGCGCCCGAGCTTGCTCATCGAGACGAAGCGCGCCACCAGCATCGAGACCAGCAAAAGGAGGCAGCAGACGAAATAGAGGATGTATTTCGCGTGGTCGGTGCGAATGTCCCAGCCGAGCAGGGTGCGCAGATCGGTGATTCCGTTGACGCCGCCGGTGTAGCCCTGACGGCCGATGATCAGGATGGTCAGCACCGAGGCGATCGCCTGGGTGATGATCGCGAAGTAGACGCCGCCGACGCGGCGCTTGAACATGGCGGCGCCGATGATGAAGGCGAACAGCGTCGGCACCACGATGACGGCGATCAGGCTGAAGGTGAGCGAGCGGAACGGCACCCAGAAGAACGGCAGCGACGTGAGCTGATTCCAGTCCATGAAGTCGGGGATGCCGGGCGTCGACTGGATTTTCGTATTGGCGACGCTCGAGGCCTCGAGCTTGAGGAAGGCCGCCATGCAGTAGCCGCCGAGCCCGAAGAACACGCCCTGGCCGAGGCTGAGGATGCCGGTCTTGCCCCAGCACAGCACGAGGCCGACGGCGACGAACGCGTAGGTGAGATACTTGCCGACGAGGTTGAGGCGGAAGATGTCGAGGGTCAGCGGCAGGACGATCAGGAGGATGGCGGCCAGCGCCAGGAAGCCGATGAGGTCGGGCGAGCCGAAGCGCGCGAGGGCGGTGTTGTTCTTGGACATTGGCGTCACCTTCTGACCTTGAGGACGAACAGTCCCTGCGGGCGCAGCATGAGCAGGCCGATGACGATGAGCAGGGTGATCACTTGCGCCATCGATCCGGTGGAGAAGAACTCGAGCGTCGAGCGCGACTGCGAGATGGTGAGCGCCGACGCGATGGTGCCGAGCAGGCTCTGCGCGCCGCCGAACACGACGACCAGGAAGGTATCGACGATATAGAGCTGCCCGGCGGTCGGATTGGTCGAGCCGATCATCGTGAAGGCGGAGCCGGCGACGCCGGCGATGCCGCAGCCGAGCCCGAAGGTGAGGCGGTCGATGCGCCGGGTGTCGATGCCGACGGCGCCGCTCATGATGCGGTTCGCCACCACGGCGCGCACTTGCAGGCCCCAGCGCGAGCGATACATCAGGAGTGCCACGATGCCCGTGATGATGAAGGTCAGCGCCATCACGAACAGGCCGTTGATCTGCACCTGGATCGCATCGGTGACGTTGAGCGAGCCCATCATCCACTGCGGCAGCTCGACGCCGACCTCGCGCGCCCCGAAGATCGAGCGGAACGACTGCTGCATGATCAGGCTCAGGCCCCAGGTCGCGAGCAGCGTGTCGAGCGGGCGGGCATAGAGGTGGCGGATCAGCAGCCATTCGGCGGCGATCCCGGCCGCGCCGGCGACGACGAAGGCGATCGCCATCGCGACGAAGAAATAGCCGGCATAGAAGTGCGGCAGATGAGCCTGGAAGAGATGCGAGGTGAGGAACGTCATGTAGGCGCCGAGGATCATGAACTCGCCGTGCGCCATGTTGATCACGCCCATCTGGCCGAAGATGATCGCGAGCCCGAGCGCCATCAGCACGAACACCGAGAACAGGATCAGTCCGGCGAATCCCTGCATGGCCAGGATCGACATCAGGTCGCCAAACGAATAGTCGCCGAACATCGGTTGCGTCCTCGGAGGAGAAGCGGTTGGGGAGAGCGGGGGCGCCCCGAAAGGACCGACGGAGGCGCCCGCCGCGCGCTACCAGTGGTGGGTGCTCACTGGTAACCCTTCGGGAACGGATTGGGCTCGACCAGGTCCGCGGTCTCGTAGATCACGTCATACTGACCGTCGGTGCGGGCGCGGCCGACGCGCGTCTTGCTCCACAAGTGGTGGTTCTCATGGATGCGCACGTAGCCTTCGGGCGCGCCCTTGAACTCGACGCCCGGCGAGGCGGCGGCGATCTTGTCGATGTCGAACGAGCCCGCCTTCTCGGCGGTGAGCTTCCACAGCCAGGGCCCGAGATAGGCGGCCTGCGTGACGTCGCCGATCACCGTCTTCTCGCCCCACATTTTCTTGAACGCCGGGACGAACTTCTTGTTGTTGGGGTTGTCGAGCGACTGGAAGTACTTCATGCAGGCGAAAGCGCCGGCGATGTTCTCGCCGCCGATGCCGTCGATCTCGTCCTCGGTGACCGAGATGGTCAGCAGCGTCTGCTTGGAGAGGTCGATGCCGGCAGCCTTGAGCTGCTTGTAGAATGCGACGTTCGAGCCGCCGACCACGATCGCGTAGATCACATCCGGCCGGGTGAGCTTGATCTTGTTGATGACCGAGTTGAACTGGGTGTGGCCGAGCGGGAAGTATTCCTCGCCGACGACCTTGCAGCCCTTGAGATGACCTTCGATGTGCTTGCGCGCGATCTTGTTGGAGGTGCGCGGCCAGATATAGTCGGAACCGATCAGGTAGAAGCTCTTCGAGCCCTTGGTCTTGTTGACCCAGTCGAGGCCGGCGATGATCTGCTGCGTCGCCTCCTGGCCGGTGTAGATGACGTTCTTCGACTGCTCGAGGCCTTCGTAGAACGTCGGATAGTAGAGCATGCCGTTGTACTGCTCGAACACCGGCAGCACCGCCTTGCGCGATGCCGAGGTCCAGCACCCCATCACGGCGGCGCATTTGTCGTTGACCAGGAGCTTCTTCGCCTTCTCGGCGAAGGTCGGCCAGTCGCTCGCGCCGTCTTCCTGGATGAACTTGATCTTGCGGCCGAGCACGCCGCCTTCCTCGTTGATCTGGGAGATCGCGAGCTTCTCGGCCTCGACCGACCCCGTCTCCGAGATCGCCATGGTGCCGGTGACCGAATGCAGGATGCCGACCGTCACCTCGGTGTCGGTGACGGCGAGGCCGGTGGTATTGACCTTCGCGGTCGGCGGCGCGTCGGCGAAGGCCCGTCCCGATAGCAGTGCGCCGGCGCCGAATGCGCTCGCGCCGGCCAGCAACTGGCGGCGAGTGAGGTTGAGAAAGTCGGTCGTTCGTTTCTTGGATGACATGACGCCTCGATCCGTCCCGGCGGGTTAAGTCTGCGAAGCGAGCGAGACTCGCTCCCGGCCCCGACTATCGGATCGATTTGCTGCGATGCAGCATACGTCGTTTGACGTATATGCGTACGGCGGATGACGTACGAATATCCCTGCAGCACAAGGGGATATGAATCATGTCGCAGGGGCCGGATCGTCCCCGCCGGTGCCCTTTTTTGCACCGCACACTGCCGCGATTTTGCTCATCCGCCTCGCCCGCGGCGCGGATAAACTCCCCGCATAACGGCCCGGTTCGCGTTTCAGGGAGGACTTTCCGATCAGGTGACGCCCGGAGCGGACCGAGCGGATTAGCGCGGCTGCAGAGGCGTCGATGACGGCACAACAGCGAATCGTCCGGGTCCGGCGCAGCTACAATCAGTGGGTCGCCAATCAGACCCTCGAGGACTACGCGCTGCGCTTCACGGCGAAGAGCGCGCGCAAATGGTCGAATTTGCGCGTTGCCAATACCGCAATCGGCGCCGTCTCGTTTCTCGCGTTGGAAGCAAGCGGCGGCTCGATCACGGTCAATTACGGCTTCGTCAACGCCGGCATCGCGATCGCGGTGGTCGGCGCACTCATCTTCCTGACGAGCCTGCCAATCGCGCGCTACGCCTCGACCTATGGCGTCGATATCGACCTGCTCACCCGCGGCGCCGGCTTCGGTTACATCGGCTCGACCATCACGTCGCTGATCTACGCCTCCTTCACCTTCATCTTCTTCGCCATCGAGGCGGCGATCATGTCGCTCGCCCTGGAGATGTGGTTCGCCGTCCCGCTATTCGTCGGCTATGTGGTGAGCTCACTCGTTGTCATCCCGCTGGTGACGCATGGCATCACCTTCATCAGCCGGCTGCAATTGTGGACGCAGCCGATCTGGATCGCCCTTCATCTCCTGCCGTTCGGTTTTATTGCCCTGGTCGATCCCGCCTCGTTCTCGCGCTGGACGCAGTTCGATGGGCTTAGCGGTGCGCGCGGCCAATCCTTCGACATCATCTTGTTCGGCACCGCCGCGACCGTGGTGTTCTCGCTCGTCGCGCAGATCGGCGAGCAGGTCGACTTCCTGCGCTTTCTCCCGGCGCGCGCCGGGCGCGGCCGATGGCGCTGGTGGCTCGCCAACCTCTCGGCCGGCCCGGGCTGGATCGTGCCCGGCGTGCTCAAGCTGCTCGCCGGCTCGTTCCTTGCTTATCTGGCGGTCGAGCACACGGTGCCGCTCGCGAAGGCAGTCGAGCCGACCCAGATGTACCGCATCGCCTTCCGGTACGTATTCGCGTCGCCGGGCGTCGCGCTCGGCTTCACGGGCGCATTCGTCATCATTTCGCAGATCAAGATCAACGTGACCAATGCGTATGCGGGCTCGATCGCCTGGTCGAACTTCTTTTCGCGGCTCACCCACAGCCATCCGGGCCGGGTCGTGTGGCTCGTGTTCAACGTCGCGATCGCACTGATGCTGATGGAACTAGGCATCTTCAAGATGCTCGAGCACATCCTCGGCCTGTATTCAATCGTCGCGGTGTCGTGGGTGAGCGCGCTCGTTGCCGATCTCGTCATCAACAAGCCGCTGGGCTTGAGCCCGCAGGACATCGAGTTCAAGCGTGCGCACCTTTACGACATCAACCCGGTCGGGGTCGGCGCCATGTCGATCGCGACCATCGCGGGCCTCCTCGCGAGCTCCGGCGCGCTCGGCGCCGTCGCGCAATCGCTCGCCGCCTTCGTCGCGGCCGGCGCGGCCTTCGTGATCGCGCCTGCCATCGCTTATGCGACCCGCGGGCGCTTCTACATCGCGCGGGCGCCGCGGCGCGACTGGAGTGGCCAGGCCGTCATCCGCTGCGCCATCTGCGAGCACCATTTCGAGGCCGAGGACATGGCGCATTGCCCGGTCTATTCGGGCGCGATCTGCTCGCTGTGCTGCTCCCTCGAGGCGCGCTGCCGCGACGGCTGCAAGCCGCAGGCGCGCTTTTCCGAGCAGATGCTGGCGCTCGCGCGCCGTACGCTCCCCGAGGCGGCGACCCGCATGCTCAACACCGATATCGGGCACTACCTCGGCGTTCTGTCGCTGTTCGTGATCGTCATCGGCGCCGCGCTCGCGGTTGCCTGGCTGCAGGTCTCGCCCGCCGCCGAGATGGCGAAGGAGATCGTCAAGTCCGCGTTCTGGACCGTCTTCTTCATCCTCACCATCATTGCCGGCGTCATTGCCTGGCTGTTCGTGCTGGCGCAGAACAGCCGCAAGGTGGCGGAAGAGGAGACGCGGCGGCAGACCGACCTCCTGATGAACGAGATCGAAGCGCACAAGCGCACCGACGCCAAGCTGCAGCGCGCCAAGGAGGCGGCCGAAGCCGCCAGCACGGCGAAAAGCCGCCACGTGTTCGGGCTGAGCCATGAGCTGCGCACGCCGCTCAACGCCATTCTCGGTTATTCACAGCTGCTCGAACGCGACACGACCATCCCGCCGCGCCGCGTCGACGCCATCAAGGTGGTGCGCCGCAGCGCGGAGCATCTCTCCGGCCTGATCGACGGCCTGCTCGACATCTCCAAGATCGAGGCTGGACGCTTCCATCTCGATCGGGTCGAAATCCATACCGCCCAGTTCTTCGACCAGATGATCGACATGTTCCGCCTGCAGGCGGCGGCAAAGGGGCTCGAGTTTCGGCACGAGCCTGCTCCACGCATGCCGCCGGTGGTCTATGCCGATGAGAGCCGATTGCGGCAGATTCTGATCAACCTCCTCTCCAACGCCATCAAATTCACCGAGAGCGGTCACGTCACCTTCCGCGTCGGCTATCGCAACCAGGTCGCGACCTTCGCGATCGAGGATTCCGGTATCGGCATTGCGCCGGGCGACCTCGAGCGCATCTTCCTGCCGTTCGCGCGCGCACACGGCACGCGCGTGAAGGCGACCGGCACCGGCCTCGGCCTCACCATCACCAAGCTCCTGACCCAGGTGATGGGCGGCGACATCACGGTCGCGAGCGAGCCCGGCAAGGGCACGCTGTTCACGGTCAAGCTCCTGCTGTCGGCCGTCGCCCGTCCGCGCGTCGCCTCGACCATGGAGGAGCGGGTGCGCGGCTATGTCGGGCCGCCGCAGACCGTGCTGATCGTCGACGACGACGAGGTGCAGCGCAATCTCGTCGGCGAGCTGCTCGGACCGCTCGGCTTCAACGTCGCGGCCGCGTCGGGCGGGCGCGAGTGCCTGGCGCTCGTCCCGCGGCTGCGGCCGAACCTGATCCTGCTCGATATCGCGATGCCCGACATGGACGGCTGGCAGGTGGCGCAGCGCATCCGCGCCGCGCGCGAGCGCCCCGCCATCATGGTGCTGTCGGCGAACGCCATCGAGGCGGAGCGGCTTGCCGGCGCCGAGCGCCTGCACGACGACTACATGATGAAGCCCATCGACCTGCGCCAGCTGCTCAAGAAGATCCACGCGCTCCTCGACATCGAGTGGATATACGAGGAGGCGAAGCCGCAGCTCGCCGCCGAGCGCGGCGCACCAGGCGCTGTTCCGCCGGCTGCCGACATCGTCGAGCTGATCGGCCTCGGCGAGATCGGCCACGTGCGCCGCATTCACGAGAAGCTCAACGCCATCGTCGAGGCGGCGCCCGGCTGCGCCGGTCTTGTCGCCCAATTGCGCAGCCACGTGAAGGCATTCGACCTCAAGCGGTATGTCGCGACCCTGGAGGCTATACGGAACGGCCATGCCTAGGAAGGAGTGCATGAGCATCGTGCTGGTGGTCGACGATTCGCCCGGCACGCTCGGCGTCCTGACCGATGCAATCGAGGAGGCCGGCATGACGGTACTGGTGGCGCGCGAGGGCGACGATGCGCTCGCGATCGTCGAGAAGGTCACACCCGACGTGATCCTGATGGACGCCGTGATGCCCGGCACCGACGGCTTCGAGACGTGCCGCCGCCTCAAGCAGAACAAGGCGCTCGCCCACGTGCCGATCATCTTCATGACCGGGCTTTCCGACACCGACCACATCATCGAAGGGCTGGAGGCGGGCGGCGTCGACTACGTCACCAAACCGATCGTGCCGGGCGAGCTGCTCGCCCGCATCCGCGTCCATCTCGCCAATGCGCGCATGGCGCACAGTGCCCGCGCCGCCCTCGACGTGTTCGGCCGCTTTCTGCTGGCCGCGAGCCTCGACGGCCGCATCCTGTGGTGCACGCCGCAGGCCGGCAAGCTGCTCGGCGCCGCCTTCGAGTCGTTCGACAGTGATGGATATGTGCTGCCGCGCGACGTGCGCGACTGGCTGGCGCAGTCCGCCGGCGTCGCCAAGGCCACCGTCACGCCGGCGATCGACGTCGCGCCGGACGCCTCGGCGATGGCGCTGCGCGTCGTCTATGTCGGCCAGGTCGGCCCCGACGAATATTTGCTGCGCCTCGTCGAGGGCGAGACGGAGGACGACCAGAGCGTCCTCAAGCAGAAGCTTGCGGTCACCGACCGGGAGGCCGAGGTGCTGTTGTGGATCGCGCGCGGCAAGTCGAACCGCGACATCGCCGAGATCCTGGATCTGAGCCCGCGCACCGTGAACAAGCATCTCGAGCAGATCTACGCCAAGCTCGGGGTGGAGAACCGTGCGTCAGCCGCCGCCCTCGCGGTGCGCACCATCGGAATTCGGTAGTCGAAATTGTGGCGTTGCGGTCCCGACATGCGATCGTTCTTCAATTCTTGTTGATCACGCTCCGGCGGTGCGCACCTGATGGCGAGCGCGTTGTTCATTGTCCACGCGAGCTGTCGAGGAGTGTGCAATGTTCGCTATGTCTCTGCGACGGGTCGTCCTGTCGATGCCCCTGGTCCTGATCGCGACCGCCTCGGCGTGGGGCGCCAGACAGGCGACCGCGGACCGGTTCGACGGGCGCTGGAGCGTCCTCATCATCACCGACTCCGGAAGCTGCGACCGCGCCTATCGTTACGGCGTCGAGATCAGTGGCGGGCACGTCTTCTACAACAGCGGTGCGGGCGGCCCCGACGTCTCGATATCGGGGCAGGTCGACCCGCGCGGGCGAGTTTCGGTCAGCGTGCGTTCCGGCGAGTCGGCCGCCTATGGCAGCGGGCGACTGTCCGGCGCGACCGGCGGGGGCACCTGGCAAGGCACCTCGCAGAGCTCGCGCTGCTCGGGCCGCTGGCAGGCCGAGCGCGAGGGCCAATCCACCGGCACGGCATACTGACGCGGGGCGCAGTCACGCAAGGGACGTGAGGTGAGCGCGCGGGCACCTAAAACAACCGCTTCGACGCGATCCGCGCGCCCTCGCGCATGCTTGCGAGCTTCGCCCACACCACATCTTCCGCCACGCGGCCCCAGCCGGCCGATGTGTCGAACCCGCAGTCTGTGCCGGCGAGCACGCGGGTCGGATCGCCCACCACCGCGGCGACGCGCTCGATGCGGTCGGCGATGACCTCGGGATGCTCGACGAAGTTGGTCAGGCTGTCGATCACGCCGGCCACCAGCAGCTGGTCGTCCTTGAGCGGGTATTTCGTAAAGCAGCGGAACTCGTGCGCGTGGCGCGGATTGGCGAACGGCAGCACGAAGCCGCCGACATCGGCCTGCTGCAGGGCCGGGAGGATATCCTCGAGCGGCACGTCGGCGTCGTGCGGCGATTCCGAGTTGCCCCAGCACACGTGCAGGCGGACGCGGTCGCGCGGGAGGTTGCGGATCGCCTGGTTGATGGTCGCGACCACCTGCTCGACGAAGGCGACGAATGCCGCGACCGGCTTGTCCTTCCAGGTGATGTGGCGTTCGAGCGCGAGGTCGGGCGCATCGATCTGCAGCAGCAGGCCGGCCTCGACGATCGCCTCGTACTCGACCTGCAGGGCGCGCCCCAGCGCCGCCAGATAGCGCGCCATCGAGTCGTAATGCTCGTTCTTCACCGCCGTGGCGAGGATGCCGGGGGAGGGGGCGCTCATGAACGGCTCGACGAAGATGCCGGGATTTTCCGCCAGCACGGCCTTGAAGTCGCGGCATTCGTCCTCGATCGCACGCGCATCGAGATATCGCACCTCGCCGATCGCCTTGGGCAGGCCGCCGAGCGAAGATACCTGGGTCCGGGCGGCGTGCTGCTCGGCCCACATCCGCTTGAACTCGGGGTAGCGATCGATGTCCGCGCGCGACGGCCGCTCCCAGCTGCCGCCGAGCCCCGAGATGCGCTGCTTCAGATAGAGGAAGAACGAGTCGCGCTGCTGCTCGCCGTTGTTGCCGACGTCGATGCCGGCATCGCGCTGCTTGCGCACCACCGCCGCGACGGCCGCGCGGCCGGCGCGCTCGATCTCGCCGGCGTCGACCGCCTCGCCGCGGGCGCGCAGCGCATAGAGCCGGGTGAGCTCGCGCGGCCGTGGCAGGCTGCCCGTATGGGTGGTGAGAATGCGCGAGGTGCTGCGCTGCATCGGCTTCGTCCTCTCACTTCGACAGATAGTGCGGCAGCCAGAGCGCCAGCTCGGGCCACAGGATCACCAGGGCCAGCACCACGAACATCGTCAGGTGGAACGGGATGGTGCCGAGGATCACCTCGGCGAGCTTGCCTTCCCAGATGCTCTGAATCACGAACAGGTTGATGCCGATCGGCGGCGAGATCTGGCCGAGCTCGACGAACAGCACCAGCACGACGCCGAACAGCAGAGGGTCGATGCCGTAGCTCGGCAGCACCGGGAAGATCAGCGGCACCGTGATCACGATCATGCCGAGGCTTTCGATCAGGCAGCCGAGCACCGTGTAGAGGAGAAAGAGGGCGAGAAAGAACTCGAGCCGGCTCAGATGCAGGCCGACCACGAAGGCGGTGACCTTCTCGCCCACGCCCGCGAAGCTGATCGCATAGGAGAAGATGTAGGCCGTGAAGATGATGAACAGGATGTTGCCGGCGAACCGGACGGTGCTGTTCATGGCGGCGAGCACGCCGCGCGGCGTAAGGTCGCCGAAGACGACGCCGAGGATGATCGAGAGCATGCAGCCGATGGTCGCGCCTTCGGTGGTGGTGACGAGCCCCGCATAGATGCCGCCGAGCGTGCCGCCGATCAGCAGCGCGAACGGAAGCACGTCGGCGAGCGCGCGCAGGAATTCGCGCAGCGAGCGCAGCCCGGCCTCGCGCGGCGCGACGCCCGGCACGGCGAGCGCGTGCGCGCCGATGTAGATCATGAACGACGCCGTCATGATCAGGCCGGGCACGAGGCCGGCCATGAACAGCTTCGGCACCGAGGTCTCGGTGAACGTGCCGTAGACGATCATGCCGAAGCTCGGCGGCAGCAGGATGCCGAGCGTGCCGCCGGCCGCGAGCGAGCCGGCCGCCAGGCGCCGGTCGTAGTTGCGGCGCAGGAGCTGCGGCAGCGCGACGCCGCCGATCGAGGCGGCGGTCGCGATGCTCGAGCCGCTCACCGAGGCGAAGATCGCGCAGCCCGCGATGTTGGTCTGCAGGAGCCCGCCGGGCAGCCGCGCCACCAGCCTGGCGAGCCCGCCATAGATGCGGGTCGAGAGGCCGCTGACGCGCAGGATCTCCGCCATCAACATGAACAGCGGCACGCAGGTGAGCACGAAGCTGTTCATGCTGCCCCAGCTCACCAGGCCGAGGCTGTTGAGGCTCGGCAGGCCGCCTTGGAGCAGCAGATAGAACATCGCCGGCACCGCGATCGCGAACGGCACCGCCATTCCGCAGGCGAGCAGCGTGAGAAAGAGCGCGAACGTAATGCCGATCTGGACGTCAGGGCTCACCGGCGTCCTCCGTCGCCTTTCCGGGGGCGCGCAGCCGGGCAACGTCGGCCAGCACCGTGCGCAGCATCGAAAAGCACAGCGCCGCGGCGCCGAGCAGCATAGTGGTCTGCGGGACCCACAATGGCGTCGCGAGATAAGTCGGGGCGCGGTCGGCGAAGCGATAGGAGGTGAGCTCGAAGCGTCCCAGCTGCCACAACAGCAGCGCCACGAATGCGAAGGACAGCAGGTCGAAGATCAGGTTCGACACCGCGCGCCAGAACGGCGAGAGGCGCGATTGCACCAGCTCCACGCGGTGGAAGCTCTCGCTGATCTGGCAGACCGGGAGGCTGAGAAAGGCGATCACCACCAGGAGGTAGCCGCCGAGCTCATCGGATATCTCGAAAGAAAAGTCGAGCATCCAGCGCGTCAGGATATCGGTGGCGACCACCACCAGCATCACGACCAGCGCCGCGATGCAGGCATACCGGCAGATGCGCTCGACGCTGCTTTCCGCGAGCCCGTGCACCAAGGGGCGGCGATGCACCTCGCCGTGCTCGACTCGAGCCTCGATCTGCGCCATGTCGCCGACGCTAGCGGCCGAGCGCCGCGCGCACCTTGGCCAGCGCCTCGACCACGTCCGGACCGCGCGACTTCGCCCACTGGTCCCAGTAGGGCGTCATGGCGGCGACGGCCCGCGCATTGTCCTGCGTGGTCGCCTTGGTGAAGGTGTAGCCGGCGGCGGTCAACACCTTCACCGAATCCGCCTCCTCCTGCTTCATCGTGTCCTGGTTCCAGCGCGCGGTGCTTTCCGCGACCTGGCGCAGCTTCGCCTGCAGGTCGGGCGAGAGCTTGTCGAACGCCTCGGTGTTGGCGATGAAGTAGGAGTTGTTGACGTTGACGATGAGCACGTAGCCGTATTTGAGCAGGTCCTTCCACAGCACGGCGCCGACCCCGGCCGTGAAGATCCCGTCGACCACGCCGCGGTCGAGCGCGGAGGGGACCTCGGGCGCGCTCATGGTGATCGAGACGCCGCCGAAGTGGCGCACCAGCTCGCCCTGCTCGGGCTGGGCGACGCGCAGCTTCAGCCCCTTGATGTCGTCGAGCGAGGTGATCTTCTTGCGCCCCCACATGAACTGCAGCGGATAGGTGTAGGACGCGAGCAGGGTCGAGCCCTTTGCGGCATATTGCTTGGCGATGTACGCCTCGAGCACCGCCTCGGCTTTGGCGAAATCGTCGTACGACTGGATCAGCATCGGCAGCCGCAGGATCCCGGCCACCGGGATGTTGCCCGAGTTGAACAGGTCGTCGCCGACCTGCACGACGTTCTCGCCCACCGCCTGGGTGATGTTGCTCGCGCTGATTTGCAGGGTGCCGGCGAGATGCAGCTTCACCTTGAGCGCGCCGTTGGTCGCCTTGTCGATCTCCTCGGTGAACTGCTTGGCGCCGCGCGATGTCGCGAAGTTCGGCGCCGACTGATGCATGTAGAAGCTCCACTCTGCCGCGGCCGCCGGCCAGGCAGGGAAGACCGAAAGGGCAAGCGCGAGCACGAGGCACAGCGCCGCCGCGACGAACTTCGAATTCTGCATGGTCATGTCGGTCCTCCCCCGCAACAAGCGCGCCGGCGCACCGAATCCCGAGGCTTGCGTTTTCAGTATTTTTGCAGGACGCATTGCGCCGAATGCTATGGACGCCCCATTTTGCTGTCAACGCGCCGCAGTCTTCCCGCATGCCTCCCAACCGATACGATCATTGACAGAATGGGCGGTAGCCTCTTTTGATAGGCGCAGTGGGGTCTGCAATCCCCATAACGACAAGAACCGGCGGCAGAACCTGCCTTTGGGGGAAACGATGTCGACACAACACGCCTCCGCCATCACGGCGCGTCTCGATCGGCTGCCGCTGACCCGGCACATCTGGCTCCTGGTCGTCATGCTCTCGCTCGGCGGCTGGTTCGAGCTCTACGACCTGCTGATGACGGCGTACGTGAGCCCGGGCCTCGTCCGGGCCGGCATCTTCAGCGCCAAGGAGGGATACTTCGGCCTGCCCGACCAGGCGGCATTCGCGTCGGTGACCTTCGCGGGCCTCTTCGTCGGCACCATTCTCTTCGCCCAGGTCGCCGACAGATTCGGCCGGCGCGCCATCTTCACCTTCTCGCTCCTGTGGTACGCGGTCGCGACCGCCATCATGGCGGCCCAGAGCACGCGGCTCGGCATCGACGTGTGGCGCTTCATTGCCGGCGTCGGCGTCGGCGTCGAGCTCGTCACCATCGACACCTATGTGGCCGAGCTGGTGCCGAAGGCGGTGCGCGGCCGCGTCTTCGCCGTCAACCAGGCGATCCAGTTCTCCTCCGCGCCGGTCGCCGCCGGGCTCGCGGCGCTGCTCGGCGATACGGCGCCTCTCGGCATGTCGGCGTGGCGCTGGATCGCTCTCGTGCCCGCCGTCGCCGCCCTGGTGGTGTGGTTCATCCGCCGCGCGGTGCCGGAATCGCCGCGCTGGCTCGCCCAGCAGGGCCGCGCCGACGAGGCCGAGGCCGTGATGGCGCAGATCGAGGCGCAGGTCGCAGAAGACAGTGGCCAGCCGTTGCCCCCGCCGGGCCCGGCGCTCGAGGAGCACGGCAGCGCGAGCTTCGCGGAGATATGGAAACCACCTTACCGCGAACGCACCGTCATGCTGTCGATCTTCAACTTCTTCCAGACGATCGGCTTCTACGGCTTCGGCAACTGGGTGCCGGCGCTGCTCATCGCCCAGGGGGTGACGTTCGCCAAAAGTCCGGTCTATGCGGCCATCATCGCCATCGTCTATCCGATCGGCCCGCTGGTCTGCAGCTCGATCGCGGATGTGATCGAGCGCAAGTGGCAGATCGTCGGCGCCGCCTGCTGCACGGCGGTTTGCGGCATCCTGTTCTGGAAGTCCGGCACCAGCGTGCCCCTGCTGATCTTTTTCGGCATCGTGATCACCACCTCGAACAACATGCTGTCCTACGCCTATCACGCCTACCAGGCCGAGCTCTTCCCGACGCGGGTGCGCGCGCGGGCGGTCGGCTTCGTCTACTCGTTCAGCCGCCTCTCCACCGTCTTCACCAGCCTGATGATCGGCTTCTTCCTGCAGAACTTCGGCAATGGCGGCGTGTTCGGCTTCATCGCCTTCGCGATGGTGGTGGTGATGATCTCGATCGGTGCGTTCGGCCCGCGCACCAGCGGGCTTGCGCTGGAGGAGATTTCCGGCGATCGCGCGGCCGCCAAGGCCGCGTGAACTGTTGCGGCTCTTGCGCCCCCTCTCCCCGAACGGGAGAGGGGAAAGAAGAGAAAAGTGAGTCCGCAATGACCGCAGACATCAGCAACACCCGCCCGGCGCCCGACCAGGTGCTGGTCGACATCGCCGACTATGTGCTGGACTACAAGGTCGACAGCGCACTCGCCTATGCGACGGCTCGCCATTGCCTGATCGACACGCTCGGCTGCGGTCTCGAGGCGCTGGAGTATCCCGCCTGCTTGAAGCTGCTCGGCCCGATCGTGCCCGGGACCGCGGTGCCGAACGGCGCAAAAGTGCCGGGCACGCAGTTCCAGCTCGATCCGGTGCAGGCCGCCTTCAACATCGGCACCATGATCCGCTGGCTCGACTTCAACGACTGCTGGCTCGCGGCCGAATGGGGCCATCCGTCCGACAACCTCGGCGGCATCCTGGCGGTCGCCGACTGGCTCTCGCGCAACGCCGTCGTGGCCGGCAAGCCGCCGCTCGTCATGCGCGACGTGCTCACCGCCATGATCAAGGCGCACGAGATCCAGGGGGTCATCGCGCTGGAGAACTCGTTCAACAAGCTGGGCATCGATCATGTGGCGCTGGTGAAGGTCGCCTCGACCGCGGTCGTCGCCGCCATGCTGGCGCTCACGCGCGACGAGGTCATCAACGCGCTCTCGCTCGCCTTCGTCGACGGGCAGAGCCTGCGCACCTACCGCCATGCGCCCAACACCGGCTCGCGCAAGAGCTGGGCAGCCGGCGATGCGACGAGCCGCGCCGTTCGCCTCGCGCTGATCGCGAAGACGGGTGAGATGGGATACCCGTCGGTGCTCACCGCCAAGCGCTGGGGCTTCTACGACGTCGTCCTCGGCGGCAAGCCGTTCGTGCTCAACCAGCCCTACGGCAGCTACGTGATGGAGAACGTGCTGTTCAAGATTTCCTTCCCGGCCGAATTCCACGCCCAGACCGCGGTCGAAGCCGCGCTCGCGGTGCGCGAGAAGCTCGCCGCGAGGGGCAAGAGCGCGGATGACGTCGCCGCGATCACCATCCGCACCCAACGTGCCGCCGTGGAAATCATCGACAAATCCGGCCCGCTACACAATCCGGCGGACCGCGACCATTGCATCCAGTACATGGTGGCGGTGCCGCTGCTCTTCGGCCGCCTGACGGCGCCCGACTACGAGGACGGCATCGCTGCCGATCCGCGCATCGACGCGTTGCGGGGCAAGATGACGTGCGTCGAAGACCCGGCCTTCACGCGCGACTATCACGATCCGCAGAAGCGCTCGATCGCCAACGCGCTTACCGTGCGCCTCGCCGACGGCACGACCCTCGACGAGGTCGCGGTGGAATATCCAATCGGCCACAAGCGCCGCCGCGCCGAGGGCTTGCCGCACCTCGAGGCCAAATTTCGCACCAACCTGGCGCGGCGCTTTCCGGCGAAGCAGCAGGCGCGCATTCTAGAAGTCTCGCTCGACCAGGCGGCGCTCGAGCGCATGCCGGTCCAGGAGTATGTCGATCTTTACGTGATTTGATCAGTTGCGTCGTGGCCGGGCTCCTCCCGCCGTCCACGTCTTGTCGCGCGCAAAGAGAGACGTGGAGGCCCGGGAGTAGCCCAGGGATCACGGATATTCATCACCCGCGCAGGCCCCAGCCGATCAGCCCGATCGCGACGATCGCGAGCACGATGCCGAGCACCAGGAGGCCGGTGATCCAATGGCCGAGTGATTTGCTGCGCTCCTCCTTCGACCTGTTGCTGACGACGAACACGTTCGACGTCGAGCCGTGCTTGCCGATCGACTGGTCGGCCTGCACCTGCCCGAGCACGTAGACCGCGATGTTGGGCGCCAAAATCGTCTCAGTATAGCGGCGCCGCGCGTTGACGTTCTGCATCGCGTTGACGATGACGTTGACGGCACCACCCTCCATCTCCTCGCGATTGACCACCTGCTGGCCCTCGACCTCGGCGCCATCGAGGTTGAGGTTGACGCGACCGCTCGCATCCTCGACCAGGCATGGCGCATACATCGTGTTGTAGTGTACGCGCGTCGTCTCCGTGCCCTGGTTGTTGGGGCGCGTCACCGTGCGGTTGATCTCCGACCTGAACCAGGCGCAGGGCAGGTTGGAGAACTCGCCCATCACCGGATTGGGGCAGCGCAGCGTTCCGATCACCTCGACGGTGCTGCCTGGCGGCAGGCTCGCCACGTCGGCGGCGCGCGATGTCTGCGTCTTCGCCATCAGGGCGCGCTCCCCGATCAACCGCATGCGGTAGAAAAGAAACCCGGCGGCCACGATCCCGACGATCGCGCCGGCGCCGATCAGCACCCAGTTCATCGCATCCCCCCGTGTTGTCCCGCGCATGGCGGCTGGGCGATCCTAGCCAACGACGGGAAGGACGGGTAGCCGGCTGGTCGGTCCGGCTAGTCGGCATTTGCCGCGAGGGCGCGGCGCTTCAGGGCACGATCGCGAAGAACAGGAAAACCGCGAAGATCAGCAGATGCACCATGCCCTGCAGCACGGTCGTCCGGCCGGTGCCGAGCGTGATCACGCTGACCAACAGCGTCAGCGCCAGCAGCACCTCTTCCTTCGGTGCGAGCCCGAGTTCGAGCGGCTGGCCGGTGAGGATGGCGACGCTGGCGACCGCCGGGATCGTGAGCCCGATGGTCGCGAGCGATGAGCCGAGCGCGAGGTTGAGGCTCGTCTGCAGCCGGTTCGCCCGCGCGGCGCGCAACGCCGCCAGCCCCTCGGGCAGCAGCACCAGCGCCGCGATGATGATTCCCACCGCGGCGCGCGGCAGGTCGAGGCGCGCCACCGCGGCCTCGATCGTCGCGGTGAGCGCCTTGGCGAGCCCGACGATCGCGACCAGCGCGACCAGGAGCAGGCCGGCGCTGACGAGCGCGGTTCGGTTCGTCGGCGGCGGCGCGTGCGCCTCCGCGTCGCCGCCGACGGGAAGGAAATAGTCGCGGTGGCGCACCGTCTGCACGAACACGAACGCGGCGTAGAGGGCGAGCGAGACCATGTCCTCGAAGGCAAGCTGCGGTGTGCTCAAGCGCGGACCGGGGGTCGTGAGCGTGAAGTTCGGCAGCACCAGGGTGAGCACGGTGAGCGCCGCCAGCACGGCGAGCGCCGCACTCGCGCCCTGCAGCTGGAACGCCTGCTCGTGGTGATGGGCAGCGCCGACGAGGAGGCACAAGCCGACGATGCCGTTGCACACGATCATCACGGCCGCGAAGATCGTGTCGCGCGCCAGCCCGGCATTGTCGGCTGGCGCCGTCAGCATCACGGAGACGATGAGCGCCGACTCGATCACCGTGACGGCAAGGGCGAGGACCAATGTGCCGAACGGTTCGCCGGTCCGGTGCGCGACCACCTCGGCATGATGGACGGCCGCGAACACCGTTCCTATGAGCGCCACGCCAGCCACCGCGGCGAGGAAACCGCTCTTCCCGAGCAGTGACACCAGCACGAGAACGAGCCAGGCCGCGAGGGGCCAGCCCCAGGTCCATGAGGATGCCCACCAGAATGTGCGCGCCGCTGTCATGCCGGTCTCCTGACAGGAGAACCTAGCATTATTCTCCAATGTGGCACGCGATCAGGGCATCCGAGGCGTGCGGCAGTGCGGCGGCCGGTCCATCGGGGCCGCCCAGCGTTTGGCTGCCCGCATAGGCGCCTTCAATCAGCAGAAACAAGGCGTCCGCGAGCCGTGCGGGCTGTGATGCGCCCATCGCCTTGGCGAGCCCCGCGAGCCGCTGTCGCATTTCCAGTTTGTTCGCGGCGACGACACGATGTCCCGGGTGTGACGGATCGGGAAACTCCGCCGCGTAATTGATGAACGGGCAGCCGCGGTAGCCGGGCGTTGTCGCGCGGTCCGCAATGTGCCGGATCAGGGCGCGCAGCTGCGCGCGCGGCTCGGCCGGCCGTCGCGCCATCATGCGATCGACGTCGCGCCAGTAGCCGGCGTTGCGGTCCTCGAGATAGGCGACGATGAGATCGTCCTTCGAGGCGAAGCTGCGGTACAGGCTGATCTTGGCGACGCCCGCCCGGTTGACGATGGTCTCGACGCCCACCGCGCGGATGCCCTCGCGGTAGAACAGGTCGGCGGCGACGTCGAAAACTTTATCGCCCGCGAGCTTGGTGTCCGCCTTCGTCCTTTTCTGCTCCGCGCCTCCCTTCGCGGTTTCGCCCGAGCGTCTGCGCATCCATCCGATCCCGTCTTGACATGTAACCGACCGGTTCGTACCAGTGAACCGGTACGACGTCAACCTTCCCGTCACTGGAGCTTTTCCATGAAACATTTTCTTCTCGAGGGACAACACCTCGTTCCCTTCGAGCAGCGCGATCCTGCGCTCATCGCGGCGCATCGCCGATTCCTGCAGGATGGCTACGATCAGGGCCACTTCCTGCTGTCCGGCCCGTCGATTCCGCCGACCGGCGGAATCCTCGTCGCTCGCGCCCAATCGCGGGACGAGCTCGACGCCTTGCTCGCCGACGAACCGTTTTGCAAGGCGAAGGTGATGCGCTTCGCCCGGATCACCGAGTTCGACCCGGTGCAGCACCAGGCGGTACTGAAGGACTGGTTCGGCAAGGCGTGACGCGCGCGAGCGCCGCACCGCCACACGGATTGCTTGAGACGGCCCCGGCGGCCGCCTCCATACAATTGATTCGAGCAGGAACGACTGCGCGAGGAAGTTACATCCACCGCGATGAATGCGGCAGTCGCACTTCTGCTCGCCCGAGGATCGGAGGGTGACGACCGTAGCTCGGGCAGTGAGGCCTACTCCGCCGCGATCGACATCGCGGCGCGGATCTCCGAGCGGAAGCGGTCGATCGAGGTGAGGCCGCTCTTCGTCTCGACGTGCCAATAGGCCCAGCCATTGCACGCCTCGAGGCCCTGAGCGAGCGCGCCGATGCGGTGGATCGACCCGACCGCATCGCCGAGCGCGACGGCGCCGTCGGCGCGCACCAGCGCCTTCACCTTGCGCTTGGCATCGGTGAGCTTGTCGCCGGGCGCGATCATGCCGCGCTCGATCAGCGCCGCGAACGGGACGCGGGGCGCCTCGCGCGCCGTCTGGAAGGTCGCGAGTGATGCCTCCGGAAACGGTGTGACTGCGTCGATGCGCTCGCGTGCCGCCGCCGCGTAAGCTTCCTCGCGCTCGATGCCGGTGAACCGGCGGCCGAGGCGTTTGGCCACCGCGCCGGTCGTGCCGGTGCCGGCGAAGGGATCGAGCACGAGGTCGTTGGGGCGCGAGGCGGACAGGATCACGCGCGCGAGCAGCGCCTCCGGCTTTTGCGTCGGATGCAGCTTCTTCTTGTCCTTGCCTCTGAGCCGCTCCTCGCCGGTACACAGCGCGAGCGTCCAGTCGGAGCGCACCTGGATGTCCTCGTTGCCGGCCTTGAGCGCCTCGTAGTTGAAAGTGTAGCGCGCCTGCGCACTCCGGCTCGCCCATATCAGCGTCTCGTGCGCGTTGGTGAAGCGCCGCCCGCGAAAGTTCGGCATCGGGTTCTGCTTGCGCCAGATCACGTCGTTGAGGATCCAGAAGCCGAGGTCCTGCAGCAACGCGCCGACGCGGAAGATATTGTGGTAGGAGCCGATCACCCACAGCGTCGCATCAGGCCGCATCACGCGGCGGCACGCCAGCAGCCAGGCGCGGGTGAAGTCGTCATAGGCGGCGAAGCTCGAGAACTTGTCCCAGTCGTCGTCGACCGCGTCGACGCGAGAGTCGTCCGGCCGCCTGAGGTCGCCTTGGAGCTGCAGATTGTAGGGCGGATCGGCGAAAACGAGGTCGACGCTTTCCGCCGGCAGCTTGGCGAGCTCGGCGACGCAGTCGCCGGTCAGGATCTGCGACGTTGGCGCAGACTCCAAACTGAAGCGGGGCGCCCTGACGGACGCCCCGCGACGCGGTACAACCATGACTCAGAACTCTGACTCTGGCGACGCAGTCGGCGACGCGGGACCTACAACCGACGATCCGGATACTGACGCGCCAAGGTAAAAATCGGCTTAACCACGTGTAGGCGCGCGTACGCGCGTTCGAACGAGAAGATGCTCGCTGCGACGAAAAAATGCGGGCGCTACAGCGATTTTCGTAAATTTGCCATGCCGAGTGTCCAACTGGTTGCCAAGGCGTAAACGCGCGACCATATGAAACGGCGGCACAACCCGGCATTATTTGCCGAGTGACCGTGCTTTTCGGCGCAGCGCAGCGGACGGAGCGATTCGATGCGGTGGGAAGATCTCGAGCAGAGCAGCAACATCGAGGACCGGCGCGGCGAGGGCGGCTATGTCGGCGGCGGCGGCGGTGGCTTCCCGATCGGCGGCGGCGGGCTCGGGTTCGGCACGATCGCGGTGATCACCCTGGTGGGCTGGGGCGTGTTCGGCATCAACCCGATTCAGATGCTGGCGCTGCTCAGCGGCAGCCACAGCAGCTACCAGCAGACCTACCCCTCGCCCAACATGCAGCAGACGCGCCGCACCGGCACGCCGACCGACCAGGTGGGCAACTTCGTCTCGCGCGTCCTCGGCAGCACCGAGGTGGAATGGAAGGACATCTTCGCCAAATCCGGCAAGACGTACCAGCCGCCGATCCTGGTGATGTACTCCGGCCAGACCAACGCCGCCTGCGGCGGGGTCGCGCAGAGCGCCATGGGACCGTTCTACTGCCCGGCCGACCACAGGGTCTATCTCGACACCTCGTTCTTCCGCGAGATCCAGACGCGCTTCCACGGCTGCAGCGGCAGCGCGTGCCAGTTCAGCCAGGCCTATGTGATCGCGCACGAGGTCGGCCATCACGTGCAGAACCTGCTCGGCATCCTGCCGAAGGTGAACGCGCAGCAGCGCACCGTGAGCAAGACCGAGGCGAACCATCTGCAGGTGAAGATCGAGCTGCAGGCCGATTGCTTCGCCGGTATCTGGGCGAACCACGAGAACCAGCGCCAGCAGAGCCTGGGCCACGGCGCCTTCTTCACCGAGGACGACGTCGCCGCCGCGCTGCAGACGGCCTCCGCGATCGGCGACGACACGCTCCAGCGCAACGCCGGCCGCCAGGTGATGCCCGACAGCTTCACCCACGGCAGCAGCGCGCAACGCCAGCGCTGGTTCACGAACGGGCTCCAGCAGGGCACGGTTTCGGCCTGCGATACGTTCGGCGCCAGCAGTCTCTAGTGAAAGACGCCCGTGCAATCGCTTCGGGCGCCTCTCGTGCACGAGATCACATCAGGGCGTACTTCGCGCGCTCGCGCTTGGCCAGAAGCGGAAGTGCCCGACCGGCGATATATGTCTCGAAGTACGCGCTTTTCAGATGCGCCTCCAGTGCCGCCTCGTCGCGAAACAGCTCATAGAACAAGAATTGCGCCGGATTATCCTTGTTGCGGCCGATCAGGAATAATTTCGCGCCGGGATCGCGCTGCGCTTCGGGTAGGAACTGATCGAGGATCTCGGCGACCTTGTCCGCTTGTCCCTCCTTCGCCTCCCACTGTGCGACAACCAGCAGTCCGCCACCGCTGACGGCGTCCCGGATGGTCATCGTGTTCGATGCATACTGGTTCATGTCCTGTCTCCTTGCTGTTGAGCTCGCAAGCGCGGTCAACGCGAGATCGGTAGCAAGAGCCCGCCGATAGCGGTTCGGCGGCGATCGAAGTTTCCGGCGGTTCATGCTCGGCGCCCGCGCTCCCCCGCCCGGCACGCAGTCGGGCCTGCCCGACTTGCGCATTGAAATCGGGCAAGCCCGATTTCGGATGCGGGCAGAGGGCCGGGGCGAGGGGCTCTCTGCGCGAGTCCGGAGGCAGGCGGCGCCGCCCACCCCGCCACGCACTGCGCGCGGGGGAAGGGGAGCGCCGGCGCCGTGCTCACCTCAATGACGCAAGCGCCTCTTGATCTCCTCGCCCTTGCTGCTACCGTTTCCTCACTCGGGGGCACCGCAGGCTCCCCGTCAGACCCTCGTCCAAGCGCTGCGCAACACTCGAGCTTCGAGGAGATTGCGCGTGGACACACCCGAGAGCTCCATTTCCCAAGCCACCGCAGCCGACCAGGCGGCGCAACGCCGCCGCGACCTGCGCCTCGTCCTCGCCGCGCGCGCAGCCCGCAATTTCGGCGACGGCTTTGCCGTCATCATCCTGCCGGCCTACCTCACGGCGATCGGCTACGCACCGGCGCAGATCGGCGTCATCGCGACCACCGCGCTGCTCGGGTCGGCGTTGCTCACGCTATCGGTCGGCTGGCTTGCGCCGCGCTTCGACCTGCGCAGCCTGCTGATTGCCGGTGCGCTTTTGATGACGGCGACGGGGCTCACGATGCCGAACGCGCAGCACCTCGCGCTCATTCTTCTCATCGCATTCATCGGCACCATGAACCCGGCGACCGGCGACATGGGCGTGCTGGTGCCGATCGAGCACACGCTGCTCGCGCGCGAGGCCGCGGATAGCGAGCGCACAAAAGTGTTCGCGCGCTACAGCCTGATCGGCGCGATCGCGACCTCGGGCGGCGCGCTCGCGGCCGCGACGCCCGACCTGCTGCGTGCGCTCGGCGTCGCGACGCTGCCTGCCTTGCAGGCGATGCTCTATCTCTATGCGGTGCTCGGCCTCGCCGGCGTCGCCTGCTACCGTGCGCTGCCGCCGGCCGAGCATGGCGACGCCAAGCCGCCGACGAGCCCACTAGGCGAATCGAAGCGCGTCGTCTTCAAGCTTGCGGCGCTGTTCAGCGTCGATGCCTTCGCGGGCGGATTCGTGGTGCAGTCGCTGCTGGCGCTATGGCTGTTCGAGCGCTTCGGCCTTTCGCTCGCCGCCGCCAGCACCTTCTTCTTCGCCGCGAGCGTGCTCGCCGCCTTCTCGTTTCCCGCTGCCGCGTGGCTGGCGAAGCGCATCGGCCTCATCAACACCATGGTCTACACCCATCTGCCGTCGAGCCTCTGCCTCATCGCGGCGGCCTTCGCACCGAACCTGCCGGTGGTGCTCGCGCTCCTTCTCGTGCGGGCAGCGCTGTCGCAGATGGATGTGCCGACCCGCACCTCCTACGTGATGGCCGTGGTCACGCCGGCCGAGCGCCCGGCGGCCGCGAGCGTCACCACGGTGCCGCGCAGCCTCGCGTCATCGGTGAGCCCGGCGCTCGCCGGCCTGCTGCTCGGCACACCTTATGCAGGATTGCCGCTGGTGATCTGTGGCGTGCTCAAAGTTGCGTATGATGGGGCACTGCTGCTCGCCTTTCGCCATATCAAACCGCCGGAGGAACGTGCCTGACCGCCTTGCGCGGCCGGTAGGCTCTTGCCAATCTGCGGCGACAATCGAAGGGCGATCCTTGGGAGTGAGACACATGGTCCGCACATTATTCATCCCGGCGTTCGCGCTTATCTGCCTTGCCGCATCCGCTCAGGCGCAGCCGGCGAGCACGCCGCCGCCGGTCAATCCGAAGGATTTTCCGGACGGGGCCGGCAAGGAGATCGTCACCACCACCTGCAACACTTGTCACCCGGCGACTCGCGTGAAGGCCGGCTACACGCCGGAAGGTTGGGACGACATCGTGCACATGATGCAGAACTTCGGCGCGCCGGTGGGGGACAAGGAGTGGCCGATCGTCAAAGCCTACCTGACCAAGAATTTCCCGGAGAAGCCGCGGCCGCCCGCTAAGGTCATTCCGGGCCCCGCGCAGGCGACGATTCGCGAGTGGCCGCTGCCGAAACCGGGCGAACGCCCGCACGACCCGGCACGGGCGAGCGACGGAGGCATCTGGTGGTCGGGCCAGCTCGCCAACCTGATCGGCCACCTCGATCCGAAAACCGGCCAGGTCAAGGAATATCCGATCGAGCGCCCGATGACCGCGCCGCACGGCCTCGTCGAGGACAAGCAGGGCAACGTCTGGTTCACGGGCAATTTCGCCGGCCTGATCGGCAAGCTCGATCCCAAGACCGGCAAGGTCACCGAATATCCGCTGCCTGATCCCAGGGCACGCGACCCGCACACGCTGATCTTCGACCACAGAGGCATTCTTTGGTTCTCGGTGCAGCAGGGCAATTTCGTCGGCCGCCTCGACCCGAAGACGGGCGCGATCAAGCTCGTGCAGCCGCCGACCGCCAATGCGCGGCCCTACGGCCTCGCGGTCGACTCCAAGAATGTCGTCTACTTCGTCGAGTTCGGCGCCAATAAAGTCGCTACCATCGCCGACGACATGAAAATCAAGGAATGGACGCTGCCTGATGCGGGCGCGCGGCCGCGCCGCATCGCGATCGATGCCGACGACAACATCTGGTACACCGACTTCGCGCGCGGCTTCCTCGGCCGGCTCGATCCCAAGACCGGCAAGGTGACCGAATGGCAGTCGCCGGCCGGCCCGAAGTCGGAGCCTTATGGCATCGCCTACACCCACGGCGCGTTGTGGTACTGCGAGTCCTATGCCAAGCCGAACACCATCGTGCGCTTCGATCCGAAGACCGAGAAGTTCCAGACCTGGGAGATCCCGGGCCGCCTCGGCGGCGACATCGTGCGCAACATGGACGTGGCGCAGGATGGCAACGTGCTGATCGCCAACAGCCTCGCCAACGAGGTGGGGATGGTCGAAATCAAGTAGGAGAACGCGTCATGGCCGGGCTTGTCCCGGCCATCCACGTCTTCGCCACGCACGTCGCACGAAGACGTGGATGCCCGGGACAAGCCCCGGGCCGACGGGTGGAAATCGAGTCAATCATGCCCGGCATCGACGAGTCGAAATCCTTCATTCCCCTGCGCATCGCGGTGCTCACCGTGTCCGACACACGCGCGCTCGCCGACGACAAGTCGGGCGCCACTCTCATCGAGCGCATCGAGAAGGCCGGGCACTCGGTTGCGGCGCGCGCGATCGTTACCGATGACGTCGAGAAGATCCGCGCCCAAGTGAAAACCTGGATCGCCGATGCGGCGGTCGACGTGGTGATCTCCACCGGCGGCACCGGCTTCACCGGGCGCGACGTGACGCCCGAAGCGCTCGAGCCACTGTTCGAGAAGCGCATGGACGGCTTCGCGACGCTCTTCCTGATCGTCAGCCACGCCAAGATCGGCACCTCGGCGATCCAGACGCGCGCGACCGCCGGCGTCGCCGGTGCCACATATATCTTCTGCCTGCCCGGCTCGCCCGGCGCCTGCCGCGATGCCTGGGACGAGATCCTGGTGCACCAGCTCGACTACCGCTATCGCCCATGCAACTTCGTCGAGATCATGCCGCGCCTCGACGAGCACCTGCGCCGCGCCAAGGCCCGGGGCGCGACCTTGTAGGTGTGGTCTGAGACGGATTGACCTAAAGGTCAGTTTTATGACATTACAGCTCCCGTCGGGCACACGGGAACCGAGATGTCTTCCAAAGCGTCCAAGACCGCGGTCGATCTCAACCGCAGCGCCGTGGCGCGCTATATCCAGCTCGCCGGCCTGTTTCGCCGCCGCATCGATGCCGGCGAGTGGGCGGTCGACCAGCAGATTCCGACCGTCGACGAGCTCGCGGCCGAATGCGGTGTGGCGCGCGCCACCATTCGCCAGGCGCTCGACATTCTCGAGAGCGAGCAGTTGATCGAGCGCTACCGCGCCAAGGGTACCTTCGTGCGGCAGCGGCGGCGCCCGCAGTTGTGGTGCGAGGTCGCGACCGACTGGTCGGGCCTGCTGCTTTCGCGCGAGCACGCCGTCATCGAGGTGTTGTCCGACGCTCGCCGCGAGCAGCCGCCCGACGTGCCTCATCCGATCGGCACGCTGGCACCGTCCTATCGACGACTGCGGCGGCGGCACTCGCGCCACGGCGCGCCGTTTCTGCTGGCCACCCTGCATATCGACGAGCGGCTGAGCGCGCGAGTGTCGAAGAAGGATCTGGAATCCAAGACTGCGCTGCGGCTGGTCTCCGACATCCCCGGCGTCAAGATCAACGACGCGCGCCAGACGCTCACCATCGGTACCGCCGACGTCGAGACCTCCAAGCTTCTCGATGTGCCGCTCAACGAGCCGATCGCCATCGTGCACCGCTCGGTGGTCGACCGCTCCGGCTGCCTCGTCTTCATCGGCGAGGGGCTTTATCGCGGCGACATGGTCCGCATCGACATGAAGCTCAGATAGTGGCCCGGGAGTTGTCGATGAAGCTGCATTGGTCGCCGCGCTCGCCCTATGTGCGCAAGGTCATGGTGGCGGCCCACGAGACCGGCGTCGTCGAGCGCCTCGACTGCGTGCGCACCGTCGCCGCGATGGCGACGCCGCACAAGGAGCTGATGCTCGACAATCCGCTGAGCAAGATTCCGACCCTCGTGCTCGACGACGGCTCGCGGCTCTACGACTCGGTCGTCATCTGCGAGTATTTCGACGCGCTGCACGACGGACCCAAGTTGTTTCCCAGCGAGCCGCGGGCGCGCTGGACCGCGTTGCGGCGCCACGCGCTCGGCAATGGCCTGCTCGATGTCCTGATCTACTGGCGCAGCGAACGCCTGCGCGAGCAGCCCGCGCAAGCTTATCTCGATGCCTACGCCGTGAAGCAGCGCGCGACCGCCGACGCCCTCGAGAAGGAGGCTGCGGCGCTCGCGGCCACGCCGTTCGGCATCGGCCATATCGCCATCGGATGCGCATTGTCCTATTCGGATTTCCGCTTCCCCGACATCGATTGGCGCCGCGATCACCCCGCGCTGGCGGAGTGGCACGCCGCTTTCTCGCAACGGCCGTCGGTGCGGGCGACCGCGTTCGCGGAGGGTTGAATGGCCGGGCCCCTGTCGCATGTCCGCGTGCTCGATCTCAGCCGCATCCTGGCCGGCCCCTGGGCTGGGCAGATTCTCGCCGACCTCGGCGCCGACGTCATCAAGGTCGAGCGTCCTGACGTCGGCGACGACACCCGGTCGTGGGGACCGCCGTTCCTCGAGGACAAGGCCGGCCAGCCGACCCGCGAGGCCGGGTACTATCTCGCGGTCAATCGCGGCAAGCGCTCGATTACGCTCGATCTCGACAAGCCCGAGGGGCAGAGCGTTGTCCGCGCGCTCGCGGCGCGCTCGGACATCGTGTTGGAGAACTTCAAGGTCGGCACTCTCAAGCGGTTCGGCCTCGACTACGACGCGCTGAAAGCGGTCAATCCGCGGCTGATCTATTGCTCGGTCACCGGATTCGGGCAGACCGGCCCGAAGCGCGATGCGCCGGCCTATGATTTTATGATTCAAGCGATGGGCGGCTTGATGAGCGTGACCGGCGAACCGGACGGCGTCCCGGGGGGCGGGCCCCAGAAGGTCGGGGTTCCGGTCACCGACCTCATGACGGGCATGTACGCGGCCATCGCGGTGTTGGCCGCCCTGGCGCGGCGCGATGCGACCGGGCAAGGCGACTATATCGACATCGCCATGCTCGATGTTCAGGTCGGCTACCTCGCCAATCAGGCGATGAACTTTCTGGTGTCCGGTCGCCCGCCGCGGCGCAGCGGCAATGCTCACCCAAACATTCAGCCGCAGGACGTCTTCCCGTGTCGCGACGGCCACATGGTGCTGGTGGTCGGCAACGACTCGCAGTTCGAGAAATTCTGCGCCGCGGTTGGCCGACCGGCGTGGCGCGACGACGAGCGCTTCCGCACCAATGCGGACCGGGTGCGCAATCGCGAGATCCTGAAGGCCATGATCGCGGAGGTCCTCGCCGAGCGCGACATGGGCGACTGGATCGCGCGCCTCGATGCCGCCGGCGTGCCGAGCGCGCCGATCAACACCGTGCCGATGGTATTCGACGATCCGCAGGTGCGGCATCGCGAGATGCTCCGCCATCTGCCGCATCCGCTCGCCGGCACCGTCCCGCAGGTCGTCAGCCCGATGCGCTTCCGGGAGGCGCCGCTGATGTTCGAGCGCCCGCCGCCGCTGCTCGGCCAGCATACCGACGAAATTCTCGCCGAGCTCGGCCTCGTGCCGGCCGACGCTCGCGCCACGAAGAACTGACCGAGCAGGAGATACGCGTGCCGCGCATTCCGCTTCCGACGCCGGAGACCATGACCGCGGAGCAGCGCCGCGTCTACGACGCCATCGTGAGCGGACCGCGCGGCACCCTGGTCGGTCCGCTGCGCGCCGCGCTGCATAACCCCGAGCTGGCCGACAAATGGCAGCAGCTCGGCGCGCTGCTGCGCTATCGCACCAGCTTGCCGGCCGAGATGAGCGAGGTCGCGATCCTCGTCACGGCGCGCCGCTGGAGCTGTCAGGTCGAATGGCACATGCATTCCATCGCGGCCGCCCAGGCCGGCATCACGGCTGACGTGATCGAGTCGATCAAGCAGAACCGCCGACCCGACGGGGCCAACGCGAGACAGCTCGCGATCCACGATTTCGCCGTCGAGCTGACCGCCAGAGGCACCGTCTCGCAGGACCGCTACGACCCGGTGCGCAGTGCGTGGGGCGAGGTCGGCGTGGTCGAGCTCACCGCGTTGATCGGCTACTACACCATGGTGGCGATGACGCTCAACGCGCACCAGATTCCGCTACCGGCCGGTGTTGCGCCGCCGCTGCCCGAGATTGCGGCGTGAGCGCCACGACTTGAGTGCCAAGGAGATGCCGATGACCGACCTCGAGGTCGAGACGACCGACAAGATCGTCACGGTGACGATCGACCGCCCGCCCGTCAACGCGTTGACGCTCGCGCTTTATGGGCAGATCGCCGACACGTTCGAGGCCATCGGCCGGCGCACCGACGTGCACTGCGTCGTCCTCACCGGCCGCGGCACCCGCGCGTTCTGCGCCGGCCTCGATCTCAACGAGTTCCTCGCCGCGACGCCCGAGCAGGATCCGGAGCGCGCCGCCATCGTACGCCGCACGTTCAGCGCGGTGCGGCACTGCGCCCTCCCGGTCATTGCCGCCGTGAATGGCCCGGCGCTCGGCGCCGGTTGTGTTCTCGCATCGGTCTGCGACATCCGCATCGCTGCGACCAACGCGACCTTCGGGCTGCCCGAGATCAATGTCGGCCGCTGCGGCGGCGGCGCCCATATCGGCCGGCACATTCCGCAAGGCGCACTGCGCAAGATGTTCTTCACGGGACGGCCGATCGCGGCCGAGGAGGCGTGCCGGCTCGGGCTGGTCCAGGACGTCGTCGCGCCCGATCAGCTGATGACGAGCGCGCTCGACCTCGCGCGGGTGATTTCCGTCAAGGCGCCGCTCGGGCTGCGCCTCGGCAAGCAGGCGCTCAATGAGATCGAGTTCATGCCGGTCGAGGACGGCTATGCGCGCGAGCAGACCTACAGCACGCAGCTCATGCACACGCAGGATGCGCGCGAGGCGACCCGCGCGGTCGTCGAGAAGCGGCCGCCGGTGTTTCGTGGCGCGTGAGCGGCGTCAGCCGCGCGTCGCGTCGTGGAACGGCTGCTTTGCAAGGTATGCGGCGGTATCGCGCAGCATGCGGTCGATGATCGCGGCTCGGGTTTCGTGGGTGATGGAGGCGGAGTGAGGCTGCAGCACCACGTTGCCAAGCGCCAGGAAGCGCGGATCGATCCGCGGCTCGTCGGCGAACACATCGAGCGCCGCGCCGGCGATGCGGCCCTGTTCCAGCGCATCCAGCAGCGCCGCCTCATCGACCACCGAGCCGCGCGCGACGTTGACCAGGTAGCCGGCCGGCCCCAGCGCCTCCAGGGCCGCGGCACCGATCAAGTGGCGCGTGCCGGCGTCGCCGACGCAGGACAGCACCAGCACGTCCGCCGTGGCGGCGAGCTCGCGCGGATCGCCGACATACGTGTATGGCGCATCCGCCTGTTGTCGCCGGCCGTGATACGCGACCGTCATGCCGAGCGCGGTTGCGCGCGCCGCAATGCTGCGGCCGATTTTGCCAAGCCCGACGATTCCCATGGTCTTGCCGGCGACGCGTGTCGACGGCGCCATGCGTTCCTTGAGCCAGCGGCCCGCCCGCACGAAATGATCCGCCTCGACCACCCGTCGCATGATGGCGAAGGTCAAGGCAATCGCCGCCTCGGCGACGTCCTCGGTGAGCTCGTCGGGCGTGTGACACACGGCGATGCCGCGGCGGCGCGCCGCCGCGAGATCGATGCGCTCCAGCCCGACGCCCTGCGACACGATGAGACCGAGATCGGGCACTGCTGCCATCATGGCCTCGTCGAAGCCGCGCATGCCGGTCGTCACCGCGACGTCGAATCCCGCAGTGGTCGCGAACGGACCGCTGGGCGCGCTCAAGGATGCATGATCGACGAGGTCGTAGGCGCGGTCGAACGCCGCGCGCAGGTCGGCCGGGATCGTCGCAACGACGAGGAGGCGGTGTCGGGGCTCTGCCATCGGCAAGCGTCCTCATGCGGCGATCGGCGCACCGTCTTGGGGTGGCATCCGCG
This sequence comes from Xanthobacteraceae bacterium, assembly GCA_035293985.1. GTDB lineage: Bacteria > Pseudomonadota > Alphaproteobacteria > Rhizobiales > Xanthobacteraceae > JAVDCA01. Next base: position 186,933 of record DATGLS010000012.1, read on the forward strand.
ATGGTCGATATCGACAAAGGTCATATAGCTGGTATATTGACCTAAACGCAAGGGGCGCGACGGATCCCGGCCGAGGCACGGGGATGGAGAACGACGGTGTCGATCACCTATGCGCAGGTCAAGGCGGCGGCCGCCGAGCTCTACGGTGCCGCGCTCAAGAAGATCCCCGAGGATACCAAGGATGCGCTGCGGAACGCGGCCGATGCGGAGAGCAACGACGGCGCGAAGAAGATCCTTGCGATGATGATCAGAAGCGCGCAGGCCGCGGAGAGCTCCAGCCGTCACGTCTGCTCCGACGCCGGCATCCCGACCTATTTCGTCAGGATCGGCACCGCGGCGCGGCTCGATGGCAGCATCCGGCAGGCGATCTCCGACGGCTTCGACCATCTCGTCGCCACGATCGAGCCGCCGATCCTCAAGCACGTCACCAACCCGTTGACGCTCGAGCGCGGCTACAAGGGCAAGGACATGCCGATCGTCAGTTTCGATCTGGTGGACGATGCCGACTACGTCGAGATCACCTGCTCCCCGAAGGCGCTCGGTTCCGGCCGCTGGGCGGCACTGGAGATCTTCAGCTTCCCGACCCTCGACGTCATCGAGAAATACGTCATGGACTGCGTCCTGCGCGCCGGCTCGCAGCATTGCCCCCCGGTGGTGATCGGCGTCGGCATCGGCGGCACCTTCGACCACTGTGCCAAGATCGCCAAGCTCGCGACGCTGCGGCCGTTTGGCAAGACCAACCCGGAACCGATCCTCGCCGCCATGGCGCGCTTGCTGCAGGCGGTGAACCGGACCGGCTTCGGCCCGATGGGCACCGGCGGCGACACAACGGCGCTCGCCGTCCACGTCGAGTACGCCTCCGGCCATGGCTTCACGCCGGTGGCAGTCTGCTTCAACTGCTGGATCAACCGGCGCGCCGCGATGCGCATCTATAATGACGGCCGCGTCGAGCGCTTCGAATAGGGCAGCCGCGATGGCCGAGGTCAAATCCGTGCGCCTGCCGACGTCGGAAGCCGACGTGCGCGCGCTGCGCGTCGGCGATTTCGTGCTGCTGTCCGGCGAGATCGTGGTCACCGCGGGCCTGCCGACCCACGAGCGCATCCAGGAGTACATGGACGCCGGCCGCGCGCTGCCGATCGATCTCGTCGGCGGCACGCTGTTCCATCTCGGCAGCTACAGCCAGGAGACTGACGGCGCCTTCGAGGTGCTGTACATGAACCCGACCACCAGCACACGGTTCAACCCTTTCATGCCGCGGTTCATTCGCCAGCTCGGGCTGCGCGCGGTCGGCGGCAAGGGCGGCCTCGATCTCGCCAGCGCGCAGGCGATGAAGGAAGTCGGCTGCGTCTATTTGTCGTTCCTCGGCGGCGGCTGTGCGCTGCATTCCGACGCGATCAAGCGCATCGTCGAGGTCGCGTGGAGTGATCTCATAGCCCACTACCGGCTGGTCAAGCTCGAGGTGCAGGATCTCGGGCCGCTGACGGTCGCGATCGACAGCACCGGGGCGAGCCTCTACGACGAGCTGTCGCGCGCCGCCACTGCTCGCATGCCGCAGATTCTGCGCGATCTCGACGCCGCCCGCGCCGCCGCCGCCGGCCGCGGTTGACCGGCCCGCCAGATGGGCTAATGATATAAGGTCAGTCTATTGACCTTAGTGCCGGCCAAGCCCGGCCTGCAGGGGAGGGCGTGATGGGTCGGCGCAAAAGAGCGACGGGATGTGCGGCAGCGGCTGCACTACTCGCCTGCCTCGGCGCGGGCACGCTGGCCCAGGACTTCCCAACCCACGTGATCCAGCTGGTCAATCCCTACGCCGCCGGCGGGCCGGCGGATCTGCTGGCGCGCACCATCGCGTCGGGTATGACGAGCCGGCTCGGCCGCCAGGTGGTCGTCGTCAACAAGGTCGGCGCCAGCACCGCGATCGGAGCCAATTTCGTCGCCCACGCGGCGCCAGACGGCTACACGCTGCTCATCGCCGGTGCGACAACGCACGCCATCATGCCGGTGCTGGTGCCCAAGGTCGGCTACGAGGGGATCGCGGATTTCGCGCCGGTCTCGATGGTCGCCAACGTGCCCAACGTGCTGGTGATCCGCGCTTCGCTGCCGGTGCACAGCATCCAGGAGCTCGTCGCGTACGCCAAGGCCAATCCGGGCAAGCTCAACTTCGCGTCGGTCGGCGTCGGCAGCCAGCCGCACCTCGCCGGCGAGCTGTTCAAGCAGATGACCGGCGTCGACATCGTGCATGTGCCGTATACCGGCGCCGCGCCGGCGACCACCGACCTTCTCGCCGGTACCATGGACTTGGGATTTCTCAATGCGCCGCAACTGCTGCCGCACATCCAGTCTGGCGCGCTGCGGGCGCTCGCCGTCACCACGCTCAAGCGCGCCGCGCAACTGCCCGACGTCCCGACCCTCGACGAGCTCGGGCTCAAGGGCTTCGACATCGGCACCTGGTATGGCATCTCGGCGCCGGTCCGGACGCCGCAGCCAGTCGTTGCCAAGCTCGCGGACACCATCGCCCAGGTGCTGCGCACGCTCGCGATGGCAGACAAGATCACGTCGCAGGGCGCCGAGATATTCCTGCTCGGCCCCGACGCGTTCGCCACCTATCTCAGGAAAGACGCTGCTCGCATGGCGCAGGTGATCAAGACCGCGCACATCCACATCGAATGATGCGGGCACGAAGATCGGCCGTGGAGGCGCAGATGAGAAGCTGGAGATTGGTCGCAGCCGTGGTGGGCGCGCTCGCGGCCACGTCGCCCGTCGCGGCGCAGGATTATCCGTCGCGGCCCATTCACATGATCGTGCCGTTCGCGGCGGGCGGCCCGGCCGATATCCTGGCGCGCGCCATCGCGCCGGCGCTCGGCGCGCATCTCAAGCAGACCATCATCGTCGAGAACAGGGGTGGCGCCGGGGGCGTGCTCGGCGTCGGCACGCTCGCCAAGGCGGCGCCCGACGGCTACACCATCGGCTTGACCGGCCCCGGCGCGGTCCTCGCGGCGCCGTTCATGATGAAGACGCCCTACGACGTGCAGCGCGATCTCGCGCCGCTGACCGTGGTCGCCCGTGTCAACGGCGTGATCGTCGTCTCGCCGACGACCGGCTACAAGTCGCTCGCCGACCTCGTCGCCTATGCGAAAGCCCATCCCGGTGCGGTCACGTTCGCGTCCGCCGGCTCGGGGACGAGCATCCATCTCGCCGGCGAGCTCCTCAACATGGAAGCCGGTGTCAAGCTGGTGCACGTACCATATCGTGGCGCCGCGCCGGCCGTCACCGATCTGCTCGGCGGACATGTCGCCGTGATGATCCCCGATCTTCCCGTCGTGCTGCCGCACATTCGCGCCGGCAGACTGATCGCGCTCGCCGTGACCAGCAAGACGCGCTCGCCGCTGTTGCCCGATGTCCCGACCACCGCCGAAGCCGGGCTGCCCGGCGTGCTGTCCGACAGCCTCTACGGCCTGATCGCGCCCGCCAACACGCCGGCGCCGGTCCTCGCGCAGCTGCAGGCGGCCGCCGTCGCGGCGCTGCACGATCCTCAGCCCGTCCACGACATCGAGACCCAAGGTGCGATGCCGTCGCCGACCAGTGCCGCGGCGTACATGCAGCTGCTCGCCGATGAGCGCGAGAAATGGCACAAGGTGATCGAGGCGAGCGGCGCGCGCATGGAATAGGGCACGACCGCGGGCGGCATTTATTTTCGAGGGCAGGCGTGGGTCAGACAGTTGCGCAGAAGATCGTCGCGCGGGCGGCCGGCCGCGACACGGTGGAGGCGGGCGACTACGTCACCGTCTCGCCCGACTACACCTGCTGCCAGGAGCTCGCTTGGCAGACCCGCAAGCGGATGATGCAGGAGATCGGCGTCGATCGCGTGGCGCGGCCCGACAAGGTCATCATGGTGGTGGATCACACCACCTCGGCCGCGATGGGATCGAGCTATCACGTCAATCATCGCGAGATGAAGGATTTCGCCTTTCGCCACGGCGTCGACAATTTCTTCGGCGCCGGCAGCGGGCTGCGTCACCTGGTGCTGACCGAGAAGGGGTTTGCCCGTCCCGGCCTCCTCGTCTTCTCCGATGAGCCGAACATCGCCAGCATCGGAGTGGTGGGCGCCTTGAACATCGCGGTATCGTCGGAGGTGGTGGCGACCCAGATCGCCGATGAGAACTGGATGATGGTGCCGAAGTCGGCACGGATCACGCTCGACGGCCGCCTGCCGTTCGGTACGCTGCTGCGCGATCTCGCCCAGATCCTGATCCGCGACTATGCGCGCACCGACACGCTGTCGCAGTCGTGCATCGAGTTCGTTGGGCCGGCAATCGCCGGCTTGAGCCTCGACGAGCGCCAGTCGCTCCTCGCCTGCGCTTACCACACCGGCGCCGACACGGCGCTGATGCCGGTCGACGCGCCGGCGCTGGCCTATGCACGAGAACGCGCCCAGCGTCGCCCGTTCCATCTGCTCGAGAGCGACACGGACGCCGTCTACGTGCACGAGGCGGCCTACGACCTCGCTGCGGTCTCGCCGATGGTCACCGTGCCACCGGAGCTGCACGGCGCGGTGCCGGTCGAAGATGTCGCCGGGCTCGCCATTCATCAGGCGGCCCTCGGGTCCTGCGCCAACAACCGGCTCGACGACCTGCGCGCCGCCGCGGCGATCCTGCGTGGCCGCAGGGTCGACCGCGCGGTGACGATGTACATCACGCCGGGCAGCCGCGCGGTGTATGCCCAGGCGGCGACCGAAGGCCTGCTCGCGGTGTTCATGGAGGCCGGCGCGACCGTTCTGGCGCCGGGCTGCACGACCTGCTGGGGCTACGAGGGGGTGCTGTCCGACGGCGAGGTGCAGATCTCGACCCATCAGATGAACTATCACGGCCGCAACGGCAGCCGCAGCGCGCGCTCGTATCTGGCGAGTCCCTATGTGGTTGCGGCGTCGGCGGTCGCCGGCCGGATCGCCGATCCGCGTCCGCTGCTCGCCGAGCCCGCACGGGCATGGCAACCGAGGGAGCCGCGATGACGACGCGAATCAGCGGCCGGGTGTGGAAGTTCGGCGACAACATCAGCGCCGACGACGGCATCATCCAGTATTCGCAGGTGCCGAGCCTCGACACCTTCGACATACCCGCCCTCAAGGCGATGTGCTTCGCCGAGCTGGCGCCGCGCTTCCGTGCCGAGGTCCGCACCGGCGACATCGTGGTCGCCGGCCGCAATTTCGGCCACCACAGTCATCAGCACGCCTGCGTCGCCATGAAGGAGTGCGGAATCGCGGCCTGCGTGGTCGAATCCACCGATTCCGCCTTCATCCGCAAGGCGCTCAACATCGGGCTGCCGATCATCGTGTGCCCGGGCATCACCGCGCTGGTCGATCAGGGCGAGCTGCTCGAAGCCGATCTCGCGACTGGCGGGATCCGCAACGTCGCCACCACGGCGATGCTGTGCGCCCGGCCGTTCTCGGCCCGCATGCTCGAGATCTGGTGCGCCGGCGGCTTTGCGAGCGCCATGCGGCGCAAGCTTCTTCCGGCCAAGGAATGAGACATGGACTACGATCCACGCACTGAGCCGCACAAATTGGCGCACGATCCCGTCACCTCGCTCGTGGTCCCGCGCCCTATCGGCTGGATTTCGACGATCGGGCGGAGCGGGGTCGTCAACCTCGCGCCTTACAGCTTCTTCAATCTCATCGCCGGCAAGCCGCCGTTCGTGATGTTCGCCAGCAACCCCCGCAAGCACTCGCAGCAAAATGCCGAAACCACCGGCGAGTTCGTCGCCAACATCGCGACATGGGAGCTGCGCGAGGAGATGAATCGCAGCGCCGCGGACTACGCTGATGACAAGAGCGAGCCTGAAATAGTAGGACTCGAGATGGTGCCGTCGCGCGTCGTCAAGCCGCCGCGCGTCGCCCGCTCGCCGATCTCGCTGGAATGCCAGTACCAGCAGACCATCGCGCTGGCGCGCTCGAACGGGCAGGCAACCACGTCGTCCGTGGTGATCGGGGAGGTGGTCAACGTCCACATCGACGACGGGGTGATCCGCGACGGCCTCATCGACCTCTCCCGCATCCGGCCGCTCGCGCGGCTCGGCTACATGGACTACACGGTGGTCGATAACATCTTCACCATGGTGCGCGTCGACACCGCGGATCGGCCGGGGGCGGATTAGTGCAGATCCCAGATACCCCGACGCTTGCGCGCAAACGGTGCGCACGCTTCGCTTTGCGCACCCTGCGAATTGCTGAATGGTTAACGGCGCGCTGATCGTTCACGCGCGTCGCGGCAAAAATGCCAGCGCGATCAACGTCCGCACCGGCTGCGCAACGAATTATAAACCATATCGCTTTACGGTTGCGTCGATCCGACGTGATCGGCGAGTCGAATATGATTTTCAGTCGCGTAGTCACCAGCGGGACGGCGGCGGCCAGAATGGCCGGCCGCCGTTGCCGCCCTGCCGCGACGCTGCTTGCGACGGCAACGACCCTCCTCGTGCCGCACGCGCACGCCGCCGATCTTCCGTTCCTCTCGCCGGCGCCGGCCGCCTACTATCGCTGGGAAGGCGGCTACATCGGCGGCAACTTCGGCTACGCGTTCGGCCACAGCGACTTCGGCCTCGTCGGTTTTCCTGCCACCTCGTTCGGCGGCGTCATCCCGCCGGTCCCGACGTCGACCCGGGCACCGACCAATGGCTTCGTCGGCGGCCTGCAGGCCGGCTACCTGCACCAGATCGACGCCCTCGTGTTCGGCTTCGAAGGCGACTTCACCGTCACTGACGTGTCGGGCGTCTCGAACGCGTCTGGCACCGCAACCGGCGGCCTCGGCTACGGGCTCAACCAGCGACAGAATGTTCCCTGGCTCTCGACCCTGCGCGGCCGCGTCGGCTGGGCGCCGAACGACCAATACATGCTCTATGCGAGCGGCGGCCTCGCGCTTGGGGACGTGCGGACGCAGAGCAATCTCACTTTCAACAACGGCCTGACGTTCTCGGGCTCGCGCGAGGACATCCGCGCCGGCTGGGCCGCGGGCGTCGGCGCCGAATACGCGTTGTCGCCGTCGACCTCGGTCACGCTCGACTATCTGCATTTCGATCTCGGCAACGCCACCGTGGTCGGCTTGCCGAACGTCTCGGCGAGCTTCGAGGCGCATACCAGCGCGGCCTTGCATGGCGACATCCTGCGCGTCGGCTTCAATTATCGCTTCGACCACGACGACATCGCGTTCGCGCACGGCTTCGCCGGCCTCATTCCCCAGGTGCAGACGATCGAAGCCGAATTCGGCACGCGCTACTGGTACAGCACCGGCACCATCTCGAAGACGCTCTACGACTTCGACGGCGGCACCATGCTGTCGCGCCTCACCTACACCGATCTCAATGCCGGCACGGCGGAAGGTTTCGCCCGTTTCGACGATCGCTCGACCAACATCTTCGCCAAGGCCTTCGTCGGCGCCGGCAGCATCGGCACCGGCAGCCTCAAGGACGAGGATTTCCCGCCCGGCATCAGCCCGTACTCGTCGACCAACAGCATGCAGCACGACGGCAGCCTGCTCTACTTCGCGGGCGACGTCGGCTACAACGTGCTGTGGGGGCCGAATTACCGGGTGGGCCCGTTCGTCGGCTGGTTCTACCAGCACGAGATCGTCAACGCCTACGGCTGCACGCAGACCGCCGGCAATCCGAACGTCTGCGCGCCGAACATTCCGACCTCCGCGCTCGGCATCACCGAAAATGCCGAATGGAACGCGCTCCGCCTCGGCATCGCCGGCGAGTACACGTGGAACCGGTTCAAGTTCAGCGCCGACGCCGCCTGGCTGCCCTGGGTCACGCTCGCCGCCACGGATTCGCATTGGCTGCGCATGCAGCCGATCGCCGGCAACTTCATTGGCGGGATTCCCGAAGATGGCAACGGCAATCTCGGTTTCCAGCTCGAGGCGATCGTCAGCTATCTGGTGACTCGCAACTTCAGCCTCGGCGTCGGCGCCCGCTACTGGCGCATGGAGACGCGCGGCAACGCTCATTTCGAGGACAACATCTACGGCGGTGGCGGCGGCATGCAGGCGATCGATTTCTCCAGCGAACGTTACGGCGGCTTCGTCCAGGGCGCGTTCAAGTATTGAGTTCTCTTCTCTTGCCTCTTCCGCAGGGAGAGGTCGACGCGCGCTTGAGCGTCGGGCGAGGGCTGTCGGTGCCAGAATTGATCGTACGAGCGCCCCTCACCCGGCTCGCTTCGCTCTCCCGTCCGGCGAGAGGGAATGGCGCACCATCACCGCCCGTCCATCCGATACGGCACCACCGCCGAGGCCTCGATCTCGACCTTGGCGTCTCCCTCCATCAGCGCGCTCACCTCGACCATGGTCATCGTCGGAAAATGCCGGCCCATGATGGCGCGATAGGCCGTGCCGATCTCGGGAAGCCGTGAGAGATATTCCTGCCGGTCGGTGATGTACCAGGTGAGCCGCGTGATGTGCGCCGGCGTGCCGCCGGCCTCGGCGACGACCGCGACCACGTTGGCGAGCGCCTGGCGGATCTGCGCGACGAAATCCCGGCTCTCGAACTGCTGCTCCGCGTTCCAGCCGATCTGGCCGGCGACGAACACCAGCCGTCCCTCGGCGGCGATGCCGTTGGCATAACCCTTGGCGCGCTTCCAGTGCCGCGGGTGGAGAAGCTCGAGCGGCGCGTCATGTTCGCTCATCGGCCGGCCTCCGCGCGCAGCCGAAAGCGCTGGACCTTGCCGGTCTGGGTTTTCGGCAGCGCGTCGGTGAAGCGGACGGAGCGCGGATATTTGTAGGGCGCGATGGTCGCCTTCACGTGATCCTGCAGCCGCTTCGTCGTGTCGGCGTCGCCCGGCACCTCGGGCCGCAGCACCACATGCGCCTGCACGATCTGCCCGCGCTCGTCATCGGGAATGCCGATCACGGCGCATTCCTTGACGTCGGGATGCGCCAGTAGCGCCGCCTCGACCTCGGGCCCGGCGATGTTGTAGCCGGACGAGATGATCATGTCGTCGCTGCGCGCCACGAAGTGGAAGTAGCCCTCGGCGTCCTGCATGAAAGTATCGCCCGTCAGGTTCCAGCCGTCGCGCACGTAGCTCTTCTGCCGGCTGTCCGCGAGGTAACGGCACCCGGTCGGGCCGCGCACCGCGAGGCGGCCGACCTCGCCGCGCGGTTTTTCCTGCATGGCGTCGTCGACGACCTTGGCCTCGTAGCCGCCCACCGGCCGCCCGGTGCGCGCCGGCGCGGCGTCGCCGATCCGGTTGGAGATGAAGATGTGCAGCATCTCGGTCGAGCCGATGCCGTCGAGGATCGGCTTGCCGGTCTTCGCCACCCAGTCCTTGAAGACCGGCGCCGGCAGCGTCTCGCCGGCCGACACCGCGAGGCGCAGCGACGAGAGATCCGCGCCGCCGGCCATCGCGGCCAGCATCACCCGGTAGGCGGTCGGCGCCGTGAACGAGATCGTCGCTTTATATGTCTCGATGATCTCGATCATGTTGGCGGGCGAGGCGTTCTCCAAGAGCGTCGCGGTCGCGCCGAAGCGCAGCGGAAAGATCGCGAGCCCGCCGAGGCCGAACGTGAAGGCGAGGGGCGGCGAGCCGACGAACACGTCGTCGGGCGTCACCTGCAGGATCTCCTTGGCGTAGGTGTCCGCGATCAGCAGCAGGTCGCGGTGGAAGTGCATCGTCGCCTTCGGCTCGCCGGTGGTGCCGGACGTGAAGCCGAGCAGCGCCACGTCGTCGCGTCCGGTCTTCACGGCATCGAAGCGGACCGGCTTGCTCAGCGCGATGCGGTCGAGCTCGGCGTCGTGGTTGGCGGTGCCGTCGAAGCCGATCACCTTGGTGAGGAAGCGGCTGCCCTTGGCGCAGGCGACCAGCTCGTCCATCAGCCGCGTGTCGCACAGCGCGAGCCCGATCTCGGCCTTGTCGACGATCTTGGCGAGCTCGCCGGCGCGCAGCATCGGCATGGTGTTGACGACGACGGCGCCCGCCTTGGTGGCCGCGAGCCAGCACGCCACCATGGCGGGGTTGTTGGCCGAACGGATCAGCACGCGGTTGCCCGGTCGGACGCCGTAATTCTCGACCAGCGCATGCGCGATCCGGTTGGTCCAGTCGGCGAGCTCCTTGTAGGTGCGCCGGCGGCCATTGCCGATCAGCGCGTCGTGGTCGCCGAAACCGCGCTCGACCATGCGGTCGGTCAGCTCTACGGCCGCATTGATCTCGTCCGGATAGGGGAAGCCATCGAGCAGGAGATCCGGCCACTGATCCGTCGGGGGAAGGTTGTCGCGCGCGAAGGTGTCCACGTGTGCCGTGGGACCAAGCATGGATGCAGGCATGATCATCCTCCCGAAAGCACTTGCCGCGCGATCACGACCTTCTGCACCTCGGACGCGCCCTCATAGATCCGCAGCGCCCTAATGTCGCGATAGAGGCCCTCGACGATGTGGCCGCGGCGCACGCCGTCGGCGCCGTGGATTTGCACCGTCTTGTCGATGACGCACTGCGCTCGCTCGGTGGCGAACAGCTTGGCCATCGCGGCCTCGCGGGTGACGCGACGCGCGCCCAGATCCTTGGCCCAGGCGGCGCGATAGACGAGCAGCGCCGCGGCATCGACGTCGACCGCCATCTCGGCGATGCTCGCCTGCACCATCTGCAGGTCGGCGAGTGGCGCGCCGAACAGCTTGCGTCCGCCGGCACGCGCGACCGCCTCATCGAGCGCGCGGCGGGCAAAGCCAAGCGCGGCCGCGCCGACCGTGGTGCGAAAGACGTCGAGGGTCGCCATGGCGATGCGGAAGCCGTCCCCCGGCTTGCCGATCATCGCGTCGGTCGGCACGCGCGCATGGTCGAACCGGATGCGGGCGAGGGGATGCGGCGCGATGACGTCGATGCGTTCGGCGACCGAGAAGCCGGCCACATCCGCCGGCACCACGAAGGCGGAAATCCCTTTGGCGCCGGGCGCCTCGCCGGTGCGGGCGAACACCACGTAGAGGTCGGCGATGCCGCCGTTCGAGATCCAGGTCTTCTCGCCGTCGAGCACGTAATCGCCGCCGTCGTGCCGCGCCGTCATGGCAATGTTGGCGACGTCCGAGCCCGATTGCGCCTCCGACAGCGCGAATGCCGCAATCGCGGTCCCGGCGCGTGTGCGCGTCAGCCACCGCCGCTGCGCCGCCGTGCCGAACAGGCCGATGGCGCCGGCGCCGAGTCCCTGCATCGCGAAGGCGAAATCGGCGAGGGCGTCGTGGCGCGCCAGCGTCTCGCGCATCAGGCAGAGCGTGCGCACATCGAGCGCGCGAGGTGCGTCGCCCACGTCGGGATCGATGGCGGAATGTTCGAGCCAGCCGTCGCGGCCGAGCGCCGCGACGAGCGCGCGGCAGGCGGCATCGACGTCGCCATGGTCGATCGGCAGGTGCGCCCGGCACCAGGTCTCGATCGCGGCTGCGAGCTCGCGGTGCCGCGTTTCGAAGAATGGCCAGGCCAGGAAGCTCGAGTCCGCCATCAGTTGCCCTCGAACACGGGACGCTCCTTGGCGACGAACGCCCGGTACGCGCGGGCGAAATCCTCGGTCTGCATGCAGATCGCCTGCGCCTGTGCCTCGGCCTCGATCGCCTGCTCGAGGCTCATCGACCATTCCGCATTGAGCTGCGTCTTGGTGATGCCGTGGGCGAATGTCGGCCCGGCCGCGAGGGTGCGCGCCAGCGCCATCGCCTCGCTCTCGAGGGCGTCGGCGCCGACCAGCCGGTTGAAGAAGCCCCAACGCTCGCCTTCTTGCGCCGTCATGGTGCGCCCGGTGTAGAGGAGCTCGGCGGCGCGGCCCTGGCCGATGATGCGCGGCAGCACAGCGCAGGCGCCCATGTCGCAGCCTGCAAGACCGACACGGGTGAACAGGAAGGCGGTTTTCGCGTCCGGCGTCGCGAGACGGACGTCGGAGGCCATCGCGATGATCGCCCCGGCGCCGACGGCGACGCCGTCGATCGCGGCGATGATCGGCTTGCCGCAGCCGAGCATCGCCTTGACGAGGTCGCCGGTCATGCGCGTGAAGGCGAGCAGGCTTTTCATGTCCATGGCGACGAGGGGGCCGATGATGTCGCGCACGTCGCCGCCCGAGCAGAAATTCCCGCCGTTGGGCAGAAACACCACGGCGGCGACGTCGTCGGCATCGCGCAGCGCGCGGAACGTGTCGCGCAGCTCGGCATAGGACTCGAAGGTCAGCGGGTTCTTGCGCTCCGGCCGGTTGAGCCGGATGACGGCGACGTCGCCGTCCATCCGCCAGAGAAAATGCCTGGGCGCGAGCGTGGATAGTTTCGTCATGCGTCGCTCTCCCAGTCGCTCCGAAACGCTTTCAGCTTGGCCGACAGCTGCTCGGCCTCGCGCGCCGTGACACCGCCGAGCAGGCGGTCGATCCAGCCTTCGTGCGCGGCCGACATCGCCGCAAAGGCGGAGCGGCCCCTGGCGGTGAGGCGCACGAACGAGGTGCGGCGATCGCCGTTGCGCTGCGCGCGCACCACGAAGCCATCCGCGACCAGGCGATCGACGATGCCCGTGACGTTGCCGTTGGAGACGAGCAGAAAGCGCGAGATCTCGCTCATCAGCATGCCGTCGGGCGCGCGCCAGAGCGCCGCCATTACGTCGAACCGCGGCATCGTGACGTTGAACTGCTGCTTGAAGCGCTCGCGCGTCTGCGCTTCCACCATGCGGGTCGCCCGCAGCAGGCGAACCCACAGGCGCAGCCGCGCCTTGCTGTCGCTGTCGCGGCGTACCGTCGCGGATGCAGCACGGGTCATGTCTCTTCTCCCGGGATGGAGATCGCCCGCCCGGTGATCGAGGCGCCCGCAGGGCCGCACAGTCGCAGCACCGCGGCGGCGACCTCGTCGGGCGTGGCCAAGCGGCCTTGCGGATTGCCGGCGGCGAGCGAGGCGCGCACCTCGGCGGCGTCGCGCCCGGTCGTGGCCGCGATGCGGTCGATCGATTCCGCCAGCATCCCGGTCTCGGTGAAGCCTGGGCAGACCGCATTGACCGTGACGCCGGCCGACGCCGTCTCGAGCGCCAGCGCGCGCATGAGGCCGATCACGCCATGCTTGGCGGCCACATACGGCGCCACATAGGCATAACCCTCGAGCCCGGCGGTCGATGCGATGAACACGATCCGCCCGAAGCCGCGCGCTCGCATGCCGGCGAGCGCCGGCTTGACCGCCAGGAACGCCCCGGTGAGGTTCACGGCGAGCGTCGCGTTCCACAGTTCGAGCGAGGTCTTGTGCGCCGGCGCGCTCTGCGCCGCGCCCGCATTGGCGACGACCATGTCGATGGGCTCGTCCGTCCCCTCCGCGTTTTGGTGAATCGCGGTCATCGCGGCTTCGTCAGTGACGTCGGCCATGACCGTGCGAATGGTCGCCGCGCCGGCCGCCACCGTCCGCAATGGCTCCGACCTCCGGCCGCAGATCGTCACCATCGCGCCTGCGCCCGCGAGCGCGCGCGCAATGGCGGCGCCGATGCCGGTGCCGCCGCCGGTCACCAAGGCATGTCGGCCCGCAAGGGTGCTCATCGGACGCTCATCATCAGACCACCGTCGCGCTCGCCTCGGCGCTTTCGGCGAGGCGATGCAGCTGATCACGGCCGGCGTAGTAGGGGGCCGGCCAGGTTTCTCGGCGGTCGCCGAACCGCGCCGCGACGCGTAGCGTCCAGTACGGGTCGGCGAGATGCGGACGGCCGAGGCACACGAGATCGGCGCGGCCGGCCATCAGGATCGAGTTGACGTGGTCGGGCTCGTAGATGTTGCCCACCGCCATGGTGGCCATGCGCGTTTCATTCCGGATGCGGTCCGAGAATGGCGTCTGGAACATGCGGCCGTAGACCGGCCGCGCGCGGATCGAGGTTTGGCCCGCCGAGACGTTGCAGATGTCGACGCCCGCCTCCTGGAGCAACCGCGCGATCGCGACCGCATCCGCGGGCGCGATGCCGTCGTCGCCGACCCAGTCGTTGGCCGAAATGCGCACCGAGATCGGCTTCGCGGCCGGCCACGCGGCGCGCACGGCCTGGAACACTTCCAGCGGGAAGCGCATACGGTTCGCGAGCGCGCCGCCGTAGGCGTCGCTGCGCCGGTTGGTCAGCGGCGTGATGAACGAGGACAAGAGGTAGCCGTGCGCGCAGTGTAGCTCGATCATGTCGAATCCGGCGCGCTCGGCCATCTTGGCGGCCGCGACGAACTGGTCGCGCACGCGGTCCATGTCGGCGCGATCCATCGCCTTCGGCACTTGGTTGCGCGACGACCACGGCACCTGGGACGCTGCCAGCACCGGCCAGTTGCCGTCCCGCAACGGCGCATCCATCTCCTCCCAGCCGAGCTGGGTCGATCCTTTCGGTCCGGAATGCCCGAGCTGGCAGCAGATTTTCGCATCGGTTTCGCCATGCACGAAGTCGACGATGCGCTGCCATGCGGCTTCGTGCGCGGGCGCATACATTCCGGTGCAGCCCGGCGTGATGCGGCCCTGCGGGCTCACGCACGTCATCTCGGTGATGACGAGCGCGGCGCCGCCCTTGGCACGCTCGCCGTAGTGGACGAGATGCCAGTCGGTCGGGCAGCCGTCCTTTGCCTTGTATTGCGCCATCGGCGAGACCACGACGCGGTTCTTGAGCCGCATGTCGCGCAGCCGAAACGGCGCGAACATCGGCCGCCGCACGGCGCCGCCATTGTTGTTGCCGGCCTGCCGTTGGAACCAGGCCTCGGCGGACTCGACCCAGGTCTTGTCGCGCAGCCGCAGGTTCTCGTGGCTGATCCGCTGCGAGCGGGTCAGCAGCGAATAGGTGAACTGCACCGGATCGAGATGCAGGTAGCGCTCGACGTCCTCGAACCACGCGAGCGAGTTGCGCGCCGCCGACTGCAGGCGCAGCACCTCGGTGCGCCGCGCCGCCTCGTACTTGGCGAGCGCCGCCGCGATGGTCGGCTCGGCATGCAGGTCGCTGGCGAGCGCGATCGCGCTTTCCATCGCGAGTTTCGTCCCCGAGCCGATCGAGAAGTGGGCGGTGGCGGCGGCATCGCCCATCAACACGATATTTTCGTGCGACCAGCGCTCGCACAGCACGCGCGGAAAATTGAGCCAGCCGGAGCCGCGCAGGTGGCGCGCGTTGGACATCAGCTTATGGCCACCCAGATATTTGGCGAACAGCCGCTCGCAGGTTGCGATCGACTGCTCCTTCGACATCGCGCCGAAGCCGAAACGGTCCCAGGTCGCCTGCGAGCACTCGACGATGAAGGTCGCTGTCTCGGCGTCGAACTGATAGGCGTGCGCCCACACCCAGCCGTGCGCGGTCTCCTCGAAGATGAAGGTGAAGGCGTCGTCGAACTTCTGGTGCGTGCCGAGCCACACGAACTTGCACTTGCGCAAGTCGAGGTTAGGACGGAAATGCTCGGCGAATTCGCCGCGGACCTTCGAGTTCAGGCCATCCGCCGCCACCACCAGGTCGTGCGTGCCGGCGAAGTCCGCGGCGCTCTCGATCTCGGTCTCGAACCGCAGTGTCACCCCGAGCGCGAGCGCGCGTTGCTGCAGCAGGGCGAGCAGCTGCTTGCGCCCGATGCCGCAGAACCCGTGGCCGGTCGAGATGATGCGCTCGCCGCGGTAGTTGACCGCGATGTCGTCCCAATAGGCGAAATGCGCGCGGATCGCCGCAGCGCTTTCGGCGTCGTTGGTGGCGAGATTGTCCAGCGTCTCCGCCGACAGCACCACGCCCCAGCCGAAGGTGTCGTCCGGCCGGTTGCGCTCGTACACCGTTATGTCGTGGGCGGCGTCGCGGCGCTTCATGCTGATCGCGAAATAAAGACCCGCCGGGCCGCCGCCGAGGCACGCAATCTTCATGCCGTGCCGTCCTTCTCGCCGAGGAAGCGGGTTTATGATGGCAGGTCAAAGGCAATATTTCAAGCTTAAATATTTAAGCTTGAAATATTAGGTCCCGGTGGACGGCGGACGCGTTCAGTGTTGATCGTTGAGCGTCATTGCGCGGGGCGCCTAAGCCCGGCGAAGCCATCTTGGGCCGCGTGCTCCGCGCCCACCATCACCGCCCATTCGCCAGATTCCTGCAGACCTCGACGCTTGCCTGCTCGAAGAGCTTGACCGCGCCGCCCACCCGACGCTTCTTCAGCGTGATGGCGGCGATCGGCTGCAAGCTGTCGTGCAGGTCGACGTCGAGCGCACGCAGCCATGCCCGCTCCGCCGGCGAGCGGAGCATCTGCGCCGGCAGGATGGTCAGGAAGCCGCCGCTCGCCAGAAGATCGAGCCGCATGTGAATCGAGATCGTCGTCACCACCACCAGCGGCAACGGCAGCTTTCGGCGGCGAAACAGATCGACCACGGTGCGGCCGAGAAACGAGTCGGCCGGCGAGAGGGTCCAGCGCTCGTTCATCAGGTCGGCCAGGCTGAGCTTCTTGCGACCGAGGAGTGGGTGACCACGCGCCGCCATCACGGCAAGTGGCGACTTGAACAGGGGCTGAACGCCGAGATCGTCGGCCATCGGCGACGCGGTCCAGCGTGCCACCACCACATCACGCGCCCGCTGGCGCAACTCGCCGATCAGGGTGTCCAGGTCGCTGACCAACACGTCGTAGCCGACGCGTGGATACTTCTTCACGAGGTGGCTGATGATTTGCGATACTACGCTCGCCACCGGCTCGGCCGTGCCGATCTTGACGATACCTCGGGTAGGGTCGGACAGGCGCTCGATATCCGCAACGCCCTGGCCGATCTCGTCGAAGACGACCCTCGTGCGCTCGATGAGCAGACGGCCGGCTTCCGTCAATGCGACGCCGCGCGCCGACCGATCGAGCAACGACGTCGCCAGAACGTGCTCCATGTCGGAGACCGCTTTCGAGATGGCGGGCTGGGACAACGCGAGGCGTTCCGATGCCTTGGCCATACTGCCGACCTCGGCGACGGTCTGCAGCGTGTGCAGATCCTTCAGGCGCAGTCGGCGTCCGATGCGGTTGTCCCATTTCATCGTGGGTTCACCAGGGGTTATAGGCCGATAATTCATTATGACTTGTCGTTATAGCATCGTCGAGAGAAAGTGGTGACTGTCAGGGTCCGGCCGGCCCGTCACTCCAGCGATTGCGCTCTCAACGGAGGATGCCATGCAGACGCATTCACGGCGGGCCGTGTTGGTTGGCCTTGCGGTTTCCCTCGCCTCATCGCGGCCGGCGGCCGCACAAGATCAGACGCTGCGGATCGTGTTTCCGTTTTCCGCGGGCGGCGCGGCGGACGGCATCGTCCGGCTCCTTGCCGAGCACCTGCGAAGCAGCCTCGGCAGGCCGGTCATCGTGGAAAACATCGTCGGCGCCGGCGGGCGGATCGGCGCACGGGCCGTCAAGGACGCGCAGCCGAACGGCGCGAAGCTCCTGTTTGCGTCCAATTCGCAGATGACGCTCCAGCCGCTGATCTATCACGACCTCGGCTATGACGCTTTCGACGACTTCATCCCCATCTCCCAGACCGTGAGATCTGAAGCCGCCTTCGCGGTCGGCGGCCAGACTCCGGTCCATTCGATCAAGGAGCTGATCGCCTGGCTCGCCGCGAACCCTACCCAGGCGCTCTTCGGCTCGCCTGGCGTCGGCACGGGGCCGCATTTCGCGGGCCTCGAGTTCGCCCGGCTTTCCGGCTTGCGTCTGCGCCACGCGCCCTACAAGGGCACGCCGGCGGCGCTGCCCGACCTTCTGGCAGGGCGCATCCCGCTGCACATCGCGATGACCGCCGAGCTGGTCGCTCAGCACAAGAGCGGCGCCGTGCGGATCCTCGCGACGGCGGGGGCAGACCGCTCGCCGTTTGTGCCCGATGTTGCGACGCTGCGGGAGAGCGGGATCGAGATCGAGGCACCAGGATGGTTCGCGTTCTATGCGCCTGCGGGCACGCCGCAGGACATCGTGACGCGCCTCGAGCAAGCGATCGTCGCGGCGACGAACGCCCCGGAGGTGCGCGAGAAGATCGAGAAGGTGGGATACCTGCCGACCGGAACGACGTCGGACGCGCTGAGAAAGATTCAGCGCGCGGACACCGAGCGATGGGCTCGCGTTGTGAAGGCCTCCGGTTTCGCGGTCGCGCCATGACCGCGGTTGCGCTCCCTGCCGGCCGGACCCAGGACACGGCGCATCAATCTGCTGCCGAGGCCGCGGCGACGCTGCGCCGACTGGCCAATGGTCTGCGCGTGTCGCAAGCGCTTTTCGTCGCCGCCCAGCTCGGCGTCGCCGACCGCTTGGCGGAACGGCCGCTCGATCGGTTCGAGCTCGCGACGCTGACGGGGGCGGACGCAGCGGCGCTCGGCCGCGTCATGCGCACCCTGTGTGCGCTCGGCATTTTCTCACAGTCGCCATCGGGGCAGTTCTCGCTACGGCCCGTCGGGCAATTCTTGCGCAGCGAGCTGCCGGGCTCGTATCGGGCCGGCGTCTTGTTTCAGGCGGGGGCCGTGCGCTGGCTGTGCTGGTCGCAGCTGCTCGACACGGTCCGGACCGGCGTTAGCGCAAGCGAGCGCCTGCTCGGGAAGCCGCTCTTCGAGTTCTACGCCGCCAACCCGGAGGAGTCGAAAATCCATGACGATGCCATGCGGGCAGCTTCCGCAAGCCACGCGAGGACCATCCTCGACGCCCTCGATTTGACGCGCGACGGCGTGGTGGTCGATATCGGCGGCGGAAGTGGCGAATTGCTCACCGCGATCCTGGCAGCCAACTGCGGCCTGCGCGGTATTCTCTTCGATCTCCCCGACGTCATCGATCGCGCCGTGCCGGGACTGGCTGCGATCGGCGACCGCTGCGCTGTCGAGCGCGGAAGCTTCTTCGAGCGCGTACCGCGAAACGGCGACATCTACTTGCTCAAGCAAATCCTCCATGACTGGGACGACGAACGTGCCGGCGCCATTCTGCGCTGCGCTCGGCGCTGCATGCCGGACAACGCGAGACTTGTCGTCATCGAAAGAAAGCTGCCCGAGGTGGCCGCGCCGGAGGCCGACCTGGAAACCTTCCTGACCGACCTCGAAATGCTTGTCATGACATCCGGCGGTCGCGAACGGACGGAAGCCGAATTCCGCAGTCTGCTCGTGAACGCCCGATTCGAGCCGTTGAGAAAAGTGCCGACTGCTTCTCCTCTCTTCCTGTTCGAGGCACGCGCCGCCTGACGCGCATCCGGCGCACTCGCGTCGTCGATACTGAACCCTGATAAACGCCGCCGCGGCGTCTCACCCCGGCTTGATGTTCGCCGCGCGGACGACCTTGCCCCACTTCTCGGTCTCCTCGGCGAGGAGCTTGCCGAACGCGGCGGGCGCCATCACCAGCGGCGTTCCGCCCAGGTCGGCGAAGTGCTTGATGATCTCCGGCGTGGCGAGGCCCGCGGCGACCGTCTGGCTGAGCCGATCGATGATCGCGGGCGGCGTGCCATTCGGCGCACCGATCCCGAACCAGTCGCTCGCCTCGTAGCCCGGCACCGACTCGCCGACCGCGGGCACGTCGGGCAGCACCGCCGAGCGCGTCGCGGCGGTGACGGCGAGCGCGCGCAGCTTGCCGGAGCGCACATGCGGGAGCGCGCCGGCGAGTCCGATGACGGACGTCTGCACCTGGCCACCGAGCAGGTCGGTCATCGCCGGCCCGGCGCCGCGATACGGCACGTGCACGAGCTTGATCCCGGCCATCATCTGCAGCAGCTCGCCCGCGAGATGGCCGAACGAGCCGACACCGGCCGACGCCATGGTGATCTTGCCCGGATTGTCCTTGGCGTGCGCGATCAGCTCCGGAATGTTCTTCACCAGCAGCGACGGGTGGGCCAGCACGATATTGGTCTGCCGCTCGACCCCGGCGACCGGCGTGATGTCGCGCAGGAAGACGAAGCTGAGATTGTCGTAGAGCGTCGCGTTGATGGTGCTCGCCACGGTGACCATCAGCAGCGTGTAGCCGTCGGGTGCGGCCTTCACCACGCTCTCGGTCGCGATGTTGGTGCCGGCACCGGGCCGGTTCTCGATCACGAACGACTGGCCGAGCCGCTCCGCGAGCCAGGGCCCGATGATGCGGGCCGTGATGTCGGTCGAGCCGCCGGGCGCGTAGCCGACGACGAGCCGCACCGGCCGGGCGGGATAAGTATCGGCGAGCGCGCGAGCGGGCAGGAGAGGGGAGGCTGCGCAAGCGGCGCCGGCGGCGAGAAATTCTCTACGGTTCATGTCACACGCTCCTCCGTCTGCGCTCCCTCTCCCCGCAAAGGGCGGGAGAGGCAGCGCAACCGCCGTGCTCAACCGACGCGCAATCAAGCCGCCGCCAATTCCTCCAATACATAGGGCAAAATGCCGCCGTGCCGTAGCCACTCGGCCTCGCGCCGCGTGTCGACGCGCGAGACTAATTCAAGCGTCTCACACGCGCCTGACGCGCGCCGCACCCGCACCGGCACGCGCGCGCCGGGAACGAGCGCGGCGTCGACATCCGGTACGTCGAACGTCTCGTCGCCCGCGAGCCCAATGCTCGCCCGCGTCACCCCCGGTGGAAACTGCAGCGGCAGCACGCCCATGCCGACCAGGTTGGAGCGGTGGATGCGCTCGAAGCTCTCGGCGATGACGATACGCACCCCGAGCAGGCGGGTGCCCTTGGCGGCCCAGTCACGCGAGGAGCCGCAGCCATAGTTCTTGCCCGCCACCACGATCGCGGTCCGTCCCTCGGCGCGGTAGCGCTCCGCCGCGTCGAACACCGTCATCACCTCGCGGCTCGGCTGGTGCACCGTGAAGCCGCCTTCACGGCCGGGCACCAGCTCGTTGCGCAGCCGGATGTTGGCGAACGTGCCGCGCACCATCACCTCGTGATTGGCACGGCGGCCGATATAGGTGCCGAACCGCTGCGGCGGCACGCCGTGCTGCGCCAGATACGCCCCCGCATCGGTGCTCGCCGGGATCGAGCCGCCGGGCGAGATGTGGTCGGTGGTCACATCATCGCCGAGCAGGAGCAGCAGGCGGGCGTCGTGGATCGGCGCGGCCGCGTCTTCGGCCTGGTCGTCGACGAAGGGCGGGCGGCGCAGATACATACTCTCCGGATTCCATCCGAACACCGGCTCGGTGCCGTACGGAATCTCCGACCATGCCGCGCCCGGATCGGCGAACCTGTCGTAGGCGTCGGCAAACAGATCGCGCGTCAACGCGGCGTCGAGGCAGGCACGGATCTCGGCATCGGCGGGCCAGATGTCCGCGAGATAGACCGGGGCGCCTTCCGCGTCGTCGCCCAGCTTGTCGCGCGTCAGATCCGTCAGGATCGATCCCGCGATCGCGTAGGCGACGACGAGCGGCGGCGACGCCAGGAACGTGCCGCGCACCGACGCGTTGAGGCGCCCGTCGAAATTGCGGTTGCTCGAGATCAGCCCGACCGCCACCAGGTCGCGCGCCGCGATCTCGGCCGCGATCGGCTCGGGCAGCGCCCCCGAGCCGCTGCCGCACGCCATGCAGCCGAAGCCTGCGAGGTGAAAGCCGAGTGCGTCGAGCGCGTCGGAAACCCCCGCCTTGGCGAGCATCGCCGGCACCACGCGCGAGCCCGGCGAGAACGAGGTCTTGATCCAGGGTTTTGCGCGCAGCCCCTTGGCGACCGCGTTGCGGGCGAGCAACCCGGCCGCGATCATCTGATACGGATTGGCCGTGTTGGTGCACGACGCGATCGACGCAATCGCGATGTCGCCGTGCTGCAGCGGCCGCGCCGTCACGGTCACCGGGGGCGCCGCGGCGTCACCCGTGCCATAGCTCGCGAACGCAGTGCGGAAGCGCTCGGGAGCATCGGCGAGCGCCACCAGGCTTTCCGGACGCGACGGCCCGGCGAGTGCCGGCGTCACGCCGCCGAGGTCGAACTCGAGCACGCGTTCGAACGCGGGCTCGTCGGCGTACCAGAGGCCTTGCGCCTTGGCATAGCGTTCGACCAGATCGACATGCGCGGCGGACCGTCCGGTCTGCGCCAGATAGCGCAGCGTCTCGTCGTCGATTGGGAAGAAGCCCATGGTGGCGCCGTACTCGGCCGCCATGTTGGCGATCGTCGCGCGGTCCGGCAGCGTGAGGCGGGCAAGCGCCGGTCCGCAGAACTCGACTACGGCGGCGAGCACGTCGGACCCGCGCAGGAAGCGCGTCAGCGCCAGCACCACGTCGGTGCACATGACGCCCGTGCGCGGCGCGCCGACGAGCCGACAGCCGACCACGCGCGGGACCGGCAGCCCGATCGGCTGGCCGAACATCGCGGTCGCAGCCTCGATGCCGCCGACGCCCCAGCCGAACACCCCGAGCCCGTTGACCATCGGCGTATGGCTGTCCATGCCGACCAGGCTGTCCGGAAACGCGAGTCGGCGGCCGTCGCGCTCGCCGGTCGCGACCACCTGTGTGAAGTGCTCGATGTTGACCTGGTGGACGATGCCGTTGCCGGGCGGCACCACGCGGAAGTTGGAAAACTGCGACATCGCCCAGCGCACCACGCCGTAGCGCTCGCGGTTGCGCTCGAGCTCGGCGGCCATGTTCTTGGCGAACGCGTCCGGCGTGCCCGAGTGATCGAGGCGTACCGAATGGTCGATCACGAGATCGGTCGGGATCACCGGATTGACGCGACGCGGATCGAGGCCGCGTGCGACGAACGCGTCGCGCAGCGCCGCCATGTCGATCAAGAGCGGCACGCCGGAGGAATCCGGCATGATCACGCGCACCGGGTGGAACGCGACCTCGCGGCCGAGCGCGGCCGGATCGGGCCAGCGCGCCAGCGCCGCGATGTCGTCGCGCGTGACCGTGACGTCGTCCTCGTGCCGCAGCAGGTTCTCGATCAGCACCTTGAGCGAGACCGGCAGCCGGTCGAGCTTCCCTCCGAGCGTCTCGCCGAGCGCCGGCAGGCTGTGGAACCAGACGTCACCGGTGAGCTGGCGCAGGGTGTTGAACGAATTTCGCATGCTCGCCATGGCCCACGTCCCGGTTCAGCGCTGGCTCGCCGGCGAGAACGATTGCTCGAGGGTGCGCAGGTGCTGGAGGCCCATCAGGTCGTTGAGCTCGCCGAACGGCACCAGCAGGTCGGGCCGGTCGATCACGCGGCCCTCGTCGATCGACTGGCCCAGCACCGCGAGCGCGTTCTTCATGCCTTGGATCGCGGCCGAGGTGAGCATGCGCGGGAACGACACCGCCTTCACGCCCATGTCCTCGAGCTGCTTGACCGAGAGCAGCGGCGTGGTGGGTCGCTGGCGGATGCCGAAGCCCATGTTCACGGTCAGCGGCTTGATCACGTTCTTCGCCACCGTCGCGATGTCCTCGGCCGAGAGCAGCGCGTCGGCGAACAGCATGTCGGCGCCCGCCTCGGCATAGAGGTTGAGCCGGCGGATCGCCTCACTTAAGCCGTGGATCGCGGTCGCGTCGGTGCGCGCCTTGATGACGAAATCCGGATCGCGCCGCGCCTGCGCGGCCGCGCGGATCTTCTCCACGCCTTCCTCCGCCGATATGACGTTCTTGCCCTCCATGTGGCCGCACCGCTTGGGCCACACCTGGTCCTCGATCATCACGCAGGCGAGCCCGGCGCGCTCGAAGCCCTGCACCGTGAAGTAGACATTGAGCGCATTGCCGTAGCCGGTATCGGCGTCCGCCTGCAGCGGGATCGAGCTCACCGCCGCGAGCGCGCCCGAGGCACGCAGGTTCTCGGCATAGCCCATGATGCCGACGTCGGCCCAGCCGAGATTGCTCTCGCTCAGCCCCGCGCCGGAGATGTTCGCCGTCTTGTAGCCCGCCTGCTCGACCAGCCGCAGGCTGAAGCCGTCATAGACGCCGGGGCAGACCAGGATGCCCGGCCCGGCGAGAAGGGCTTTGAGCCGGGCGCCCGGCGAGAGTGGGGTGATCGCGTCCATGTGCGTGTCCTTGCCGCTGATCGCGGAATATCCACTCGGGCGCGCGGCATTGTCGAGAGAGCCAAGGTCGGAAATTGCGCATATCAGCGTGCACGTCTTTGCCGCGCGGCACCCATCAGGCCCGTCACCCTGAGGCGCGAGCGCAGCGAGCCTCGAAGGGCCACGGCCCGTCTGGTGCCGCCTGTCCTTGCTGCACCACCTCGGCCGAACATCCTTCGAGGGCGCGCTGCGCGCGACCTCAGGATGACGCGGCCGTGTGTTCGCAACTGGCTGTCATCGGATGATGGCAAGCGCCCAGCCGGTTCTCGGCAAGCGATCGGATCGCCGGCAGCTCCTCTCGGCATTTCGGGTCGGCGCGATCGCAGCGGGGATGGAACGGGCACCCCGGCGGTGGCGCCGCCGGGGAAGGGGCCTCACCCGCAAATGCCGGCAGCGCGATGCGCGCGCCCGGATCGGGCAGGGGCGAGCTGTCGCGCAGCAGTCGCGTGTAGGGATGCATCGGCCGGTCGAGCACGTCGGCGGTGCGGCCTTCCTCGACGATGCGGCCGAGATACATCACGGCGAGACGGTCGCAGAAATGGCGCACCACGCCGAGATCGTGCGACACGAACAGGAAGGACAGGCGGCGCCGCGCGCGCAAGCCCTCCAGCAAGCGCAGGATCTGCGCCTGCACCGAGACATCGAGCGCCGACACCGGCTCGTCGGCGATGATCAGGTCGGGATCGAGCACCAGCGCGCGGGCGATGCCGATGCGCTGGCGCTGGCCGCCGGAGAACTCGTGCGGATAGCGGTCGACAACGTCCTTCGGCAGCCCCACCTCGGCGATGGCGGCTTGGGCCTTCTCGGCGATCTCGCGCGACGATCCGCGGCGGTGCACGCGCAACGGCTCCTCCAGCGCCTGGCGCACGGTGCGCCGCGGGTTGAGCGACGAATAAGGGTCCTGAAAAACGATCTGCATGCGCTGGCGCAGCTGTCGCAACACCACGCGCGAGGCCGCGCGCACGTCGATGCCATCGAAGGTGACCGAGCCGGCGTCGAGCTCCATCAGCCGCAGGATCGAGCGCGCGATGGTCGATTTGCCGCAGCCGGATTCGCCGACGAGGCCTAGCGACTCCCCCGGCGCGACACGGAACGATACGCCGTTGACCGCGCGGATCGTCGCAGCGGCGCGCCGCAGCAGGCCGCCGCCGATGACGAAGCTCTTTCGGAGGTCGCGAACCTCGAGCCCCTCGTTTCTCGCCGTCATCATCGGGCGGCCTCGGCGAGCACGACCGGACAGCGGACCTCGTGGCCGTTAGGGAAGCGCAGCAGCTCTGGATGCTGGGCCGTGCAGCTCGCCTGCCGCAGCGGGCAGCGCGGCGCGAAGAAACAGCCCGTCGGCATGGCGGTCAGCGCTGGGACGCCGCCCGGGATCGGCTCGAGGCCTGCCGCGTCGCGATCGACCCGCGGCATCGCCCGCAGCAGGGCCGCCGTGTAGGGGTGCGTCGGCCGGGCGAACAGGTCCGCGACCGATGCCGCCTCGACGATCTCGCCGGCATACATCACGGCGACGCGGTCGGCGATCTGCGCCACGACGCCGAGATTGTGCGTGATGAACAGCACCGCCATCCCGTAGGCGCGCTTGAGCTCGGCGAGCTGGCGCAGCACCTGCGCCTGGATGGTGACGTCGAGGGCGGTCGTCGGCTCGTCGGCGAGCAGCACTTGCGGCCGGCAGGCGAGCGCCATGGCGATCATCACCCGCTGGCGCATGCCGCCCGAGAACTGGTGCGGATAGTCGTCGAGCCGCGTTGCGGCCGCGGGAATCTTCACCTCGTCGAGCAGCCGCAGCGCCTGCGCGCGCGCCGACGACCACGCCGCGCCGCGATGGATGACGATCGCCTCGGCGATCTGGTCGCCGATCGCCATCGTCGGATTGAGCGACGTCATCGGCTCCTGGAAGATCATCGCGATGGCGTTGCCGCGCACGTCGCTCATCTCGGCTTCCGACAGTTTCGTGAGATCGCGGCCGTCGAACATCACGGCGCCGGCCGCGATGCGTGCGCCGGCGCTCGGCAAAAGCCGCAGGGCCGATAGCGCCGTCACGCTCTTGCCGCTTCCCGATTCGCCGACGATCGCCAAGGTCTCGTTTGCCCGAAGCGCCAGGGACAGGTCGCGCACGGCTGCATGCCATTGCCCGCCGATGCGGAACTCGGTGCGCAGGCCGCGAATGTCGAGAACCGCAGCATCCGCGGCGGCGACCTGCTCCTTCGCGGCAACGGCCTGATCCATGTCACTCGGCCCGCAGCTTGGGATCGGCGGCGTCGCGCAGCGCATCGCCGAGCAGGTTGAGCGCCAGCACCGTGGCGAGGATCGCGAGGCTCGGAAACACCGAGAGCCACCAGGTGTCCAGAATGTTGTCGAAACCCTCGCGGATCATGCTGCCCCAGGTCGCCGCCGGCGGCGGCACGCCGAGCCCGATGAACGACAGCGCCGCCTCGGTGCGGATCGCCGAGGCCATCCACAGCGAGCCCATCACCACGACGTCCGAGATCATGTTCGGCAGGATGTGGACGCCCATGATGCGCACAGGTCCGAAGCCGAGCGCGCGCGCCGCCTCCACGAAGTCGAGCTGCTTGAGCGTGATGGTCGGCGCCCGCGCGATGCGGGCGAACGGCGCGATCTCGGTGATCGCGATCGCGATGATGAGATTGTGCAGGCTCGCGCCCAGCATGGCGGCGATCATGAGGCCCAGCAGGAGCGTCGGAAACGCCAGCATCACGTCGAGCAGGCCCATCATGAACTGGTCGAACCAGCCGCCGACATAGCCGCACAGGATGCCGATCGTGGCGCCGATCGTCATGGCGATCAGGGTGGCGACGAAGCCGACGAAAAGCGAGATGCGCGCCGCATAGATCATGCGCGACAGGACGTCCCGCCCATAAGTGTCGGTGCCGAGCCAATGTTCCGCCGACGGCGGATCGAGGCGCGCGACGATGTCCTGCTCCAGCGGATCATGCGGCGCGATCAGCGGCGCCGCGATGGCGGCAAGCACGATCAGCGCGATCAGCGCCAGCCCGATCCAGGACAGGCGATTGCGCGAGAAGGTGTCCCACGCGCGAGCGCGTCGCGTTGCCGCCGTTGGTGCGAGCGTCGTCATCGATACTTCACTCTCGGATCGACCAGGCCGTACGCGAGATCGGTCGCGATGTTCACCAGGATCACGCAGATCGCGAACATGATCATCAGCCCCTGCAGCAGGGTGTAATCGCGGGCGTTGAGCGCGCCGAGGATCAGCTTGCCGAGGCCCGGTCGGTTGAAGATGATCTCGGTCAGCACCGAGTTGCCGACCAACGTGCCGAAGTAGAGTCCGACGACCGTGATGATGGGTATCAGGGCGTTGCGCAGCGCATGGCGCATGATGAGGCGGAACGGCCGCACGCCCTTGGCGCGCGCCGTGCGGATGTAGTCCTCGCCCAGCACGCCGAGCATCGACGAGCGGGTGATGCGCGCCACATACGCCATCATGATGAGGCCGAGGTTGATGGCAGGCAGCGCGAGACCGCGCAGGCGGTCGCCGAGGCTGCCGGCGTCGCCCGAGCCGAGCACCGGCAACCAGCCGAGCTCGACCGCGAACACGATCAAAAGCAAAATGCCCGAGACGAAGGCCGGAAACGACAGGCCGAGCAGGGAGACGAGGCGGCTCGCGTAATCCGGCCAGCGATTGCGCCGCACGGCCGCGACGACGCCGAGCGGAAGGCCGAGCAGAACGCCGATGACGATCGCCGCGAGGGTGAGCTCGATGGTCCACGGCAGCACGCCGAGCACCTCTTGAATCACCGGACGCCCGCTCGACAATGATCGGCCGAGATGACCCGTGAAGACGTCGTGCATGAAGGCGACGTACTGCACGCCGATCGGCTGATCGAGGCCGAGCTTCGCGCGCAACAGCTCGAGCGAGGCGTCCGAGGCCTGATCGCCGAGGATCACGGCCGCGGGATCGCCGGGGACCAGCCGCACGAGCACGAAGATCGCCGTGAGCATCACCATAAGCGTGGGGATGGCGAGCAGCAGGCGGCGGATCGCGTACTGGATCATGCGGCCGCCTTGATCGTCATCAGCCGCTCGGGCGCGAGCGCGGCGATCGGCCGGTTGGTGGCGCCGTCGACGATCAGGTCGCGCAGGATGGCGCCGACCACCGGCACGAGCTCGAAACCGTGGCCGGAGAATCCGAATGCATGGTAGACGCCGCTGGCGCCGGGTGACGGCCCGATCACCGGCAGCAGGTCGCCGGTCTTCGCTTCCATCCCGGTCCAGGCGCGGACGATGCGGACATCGCGCACGCTCGGAAACAGCTCCGTCGCGGCGCGGGCGCCGCGCGCGAGCGCGACGAAATCGACCGAGCTTTTGAGCGTGTCGAGATCGGCGTGGCCTTGCAGCCCGCCGCCGATCACCAGTGTGCCCTTGTCGGATTGCTTGAACGAGAGCGAGCGGCCGACCGCGCTCACCACCGGATCGAGCCACGGCGCGAGACGTTCCGTGACGATCATCATCGAGGCCTTGTGGCCGAGCGGAATGACGTCGCCGATCATCGCGGCGATACGCCCCGCCCAGGCGCCGGCCGCGTTGACCACAGCTGGCGTGATGAATGCGCGGTCGCCGGCACGAACCCGCCAGTCGGAGCCCTTGCGCTCGATCGCAGTGACGCCACATCCCTCGATGATCTCCACGCCCGCGGCCTCGCAGCTCAGGCGGAAGGCTTTCAGTGTACGATGCGGATCGGCCGCCCCGTCGCGCCGTGCGATCAAGGCCGCGACGCAATGCGGGCTGATGGCGGGCACGAGGCGGCGCAGCTCGGCGCGGTCGATGACCTCCTCGTTGTCGTAGCCGCGGCGGCGCCCTTCGGCGGCGCGCGCCTCGAGCGCGGCCACCTGGTCGGCGCGCTCGGCCACACGAATCTGGCCGTGCGCCGTGAACCCGCAGCCGTCGCCCACGAGCTTGGCGATGCCGTGCCACATCTCGATCGCTTCGAGCGCGATCGGCATCTCGGCGAAATCGCGGTTGAGCGTGCGCACACCGGCGGCCGATGCGCCCGATGCATGACGTCCGACCCACCAGCGCTCCAGCACGATCACCCGTCGCCCCGAACGCGCGAGATGGAGCGCGGCGGACAAGCCATGCAGTCCGCCGCCGATCACCACCACGTCGCAGGTCCGCTCAACCGTCATCCCGGCGCATCCTTATTCCGTCTCTCCGCACGGGAGAGGTGGCGAGCGCTGCGCTCGTCGGGGAGCGGCGGGCGCGAGAGACCCGAGCGCTCATATCAGGCTTCGTTGCGTATCGAGCGACGCGAGCTCGCCGAGCGTTACGGGCTTCAGCGGCGGGCGGACGCGGTAGAAGCCGACCTCGGCCGCCGGCCGCCCCTCGGCGGCGGCCAGCACGCGCGTCACCGTGTATCCGCATTGCCGCCCCTGGCACGGGCCCATGCCGGCGCGCGTGAAGGCCTTCACCTGGTTGGGACCGGGCCGCCCGAGCTTGACCTGCGCGCGGATGGTGCCGGCCGTCACCTCCTCGCAACGGCACACGATCGTATCGTCCGCCGGCGCGAACACCTGCGCGCGCGGGCGAAACATGGCGTCGAGCAGCGGGCGTAAGGCGAGCTCGCGTTCGAGCTGCCGCCGGCGCGGCAGCGCTTTCGCGGCAGCTTCGGCCGCATCGAGAGCGCCGAGCTTCGCCGCGATGCCGATCGCCGCGATCTCGCCCCGCAGCCCAGCTGCCGTGGCGCCCGCAATGCCGGCGCCATCGCCGGCGATGAAGGCGCCCGGCAGCGACGTCTCGCCGAACTCGTCGAGCACCGGCACGTAACAATCCTGGCTCTCCTTCCACGCCATCGCGCAGCCGAGCGACATCGCAACGTGGACGTTGGGCACGATGCCCTCATGCACGAACACGGTTTCCGCCGCGATCATCGCTTCGGCACCGCCGTGGGTCCGATGGTACACCCGCTCGACGCGCCCATTGCCGAGCGCCTCGATCGCGGCGACGTGACGGATCACCGGCACGCCTTCCCGGCGCAGCGTCTGCATCCAGCCGAGCCCCTTCCAGAGATCGCTCGCCTTGGCGAGCGCGCGCGTCAGATGCGGCAACGCACGACCGAGGCGCCCCGGCGGCGACGTGTCGAGGAAGCCGGCGATCTGGCCGCCGGCCGCGATGAGTTGCGTGGCGTAGAGCAGCGGCAACGGACCGCAGCCGGCGATGACGACGGGCTTCGCCGGAATTTGCCGCGCCGACTTGAGCAGGATCTGCGCCGCGCCGACCGTGAGCACGCCCGGCAAAGTCCACCCCGGAAACGGCACCGGCCGCTCCTGCGCGCCGGTGGCCAGCAGCACGGCGCGCGCCGTCACGGTCCAGGCCTTGCCGTCGCGGGTGACGAACGCGCGGAAACCGGATGTCGATCCCGGCTCGATTTGCCAAAGTTGAGCGCCCGCTTCGTAGACGGCGCCGCTCGCCCGGAACGCGTCGGCCGCGGCCGCGCCCTTGCGATACTCGACGCCGAGAATGTCGGCGTGCGGCGTCGCCGCAATGGTGTCGACTGCGCGCCAGATCTGCCCGCCCGGCGTGGGCTGCTCGTCGATGACGGTGACCGAAAGCCCGAGCTTGCGGGCGGCGACGGCGGCCGCCATGCCGGCCGGACCGGCGCCGAGGATGATGAGGTCGATGCCAAGCTCGCCGTCAAGTTCGCGGCTCATGAGCCGACCTCTTGCGCAAGCTCACGCCGCTCGGCCAGCCGACGCACGCGCATACCCTCGCTCACCTGCACCAGGCAGGCTTGCACGGCGCCGAGCCCCTCGATCTCCGCCAGGCACTCGAAGCACACGCCCATCATGCAAAACGGCGCGCGCGGCGCGCCGCTGACCGGGCTTACGCGCGCCCACGGCTCGGCCTGCCGTAGCAGGACCGCGGCGAGCGTCTCACCCGCCTCGGCCGTGACCGCGACATCACCGATATGGATGGTCACGGTCTGCGTCGGCTCATGCAGCTTGCGGAACATCGAATCGTCCTTGATGAAACATCGCGAGCGACGCCGGCAGCGACCCGGCCGCAACGGCGTCCGCGATGACGGTCGCGTGCAGCGCCGCCAGCGTGACGCCCGAATGGCACAGGGCGACGAAGGCGCCCGGACGCGTCGTCGATTGGGCGTAGACCGGATAGCTGTCCGGCGTCATCACCCGCAGCCCGGCCCAGTGTCGCACGATCCGTGCGGACTTGAGCGCCGGCACGATCCGTAGCGCCCGGGCACTGAGCTTCGCAGCCGCCGCGACGGTGGTGGATGTGTCGAAGCCGACCTCCTCCTGCGTCGCGCCGATCATGACGGTACCTTCGCGCGTCTGGCGCACGCCGCTCGCCGGCAGCGGCAGGAACGGCGCGAAGCGCTCGGTCACGAGAATCTGCCCGCGCTGCGGCCGCAGCGGAATGGTGAGATCGACCTGCCGCGCAAGCTCCGCCGAGCCGAGCCCCGCCGCGATGACGAGCCGCGCCGCCGCGTGGCACCCGGCGTCGGTCTCGACGCGGACGCCGCCCGAACCGCCGGTGATCTTGCGCACCGCATGACCTGCATGCAGCGCGCCGCCGAGGCGCAGCAGCGCCTCGTGCAGTGCCGCGAGCAGCCGCAGCGGATTGACGTGACCGTCGCTTCGGCCAAAGCTCGCGCCGGTGACGTCGGGGCCGAGCCTGATGCGCGGCAGCAGCTTCTCCAGCGCCGGGCGGTCGAGCATCTCCCAATCGGCGTCGCCGCCGAGCGCGTTGTGCAGACGCTGCAGTGCCGCCCGCCGCGTCGCGAGCTCGGCCTCGCCGAGGCAGAACGCGAGCCCGCCATTGCGTTCGTAGCCGAGATCATGGCCGACAAGGTCGGTGAGCTCGGCGTTGAAGCCCGGCCATAGATCCGAGCTCCGTCGCGAGAGCGCCTGATAGGCCGGCATCGGTTGCTGCTTGCCCTGGCCTTTCCCCTGCACCCAGACGAGACCGAAATTCGCGCGCGCCGCTCGAAAGTCCGTGTCGGGGCCGTCGAGCACCGTCACGCGCAGCCCCTTGCGGGCAAGGCCATAGGCGATCGCCGCCCCGACGGTCCCGGCACCTATGACGATCACGTCGGCTATCGATGATTGTGCGCCCATCGACTGATGAGGCTAGAAGCCGACGCCATATGCGTCAAAGTCCTTCTTTTCGGGGTTTCATTCCTCAGGGTTATGGTCACCCCTCCTGCCCGAGCTCGACGCATCCGACCGCGATGTCGGCCGCTCGCAAGGCCGCGATGGTTGCGTCGAGATGCGCACGGTCGCGCGTCTCGATGACGACCTCGAGCAGCACCGCCTTCGCGGGCAGCTCCGTGAAGGTGCGCTGGTGCGACACCTCGACGATGTTGGCGCCGGCTTTGCTCAGCGCCGCGACGACGACCGCGAGCTGCCCCGGGCGATCCACGAGGTCGCACCGCAGCCGTGACAAGCGACCTTCGCGCGCGAGCTGCCGCGTGAGCACGCTCGCGAGCAGCCGGGTGTCGATGTTTCCGCCGCTCAGCACGAGGGCGACGTTGCGCCCCTTGAAGCGCGCCGGATCAGCGAGCACCGCCGCAAGACCGGCGGCGCCGGCACCTTCGGCAAGCGTCTTCTCGATCGTCAGGAGCAGGCTTACGGCATGCTCGATGTCCTGCTCGGTGACGAGCACGATGTCGTCGACGAGCGCCCGCACGATCTCGGATGTGATCTTGCCGGGCGCCTTGACGGCGATGCCCTCCGCCAGCGTGTCGCCGCGCGCCGGACGGGACTGGTCTTTGATCACATTATACATCGACGGATAGAGCCCGGCCTGCACCCCGATGATCTCGATCGTGGGCTTGAGCGTCTTCGCCGCCACCGCGATGCCGGAGATGAGCCCGCCGCCGCCGATCGGCACGACCACCACATCGAGGTCGGGGACCGCCGCGAGCATCTCCAGCCCGATGGTGCCCTGGCCGGCGATGATCAGCGGATCATCATACGGATGAATGAAGGTCAAACCCTCGTCGCGGCCGCGCGCGATCGCCAAGGCGGCGGCGTCCTCGAGCGTCGCGCCGCCTTCGATCACGGTCGCGCCATGCCGGCGCGTATTTTCGATCTTCACGGTTGGCGTCCCGACCGGAACGACGATCGTTGCCGGAATGGACAGACGTGCCGCATGAAAGGCGACGCCTTGCGCATGGTTGCCGGCCGAGGCGGCGATCACGCCGCGCCGCCGCTGGTCGGCGGACAAGGCCGCGAGCCGGTTGAGCGCGCCGCGCTCCTTGAACGTCGCCGTGAACTGCAGGTTTTCGAGCTTGAGCCACAGGTTCGCGCCGGCGATGTCGGACAGGGTCTGGCTACGGTCGAACGTCGTCGCTTTGACGAAGCCGGCGACCGTGGCCGCAGCTGCCTTGATATCGGCGAGGGTGACCGGCAGCCGGGCCAAGCATGCGGCGGATGTGGTGCGAAGATCGTTCATTGCTTGCACTCTATTCTCATTGACGGTGAGGCTAGGCCCATGATGCTATAGCCGTCAAAGCCCTTCTCCTCTGGTCTTCATTCCCAAAGGTTATATGGGTCGGCGTCTCAATCTGCGGCAGATCGAGGCCTTCAAGGCCGTGATCGAGCACGGCACGGTGAGCCGCGCCGCCGACGTCCTCAACGTCTCGCAGCCGGCGATCAGCAAGCTCATTGCCCATCTCGAGGCGGACGCGGAAGTCCGCTTGTTCGATCGCGTCAAGGGACGCCTCGCGCCGACCGAGCGCGGCATGCGCCTCTACCAGGAGATCGACCGCATCTTCAGCGGCGTTCAGCAGATCGAGAACGCCGCCGAGGCCATTCGCCGCGAGGAGCAGGGCCGCCTCGTGGTGGGCGTCATGCCGGCGCTGTCGGGCAGGTTCGTGCAGGAGGTCACCATGGGCTTCCTGCGCCGCCGCCCCAACGTCTTCTGCTCGATCGAATCGCGCAGTTCGCAATGGATCGCCGACCAGCTGGTGATGCGCAAGCTCGATGTCGGCCTCGTCAGCTCGGTCATCGACAACCCGTATATCGCCGGTGAATCGCTGATGCGCTGCCCGCTGATGTGCATCATGCCGCTCGGTCATCCGCTCGCCGCCAAGGACGTGATCGGGCCGGCGGACCTGAACGACGTGCCGTTCGTCGCCTTCGGCCCGGAAGGGTTCACCGGCCACCGCGTCGGCGCCATGTTCACGACCTACAAGGTGCGGGCGAACATCGTGCTGGTCGCGACGGTCGCGCCGACGGTGGGCGAGTTCGTCGCCGCCGGGCTCGGCGTCTCACTCGTGCATCCCTTGATGGTGAGCGGCCTGCGCGAGCGCCTCGTGGCGCGGCGCTTCGCGCCGGAGATTGCCTTCGACTTCCAGCTCTGCCACAGCCGCGACACCCGCAACGCCCGCCTGGTCGAGGACTTCCTCCAGGAGGCCCGCATCGCCGCCGAACGCATCTCGCGCGAGGCTTGGTAGGTGGTTGCGCTCCCTCTCCCCGCTCTTCGCGGGGAGAGGGTCGGGGTGAGGGGCTCTCTCCGCGAATTCGGAATCCGCGAGTTTGGAGCAAGGGGCGCCCTCACCCCAACCCTCTCCCCGCTAAAGAAGCGGGGAGAGGGAGCGCAGGCATCGTGCTCACCTCACCTGCGATTGCCGCCGCACAGTACGATATCGCGGAAGCCATCCACCAGCACAGCGAGATCGCCGTCGCGCGCGGCCCGCGCCGTGGCGAGAAACCTCGCCTGCACCTCCGCCGTCACGATCCTGCGCGTCGCCGTCACGAACTTCTCCTCGAGCTCCAGCCACGACAGCGGGCTCGTCGCCTCGCCGCGCGGCGCGGTGACCTCGGAGACGTAGCGCTTCCCGCCGCTCGTGACCGCGACGCGCGCCAACGTCTCCGCCGGAAAGCGTGCGTCAATCGCAGGGTCGAGGCGCAGCGTCACCTTGTCGGCGAGCGCCGAGACGTCGGCGCGGAAGAGCGCGGTCTCGTCGAGTGGGAGCAGGGCGCTGCGGCCGACGAGCGCCGCCAACGCCATGCAATATGGAACGCTGTACTGCGCATCGATGAGGTTGGCGGGACGCGTCAGGTTCGAGAGGCGCAGCGCGCCGCTGTAGGTGTCGAGCTCGATGGCGTCGAGCCGACCCGGCTCGAGGCCATGCCGCGCGGTCAGGCCGCACAACGCATCGATTGGCGCATGACCATGCCGGCAGCAGGAGTAGAGTTTGAAGTAGGTCCGCGTGATGTGCTCCGCCGGCCCGAGCCCGGCGACCGCTTCATCAATGGCATAGAGCTCGCGGCTGTCGAGCATGTTGCGCGGACCCGTGAAGCCACCCGCGGCGAGCCCGAGCGCCGTGAGCCCGGTCACCGTCGACCACGGGATGCCTTCCTTGACGTCGCTGCCTTCGGGGAAGGGGTGCAGCGGTCCGGCGCCGGAGAACAGCAGGTTCGGCGCGCTGGCGCCCGCGATCGCGAGGGCATGCGCGATCGTCTCTTGGCTCGCGCCCCGCAGCACGGCCGCCGCGGCGACGACGCCGTAGCACGACCACAGGCCGGTGTTGGCATAGAAGCGCCGTGCGGCGCCGACCGTGACGGCCACCTCGTAGCCGATCACGATTGCGCGGATGATGTCGGCCGACGACGCGCCGGTCTCGGCCGCAACCGCGAGCGCCGCCGGGATGACCGCGGCACCGGGATGGCCGCGCGCCAAGCGGTTGCCGTCGTCGAGGTCGAGCGCCGAGGCCGCCGCGCTGTTGGCGAAGGCCGCCCCGATGGCGTTGCTGGTCTCGCCCGTGAACCAGACAGGACAACGGCCCGGGCCGATGGTGGCGAGCGCCATCGTGCGGACGGCGCGCGCGCCTCGATCGTCGAGGCCCACCACGACCGCCGTCGCGAGATCGAGGATGCAGCGCACCGCGGATTGCTCGGCAGTCTTCGACAGTGTCCCGGCTCGCGCTGCGGTCGCGACGTATTCAGCTATCCGGGCAATTGCTGGAGATGCATCCAAACGCTCCTGTTTGGCATCGGTGTCGACGAGCGGGGCGCGCATGCTGGGAGCCGTCACGGCGGCAGGAGCTTCGTCGCCTCGGTGATCGGCGGCCCGAGGCTCAACGAGCCCTCGAGCTTGTAGCCGAGATCGAGATGCTTGCTCTGCGCCCACACCTGCTTGAGGTCGAACAGCGGCACCGCGCAGACATCGTCATGGATCTTGCGCTGCGCTTCCTTCCACAGCGCCAGCTGCTGTTCCTTGGTGGCCGCCCGGCGCGCGGCCTCGATCTCGTGGTCGGCGACGGCGCAATGCGAGAAGTTCGTCACCCCGGTCGGCGTCCCGACGATCGCGCCAGAATGGTAGAACTCGCTTAGATAGGTGTCGGCGACGGGGAAGCGCGCCGCACCGTAGAAGACGAGCGCGCTCACGTCCTTGCGGATCTGGCTCTGGTAGGTCGGGTGGTCGACCACGCTCATCTCGAGCTTGATGCCGACCTTGGCGAGCTGCGCCTGGATGATTTCCATCACCGGCAGCTGCGCCGAGATGTTCGAGACCACGACCTTCAGTGTGATGCCGTTGGCGTGGCCCGCTTCCGCCAGCAGCGCCTTCGCCTTCTGCGGGTCGTAGGGATAGAGCCCGGCCGAGCAGTCCTCGCCGAGATAGCCCGGCGGCACGACCGAGCAGGCGCGCGGACCGACGTCCTTGCCGGCGAAGCGTACCAGGTCGTCGACGTTGATCGCGTAGGCGATCACCTGGCGGACGCGGATATCGTCGAGCGGCGGGATGGCGCGGTTGATATGCAGCGTGCGCAGCTCGCCGGGATCGAAGATGTCGACCACGGTGTTGGGCCGGCGCTTCGTCGTATCGACCCAGCGCTGCTCGCGCCGGCCGGCGATGAGCGCGAGCTCGCCCGACGCGAGCGCGAGATCGCGGGCGCTGTCGGCCGGGATCATGCGATACATGATGCCGTCGAGCTTCGGCCGGCCGCGGAAATAATCCGCGTTGGCGACGAGCCTTACGTATTGCTGCGTCACGTGCTCCGCGAACGCGAACGGGCCGGTGCCGACCGGATGGGCGCCGAACTTGTCGCCGAGCGCCTCGGCGGCCTTTTTGCTGATGATGTTGCCGCCGTGGTAGTTCGCAACGCGGCCGAGAAAGCTGGGGTCGGGATATTTGAGATCGATCCGCACCGTGTGGTCGTCGAGCTTCTCGATCTTGTCGATGCCGACGAAATCGGGCGCAAAGGTCGAGCGCTTCGGATCGGCCGCGCGGGCGAGCGAATAGACCACGTCGTCGGCGGTGAGCTCACCCCATGTGCCGTGAAATTTGACGCCCTTGCGCAGGTGGAACGTCCAGCTCTTGCCATCCGGCGACCTCTCCCATCTCTCGGCGAGGTCCGGCTCGAGCGTCTTGGGGTCGGCGCTGCCCGGGCGGAAGCGGACCAAGGCATTGTAGAGCCATCCGACCACCACAACGTCGAAGGTCTGGGTCGCGCGATCCGGATCGAGCGTCGCGATGTCCGAGCCGCCGGCGCTGACCTGCAGGATATTGTCCGCGGCGAAGGCGGGCGCGGCGCCGAGTGCCAGCAGCAGCGCACAGAAGAACAACCGCCGGATTTTGCTCACGTTTCTCTCCCTTTGTGCGAAGGGTGAGAGAGGGCAGGGGTGTTGTCAAAGGCTGTTTGTTGGGCGGCCTATTCTGGAGGGTTATACCCTGGCGACGCACGACGTCCACACTGCACGCGCAGCAACTCGGTCGGCTATGTGGCGGCGACTGCCGTCGCCGCCACATGGCCAGCGATCGCGTGCGCGATCACATGGTCCCAGTCACATGGTCCCATTCTGCCGGATCTCCCCGATCGTCTTCGGGTCCTTGAGCAGATAGAGCTTGCCGCCGCTGCGGTAGACCATCGCGCCGCTCGGCAGCGCCTGCGCGTGGCTCATCATCACCGTGTCGCCGGCGGCGCTCAGCGCCATCTCGTGAAACTTGCCATCGGCGCCGATGAACATCACGTGCCGCTCTTCCGACAGCTGGAAGTCGACCGCCTGCGCAGCCGTTGCGCCGAGGATGCCGGCAACGCCGACCGCGAGAGCCAATTTCGACAACGACATGGGAATCTCCTTGTTGGTTATGGCCATCCACCCGGATGACCGTGAAGGGTGCGATCTCGAGGGTCTGGTCCGGCCGCGCCTGAATTGCGAACGGCGGGCCGCTTGATGACCGCGTCGGTTCGGTACCAAACCGCGATTTCGCCGGGAAATATCGTGTTTCTATCGAGACAATGTCGTACGGCTATGCCGCCTGGGCTGTCGGCGCGAAATCGAGATCGTTCGCCGTCAACAACGTCCGGCGACGTCGTCCGCGGCCGTCGTCTCGCTGGCCCTGCGGGCCGCGATTGCCGGCTGCCCCAGCCATTGCGTCCGCATCGCCTCGCGCACGAAGGCCCCGACCGCCGGCGAGTGCGGCCGGCCGCGCACCGTGACGAGGTTGACCTCGCGCCAGAACTCGGGATCGACGGCAGGGCGCGCCACGACATCCGAACGGTCGACGCAGAACTCCGGCATGAAGCCGAACCCAAGGCCGGCCGCGATCATCGACAGGATCCAGTCGTCCCGCTCGCTGCGGTAGATCATCTTCACGTGCGCGCCGTGCTCGCGCCAGATCGGTCCCGCATAGCCGTTGAACTCGCAATTGATGCGATTGAGGTAGCATTCGCCGTCGAGCTCGCGGACCGGGATGGCGTTGAGCCGCGCCAGCCGGTGCTGCGGGTTGACCACGAACATCATCTGCTCGCGGAACAGCGGCATGTAGTGAAGCCGGTCGTCCTTCTGGTCGCCCGCCAGGCAATAGACTGCCAGCTCCAGCTCACCCTTGATCAGCTGCTCCTGCAGCAGGCCGGCCCGGGCATCGGCGAGCTGCAGCTCGAGCCCTTGATGGCGCGAGTGGACGGCACCGATGAGATCGACGAGATGCCGCGGCGAGACCGTGCACATGATCCCGAGCCTGAGGACGTTGTGCTCGAGGCGGCCGAAATTGCCGGCCAGCTCCTTGACGCGCTGGCTCTGCTGGTAGACCTCGGTCAGATACGGCAGCACCATGCTGCCGAGCTCGGAGAGGTGCGTGTTCGCGCGCTCACGGTGAAACAGCGGGCCGCCCAGCTCCTCCTCGAGCTGCTTGATCGCCCGCGTCAGGGATGGCTGGGCGACGTTGCACCGCTCCGCCGCGCGGGTGAAGTTCAGCTCCTGAGAGACCGCCAGAAAGTAGCGGACCTGGTGCATTTCCATGTAGGGCCCTCGTGACGCCGCAGCCGCGTCGCGTTGGCGTCCGCGGCTGCATTGCGACGATAGTGCTAACCCAACAGCACGCGACGGGAAAGGTCGCGGGGTGGGACGCCATCGAGCTTCTCCGGCTTGCCCTATCCACGCCGCGAGCCGACACCGCGCATTTCGTCGGCCCGGCGCTTGCCGATGCGGAGCCGGCGCGCCGTCGGTGGGCGCCAGGGCTCCGCGGGCGGGCGCTCATGACCGCAGGATGCGCGCGGCCGCATGCTCGCCGATCATGAGCGTCGGCGCGTTGGTGTTGGCGGACGTGATGGTCGGCATCACCGAGGCGTCGGCGACCCGCAGACGCGACACGCCGCGCACGCGCAAATCCGGATCGACGACGCAGGCATCGTCCGATCCCATCCGGCAGGTGCCGCTCGCATGAAATACGGTGCCGCCGTGGCCGCGGACGAAATCGAGTATCTCCTGATCGGAGCGCACCGATGCGCCCGGCAGCACCTCGCTGTCCCACAGATCGCGAAACGCCGGCTGCGCGTGAATGTCGCGCAGCACCTTGACGCCTTCGACCGTCGTCTTGCGATCGATGTCCGCCGCCAGATAGTTGGGCGCGATTTCGGGCTGCGCGAACGGATCCGCTGAGCGAATGCGCACATGGCCGGTCGATGCCGGGTGGCACTGCCAGAACGACGTCGTGAACCCGGAATAGCGATGCAGCGGCTCGCCAGGCATGTCGACCGATAACGGCATGACGTTGAACTGGATGTCCGGACGCCCCGGCCCTGCATACCGCGTCATGGCGCCGCCGCCGACCTGGCCGGCGCCGACCGTCAACGGCCCGCGTCCGCGGATGGCCCAATCCAGGGCCATGGCGACGAGCTTGTGCGGATTGCGCACGTCGTCATTGAGGGATCGCCGCGCCTTGAGGCGCACGATCGAGCGCGCCTGATAGTGATCCTGCAGATTGGCGCCGACGGCCGGCACATCGGCGACCACCGCTATGCCGAGGCGCCGCAGGTGGGCGGCGTCGCCGATTCCGGACAGCTGCAGCAGCTGGGGCGATTGCACCGCGCCCGCCGCCAGCACGACCTCGCGGTCGGCATGGGCGACGCGGCGATCGCCGTTCGCCACGTACTCGACGCCCACCGCGGTGCTGCCGTTGCAAATGACGCGCGTCGCGTGGGCACGGGTCAGAATCGTCAAGTTCGCGCGATGCCTGATCGGCCGCAGGAAGGCGGCGGCCGCGCTCGATCGCCAGCGGCGCCCGATGCTGAGCTGATAGGCGCCGACCCCATAGGTCGTCTCACCATTGAAGTCGCGATTGCGCGGCAGGCCATATTGGACCGCCGCGTCGAGCCAGGCGCGGCAATACGGGTGGTCGTTGCGCAGATCCGACACGTCGAGCTCGCCCAGGGCGCCGCGCAACTGCGATGGCTCGCCGGCGTGGCGCTCGATCCGCTTGAAGTGGGGCAAAACGGCGCTCCAGCCCCAGCCGGCCGCCCCGCGCCCCTCCCAGTCGTCGAAGTCCTCGTGCTGGCCGCGAATGAAGATCAGCCCGTTGATCGAGCTCGATCCGCCGAGGATGCGGCCGCGCGGCCAGGCGATCGCGCGCCCGGCCGTTCCGTCGCAGGCTTGCGTCTCGAAGATGCGCGAAAAGCGCGCGTCGTAGATGGTGCGGAAATAGCCGACCGGAAGCTTCAGCCAGAAACTCGTGTCGCGCCCGCCGGCCTCGAGCAGCAGGACGCGGCAGGCCGGATCGGCCGAGAGCCGATTGGCGAGCACGCAGCCGGCCGAGCCGCCGCCGACGACGATGTAGTCGTACCCCTGCGCGCCCATTCGGTTGCGGTTCTCCGTCGGTCCCTGTGACCAGAAACACCTTGTAGTCCGAACGTCCTATATATAGGATGTTTAGCGCAGGCAAGGTGAAGACGAAGGACGTCATGGCCGAGACCGGGCACCGCATCTTCGGGTCGACGCCGATCCCGCGCTACGTGCAGCTCGCCGAGCTCTTTCGCCAGCGCATGGACCGCGGCGAGTGGGCGCCGGGCGCGACGCTGCCGTCGATCGACGAGCTGATGGCGCAGTTCGACGTCGCCCGCGTCACCATACGCCAGGCCATCGGCCTGCTCGCCGATGAAGGCCTGCTGTCGCCGCAGCGCGGGCGCGGCACGTTCGTCACCGACAAGGCCGGTGCGCGCCGGCAGCTGCGCGTGCAGACCACGCTCGCCGACCTGGTCGAGATGTATCGCGGCGACCGCCCGGACCATTCGACGATCGAGGAGTCGACTGCCAGTCCGGTCATCAACGCGGGCGAGGGCATCGGCGCGCCGAAATACTTCCATATGCGCCGCGTGCACGCGCGCGACGGCGAACGCTACTGCGTCATCTCGATGTACATCGACTATCGGGTGTTCCGCCGGGCGCCAAGCCGGTTGCGTCGCGAGCTGGTGCTGCCGGTGCTGACCTCGCTGCCGAGCGTGAAGATCGCGTCGGGCCGCCAGACGCTCACGATCGGGAAGGCCGACGTCGAGACGTCGCGTCTGCTCGGCATCCCGGTGAACGCGCCGATCGCGGAGGTGCGCCGCGTCCTCTGCGCCGCCGACCGGACGATCATCTATCTCGCCGACGTCAGCTATCGCGGCGACTACATTCACCTGGAAATGGATCTGAAGCCGTGACGGGGAGCCTCATGTGCATGCTCGCGCGGCCGACGGCGACGTGTTTTCCGGCAATGACATGAATCGAATGGGAGCGCCCTCATGAATTGTCGCAACTTTCCCCATGTCAGGCATCTGCTCACGCGGCACGTCATCGCGATCGTCTGCGCGATGCTGGCCGCAACCGGGGCGGCCAGCGCCCAGTACCCGAGCCGCGTCATCAAGCTCATCGTCCCATATCCGCCGGCCGGCGTCGTCGACATCACCGGGCGGCTGCTCGCCGAGCGCCTGCAAGGACAGCTGCACGCCACCGTGATCGTCGACAATCGGGTCGGCGCCGCGGGGACCATAGGCGCTGGCTTCGTCGCCAGGGCCGCGGCCGATGGATACACCCTGCTTCTCACCGGCGCCGCAACGCAAACCTTCGCGCCCTCCTTGTCCAAGGTGCTGCCGTACAACCCGCTCACCGATTTCGTGCCGATCACCCAGATCACCGACGGCACGCTGGGCCTCGTCGTGCCGGTCGAGTCGAGCATCAAGGATCTCGCCGGCTTCGTGACCGCGATGAAAGCGCGGGGCCGGGACAGCAACTACGCCAGCAACGGCTACGGCACCTACCCGCATCTCGCGATGGAGCTGCTGAAGCAGTCGACCGGCATCGAGATGACCAACGTGCCGTTTCGCGGCGGCAACGAGGCGATGACGGCGCTGCTCGGCGGACAGGTGCAAGTGTCGCTCAACCACCTGCCGGTCATTCTTCCGCTGGTCCGGGGCGGGAAGCTTCGTGTGCTGGCGACGTCGGGAATGAAACGATCGCCGCTCCTGCCCGACGTGCCGACGCTGAAGGAATCGGGCTACGACGTCGTGGCGTCGGTCTGGTTCGGCTTGTTCGCGCCGGCCGGGACGCCGCGAAGCATCGTCGAGCAGATCTCGGCCGCGGTCGCGCGTGCCGCGCAAGATCCGGTGCTGAAGAGCAAGCTGTTGGCGCAGGGCGACGAGGTGAGGGCCGAGGGCCCGGACAAGTTTCTCGCGCTCGAGAAGAGCGAGCTGCAGAAGTGGGCGCCGGTGATCGCCAAGGCCGGCATCGTCTCCAACTGACCCGCCGAGCATGAGCCTCCCCAACATCATCCTCATCATCACCGACCAGCAG
Source organism: Xanthobacteraceae bacterium (assembly GCA_035293985.1). GTDB lineage: Bacteria > Pseudomonadota > Alphaproteobacteria > Rhizobiales > Xanthobacteraceae > JAVDCA01. Next base: position 229,835 of record DATGLS010000012.1, read on the forward strand.
CGCGCCGATACGATCGCGGCGTTGGGTGCCGGTTGGATGCAGACTCCGCATCTCGATCGGCTGGTGCGGGAAGGGACCGCCTTCACGGAGTGCTTCGTGACCTCGCCGGTGTGCGTCGCCTCGCGCGCGAGCCTCTTCACCGGCAAGTATCCGCACGGCACCCAGGTGTTCACCAATTTCCAGCCGTGGGAGCCGACCTGGGTCAAGTCGCTCGCCACGCAAGGCTATCACTGCGTCAGCATCGGCAAGATGCACATCAATCCTTACGACGCCGCCGGCGGCTTCCATCAGCGCTTCGTCGTCGAGAACAAGGACCGCCCGCTCTTTCTCGAGGAGCGCGACCGCGCCATCTATGACGAATGGGACAAGGCGCTGCACGTGCGCGGGCTGACCAAGCCGTCGCGCTTCAACCGCTACGCCGCCGATCCGGAGGGCTACAAGCAGGCGCTGGGCGCCTTCGCCTGGCACCTCGACGCCGACATGCATCCGGACAACTTCGTCGGCAACACGGCGTACTGGTGGATCAACGAGCGCAAAAGTCCCGATCCGCTCTTTCTGCAAATCGGCTTTCCCGGCCCGCACCCACCCTACGATCCGCTGCCCGAATGGCTCGAGCGCTATGCCGACGTCGACATTCCGACGCCCGACGTCACCGACGCCGAGCTGCAGCGTCAGCCGCGCGCCCAGCGCATGCTGCGCGACAGCATGACGACGTCGAACTTCGACTCGGTCAACTGGCGCACCGACGCCACGCGCGCCGACCTGCTGCGCCTGCGCCGCCATTACGCCGCCAACGTCTCGATGATCGACGAGCAGGTCGGCCGCATCATGGCGGCGCTCGACGCGCGCGGCTATCTCGACGACGCCATCGTGATCTTCACGTCCGACCACGCCGATGCGCTCGGCGACCACGGGCACATCCAGAAGTGGACGATGTACGATTCGGTGCTGCGGGTGCCGCTCGTCTTGTGGTCGAAGAGCCGGGTGCCGGCCGGCCGGCTCTGCCGCGATCTCGTTCAGCTCATCGACATCGCGCCGACGATTCTCGCTGCCGCCGAGCTGCCGACCCCGGTCGATTTCGAAGCGCGATCGCTGTGGGGGGCGATCAAGGGCGAGGCGGGCTACCAGCCGCGCGACACCGTCTACGCAGAGGTCGCCCGCGATCACATCCAGACCGGCGCGAAGTTCGTCATCATGCGCCGCTGCCACGATTGGAAGCTCGTCGTCTACCTCGATGACGACAATGGCGAGCTCTATGACCTGCGCAATGACGCCGAGGAGCGCGACAACCTGTGGAACGATCCGGGTGTCCGCGATCGCCGCGACCAGATGGTGGCCGAGACTCTGCGCTGGGCGCTCAATGGCTTCCTCGATTCCAACCGTCGCCCCGGCCGGACACCACAGAAGGCCATGCCGGTGTAATCAGCAGCAGATGCGGGCCGGACGAACATTCACCACGGGCTGTGCAAATCAACCCATCTATCGCCGCAACCTCGTCTTCGGCGAAGATGGCCCAAGCCCCGCATCAAGTCTCATGTCATGCGCCACCATCTCCATTAGCTTTTCGTCGCTCGAATGCGCGCCTCGGGTGAACCGGCGACTGCCAACGTCGCGAGCTTGATGGAAATGCTTGCGATCAGAACGCGTAGACGCCGCTATCGACGCCGCGACGAGTTCGTGCGGCTTGCTGGCTTCTGCGTTTGCTGGCCGGTCGGCCGCCACGACCACGCAGGAGGCCGGCGGGTTATCGACGAACCAATTGCCGGCCTTGAACATCCCATCGAGATCGATCGGGCCCTCCGCGGTGATCGTGTCGCGTAGCGGGTTATCGCGGCAGACGGCTTTGGCCGGCGTTGCCTGGCAATGATTCCATTCCCTGATGCTGTCGATGCCGTAGGGGCAAAAGATGCCATGCCGTCCCGCGATTTCGTACCAGAGCTTTGCCTCCTTCGAGTGAGGCTCGCCTATTCCACGCATGTCGACGGCAAGCCCATACGCGTGCAGCGAGGCGAATCTGTCCAGGAAACGACCGATGCCGAAGGCGGGGGGGCGGTACGCGGAAAAGATGCCGGCCGTTGGCAGTCCGGATACTCTTGCCTCGCGGATTGCGCTTGCGAGTCGCGCGGCGAACCAGGGATTCAGGCGTGCGATAGCGGTTTGCGGCCCTTGGCGTGTCATGGTCGCGCTGGTCCAGGCCGTCTCCTGCAGGTACGACCGATCGTCCGCCTCAATCTGCAACTCACTCAACATGGCGAGAAGGCCTTGCGGCTTCTCGACGCCGGGCGTCGGGATGTCGCCCCGGCGTGCCTCATCGTCCTTGATGAGCGCAGACCTCGCCGAGAAGTCACCGGCAGTGCAGACCCTGTCGCTGATGTGATCGTTGTCCACCTCGCCCTTGCGGGGCGCGTCTTGGGCAAGCACGCGGAGGGGCAGTCCGAAAATCAGGACAATCAGCAAGATGAAAGGCTGCCTCATTTCGAGCGTCCGCTCGCTGCCTTAACGGTTGCTGGACGGCGGACGTCGCTGGCGCATGGCGAAAATCCCTCGCGATCGCGGTCGATTGGCGCGCGTGTTGCCGACACAACCGGGGGCCGCGGGTTTCGTTCCTTCTGGAACGACCCATCGCGGCAGTGACTTGGCAGCCGAGCCGAGGTCTTCAGGCGCTGGCCGCGATTGCTCCGGCCGTAATGCGGCCGATACAATGGCCGTGATGCTCCATCTGTTGAGACGCCATCCGGACTCGCAGTGCGTCGCGGCGACGCGCATCGAAGTGGACGTTGCGCGACCGCTCCGCGGCAGTCTGGTGGTGTCCTACGTCGTCCACGGCGAGATCAGCCGGTTGCGCTTGCCCGCCGTCACCGCCTCGAAACGCAGCGACGAGCTATGGCGGCACACCTGCTTCGAGGCGTTCTTCGGCACGGCTGCGCCGGCGGCCTATTATGAGCTTAATTTCGCGCCCTCGACCCAATGGGCAGCGTATCAATTCAGCAGCTACCGCGCCGGGATGCGTGTCGCGACGCACGTCCGCCCGCCCATCATCAAGGTGCAATCGACGTCCGGGTGCTACGCATTGCAAGCCTCGCTGGATTTGGACACCTTCTCCGACCTGCCGCGTGACGTCGGATGGCGGCTCGGCCTCGCGGCAATCACCGAAGACAGCGACGGCCGCAAGTCGTATTGGGCCTTGGCGCATCCGCCCGGCAAGGCGGATTTCCATCATTCCGATTGCCTTGCGCACGAACTTGCCGGACATCAGGACGCATGAGATTCGGCATCGATCGGCTCATCGCTGAACCCGCTTTGCGCGCCCCGCTCGCGGGCCGGCGCCTTGCGCTTCTCGCACATCCTGCTTCGGTGACTGCCGACCTGACGCACTCGCTCGACGCACTGGCTGCGTGCGGCGACCTCAGGCTCGCCGCCGCATTCGGACCGCAGCATGGCCTGCGCGGGGACAAGCAGGACAACATGGTCGAATCGCCCGACTTCATCGATCCGGTGCATGGCATCCCGGTCTTCAGCCTGTATGGAGAAGTGCGCAGGCCGACCGATGCGATGATGGACGCGTTCGACATCATTCTGGTGGACCTGCAGGATCTCGGCTGCCGCATATATACGTTTGCAACGACATTGCGCTTCGTGCTGGAAGCGGCGGCGAAGCACGGGAAGGGCGTTTGGGTCCTTGATCGGCCCAACCCTGTGGGCCGGCCGGTGGAAGGCCTGACGCTGCGCGCCGGTTGGCAGAGCTTCGTCGGCGCCGGGCCGATGCCGATGCGGCATGGGCTCACGCTTGGCGAGCTGGGATCCTGGTTCGTCGCCACGCTCGGGCTCGACGTCGACTATCGCGTCGTCGAGATGGCGGGATGGCAGCCCGATGCCGCGCCGGGCTTCGGCTGGCCGCTCAGCGAGCGCACCTGGGTCAATCCCAGTCCCAATGCGCCGAATCTCTTCATGGCGCGCGCCTATGCGGGCACCGTGATGCTCGAGGGGACGACGCTTTCCGAAGGACGCGGCACCACGCGGCCGCTCGAGCTGTTCGGCGCTCCCGACGTCGATGCGCGCGCGATCATGCGGGAGATGGCGTCCCTCGCGCCGGATTGGTTGCGGGGTTGCCGGCTGCGCGAGTGCTGGTTCGAGCCCACCTTTCACAAGCACGTGGGCAGGCTATGTCACGGCGTGCAGATCCACACCGAAGATCGCAGCTACGATCATCAGACATTCAAGCCCTGGCGCGTCCAGGCGCTGGCCTTCAAGGCGATCCGCCGCCTTTATCCGGATTACCCGCTCTGGCGCGATTTCGCCTATGAATACGAGCATGGCAAGCTCGCCATCGATGTCATCAACGGCGGTCCGTTGCTGCGCGAATGGGTCGATGACGGAACGGCGACGCCGACGGATCTGGACGCGCTGGTCATACCGGACGAGCAGGCCTGGCTGGTCGGGCGCGCACGGTACATGCGCTACTGAAAAACCGAATTCGTGCAAGGCGCGTTGCTTTCTCCCCCGAGCCAGGTTGCGACCACGCGCAGGTCATCGCTCAAAGCAACCAGATCGGCCCGCGCACCGGAAAAAAGCGCGCCGCGCTCGTGCTCCAGTCCGAGAAATCGCGCCGGCGTCAGCGAGGCGGCGCGCAGCGCATCCTCCACGGATAGTTGCGCGAGCTCGACCGCGTTGCGCACGGCAGTGGCCATATCGAGGTGAGCGCCGGCCAAAGTCCCGCTCGCCGTCGTCAGACGTCCGTCGGCCAGCGTGATGGTGCGGCCCATCAACTCGAAACGGGCGAGGGACGTGCCCACTGTCGGCATCGCGTCGCTGACCAAAGCAATACGGTCGCTGCCCTTGGCCGCAAAGGCGGCACGCACCGAAACAGGATCGACATGGATGCCGTCGACGATGAGACCGGCCGTAAGCCGGTGGTCCGCGAGGGCCATGCCGACGATCCCGGGCTCGCGTGCGCTCAGCGGCGGCATGGCATTGAACAGGTGGGTCACGCCGGTCGCGCCGTCCGCGACGGCCTGAATCACGCTCGCCGCGGGCGCCTCGCTGTGCCCGATCGATACCCGCACGCCGGAGGACGCAAGCGTCCGGACGAAGCCGGGCGGAACGCATTCGGGCGCCAGCGTGACGAGGGATGTGCCGATGCCGCCAAGCTCGCAAAGTCGCTCGAGGTCACCCGCATCGGGCCGCGTGATCCGATCGATCCGGTGGACACCCGGACGATCCCGACTGATGAACGGGCCTTCGAGATGCAGGCCGAGGGTTCCTTCCCGCCCGGCGATTGCGCGGGCCGCCGTGATCGCTGCGCGCATTTGTTCGCGCGTATCTGTGATCAGCGTCGGCAGGCAGGCCGTGGTTCCATACCGACGGTGCGCCCGCGCGATGGCCCGCATCCCATCGACCGTCGGCTGATCGTTGAGCAAAACGCCGCCGCCGCCGTTGACCTGCAGGTCGATGAAGCCCGGCGCGAGAAACGAGTCATCCGACAGGCGTATCTGCGGCCAGCTCGATGGAACTTCGGCTGCGCGGGCGACGCCGACGACGAGCTCCCCCCGGATCAGCACCGCGGCATCGCCATGCCAGCGATGCCCGTCGAACACGCGCCGCGCCAGCACCGCATGCGCGTGGGAACCAGACGGATTGTTTCGACCCGACGTCATCCATATGTCCAGCAGGCTGGCGTGATCACGCCAATCTAGGCGCATGTTCCGGCGAAGTGGACCCCGGGTATGCGCCAGATATCTGCAAGAGCCGGCGTGGGGGAGCCTGTCGGAACCGATAAGAACCATGGACCGGTTGGTCATTCGCGGCGGCAGACCCATTGAAGGCTCGGTTGAGGTTCGCGGGGCGAAGAACGCGGCGCTGCCGCAGATCGCAGCCGCGCTGCTCAGCACCGAATCGTTGGAGTTGAGCAACGTCCCCGAGGTCTCGGACGTCACGACGATGCTTGCCCTGATGGGCGAGTTCGGCGTGGCCGCGACCCATTGTGCTGGCCGGACGCTGGTGCTCGATGCGCGCGCCGCCCGCAACGCCCAGGCCCCTTACGACATGGTGCGGAAAATGCGCGCGGGCATTCTCGTGCTCGCGCCGCTGCTGGCGCGGTTCGGCGCAGCCCGCGTGTCGCTGCCGGGCGGCTGCGCGATCGGCGCGCGGCCGATCGACCTTCATCTCAAGGCGCTGCAGGCCCTCGGGGCCGAAGTCGAGATGGATGCAGGGTACATCAACGCCCGGGTCAGAGGCGGCTCGCTTCGGGGCGGCCGCATCGTGCTCACCTCTCCCTCGGTCGGCGCGACCGAGACAGCGCTCATGGCCGCCACGCTGGCGCGCGGCGAGACCGAGATCCTGAACGCGGCGCGCGATCCCGAGGTATGCGACCTCGCGCTCTGCCTGTCTGCAATGGGGGCGGACATCGAGGGTGTCGGCACGCATCGGATCCTGGTGCAGGGCGTCGAGGCGCTCCGCCACGCGCGTCACGATCTGATCACCGACCGCATCGAGGCGGGCACCTACGCGATCGCGGCCGCCATCACCGGGGGCAACCTCGAGATTCTCGGCGCCCATCTCGAGCACCTCGGCGCGGTCGGCGCGGTCCTGGAAAGCGCGGGGGCACAAATCTGGCCGACCGATCGCGGCCTGATGATCGTCCGCTCCGGGCCATTGCGGGCCATCGACCTGACCACCGAGCCCTATCCCGGATTTCCCACCGACCTGCAGGCGCAATTCATGGCGCTGATGGCAATCGCGGCAGGTGCCTCGGTCATCCGCGAGACCGTGTTCGAGAGCCGGTTCATGCATGTGCCCGAGCTCGGACGGCTCGGTGCCAATATCTCGCTGCAAGGGTCGACCGCGCTGGTGCGCGGCGTCGAGCGGTTGCACGGCGCGGAAGTGATGGCGACGGATCTGCGCGCCTCGGTGTGTCTCGTCCTCGCCGCGCTGGTCGCGGAGGGCGAGACCACCATCCATCGCATCTACCATCTCGACCGCGGCTATGAATCGCTCGATCGCAAGCTCGTGCAATGCGGCGCCGACATACGGCGGGTCTCGCAATGACCGCGGCGGCGCCCAAGAACAACAAGCCGAGCAACATGCCGAGCAATAAGCGGAGCAACGCGCTTTTCGCCGGTGTGGATGGCGGCGGCACTGGTTGCCGCGCTCGGATCGAGGACGAAGGCGGCCGCGTGCTCGGGACCGGCATTGCCGGTCCGGCGGCGTTGCGTTTGGGCGTGGAGCGTGCCTTGGCCGAGGTGGAGAAGGCCTGTCGGGCGGCGCTCGCTGATGCCGGCCTCGAGTCCGACGCGCTCGGCGCGGTGCATGTCGCGGCCGGGCTCGCCGGACTCGGCCGCAAAGGTCTGCTCGAGCAGCTCGCGGTCCGACCGCATGCCTACCGATCGCTCGTTTTCAGCCATGACGCGGCGACCGCCTGCCTCGGCGCGCACGGCGCCCGCGAGGGCGCCATCGTGATCGTCGGGACTGGCAGCATCGGTTTTGCGCTCCTCGGCGGAAAAGAGGTCAGGGTGGGCGGCTACGGCTTTCCGATTTCCGATGAAGGCAGCGGAGCGGATCTCGGGCTGCACGCCATCCGCCTGGCGTTGCGGGCCCACGATCGGCGCGCCGTCGGCACCGCCCTGACCCGCGAGGTGATGACGCGCTTCCACAATGATCCCTACGAAGCCGTCGCCTGGATGGATCGCGCGACGGCCACCGACTACGCGACTTTCGCTCCCCTCGTGATACGGCATGCGGACGCCGGAGATCCGGTCGGGCGGCGCATCGTCCGCGATGCCGCCGAGCAGATCGACGATCTGGTGCGCCGCCTGGCGGACTGCGGTGCGGCCCGCATCGCGCTCCTCGGGGGCCTGGCATCGCCGATGCAGCCGTGGCTGGCGCCCGATGTCCAGCGCCGCCTGGTTCCCGTCGAGGGCGACGCCGTCGACGGCGCCTTGCATCTCGCCCGGCGCGCGGCCATGAAAGCCGCGTGACGGAAGCGGGGTACTGGAGAGCGGCCATGCGCACCGAACACATCAGCCCTCGCTATGTCGACCTCGATTCGTGGTCCGCCGCCGAGATGATCGCCGCCATGTACGAGGGCCAGCTCGCCGCGGCTGCGGCGGTCGGCGGCGCGCTCGGCGCCATCGTGGCGGCCGTCGATGACGCGGTCGCGGCCCTGCAGCTCGGCGGGCGCATCGTCTACGCCGGCGCCGGCACTTCCGGGCGGATCGGCGTGCAAGACGGCTCCGAGCTCCTTCCTACTTTCGCCTGGCCCGCGGATCGGGTCGTGTTCGCGATGGCCGGAGGATTTGACGCGCTCGTGCGCAGTGCCGAGCGGGCCGAGGACAATGCGGCGGCCGGCGCGCAGGCCATGGCCGACGCGAAGATCGGCAGCAACGACGTCGTCATCGGCATCGCGGCGAGCGGAACGACGCCCTACACGATCGGCGCGTTGCGCGCCGCGAATGCCGCCCGCGCCGTCACCATCGCGGTCGCCAACAACCCGGGTGCGCCGTTGCTCGACGTCGCGCGCCATCGCATCCTGGTCGACAGCGGGGGCGAGGTGATCGCCGGGTCCACCCGCATGAAGGCCGGCACGGCGCAAAAGATCGTGCTCAACCTCTTCTCGACGGCCGTGATGGTGAGGATGGGCCGTGTCTATCGCGGGCTGATGGTCGACATGCGCGCGACCAATGCCAAGCTGCGGCGGCGGGCAGAGGTCATGGTCGCCGAGATCGTCGGCTGTCCAGACAGCGAGGCGGCGCGCTTCGTCGAGCAGGCCGATGGCGACGTGAAGACGGCCGTCCTGCTCGGGTTGGGACTGCCTCGTGACGAAGCCGCGCAGTTGCTGCGGCGCCATCGCGGCAACCTGCGCAAGACGATCGCAGCGTCCGGCGATCGCGGCGGCTGAAATGCCCGCCACAAGCGCGATGGCGCGCGAGATCGCGGAAATCCCCGCGGCTGCGGCGGACCTCCTGGCGCGCACCGACCTGATCGAGAGAATTGCGGCGCGGGTCGCGGATGCAGAGCCGCGCGCGGTCGTGTTTTGCGGTCGCGGCAGCTCGGGCCATGTCGGCGTTTATCTGCGCTACCTTTTCGAGGCGCGGCTCGGTCTTCTCGCTTCCAGCGCGGCTCCCTCGGTCGTGACCGCCTACCGGCGGCCGCCCGACATGCGCGGTGCGCTGTTCGTGGTGGTGTCGCAATCGGGGCGCAGCCCCGATCTCGTTGCCGCGACCCGGACGGCGCGCACGCTCGGCGCGCTGACGCTCGCCATCGTCAACGACGAAACGTCCCCGGCGGCCGTCGCGTCCGAGTTGGTCTTGCCCATCGGCGCCGGACCCGAGCACAGCGTCGCCGCCACGAAAACTGTCGTGCTGTCCATGATTGCGGGGGCCCGGCTGGTGGCGGCGCTCGCCCGCGACGACGATCTCGACGATGGCCTGCAGCAAATGGTGCCGCGGCTCGCGCACGCGCTCGGCTGCGACTGGTCGCCCTGGGCCGGCCGTGTCGCAGACGCGCCGGCGGCCTTCGTCGCCGGGCGCGGCTACGCGCTCGGCGCCGTGCGCGAGATCGCGCTCAAGCTGGCGGAGGTTCTCCGCGTCCCGACGCTCGGCCACAGCGCGGCCGAGCTTCGGCACGGCCCGCGTGCGTCGATCACGCCGGCGACGCCCGTCCTGGTGCTGCGCCAGAACGACGGAGCAGCCGCCACCGTCGACGAGCTGGTGCGCGACCTCGACGCTGCCGGCGAGACCGTATTCATTGTGGGAGGGGCCGACGGAACGCTGCCTTGGATCGGCGACGGTCACCCGATCTGCGATCCGGTGGTCATGCTTGTCCCGTCGTACCGCGCCATCGAGATGGCGGCGCGCCGGCACGGCCTCGATCCCGACAATCCGCCCCACCTGAGCAAGGTGACGCGCACGATGTGAGGGCGACGGGTTGCAACGATTCCGCAGCGCCTTGCCGGATGATCCACCCGTGAGATGCATGCGTAAGTCAGCTTCGGGTCTCTCCGCGATTGTACCTGTTGCGTAACCGAGTACGTGGAGGGGGGTAAAAGTATGACCGAGGTCCGTTTGATCCGAGGCGACGCGGCGCCGCCGCGCCGGGCGCGCAGTGATGGCGAGGCGCCTGCTGCGCGATCTCCCGGAAATCTCAATCCGGTGATCCGGAACGTCGCGCGCGCGTCGATCCAGGAAATCGATCTGATCCTGCTCGAGTTGCAACGCATTCGCGACCTGGTGCAGCACGGAGGCGAACGATTGACGCGCGAGCTCACACGCTATGCGAGCTTGAATCAGTCGGTGCTGGCAACCATGAAAGTCATCCACGAAAGCCTAAAGCCTGTCGGCTCCGCCGACGGAAATGCGCGTCCGTGAGCCGTGACTGAACGGCTCGGGACGGCGGAGACCTTCACTTGATCCAGGCGGGCACCGAAGAAGTGGTTCGGGGCGAGAGGGAGTGCCGCCTGGAAGAAAAAGGTGGCACTGCTCAAGGCGTTGTCGATCACCTGGCGTCCAAGGCAGATCACAACGCCCTTTCCCAGGTCTCCCCCACCACATCCACGCCCCAGTCGTTGTGCGCCTTCTCGGCGATCTTCTCGAAGCCCGCCTTCTTGTAAATGCCGCGCGCGGCTGCGAGGCAGCTGTGCGTCCACAGCGTCATCTTCCCGTAGCCGGCGCCGCGGGCGAACGCCACGCATTCGTCGACCAGGCGTTTGCCGATCCCGAGGCCGCGCGCCTTCGGCTCGACCAGCAGCAGGCGCAGGCGCGCCACGTCGTCCGAGTCCTTGACCACGAACGCGGAGCCGACCGGCTCGCCGTCGACGTCGGCGATCATGTGGCGATCGCGCGCCGGATCGTATTGCGCGATCATCTGCGCGACGATCTCGGCGCACAGGCCCTCGAACTTGGCACCCCAGCCGTATTCCTGGCCATAGAGCACGGCGTGGCGGGCGACCACCCAGCCCATCTCGCCGGAGCGAGGCGGGCGCACCACATAGGATGATTCCATCTGCGTCTCCTTCCCGATCAGCCGCTCGATCGCTCCCATGGCGGCGACCACGCGATCCTGGTCGGGCCGGGAAAGCTTCTCGAGCATGGCGGACACGTCTTTCTGCGAGCGCTCGTTGATCGCGGTGAAGGATTGGCGCCCCCGCGCCGTCAGCGAGAGCAGGCTCTGCCGTCCGTCCTGACGCGACGAGCTCTTCGCCACGAGGCCGCGCTCGCTGAAGCTGCGCAGGATGCGGCTCAGATACCCGCGGTCGATGCCGAGCGCGTCGGCGACCGCGGTCGCGGTCGGCTTGTCGCGGTGGGCGAGCTCGTAGAGCACGCGTGCTTCCGCGAGCGAGAACGAGGTCTGCAGGAACGCGTCCTGCAGCATGCCGAGCCGGCGCGAGTAGAAGCGCGAGAAGCGCCGGACCGCGGCGACGCGATCATCCATGCTGTCGGCGGCAGCTGCGTCTGGGATGGTCGCGGCTTTGGCCCGCATTAGCTCCGGCACCTGCGCAGGAAAGGAGATGATTGACAGTGTCAATCAGTTATTTGACGTTGTCAACTATCGTGAGTGGCGAATAACGAATAGCGAATAGCGAATAGCGAATAGCGAATAGCGAATAGGGCAGGGATCCCACCGCCCAGCACTCGCTACTCGCTACTCGCTACTCGCTATTCGCCCCTTCCCATGGCACCGCTGCGTAGCGTCACGATGCGCCGCCGCCCGATCCGCCGCAGCAGATCGGCCTCCGGGTCCGGCACATCCGCACGGTGCCCCCCCAGCCGGTCATAGGCTTCGCGGCTGATCATCAGCCCTTGCTCCGGATGCGGGCGGCGCCATGCGGCCGCGAGCAGCGCGATGATCTGCCGCGGCAGCGTCGCGTCCGCGTCGGACGTGCGGCGAAACACGGCGGCGTGCGACGCCGTCGTGCCGCGCCGGAGGGCGGTCTCCATCGCGCGCGCGGCTTCCTCGACCCAGGATCCATCGAGCACCACGCCCGGCCGCAGAAACATGAGCCAGGTTCCACGTGCCGATGCGGCCGCCTTTTTGAGCCGTGCCGCCAGTGGGGCGTCCGACACCGCGATCTCGCAGCCCGCAATATCGACCACCTGCGCGGTTCCATCCGAGGAGACGGCGTCGGCGACGATCACCTCGCGCACGGTGCCGGTCAGCGCCCCGGGCACCAGCATCGCCAGGGTGCGCACGAGCGCGCGCTCGCTGTTGTGGGTCGGGATGATGACCGTGAGCATGGTGCAAAACTGAACACGCCGCAGCGCAGCATAGCATATGGTGGCGAACAGGCCATGAACCTCATCTCTCCGACATGTTACAGTGGATTCAAGGAGGTATAATTCTGCAGAAAAGTTCCAGAAAATGAAACCCAGGAAGGTTCTTGTTTTGTTCTTGACCTTGGTCTATGGTTCGTTTATGGCTTCATCCGCTGCACCTAGCCGTCGCCCGCCGTCGCCGTCGCCGTCGCCAACGGCGCCGGCGGGCGACAACTCTGCCGGCCATCTCGGCCCGGACGATTTCATGGGAACCAGTGTGGACCGCGAGCGCCGACGCGGACGCGGCGCCCAGTCCAACGCGGCCGGTCGCTATGAGCCGCACGCGCGCGAGGGTTTTGACGACGGCTGGCGGAGCTTCGAGGACCTCCCCGCCTTTGCGACCTCGGTCGGCATCGACACTGCCCGCAAGGTGATCACCCGCAACGACTCCCCCGATATCGGATTCGATCGCTCGATCAATCCCTATCGCGGCTGCGAGCACGGCTGCATCTACTGCTTCGCGCGGCCGACCCATGCCTATATGGGCCTCTCGCCCGGCCTCGATTTCGAATCGAAGCTCTTTGCCAAGCCCGATGCGCACGAGCTGCTCGAGCGCGAGCTCGCTGCGCCTAACTATTCGCCGCGCGTGATCGCGATCGGCACCAACACCGATCCCTACCAGCCGATCGAGAAGCGCTACGAGGTGATGCGGCGCATTCTCACGGTGCTCGACCGCGTCGGCCATCCGGTCGGCATCGTCACCAAGTCGGCGCTGATCATGCGCGACATCGACATTCTCGCCCGCATGGCCAAGCGCAACCTGGTCAAGGTCGGAATATCGGTGACGACCCTCGACGCCAAGCTCGCCCGCCTGATGGAGCCGCGCGCGCCGACGCCGACCCGCCGGCTCGATGCGCTGCGCGAGCTTGGCAAGGCGGGCATTCCCACGCGGGTGATGACGGCGCCGATCGTGCCGGCGATCAACGATGCCGAGATCGAGCGCCTGCTCGAAGCCGCGAGTTCGGTCGGCGTCACCGGCGCATCTTATGTGCTGCTGCGCCTGCCGCTCGAGGTGCGCGACCTTTTTCGCGAGTGGCTCACGGCGAACTTCCCCGACCGCGAGAAGCACGTGTTCACGCTGATCCGCCAGATGCGCGGCGGCAAGGACTACGACGCCAAATGGGGCGAGCGCATGACCGGCTCCGGCCCCTACGCCGAGATGATCCGCATGCGCTTCGAGGCGGCGTGCGCGCGGCTCAAGCTCAATCGGGACAGTATCCCGCTGAGCACCGAGCACTTCCGGCCACCACCGCGCGGGGGAGGGCAGCAGCTGAGCCTGTTCTAGGGTCCATCAAGCGTCATGCCTGCCGAATCCCGGGCATCCACGTCTTTGTCGTGACCAATTTTGGCAACGTGGCAACGTGACCTAACTGGGATAACAGCAATGATTTCAATGCCCGCTTTTTGGTGCGCCAGCCATACGCGAAGGAGGCGAGGGTCGCCGAGCAAAACGAACCTAGAAAATCGAATGATTTCAGTGCCGGCCATTTCTTGCGCCGGCCGTGCCTCGCGCGCATGCTTCGCTGAACCGTCAGCCGGGGAGAGCGCGCGTGATCATCGAATGGCACACCCACGTCTATCCGCCCGAGGAAGCGGCTGACGAGCCGACCCTCGACGGCAAGCGCGGCCCGAGCTGGGGCGGGCGCTGCCCGATGACGGTCGAGAACGTGCTCGACGCCCACTACAAGGCCGGCGTCGACATCAGCGTCGTCTCCAACGCCGCCCACTACATGCGCGGCAAGGACGCCAAGGACGAGCTCGCCGCGGTCCAGCGCTGGAGCGACTACGCGGCCGAGATCCAGCAGAAATACAAAGGCACGCTCTATGGTCTCGCCACGATCCTGCCGGGCGGCGGCCCGGCGCACGTCAAGGAAGCCGAGCGCGCGATCCGCCAGAACGGCCTCAAGGGCGTGCTGATCCATTCCAACCACAAGGGCCACTATCCCGACGACGACGAGGCGCGTCCGTTCTGGGAATTGATGCAGGACCTCGACGTCCCGGTGATGATCCATCCGCCGCATATCGGCTTCGGCGAGGAGCGCATGCGCGAGTATCGCCTCGCCTCCAGCATCGGCCGCCCCGCGGACTTGTGCCTTGCGCTTTCTCGCCTGATCGTGCGCGGCATCCTCGAGGATTTTCCGCGCGTAAAACTCGTGAGCTCGCATGGCGGCGGCGGGATCTGCGAGGTGATCGGCCGCATGGACTATGCCTATGAGCTGCAGGACGAGGCCTTCTTCCTCGGCTCCTACGCACCGATGAAGATCAAGCACGCGCCGAGCCACTATCTGAAGAAGATTCACTTCGACAGCGTCACCTACCACGCGCCGGCCGCGCGCCTCGTGCTCGACACGGTCGGCGCCGACCACCTCCTCTACGGCAGCGATGCCCCGCCGCTCACGTCCCTGAAACCGCGCGCCATCAAGCTGATCGAGGACCTCAATCTGCCGCCCGCCGAGCGCGACGCCGTGTTCTGGCGCAATGCCGCCCGAATGCTGAAGCTGCCGATCGCGGCCGCCGCTGCTTGACGAACACTCAGCGCTCGGGGCTCCAGCGCCACCCTCCCGCCCCTTGGCAGGCAGGGTCGAGCAAGCCGCGAAGCCGCTTAGCGAGGGGTGGGGGGCCTACGCTTGTTCCGACTTCGCAATGAACGACGACCGCCGCTTAGTTCCGAGCAAGCGGCGCGGCCCCCACCCCCGGCCCCCGCCACGCGCTTCGCGCGGGGGGAGGGGAGCGCAGGCACCATCCACACCCTCGCCATTGCGTCGCCACTTTGCTCGGCGCAACAATCGCGCCGCATGAGTCGCACGCCCGCGAAAAAACCGCCCCGCCTGCCGCTGAACGAGCCGCCGCTGCGGCCGTCGTTCCGGCGCGAGCGCGCGGCGATGAAGCGCGGCGTCTTTCCGGTTGCGGGCTGCGACGAGGCCGGCCGCGGCCCGCTCGCCGGGCCGGTGGTCGCGGCGGCCGTGATCCTCGATCCCGAGCGCATCCCGCGCGGGCTCAACGACTCCAAGAAGCTCGATGCCGAGACGCGGGAAAAGCTCTACGCTCGCATCTGCGCCACCGCCCAGGTCGGCGTCGCGTTCGGCTCGCGCGCCCGCATCGACCGCGACAACATCCGCCAGGCCTCGCTGTGGGCGCTCAAGCGCGCCGTGCTGGCGCTGCCGCAGCGGCCACGCCTCGTCTTCGTCGACGGCATCGACCGCATCGACTGCGGCTGCGACTGCGTCGCCGTGGTGAGCGGCGACGCCCTGGTGCTGTCGATCGCCGCCGCCTCGATCGTCGCCAAGGTGACGCGCGACCGCCTGATGGTGCAGATCGGCGCCGCCCACCCGGGCTACGGCTTCGAGCGCCACATGGGCTACAGCGTACCCGAGCACTTCCGCGCGCTCACCGCGCTCGGGCCGACGGTGCACCATCGGCGCAGCTTCGCGCCGGTTGCCCTCGCGTCAGGCGACGTACCGCCGCAGCTCGACCTCATCGAGGTCGACGCGGCCGACTAGTCGATCATTGTTGCCTCGCCGCCGCGCACAGGCTTAAGTCGGCGCCCACACTCCGTATCCCGCCGGCTGGGGGCCGATGCTCCACGTTTCCATCTTCATCGAGGGCGTGCGTTCGCAGCCGCGCCTGATGTTCTGGCTCGCGGCGCTCGCGCAGGCCGCGATCTGGTGGTTGGTGCCGACGGTCTTCTACGCGGCGCCGCCCGGCGACCTGCCGATGGTGCTCGCGGTCGGCCACGAATACCAGCTCGGCACCGATCTCGGCCCACCGCTCGCCTTCTGGCTCGCCGAGGTCGTCTACGTGCTCACCGGGCTCGCCGGCGTCTACCTGCTTTCGCAGGCCTGCGTCGTCGTCACCTATTGGGCCGTGTTCGAACTCGGCCGTGCCCTCGTCGGCGCGCAGCAGGCGGCGATCGCGGTGCTCTTGATGCTCGGCATCACCGTGATGACGGTGCCGTCGCCCGATTTCGGCCCGGCGGTGCTCGGCATGGCGCTCACGGCGCTGATGATGCTGCATTTCTGGCGCGCCATCGGCGAGGGCCAGCGTCGCTACTGGTTCGTGCTCGCCTTCGATCTCGGCCTCTTGCTCCTCACCACCTATGCGGGCGTGATCCTGTTCGCCTGCCTGATGCTGTTCATGTGGGCGACCGAGCGCGGGCGCGCCGCGCTGCAGACAGTCGAGCCGTGGTTCGCCGCGATCGTCGTCGCGGTGCTGCTGTTTCCCCATCTCATCTGGCTCGACATCGCCGGCGATACCACCTTCGGCCCACTGTGGGAACGCCTGCGCTCGAGCGAGGCCGCCGACACCAACCTGATCGCGTGGCTGCGCCTGCTCGCCACCGTCGTGGCGGTCCATGTCGGGCTCCTGCTGCTCGTCGCGCTCGCGAGCGGCTGGCGGCGCAAGGAAGGCGACCTCCAGCTGCCGACCTTCGTGCGCGCGCCGCTCGATCCCTTCGCGCGGCGCTTCGTCTACTTCATGGCGATCGCGCCGATCGTCGCCGCAACGCTGCTGGCCGCCATCGTCGGCTCGCCCGCGCCGGTCGGCGGCACGGCGCCCTATGTCACGCTTTCCGGCCTCGCGGCCGTGGTCGCGGCGGGTGATACGATCGTGATCCACCGCCAGCGCATCGTCGGCCTCGCCTGGACGCTGATGCTGCTGCTGCCGCCCGCGATCGCGGTCGCCATGGTGATCTTCGTGCCATGGACCGTCGCGATCGAGATGAAGAGCGCGCAGCAGGCCGACCAGATGGGCGCGTTCTTCGGCAAGACCTTCCGGGATCGCACCGGCAAGCCGCTCACGATCATCACGGGCGATCAGCGCCTCGCCACCCTTATTGCGCTCGCTGCGCCCTCGCGCCCGAGTTACTACGACGCCGCCGCGCCCATGCGCACGCCCTGGGTCACGCCCGACGACATCCGCAAGCGCGGCCTGATCGTGGTGTGGCCCGCCTCCGGGTCCGGCGGCGCGCCTGCCAGCCCGCCCGCCGACATCAAGGCGCGCTTTCCCGACCTCGTGCCGGAAGTGCCGCGTGCCTTCGGCTACACCAACCAGGGCATGCTGCCGCTCGCGCGGGTCGGCTGGGGCATGATCCGCCCGCAGTAGCAGCTTTACCGTCCCCCTTCAGGCAAGCGTGAAGCGGTCGGTCGGTGGAAAACCTCTCCGCTACGCAGGCAGCTTCCGCGCGCCTCCATTATGCTTCGCGGCGGGAAGCGACGCGCCAAGCAGCGCACCATTTGGAGGACAACATGACCGACCAGGCCGAACGCGCGCGCCACGGCTTCCTCGATCGATACTTCGGGCTCGAGGCGCAGGGCACCACCACGCGCACCGAGCTGGTCGCCGGCGTCACCACTTTCCTCACGATGGTCTACATCGTGTTCGTCAACCCCTCGATCCTCGGAAAGACCGGCATGGACACCGGCGCGGTGTTCGTCGCGACCTGCATCGCGGCCGCGGTGTCGACGCTGGTGATGGCGCTCTATGCCAACTATCCGATTGCGCTCGCGCCCGGCATGGGCCTCAACGCCTTCTTCACCTTCTCGGTGGTGCTGACCTACAAATATACGTGGCAGCAGGCGCTCGCCGCGGTCTTTTGCTCGGGCGTGATCTTCTTTCTCATCTCGGTCTTCCGCATCCGCGAATACATCATCAATTCGATCCCGAAGAACCTCAAGCTCGCGATCTCGGCGGGCGTCGGCCTCTTCCTCGGCATCATCGCGCTCGAGGAGGCGAAGATCGTCGTCGGCAACCAGGCGACGCTGGTGTCGCTCGGCGATCTCAAGCAGCCGGCGGCCCTGCTGTGCATCCTCGGCTTCGTGCTGATCGTCGCGCTCAACGCCCGCAAGGTGATCGGCGGCACGCTGCTCGGAATCCTCATCGTCACCGCGATCGGCCTGTGGCCGGGGCTCGTCAAGTACAACGGCATCGTGTCGGCGCCCCCTTCGCTCGCGCCGACGCTTTTCCAGCTCGATTTTTCGCGCATCACCGAGCTGGGCTTCCTCACCATCATCGTCAGCTTCCTCTTCGTCGACGTGTTCGACAATGCCGGCACGCTGATCGGGGTGACCCACCGCGCCGGCCTCCTCGACCAGGACGGCAACCTGCCGCGCATGAAGCAGGCGCTGATCGCCGACAGCTTCGCCGCCATGTTCGGCTCGCTGATCGGCACCTCGACGACGACGAGCTACATCGAGAGCGCCGCCGGCGTCTCGGCCGGCGGCCGCACCGGCCTCACGGCGGCCGTGGTCGCGATCCTCTTCCTGCTGGCGCTGTTCTTCGCGCCGCTCGCCGGCATGATCCCGGCCTACGCGACCTCGGCGGCGCTGCTCTACGTCGCTTGCGTGATGGCGCAGGGGCTCGCCGAAATCTCCTGGGACGACATCACCGAATACGGCCCGGCGGTCGTCGCCGCCGTCACGATGCCGCTCACCTACTCGATCGCGACCGGCATCGGCCTCGGATTCATCACCTATGCGCTGGCGAAGGTCATCGCCGGCAAGTTCTCCGACCTGAAACCGGCCGTGCTGATCCTCGCCGTGATCTTCGCCGCCAAATTCTATTGGGTGGGGTAGGTGGGGAAAATCGCATGCTCATACCGGCCCGCGTGGGCGACCGCGCAGGCGCGATTTTGCCCACGCGGCGGTACACGCGATCGCGCGCTCGCCCACCCTACGAGAGCAGGTCGATGATCGGCATGCGTCGCGTCGCATTCATCCTCGGAGTGCTGGTCATGGCGACACACGCCCATCCGGCCGACGCCGCGGAGCTGAAGATCTTCGGCTCGCGCGTCACCAGGATGGTGATCGGCGACATCGGCCCTGCCTAC
The DNA here is from genome assembly GCA_035293985.1 of Xanthobacteraceae bacterium. GTDB lineage: Bacteria > Pseudomonadota > Alphaproteobacteria > Rhizobiales > Xanthobacteraceae > JAVDCA01. Next base: position 248,963 of record DATGLS010000012.1, read on the forward strand.
ACCCAGGCGACCGGCAACAAGCTCACGGTCGTCACCGACGTCGCGGCCGTGATGAAGCGGCGCATCGAAGGCGACGAGCCGCTCGACATCGCGGTGCTGGTGAGCTTCCAGGTCGATGATCTGATCAAAAAGGGCAAGCTCCTCGCCGACAGCCGCGCCGACGTGATGCGCGCCGGCATCGGCGTCGCGGTGAGGCGCGGCGCGCCCAAGCCCGACATCTCGACCGTCGCGGCCTTCAAGCAGGCGCTGCTCGACGCCAAATCCATCGTCTATCTCGAGGAGGGCGCGAGCACGCTCCATTTGCAAAAGGTGCTCGCCCAGCTCGGCATCGCGGATGCGCTCGAGGCCAAGACGATCAAGACCTCGGGCGAGTCCGTCTCCGAGATGGTCGCCGCCGGCGACGCCGAGCTCGGCATCATCGTCATTCCCAACATCCTGTCGGTGCCGGGCGCCGAGGTGGTCGGCCCACTGCCGGCGGAGCTGCAGTCCTACATCACCTTCACGGCGGCCGTGTCGCCGACCTCGCCCAACCAGCCGGCCGCACGCGACGTGATCAAGCTGATGCAAAGCCCCGCCGGCGTGGAGTCGATCAAGAAGAACGGCATGGAGCCGGGGTAACCCTCCCGTCATTGCGAGGCGTAGGGTGGGCAAAATCGCGTTGCGCCGTGCATCCGCGTGGGCAACCGCGCCTACCGCGATTTTGCCCACGCGGATGCACATGCGCACGCGCGGTTGCCCACCCTACGGATTCAGCGCCTTCTTGATCGCGAGAAAATCCCGCCAGGCGAGCCGCTTGTGCAACGGCTGGCGCAAGAGATAGGCCGGATGCAGCGTCGCGGTGGCGCGGATCTCGCGCGTACCGGTGTCGTAGGCGAGCCAGCGGCCGCGCGTCCGCATGATGCCGTCGGTGTAGCCGAGCAATGTCTGGCTCGACGGGCCGCCGAGGCAGACCAGCACGTCGGGGTCGACCAGCTCGATTTGTCGCTGGATGAATGGCAGGCAGATCTGGCTCTCCTGCGGCGTCGGCGTGCGGTTTCCGGGCGGTCGCCAGGGAATGATGTTGGCGATGTAGACGCCCGTGCGATCGAGGCCGATCGCCTTGATCATCAGGTCGAGCAGCTTGCCGGAGCGGCCGACGAAGGGAAGGCCCTCGAGGTCCTCGTCGCGCCCGGGCGCCTCGCCGACGAACATCAGCCGCGCCTGCGGGTTGCCGTCCGCGAACACGAGCTGCTTGGCGTGGCGCCTGAGCTCGCAGCCCTCGAATTTTTCGAGGATACCGCGCAGCTCCTCGAGGCTCGTGGCTGCGCGCGCCTGCGTGCGCGCATCCATGATGGCGGCTTCGGGGGTGGCAGGCGTAGCGGGTGCGGCCCGTCCTTCGAGACGCGCGCCTTCGGCGGCCTCCTCACGACGAGCAGGCGTTTGTTGTCGCGGTCGAGGAGCTTCATATCGCGGAGCCTCGTGATGAGGAGCCGGCCGCTCGCCGGCGTCTCGAACCATGGGGCGAGCAGGGCTGCGTCGCGGCTCCGGCTCGGGTTCCGCCAGCCGATTGATCGGTTCCTCACCCAGGAACGCATCGGCGCCGGCCTCCAGGTAGAAGGCGAGCAGCTCGCGCGCGGCCTTGGCTTGATCGGGCGACATGGGGTCGGTCTAGCACAGCCGCCGGCCGATTGCCGCCTCGCGCCAAACATGGAAAAAGGAACCGCTCGCCGAAAATCGGCGCACTCTTCGTCGCCTCCTGGAGCTGCTCATGGCCGACCTGCCCGCCCGCGACTCGATGGAGTTCGACGTCGTCATCGTCGGCGCCGGCCCGGCCGGCCTCTCGGCAGCGATCCACCTCAAGCAGCTCGCCGCCGACATTTCCGTCGTGGTGGTCGAGAAGGGCTCCGAGGTCGGCGCGCACATCCTCTCGGGCGCCGTCATCGATCCGATCGGCTTCGACCGCCTCTTTCCCGACTGGCGCAACGAGGATACGCCGATCAAGACCAAGGTCAGCGCCGACCGCTTCTACTATCTTGGTGCTTCCGGCGCGCTGCGGCTGCCCAACTTCATGTTGCCGCCGCTGATGAGCAACCACGGCAACTACATCGTCTCGCTCGGCGAGGTCTGCCGCTGGCTCGGCCGCAAGGCGGAGGCGCTCGGGGTCGAGATCTATCCGGGCTTTGCCGCAAGCGAGGTGCTGTTCGGCGACCACGGCGAGGTCGTCGGCATCGCGACCGGCGACATGGGCGTGGGCAAGGATGGCAAGCCGAAGGCGTCGTTCACCCGCGGCATGGAGCTGCGCGCCAAGTACACGCTGTTCGCCGAAGGCGCGCGCGGCAGCCTCAGCAAGCAGCTGATCGCCCGCTTCAAGCTCGACCAGGGGCGCGAGCCGCAAAAATTCGGCATCGGCCTGAAGGAGCTGTGGCAGGTCGCGCCCGACAGGCATCATCCGGGGCTGATCCAGCATTCGTTCGGCTGGCCCCTCGACAACTCGACCGGCGGCGGCTCGTTCCTCTATCACTACGACGAAAACCTGGTCTCGGTCGGCTTCGTCGTCCATCTCAACTATGCGAACCCATACGTCTCGCCGTTCGAGGAGCTGCAGCGCTTCAAGACCCATCCGCTGGTGCGCGACACTTTCGCCGGTGGCAAGCGCATCGGCTACGGCGCGCGCGCCATCACGGAGGGCGGCTGGCAATCGGTGCCGAAGCTGTGCTTCCCGGGCGGCGCGCTGATCGGCTGCGCGGCCGGCTTCGTCAACGTGCCGCGCATCAAGGGAACGCACAATGCGGTGCTGTCCGGCATGCTCGCCGCGACCGTCGTCGCCGAGGCGATCGCGGGCGGCCGCGCCAACGACGAGCTCGCCGACTACGAGGCGCTGTGGCGCTCATCGGCGATCGGCACGGACCTGCGCAAGGTGCGTAACGCCAAGCCGCTGTGGTCGAAGCTCGGCACCTTCCTCGGCATCGCGGCCGGCGGCCTCGACATGTGGACCAACACGTTCGGCTTTTCCCTCTTCGGCACGCTCCGCCACGGCAAGCGCGACTCCGACAGCCTCAAGCCCGCGGCTGAGTTCAAGCCGATCGCCTATGCGAAGCCTGACGGCAAGCTGACGTTCGACCGCCTCTCCTCGGTCTTCCTCTCCAACACCAACCACGAGGAGGATCAGCCCGTTCACCTGCGGGTCGGCGATCTCGCCCTGGAGAAGACCTGCGAGCACGACATCTATGCCGGCCCGTCGACGCGTTATTGCCCGGCCGGCGTCTACGAATGGGTCGACGAGGCGAGCGGCCCACGCTTCGTCATCAATGCGCAGAACTGCGTCCACTGCAAAACCTGCGACGTCAAGGATCCGGCGCACAACATCACCTGGGTGCCGCCGGAGGGCGGGGGCGGGCCGAATTACCCGAATATGTGATAAGTTGCGGGTTGAATCGCCGGCAGCCGCCACGATCCCGCCATACGGGGGTCGTCAATGGCCCGACCGGGCGGTAAACAGGCCGTTGAGGTGTGCTTGCCGGAGCGCTTCAAACAGGCCATTTTGGTGCGCCGAGCTTAGATGGGTTGCCGTGATGGGTTGCCGGCTCAGGGCGACGCCGGTCCTGACCGCATCGGTCCCGACCTTTGGAGAACCGTAAGCCGTGAAAACTTTGCCCTTGTTTCGCTGCCTCTCGGTCGCGCTCGCTGCCGGCCTCGCGGGTCCCCTGGCGGTTGAGGCGGTCGCGGCGCAGACCGTGCCGACGCAGATCGAGCTCGAGCACAATACGCCATCCGGCAATTACCTTGCGGCGCGCACCGCCAATGTCGACCGCGACGCTGCGACGGCGGCGGCCTACTACACCGCCGCGCTCAATGCCGATCCGAAGAACACCGACCTCATGGAGCTCGCGTTCTACGCCGAGCTCGCCAGCGGCAACATCGAGCGTGCCGTGACGCTCGCGGAGCGCCTGCTCGCGATCGACCATACCAACAAGAACGCGCGGCTGATCCTCGGCGTGCACGCGCTCAAGAACAAGCAGTACAAGGAGGCGCGCGCCCAGTTCGCCCAGGCCGGCCGCGACCCGATCACCAACCTCACCGTGACGCTGCTCTCCGCCTGGGCGAGCTACGGCGCGGGCGACGCCAAGGGTGCGCTCGACCAGATCGACAAGCTGAGCGGCCCCGACTGGTTCGCGGTCTTCAAGGACCTGCATGGCGGCCTGATCGATGATCTCGCCGGGCTGCGCAAGGAAGCCGGCAAGCGCTTCGAGCGCGCCTACAAGCTCGATCAGAGCGCGCTGCGCATCGTGCAGGCGTACGGCAGCTGGACCTCGCGCAACGGCACCAAGGACGACGCGGTCAAGATCTTCAAGGAGTTCGACAAGACGCTGCCGCATCACCCGCTGATCGACCAGGCGTTCGCGCAGCTCGATCGCGGCGAAAAGGTGCCGCAGATCGTCGACAGCGCCCAGGTCGGCGCCGCCGAGGTGCTGTACGGGCTCGGCGCCGCGCTCGGCCGCCGCGAGGAGGAGCTGAGCCTCGCCAATCGCGGGCTCGCCTATCTCCAGCTCGCGCTCTATCTCGATCCGCAGCATACGCTGGGGATCCTGTCGCTCGCCGATCTCTACGAGGCGATGAAGAAGCCTGAGCTCGCGATCGCGACCTACCAGCGCCTGCCCGCCGAAAGCGTGCTCAAGCGCAACGCCTCCATCCAGATGGCGATCGATCTCGACGCGCTCGACAAGACCGCCGAGGCGGAGAAGAACCTCAAGGAGCTGATCGCCACGCATCCGAACGATCTCGAGGCGATCACGGCGCTCGGCAACATTCAGCGCGAGCGCAAGCAGTTCGCCGAGTGCGGCGACACCTACAGTCAGGCCATCGCGCAGGTGCCGAACCCGACCAAGAACAACTGGACGCTCTATTACTTCCGCGGCATCTGCTACGAGCGCAACAAGCAGTGGCCGAAGGCCGAGGCGGATCTGAAGAAGGCGCTGGAGCTCTATCCCGACCAGCCGCACGTGCTCAATTATCTCGGCTATTCCTGGGTCGACCAGGGCGTCCACCTCGACGAGGGCATGAAGATGATCAAGCGTTCGGTCGAGCAGCGCCCCGACGACGGCTACATCGTCGATTCGCTCGGTTGGGCCTGGTACCGGCTCGGCAACTACGACGAGGCGGTCAAGAACCTCGAGAGGGCGGTCGAGCTCAAGCCGGTCGATCCGACGATCAACGACCATCTCGGCGACGCCTACTGGCGCGTCGGCCGCACGCTGGAAGCCAAGTTCCAGTGGTCGCACGCCCGCGATCTCAAGCCGGACGACGAGAACGACCTCAAGAAGATCGAGGCCAAGATCAAGAACGGCCTCGTCGATCCCGCCCCGCCGCCCTCCGCCGCGGTGGACAAGCCCGCCGACAAGAACAGGCGCCCCGACGGCGGCTGAGCTTCTAGCGGTCTAGTCGCGAACACCCATCCCCGACCGTCACCCTGAGGCGGCCGCGCGAAGCGCGGCCCTCGAAGGGCGACGGCCCATGTGGTGCCGCTTGCTCCCTTTGTGGTGCCACCTCGGCCGATCATCCTTCGAGGCTCGCTTCGCTCGCGCCTCAGGATGACGGGTTTGGCTATTTTCAGATTTGACGATCGCGATTGCGTCGCTTCGCTCGCAATGACATTGCTACCGAATGGCTTCTTTCTCCGAACCCGCCCCCGCCAAGGTCAACCTGACGCTGCGCATCCTCGGCAAGCGCGCCGACGGCTATCACGATCTCGAAAGCCTGGTCGTGTTCGCGCGCCTCGCCGACGAGGTGCGCCTCACCCTCGACGCGCCCCTCGGCCTGGATGTCGACGGCCCGACCGCGGCCGCGGCCGGGGAGGTCACCGACAACCTCGTGCTGCGCGCCGCGCGCGATCTCGCGGGACGGACCGACGGCTTGCGGCTCGGCCGCTTCGCGCTCACCAAGCATCTTCCGGTCGCGGCCGGTCTCGGCGGCGGCTCGTCCGATGCGGCGGCGGCGCTGCGCCTGCTCATGCGCGTCAATGGAATCGCGCGCGACAATCCCAACCTGATGGCGGCCGCGCGCGCGACCGGCGCCGACGTGCCGGTCTGCCTCGACCCGCGCCCGCGCGTCATGCGCGGCATCGGCGAGATCCTGTCGGCGCCGCTCGACCTGCCGGCACTCCCGGCCGTGCTGGTCAATCCGCGCGTGCCGGTGCCGACCAAGGACGTGTTCGCCAGGCTCGGCCTCGAGGCGGGCGAGCGGCGCGGCGATGTGAGCGAGATCGATGCGGGCCGCCTGAAGGATCCCGACGCGCTGATCCGCTATCTCAAATCGCAGCCGAACGATCTCGAGCCGCCGGCGCGCGTGCTGCAGCCGGTCATCTCCGACGTGCTGGCGGCGCTCGCCGCCTGCGATGGATGCACGCTCGCGCGCATGTCTGGGTCGGGCGCGACCTGCTTTGGATTATTCGGCGCCGAGGGCGCCGCGGCCGCGGCCGCCCAACGGCTGTCGGTCGCGCGCCCGGCCTGGTGGATCGCGCCGACTGTCCTGGGCAATCCCTGAATAGCGGGGATAGATCGAATTCCATTTGCATTCCCGGCGTGGGCGGCGCATGGCAGAAAGTGCAGAGTGGCATTCGCGCGTCCGCAGCCCGCCACACCGCAATTTGCTCTAACGCGCCTTTGCGCCGGACACTGCGACGAGCTCGCGATATTTCTTCATCTCTTCAGCGATGAACTCATCGAACTGCCCTCCCGCCATCGGCAACGGGGTGGCGCCTTGGGCGGCGAGCTCGCCGGCGACGGCGGGCGTGTCCAGCATCCTGCCGATCTCGGCGCCGAGCCGGTCGATGATCGTCGCCGGCGTGCCGTGCGGCCCGAGGAGCCCGTACCAGAAATCGAACCTATAGCCGGGCACGCCTGACTCGGCGAGCGTCGGGATCGCCGGCGCGATCGGCGACCGGCTGGCGCTGGTGACCGCAAGCGCCGTGAGGTGACCGCCCGACAGCAGCGGCAGGGCCGCGCCCAACGGTGCAAAAAACATCTGCGTGCGGTTGGCGATCGTGTCGGCCAGCGCCTCGGGCGTGCCTTTGTACGGCACGTGAACGATATCGATATGGGCCGCCGTCTTGAGCTGCTCGGCCGCGAGATGTCCGGCGCTGCCGATGCCGGGCGAGGCGAAATTGAGCTGCCCGGGCCGCGCCTTGGCGAGCGCGATCAATTCGGCGACCGATCTGATCTCGAGGCTCGACGGCACCACCAGGACGCTGGGGACGCGGGCGACCAGGCTGATCCCGGCAAAATCCTTGGCCGTATCGTAGGGCAGATCAGGATAGAGCGACGGGTTGATCGCGTGACCGTTGGCGGCCATGAGCAAGGTGTAGCCATCGGGATTGGCGCGGGCGACGAGGCTGGTCGCCATGGTGCCGCCGGCGCCGGGACGATCCTCGACGATGAATTGCTGGCCGAAAGCGTCCGCGAGGTGCCGGCCGACGAGGCGCGCCAGGATGTCGACCTGGCTGCCGGCCGACAGCGTGACGAGAATCTTCACCGGCCGCGCGGGAAACCGTTCCTCGCCGCGGGCAGCGCGGCCGGGAATCGCCACGGAAGCGAGCGCCGACGTGAGGGCGGCGACGACGGTGCGTCGCCCGACGCGGGATGACGGCATGGAGACTCCTCTAGGCGGCGAGAGAGGTCGGGCCCGGAATCGGACCGGCGCAGATCTGCGCCAGGATCCGCTCGCAGAATCCGTCAGCGAACCCTTCGAGCTCGGCGCGCGTGCGGTTCTGGATCGGGTGCGGCACGATCACGGCGGCGCCGTCGAAGCCGATCGCGTCGCATTGCCCGGCGAACGCGTCGGCAAACTCCTCGGTGATCACGCTGACCCCGGGAATGCCGCGACCATCGAGATCGGCCAGGTCGTGGGTCGAGCAGGACGTGCAGGACCCGCAGTCCGACAGCGCGATCACGACCGCGTCGGCCTTGAGCGCGATGTCCTGCAGGATCGCGGTCGGCGCCGTGCGGGTGTTGGTCGGCTTCTTGTAGCGCAGGGTGCGCACGCCCCGCGTGTTGAACAGGATCTCGAGCCGGTCGATGAACTCGTCGCCGCGCATCTTGCCGATGTCGAGCAGCGCGACCGTCTTGCCGTCGAGGCTCGCGGGCGGCCGGCAGCGGGGCCGCCGCTCCGAGGCCGTCTCGGCCGTCGGATCGCGCAGCACGCAAGTCGTCGTCACGTAAGGCGTCGTCATGATCTGATCTCCCGTGTCACCGGTTGCGACTGGTCGCGGAAGCGTCCGCCGGTCCAGCCGCCGCAGATCGCCGAGAACAAGCCGGCCTTGCCGCCGGCGCGCACGATCAGCAGGCCCTCCGGCCAGAACTTGTCGACCATCTCGTCGGCGCGCGCCGCCGCAATGCCCTCGCCGACGCCTTGCGCGCCGGCGACCAGGTCGCGCCCGGGCCGCCGCATGGCGGCATGCAGCTCGGCCTCGATGCGCCGGCGGTCCCACCCGCCGTCGCGAAAAATTCCATAGTGCTCCGGCGACAGCACCAGCATCGCGTTGGTGAACTCGCACAATTTTGGATGTCCGACCGCGAGGAGAGACATCGCGAGCGAGCGGGCGAGCTCGTCCGGCGCGCGCGAGCGCTGGTCGATGAAGCCGAGAATGCCATCGCCCTGAAACAGGGTGACGGCGTTGCGGCCCGGCGCAATGCCCCGCGCCACCGACAACGGCTCCCAGGTCGGGTCGGATTCATCCTCGGCAAAGCAGAACGTGAGCTTGCCGGGCCCGCCGAGGGTCGAGCGGTCGAGCTCGCCCGGCCGGCCGCCGCCGACATTGCGGATGATTAGCTGCAGGGCACGGCCGATGGTGGCATTGGCGCGGTTGCCCTGGCCGAGCGCGTTGACGCCCGAGTTCATGCCGATCGCCCGCGCCACCGGGCCGTTCACCACGATGATCGGTCCCGAGAAGCACGTCGTGCACAACAGCCCGTGCATGGTGAACAGCGGGTCGAGCGCCGTCTCGAGCGCGGCGAGGACGACCGGCATGTATTCCGCCTTGCAGCCGGCCATGACCGCATTGATCGCGACCTTCTCGACCGTGCACGGCGACAGGTTCGGCGGCACATGGCCGACGATCTCGTCCGCCGCCCGGCTGGTGCCGGACAGCATGCGCACGATCCGCTCGTCGGTCGGCGGCACCAGCGGCAGGCCGTCGCTCCAGCCGCGCTCGAAGCACTGCTCGACCGGGTCCTCCCACGGGCCGACCTCGATGCGGCGCGAGGCGATCGGCGGATTGCCGTAGCGGGCGACGAGATGCTCGAACACGCCGGGCTCGCGGCTTTTCGAGCCGCACCCCGGCTGGAAGCCGGGAAGCTCGGCGCCGAGCGCCGTCGCGCGCGCCACCCGGGCCCACTCCAGGCGGCTCCAGCCGAAGGTGCGGTCGACCTCGCGGCCGTCCTCGAGCCGGATCAACGTCGGGACGGTCTCGACATCGAAGCGGAACGACTGCTCGAGCGCGCCATCGTCGACCGCGCCGTCGAGATAGCCCGGATCGTCCTGGACGTAGACCGCGATCGGTTCCGCCTCGCGGGCCAGGACGGCGACGACCGGCAGCACCAGCCGACAGGTCGGACACTCGCGCTTGGCAAACATGACCAAGCCGGTCCGGGGAGGGGTGTCGACGAGCATGGTGCCTCAAAATTGATATATCAGTTGACTAGAGAAGCGCGCCGACTTGATCGAGTCAACCCACATTCTGGAAGAAAATACGTAAAAACATTTGAGTGGATGGAAAATCTAGTATATCAAAATGGCATCATGCCTGAGATCCCGCCTCCGCGCACCGAGCCGCTCAATGGCAACCATTCGCTGAAGGCGGCCGCGGCCGAGCGGATCCGCGAAGGGATCGTCCTCGGCGTCTATCCGCTCGGCGGTCGGCTGTCCGACAAGGCTTTGGCGCAAGAGCTCGAGATCAGCCGCACGCCCGTGCGCGAGGCGCTGCTGCAGCTCCAGTCGGAGGGGCTCGTCGTCGTGCGGCCGCAGAGCGGCACCTTCGTGTTCGACCTCTCGGCCGACGAGGTGCGCGACATTTGCGAGGTCCGCGCCATGTTCGAGCGCACGGCCGTGCTGATCGGGGCCGCGCGCGATCGTCAGAGCCTCGTCGGCACGCTGGTCGCGCTCGTCGCCGAGGCATCCTTTGCGCTCGAGGACGGCGACTTCGCCCGCTGCGAGAAGCTCGACACCGCGTTCCACGAAGCCATCATCGCCGGCAGCCGCAACCGCTACCTGATCGCCTCGTATCGCAGCATTTCCGACAAGGTCGGCGCCCTGCGGCATCGTCTGCCGCAATCGCACGACCGTGTGTCGCGCGCGATCGGCCAGCATCGCCGCATCGTCGATTTCATCGCCGCCGGCCGCGTCGAGGCCGCTGCGGCGGAGCTCGCCTCGCACGTCGCGAATGTGCATGCCCAGCTGAGTGGATGACCTGCCGGCATCAACGGCCGCGAGACGAAGGCCCATGAGACCGACGTCCTGATCATCCGCCCGATGGGCCGCGCCGATGGTTCGGCGTAGATCGGCGATTAGCGGCCCAACCGGAATAGCGGGGATAGATTGAATTCGGCTTGCGTCCCCAGTGCGAGCGGTTTATGGCACTAAGTGCAGAGTGATATTCGCGCGTCCGGAGCAACCGCGGCTTCGGGCGCGTTTTGCTTTTCAAGCGCGCGAGGCGACGCGCAAGACATGATGTCGGCGTTGCGGGCTTGCCGCTCGTTGTGATGGGAGAAATCGGAAGCTTGGCGTACGTCCGCCCGAAACAGGGGGCCCTACGCGAATGCCGGACCAAACGACACAGGTCGCCTGAAGGATAGCGATGCGCTGATCCGCTATATCTCATCGCAGCCGAACGATCTCGAGGCGCCGGCGCGGGCCCTGCAGCCGGTTATCTCCGATGTGCTGGCGGCGCTGGTCCGTTGTGGTGACTGCCTCTTCGCGCGCATGTCCGGCTCGGGTGCGACCTGCTTTGGATTGTTCGGAGCGACGCCGCTGCGGCCGCGGCCGCCCAACGACTGTCCATCGCGCACCCAGCCTGGTGGGTCGCGGCGACCGTCCTGCAAACCCCTGAATAGCGGGGATAGATTGAGTTTCGCTTGCATTCCCGTCGCGAAGGGCGCACGGCAGTAAGTGCAGAGTGACATTCGCGCGTCCGCGGCCTCGCCGCTTCGGGCGCGTTTTGCTTTTTAAGGGCGTGCGGCGGGCGCATTGGTTTCATTGCATCCGCGCATTGCTTCCATTGCTCCTGCATTGCTTTGCCGCCCGAAGTTTCCCCCGACGTTTCAATAATTTCCATTGCAGACGCATTGCAGATCGATTGCAGACGGGGCGCGAAAAATTCTGCAATGAACGCCAGCGGAGCTTTGGCCGAAATTTTGGTGACCACGTGAGGCGGTGAGGCGGCGTAGGAAGCGGCCAGCCGATCGTCCTGTCTATTTCCCTGCTCTTTCTGTGGGGTGCACTCGACTTTGCACGCGAGCGTTGGATCGCGTTCGGTGAAGCCTGAGCGCCACCCGCGATTATCGAGTGCAAGCTGAACCCTCGGAAAGCGCAGCCACCCGATCAAGCCTTTCATTCGCGTCTGCCGGCAACTGCCCGGCCGCTGCGAGGACGCGCCCACACCTGCAAGTCAACAAGGAGAATCTTCCATGGCCGCACGCGATCCATTCATTCCATCAAGCCCGAGCTTGTTCGATATCTTTCGTTCGCTGTCGGGAGCACCGCTGGACCTATACATGTTCAATCGTCGGCCGATCGCGCCCGATGGCTCAGACCCCGCAGCCGCGCCCGCAAGTGGGGCCGCGCAGCCCGCCCCGGCACCGGACTCGCGCTTGTTCGATATCGTTCGTTCGCTATCGGGAGCACCGCTGAATCTGTGGATGTTCAGAAGCACGCCGGTCGCTCCCGATGGCTCAGCACCTGCTGCAGCGCCCACCAACGGCGCCGCGCAACCCGCCCCGGCGCCGGATCCGAGCTGGCGCGACATCTGGAGCTCGTTGGCGTGGGCACCGCCGAACCTGCCGTTGTTCAGACCTGCGCCGACCGCGCCCGATGGCTCGGCGCCCGCGGCGCCGACTGCGCGCGGCATCGCGCAGCCAGCCCCGGCTTGGGGGGCCGACGATCTGGGGGCGAGGCCTGCGGTCACTCCGGTTGCGGACATCCCTCCCGCATACCATTTGCCGCCGGTAGCGCCCCCGGTCCCTTATCTCGATGGCAACCAACCGTATCCGTACATGCAGCCGTTTCCACCGGCCGCCAACGGCGGCCCCAGCCAAGCTAATCCGCCTGCCGCCAAGCAGCCCGCCGCGCCGATTCCCTTGCCCCATCCGCGCCCGCCGCAAGCGGGGCCGCGCCCGCAGGGCGGTTTGCTTACTCCTATGTACCCGACACCCAAAACTCCCAAAGACTATGACCCCGGCAATTTCGACCCAAGGATTTCTCCTCCTCCGCTCATGATGCCGAGCGATGGTTGGCGCCGGCCCGATCTCGAAAATGCCTGGCTATCGCCGTCTTGGTCGACCGACGTGCCGACTACACCGGCGCCGCCCCTCTTGGACGAGAACGGTACTCTGGAGCGAAGCGGCATGAACGTTCCTGATCTCTTGGATCGGACTATTGGCCAGGAGAGCAGCGCCAACCCATATGAGGGGCAAGATTCCGGCAACCGCGTTTACGACGACAGGAGCGACGACAACCCCCACGCCACTTCGTCGATGTGGAGAAAGCGTGACAAAAGCCAAGCCGTCCCCACCAGCGCGCTGGGCGCCGGACAGTTTCTCGACGACACGTGGTTGGGGTATCTGAAAAAATATCAGAGTGATGTCATCAGGAATAATCCTTGGCTGCCCGCATCAGTGCGCAGCAACCCGAACTTACTGACAAAGGATCAAGCCAGGGCAGCCGGCCTGATGGACATGCGCACGAACTATGAGATGGCCTACCGAGCGACGAAAACGCTCGCTGAAGAGAATGCCGGCCGCCTGCAGGGAGCGGGTGTGCCGCTGACGCCACTGAATGTCTATATTGCACACTTCCTTGGTGCGAATACAGCTATTGCCCTGCTGCAGGCGGACTCGAGCACGCCTGCCGCGCAGGTGGCGCCGAAGGCAGCGCGTAGCAATTCGATCCTCCGTGGAAGGACAGTCGGCGAAGCCATCTCGGAAATAAATCACGATTTCATGAAACGTAAGCATTCGGTGAGCACCGCGGGATCCTCACTCCTTTGAACGTTTGCGGGGAGGTGCGCGGCCGTCGGCTCGCAGGTCCGCGATGATCTGCTTCAAGTTCTCGATGCCGTCGTTGGTGAAGGCTGTCACGGACTCGTC
>DATGLS010000013.1:0-51467 GCA_035293985.1 Xanthobacteraceae bacterium
AGCGGCCGCCGTCGAGCGGCACCAGCGGCCGCAGGTCCGGCGGAATCACCGGCACCTGGGTCAGGATCATCCACTCCGGCTTGTTGCCGGACTGGATGAAGGCCTCGATCAGCTTGAGGCGCTTGGCGAGCTTCTTCGGCTTGAGCTCCGAGGTCGACTCGGCGATCTCGACGCGCAGGTCGGCGGCGAGCTTCTCCAGGTCCATGCCCTTGAGCATCTCGCGGATCGCCTCGGCGCCGATCGCCGCCGTGAAGCTGTCCTGGCCGAACTCTTCCTGCGCCTTGAGGTACTCGTCCTCGGACAGGAGCTGGCGCTCCTGCAGCGAGGTGATGCCCGGCTCGAGCACCACGTAGTACTCGAAGTAGAGGATGCGCTCGAGATCCTTGAGCGTCATGTCGAGGAGCAGGCCGATGCGGCTCGGCAGCGACTTCAGGAACCAGATGTGCGCGACCGGCGCCGCGAGCTCGATGTGGCCCATGCGCTCGCGCCGCACCCGCGACAGCGTCACCTCGACGCCGCACTTCTCGCAGATGATGCCCTTGTACTTCATGCGCTTGTACTTGCCGCACAAGCACTCGTAGTCCTTGATCGGGCCGAAGATGCGCGCGCAGAAGAGGCCGTCACGCTCGGGCTTGAACGTGCGGTAGTTGATCGTCTCCGGCTTCTTGATCTCGCCATACGACCACGAGAGAATCTTGTCCGGGCTCGCGATCGAGATCCGGATCTGGTCGAAGACCTGCGCCGGCACCTGCGGGCTGAAAAGATTCATTACTTCCTGGTTCATTCATCGTCTCCTGGCATGCCGGCCGCCAACCGGCTGCAAAGTCGAATGTCGTCTTGTCTGTCTCAACACGTCCGCGCGGGCCGGCGTCGTGCGCCGGCCCGGCCTTGATCACTCCGCGGCTTCCGCGTTGCCGCCGCCTTGCTGCTGCGGCCCCCCGCGCTCCTGCTTGGAATTGTGCAGGTCGACATTGAGGCCGAGCGAGCGCATTTCCTTGACCAGCACGTTGAACGATTCCGGAATACCGGCCTCGAACGTGTCGTCGCCGCGCACGATCGCCTCGTACACCTTGGTGCGTCCCGCGACGTCGTCGGACTTCACGGTCAGCATCTCCTGCAGCGTGTAGGCGGCGCCATACGCCTCGAGCGCCCACACCTCCATTTCGCCGAAGCGCTGCCCGCCGAACTGCGCCTTGCCGCCCAGCGGCTGCTGGGTGACGAGGCTGTACGGGCCGATCGAGCGCGCGTGGATCTTGTCGTCCACGAGGTGGTGGAGCTTGAGGATGTAGATGTAGCCGACCGTCACCTTGCGATCGAACGGCTCGCCGGTGCGGCCGTCGTGCAGCGTCACCTGGCCCGAATGGTCGAGCCCGGCGAGATCGAGCATCTCCTCGATGTCCTTCTCCTTGGCGCCGTCGAACACCGGCGTCGCGATCGGGACGCCGTGGCGGAGGTTCTCGCCGAGCTCGACGAGCTCCTCCTCCTTGAGCGACTTGATGGTCTCGTCGTCGCCGTAGACCTTGCGCAGCGTCTCCTTGAGCGGCTTGGCGTCGCGGTTCTTGCCGTAATAGGCCTCGACCGCCTGGCCGATCTTGAGCCCCATGCCGGCGCAGGCCCAGCCGAGATGGGTCTCGAGGATCTGCCCGACGTTCATGCGGCTCGGCACGCCGAGCGGGTTGAGCACGACGTCGACCGGCGTGCCGTCGGCGAGGAAAGGCATGTCCTCGGCCGGCACGATCTTCGACACCACGCCCTTGTTGCCGTGGCGGCCGGCCATCTTGTCGCCGGGCTGGATCTTGCGCTTCACGGCGACGAAGACCTTGACCATCTTCATCACGCCGGGCGGCAGCTCGTCGCCGCGCTGCAGCTTCTCGACCTTGTCGAGGAAGCGCTGCTCCAGGCCCTTCTTGCTCTCCTCGTACTGCTTCCTGATGGCCTCGATCTCGGCCATCAGCTTGTCGTTCGGGGAGGCGAACAGCCACCACTGCGACTTCGGATACTCGTCGAGCACCGCGCGGGTGATCTTCGAATCCTTCTTGAAGCCCTTCGGGCCGGCGATGCCCTGGCGGCCCTCCAGCATGTCGGCGAGACGGCCGAACACGTTGCGGTCGAGGATCGCCTGCTCGTCGTCGCGGTCCTTGGCGAGCCGCTCGATCTCCTCGCGCTCGATCGCGAGCGCACGCTCGTCCTTGTCGACGCCGTGGCGGTTGAACACGCGCACCTCGACCACCGTGCCCTGCACGCCCGGCGGGACGCGCAGCGACGTGTCGCGCACGTCGGAAGCCTTCTCGCCGAAGATCGCACGCAAGAGCTTCTCTTCCGGCGTCATCGGGCTCTCGCCCTTCGGCGTGATCTTGCCGCACAGGATGTCGCCCGCATGCACTTCCGCACCGATATAGACGATGCCCGCCTCGTCGAGGTTCTTGAGCGCCTCTTCCGACACGTTCGGGATGTCGCGGGTGATCTCCTCCGGCCCGAGCTTGGTGTCGCGCGCCATCACCTCGAATTCCTCGATGTGGATGGACGTGAACACGTCGTCCTTGACGATGCGCTCGGAAAGCAGGATCGAGTCCTCGAAGTTGTAGCCGTTCCACGGCATGAACGCGACGAGCACGTTGCGGCCGAGCGCGAGCTCGCCGAGATCGGTCGAGGGACCGTCCGCGATGATGTCGCCCTTCGCGACCGCGTCGCCCACCTTCACGAGCGGACGCTGGTTGATGCAGGTGTTCTGGTTCGAGCGCTGGAACTTCATCAGCCGGTAGATGTCGACGCCCGACTTCGACGGATCGAGCTCCTCGGTCGCGCGGATCACGATACGGGTGGCGTCGACCTGATCGACGATGCCGGTGCGGCGCGCCGCGATCGCGGCGCCCGAGTCGCGCGCGACCACGCCTTCCATGCCGGTGCCGACGAACGGCGCCTCGGCGCGTACCAGCGGCACGGCCTGACGCTGCATGTTCGAGCCCATCAGCGCGCGGTTGGCGTCATCGTTCTCGAGGAACGGGATGAGCGCGGCCGCCACCGAGACGAGCTGCTTCGGCGACACGTCCATGTAGTCGACGCGATCGGGCGAGATCATCAGCACGTCGCCGGAGTGGCGGCAGACCACGAGATCCTCGGTGAAACGCCCGCGCGCATCGAGCGGCACGTTCGCCTGCGCGACGTAGTGCCGTCCTTCCTCCATCGCCGAGAGGTAGACCACCTCGTCGGTGACGCGGCCGTCCTTCACCTTCCGGTACGGCGTCTCGACGAAGCCGTACTTGTTCACCCGTGCATAGGTCGCGAGCGAGTTGATGAGGCCGATGTTCGGGCCCTCCGGCGTTTCGATCGGGCAGATGCGGCCGTAGTGCGTCGGATGCACGTCGCGCACCTCGAAGCCGGCGCGCTCGCGCGTGAGGCCGCCCGGGCCGAGCGCGGACAAGCGGCGCTTGTGCGTGATCTCGGACAGCGGATTGGTCTGGTCCATGAACTGCGAGAGCTGCGAGGAACCGAAGAACTCGCGCACCGCGGCGGCCGCGGGCTTCGCGTTGATCAGGTCCTGCGGCATCACGGTGTCGATATCGACCGAACTCATGCGCTCCTTGATGGCGCGCTCCATGCGCAGCAGGCCGATGCGGTACTGGTTCTCCATCAGCTCGCCGACCGAGCGCACCCGGCGGTTGCCGAGGTGGTCGATATCGTCGATCTCGCCCTTGCCGTCGCGCAGGTCGAGCAGCGTACGGATCACGCCGATGATGTCCTCCTTGCGCAGGATGCGGATGGTGTCCTCCGCCTGC
Source organism: Xanthobacteraceae bacterium (assembly GCA_035293985.1). Lineage (GTDB taxonomy): Bacteria > Pseudomonadota > Alphaproteobacteria > Rhizobiales > Xanthobacteraceae > JAVDCA01. Next base: position 3,777 of record DATGLS010000013.1, read on the forward strand.
AGGTCGAGGCGCATGTTCATCTTGACGCGGCCGACCGCCGACAGGTCGTAGCGCTCGCTGTCGAAGAACAGCGAGTTGAACATGGTCATCGCGGTGTCGAGCGTCGGCGGCTCGCCCGGACGCATCACGCGGTAGATGTCGAACAGCGCGTCCTCGCGCGTCATGTTCTTGTCGACATGCAGCGTGTTGCGGATGTAGGGGCCGACATTGACGTGGTCGATGTCGAGCACCGGGATTTCCTTGTAGCCGGCCTCGTTGAGGACCTTGAGCACCTTCTCGGTGACCTCATCGCCCGCCTCGACGTAGATCTCGCCCGTCTTCGGGTTGACGAGATCCTCGGCAATGTAGAGGCCGATCAGCTCCTCCTCGGTCATGCGGAGCGCTTTGAGGCCCTTCTCGGCGAGCTGGCGCGCCTGGCGCACGGTGATCTTCTTGCCCGCCTCGACCACCACCTTGCCGCTGTCGGCGTCGACGAGGTCGTTGATCGCCTTGTAGCCGCGCATGCGGGTAGCGTCGAACGGCACGCGCCAGCCGTCCTTCGAGCGCTTGTAGAGCACCTGCTTGTAGAAGGTGTTGAGGATCTCCTCGCCCGTCATGCCGAGCGCGAACAGGAGCGACGTCACCGGAATCTTGCGGCGGCGGTCGATGCGCGCATAGACGATGTCCTTGGCGTCGAACTCGATGTCGAGCCAGGAGCCGCGATACGGGATGATGCGGGCCGCGAACAGGAGCTTGCCCGACGAATGGGTCTTGCCCTTGTCGTGATCGAAGAACACACCGGGCGAACGGTGCATCTGCGAGACGATCACGCGCTCGGTGCCGTTCACCACGAAGGTGCCGTTGTTGGTCATGAGCGGGATGTCGCCCATGTAGACGTCCTGCTCCTTGATGTCCTTGACCGACTTCGCGCCGGTTTCCTCGTCGATATCGAACACGATGAGGCGCAGCGTCACTTTCAGCGGCGCGGCGTACGTCATGCCGCGCTGGCGGCACTCGTCGACGTCGTACTTCGGCGGCTCGAACTCGTAGCGCACGAACTCGAGCTGGGCGGTGTTGGAGAAGTCGGAGATCGGGAACACCGACTTGAACACGGCCTGCAGACCCTCGTCCGGACGTCCGCCGGCCGGCTCCTTGACCAGCAGGAACTGGTCGTATGACGCCTTCTGAACCTCGATGAGGTTCGGCATCTCGGCCACTTCCTGGATTTTTCCGAAGAACTTGCGGACCCGCTTGCGACCCGTGAACGTCTCTGCCATCGTGGCCTCTCGCTTCGTCCGCCCGCATCATGCGGGCGGCGCGTCTTCCGGTTGGCCGCAGCCGCAATTGACTGACCGCACCGGAAACCTGTTATCGGCGGAACCTTAGATATGGCTCCGTCTTTAATGACGCGACCCGGGGCAATTCCCGAATCACGGAACTCGACGCTTCATGCCGTCGTTGAACGGCGATTCGGACGATCCCGGGAAGATCCCGGAACCGTCCGTCTCTCAATTCGTCATTCTCGATCCGTCATGGCCGGGCTCGTCCCGGCGAGCCACGTCTTAAGGACAGGGTCCGAAAGGCGTGGAGCGTGTGGATCGAGATCCCCGGATCTCGCTGCGCTCGCCCGGGGATTCCGCTGAAATAAGCCGCGCTTACTTCAGCTCAACCTTGGCGCCAGCCTTCTCGAGCTGGGCCTTGATCTTGTCGGCCTCGTCCTTGGCGACCCCTTCCTTGACCGGCTTCGGCGCGCCTTCGACGAGGTCCTTCGCCTCTTTCAGGCCGAGGCCCGTGAGTGCGCGGACCTCCTTGATGACCTCGATCTTCTTATCGCCCGCGGCCGCGAGCACGACCGTGAACTCGGTCTTCTCCTCGGCCGGCGCCGCGGCACCGCCACCGCCCGGCGCCGCCGCCACGGCGACCGCAGCCGCCGCCGACACGCCCCACTTCTCCTCCAGCATCTTGGCCAGCTCGGCCGCCTCGAGCACGGTCAGGCTCGAAAGCTCATCAACGATCTTCGACAGATCAGCCATTTCTCTCAGTCCTTTTCGGTTCGAACCATTCTGTTGCGCAGCGTCTCGTTACGCTTCGCTCTTTTTGGCATAGGCCTGGACCACACGGGCGAGCTTGGCCGCCGGCGCGTTGGCGAGCTGCGCGAGCTTGGTCGCCGGCGCCTGGATGAGGCCGACGATTTTTGCACGCAACTCATCCAGCGACGGCAGTGAGGCGAGCGCCTTCACGCCGTCGGGGTTCAGGGCGGTCTTTCCCATCGCCCCGCCGAGGATGACGAACTTCTCGTTCGCCTTGGCGAAGTCGGTGGTGACCTTGGGCGCGGCCACGGGATCGCCCGAATAGGCGAGCACGGTCGGCCCCCTCAGCAGGGGCGCGACGGAAGCCACGTCCGTGCCTTCAAGAGCGATCTTGGCGAGACGGTTTTTCGCCACCTTCACGGACGCGCCAGCTGCCCGAGCCTGCTTGCGCAGGGTCTGCATCTGCCCGACCGTGAGGCCTGCGTAATGAGCCACCACCACGACTTGGGAAGCCTTGAAGACCCCCTTGAGTTCGGTGACGAGCTCCGACTTGCCCGCTCGATCCACTTGGTTGCTCTCTCCGGTTGGCGGCCGGCGTCACGTGACGACAGCCGCCGGTTACGACATGCCGTCCATGGCCCGATCCGCCTCGGCAGGCGGACGAAGGACAGGGACGACCGTTTGAGCTGCCCTGCCCCCCGGAAGGCGATGCCGCGCTCCGGGTTCCTCGAGGTTCGAACCTTTGTCGGGGGTTGCCCCCCGCTACTGGTCGTCACCCGTCTGTGCAGGCCGATCGATTAAGCCGGAAACACCGGCACCTGCAGTCTCGGACAGGACTCCTGGCCACCCGGAACCGCCGGATGACCGCGCGAACTCATGCAAACGAAGCGAAAACGACCTCTCTGCCCTTTCAGATCAACCCAGCGGGATATCCAAAAGGACTGAAGTCCTGACCACCCAGTTTTTCATAGGACGCGCAAAGGCGCGCCGACATCACTGGGCCGGCACGCCCGTGACGGGTATTTAGAACTTTGTTTCCGATTTGCCAAGTGATCTTTTGTGGAAATTTGATGACCGCGGTTGACTTTGCACACCTTAGCAAACCCGTTACCCAAGCCGGCGCCGCAGCTCCGCGATCGCCTTCTGGACACCGGCGCTGCCCTCCGGCACCGAGATTTCCTGGAAGAAGGTCTTTCCGAGGAACCGGGCGCGATCGAAGCTCGGCTCCCGCTCGAACCGGGCCTGCTCGAAACGGGCGTTGCGCTCGAACCGGGCGTCGTCGAAGCGGACAATATCTTTGAAAACAGCCGCTTCGAACCCGGCATTGTCGCCGAACTTGACCTTGGCGAAGCTCGTCGGGCCACCGTAGCGGATATCGCCCAGCCCCACCTCACCGCCGAATGAGGCACCGCTCATGTCGAGCGCAGCGGCGAACTGGGCGCCCCTAAACCAGGCGTCCTCGTCGAAGCGCGCGGCGCGGAAGCTCGCCGGCCCGCGAAACTGCGCCCGGCGGAATTCGCCTGACCGGCCAAAGCCGACGCCGTCGAAGTTCGCCGCAGCCTTGAACTCGGCGCGCTCGAAATTCGCCCCGCGGGCGAACTCGCCGCCGGCGAAGCGCGCATCGCCCGCGAACACGCCCGCCGAAAACCAGGCCGTGTCGGCGAAGCGGACCTTGGAAAAATCCACCGCACCCGGGAAAATCACTCCCGCAAAAGCATCGCTCGCCGGCTCAGCCGGCGCGCCGGCGAGATCCGTCGTCGCCACGTAGGCCCAGAGCCGCTGCGCCGCCGGCTCCTCTGCAAGCTGATCGGACAGGACCAGCATGGTCTGCGCCCACTCGTTCCACGCATCCGCGCCCCGGCGCAGGCGCGCGACCGTCGCGGCGCGGCGAGCCGCCGCGACCCGCGCCGGCGGCGTCGCTTTGGGCAAGGTCAGGATGCGCGCAACCTCCTCCGCGTCCGCGCCGAGCCAAGGATTGGCCTTGATCAAGGCGGAGCGAGGCGAGGAAAAGACCTTGCCGAGGGCGCCGAGCATGCGTGGATCGCCTGCCGCAATTCCTGACGAATGGTTAACAGGATAGCGACAATCGAAGCGATCGTGCAACGGCGACGTCCGCCGCTTCGCGTTCAGTCGAGAGCTTTCTCGTCGGGCAAGTCGGTCGGGTGCTCGATGCCGACGTCACCTGCGTCCGTCAGGCGGCGCAGCGCGCGAATATCGGTCCGCGGGAAGACGATGATCTCCGCCGACGCGGCGGCGTGCCGCGCTGCGCGCGCGCCAACGCCTTGCGGGGAAAAGGTGAGGATCGTCGCCATGCGCGCGTCCCGATGAGCCGCGGCGAATCGTGCGCGCGCTCGACGGTTCAATCCCGCGCCGCGCCGGTTAACAAGCCGTAACCATGCCGATGAAATGAACGGCCGCCGGGCGCTCGCGCGCCGGCGGCCGACTGAGCGAAACGCGACGCGCTTAGGCGCGCCGGCCTTACGCGCCGCCGCCTTGGGCGAACAGGCTCGTGATGTCGATCTTCACACCGGGCCCCATGGTCGAGGAGATCGCGACCCGGTTGATGAAGTGGCCCTTGGCGCCCTGCGGCTTGGCCTTCTGCACCGCGTCCGCGAAGGCGCGGATGTTCTCGGCGAGCTTGTCGGCCGCGAACGAGGCCTTGCCGACGCCGGCGTGGACGATGCCGGCCTTCTCGACCCGAAACTCGACCGAGCCGCCCTTCGCGCCCTTGACCGCGTTGGTCACGTCCATCGTGACGGTGCCGACCTTCGGGTTCGGCATCAGGCCGCGCGGGCCCAGCACTTTGCCGAGACGGCCGACCAGCGGCATCAGATCGGGGGTCGCGATGCAGCGGTCGAAATCGACCGAACCGCCGTTGACCTTCTCGACCAGGTCCTCGGCGCCGACGATGTCGGCGCCCGCGGCGCGCGCCTCGTCGGCCTTGGCGCCGCGGGCAAAGACCGCGACGCGCTGGGTGCGGCCGGTGCCGTTCGGCAAGTTGACCACGCCGCGCACCATCTGGTCGGCGTGACGTGGATCGACGCCGAGATTCATCGCGATCTCGATCGTCTCGTCGAACTTGGCCTTGGCGCGGTCCTTGACCAGCTTCACGGCCTCGTCGAGCCCGTAGAGCTTCTCGCGGTCGATGCCCTCGCGCGCCTTGAGAGTGCGTTTTCCGTGCGGCATGGCCCTTACTCCGTGACCTCGATGCCCATGGAGCGGGCGGAACCTTCGATCATGCGCATCGCCGAATCGACTGTCGCGCAGTTCAGATCCTTCATCTTCTGCTCGGCGATCTCCTTGACCTGCGCCTTGGTCACCTTGCCGACCTTGTCGCGGCCCGGAGCCTTGGCGCCGGACTCGATCTTCGCGGCCTTCTTGAGGAAGTAGGAGACGGGCGGCGTCTTCATCTCGAAGGTGAAGGAACGATCCTGGTAGATCGTGATCACCACCGGGATGGGCGAGCCCTTCTCGAGCTTCTGGGTCTGCGCGTTGAATGCCTTGCAGAACTCCATGATGTTGAGACCGCGCTGGCCGAGCGCGGGACCGATCGGCGGGGACGGGTTGGCGGCTCCCGCCGGCACCTGCAATTTCAGGGAGCCGGTTACTTTCTTTGCCATGTCTCACTCCTTGCGGCGCAGACTTGGACGCCTGCTTGGCGCCTGCGCCGGGTTCGTGGTCCGGATCGGAGCGCTTGGCGGGCGCTCGCAAGTCCTTCCACAACGATCGAGCGATTTGCTCGGATGATCCGCTTCCCGTCGATCGCGGCATCAATGAGCCTGACGATCGGACCGCGGAGCGGTTTAGATAGGTGCGCTCAACGCAAAACGCGAGTGCACGCTCGGGTTCCATATACTGCCTTGCGCCGAATGCAAAATGTTTTTTGCATTCCGGCGACGAGCTCGCCTTCGAGCTCGTGGTGACTACAGCTTCTCCACCTGCCCGTACTCGAGCTCGACCGGTGTCGGGCGGCCGAAGATCGAGACCGCGACCTTGAGGCGCGAGCGGGTTTCGTCGACCTCCTCGACGGTGCCGTTGAACGAGGCGAACGGCCCGTCGGAGACGCGCACCTGCTCGCCGATCTCGAAGGAGACCGCGGGCTTCGGGCGCTCGATGCCCTCCTGCACCTGATGCATGATGCGCGAGGCCTCGGCCTCCGAGATCGGCATCGGCTTGTTGTCGGCGCCGAGGAAGCCCGTGACCTTCGGAGTGTTCTTGATCAGGTGATAGGCCTCGTCGGTCAGGTCCATCTTCACCAGCACGTAGCCGGGAAAGAACTTGCGCTCGGCGTCGACCTTGCGGCCGCGGCGCACCTCGGTGACCTTCTCGATCGGCACGAGGATCTCGTCGAACAGCGGCTCGAGGTGGCGCTGCTTGACCTGATCGCGGATCGAGTCCGCCACCTTCTTTTCGAAATTCGAGTAGGCGTGAACGATGTACCAGCGCTTGGCCATGCTTTTTTCCGCCGTTCTTTCCGTCATGTCAGCTGCCGATGCGGAGGACGAGCGTCACGAGATAGCGGATGACCTGATCCGACACCGCGAAGAAGATGCCGGCCAGTATCACCATGACGAACACCATGATCGTCGTGATCATGACCTCCCGCCGGGTCGGCCACGTGACCTTCTGGGTCTCGGACCGAACCTCCTGGAAGAACTTGAGCGGACTGACCTTCGCCATTTTGCTCTCGATGCCTTTGCCGTCGATGCTCTTCGCTTGCGCCTCGGGGGATATGCCCGCCGGACCCGCCCGCAAGCCGGGCGGCCCCGCAACTCGCCCACTTCCATATACGCTTGGTTTCCGGAAAAGCCCCTCGCCGGGCTTGAAGGCGAGCTCAAGCCTGGCAGGAGTGGAGGGACTCGAACCCCCAACCCCCGGTTTTGGAGACCGGTGCTCTAGCCATTGAGCTACACTCCTCCGGAAGCGGGTGCGGCGGCCTAACGGCCGCGCGCGGTTCACTAAATGCATGAACGGGCAGCCATATGCAAGGGCGCGCCCCGCGGCAGGTCTGCGACCTGGTACTTTTTTGGCGCATCCCCTTGTCGGCGAACGGGGGACGCCGGCGCTCAATCGGGTCAGGGTTTCGCCTGCGCTAGGCCAACTGCACCACCACCGCGGTGCCGTAGGCCAAGACCTCGGTGATCCCGTCAGTGATCTCGTTGGCGTCATAGCGCATGGCGATCACCGCGTTGGCGCCGACCTGGGCGGCGTGCTGGACCATCAGCTCATAAGCCTCCTCCCGCGCCTTCTCGGCGAGGTCGGTGTAGATCGAGATGTTGCCGCCGAACAGCGACTGGAAGCCGGCGCCGATATTGCCGAGCACACTGCGCGAGCGAACCGTGATGCCGCGCACGAGGCCGAGATACTTGGTGACGCGGTGGCCTTCGATTTCGTTGGTGGTGGTGACCAGCATGGGGCAGGCTCCTCTTGCGGGATGGATCGGTCGGCGAACCATGGGAGACATTACTGCCTCGACCCTGCGGGCGCGATGACGCGGCGCCGGTCTCCATTGGTCGAAGCGTCGCGTCGGCGCGTTCGATCCGGCTGCCGTGATCGGCTGCGGTCATCGCTCGAGTCCCTGGAGCAGCGCGAAAGCGATCGACCGCACGTGTCGTCCCACGCTTCTAAGAAGTCCGCCTGAAGGCGCCACTTGAAAAAGAGGTGTCATCCCGTTGTCTGGGCAAGAAATACGCTCGCTTGCCATGCCGAGATTGCCGATCCTATTGTCCTCCGCCCCGCAACCACACGAGACCGCGCCGCCCATGCCGATCAGCCAGAAAGTCCGCGACTTGATCCGTTCCGCCTGGGACGACGGCGCACCTTGCCTCGTCGCGACCAACGGGCCGGACGGACCCAACATCTCCGTCAAAGGCAGCATGATCGTCTATGACGACGACCACCTCGCCTATTGGGAGCGCAGCAGGAAGCAGGCGCTCGCCAATCTGGGCCAGGATCAGCGCGTCTGCGTCATCTACGCCAACTTCAAGGCGCAGCGCGATGGCGTGCTCGACTCCGGCTTTCTGCGCTTCTGGGGCAGGGCCGAGCTGCACGAGCGCGGGCCGATCCACGACGAGATCTTCAGCTTGCTGCTGCCGCGCGAGCAGACCCATGTGGGCGCCGACACCGGCATCGGCGTGCTGGTGAAAATCGCGCGCTCGGCGGATATCCGCGGCAAGCCGTTGCCGTGACGAAGCTGCCCCGTCCGGCGAGGAAGCACCGGCACCCCAAACCCGTCTGCGTACGGTTCCAGTTGAGCTTCGTCCCCTAACCGGCGGGCGTTCCTTCAATTCTGTTCAAATGATCTTCAGCCATGGGCTCGGGTTCCGCCGAACCGGCGGCATCCGGAACTCGTTTCCCTCTCAGGTCCGACCGGAATGGGTCCGGTGCGGACGCGAACGCCAAGAATGGAGAGGATGAATCATGACTAGGAACTGGCTGAAGCCGCTCGCCGCCCTCGCCTTCCTCGGCGCGATGGGCTTGGCAACGACGATGCCGGCCCAGGCTCAGGGAGTTTACTTCGAGGGGCCAGGCTTCGACGTGGGCGTCGGCGCTCCGTGGCACCACCACCACTACTATTACGGCCCGTATCATCACCGGTGGCATGACCGCTACTACTACGATGAGGACTGACGTGTGAGCCCCCACGACCAAAAATAAGCTGAATGATCGTTCCTTGCGGGCCGCCAAGCGGCCCGCTTTTTTTGCCTGTTGGGAAGCAGCACTCGTCGCCAGAAAGCTTCGCGATTGGCGATGAGTTTAGACGGAACCTTAATGCGGTCTTAAGGCGAAGCATGCCACTATCGTCGCCGGTTATTGGCATGGGCTGGGCACATGTCGCTCCCTGGATCAGAGAAGCGCCGCTTCGTGCGCACGCGGCCTTCCGGACTGGTGTCGCGCACCGCAAAGATCATCGTGCCTCAGTCGGCGCCGATCGACTGCACGGTGGTCGATCTGTCAGCCGGCGGCGCCTGCCTCGACCTCGCTGATGCGGGCCGCCTGCCGGCGCGCTTCACGCTGCTGCACGGCGCCACGAAGAAGAGTTGCCTCGTGATGTGGAAGAAGTTTCGCCGGGTGGGCGTGCAATTTTAGGCCACGACCCGGCTCAGATATCGGATTCTGACGCGAAAGATTGGAGCGGGTGAAGGGAATCGAACCCTCGTCATCAGCTTGGAAGGCTGTTGCTCTACCATTGAGCTACACCCGCATCAGGAATCAGAGATCAGTTAGCAGGGATCAGCGACCGCGGCCATTGCCGCAATCCGATGCCTGATGTCTGACTCTGCTGCCTGGTGGTGGGGGAGGTAGGACTCGAACCTACGAAGGCATAGCCAGCGGATTTACAGTCCGCCCCCTTTGCCGCTCGGGACACTCCCCCGAACCCTACTGAAATCACGAGCGAAAATCCCGTCCGGGCAAGGACTTCCGCGGGCCGCGTTTATGCGGAGGCGACGACGGTGTGTCAAGCAATCGATGTGGTGCGGCGGGCGAAATTGCCAAGCCGGCCGGCGCGTGGGAGAAGCCGCGGATGCGCAAGCGCGATTTCGAGCGCGGCAAGCCGCGGCAGGGACACGAAGCGGGAGGACGGCCGGATGCCGTCCGATCGGAGCGGCATGAGCACCGTTCTCAGCGCCCGCGCGACGAGGATCGGGCTGAGCCGACCGAGCGCGGCCCACGGCGCGACAAGTTCCGCCAAGCGCGATCGGATCAGCGATCAGGTCAACGATTTAATCACCGATCGGATCAGCGGAAGGATCACCGATCGGACCGGCCGGAACGTCCGTTCAAGAAGAAGACCTGGCGTCCGCCCGCCCGCGACCGCGACGGTCCCGTCATCCTCTACGGCTGGCACAGCGTGAAGGCGGCTCTGGAGAACCCGGCGCGGCGCTTCCATCGGCTGCTCGCGACCGAGAACGCGGCTCATCGCCTGGCGGAAGCCGGCATCGCGCTGCCGCTCGCGCCGACACCGACCTCGGCCCAGGAGATCGAGGCGCTGGTCGGGCCGGACGCGGTGCACCAGGGCATCCTGGCCGAGGCCGACCCGCTCGAGGCGCCCGCGGTCGAGGACCTCGAGCCGCAGCGCCTCGTGCTGGTGCTCGACCAGATCACCGACCCCCACAATGTCGGCGCCATCCTGCGCTCGGCGGCGGCGTTCGCAGTCGAAGCCGTGGTCGTCACGGCGCGCCACAGCCCGGAGGCGACCGGCGTGCTCGCCAAGGCGGCCTCCGCGGCGCTCGAGCACGTGCCGCTCGTCACCGTGCCGAACCTCGCGCGCGCGCTCGACGTGCTCAAAGAGAAGAACGTGTTCGTGGTCGGGCTCGACTCCTCGGGCGAGGCCGATCTCGCGACCGTCCCGCTGCGCGCGCCGCTCGCGCTCGTCGTCGGCGCCGAGGGCAAAGGGCTGCGCCAGCTCACCCGCACCCACTGCGATGTCGTCGCGCGTATCGCGCTCCCCGGCAAGATCACGAGCCTCAACGTGTCGAACGCCACCGCGCTCGCGCTCTTCGTCGTCGGCGGGCGCCTCGCGCCGTAGGTCGGGTCGAGCTCCGCGAGCCCGACGCGGTGCGCCCATGCATCAATTGCGGGACGATACCCGTTCCATCGCGGCCCTTCGTGCTCTAACAAGCCGCGCAACGAACAAGATCCGGGAGAGACCGCCCTTGCCTGCCCTTCGTTGGATCATCTGCGCGTTGTCGCTCGCGGTCGTCGCGCGCGGCGCTTCGGCGCAGGACTTTCCCACGCGCCCGGTCACGCTCGTCGTACCCTATGCGGCCGGCGGCAATGTCGACATCAGCGCGCGGGCGCTGCAGGCCGGGCTCGACAACGCGCTCGGGCAGCCGATCGTGGTGGAGAACCGCCCGGGCGCGAGCGGCACGATCGCGGGCCAGTACGTCGCCCGCGCCGCGCCCGACGGATACACGCTGCTGGTCGGGTCGAACGGGCCGATCATGCTCGCCCCGATGACCATGCCGAACCCGCCCTATCAGTGGCAGCAGGCGTTCGCGCCGATCAGCACGCTGGCGGTCGCGACCAACGTGCTGGTCGTGCGGCCGACGTTGCCGGTCAAATCGGTGGCCGAGCTCGTCGACTATGCGCGCAAGAATCCCGGCAAGCTCACGGTCGCGATCGACAGCGTCGCCAGCATCAATCACTTCATGGGCGCGCTGTTTCGGCTCAAGTCCGGCATCACCTGGACCGAGGTGCACTACCGCGGCAACGCGCCGGCCGTGACCGACCTCATCGCCGGGCACGTCGATGTCGGCTTCCTCCAGCTCGTCGACGCCGCACCGCATCTCACGGCCGGCACGCTGCGAGCGCTGGCGATCCTCGCACCGCAGCGCGCGCCGTCGCTGCCGGACGTGCCGAGCATCGGCGAGGCCGGATATCCGGACGTGCAGGGCATCACCTTCAACGGCGTGTTCGCGCCGAAGGCGACGCCGCGCCCCGTCATCGACAAGCTCAGCGCCGCGATCCGCGGCGCGCTCGCCAAGACTGAGGTGGCCGATCGCCTGGCGGCGCTCGGCTCGACGGCGCGCGGCAGCACGCCGGAAGAGTTCGCCGCTTTTCTCGCGCGGGAATCGGCGAAATGGAAGGACGTCATGCAGCGCGCCAACATCAAGGTGACCGAGTGAGCAGCTCTTCCGATACCCGGCCGTTCTCGCCGAAGATCGACCGCAATTATCCGCGGCCGAAGCTCGAGCTGCCGCCAGGGGCGACCGACACGCATTTTCATTTCATCGGGCCGCAGAAGCTCTTCCCGGTCAAGCAGGACAACATATTCAAGCACCTCCAGTTCGAGGACACGCCGATCGAGGATTGGCTCAAGATGCAGGAGGCGCTCGGCCTCTCGCGCGGCCTGCACGTGCTCTCGATGATGTACGAGAACAACTACGAGATCGCGCTGCACGCGCAATGCCGGCTGGGAGACCGTATCCGCTCCGTGATCGTGCCATGGGCAGGCATCACGGATGGGGAGCTCGATATTCTCACCAAGGCCGGCGTCGTCGGCTATCGCATCACCTGGCGGCTCAGCCGCGATATCGACCAGGGCATGGTCGCCCGCACGAGCGAGCGCGGCTGGTCGATGCACTATCTGCATCGCGCCGACGAGGCCGAGCAGGATCACTGGAAACCGCTGATCCTCGCGACGCCCGGCCGCTTCGTGCTCGAGCACATGGGCGGCGTCGATCCCGCCAAGGGCATCAACGGCGACGGCTTCAAATTCGTGCTGCAATGCCTGGATACCGACCGCTGCTGGGTGAAGCTCTCGCCGCGCATCTCCAAGCAGGAGAACTTCCCGTTCTCCGACACCGATCCGCTGGTGAAGAAGCTGGTCGAACACGCGCCGAACCGCCTGATGTGGGGTTCGGACTGGCCGCATCCGCAATACTTCAAGCCGATGCCGAACGACGTCGCGCTGCTCGACATGATGCTCGATTGGGTGCCCGACGAGGCGACGCGCAAGCTGATCTTCGTCGACAACCCGGCCGAGTTGCTCGGATTCCCGAAGGTGTAGGGTGGGCAACCGCGCATGCTCCTGCGTCCGCGTCGGCAAAATCGCTCGGCGCGGTTGCCCACACGGATGGATCTGACCAGGCGATTTTGCCCACTCTACGGTCTACGAAACGCGCGTCAGCTGCCCTTTCAGCCATGCGACGATCATTTTGAGGATGTCGTCGTACGGAATGCCCGGCGTGCGGCCCATGTGGTGGCCTTGCGGGTAGATGCGCGCGGATTTCGGGTTGCCGTGCTCCATCAGGAGATAGACGTCGGCGATCGGCGCCTGGTCGTCGAGCTTGCCGTTGACGGCGAGCAACGGCGCCGAAGGCCTGTCGAGCAGGCCCATGGTCAGAAGCGAGAAGCGTGGGACTGCGGCGAGAAATTCCTCCATCGTCTTCGTGCCGACGGCGCGGCCGCGCGCGTCGAGCAGGCTCGCAGCACCGAAGAGATAGGTGGCGCCGCCGGTCGTGAAGGCGGGCACCAGCCAGTCGGGCTGGAAGCCGTAGTGGATGTTGCCGCCGTGGAAGACGGCGCCGCCGATGCGATCGGCGGCGACGAACGCGAGCCGTGCCGCCCAGTAGGCGCCGAAGCTGCCGCCCCACACGCCGATGCGGCGCGCATCGAGGTCGGCGCGGCGGCTGAGAAAATCCATCCACGCGAGAAATGTCCGCTCGGCCGCATCGTCGCCATAGAGGAACGGATTTTCACCGCTGCCCGGCATGTCGACCGCGAGCGAGGCGAGCCCGGCCTGCATGATCAGCCTGCTGATGTGCAGGCGATCCTCCTTCCACCCGTCGACGCCGCCCCAATGCATGACGACGGACGGCATGGCGATGCCGGGCGGCATCTGCAGGTGGCCGATCAGGGTCTTGCCTTCGAACGGGAGCTCGACGATCTCGAGCTTGGGCTCGACATGCTGCGCGGCCTTGCGGAAGATCCGCAGCGAATGGCGATAGGCGGCGAGCTGGCTGGATGACGTCGGTGCCGGATAGCGCCCGACCCGACAAGTGTCGAAGCCCTGCCAGAAAAGCTCGGCGAGCTCGGTCGCGCCGGCGCCCGCCTCGGCGCGCGCGTCGCCTTCGGCCTCGTAGGCGAGGCCGATGCGGCACCATTCCTCGGCCCAATGATCGCGGTCGAGACTCTCGAGTGCGGCCATCACGGTGGCGGCATCCTGCGGGCGGATGCTCTCGAACGGGCTGAGGCGCCCGGCGCGACGCAGCACCTCGGCTTTGACCTCGTCGAGGCTGCGTTCGCGCGCGCCGCTCGGGCGAGGCGATGAGGATGGGTCGGTCATGCGCCGCGCGGTTGCGGGCTATTTGCTGGTCACGACGATGAAGTCGGTCTCGCTGCCGGTCTCGTCGCCGAGACCCTTGTCGGAGATGATCAGCGACGCGCCGGTCGACATCAGCGCTGTGATGCGTGCGAGCGCCGCATCCGGAATCTCGATCCGCGCGAGCGCCTCGGCGGCGGTCAGGCGCGGCGCGGCAGGCGGCTCGGGCGCCTTCTCGACCTTGCGGACCTTTTTGCCCTTGATGGTCACGTAGTGCACCACCTCGGCCTTCCGCCTCGCCGGCTGCTCGTTCGGCAGCGTCACGGCGAGCCAGCGGAAGCTCACGCCATCCGGGTTCTGCTCGATCGCGGTGTAGAGATGCGTACCGAGCGGCTGCTCGGGGTGCTGGAAGCTCACCGGCGCACTGAAGATCGGCTGGAAGCCCTTGCGGATGTAGAGCTTGCCTTCCTTCTTGCTGACGAACACCGTGATCGGGCCCTTGCGCAGCGGCCGCTCCGGCCCATAGGGCTCGAGCGAGGCCTTGATCACCGGCGCGGTCGGCACGGCGGCAGGCGCGGGCACGACGGCCGGGACCGGCGCGGGCGCAACCGTCGGCGCGGGGGCGGGAACGACAGTCAATACGGGTGTGGGCGCAGCCGCTGGCGCGGGCGACGGGGTCGTGACTGGCGCCGCCGTGGGCGCAACCGTCGGCGCTGGCGTCGCGATCGTCGGCGCGGCCGGTGCCGCCGGAGGCACGAAGGCCCTCTTCACCTCGACCGGCTGTGACGGCGTCTCGATCACCGGCTTGACCACGACGGTGCCGGTCGAGCCGTCGCCATTCTGCGTCGCCGACGCGGTCGGCGGGGCGAGCGGAGTGACAGTTGGAGTGTCAGCCTTCACGACCTCGTTGCCGCCATTCTTGACGGCAGCCTTCGGCGTCGCGTGGTCGCTGGCCGCATCGTTGGCGAGTTCGCGCGGGGCATCCCGCACGGCTGATTTCGGCGCATCGGCCTTTGCGGTTTGGTCTCTCGGGCCGGCCGCATCCTGGGGCGCGAGGTTCGCGGCCTCTCGCGTGATGTCCTTGCTGACGGTGCTCGGCGCGACTGCAGGCGCGGTCGCTGGCTTCGGGGCGGCGAGAGCTGCTGGCGGCGCCGGCTCGGCCGCGTCGGTCATCAGGTTCGTCGTCTGCGTCTGCGCAACGCGCATCATCGGCGCCGCTGTCGCGACGGTTTTGCGCTCGCCGGCAGCCGGCGGCGCGAGCTCACCCACCTTCTCGACCGGCTTCGCCCGGGTGAACAGGCGCGGGCTCTCGATCGGCTCCGGCGTCACCTCGTTGGGTACGACGAGAACGCGCGCGCCGCGCTCGGTCATATGGAAGAGCTTGATGGCGAACGCCGGCGGCATGCGGATGCAGCCGTGCGAGGCCGGATAGCCCGGCAGCACGCCGGCGTGCAGCGCGACGCCCGACCAGGTGATCCGCTGCATGTAGGGCATCGGCGCGCCGCTGTAGATGTTCGAGCGGTGGAAGACTTCCTTCTCCAGAACGCTGAACACGCCGGTCGGCGTGCGGTGGCCCGCCATGCCGGTCGACACCGGCGCGTGCGCGATCACCTCGCCCTTGTCGTAGAGCGTGAGGCGCTGGTTGGCGATCGACACCTCGATGAGCGGCGCCTGTAGCGGCTTCGGCGGCGGCTCCTTCTTCTTCGCCTCGCGCTTGGCGTGCGCCGGCTTCTTGTGCGCGTCATCGACCGCCGAGGCGGTGCTCGCGGTCAAGAGTGCGGCAGCCGCGACGCCGCCGGCGAGCGCCAGGCGAAGCGCCTTGCTCAGCAACGTTTGGCTGCCCTGGGAAGAGCCCGCATCAGCCGAAAAATGCATCACCATGCCCCTATTGGAAATCAATTATAGCGCCCGCCCAAGGTCGCCGAAAACTATTCGAGTCTGATGAACAAGGCCACGGCACCGGCGGCATCGGGCAGATTTTTTTGCGACTATTCTTAAGGCTTCCCGGCGCAATCATGTCCGCGCCGCACAAGATTTTTCAAGGTGTTAGTGCATTCGCGGGACGCTCGGCCGAGGCTGCCGATCACGCCCGCGCGACGCGAATTGCGCCGCGATGTTGCAATTGGGTTACGCCCGGGCACGACGCCCGAGCCGCCCGATCGCGGACCGCCATCTGCTCGCCGCCATCGGCCCTCATGCTATAACTTCGGCGTGAATGCACTTCCGGGAGCGGGCAGACATGTGGACATGGGTGGTCATCATCGCCGGCGCGCTGGCGGTTGCGACCGCTTACGGCGGCGTGGCGCGGGCCGATGAATCACAGGCATGGAAATGGTGCGTGAACGAGGCAAAGGATTCCCCCGACCTGCAAATCAGCGGCTGCACCACGGTGATCCAGTCGGGCCGCGAGACCGCCAAGAACATCGCCATCGCCTTCAACAACCGCGGCAACGCCTGGCACGCCAAGAAGGACTATGACCACGCCATCCAGGATTATGACCAGGCGATCAAGCTCGATCCCAACTATGCCCGCGCCTATTTCAACCGCGGCATCTCCTACGCCGACAAGCACATGGATGAGCGCGCCATCCAGGACTACGACCAGGCGATCTCGCTCTCCCCGCGTTACGCCCACGCCTACGGCAACCGCGGTCTCGCCTACGCGCACAAGGGCGATCTCGACCACGCCATCAAGGACTACAGCCAGGCGATCACCTTCGATCCGAACAACGCGGCCTACTACGACAATCGCGGCAACGCGTACTACGACAAGAAGGACTACGACCACGCGATCGCCGACTATCGCCAGGCGGTGAAGCTCGATCCCGACGACGCCAGCGCCTTCAACAATCTCGGCAATGCGCTCTACGCCAGGAAGGATTTCGACGGCGCCATCCTGCAATACAGCCAGGCGATCCGCATCGATCCGAAATACGGCGTCGCCTTCGCCAATCGCGGGCGCGCCTATCGCGAGAAGGGCGACACCGACAGCGCGCTCGACAACTACATGCAGGCCGTCAAGCTCGATCCGGACAATCCGCGCACGCTCAACGACCGCGGCAACGCGTATCACGCCAACAAGCAGTACGACCTCGCGATCGCCGACTACACGCGCGCGATCGCGCTCGACCACAACTACGCGTTTCCCTACAACAATCGCGGCATCACCTACAGCAACCAGGGCGACTACGACAAGGCGATCGCCGACTACGACCAGGCGATCCGGATCGATGCCAATTACGCCGAGGCCTACAACAACCGCGGCTTCGCCTATGCGCGCAAGAAGGATTGGGACCACGCCATCGCGGACTACGGCAAGGCGCTCGAGCTCAACCCCACGTTCGTGCGCGCGCTCAACAACCGCGCCGACGCCTACGAGGAGCAGAACCAGTACGACAAGGCGATCGCCGACTACGATCGGGTGATCCGCGCCGAGCCGAAGAACGCTTCGGCGTGGAACAGCCGCTGCTGGGCGCGCGCGATCGTCGGCGCCAACCTCAACGGCGCGCTCGACGATTGCAACGAGTCGCTCCACTGGCGGCCCGACAGCGCGAACACCTTCGACAGCCGCGCGCTGGTCAATCTCAAGCTCGGCGACCTCGACGCGGCGCTCGCCGACTATGACAAGGCGCTCTCGCTCGATCCCAAGCTCGCCACCTCGCTGTATGGGCGTGCGATCGTCAAGCAGAAGAAGGGTGACAGCGCCGGCGCGGATGCCGACATGGCGGCCGCCAAGGCGCTCCGCGCCGACATCGTCGACGAATGGGCGAAATACCGCGTGAAGTGATCGTCATATAGTATGGGCAAGCTCTGCTTGCCCACGGCCGCGTTGCGCATGGTCACGGCGGCGTTGCGCGTGGGCAAATCGAAGACGATTTTGCCCACCCCACTCATCGCCCTTGCACTGTCTGCCGGCGCAGCCCTCGGGCGACACACCTACGGCGCGCCGCCGGCCGACATCGACGCGCGGCTCGCCGATCTCGTGCGCGCCTATCCGGACTTCATCGCGCGGGTCGAGAGCGGCTTTCTCGTCATGCGCGAAGGCACGCGATTTCCGATCTCCGCCGGCCGCAACAAAAAGTCGTTCAACGGGCTCCTCGCGATCATCGACGCCTTCCCACGCCAACGGCTTCATCTGGGGGCGGCTACCGGTATCACTTCGACACCATGCATTCGAATATCGGCCTGAGCTTCTGGCCGCGACGCCAAACCCGGTTAGAGGCGACCGTTGCGAAAGTTCATCCGGTCGCTGTCGCCTGCCCCTGTGGCGGTTTATGCACTGACCCATCCGCTTGAAATTACGGCTGTTATCCAAGTTGGGTGACGCTGCCAAAATTGGCCAAAGGTAATTTATTACCTTAGCCGCCGAGACTGCACTGCGCCGCGAGCGCCCGCACGCGGTCGCGGCTCTGGTGATGGGCAGCCATCAGACTGTGGATGTCGCGCGGCAGCTCGGCGCCGCGCCGCTCGTGCGGGGGCTTGAGCTGGGCCGAGATGTAGGCGCCCTCCTCGCGGCTCATGTCGACGATGCCGCGGCCGAACTTGATCTGCTCGCGCTGATAGCGCGCGAGCGCGGCGGCAAGGTCACCCCCGTGCGCCGCGAGCGCGTCGGCGAGCGAGGCGGCATCGAGCGCCGCCTTGGTGACGCCGGCGCCGACATGTGGACGCGCCACGAAGGCGGCGTCGCCGAGCAGCGCGACGCGTGGCACCGGCTGCCCGAACGCAAGTGCCGACGACTCGAGGTCGAAGATCGGCTGGAAGAACGGCTCGGAGCGGGCAAAGATTTCGGCGATCTGCGGCGCGATCAGCGCACGCGCCGTCGCCTTGATGGCAGCGATCACGTCGGGGCGGATCAGCGGCGGCGGGATCGCCATGCCGTGATGGCGGCCGGACGCGTCGGTGGTGAGGTCGACCAATGTGGTCGCGGCATCGGTCGGCCGATACCAGACGATGTTGTAGGCGCGCCGCCCGGCCGCCGTGTCGTTGTCGCGGCCCGGCACCGGATAGCCGAGGCATTGCTCGCCCTCGATGTCGCAGAACGCGTAGGACTCGCACACCTCGGCGCGAATCTTCTCGGGAATGTCGCGCTCCTCGATCATGGCTCGCCACGCCACATAGCCGGCATAGACCGGCTGCGCCTCGGGCAGGAACTGGGCGCGCACGGTCGAGCGGATGCCATCGGCGCCGACCAGGAGATCGCCGCGCTCGCGCGCACCGTCGGCGAAGATGGCGGTGACGCCGGCGTCGTCGGTCTCGACGCGCGTGAGCGCACGGCCGAGCCGATAGCATTCCGCCGGCAAGGCCTCCTGCAGCGAGCGATAGAGCCGCGCCCAGCCGCTCATCACCCGCACGGTGTCCTTGGCGAGCACGATCGCGCCGCTGCGGTCGAGGCAGAGCACGCGCGACACGCGCACGCCCATCGAGTCGTCGAACGCGATGCCGACGCGGCGCAGGATGTCGATGAGGTGCTGGTGCGTGCCGATGCCGGCGCCGCGGCTGACGAGATCGTCGGCGTTGCGCTCGAACACGGTCGCGTCCCAGCCGACGCTGCGCAACAGATGCGCCGCGATCAGCCCGCCGAGGGATCCACCGATGATGAGGGCGCGCTTGGACATGCCCAGGACTCAGCGCTTCTGCTCCCCTCCCCCCGCGCGCGAAGCGCGTGGCGGGGAGGGGTCGGGGGTGGGAGGTGGTTCCGCGAACTCCGACGTCGCGACTCGCTGATAAACCCCCTCGCCCCGACTCTTTCCCCCTGAAGCGGGAGCGGGAGCGGCACCGCGCGTGTGGCTCACGCCAGCGCCCAGGCCATCTCGTCATGCCCGGGCTTGTAGTCACGGTTGGTCTGCGCCGGGTTGCGGTTGATGAGCGGGCGTCCGAACATCGGGTGGGTCTGGCTGCGGGTCTCGTGCTCGACCGTGAACAGCACCTCGCGCGTGTCGAGGTCGACGAGATCCTCGAAGCGATACTGGTAGGCGTCGGACTCCTCGGTGATCAGACCGAGCTCGACGAGCTTGCGGTGCGGGCCAGAAAAATTCGCCAGATAGATTTGCACGTGGTGCCCGTCGAACGCGCGCAGCGGCGCGTCGGTCTCGCGGAAATAGAAGTACTGGCGCTCGCCCACCTCGACCTCGGCCTGCCGGCCCGATCCTTTATCACCATTGCCGTTGCGGCTCGCGCGCGCCGGGGCGCCGATGATCTCGCGATAGAAACGTGCGATGCGCTCCGTGGTGCCGGGGCGCACGTCGAACGCCACGTAGGCCATGCCGAGCTGCACGCGCCCGAACCGCGCCGGATCAGGCTCGTGCACCGTGATGCGGTTGCCCCACGGACAGGTGGTCTCGACGCCGTCATTCGTCTCGCGGAAAGAGAACTTGGTGTCCGCGAGGTGGCTCTTCACCGCTGCGAGCCGCGCCAGCAGCGCCTCGCGACCCGGAATGACCAGCCCGGCGGTGGCGCCCATGACGTTCGGCTCGCCGGTCGGCAGGTGGAACTGGCTCATCCCGACATTGACCCACATGTTTCGCACTCCCGTATTGAGGAACGGGTCGCGGGTCAGGCCGAGGCCGGTGATATAATAATGTGTGCCCAGGCGCTGGTCGGCGATGTTCAGGTTGATGTGGCCGAGATTGGTGATGTTGCCGAGGTCGGCCTGCGTGCGATCGAATGTTTTGTCTGCCTGCGCCATGATTTCCTCCGACGAGCCGTAGAGTGGGCGAAGGCGCGTTCCGCACCCGCGCCCGCGTGGGCAAAATCGCACGCAAGTCGGGCCTGCCCGACTTGCGCCTTTATCACCGTCGATCTCGGGCAAGCCCGAGATCGATGCGCCTTCGCCCACGCGGCGAGATCGGTGGCGGCGATTTTGCCCACCCTACGCACGCCAAGCATTGCACAGGCCAACCCCGTTGGTAAGGCCCGCGGCAAAATCGGCGCTCGCCGAGACCGCCTGCGTTGCGCTATGCTCATGACATCATCCATGGAATCGCGCGGCGGGCCGAACCCATGAAATCCATCCTCATCCCGACCGAAGACCACGACGCCATGGCGGCGGTGCTCGAAGGAGCGCGGCTCGTCGCCCGCATCTTCGACAGCTACATGGAGGGCTTCGCGGTGCATCCCGCCGCCGGCACCTATGTGGCGGTCGAGCCGGTGTCGAGCCTCGCGATCTCGGGCGCCTTCGAGCACGACGCCGAGCTCGCCAACCAGGCGCGCTCGCTGTTCGAGACATTCATGCGCACGCATGATGTGCCGGCCGCAAGCGGCGAGGCCGCGACTTACTCATGGGCGTGGCCGCGCCAGGAGGCCGAGGACGATCTCTTCATCGGCAGCTATGGCCGCGTGTTCGACCTGATCGCGCTCGGCCGGCCGGGCCGCGCCTCGCAGAACCCGCGCATGCCGCCGCTCGAGGCGGCGTTGTTCGATTCGGGCAGGCCGGTCCTGGTCATGCCGCCGGTCGTGCCGAAGGTGATCGGGCAAAACGTGCTGGTGTCCTGGAATCGCAGCACTGAGCAGGCCAACACCAATGCGTTTGCGCTGCCGCTGTTGCGGCTCGCCGAGCGCGTGACCGTGTTCGAGGTCGAGGGCGGCACCACGCCGGGCCCGACGGCCGAGGAGGCCGCGGTGCAGCTGCGCCGGAACGGCGTCAAGGCGAAGGCGTTGATGGTCAAGCCCGGCCCGCGTCGGACCGGCGAGGCGACCGGCGAGGCGACCCTCGACTACGCGAAGAAGGAAGGCTGCGACCTGCTGGTGAAGGGCGCCTATACACAAAGCCGGTTGCGGCAGATGATGTTCGGCGGAGCCACGCGTCACATCCTGGCAAACGCCGGCTTGCCGGTCCTGATGGCGCATTGATAAGACCTGCGCGATCAGGGACCAAAATCATTGCAGCCAGCCGAAGAGCCGAAAGCGCCGCTAGCCAAGAGTCCCGCCGCCCCCGGCGCGCCGGGAGGCGCCGCATCGACCGCAATCGAAGTGGTGGCGCCGGCGCAGAAGCCGGCGTTTCTGACGGTCTTTCCCTCCATCATGCTGCCGATGTTTCTCGCGGTGGTCGACCAGACGATCGTCGCGACCGCGCTGCCCGCGATCGCAGCGGCGATGGGCAATGTCGAGCGTGCTTCCTGGGTCGTCGTCTCCTACCTGATCGCCTCGACCGTCGCGGCGCCGATCTACGGCCGCCTCGGCGACGCGTTCGGCCGGCGCAAACTCATGTATGTGGCGCTCGCGGTGTTCATCATCGCGTCGATCCTGTGCGCGGCCGCGCCGACGATCGAGCTGCTCTCGCTCGCCCGCGTCCTGCAGGGACTCGGCGGCGGCGGGCTGATGACGCTGTCGCAGGCGCTGATCGGCGAGGCGATCCCGCCGCGCGAGCGCGCCCGCTACCAGGGCTACCTCGCCGCCATCGCGGTGTGCGCCAATTCGTTCGGGCCGGTCGCGGGCGGCTACCTCACCGAGCATTTCGGCTGGCGCTCGATCTTCCTGATCAACGTGCCGATCGGCCTGATCGCGGTCGCGCTCACGTTCCGCCTGCCCAGCCGGACGACCGACCGCATCACGTGGCGGCCAGACCCGCTCGGCCTGGTCCTGTTCACCGTCTTCGTCACCACCGTCCTGCTCGCGCTCGAGCAGACCCAGCGCGTCGACTTGGCGGCGGCGCCCCTCGCGGGCGGCCTGTTCGCGGCCGCGGCGCTCGCGCTGGTGCTGCTGATCCGACAGGAGCTGCGCACCCCCTCCCCGCTCATCCCGGTCGGCCTGCTGCGGCAGTCGGCGATCTGGCACAGCGACGCGATGGCCGCGTTCCACGGCGCCTCGCTCGTCTCGCTGATCACTTTTCTCCCGATCTATCTCCAGGTCGTGCGCGGCATGTCGGCGTCGGAGACCGGCGTGCTGCTGGTGCCGCTCACCATCGGCATCGGCACCGGCTCGCTGGTGACGGGACGCTTGGTGAGCAAGACGGGGCTCACCATGGTGTTTCCGATCTACGGCCTCGTCGTGGTCACGCTCACCCACGTCGCGCTCGCCTTCTGGGCCGCCGCGTTTCCGGTCTGGCTCCTGGCAGGGCTGATGCTGTGGGACGGCCTCTTCTTCGGCACCGTGATGGGTGTCGTGCAGGTGACGGTGCAGAGCGCATCCGGGCCGCGCCGGCTCGGCGAAGCGGCGGCCTCGGTGCAGTTCTCGCGCTCGATCGGCGCCGGCTTCGGCACCGCGCTCGTCGCGACCGTGCTGTTCGCGGTGCTGTCGATCAAGAATCCGGATGCGGCTCACGCCTTCGCCACCATGGTGCAACACGCCCACGGCCTCGCCGAGGCACTCCCGCCTGATCAACGCGCCGCCACCCAGGCCGACATCGCCGAAGCCTTCCGCGCCGCCTTCCTGACGATCTCGGCATTCACGGTCGCCGGGTTCTTCCTCGCGCTGACCAATCCGTTGCGAAAGATTTGATTCTAAAGAAGCGGCGCGATGCGGCGTCCTGCGGCCGCGGGTCGCGGAACGATCCGGCGCCCGACGGCGGCGCCTCCCCTTCCCGCCGATTGCGCGATTGATGTAGCCTCATCTGGCGACCATCACGGAGAGTCCGCATGGATGAGCAGGCACTGCGCGACCTGATCGGCGAGGTCAAAGGCGGGCGGCTGTCGCGCCGCGCCTTCGTCAATCGCATGATCGCGCTCGGACTCACGGCGCCGCTCGCGACCGCGATGCTCGATCATGCCGGCGTTGCGCGCGCGCAGACGCCGTCCCAGTACAAGCCGACCAAGCGTGGCGGCGGCGGCGCGCTCAAGCTGCTATGGTGGCAGGCGCCGACCATGCTCAACCCGCATTTCGCGACCGGCACCAAGGACCAGGAGGCGACGCGCATCTTCTACGAGCCGCTCGCGGGCTGGGACAACGACGGCAACCTGGTGCCGATCCTCGCCGCCGAAATCCCCGACTTCGAGAACAACGGGCTTGCCCGCGACGGGCGCTCGGTCACCTGGAAGATCAAGCCGGGCGTCACGTGGCATGACGGCCACCCGCTCACCGCCGACGACCTCGTCTTCACCTGGGAATACGTCTCCGATCCGGCGACCGCGGCCGTGACCATCAGCAGCTACAAGGACATCCATGTCGAGAAGATCGATCCGCTCACCGTTCGGGTGCGCTTCGCCAAGCCGACCGCGTTCTGGGCCGACGCCTTCGTGAGCCAGCGCGGCAACGTCATTCCAAAACACCTGTTCGAGGCCTACAGGGGTGCGAAGTCGCGCGAGGCGCCGACCAACCTCGCGCCGGTCGGCACCGGTCCGTACCGGTTCGTCTCCTTCAGTCCGGGCGACCTCATCCGCGGCGTGCTCAATCCCACCTATCACCGCGAGAACCGTCCCCACTTCGACACGCTCGAGGTGAAAGGCGGCGGCGATGCCATCTCGGCCGCGCGCGCGGTCCTCCAGGCCGGCGAGTACGATTACGCCTGGAACACGCAGGTCGAGGACGACATCCTGCGGCGGCTGGAGAAAGGCGGCCGCGGCCATGTCGAGTTCGACCCGGGCGGCGCGGTCGAGCACATCCAGCTCAACAGCACCGACCCATGGACCGAGGTCGACGGCGAGCGCTCGAGCATCAAGACCAAGCACCCGATCCTGTCCGATCCGGCGGTGCGCCGGGCGATGGCGCTTTTGGTCGACCGCAAGGCCGTCGAGGACCACATCTACGGCCGCACCGGCGTCGCCACCGGCAACTTCATCAACAATCCGGCGCGCTTCCGCTCGACGAACATCCACTGGGCATTCGACATCGACAAGGCCAACCAGCTGCTCGACGCGGGCGGATGGAAGCGCGGGCCCGATGGCATCCGCGCCAAGGACGGCAAGCGCATGAAATTCGTCTTCCAGACGTCGACCAACGCGCCGCGCCAGAAGAACCAGGCGATCGTCAAGCAGGCGTGCCAGAAGGCCGGCATCGAGATGGAGCTCAAATCGGTCCCGGGCTCGGTGTACTTCTCGTCCGACATCGCCAATCCGGACACGTTCGAGCATTTCTACGCCGACATGCAGTTGTATACGCTCAACATGACGCAGCCCGACCCGCAGGTGTTCATGCTCGTGTTCACCTCGTGGGAGGCCTGCGCCAAGGCGAACAAGTGGCAGGGCCGCAACATCGTGCGCTGGCGCAACGACGAGTACGATGCGGCCTATCGCGCCGCCGACGGCGAGCTCGACCCAGTCAAGCGCGCGGCGCTGTTCATCCGCATGAATGATCTCGTCTGCGGCGACGCCGCGGTGATCCCGGTGGTGAGCCGGCCGAAGACGCACGCGGTGTCGAACAAGCTGCACCCGGCGAGCTCGGCCTGGGACAATGACTTGTGGAATTTGGCGGATTGGTATCGGGACGCGTGAGCGGTTCTTGCAAGGCTGCCGGCGCTCCCTCTCCCCGTTCTCACGCCGTTCTCACGGGAGCGGGAGCGCGGACACCGTGCGCGCGGGGTCGCCGACTACGCCACCACCCGCGCCCCCAGCAGCTCCCGCATCTTGCGCACCAGCTCGGCCGCGGTCACCGGCTTCTGCAGCATGTGCACGCCGGGATCGAGCCTGCCCTGGTGCACGATGGCGTTGCGCGAATAGCCCGTCATGAACAGCACTTGCAGGCCCGGCCGCTCGGCCGAGAGCTTGTCGGCGAGCTCGCGGCCGTTCATGCCGGGCAGGATCACGTCGGTGAGCAGGAGGTCGAGCTCGCGGCCGGCCGCCGCGGCGAGCGCGGCCGCCGCGTCGGCGGCCTCGGCCACGTCGAAGTTGAGGCCGCGCAGCGCCTCGACGAGATAGCTGCGCACGTCGTCATCGTCCTCGACGACGAGGATACGCTCGCCATGGCCGGCCTCGGCCGGCGCGGGCGCCGGCGTCACCGCCGCGCTCTCCGCCTTGGTCTCGACCGCGACCTCGCCGACGAGCCGCGGCAGGTAGATCTTGACGGTCGTCCCCTCGCCTACCTCGCTGTAGATCGCGACGTGCCCGCCCGATTGCCGCACGAAGCCGTAGACCTGGCTCAGGCCCAGCCCGGTGCCCTGGCCAGGCGGCTTGGTGGTGAAGAACGGCTCGAACGCCTTATCAAGCGTCTCGGCCGCCATGCCGGTCCCCGAATCGGTCACCGAGATCAGCACGTAGTCGCCGGGGCGCACATCCGCATGGGTGCGGCCGTAGGCGGCATCGAGATGGACGTTCGCGGTCTCGAGCGTGAGCTTGCCGCCGTCCGGCATGGCGTCGCGGGCATTGACCGCGAGATTGATCAGCGCCGTCTCGAGCTGCGCCTGGTCGGCCTCGACCGCCCACAGCCCGGCGAGGCCGACGACCTCGAGCGCAACCTTCTCGCCGAGGGTGCGACTCAGGAACAAGGAAAAATCGTTGAGCATCCGGTTGACGTCGAGCGGCCGCGGATCGAGCGGATGCAGGCGCGCGAAGGCGAGCAGGCGCTGGGTCAGGGTCGCGGCGCGCTTCGCCCCCTCCATGGCGTTGCGGCTCGCGCGCTCGAGCCGCGCCGCCGCACCCTCGAGCCCGCCCGCGACGGCGCGCTGGATGGTCTCGAGATTGCCGATGATGATCATCAGCAGGTTGTTGAAGTCGTGCGCGACCCCGCCGGTGAGGCGGCCGATGGCATCGAGCCGCTCGCGCTGGCGCAGCGCCGCCTCGGCCCGCGCGCGGGCGTCCTGCTCGGCATGGAGCCGGCGCGTGCGCTGCAGGACCACGAGGACTGCGCCGAACATGACCAGCGTCGCCGGGATGCCGAAGACGAGATGCGGCGCCATATCGGCGATCCATTCGTGGCGGATCTGCGCGATCGCGATGCCGGCATTGAGATAGATCGGCAGCCCCGGCAGCTTGCGGTAGGCGAAGCGCCGCTCCAGGCCGTCGAAGCGGCCGCGGCTCACAAAGAAGCCGCGCTCGGCATTCATCGCTATGGCGTCGTGAAACCGGGTGCCCGCGGCAAGGCGGGTCTCGGCCGAGAGTGCCGGATAGCGCGCGAGCACCGTGCCATCATCGCGAACCAGCGCGTATGTCAGGCCCGGCATGGTCGCGAGATGCGAATAGAATCTCCGGAAGTCGTTCGGCTGCAGCGACATCTCGATCACGCCGAGGAATTTGCCGGCGGCGCCGCGGCGCGCGCGGTTGAAGGTGAAATAAGGCTCGCCGCCCGAGAAGGAGGGATGAATGCCGCCGATATAGACGCCGGGCGGGCCGTCGCGCGGGACCATGAAGTAGTCCTCGTGGCTGTAGTCCTGCTGGGTCGGCGCCGGCGTCTCGCGCGTGATCACCTGCGGGTGGCCATCCGGCCCGAAGATCCAGATCGACTGGACCTCGGGCAACGCGGCCTGAATCTGCCGCAGCTCGCGATGCAGCCGCGGCTCATCAGCGGCGATCTCGGCCGCGGACTTGCCCTCCAGCAGGTCGTCGATGGCGGCGAGCGCGAGATTCATCGACTGGAAGACCTTGAGGGTCTGCTCCTGCATGACGTCGAGCGAGCGTTCCAGCCGCTCGGTGGCAAGCGCCTCGGTCGCGTCATGGCTGCGCCAGCTCGCGAAACAAAACAGCATGAGCGGCAGCAGCAGCGCGGCCGCGGCGAGGACCTGCAGCAGCCGGATGGTCGTGCGGCGCGCCTGCTCGTCCCTGGATCGCTGGTCAGACGGACCTTCCGCCGCCGGGGTCTCGGGCATGCTCGATCGGTTCCGCGGATGGCGCGCAAGGGCGCGATCGAATCGAGCCAATCTATCGCGCACGCGATCCGTGCAAAAGGGGAACCGAGGACGGCACTGGCGGACCGGGCACCGGCGATGGAACAGGGATATTGTGGTGCCCCTCGAACGAGGACGATTCTCCCATGAAGCTCATCCGGTTCAGCGAGCCCGGCCCTCCCGGCATAATGCAATGCCTCGATGTGCCGGTGCCCGAGCCGCAGGCCGGCGAGGTGCTGATCCGCGCGCATGCGATCGGCGTCGGCATGCCGGATGTCCTGATCCGCGCCGGCACCTACGCCTGGATGCCGCCGCTGCCGGCGACGCCCGGCACCGAGATGTCCGGCACGATCGCGAAGATCGGCCCGGGGGTCACGTCGCGCAAGCCCGGCCAGCGCGTCTACACCACGGCGCGCGAGCGGCCGCACCGCGGCGGCCACTACGCCGACTATGTCGTGGCGCCCGCCGAGGCGACATTCGTGCTGCCGGAAGGCATCGACCTCGACGCCGCCGCGGCGCTCGCCAACTACCAGGTCGCGTATCATATCCTGCATGACGCCGTGCGGCCGCGCGCGGGCGAGAGGATCCTGATCTACGCCGCCGCCGGCGGCATGGGCAATGCGATGATCGATCTCGCCAAAGCCGCCGAGCTCACGGTCATCGGCGTGGTGAGCGGCGCCGCCAAGGCGCGCTTTGCCGGCGCGCTCGGCGCCGATCACGTGATCGACCGCAAGGAAGAGGACGTCGGCCGGCGCGTCGCCGACATCACCGAGGGACGCGGCGTCGACATCATCATCGATCCGGTCGGCGGACCGAGCATTCCCGGCAACATCGCGCAGCTCGCCCCGTGCGGGACGCTGGTGATCTACGGCGGGCTCGGCGGCAAGGCGCAGCTCGATCTCATGCCGACGCTGCGCACGAGCCCGAACTCGCCGGCGGTGCGGCAGTTCTCCATCCACACCTGGGATCATCTGGTCGAGGAGCGCCGCGCCGGCATGCGCGCGCTGATCGAGATGCTCGTCACAGGCCTGCTCAAGCCGCACATCCATGCGCGCCTGCCGCTCACGCAAGCCGCACGCGCGCACGAGATGCTGGAAAGCGGCACCGTCATGGGCAAGCTGCTGCTGACGCCGGGCTGAACGGACGGCGGCTTTGTGGGGTTTAGTCCTTTGCGCCCTTGCGGATCGCGTCGATCTTTGCCCGCACGGTCGGAACATCCTCTTTGATATGCCAGATGTCCGTGGCATCAGGGCTAAACAGCAGAAAGCATTTTGTATCCGGGCTCGATTCGCCGGGATACTTCTCCATCAGCAGTGATACGGCGGTTGCTTTGATCCATGCCGGACCTCCGAGAGCGGGGAGGACGACGAAGCTATCGAGGATCCCGAGGCGGCGCAAAAACGCATCCGGCTTTTCATCGATTGGACTAGGTGCCGCCGTTACGCCCCACACATGCGTCTTGATCACAGTGGGCACATGCTCAGCATGACTTGGATCGTAAGTCGTCATTGGAATCGCGTAGACGGCCGACACTTGCTCCGAATCGAAGACGATCTTTGAGCCATTTACAGTTGTGAGCTCAGCAAGC
Organism: Xanthobacteraceae bacterium; assembly: GCA_035293985.1. Taxonomy (GTDB): domain Bacteria; phylum Pseudomonadota; class Alphaproteobacteria; order Rhizobiales; family Xanthobacteraceae; genus JAVDCA01. Next base: position 32,828 of record DATGLS010000013.1, read on the forward strand.
GGTGCCAACTTCGCCATCCAACGCTCCCGTGGCGGACTGATACAATACATACCATGGGTTGCACCCTCGCTCTACCGCGCGGGCCCAGCCGGATTGGTCAGCAGCCGACGCCCGACCTCGTCAATCGGCCGAGATCTTCGCGAACTCGATCACCTTGCGCCACTTGGCGATGTCGGCGCGCACGAAGGCATCGAGCTCGGCCGGGGTCATCGGCATCGGCTCGCCGCCGATGTCGGCCATGCGCTTGCGAATGTCCGGGTCGGCGAGCGCCGCATTGATCCCCTTGTTGAGGGCATCGATCACGGCGGGCGGCGTCGCCTTGGGCGCAAAGATGCCGTACCAGACGATGACCTCGTAGCCCGGCACGGTCTCGGCGAGCGCCGGCAGGTCGGGCAGCGTCGGCCAGCGCTTGGCCGAGGTCACGCCGAGCGCGCGCAGCTTGCCTTCGTGAATCATGCCGAGCACGGTTCCGCTGAGATTGTCGAAGAACACCTGGACGCGCCCGCTGACGAGGTCGGGATAGACGGCCGACGAGCCGCGATAGGGCACGTGCAGCATGTTGACGCCGGTCGACGACTTGAACAGCTCGCCGGCAAGATGCGGCGAGGCGCCGACGCCCGACGAGGCGAACGAGAGCTTGCCTGGATTGGCCTTGGCGTAGGCGATGAGCTCGGCGACCGAGTGCACCGGCAGCGACGGCGTGATCACCATGATGTCGGGTATCCGCATCATGGCGCCGACCGAAACGGTGTCGCGCAAGAGATCGTAGGGCAGCTTCTTGTACAGCGATGCGCTGATCGTGACATTGGGGCCGGTGAACATCAGCGTATGGCCATCGGCCGCCGACGTCGCCAAGGCCTGCGCCGCGAGGTTGCCGCCCATGCCGGTACGGTTCTCGACGATGAACTGCTGACCGAATCGCTGCGACAGCCAATCGGCGAGGATGCGGGCCGCGACGTCGGTCGGGCCGCCGGCTGCGAGCCCGACCAGAATGTGCACGGGGCGGGTGGGGTATGTGTCGGCGCGCGCCGCGCGAGGCAATGCGGCGAGTGCAATCGTGGCCGCGGCAAGACGAATACACCGACGACGGCCGAGCGTCATGACGTCCTTCCCCCACGGCGCGAAACGCAGCCTCTGCCCCGCTCGGGCAAGCCTTCCTTTTCGCCGGACCGTTACGCTAACGGGTCGTCTGCGCGCGGCCAAGCGCCTGCGACACCGTGGACGTCAGCGCCGCGAGGAATTCGCGACAGCTGGCCTCGGGCGCGACACAGCCGAGGATGTCGCGCACCTGCTGGGTCGGCTGGGCAAGCTCGAGCTCGATCTCACCCATCATGGCGGCGAGGCGGTCGGCCGGCACTCGGGCCATGAGGTCCTGCGCTACCCGCTGCATCCGCGCCAGCGGATCCGGCGCGAACTGGACGCCATAGAGCGCAAGGCTGACCGGATGCCCCCAGCGAAAGGTCAGCGCACCGCCTTCCTTCTCGGCATATTCGCGCCCGCACGACGGGCACGCGAAGAACGAAATTCCGGCCGGCGACTCGCGTGGGCGCAGCGCGACGTTCGCGCAGCGCAGGCAGCCGGGAGGTGATCCGCGCCGCGTCATGCGGCGCAACGTAGCCCGGTCGCGCCCGTGCCACAACTCGGCCGGCGCGGCCGCCAAATGGCGGTCGCGATCGATTGCATGTTCCCTCGCGATCGAGGAATAATCGCATTCGCCCGACGCGCAATCGTGCGCGCGATGCGAACGAGCCCCGCGATGCCGAATCGAGCAACGAAGATCCGCGCACTCCTCGGCGCATTCATTCTCGCCGTCGCGACCGGCGCGGCAGCGGCGCAGCAGCGCTGGACCACCTACGCCAACCCGCGCTTCGGCGCGACGATCGACTACCCGGCCGACCTCTTCGTGCGGACCGATCCGCCGCCCGAGAACGGCGATGGCCAGGCGTTTCGCAGCCGCGACGGCCGCACGCGTCTCGCCGTGTGGGGCCGCTACAACAGCGCCGGCGACAGCCCGCAGCGCTACGTGGAGCAATACGTCGAGCCGGACGGCGGCATCACTTATCGGCAGATCACGGCGCGCTACTACGTCGTGTCGGGCCTGCGCAAGGGCGACATCTTCTACCAGCGCTGCAATTTCCCCACCCCGCCCGACGACGTGATCATTTGCTTCGAGGCGACTTATCCCCCGGCCGACAAGGCCGCGATGGACGCCGTGGTGGCGCGGTTGAGCCGCTCGCTGCGCTCGGGAGGACATCAATGATGCGGCGCCTGGCAGTGGCGGCTGTGGCGGCGCTCGCGGTGAGCCTGCATGGCGGCGGTGCGGCCGCGCAGACATTTCCGACCAAGACCGTGCGCTTCATCCTGCCCTACGGGCCGGCGAGCGCGAGCGACATGACGGCGCGCCTCTTTGCCGATCGCCTGTCCAAGCTGTGGAACAAGCCGGTGCTGGTGGAGAACCGCCCGGGCGGCGACGGCCTCGTCTCGCTCGAATCCTTCGTGCAGGCGCATGACGACCACGTGCTGTGGTTCGGACCGGCCGGCGCATTCAACGTGCTGCCCTATGGCCACGACAAGCTGCCGTTCGACGTGAAGCGCGACATCAACCCGATCGTCAGCGTCTCGCAGGTGGTGCTCGCGGTGTCGATGCCCTCTGCGATGCATGTGGACACGCTCGACCAGCTGATCGCGCTCGCGCGTCGCGAGCCCGGCAAGCTCAATGCCGCGGCGGCGCAGGGCATCTCCGACTTCCTGCTGTTCGGCTGGGCCAAGCGCCAGGGAATCGACATCGTGCGGGTGCCCTACCGCGACATCATGCAGGCGCCGAACGATCTCGTCGGCGGCCGCATCCAGGTGCTGTCGACCTCTTTCGCGGTGGTGCAGCCGCTCGGCAATGCGGGCCGCATCAAGGTGTTGGCGGTGACGAGCGCGCAGCGCGCGCCGAGCGCGCCCGACATTCCGACCGCCGCCGAGGCCGGCTATCCCGATCTCACCTTCGCGAGCATCGGCGGCGTGTTCGGCCCGCGCGACATGGCGCCGGCGCTGCGCGAGAAGATCGCGGCGGACTTCAAGAAGGTCAGCGAGGATCCGATCTTTGCCAAACGACTCGGCGACACCGGCCAGATCATGACCCTGCTCGGTCCAACCGAGTTCGCCGCAAGCGTCAGCGCCCAGCGCGACAAGCTCGCCGAGCTCGCGAAGATCCTGGGCATCAAGGCAGCGCAATGATGACCGTTATGAGGATCGCGATCGCCCTCGCGGTCGGCGCGGCGCTCGTCACGCCGGCGCCGGCCGGCACCGATACGCATTCGCGTCATACCGTCAGGCATCGGCCACATGCCGCGCGGCACGTGCGCGCCCATCATCGGCCGGCGGACGTGATGCACCCGCAGCCCGTCCATCTCGGGCCGTCCGAATATCGCGGCTACCGCTATGGCGGCCCGCTCTATTCCACCTGCGACCGCATCAATGCGGACCGGATGCTGGTCGGCACCTGCCGCTAAAGCACATCAGGGAGGGAAACATGCCTCGCATACCGATCATCGATCGCGTCGATATGAATGCCGAGCAGGCCCGCGTCTACGACGCCGCCAAGCAGGGAAGCGGCATCGTCGGCGGACCTTATTACGCCTATATTCGGCTGCCGAAGCTGTTCGAGGCGTGCCAGGGCCTGCGCGAGTCGCTGAGCGGGGGACCGCTGTCGGCGCGCGAGACGCAGATCGTCAACCTGGTGGTCGCCCGCCACTGGAATGCGCGCTATCCCTGGTTCGCGCAAGCACGCCGCTCGCGCACGGTCGGCATCGATCAATCGGTGATCGACGCGATCAATGCGCGGCAGAAGCCGGCGCTGTCCGATGCGCGCGAGAGCACCTGCTACGCGGTCGCGCGCGAGCTGCTCGCCGAGAAAGGCCTATCGGACGCGAGCTATGCGGCGGCCGAGCAGACCATGGGGCTCGAAAGCCTGGTGGCGCTCGTCGCCACGACGGGCAGCTTCTCGATGACCTGCATGACGGCGAGCTCGTTCGGCGTCGAGCCGCCGGCCGACGACCCGACGCCGCTCGAGCCGTAACGCGGCGCGCGCGATCCCGCCGTCACTTCGCGGCGACGAGCGCGGCGGAAAAGCTCGCGAGGTTGCGGCGCGCCTCCTCGTCGGTGGTCCCGTGCATCGCCTGCTCGGCGAGGTCGTGGATCGGCCAGCGGACATCGGGCGCGATGAAGGCCGCCCACACGGCGCGGGTATCACGCAGGGCCGCCGTCACGCGCCGCGCGGTCGCGGGCTTCACGCCGTTGCCCACGGGGGCGACGAAGGGGGCGAGAAGGCGCTCGATCATCTCGGCCGCCGTCGATCTGGCGCGCGCCGTATGGCCGGCGCGGATCGGCGCCGACTGCTCGGCTCCCAGGCTATCGAGAAACAAGGCGTACGCCGTCGCCTCCCGCGCCTTGACGCGAATGGTGAAGTCCGCCGCCACCGCATACTGGTCCTCGAAGCGCTCGACGTTGCGCGCAATCGTGGCGTCATCGACGTTCACCGCGGGCTTGGCGCCATTGCGCAGGATCGCCTTGGTCGTCTGGTCGGCCGCGTAGCCCCAGGTCTGCATCAGCGTCACGTCGCCGACCTGCGGCGGCGGCAACGTTGCCAAGGCGTCGACGTCGAAGGCCATGCGAAACCAGTCGGCGGCCGGCGGCCGGGTGTAGTCGGGTAATCCGCCCGATGCGGCGATACCGCCGACATAGCGATACAGCAGCATCGCGGCCTCCATCGACCGCACCGCAACGGTCGACGGCAGCTCGCCGGCGCGGGCGGGCCCCACGAGCACGAGCGCGATCAGCAAAGCCTTGAACAGTCGCATCGGGTACCTCGCGGCTCGATCCAGGGCGCCGGCATCCGGAGCGACGCAGCCACTGGACTCGTTCGTCGCACGCGGCGACGCCGAGGTTCACGCCCATGGCGGCTCGATGCCCGCTTGATCGATCCCGGCTTGCGCAGGCCGTCGCCGACGTGCTCCAAGAAGGTGAGGCCACGGAGGAAACATCATGGGTCGCAAGATTGTCATCATGGGAACGGGCGCGGTCGGCGGATACACTGGCGCGCATATGGTGAAGGCCGGCGAGGAAGTGACCTTCATCGATCCGTGGCCCGCCCATGTGGAGCAGATGCGCGCGCACGGCCTGCGCGTCACGCACGCGATGTCCGAGCCGGAGTTCACCGTGCCGGTGCGCGCGCTGCATGTGACGGACGCCCAGCAGCTCGCCAAGGAGGCGCCGGTCGACATCGCATTCGTATGCATGAAATCGTACGACACGGCGTGGGCGACGATGCTGATCCGCCAGTACCTCGCGCCCGACGGCTACGTCGTGTCGTTGCAGAACTGCATGAACGAGGAGACCATCGCCGGCATCGTCGGCTGGGGCAAGACGCTCGGCTGCATCGCGTCGAGCATCACGGTCAACCTGCCGGAGCCGGGTCTCGTGCACCGCGGCGCCGCCAAGCACGGCGCCCGCCACACGGTGTTCCGCGCCGGCGAGCCGCATGGCCGCATCACCAAGCGCGCCGAGGAGGTCTGCCGGCTGGTCGGCCACGCCGACAGCGCCAAGGTGACCAACAATCTGTGGGGCGAGCGCTGGTCGAAGCTCGTCGCCAACGCGATGCAGAACGGCATCTCGGCCAGCACCGGGCTCGGCGGCGGCGACATGCTCAAGAACGACGCGATCCGCCGCTTCTCGACCCGGGTCGGCAGCGAGGCGATCCGCGTCGGCCAGGCGCTCGGCTTCCAGCTCGAGGAGATCCTCCACATCGAGCCCGAGACGATCGCCCGCGCCGGCGAAGGCGACGAGGCGGCGATGCGCGCCTGCGACGACCAGCGCTTCAAGGATGCGGGCCGCACCGCGGCCGGCCAGCGCCCCTCGATGGGCCAGGACATGCAGAAGGGCCGCCGCACCGAGATCGAGTTCCTCAACGGCCTCGTGGTGCGCGAGGGCGAGAAGCTCGGCCTCTCCTGCCGCGCCAACGCATTCCTCACCGATCTGGTCAAGCGGGTCGAGCGCGGCGAGCTCAAGGCGGATCCGCGCCATATCGAGGAGCTGCGGTTGAATTGAGCCAACCGGCGAAGAGATCGTAGGGTCGTAGGGTCGTAGGGTCGGCGACCGCGCCCGAGCGTCGCGTGGGCAAAATCGCCTCTCACGCGGTTGCCCACGCGGCGACCTCTCGGCCACGCGATTTTGCCCACCCTGCTGGCGCGGCGATCGCATTTGGCTCTCCCTGCGCTGCGTATTCAAATCGCGTGAACGATCGGCGGGACATGACCGCGCAATGGCGAGGCCCGGCGGATGACCGCCTGGCCCGTTTCATTGGTGCGCCGAAACACCGATCAGCCGTGATGCCTCTGCTGCGTGCCGGAAACGCACTGCATTGAACCATCGGCGACCGGACCGCGACTAACCACCGACCCGTGCGAAACCGATTGCATCAAGATGAACACCTTCTCGAGACTGATCATCGCCGGCGCGCTGATGTCGCCTCTCCTGGCGCCCCTCACTCTGGCAGCGCCCGCCTTCGCGGCGACCCGGCAGGCGCACGAGGACTGCGACGCGGACGACCCCGACCGCAACATCGCGGGCTGCACCCGCATCATCGACGACATCGGCGAAGGCGCGAAAATGCGCTCGATCGCGCTGGTCGGGCGCGGCCTCGCCTACGATGCCAAGGGCGATCGCGAGCGTGCCGGACAGGACTTCACGGCCGCGATCGCGCTCGATCCCAAGAACGTGCTGGCCTACAACGACCGCGCCATCCTGTGGCGCGAGAAGGGCGACCCCGACCGCGCGATCGTCGATTTCACCCGCGCGATCGAGATCGAGGCGCTGCCGCATTCAGACCTGCCGGGCAGCGGCCACGTCAATATCTACGCCAACCGCGGCCTCGCCTGGCAGGCCAAGGGGGACCTCGACCGCGCGCTCGCCGACTTCGATGCCGCGATCAAGCTCGACCCCGCCGACGCCTCCCTGCACGAAATTCGCGCCAGCATTCTCATGGAGCGGCATCAGGACGCGCGCGCCCTGCCCGACCTCGACGCCGCGATCCGCCTCAACCCGTCGCGCGCTGACAATTTCGCCACCCGCGGCATGATCCGCTACGACCAATATGCGCATAACAGCCGGTGGGTCGAGCAGCGCGATCTCGATGGCGCGATTTCCGACCTCACCGAGGCGGTCACGCTCGATCCCACGAACGCCGACGCCTACTACACGCGCGGCCTCGCCTTCGTCATGGACGGCAAGCGCGACCTCGCCGCCGCCGACTTCGCCCGCGCCGCGAAGCTCAAGCCGGACGACGCGCAGATCGCGCGCATGCACAAGCAGTACATGCCGCGGTCGGGCGGACCAAGCGGCGCTCTCGCCGCCGGGAAATAGATACAACGGCTAGTCTAGTCCGTAGGATGGGTTGCCCGCCGCGAAACCCATCAGCTGAATCGCAAGGGGCCGACTCAGCCGATGAGTTTCGCTTCGCTCAGCCTTCCTACGAAGTGCCAGGAACCCGCCAGGCGCCGATCGCAGGCCGCGACAACCCCAGATTCTCCCGCAGCGTCACGCCGGAAAACTCCTTGCGAAAGAGGCGGCGGCGCTGCAACTCGGGGACGACGTGGCGCACGAAATCCTCGTAGGTCCCGGGCACGTGGGTCGCCGACAGCACGAAGCCGTCGCAGGCCGGCGCCGTGAACCACTCCTCCAGCCGGTCGGCGATTTCCTTCGGGCCGCCGACGACCGGGTTGTGCACGCGCCCGCGCCCGCTGATCTTGATGAAATCGCGCGGGGTCGGGTTCCTCTTCACGTTGACGACACGATCGCGGATCGCCTGCAGGCCCGACATAGAGGCGATTTCCGCATCGGTGAATGGCTCGTCCATGCCCTTCCGGGCAAAATCGAAATTGAGAGCCTCGGATAGGAGCGACAGCGCGTCGATCTCGAGCGGCAGCTTCTCGATCTCGGCCCATTTGTCCTCGGCCTCGGCCTTCGTCGCCGCCGCGACGGTGTTGACGAGGTGCGTGACCTTGACGGCGTCCGGGTCGCGGCCGAGGCGGGCGACCGTCGCCTTGAAATCGGCGTAGTCCCGCTTGCCGGCCTCGAGGCTCGGATAGATGACGAAGATCACCTCGCCCCAGCGCGCGCCGAAGGCCTTGCCGCGTCCGCTCGCACCGGCCTGGATGATCACCGGGTGACCCTGCGCCGAGCGCGGCACCGTGAACGGCCCGCGCGAGCGGAAATAGCGGCCGGCATAGTCGAGCCGGTGCACCTTGTCGGGATGGGCAAAGAGGCCGGTTGCCTTGTCCTGGACGATCGCGTCGTCCTCCCAGGCGTCCCAGTGGCCGAGCACGATCTCCATGAACTCGTCGGCGCGGTCGTAGCGCAGGTCGTGGGCGATCGCCTCCTCGCGGCCCATGTTTTGCGCCTCGCCGTCGTTGAGCGAGGTGACGACGTTCCACGCCGCGCGCCCATGCGTCATCAGGTCGAGCGTGGCGAACACGCGCGCCACGTGGAACGGCTCGTAATAGCTCGTCGAATAGGTCGCGCCGAGCCCGAGCCGCTCGGTCGCCCCGCCGAGCACCGTGAGCACGGTCACGGCATCGAGCTTGACGCAGCGGATGCCGTGCGCGACCGTGTGGCCGTGGTCGCGGCCGTACATGTCGGGCATCGACAGGCGGTCATCGAAGAAGCCGAGGTGGAAACGGCCCTCCTCCAGCACGCGACCGATGTGCTGGTAGAATTCCGGCGACCAGCTGTCGGTGCGCGAAGCCGGATGCCGCCACGAGCTCGCCTGATTGGTGCAGTTCTGCGCCTGCAGGAAGCCGACCATGACGATCTGGCGCATGACAAGATCCCGAGCGTGGCGGCGTCGCCCGGATGAAGCGTAAGCGTAATCCGGGTCGGGCTACAGAATCAGAAATGCCCGCGGCTGGCGACGTCCTGGAGCGTATTGATGCGGCTGCGATAAGCCTGGCGCAGACACGCAACGTCGGAGCCGCAGTCGTCGCGGGTACCGCGCAGCCAGTCCGCCTGGCTCGACCTCAGGATGCCCTGCTGCGACGGCGGCAGCTCGCGCATGGCGACCCGGTAGGAATTGTTGAGGTTGTCTTCGAGATCCCATAGCGATCGGTTCTGGCAGATCGTCCACTCGGCGTCGTTCTTGCGGCTCTGCTCGTTGCACCAGTCCGGCCGCTCTTGTGCCGACGCGGGCGCGACCGAGGTCGCCAGGATTGCGCCGCCGAGCGCGGCAAGGATGAGGCTCTTTCGCATGTCCGTCGTCTCTCGGTTGGTGGTCGCGCGGGCCGCGCGCCAGGTGGTGTACTTCAATTACGGTTCTTGATGAGGATCAGCACGGCGAGGTCGCCCTCGGGCGAGAAATCCTTTTGCTGCATCTGGAACTGGGTGGCCGAGATCTTCTTCACGTTCTTGCCGCAGAAGCTCACCAGCGCGTCGGGCGAGCCCTTGTCGACGGTGAGCTCGAAATCGCCGATCGGGCCCGACCAGTTGGCGCCGGTCTTCAAGATGTAGTCGATGCGCTGCTCGGCCATGGGCGGGCCGAACTCGCTCTTGTTCGCCTTGCGCAGACTCTGGATCGTCGCCATGAAGGCCTGGTCGATGCAGTATTTCTTCGCATAGTCGGCGTAGCCGGGGATCGTCGCCTGGGCGGGCGCGCCGAGCGCGGTCTGCGCCGAGCCGCCGACGCTCGGCACGTATTGGTGCTGGATCACGATCTGCTTCTTGGCCGGGAAGGTCTGCTTCCAATAGTAGGTCGTGGCGAGGCCCCAGCGCGCCTCGAGATGCTTCTGCATGCCCTTGCCGGTGTCGTCGTACGCGATGACCTCGGCGAGGCCGAGCGCGATCAGCTCAGGCCACTTGTCGGCCGGCAGCTTGTCGAGCGCCGCGTTGGTGGCGGGCAGATGCGGATCGAGCGGGATGCCGAGCGTGCGCAGATATTGCGTGCGGTCGACGCCCATCGCGGTCACGCGCTGCTCGACCTCGGCCTTGACCGGCACGCCGTCGACCGTCGTCTTGAAGCCGAAGACGTTGTCCGGTGCCACGCTCGGCACCGCGACATTGTCGTCCTGGTTGGCGATGCGGATTTCCGGCAGCGGGAACGCGACCAGCGTGGTCACGTCCTGATCCGACTTGTTGAAGAACGCGTAGGTGACCCGCACCTGCTTGGTCGAGATGAACAGCTTCTCGGAGCGCATCTCGACCGCGTCGGTGGTGACGAAGATGAGACCGCCGGTGGCGAGCTCGGCCGTTGTGTCGTTCGCGCGCGCGACCGGCGCAAGGCCGGCGGGCGCAAGGCACGTCAGCACGATGGCGAGAGCGATTGCGCGACGCATACGATGCCCCCTGCGGTGCCCACGTCGGCGATCAGACCTTGGGCGGCTTGATGCCGGCGAACTTGACCACCTTGCCCCACTTCTCGGTCTCGCTCGCGATCAGCTTGCGGAAATCCTCCGGCGTGCCGGGCAGCGGTATGCTGCCGAAGGCATCGTGGCGCGCCTTGACCTTCGGATCGAAGATCGCCGCATTGATCGCCTCGTTGAGCTTGAGGACGACGTCGTGCGGCGTGCCCTTGGGCGCGCCGATGCCGCCGAGCCCATACGCCTCGTAGCCGGGCACGAACTTCGCGATCGGCGGCACGTCGGGCAGCGCCGCGATCGGCTCGGCCGTGGTGAAGCCGAGCGCGCGCAGCCGGCCGGCCTTGATCTGCTCGATCGACGAGCCGAGCAGGTCGAACATCACCTGCACCTGGCCGGCGATCAGGTCGGTCACCGCCGGCGCCGAGCCGCGATAGGGCACATGGGTGAGCTTGGTGCCGGTCATCATCTGAAACAGCTCGCCTGCCATGTGGGTCGAGTTGCCGATGCCGCCCGAAGCCATGTTGAGCTTGCCGGGCCGCTCCTTGGCGTAGGCGATGAACTCGGGGACGGTCTTGACCGGCAGCGAGGGATGCACCTCGAGCACCAGCGGCGTGCGGGTCACGCTCGCGACCGGCTCGATATCGCGGATGAAATCGTAAGGCAGATTGTTGTAGAGCGTGGCATTGATGAGATTGCTCGCGACCGTCGCCAACAGCGTGTAGCCGTCCGGCGGCGCGTGGACGACGAACTCCGTCGCGATGGTGCTGGCGGCGCCCGGCTTGTTGTCGATCACGAACGGCGCGCCGAGCCGCTGCGACAGAAAATCCCCGATCAGCCGCGTGCTGATGTCGGCGGTCTGGCCGGCCGGAAACCCGACCACGATGTGCACCGGGCGGGTCGGATAGGCCTCGGCCAGGGCGGCGCGCGGCAAGGCCGGCAGCGCCGCGGCGCCGGCGGCGATCTGCAGGAATTTTCGGCGGGGAAGCTCCATGGCGCAGGCTCCATGAACGGGTAAGATCATGACTGTACGACGAAGCCTTGGCGATTGCCTAGCGCCGGCAAGTCGCCGACCGGGTCTCGCGCCTGCGACGCTTTTGCTGCCGGCGTCTCTTTGCTAACGTATGCCGAGGGGCGGTCCGCGGGAGACCGGTAGGGAGCTACGACATGATCGGAACCAAGACCGAGACCAGGCTGATCTTGCCGGGATTGCGGGGCTTCTACGACACCTTCGTAGACGTCGCCTACACGCTGATGCGCATCGCAGTCGGCGCGATCCTGCTGATGCACGGCATCGGCAAGCTCCACATCGGCGTGGCCGCGGTCGCGACCAACATCATGGCGAAGAACGGCCTGCAGCCCGCCTTCGCGTTCGCCGCCGCCGCGACCGCGCTCGAGACGATCGGCGCCGTCTGCATCATCATCGGCCTGTTCACCCGCTTCTTCGCCGCAGCGCTGGCGATCGAGATGGCGATCGGCCTCCTTTCCGTGCACCTGGCGAAAGGCTTTGCGGCGAGCCAGGGCGGCTTCGAATACATCCTGCTCATCGGCATCGTGATGTTCGTGGTCGCGATCCGCGGCGGCGGCCCCTATTCGGCGGACCGGCTGATCGGGCGGGAGCTGTAAGAGCGCGCGGGACGCCGGTGGGCATCTTCATCGACCAGACACGAGCGCGATCGGGCCAGCCTGCGGCGGCAACAGGCGCGCCGTCGTGGTGGCGCTCCAACTGGCCTTCGTTCAAACTGTTGAAGTCACCTCCTCTTATCCCAGTTACCCGATGGGCCCGCCGTTGTACGAGCCGTTCGACCGCAAGGCGTAATTGCGTCCGGCCGCGTAGCGAGGCGCGGTGTCGAGGTAATCGCGTAGACACAAAGATCATTTGATTTGAGCCACCTCACCGGGCAGTTATCTCGTTGGCGATCCGTCCTCGCAACCGCCGCTCCGATGTCCGACTGAGTCTGATTGGACAATGATAGGACGCGAGCAGGGCGGCGCGGATGCCCGATCGTCGCGGACAACTTGCGCATGCTCGGATGTGCGGACAGCCACGCGCGTATCTGGCGTTCATCCGCGAACCCGGTCCGTTCTTACCGGCAGGCAATACTGCTCGTCCGCGACGTAGGTCGGTCGGTTCTATCGATGTCGGAAACCTCGTCCTCACATGCAAATACATGGCGCGGACAAAAGCCGAGATAGCCGACGACGCGCAACGGGGCCCCGTCCTAGACTCCCGGAGGGTGACCAGCAGCAGCGACTCGAAAACCCCGATGATGAGGTAAGGCACGATCCGCATTCTGCTGCCCGCCTGATAGGCGGAGGGTGCAAACCCGACTCTCGCTGCGGCTCCAATGAATCCTGCTATACTCGCTCCAGCCTCGCGTCCTGACTCGCCTCGCATCTGCTGCTGCACGGGAGGGCCATTTGATCTACGATTTCGAAACATGTTCACATGAGGACGAGGTCCTCAGGTGCTTGGCATCCCACGCGAGCGAGATCACAGGCGTTGCCGGCACGACGGCGCAGCTCGTCGAGGCCAATTATCGCTGTTTGCAATTGGTCTATGCTCGCGGATTCGATCGGCAATTCATCCGGTACTTTCACCGCGTAGACCGCTATGGCGGAAGCGTGTGCAGCCGTTCAATGCTGAAGCGGGCACCCTTCATCGTAGAAGATGTGATGCTCGACACCGATTGTTCACCTCATTGGCGTGTCTTCGAGGCCGCCAACGTCAGAACCGTACTTTCCATGCCGCTGATCACAAGCGGCGGGGCGTTCTACGGCATCGTCTCAACACTCGATGCCCAGCGTCACGTGCCAATTCCGTCCGATGTTAAGGAGCTGCAAAGAGCCGCCAAGCTGGCAGCAAACAGGATCGCTCGCATCAGGAGCAGCCGCGCGAAACGAAGCCCGGCTTAGCTATTGGCCTGACGTGGACGTGCGAGTGGATCGCCATATCGTTGAACGGCAGCGGCGGTTGGTCTCCGCCCCGCTGAAGCCGTCGCACGAACGCCGTTCGTTCATGAGTGCACGTCTTAGCCGCTCCTAACCCTATGCCCGCCAAGGTCCCAATCGAGGCTCAAACGGACCAAGCATCTGACCTCGTCGGGACTGACGACATGTTCGATTTGGCTCGGGCAAGGAACGCTTCAACAACGTCGTCTCCAATGCCTCCCGGCCGAGGAACATCCTTGCGGTGACCGACATTACTGCCACGAAGCGAGGTTCATTCGATGCTTCCCGCGTGGCTCCAGATCCTCTCACTCGCCTCCTTGACGCTCGCGGGCTGTTGCGCGCTCGTGATCGCGGTCGACGAGGTGCGGCACCCCCAGCAGATGTGGATCATGAACGTTGTGTGGCCGGTGACCGCGCTGTTCGGCAGCCTGGTCGCACTGCTGGGCTACTTTCGCTACGGCCGCGTCGCGGCGCGCGCGGAGGTCATGCCAGCCATGAAGCGCGGCGAAGAGTCACCGCCATTTCCTGTCATGGTTGCCAAGGGTACCTGTCACTGCGGCTCGGGTTGCTGCATCGGGGACATTCTGGCCGAATGGCTCACCTTTTTCTTTCCTGCGGTCGCGATCTGGCTCGGCTGGCAATCCGTGTTCGCAGAAAAGACATTCGCGGTCTGGATCCTGGACTTCCTGTTCGCGTTCGTCCTGGGTGTCGTCTTCCAATACTTCACGATCAAGCCGATGCGGAACCTCTCACCAGGCCGCGGACTGGTCGAGGCGCTGAAGGCCGACACGCTCTCGCTCACCGCCTGGCAGCTCGGCATGTACAGCTTCATGGCATTCGCGCAGTTCTATGTATTTTGGCGCCTCCTCGGGCTTCGGCTCGAGGTCAACTCGGTCACGTTCTGGTTCGCAATGCAACTCTCCATGGTCACGGGATTTGCCACCAGCTATCCGGTGAACTGGTGGCTGGTCAGCAAAGGCATCAAAGAGAAGATGTGAGCTCGCCGAACGGCGCTCAATTCCCCTTTTGCGAAGAATCTCGCTTCGGAGCCTCCCGAATCTGCGGATACATGCGCGTGATAGCGCGCTCCATCGTCAGCCCTTGCACCAGGATCGTGAACACGACCACCGTATAACAGACGACCAGGATGTCGCTGCGCCACGGCGTCGGCGGCAGGCTCAGCGCGAGCGCAACGGAGATGCCTCCGCGCAGGCCGCCCCAGGTGAGGATGGCGAAGCCGCGCCAGCGCTGTGGATTGTGCGCATGCAGCCAATAGATCGGCGCGACCACGCTGGCGGCCCGCACGATCAGCGCCAGCGGAATGGCGACCGCCGCGGCGACGATAGCGTGTCCGCTGAACGTCACGCCCAGCACCTCGAAGCCGAGCAGCAGAAAGAGGAGGGCATTGAGCAGCTCGTCGATCACCGACCAGAACAGCTTCAGATTGGTGCGCGTCGTCTCGCTCATCGCATGGCGCGTGCCGCGATTGCCGATGAGCAGCCCGGCCGCAACCACCGCGATCGGGCCGGAGGTGCCGAGCGCACTGGCGACCGCATAGGTCCCGGTCGCCAATCCGAGCGAGATCATGATCTCGAGCGGATACTCGTCGATGCTGCGCATCATCAGATATGCGAGCCAGCCCGTGGTGGTGCCCAGCACGATTCCGCCGAGCGCCTCGCGCGCGAAATCGAGCGCGAACATGCCCGGTGCGCTTCGGCCGCCGTTCGCCGCGAGCGCGGCAACGGCCGTGAAGATCACGACGCCGACGCCATCATTGAACAGGCTTTCCCCGGCGAGCGTCGCTTGCAGCGTCTTCGGAAGTCCAACCCGGCCGACCATTTCTGAAATGGCGATCGGATCTGTGGGCGCGAGCACCGCGCCGAGGACCAGGCACCAGGTCGCCGGGACTGTGGCCTCGAGCAATGCGAAGACAAGCCAGATGCCGACGCCGAATCCCACGGTGGCAATCACGACGCCAAGGGTCGCGAGCAGCAGGACGGTCAACTTGCGGCGCCAGAGTGCAGCCATGTCGACATTGAGTG
Source organism: Xanthobacteraceae bacterium (assembly GCA_035293985.1). GTDB lineage: Bacteria > Pseudomonadota > Alphaproteobacteria > Rhizobiales > Xanthobacteraceae > JAVDCA01. Next base: position 48,210 of record DATGLS010000013.1, read on the forward strand.
CGCCGGCGAACAGCAGAAAGGATAATGCGCCGTTGAGCAAGGTCTGCGGCAGCGCCTGCGTGCCGAGGACCTGCTGCGTGCGCGTCCCCAGCTCGAGCCCCGGGAGAGTGGCATCGAGGCCGAGAATGCACAAGGACGCGAGCAGCGCCACCGTGATCACTCCGATCGACGACGGCAGGTGCAGAAGCCGATGGTTGATCACGCCGAAAGCCGAGGCGAGGCATAGCAGGATGGCGAAGACCGACAGGGGAGCCACAATCAAGCACGCCAGTTCTAGTACAATCTCCTCGTAAACCGGCTCGTTGCCGGCACGTTCCATTGTGGCGCGGGACAAGCCTTCACGCTTTCAGCGACCGAATCGCAGACGTGCTCCTTTGGATGACGCCGACGACATCCGCCGCCCGCGGCTCGCCCCTCCCACGCGCGACCCGCGTCAGGACGGTGTGTCGCCGCCAGATGCGCTAAATGACGTCGACCGCGGTCATCACCGCACCGGTGCCGCCGCCGACCATCGCCGATGCCGGCCATCGACCATGCCGGCCATCGCGAATGCCGGGATGCTGATCGGGCCGATTCTGCCGGGACTGCCGCGGCATTTGCGACGGCTTCTTCGATGCCGCCTACACGCTGACGCGCTCACGATCGACGCCATCCTGGTGATGCACGGCATCGCAAGCTCCACAAGGCGTGCCCGCGGTCGTGACCAACATCATGGCAAAGAACGGCATCGAGCCCTTCGCGTTCGCCGCCGCCGCGACCGCGCTCGAGACGACCGGCGGCGTCTGCATCATCATCGGCCTGTTCACCCGCTTCTTCGCCGCAGCGCTGGCGATCGAGATGGCCATCGGCCCCCTTTCCGTGCACCTGGCGAAAGGCTTTGCGGCGAGCCAGGGCGGCTTCGAATACATCCTGCTCATCGGCATCGTGATGTTCGTGGTCGCGATCCGCGGCGGCGGCCCCTATTCGGCGGGCCGGCTGATCGGGCGGGAGCTGTAGGAGCGCCGCGTAGCGAGCGCCGACACAAGCTTGCTCGATCATTTGCCGACGAAGGGAGCGCTGCGGCTTGGGAGCCTGCGCCGCCGCTCACTTATCGACCAGCATATGAAGCTCGGCGACCACGTCGCGGGGGTCGAGAGGTTTGCGGAAGAAGCGAGCTCCGGCGGGGAGTCCGATCGGCACGGCCTGCCCGGAGATCACCGCGACGCGGACCGCGGGCCACTGTTCGCTTACTTGCTTGGCGAGCCGCACCCCGTCCATGGATCCCGGCATCGTCACATCCGTCAGCAGCACGTCGATCTCCTCGCCGTTCGCCAGCCACTCCAGCGCGGCGTCGGCATCGCGTGCCGCTACCGTGCGGAAACCGGCCTCTTCCAGGAGCTGGCGCACGTGCAACGTGACAATCGCCTCGTCTTCGACGACGAGCACGGTTTGCGTGCAGTCCGGGGGGCGCTTCATGGCGGAAACACGCGGTCTGTTGGGGCGTCAGCGCCTGTGGGCTCCGCCGCGGTAGCCTGGGTTTGGAATACACGAGCCGCCGATCCCGCTGATGGTCTCCTCGCACTGCGCGCGTGTTCGGAAGTAGCAGGACGTCGCGCCGCTGCGGTCGCCGTTGAGGGCACACCAACGATAGGCATAGGGTGACTCCGCTCGGCTCGGGGCGGCGGCGAAAGCGGCGGCACCGAAGGCGGCAACGAGAACGAGTTTTCGCATGGCATCTTCTTTCTTGCTCGTGGGCCCTGGGCGGGCGTACCTGCGTAACGGCGTATCTCTTTGCCTGTTCCCTGGTGCCATGGTCATGTCGGTGACGCTGGGTTATCCCGCAGAAGATTTCTGGTGAGTTGCTCACCGGCGTGGCCGACCCCTACGCATGAAACGCGCGGTAGGCGGGAGTGCTATCCTGAGGGTCCGCTGGCACCGAGGTCGGAAACTCCTTGGTGCAATCAGCCCGACGGTGAGTTTGACCCTGGGATCTTGGAGCACCCCTGACTGTCGCCAATCGGTCCGCTGGACCGTGGAGCACGCGTATTAGAATCCCCTGCACGAGGTCCCTACGCCAGCGGTACTCGTGGAGGAAACGATGGAAGTACTGTATCAGCGCTGCGCTGGACTGGATGTTCATAAGAAGTCCGTGGTGTGCTCGGTGCGGCTTGCCACGGAGAACAAGCTGGTCACAGAGGTCAGGACGTTCGCGACGACGACGTCTGGTCTTTTGGCTTTGTCGGACTGGCTTTCGGAGAATGGTTGCACGCATGCGGCAATGGAGGCCACCGGCGTGTACTGGAAGCCCGTGTGGCATGTCCTGTCGGACGGTGAGATCGAGCTCATTCTGGCCAATTCGGCACATGTCAAGAATGTGCCTGGACGCAAGACCGACGTAAGTGACGCCGCTTGGCTGGCGGAGCTCATGGCACATGGCTTGATCCGGGCAAGCTTCGTCCCGGACGCCCAGACGCAGGAGTTGCGCGCCCTGCTGCGGACGCGCAAGCAGCTGGTTCGCGAGCGGACCCGCCACATTCAACGCATCCACAAGGCGCTCGAGACCGCCAATATCAAGCTCGATGCGCAGCTTGCGGACGTGCTCGGCAAGAGCGGACGCTCGATCCTCAACGCGATGATCGCCGGCGAGAGCGATCCGGCTCGGCTCGCTGCGCTGGCGCATCCGAACGTGAAGTGCTCGCGCGCCAGCCTGGAGGAAGCGTTGCGCGGGCGCGTCACCAGCCATCATCGGTTCCTGCTGAAGCTCCATCTCGGGCAGATCGATGGCCTCGATGGCGCCATTGTGGCCATCGATCAGGAGGTCGAGGCCAATCTCACTCCCTTTCGTGTCGCCGTCGACCTCGTCACCACCATCCCGGGCGTAAATACGCTTAGTGCCGAGGCGATCACCTCCGAGACCGGGATCGATATGAGCCGCTTCCCGACCGAAGGACACTTGCTGTCCTGGGCCAACATGTGTCCGCGCAACGACGAGAGCGCGGGCAAGCGCCGTTCGACCCGCATGCGCAAGGGCGGAAACTGGCTCAAGACGACCCTCATTCAGTGCGCCTGGGCGGCCAAGCGCAAGAACGGAAGCTACCTGCAGGCTCAATTCCTTCGCCTTCGCGCCCGCCGCGGCGAAAAGAAGGCGATTTGCGCAGTCGCCGCCTCGATCCTCACGGCCGTCTACCACATCCTCAAGAACGGCACCCCGTATCACGATCTCGGTGCCGACCACTTCCAGCGCCGCTCTAAGATCACCCATACCCAGCGCCTCGTCCG
>DATGLS010000014.1:0-311507 GCA_035293985.1 Xanthobacteraceae bacterium
CGATTCGCTCGCCGACTTCGAGAGCGTCAGGCCGGTCTCAACAAGGTGGCCGGCTTCGATCGGAATGGGTGGCCGGCTTCCGTCGGAATCGGTGGCCGGTTTGCATCGGAATCAGTGGCCGGCTTCCATCGGAATCCGCAGTCAACGGTTCGCCGATTCTGCGGCCTGACCTGACGATGCCGCACGATTTCCGCTTCGATATCGTCCCCCTGTAGGGATATTCGGAGCGGCCCACCGATGGCTCCGCCCGAGGAACTAGCCCGGCTCCGAGCCCGCATGATCGAGCACCTTGAGGCGGCACTCGCGCTTGCAGACCACACCGGGGACGGCCCGACCGGGTACTGGATCGAATCGGCACTCGACGAAATTCGGTCGGAAACGCTGCCGGGCAATTTGCCAGTCCCGCCACCGCGCCGCCGTTAAGGGCAAAGACAACCCTGTGGGTAGAGCGCACGCACAAGAACAGTTTGTGGCGTCTGCAACCGCATTTAGATAGGGTGGGCCAACAGGAGTCGGGGATGGCCATCCTCAAGAAGCATGATCGTTTCTGGCGCGAGAAGGTCGCCGTATATGGCGACTACCTGCCGTGGAACGTTCACAGGGCGAACGGCGGCTCGCGCGAGAACTATCCGCCTCATAGTGGGCTGATCCTCGACCTGAAGAAAGCAGGGGCCAACGCTGTCAAGCATTTCAAAGAGATGATCGCGCCAGAGCTATCGGATGGCATTGTGATCGTAACGGTGCCCTCCCACGACCCTGCGAAGCCGGGGAAGGGACTCCAGTCTCTGGCGGCAGCTCTGGCCGAGAGCGGCTCCCGCGTGGACGGCTCAGCTTGCCTTGTCCGATCCGAAAAGATCGAGAAGCTGGCGCACGGCGGAGATCGCAGCAAGGAAGTTCATCTGAAGAGCGTCACGGTTGCCAAGCCCGAGCTCATCAAGGGTAAGGAAGTCCTACTGCTGGACGACGTGACAAAGACTGGCAACTCATTGGAGGCATGCCAGGAGCTCCTCGTGAAAGCGGGAGCGAAATCAGTTCAGTGCGCGACTATTGGGAAGACGTGAGAATCCGCTCGGTGATCTGGGACGCTCTTTCGAGCACCACACAGGTCTCGTACTTCAGGAACTTGTGCGGCCACGTTAGTTTCGGATCATCAACGACTGATTTCGCAATGAACAGCCAGCGGCCAAGCCTCGTGCATTCAGCCGCTTGATGAAGGGTTCCCGACGTATCAGACGCCTCCATGACGACAGTCGCATCCGACAGCGCTGCCATTAGGCGGTTTCTGAGTGGGAAGCTTGACCTGAACGTCTTCTCTCCCTGCCGAAATCGAGAGATCAGCAAGTGTTCGCGATAGATGCGCTCTTGCAGCGGAGCGTTTTCGGACGGCGATGCCTTGTCGAGCGGCGTCCCGATCACCGCAATTGTCTTCCCGCCCTGCTCGATTGCAGCGGTGTGAGCGACGGTATCCACGCCGTACGCCAGGCCAGACACCACAACGATTCCGGCATCGACAAGCTTCCTCGCGAGCCATTCGGTGGCAGCCTTCCCAGAGACCGAAACGTCGCGTGTGCCGACGATGGCGACGCACGGACGCTTCAACAAAGCAAGTTCGCCCGCGTAGTAGATGCGGAGGTCTCCGGGGGTCTTCGCGTCCCCTAGAAGATCCGATTGCTTCGTATCCAATGCTCTGCCGGTATCGCGAAGAACCTCCGACAACATCGTTGAAGCTTGATCTTTCGGAGGGATGTAACGCGCCGGATCGCGCTGCGCGGAGCGTGTTGCCATCCACAGATCATCCGCCAGTGACGGCTTTGTCGCAACGTTGGTCATTGTCTACGTCCGATTCGAGAAATGAGAGTATCGCATCTCGTGACAATCCAAAAGCGATTAATGCGTAGAATCAACAGCTTAGGGAGAGTCAAAAAAGGATTCTGAATCAATGACATATGGCGTCAGTCCTTTCCGCCCCATCGACCATGGCATTGGGTCACCGCGATGGGCCGGGGCCATTCTGAGCGAAAGGCGTGTGCCTCCACAGCCCGTTCTTGACAGCCCACGGCGGTCATGCGCCGATGCTCGAAACCTCGAAAGAATCACCCTATGGCCGCGAAGCGTGCTTCTGCCAGCAATACCGTTGACGAAGCTCCACCCCTTCCGTCAGAGGACAACACTTCGGAGGCTCTCGCCGCGCTTCAGCGAGCAAACAAGTTCTACCGTAGTTCGATTTGGCCCTCTCCCTTCGATACCACGCGGCATCAGCTTCGCCTTGGCGATGCGCGTGACCTGTCATGGGTCAATGACTCATCGGTGCAGTTGGTGGTCACCTCCCCACCCTACTGGACGTTAAAAAAATACGAAGACAGAGCAGGCCAACTCGGCGACGTTGCCGACTACGAGTCGTTCCTCAATGAGCTCGATCAAGTCTGGGCTCATTGCTTCCGCGTGCTCGTGGAAGGCGGCCGAGTCTGCTGCGTGGTCGGCGACGTCTGCGTTCCCCGCAGGCGCGGTCGCCATCAAGTATTCCCCTTGCACGCCGACATCATGGTTCGGGCGCGCCGGCTTGGCTTCGACTGCGTCACGGGAATCCTTTGGCACAAAATCGCTAACGGCGTCACGGAGGCGGCCGGCAACGGTGCTGGCTTCTATGGCAAGCCGTATCAGCCAAACGCCGTGATCAAGAACGACATCGAGTACATTCTGTTTCTCCGCAAACCGACCGCCTACCGATCTGTCCCGCCGATCCAGAAGGCCCTCTCCATGCTGACGAAGGAGGAAATGCAAGGGTGGTTCCGGTCGATATGGTCGGATGTTCGAGGCGCTTCGACGCGCGATGGTCATCCCGCGCCTTATCCGATAGAAATTCCGGATCGGCTGATTCGAATGTTTTCCTTTGCGGGGGATACAGTCCTTGATCCGTTCTCAGGGACCGGATCAACGTCAATGGCGGCAGCACTCAGCGGACGCAATTCGCTCGGGACGGAGATCGAGCCCAAGTATCTCAACATCGCCGTCCGCCGGCTGGAAGAGTTGAACGAGGCACCGCGCTTATTCGGCGCCACCAACCTGATCGTCGAGGCGGGAGGCGATGGCAAAAAAGAAATCACCGGCCGGCGAAGCGGCGCCGGAAAAGGAGCCAGAAGAGAAAAAGTCGTCCGGCTGTCCTTTGGTGGACGGCCTCCCGGACAATAGCCGCGCGACCGTCGAGGACTATGTTGCAGCCGCAAGTGAATATGTTCGGTCCGCTCCCACTCTGAACGACAGCCAGAAGAAGGTTGGACAGATCAAGCTCTCAGCTGGTCTGGCAATCGCATTACGGAACGACCTTCTGCGGTTGCGTCCCGATCTGCGAATTCGCACTGGCGAACATCCTGTCTCGGGAGCTCTTCGGGTCGTCAACGCCGATCTATCAGAATTTCACCTTCTCGATGGTCTCCGGCTCGCCGTCGAAATCAAGCCAGTCAACTTGGCCGTGGGGCGCGCGATCTGGAACCGATTTGGAGACATCCGAACCTTCGGTGTGAATCTGCACTTGAAATTTCCATTCGCAGTCATCGGCGGCGTTCTGACTTTTCCGACGTACGAGATCGGCAAGGTGACGAAAAAGCGACCGGATGGACGGAAGCCGACTGAGCACCTTATCCAGCGTGCAGTGAAGCGAATCACGAGGGCAGGCGGCCGCGAGACAGAGGGTGACGCACCACATCTGTTGGAAGCAATCGGCGTAGTCGTTTACGATCCAGGTACTGGCAAAATTCATCCGACCCTTCCTCCACCTGGATCGACCCTCCGGTGGAACGAATTTGTGGAAGGGCTAGCGCGGGCCTACGAATCGCGATTTGAAGGCCAAGAGGAAGCCGCCGAAACTGCGATAGACGCAATGGCATCCGAAGGCGAAGCCGCCGCAGAGGATGACGGAGCCTAGCGCAGCTTCGTTCAACATCTCCCATGATCTTCGATGCAAAAAAGATTTTTCGTGAGCAGCTTGCGACCGCGGAGGCACGATTCGGTAAGCGGAGCCATGCTTACAAGCTCGAAGTGATCGGGCGGCCTGCTCTGACGCCTGAGACCGTGTTGGCGCCGCACGGTGACACGGTCTACGTCTACTACTACGACGGCGCGTCGGATGACGGTCAGCGATTGACGCTCCAGCTTGCCCATGAATCAATTCACGTGATGGCTGGCGCGTTCAGGCGGGATGCCACCGTCTTCGAAGAGGGGCTTGCAGTGAGTTTCAGCCTTGATCGCGTTTCGGACACCTACAGGGCTTTGGCGGAACCCACCTTGCCTGAGCTTTTCCGCAATGCCTTGATGAGATTTCGAGAGCTCGGCGCGAGCAACAGCGCCATTAAGAAGCTCAGGAAGCACTGCTCCATTGATGCGATCACGATGGACAGGATGCAAAAAATTTTCGGCGCGTCTGACAGTCTCGCTGCTGCTCTCTGCGAAAGAGTAAGCGTCCACGACGCTGACAGGCTCTAGTTCGCGGCGCACGTTCCGATCAAGAGGTACCGAAGGTCTGCGCGTATGAAGCAGCCTCAGATTTTGCGTCGTCGTCCTGGTCGAAGAGGCTGGGGCGGGCGATCCCCACGGCGGGGCTGCTCAAAAAACTCGGTTATGTCTGCCTGAACCGCGCCGGCAAGCCGTTCGAGTACAGCAACCGTCGGATTTTCCAGCCCGCGCTCAAGCCTGCTGATGTACGTCCGATCAATGCCGGCGTCCACCGCCAATGCCTCTTGCGAGAGACCAGTGCGGACTCGCAACCGTCGAAGATTTCGAGCTACGCGCGCGCGGGCGTCCATGCCCGCAAGCCAGCAGGGTGTAGCCTGTTAAACCACGGACAATAGTGCTACTATTCGAGGCTTCATGTGGGAGAGGATCGGCATGACGCCAGAGGAAAATCTGCTCGAAGCGATGACGCATCCGTCGCCATCCGACCAAATCGGCGGTTACGTGCTCCTGATCGTAGGCGCGCTATTCGTGCTGCTGATCGCATACATGTTCTTTGACGGTGCCCGGAACATCGCCAAGGACCTCGATCGGCGATTCCCGCGGATAAGGCCGGACGGAACGCCCGATCTCCCTCCTGATTGACGGTTCCCAACGGGTTCGGCCGTGTCGGGCCCCTGTTGGTCCCCTTTAACTGGGTTCGGCCCACCCCGGCCTCGCGCGTCCGAAGCCGCCGGCAAAACCGGCCTCCCCCCCTCCGAATAGAATCGCGTCGCGCGGAGCGCCGTCCATCAGGCTCGCGCGTCAGGCGCGAGGACTCGGAGCACCGTGCCGACGCCGACGCCCATGTCGCGCGCGATGCGCCGGATGCCCTTGCCTTCCCCGCGCGCCAACCGAATCGCGGCCACCTTGCGCGCGTCTGTATCTTCAATTCGTTTGCGTCCAAGTTTGACCCCATCGGCGCGCGCTCGGGCAAGACCAGCAACAACGCGCTCCCGGATCATGGCGCGCTCGAACTCCGCGAAGACACCCATCATCTGAAACATCGCCCTCCCCGAAGGGACGCTCGTATCGAGGCCCTGCTGGTGGAGGAAGAGGTCTACTCCCTTCGCGTGGAGTTCTCGCAGAAGGTCTAAAAGATCGACCAGCGACCTTCCTAGACGGTCTACGGACCATGCGGCGACCATATCGAAGTCGCGCCGGGCAACGCCCTTCATCATCGCATCGAGGCCAGGGCGCGCGTCCCGTCCCTTGGCTCCCGATATGCCCGCGTCGTCGAATACGCTCACCACCGCCCATCCATGGCGCGCGGCGACCGCCTCTAGCTCGCGACGCTGGTTCTCAGTCGTTTGCTCGCTGGTGCTGACACGGAGATATAGCGCTACCCGCCTCATGGTTCTGCGCCTCCTGAGCCGAAGCCCCTCTTCTTCTTGAAGAAGGGGTTGGCATCCTCAGGGTTCTTCGAGATGGCGATCAACCGAATCGCTTCAGCGACCTCTTCCGGCCGCCGCAGCGAAAAGCGGGTGTGCCCTGGCCGGTCGGGACCAAGGTTGAAGATCGTCGAAAGGAAGCGTTCGGGCACCCCCCGAATTGTGATCGACAGCGCTTGTGCTCGTGGCTGCACGATGATGTAGCAGAAGTTGTCCGGTGTGTTGCTGAAGTTGTTGCGTTCGCCGCGCTTCAGGTCTCCCGGCCATCGCTTGCGAAGCTCGCGAAGGAAATCGCGGGCCGCTTCCTGGGCCTCTCCATGCAATTCCAGCTCGACAAGCTTCTGAAATTCACTGTCGCCGGGCGCGTATCCGGCGGCCTCAGCGACTTGCTCCGCTAGGGCCTCCGCACCCACGGCTGTGTCGATCACAATGACGCTGGGAGTTGTGCCCACGTTCAGGACCGCCACCGTCGCCGCATCCAAGAACAATTGGCGTGTCTCGGCCTTGAATTCCGATGACGAGGCCAGGATCACGCTACGCTGCCCTTGGCTGGAAACACCCCGGCCGAGCTTGGCGATTTGGTGCGGAGGGGCAACCGCACGCCAGACGCCATCGGCTAAGTCGTCGGCTGGCTCTAAGACGATTTTCATGGCAACCTCCGCTTGGTCAGTTTGAACTGACCAGAACAATATATCAGATCAATTATCAGTGCAAAAGTTCCATTTTCCAATGATTTCGGAACATCGCTTTGAGCGTGGAAGGGGGCCTGAGATTCCAGGCTTTTTCGGCAGCAGGCCGAGAGGGGATTTCAGAACACCCCGTGGGCCCGCGACCAAGGCCCCAGCAAGGGGGACGAGGCGCTCTGTTCAGCTCAGGCAACGCCCCTTTTTTGTGGCAGCGAGCCACTTATCCCCACTAAGCCTTTCCAAAAATCCTATAGAATTCAATGTGTTCAGAGACCCTCTTAACGCAAATTTTGCCGATTTGGGCCCCGGCAGGTATCCACCTTTTTCGCAGTCAGCGGCGCCCGAATCGGCTTGGCCAAACCGCCCGATTCGGCCAAAACACGATGGGCAGCGAACAAGGCAATGACCGACCAACGCGAATTCCCCGTGATGTTTCTACTCGCACACCGGCAAGGCACAGCAGACATGCAGACCGCGTTCAGGCGTCCCAGAGAGCGCCAAGCGTGGGGCGGCACCACAAACGCATATAGCGTGAACGTGGCCGCCCCTCCGCACCAACGCCGGGTAGAAACACGGATATCGCATGAAGGCGAGCACGAGCAGGCAGCCGCAACGCACGCGGAAGCGTCTGGCCAAGAAGGAAGACGCGCCTCCTGAAGGCAGTTGCTGGATTTGGATCACCGCGGAGATGCTGGAGTCACCAGCGTGGTTGGCCCTCCCACATAGTGGAAGGGACGCGCTCATTGCCGTGATGCAGGAACACTTGAGGCACGGCCGTGTGGAGAACGGCAACCTCAAGGTCCCGTACATCGACTTCGAAAAGCGGGGCATGTCCCCAAACAGTATCGCGGACGGAATCGCCCACGCGGAAGCGCTCGGCTGGATGAAGGTTCGGCGCGGGCGGCGGGCATCCGCCGAGCGCCGCTATCCTTCGATATATACGCTCACTTGGCTGTGGGATCGCTCGTCCAAAACGGCCCCATTCCGCCGACGAACTTATGGAACCGCATCAAGACGATTGAGCATGCCAAAGCAATCGTTCAGCGGGTCAAGGAAGAGCGGAAGCAGGAACGCTCGATGCGCAGGGCAGCAGCAGAACGGCGCAAGAGGCGTCAGTTCATCGCCGCCAGTTCGCTAACCAGCGAGCCTTGGCGCGATGCGGCCGCTGCCTGAAGACAAAACGCCACCCTCACAAGCGAAGGCGGCACTGCCATCAGTTCCGAGGGCGTGTTTGGTCCATATACGGACCAGGAACACAGGAATTGCCACCCTCACAAACGCGGGTGCATTCTAAATTTCCCCGTAGGGCACGGCCTACGGGGGGCCTCTGCTGAAGGTGCGTACTGCCGCCTTGATCCTGAAATTGATTTGGTCGCGGCTGCGAGCAGCTTGCGCCCCGAGAAGAGCAAGTAGGAAACGCCCATGGCCGGGAGGCCAACTCACGATCAGGTGGTCATCATGCCGCGTGCGCTCTCACGCGAACAGTCAGCGCGATACTTGGGAATATCAGCTTCCAAGTTTGATGAGCTTCGAAAGGATGGTCGGATCGGACCGGCGAGGCTGATTGATGCGCGGAAAGTGTGGGACATCCGCGACCTTGACGCGGCGTTCGAAAATCTGCCTTTCGAACATGTAGAGTCGAGCGATGACTGGAGGGTCGCGGTCTGACCGCGGCTTGCAATCTTATGCCCCGCCGCCTGCCTGCTGGATGTGTCGAGGACACCGACCGTCACGGCAACATCCGCGTCTACTATCGCGCAAAGAACCAGCCGAAGGTCCGGCTTCGCGGCACGCCGTGGACTCCAGAGTTCATGGCTGCATACGAAGCCGCAAAAGGCAGCCCCGACCCGACTCCAAGGAACGGGAGCCCACCGGGCACGTGGCGGTGGCTATGTGTGAAATATTTCGCGGAGTGTGCCGAGTATCGTGCACTTGACGAACGAACGCGGCACGTTCGGCGCGGCGTTCTCGAAGCGACGTTCGGTGAGCCGATTGCGCCGGGCTCCGCCAAACTGTTTCGCGATATTCCGCTGTCCCACATGACGGTCGACGCAATCGAGGTGCTTCGGGACAGGAAGACCGCCTTCCCTGAGGGCGCGAACAATCGTCTCAAGGCAATCCGTGCCGTCTTCAAGTGGGCAACACGGAAGAGGGATGCCGGCGGGAAGGCACTCGCATCAACGAATCCTGCGCGTGAGGTTTCCTATCTGAAGAGCCACAACCCTGGTGGCTACCACACATGGACCCTCGATGAGGTGGCCCGTTTCGAACAACGCCATGCGATTGGAACCAAGGCGCGATTGGCGCTCGCGTTGCTACTTTTGACAGGCCAGCGGCGGTCGGACATCACGCGTTTTGGTCGCCAACACGTCAGGGATGCGAAATTGACGTTCACCCAGTTCAAGGGACGCAAGCGCAAGCCGAAGCGTTTGACGCTTCCGGTCTTGCCTGAGTTACAGCGCATCATTGATGCTTCTCCATGCGGCGACATGACTTTCCTCGTCACAGAGCACGGCAAGCCGTTTACGGACGCTGGCTTCGGCAATTGGTTTGGGGATCGCTGCAAGGAGGCCGGCGTCCCCGGACGCGCTCACGGGCTCCGGAAGGCCAGCGCAACCATCGCTGCGGAGAAGGGCGCGACTGCCCACCAGCTGATGGCGATGTTCGGCTGGGACACGCTGAAGATGGCTGAGCAGTACACGCGCGCCGCCGATCAAAAACGCTTGGCGGCGTCCGCGATGCATATGCTCGCGCCGCATGAACAAAACAAGCCAGAAGCAAGTCCCACCGACGGCTCCGGTGGGACTTTACGGCAAAAAATCTAAGTGAAATCAACGTTGGCTTTTGCGGATGGTGCCCAGGAGAGGACTCGAACCTCCACGCCTCGCGGCGCTAGTACCTGAAACTAGTGCGTCTACCAATTCCGCCACCTGGGCAACGGCGCAGACATAGGGGCCGGGGCTTCGGGTTGTCAATGAGCGGGCGCTGGTGTGCGAAAACGGTGCGGCGAGCCCCGTCGACTTGCCCCCTCCCGGCGCGCTTCGCGCGCGTCCTTCCCCGCGGGGAGGGAAAAGGCGCCCTCTTCACAGTCCTCGACCGATCCTGTATCCCGCACGCGCGCTCTCGCCCGGCGCGATGCGCGCACCCAACGAGGCCGCATGTCCGTCCAATCGAACTACGACACGCTCGTCACCGTCTTCGGCGGCTCGGGCTTTATCGGCCGCCATGTCGTGCGGGCACTCGCCAAGCAGCACTACCGCATCCGCGTCGCGGTGCGCCGGCCGGAGCTTGCCGGCCACCTCCAGCCGCTCGGCCGGGTCGGGCAGATCCACACGGTCCAGGCCAATGTGCGTCACGCCGGCTCGGTCGCGGCAGCCGTGCGCGATGCTGACGCCGTGGTCAACCTGGTCGGTATCCTTTTTCAGAAAGGCCGCCAGCGCTTCGACGCCATCCAGCGCGAGGGCGCCGAGACGGTCGCGCGCGCGGCCGCGCTGCATGGCGCGCGGCTGGTGCACATGTCGGCTATCGGCGCCGACCCTGAGTCGGGCTCGCTTTATGCGCGCACCAAGGCGGCGGGCGAGCAGGCGGTGCTCGCGGCGGCGCCGGGCGCAACGATCATCCGGCCGTCGATCGTGTTCGGTCCGGAGGACGACTTCTTCAACAAGTTCGCCTCACTCGCCCGTTTCCTGCCGGCGCTGCCGCTGATCGGCGGCGGCAAGACGCGCTTCCAGCCGGTGTTCGCCGGCGACGTCGGATCGGCGTTTGTCGCCGCGGTCGCGGGCGCGACCAGGCCGGGCGCCACCTACGAGCTCGGCGGCACCGAGGTGCTGAGCTTCCGCGAGCTGATGCGCTTCGTGCTCGCGACCATCGACCGCCGCCGGCTGCTGCTGCCGATCCCGTTCGGACTCGCCAAGCTGCAGGCGACGATCCTGCAGATGCTGCCCGGTGCGCCGCTGCTGACGCGCGATCAGGTCGAGCTGCTCAAGAGCGACAGCGTGGTGTCGGAGGCGGCGAAAAGCGAAGGCCGCACGCTGGCGGGGCTGGGCATCGAGCCGACCTCGATGCAGGCGATCGTGCCGTCCTATCTGTGGCGCTTCCGGCCGGCCGGGCAATTTCAGCGGCTGCGTGCTGGGTAGATTTCGCGCAACACGCTGCTCCGTCATGGCCGGGCGTAGCCGTTCGAAGGACGGCGTCGCTTCGCTCGCCTACGTCCCGGCCATCCACGTCTTAGGCGTCAAGAAAGACGTGGATGCCCGGCATTCGCCGGGCATGACGAAAAGCGCTCAGTGCGCGCCGAGGCCGAGGGTCAGCGCGACGAGGCCGAGTGCGCCGACGGCGAGGCGCCACCAGGCAAAGACCATGAAGCCGTGGCGCGAAACGTAGCCGAGAAACGTCTTCACCACGATCCAGCCGAACACGAACGAGACGATGAAGCCGACGGCGATGAGCCATAGGCCGTTGGTGCTCAGGTCGTGCCGGCTTTTCCACAGGTCGAACGCGAAGGCGCCCGCCATGGTCGGCATGGCGAGCCAGAACGAGAACTCTGCCGCGGCGCGGCGGTCGGAGCCGAGCAGCATCGCGGACACGATCGTCGCGCCGGAGCGCGACACGCCCGGAATCATCGCCAGGCACTGGAAAACGCCGATCACGAAATACATCGGCATCGGATAGGTGATCACGTCGCGATGGCGCGGCTTGAGCTCGAGGCTCTCCACCCAGACCAGCGCGATGCCGCCGACGATCAACGAGACGCAGACGATCCACGGGTTGAACAGCACCGTCTTGATGAAGTTGTGGAGGAGCGCGCCGAGCACGGCGGCGGGCAGGAACGCGAGCATGATGCCGATGACGAAGCGCCGCGCGGTCGCGTCGATGAACAAGCCGACGCTGAGCCCGACGATGCGCATGAAATAGATCGACAGCAGCGCCAGAATCGCGCCGAACTGGATCAGGATCGCGAAGGTGTTGCCGAAGTTCTCGTCGCCGAAGCCGAAGAAATGCTGCATCAGCAGCAAATGTCCGGTCGACGACACCGGAAGGTATTCGGTGAACCCCTCGACCACGCCGAGAACCGCCGCCTTGATGAAGTCGAGCATCGGGTCTGCGTCTCCGCCGCTTGATCGCCCGCCCCGCGCGGACTATTCCGATTCGTGGCTAACGCTCTTCTCGCCGATCCATGCTGTCCCGGCAACGGTAAATGCTTGATCCCGCACGGCTCTCACCGCCCTGATGGCACCACATTAAGGAATTCTATACGTTTGCCGCCCGATTGTAGCGCCGCCCGGGACGACGGCCCGGCGCGTTTCTCGCAAAGCTCATGCTGACGCTGTTTCATCACGGCTTCTGTCCGCACTCGCGCTTCGTGCGGCTCGCGCTCAACGAGTACGGGCTCGCCCATCGACTGGTGGAAGAGCGTCCGTGGGAGCGGCGTCACGACTTTCTGGCGATGAATCCCGCCGGCACGCTGCCGGTGCTGGTCGAGGAAGGGTTCCCGCCGATTCCCGAAGCGCGCACCATCGCCGAATATCTCGATGAGACGCGCGGAACCGAGCTCGGCGAGCATCGGCTGCTGCCGCGCGAGCTGCATGCGCGCGTCGAGGTGCGCCGCCTGATGGCGTGGTTCAGCGACAAGTTCTACGCCGAGGTCAGCGGCCCGCTCACCACCGAGCGCGTGCTCAAGCGGCAGATGAGCAAGGCGCACGGCGGCGGCTCGCCCGACACGGATGCGATCCGTGCGGGCCTGAGCAATATCCGCTATCATCTCGCCTATGTCGGCTGGCTGGTGCAGACGCGCGACTGGCTCGCGGGCGAGCGGCTCTCCTACGCGGATCTCGCGGCCGCCGCGCACCTCTCGTCGATCGATTACCTGGGTGACGTGCCGTGGCACGAAAACGAAGCGGCGAAGAGCTGGTACGCACGGGTGAAGTCGCGCCCGGCGTTCCGTCCGCTGCTGGTCGACACCCAGGCCGGCATCCCGCCGTCGCCGACTTACGCGGATCTCGACTTCTGAACCATATTGAGGCGCTGAAGCAGGCGCTCGCCGATGAGGCGCGCGCCCTCGGCTTCGACACACTCGCGGTGACGCGGCCCGACGCGATCCCGCATGCCGGTGCTGCGCTCGAGCGCTTCATCGCCGACGGATGCCACGGCGACATGGAATGGCTCGCCGCGAATCCGGCGCGGCGCAGCGATCCGCGCACATTGTGGACCGACGTGCGCTCGATCGTGATGCTGGGCGTCAATTACGCGCCCGGGCGCGATCCGCTGGCGATCCTGCAGGAGCGCACCCGTGGCACGATCTCGGTCTATGCCCAGGGCGACGACTATCACGATGTAATCAAGCCGCGGCTCAAGGCGCTGGCGCGCTGGCTGGTCGCGCAGGCGGGCGGCGACGTCAAGGTGTTCGTCGACACCGCGGCCGTGATGGAGAAGCCGCTCGCCGCGAGCGCCGGGCTCGGCTGGCAGGGCAAGCACACCAATCTGGTGTCGCGCGGCTTCGGCTCGTGGCTCTTTCTCGGCGCGATCTTCACCACGCTCGAGCTGCCGGCGGACGCGGCCGAGAGCGATCATTGCGGGGCGTGCCATGCCTGTCTCGACGTCTGCCCGACCGCGGCGTTTCCGGGGCCCTATCGGCTCGATGCGCGGCGCTGCATCTCGTATCTGACGATCGAGCACAAAGGCCCGGTCCCGCGCGAGCTGCGCCCGCTGATGGGCAACCGGATCTACGGCTGCGACGACTGCCTCGCGGTCTGCCCCTGGAACAAGTTCGCGCACGCGGGCCGCGAAGCCAAGCTCGCGGCGCGCGAGGCGCTGGTCGCGCCGCGGCTCGACGATCTCGCCGCGCTCGACGACGCCGCGTTCCGCGCCCTGTTCGCGAAATCGCCGGTCAAGCGGATCGGCCGCGACCGCTTCGTGCGCAACGTGCTGATCGCCATCGGCAACAGCGGCGAGCCCGCGCTCGCGGCGGCCGCCGAGGCGCGGCTCGGCGATGCCTCGCCGCTGGTGCGCGGCGCCGCCGTGTGGGCGCTGGAGCGGCTCGTGTCGAAGAAGCACGTTGCCGAATGGCGCGAGCGCCGACGCGACGCCGAGATGGATGCAGCGGTGATCGACGAGTGGGACGCGGCACTCGCTTAAGCGACCTTGACGGCGGCAAGTGCGGTGGCGAGCTCGTCGATCTGCGTGATGATCGTGCCGCCGCTCGCGTAGATGAAGTACTCCACCTGGAGATTGAGGATCGAGCCGTCGTTGTCGGCCGTGACGCGGAAGTCGCCGCGATAGCCGACGGTCGGCTTGCCCTTCGCAAACGCATATCCGATCTCGGCCGCGGTGCCGCTGTCGACGTCGGCACCGTCGAGCACCGCGAAGACCAGGTCGCAGCCGTCGATCAAGCCCTGGTTCTTCGCACCGATGCGCAGGTTGAGCTTGCGCCAGGCATCACGCCGCCCCTCGCCAAAGGGCATTTTCGTCACGGCGGCGACCTCGGCGGCGAGCCCGGGCTCGATGCCGAGCGGATTGGTCGCGCTCCACGGATCGAGGCCAATATGGCCGAGGCGGCGGATGGTGGGGACCACGGCCTTCTCGTGAAACGCACGTCCCGCTTCGGAGAAGCCGAGTGGCCCGGCAAGATAGATTTTCATGATGTCGGCCTCATGGAGATCGCGCGCTTGCCGACACGTTATCACCGGATCATCCTGGCGCGATGTCTACCCTGCTCTGTGTCGGTCTCGGCTACTGCGCGCAGCATTACGTCGGTGAATTCGGCCGGCGCTTCATCCGGATCATCGGCACCAGTCGCGACGGCGAACGCGCGGCCGACCTGGCGACCCGCGACTTCGACGGCCGCAGGGTCGAGATGACGGTGTTCGCCGGCGAGGCGGCGTCGCGGCCACTGCCCTCCCTGGTCGAGCAGGCCAATGCGTTGCTGATCTCGGCCGCGCCGGACGAGCGCGGTGACCCTGTGCTGCGCGCGCTGCACGAGGCGCTCGCGGCCGCGCCGCGGCTGACCTCGGTGGTGCTGCTCTCGACCATCGGTGTCTATGGCGACCGCGGCGGCGGCTGGGTCGACGAGACGGCGGCGCTCGAACCAGCGAACGAGCGGGCGCGGCCGCGAATTGCGGCCGAGCGCGCCTGGCAGGAGTTCGGGCGGCGGCGCGGCATTTCCGTCGCGGTTCTCCGCCTGGGCGGGATCTACGGTCCAGGGCAGAATGCGCTCGTCAACGTGCGCAGCGGCCGCGCGCGCAATGTCGACAAGGCAGGTCAAGTGTTCAACCGCATCCATGTCGCCGATATCGCGCAGGCGATCGACGCCGCCTTGGCGCATCGTGCCGACGGCGCGTTCAATGTCGTCGACGACGTTCCGAGCCCGCCGGGCGATCCGATCGCCTTTGCGGCGGAATTGCTCGGGGTGCCTCCGCCCTCCGCCATACCGTTTGCTGAGGCCGTGAAGACCATGTCGCCGATGGCCGCGAGCTTCTATGCAGAGAACCGGCGGGTGCGGAACGACAAGCTCAAGCAGGTGCTCGGCGTGCGGTTGCGGTACCCGAGCTATCGCGAGGGGTTGCGGGCGCTGCTGACGGAGGGACCGGACGTAGTTTGAGGGTCCTCTCCCCCGCTTGCAGGGGAGAGACAGAGAGGGGGCTGCCGCTTGCTCCGAGCTCGCGGAGAGAGCCCCCTCCCCGCCCTCCCCGCCCTCCCCGCACGCCGGGGAGGGGCGCAAGCGCATGAGCAAGCGGCTACGCGCTCGCGTGGTTGATGAACTTCTCCGGCGGGGCCTCGCCCCATTGCGAGACGAGCGCTTCTTCGGCGGCGACCAGGTTCGAGCCGTTGGCGAGGTTGAGCCGGTCGGTGTCGGCCCAGTGCTCGTGCACGCGGCCCCAGGGGTCGGCCCAGTAGTCGTAGACCTGGCTGCCGAGCACGTGCCGCCCGATGCCCCACATGTGCTCGTACTTGCCGGCCTGCTGCAGCCAGTCGTGGCCCATGCACACGTCGTCGATGTCCTCGACCTCGAAGGACAGGTGGTTGAGGCCGGTCTTCGGATGGTTGAGGCAGAAGAAGACGTGGTGGTCGACATAGGTGTCGCCGCGGTCGCAGCGGTTGAACGAGCCGATCAGGTTCTCCTTCGCGCCCGCATAGACGTCGTCCGAGCAGACGAAGCCGAGCGTCTCGCGGAACCACTTCACCGTCTCGGCGAACTTCGGCGTCATCAGCACGCCGTGGCCGACGCGCTTGACGTGGGATGGCCCCTTCGGCAGCCGCATCAGCTCGCCGGCGCGCGAGAGCGGATTCTCGCCGCTGTTGAGCTTCTGCCGCGGCTTGCCCTTGATCGGCGCGACCGGCGCAATCCCGTGCACGACCTCGATCTGATAGCCGTTCGGCTCGCTGAGCCGCACCCGCTTGCCACCACCCGGCTCGTCGATGGCCTCGACGCTCGATGCGCCCGGCATCTTGGCGAGGCGAGCAAGGTCCTCTTCGCTCGCCGCGTGGTAAGCGAAGCCGATGAATTTCGGGTCGCCCTTCTCGGTGACGTGGATGTGATGGTGTGGATCGGTGCCACGCATGTAGAGCGCGTTCGCGGTGCGCTCGGTCCGCACGAGGCCGAACCGGGTCAGGAACTCCTCCTGCACGTCGAGGTCGGGCGAGCGAAATCGCCCCCATGCGATGTCGGTGACTTTGATCCCGGGCATGCTCACACTCCGCGTCACGATTGGGTTGACAGCTTGTCGCCGCGCGAATTCGAAAGCAAGCAGGCTGGCGGCGGCGGCGCGCTCAGAACTCCGCGACCGCCGCGAGCAGCCGCTCGATGTCCTCCGGCCGCGACAGCCGGTGGTCGCCATCCTTCACCAGCGTGAGCACAACGTCGTCCTGGGCGAGCCGCGCGACGAGCTCGACCGCGTGGCCCCACGGCACGTCGGGATCCTCGACGCCCTGGAGGATTCGCACCGGGCAGCCGGTCTCGATCAAGTTGCCGAGCAGCAGGTGCCGGCGACCCTCCTCGATCAGCTGCCGTGTGATCGGATAAGGCGCGATGTCGTATTGCGAAGGACGCAGCCAGAAGCCTTTGCTCTCGATCTCCTGGCGAATCTCAGGCGAGAACTTGCTCCACATCAGCACTTCGGTGAAATCGACCGCTGGCGCGATCAGCACCATGCCGGCGAGGCCGGCATCCGGCACCGGCGCGCGCCGCAGCTCGCGCGCAAGCAGCAGCGCGATCCAGCCACCCATCGACGAGCCGATCAGCACCTGCGGACCACGGCAGCACGCCTTGAACACGGCGACGCTCTCCTCGAGCCAGCGTCCGATCGTACCGTCGGTGAACTCGCCCTTCGATTCGCCGTGCCCCGAATAGTCGAACCGCACAATGGCCCGCCCGTTCTTCGCCGCGAAATCCGCGAGCGCCGCCGCTTTGGTGCCCCGCATGTCGGACTTGAAGCCGCCGAGCCAGACCAATCCGGGCGTCGCGCCTGGTGCAACACGCACCGCGATCGCGCGCGCGTCAGCACCAACCTCGATGAAGTCAACCATTTCGCGCATTTGATTCGTATCGTTCAAGTTCCCCAGCACCGGCCACGCCGACGACATTTTCGCCGCCGCGCGTTGCTCGCGGTCATCGTGCAGTCTATGTTGCGTGCATTATAGCGCCGTTGTCGGTGCGCGCATTCGTTGCCGCGTCGTCATCTAAGTCCATCGCCGCGGCAAGACGCCGGTGTCTGCAGGAGTCGTAAGTTGCCGGTGAGCCTGGAATCGACAGCACGTCCCGAGGACGTCGCCGCGCCGACCGCATCGCCTTCGCCCGCGCGACCGCTGACGGTGCTGGTCGCCGTGCCGGCGATCGAGGTCGGCGCCGCCGACGAAGGCGCGGTGGATCTCGCGGCGACCTTGGCCGAGGCCGGCCATCAGCCCATCGTGGTGTCGAGGGGCGGCCGGCTCGAGCCGCGGCTCGCCGCGGCCGGCGCCGAGTTCATCCGTCTCGACATGGCGAGCCGCAACCCGAGCGTGATCGCGCGCAATGCGGCGGCGCTGTTTCGGCTGCTGCGGCAGCGGCGCTGCGATCTCGTGCACGCGCATGGGCGCGCCGCCGCGTGGAGCGCATTCGCGGCGGCGCGCATGGCCGGCACGCCGTTCCTGACCAGCTGGTACAAGGGGTTTCGCGAGCAGAACGCGCTCAAGCGCCTCTACAACGGCGTCATGGCGCGCGGCGAGCGGGTGATCGCGCCGAGCGACCAGATCGCCGAATTGATCGTCGCGCGCCATCACGTGCCATGGGAGCGGATCACCGTGATCCCGCCGGCGGTCGATCTCACCCAGCTCGACCCGGCGGCGCTGACGCTCGAGCGAATCGATGCGGTGCGCCGTGGCTGGGGCATCAAGGACGATCAGACCAAGGTGGTGCTGATCCCCGGCCGGATGCTTCGTCGCAAAGGTCACCACGTCGTGGTGCGAGCGGCACGCCGGCTCAAGGACATGGGCATGGCCAACGTCCTGTTCGTGTTCGCGGGCGAGGACGAGGGGCGCAGCCGCTACACCGGGGAACTGTGGGACCTGGTGTTGGAGACGGATACGGCCGACATCGTGCGCATGGCCGCAATGCCGACCGACGCACCGGCCGCCTATGGCGCCGCCGCCGCGGTGGTCTCAGCCGCGATCCAGCCCGAGGGGCTGCAGCGGACCCTCCTCGATGCGCTCGCGATGGCGCGGCCCGTGGTGGTGTCCGACCTCGCGGCCGGCCCCGATGTCGTGCTCGCGCCGCCGGCGGTGCCGGAAGAGCGTATGACCGGCCTGCGCTTCGCGGCCGAGGACCCCGAGGGCTTGGCCGAAGCCCTGATTCGGCTCCTGTCGATGCCGGAAGCGGCCCGGAGGGCGATCGGCCGGCGCGGCCGCGAATGGGTCGCGGCCCATTGCGCGCCGGCGGCAATAGCCCGGGAGTGGCTCGCGGTTTACGCGGCAGTAAGCCAAAACCGCCGTTGACTTGGGTCCGCTTTGACCCGATCTTCGTATATATTAGACCTTACGGAACGCCGGGGCCCGGAATTTGTTTAACGGCTCGGCGTACCGTGACTGCCTGTCTCAACAGCTCGAGGAGAAAGCTACCATTCGTCGTCCGATGAGAGCCGCGCCGCCCGTCCAAAAGGAGGGTCCGCGCATAAATGAGGAGATCCGTGTCCGCGAGGTACACCTGATCGACAAAGACGGCGCCAACCGCGGCACCGTGCCGATCGCCGAGGCGCTCAGACTGGCCCAGGAGGCCGGGCTCGACCTCGTCGAGATTTCGCCCAACAGCACCCCGCCGGTCGTCAAGGTGCTGGATTTCGGCAAATACAAATATCACGAGCAGAAAAAGGCGGCCGAAGCCCGCAAGAAGCAGAAGGTCGTCGAGGTCAAGGAGATCAAGCTCCGGCCGATGATCGACGACCACGACTACGACGTGAAGATGCGCTCGATGGTGCGCTTCTTCGAGGAAGGCGACAAGGTCAAGGTGACCCTGCGCTTCCGCGGCCGCGAGATGGCGCACCAGGAGCTGGGTACCCGCCTGCTCGACCGGGTCAAGGAAGACATCTCGCGCTTCGCCAAGGTCGAATCCGATGCCCGGTTCGAAGGCCGGCAGATGGTGATGATCCTGGCGCCGCGCTGACCCACCGATAACCATCCGATCATTTGCGACGCACGACGCCCGCGGTGACCCCGCGGGCGTCCGCATGTGGGGTGCGCGGTTGCGTTCGCGGGACGGCTCTGCCATAACGCCGCCTCCCGCCGTCCGGCTCACAAGGGCTGCCGTGGCAGCGGCGAAGTGCTCAACAGCACGCTCATTTCGAGCAGATCACCGGCAAGACCGGGCGCGCACCTTATGGCAAGCGCTTGGGGTCCAAGGCCGGAAAAAGGAGAGCCAAATGCCCAAGATCAAGACCAAATCGGGCGCGAAAAAGCGCTTCAAGGTGACCGGTTCCGGCAAGGTGCTGTACGCCCAGCGCGGCAAGCGTCATGGCATGATCAAGCGCACCAAGAAGCAGATCCGGCAGTTGCGCGGCACCAACGTGCTGTTCAAGACCGACGGCGACAACATCAAGAAGTACTTTTTGCCCAACGGCTGAGCGCCTCGCGACAGTCTCTGCGGCAATTATTCTGACAGATCAAGGAGTTCGTCATGGCCCGCGTCAAACGTGGCGTCACCGCGCATGCCAAGCA
Source organism: Xanthobacteraceae bacterium (assembly GCA_035293985.1). Taxonomy (GTDB): domain Bacteria; phylum Pseudomonadota; class Alphaproteobacteria; order Rhizobiales; family Xanthobacteraceae; genus JAVDCA01. The sequence continues at coordinate 19,742 of DATGLS010000014.1, forward strand.
CAAGAAGGTCCTGAAAGCCGCCAAAGGCTATTACGGCCGGCGCAAGAACACGATTCGCATCGCCAAGCAGGCGGTCGAGAAGGCCAACCAGTACGCGTTCCGCGACCGCAAGCGGCGCAAGCGCACCTTCCGCGCCCTGTGGATCCAGCGCCTCAACGCCGCGGTGCGCGGCTTTGGGCTCACCTACAGCCGCTTTATCGACGGCCTCGGCCGCGCCGGGGTCACGGTCGACCGCAAGGTGCTGTCCGATCTCGCCATCCACGAGCCGGCGGCGTTCCAGGCGATCGTCGAGAAGGCCAAGGCCGCACTGCCGGCGGCCTGACGCGCGCGATCCGTCATTGCGAGGAGGGCGCAGCCCGACGAAGCAATCTCGATCCGCGCGCGCCTGCGCAAGTACGGCGAGATTGCTTCGTGGAGTTTACCCTTGGGCTCGCCCAAGGGCGCGACCCGGGGCTTGCAATGACGTTTGAGGACAGGTGGACGCCATGTCCGACATTCAACAACTCGAAACGCAAATCCTCGCTGACGTAACCGCGGCCTCGGACGAGGCCGCGCTCGAAGCCGTGCGCGTGGCCGCGCTTGGCAAGAGCGGCTCCGTCTCGGCGCTGCTCAAGACTCTCGGCGGGATGACGCCGGACGAGCGGCGCCAGCAGGGACCGCTGATCAACGGGCTCAAGGACCGGGTGGCAGCCGCGCTCGCCGCGCGGCGCGACGCGCTCAAGGACCAGGCGCTCGACGCCCGCCTCAACACCGAGGCGGTCGACGTCACGCTCCCGACGCGGGAAAGCCCGACCGAGACCGGGCGCGTGCATCCGATCAGCCAGGTGATCGACGAGCTCACGGCGATCTTCGCCGATATGGGCTTCGCGGTCGCCGAAGGGCCGGACATCGAGACCGACGACTACAACTTCACCAAGCTCAATTTTCCGCAGGACCATCCGGCGCGGGAAATGCACGACACGTTCTTCTTCAATCCCAAGCCGGACGGCTCGCGGCTGCTGCTGCGCACCCACACGTCGCCGGTGCAGGTGCGCACCATGCTGAGCCAGAAGCCGCCGATCCGCGTGATCTGCCCGGGCCGCACCTATCGTTGCGATTCCGATCAGACCCACACGCCGATGTTCCATCAGGTCGAGGGCCTCGTCGTCGACAAGGGCTCGCATCTCGGCCACTTGAAGTGGATCCTCGAGGAATTCTGCAAGGCGTTCTTCGAGGTCGATCAGGTCAAGATGCGATTCCGGCCCTCGTTCTTCCCGTTCACCGAGCCATCGCTCGAGGTCGACATCCAGTGCCGCCGCGAGAAGGGCGAGGTGCGCTTCGGCGAGGGTAACGACTGGCTCGAGATCCTCGGCTGCGGCATGGTGCATCCGAACGTGCTGAGGAATTGCGGGATCGATCCGACCGAGCACCAGGGCTTCGCCTGGGGCATGGGGATCGATCGCATCGCCATGCTCAAATACGGCATGAGCGACCTGCGCGCCTTCTTCGAGGCCGACGTGCGCTGGCTCGCCCACTACGGCTTCCGCCCGCTCGATTTCCCGACGCTCGCGGGAGGGCTGAGCACGTGAAGTTCACCTTCTCCTGGCTGCGCGAGCATCTTGATACGACGCACTCGCTCGCGGATATCGCCGACAAGCTCACCCTGATCGGGCTCGAGGTCGAGCGTCTCGACGACAAGGCGACGCTGCTCGCGCCCTACGTGATCGCGCGCGTGGTCGAGGCGAAGCAGCATCCGAATGCGGATCGGCTGCGCGTCTGCATGGTCGATACCGGAGACGGCAAGCCGGTGCAGGTGGTGTGCGGGGCGCCCAATGCGCGCACCGGCATGACCGGCGTGTTCGTGCCGCCGGGCGCGTTCGTGCCGGGCAAGAACATCACGTTGCAGGTCGGCACCATCCGCGGGGTCGAAAGCCGCGGCATGCTGGTGTCGGAGGCCGAGCTGCAGATCTCCGACGACCACGACGGCATCATCGATTTGCCGGCGGATGCGCCGGTCGGCGAGCCGTTCGCCAGGTGGGCCGGGCTCGACGATGCGGTGATCGAGATCAATCTCACGCCCAACCGGCCCGATTGCACTGGCGTGCATGGCATCGCGCGCGATCTCGCCGCCGCCGACATGGGGAAATTCAAGGAAAACACCGTGAAGCCGGTGAAGGGCGAGTTCCCCTGCCCGGTCACGGTCAGGCTCGACTTCGGCGCGACGCGTTCGTTGTGCCCGGCCTTCGGCCTGCGCCTCGTGCGCGGTGTGAAGAACGGCCCCTCCCCGGCGTGGCTGCAGCGCCGGCTCAAGGCCATTGGGCTGCGCCCGATCAACGCGCTGGTCGATATCACCAACTACATCACCTACGACCGCGCGCGCCCGCTGCACGTGTTCGACGCCGCCAAGGTGAAGGGCAATCTCGTCGTGCGGCGTGCGCACAACGGCGAGAAGCTCACCGCACTCGACGGCAAGACCTACGCGCTCGACGCGGCGATGTGCGTGATCGCCGACGACAACGGCCCGGAATCGCTCTCCGGCATCATGGGCGGCGAGGCGAGCGGCTGCTCGGAGACGACCACCGACGTGCTGATCGAGTCGGCGCTGTGGGACGAGACCAATATTGCCCAGACCGGTCGCAAGCTCGGCATCAACTCGGATGCGCGCTACCGCTTCGAGCGCGGCGTCGATCCGGAATTCATGCTGCCGGGGCTCGAGCTCGCGACGCGGATGGTGATGGATCTGTGCGGCGGCACGCCGTCCGAGATCACGGTCGCGGGCGAGATCCCGCATCCCGACCGGGCGATCGATTTCCCTTTGAGCGAGCCGAAGCGCCTCGCCGGCATCGATCTGCCGCTGCAGGAGATCAAGCGCGTGCTCACCCGCCTCGGCTTCTTCGTCGCCGGCACCGGACCGAAGCTCAAGGTCGCGGTGCCGAGCTGGCGGCCGGACGTGCACGGCGCGGCCGATATCGTCGAGGAGCTGGTGCGCATCATCGGCGTCGACAGCGTGCCGTCGACGCCGTTCCCGGTCGGGCCGTTGGCGCGCAAGCCGGTCCTCACGCCGGTCCAGAACCGCACCCGCCGCGCCAAGCGCGCGCTCGCGGCGCGCGGGCTCACCGAGGCGGTGACGTGGTCGTTCGTGTCGAAAACGCAGGCCGAGCTCTTCGGCGGCGGCAAACCCGAGCTCACCCTCGCCAACCCGATTGCGGCCGATCTCTCCGACATGCGGCCGAGCCTCGTTCCGGGCCTTGTCGCGGCCGCGCAGAAGAACGCCGACCGCGGCTTCAACGACACGGCGCTGTTCGAGGTCGGCCAGGTTTTTCGCGGCGACCAGCCGCAGGACCAGACCACCGCCGCTGCCGGCGTGCGCCGCGCGCTGGCGAAGCCGACCGGCATCGGCCGGCATTGGATGGGCTCAGGCGCGGTCGACGCCTACGACGCCAAGGCCGACGCCCTCGCGGTGCTGATCGCCGCCGGCGCGCCCGCCTCGGCGCTGCAGGTCGTGCCGGGCGGCCCGGCGTGGCTGCATCCGGGCCGCGGCGGCACCATCCAGATCGGCCCGCAGAACATCCTCGGGTATTTCGGCGAGCTGCATCCGCGCACGCTCGCGGCGCTCGACGCCGAAGGGCCGCTGGTCGCGTTCGAGGTGATCCTCGAGCGCATCCCGGAAGCGCGCGCCAAGCCGACGCGCGCGAAGCCGCTGCTCGAGCTCTCGCCGTTCCAACCGGTCGAGCGCGATTTCGCCTTCGTGGTCGATCGTACCGTCAAGGCCGCCGACCTGGTGCGCGCCGCGCAGGGCGCCGATCGCAAGCTCATCACCCAGGTCAGCGTGTTCGACGTCTACGAAGGCGAAGGCGTTGCGCCGGGCAAAAAGTCCATCGCCATCGCGGTGACGCTGCAGCCGCGCGAGAAGACCCTCACCGACCAGGAGATCGACGCTGTCGCAGCCAAGATCGTCGCCGAGGTCGGCAAGCGCACGGGTGGGACGCTGCGGGGATAGGGGAAGCTTCGTAGGGTGGGCAAAGGCGGCCAAAGTGCCCGCGTGTGCCGAGGTCTGTATTCCGCCGCGCCAACGCGAAGCGGGACGTCGCACGCGTGGGCACGGCGGAGCAGGCATTTGTGCCCAAAACGAAGATCGGGGCCGCCTTTCCCCACTCTCGGTATGTTCACCCAGCCGCCTTCTGCAGGATCTCGTCCGGCGTCGAGGAGACGACCTCGACGTATTTCGGGATGAACTTGCCGCCCTCGATGTACTTGATGAACTCCGGCTTGATCTCGTTCGCCAGAATCTTGCGGATCTTCGCGTGCTCCTCGATGTCGGACCACTCGGCGATGAGGAAGAAGCGCTGCGGGTCCTCGGTGTCGCGGCACAGCACGCCGTCCTTCACCTGCGCCGACGACTTGTGCATCGGGTTGCCGTCCGAATAGTCGAACGCCTCGAACAGACGGATGAACTCGTCCTCTTTCCCCTTGATCACGCGGAAGTCGTAGATGTGCAGATAGTTGCCTCGGGTGGCGAGCGGTTCCTGGGCCATGGCGTTTCCTCATCGATGCGATGCGGAAAGCCTATGACGATGAATCTGCCACCGCAACGCGTCATTGCGAGCAAAGCGAAGCAATCTCGGTCAATGAAGACAAGCGCTTGTGGCGTGAAATTGCGTCGTCGGGCTTCGCCCTCTTCGCAATGACGTGTGTATTGGTCTATGCTCCAATCACGCAATCATACAGCGGATGGCGCGCATGGCGTTGCAAGAACCGATCCTCGCGCAGCGGTACGTGTGGCCGGACGATGATCCGACCGTCATTCCGGACTGGGTCTACACCGACGAGGCGATCTACGCCCGCGAGGTGGAGCGCATCTTCCATGGGCCGACCTGGAACTATGTCGCGCTCGAGGCGGAGATTCCCAATCCCGGCGATTTCATTCGCTCGCATGTCGGGCCGACGCCGATCGTCGTCGCGCGCGCGGACGATGGCTCGATCAATGCGTTCGAGAACCGCTGCATGCACCGTGCCGCGGAATTCTGCCGCGAGCTCTCCGGCACCGCCAAGGAGTTCATCTGCCCCTATCACCAGTGGACCTATGATCTCAAAGGCAACCTGATCGGCGTCCCGTTCCGCCGCGGCGTCGCCGGCAAGGGCGGCATGCCTGCGGATTTCAAGCCGCAGCAGCACGGGCTGTGCCGCCTCAACGTCACCACCCATCGCGGCGTCGTGTTCGCGTCTTATGCGAATCAGATGGAATCGTTTGCCGACTACCTCGGCCCCGAGGTGCTGCGCGAGTTCGAGGCCACCTTCGACGGCCGCAAGCTCAAGGTGCTCGGCCACTATCGCCATTCGCTGCCCGGCAACTGGAAGCTCTACCATGAGAACCTCAAGGACCCCTATCACGCGACGTTGCTGCACACCTTCCTGGTGACGTTCGGGCTCCTCGTCGCGGGCAATCGCTCGCTCATGCTCACCGACGCGAGCGGGCGGCACGGCGTGATGGCGTCGGCGAAATCCGATACCAAGGCGGTCGCGGGCGACGCCAAGAAGGAGATGCGCAGCTACCGGGAAGGAATGACGCTGCGCGAGCCGCGCTTCATGGACTTCATCGAGGAGTTCGACAGCCCATGGTCGGTGACCATGGCGACGATCTGGCCGAACCTGATCGTGCAGCGGGAGATGAACACGCTCGGCATCCGCCAGATCGTGCCGACCGGGCCGCACGAGTTCATCATGAAGTGGACCATGTTCGGCTTCGCGGGCGACGACGAGGAAATGACGCGGCATCGCCTGCGCCAGGGTAACCTGATGGGCCCGGCCGGCTTCCTCGGCCTCGAGGACAACGAGGCGATCAAGTTCGTGCAGGACGGCATGCAGCGCGTGCCGAACGGCCGCCACCTGGTCAAGCTCGACCCCGCGACGCCGGCCGGCACCGCCGATACACTGATCTCCGAGGCCGCCATCCGGGCGATGTATCGGCATTGGCGCGAGGCGATGGACCTATGAGCATGATCCCGAAAAGTGGTTTCCGGTTGTCGAATAAGATCATGCTCGAACTTTAGAGTTTCCCATGCTCGACAAGCGCGATCCCGCCATCAACGATCGGCGCATCGAGGCGCTGCTGCTGCATCGCGAGATCGAGGATTTCAACAACGCCTATGCGGCGGCGCTCGATGAGCAGCGGCTCGACGACTGGGCCGAGATGTTCACCGACGACGGATTCTATATCGTCATCTCGCGCGAGAATGCCGACCGCAACATGCCGGTCGGGCTGATCTACTGCGAGAACAAGGGCATGATCCAGGATCGCGCCTTCGCGCTCCAGCACACCGAGATGTTCGCGCCGCGTTATCTGCGCCACATCGTCGGCAACCTGCAGGTCCTCGGCGAGGAGCCGAACGGCGACATCCGCGCCCGCGCCAACTACGTGGTGGTGCAGGTGCTGTTCGACCGGCCCGACGCCAAGCTGCATCAGGTCGGCGTCTACTACGACAAATTCCGCCGCGTCGGTGATCGGCTCAAGCTCGCCGAGCGCCGTTGCGTCTACGACAACCTCCTGGTGGACAACGCCCTATGTTTGCCGGTTTGAAAACACGCCGTCTCGTCCTGCAGGTTGCGGGCGCCACGCTGGCGGCGGCATTTCCGCGCTTCGCCGCGGCCGCGCTCGACTATCCGGCCCGTCCGGTGCGCATCATCGTCGGCTTTCCGGCCGGCGGCCCGACCGACATCTTTGCCCGCCTGATCGCGCAATGGCTGTCGGATCGTCTGCACCAGCCGTTCGTGGTCGACAATCGCCCGGGCGCCGGCAGCACGATCGGCCTCGAGGCCGCCGCGCTCGCATCCGCCGACGGCTACACGCTCGCCCTGGTGAGCACCGCAGCCGCCATCGCAAGCCTCTACTATCCGCATCTGAAATACGATTTCCTCACCGACATCGTGCCGGTGGCCGGGATCGCGATCGAGCAGCAGGTGATGGTGGTGCACCCGTCGGTGCCGGCCAATACGGTTCCGGAATTCATCACTTATGCCAAGCAGAACCCCGGCAAGATCGTGATGGCCTCGGTGGGCAACGGCACGACGGTGCACCTCGCCGGCGAGCTGTTCAAGCTGATGGCGAAGGTCGATCTGCTCCATGTGCCCTATCGCGGCGCCGCGCCGGCCCTCACCGATCTGCTGGCCGGCCGCGCACAGGTCATGTTCGAAGGCATGCCCACCCTGGTCAGCTTCGTGCGGGAGGGCAAGCTGCGGGCGCTGGCCGTGACACAGTCGCGGCGCTCGCCGTTGTTTCCCGATCTGCCGACGGTGGCCGAGTTCCTACCAGGCTACGATTCGAGCATCTGGTTCGGCATCGGCGCACCGAAGAAGACGCCGCCCGAAATCATCGCGCGCCTCAATACGATGATCAATGCCGGCCTCGATGACCCGACGATCAAGCAACGCATTGCCGACCTCGGTTCCGAAGCCCTCAAGGGCAGTCCGGCCGAGTTCGGAAAGCTCTTCGTCGCCGACACGCAGAAATGGGCGAGCGTCATGCGCACCGCCGGCGTCAAGGGTGAGTAAGTCGCCGGGGGACACGATGGCTTATGACGAGCTCACGGCCGAACGGATGCGCAGTGCACTGGCAGGGCGGCCCGGCGTCGTCGAGACGCGGCTCATGGGCGGCGTCTGCTTCATGGTGAACGGCAACATGTGTTGCACGGTGAGCGCCCGCGGCGGCATTTTGGTGCGCGTCGGCCCTGAGGGTTACGAGCAAGCGCTGGCCCAGCCGCACGCGCAGCCGATGGAAATGCGCGGCCGCGTCATGAATGGCTTCGTCCGCGTCATGCCGGACGGATATCGCACCGACGCCGCACTGAACAGATGGATCGCGCGCGGGCTCGATTTCGTCGCCACGCTGCCCCCCAAGAAAGGCCGATCGCCACCCAGGGCGGCGACGGCGGGCCGACGCAAAAAAGCGAAATAGCCGGGACCGACGATGCCTCACCGGCGGCGGCGCGGCGCGGGACGCTGCGGCGCGGGCTCCCGCGGCTCGGCGACCAACCGTAGCCCCTTGAGGGCCGCATCGGCGGCACGCTCGCCCGATTCCCAGGCGCCGCCGACCGTGCCCCACAGCGTCTCGTGCACGGCTTCGCCGGCGAACCACACTCGCTCGCGCACCGGCTCCATCAGGGTGCGCCGCGCCGGCTGGGTCCCGGGCGCCGCGGACGAGAAAGCGCCGAGCACCCACGGCTCGTCGTTCCACTGGGTCACCGCGGAGCGCTTGACCGCCTTGCGCAGGTCGCTGCCGTAGAGGTTGGCGAGCCAGTCGAGCGCGAACGCCTTCATCGCATCGGCGCCTTGCGCCGCGAGGTCGCGGCCGAACTTGCCCGCCACCTCGACCATCGCGAGCGAGGAGCCCGAGATGTTGGCGAGCATGGCCGCGGTGCGCACGCCGTCGGATTTCTCGAACACGAGGTCGTCGCGGTCGAGGCCGAGCGGATTGCCGGGCAACTCGAGCACGACATGATCGTAGCTGCCGAGGCTCAGGCTGCTCGCCGCGTCGAGCTGGCGATGCGGCAGGTCGGGGACGAACTTGATCTTGCCCGCCGCGAGCACGCCGGTCGACACCGTCACGATGACGCCGCGCGCCGTGATCTGTCCCCGCTCGGTCTCGATGCCGACGCCGCCGCGAAAGCCGAGATCGATGCGCGACACCGGCGTCGACAACTCGACCGTGAGCCCGGCCCCGAGCTTGGCCAGCACCGCGCCAAAACCCTGCCGGCAGAAGGCATCGACGTCGCGCTCGGCCGAGTGGGCAAAATCTTGGGCCGAGACAGTGCCGAGGTCCTTGGCGCAACCGAAGGGGCCGAGCACGAACTCGATCGTCGAATGCCAGTCGCCGAGGTCCTTCGGCAGCGCCTGGGCGCAGGAGACGTCGGTCTTGCCGCGCGCCGCCTCGGCGATGGCACGGTTGGCGCGCACCTGCGCGGCGAGAAAATCCTCCATCTCGCCCTCGCGCGCATAGCGGCGCAGGATGCGCATCTTCTGGCCGGGGGGCGCCGGATAGATGTCGAGTCCCGTGTGCGGCGCGAGCTTCGCCACCGGATTGATGTCCGGCATGTGGATCCAATGGGCGCCACGGTCGAAAGGCACGCCGAACGTCGCCGTGTCGGTGATGCAGCGGCCGCCGATCCGGTCGCTCGCCTCGAGCAGCGCAAAACGCCGCCCGGCCGCCGCGATCTTGCGCGCCGCCGCGATGCCGGCTGCGCCGGCCCCGACGATCACAATGTCGACCTCGCCGAGCGAACCGGTTGCCCCGAACGACGGACCCGCGGCCACGGCGGCGGAAGCGGCAAGAAACGAACGACGGCTGAGGCTCGACATGGCCGGCAATTCTGGGGTGAGACTGTGCAGCTAGCATGAAGTCTTCGGCTCACGCAATTCGCCGTGAAGTCGCAATCGAGCTCTCGGCGGGCGCGACTTGTAAGGGCCAAAGTCTGCCTCTAGAGCAATAGGCGCTTGCCCGGAGCGAGTCCACGATGCTCGATGCGGCCTTCAAGGCGTTCTCTCAGATGTTCAGCGCGCCGTTCCGCAGCGTGCTGCTGAAATCGGCCGGGCTCGCCATCGCGCTGCTTGCCCTGCTGGTGATCGCGCTGTCCCGGCTGGTCGGCTGGCTCACCAGCGTCGGCACGCATTGGGCAGAAGGCGAGGTGAGCACGATCGCGCACGCGCCGCTCGAGGTCTTGGGCTGGGTGGTCGCGTTCGCGCTCGGCTCCGGGCTGGTCGCCGGCGCGGTCGTGCTAATGCCGGCCGTCACGGCACTGGTTGCGACCTTCTTCACCGACGAGATCGCCGAGATGGTCGAGCAGAGCCATTATCCGCTCGACGTGCCCGGTGTCATCGTTCCGCTGCCGCGCGCCGTCCTGGAAGGCCTCAAAGCCGCCGCACTCTCGATCGTGGTCTACATCTGCTGCGTGCCGTTCCTGCTCTTCGCGGGCTTCGGCGCGCTGCTGCTCTTCCTCGCCAACGCCTACCTGCTCGGCCGCGTCTATTTCGACCTCGCCGCCATGCGGTTTGATCCGGTGGCCGAAGCCAAGGCGCTGCGGCGGATGCATCGAGCCACCGTCTTCGTGGCCGGTCTGTTCATCGCCGGTTTCGTGTTGATCCCGATCGTCAACCTGGCGACGCCGCTGTTCGGCACCGCCTTCATGGTGCATATGCACAAGCGGCTGACGCGCCCGCGCCAGCCGGAACGGCTCGCTTCGGCGCGCGGCAGTCCCTCATGAGGCGCAGCTCGACCCGCATCCTGACCACGCACACGGGCAGTCTGCCGCGGCCGCCCGATCTCGTCGCGCTGCTCAACCGCAAGGAGCTGGGCGAGGCCTATGACGGCACCGCGTATCGCGGGCGGATCAGCCGCGCCATCGGCGAGATCGTGCGGCAGCAGGCCGACACCGGCCTCGACGTCATCGACGACGGCGAGCACAGCAAGGTCAACTGGATGGCCTATGCGCGGGCGCGGCTGAGCGGCCTCGCCGAAATCGACAGCCCTCCCCGCTTCCGAGGCGCGACGCGCGACTCGCTCGCCTTCCCGCGGGCCTACGAGGACATGCGCGTGATGCTGGCGGGGCGGTCGGGCGCGATCGTGGCCAAGCGCACGGTGCGGCCCAAGGCGCAAGTGTGCACGGGACCGATCGCTTACGTCGGGCAAGAGGAGCTCGCGACCGACATCGAGAATTTCAAGAACGCACTGAAGGGCGTCACAGCCGAGGAGGCGTTCATGACGGCGATCTCGCCGTCCAATCTCGAGCTGTACTACGAGAATCGATACTATGCCGCGCAGGAGGAATATCTCGCGGCGCTCGCCGAGGCGATGCGGGTCGAGTACAAGGCGATCGTCGATGCCGGCTTCCTGCTGCAGATCGACGATCCGCGCATGGCGACGCACTACAACCGCGCCGTCGATGCCTCGATCGAAGACTGCCGCAAGTTCATCGCGCTGCGCGTCGAGGCCGTGAACCACGCTCTGCGTGGCATCCCGCCCGAGCGCGTGCGCTTCCACACCTGCTACAGCGTCAACATCGCGCCGCGCGTACACGACTTCGAGCTGAGGCACTTCGTCGACCTGATGCTGCGGGTCAACGCCGGCGCCTACCTGATCGAGGCGGCCAACCCGCGCCACGAGCACGAATGGGCGCTGTGGCAGGAAGTCGAGCTGCCGGACGACAAGATCCTGGTGCCGGGCGTCGTATCTCACTGCATCCATCTGGTGGAGCATCCCGAGCTGGTGGCGCAACGCATCGTGCGCTTCGCCGAGGTGGTCGGCCGCGAGCGGATCATCGCGGGTACAGACTGCGGCTTCGGCACGTCAGGCGCCGGCGACGAGGTGCACCCCGAGGTCGCGTGGGCGAAGCTGAAGTCGCTCGTCGAAGGCGCCCGAACCGCGAGCCGCAGATTGTGGGGACGATAGGCTCGCCAAAAGCAGCCGACATAACGGCAATCGGATATGAGCTTGGACCGCTTGGGCCGGGTCCATTGCGATCGCAGCCGAGCGATGCCGATTGGACGTTGCAATCGCGCCGGCCCGGAGTCACTATGCGCTCCGCACTCCGCGGCATATGCAGCCGAGGGGGATCCGATGCGACGGCGTGATCTCGGTGCGATTCTTGCCGCGCTCATGGTGACGTGGCCTGCGGCTGCCGTTGCCCAGGACTATCCCACCCGACCCGTCACGATGGTCGTCCCGTTTGCGGCCGGCGGCGCGTTCGACGTGATCGGCCGACTGGTCGCGGCGCGCATGAGCATCACGCTCGGCCAGCCGGTCATCATCGAGAACACCAGCGGCGGCGGCGGCATCGTCGGTACCAAGCGCGTCGCCAACGCGCCGCCCGATGGCTACGCCTTCCTGCTCGGCAGCATCGGCACCCACGCCTACAACCAGACCATCTACCGCAAGCGGCGCTATGATGCGGTCGCCGATTTTGCGCCGGTTGCGCTCTTCGCCGACCAGCCGATGGTGCTGCTGACACGCAAGGATTTCCCCGCCGCCAACCTGCAGGAGTTCATCGCCTATGTGAAATCGAACAGCGAAAAGGTGCGGTTCGGATCGGCTGGCGTCGGCTCGACCACGCATCTCGCGTGCGCCGTGCTCAATTCCACCATCGGCGTCGCAACGACGCACGTGCCCTATCGCGGGGGCGGCCCGGCGGCGGCGGACGTGGTCGCGGGCCATATCGACTACGCCTGCATCAATCTCGGCGGCGCCGCCCCGCTCATGAAGGGCGGGCTGGTGAAAGCGATCGCGGTGCTGTCGCACACGCGGGCGCCGCTGCTTCCGACATTGCCCACCGCGGATGAGCAGGGACTCGGCCTGGACATCAGCACGTGGAACGCCTTCTTCCTGCCCAAGGGCACGCCCGACGCGATCGTCAAGCGGCTCAATCAAGCATCGAGCGATGCGATCGACGATCCGGCCATTCGGGCGCGCTTCCACGACCTCGGTGTCACCGCCGTTGCGCCGGCGCGCAGAACGCCCGAATACCTCGCCCAGTTCGTCGTGGACGAGATCAAGCGGTGGGCCGGGCCGATCACCGCGGCCGGACTCCAGGTGGAATGACGTTGATTGGTGCGCGACCGACGTGGCGGGATGGGTTGAGACAGCGAAACCCATCACTTCGAGGCCCAGCTCAGAGATGATGGGTTCGCGATGCTCAACCCATCCTTGGGCTGGCCCGCATTGAAATTGCTGCTGTTATCCCAGTTGGGATGTTCTGCCAAAATTGGCCGCCACAACTCCGCTTATCAAACCGGCATTGATATCGTTGGCATTTCGGGGAATGGCTTTGTTCTGGCGATTATCTGCCAGTTGACAAATGAGGAAATCCCCCTACGATCAGACCGTGTAGCAGGGAAGGATATCCTCCGGGCCATGTTAGCCTCTCAGGGGGAACTTCTCCCCTGGGAGGGACAACCGTGCCTGACGAGAAGCGGCCGCCACTCACCACGCCGTCCGAGTCCAACGAAATCCCCGGCTTGCCGCGGCAGAATTCTCCGGCCAGCCCCGTGTTTCCCTTCGTCCCTTTTGGCACGCCAGTCGTGCCCAGCGGTTCTCCTGGGCCGGGCCAACCGGGATACAGCCAAGAGCTTCGGCGCGATATCGCGAACGCGGCCAAGGAAAGTTCAGCAGTGGGTGGAAAGGCCACGCCGCAAGAGACAGTCAGCACGGGAGCCGATTCAAAGCCGAAGCAAGATTTTTGGACTCACGCTGACAAATCAATGGTCGCGCTATGCGAACTTTTGGCACTCCTGTTCGGCCTACCTTTCGGAGACGATCTCTATCACGGCACGCCAATTACGGGATGGCATTGGTTCTATCTCGCCGTTGCTGTCCTGTTCGCAGTCGGTGGTCCCATGTGGCCGTGGTTGAGATCGCGCAAGGGTGCTGCTGAAGCATTCACGCGAGCAGCAGCACACCCCTTCGCTTGGCTTGCGGTTCTTCTTGCGCTGTTTTTTTACGGCGTCGGACCGGAAATGTACCGCCGCGCGACTTGGCAAGCACCAGTAGCTCCCCCGGCCACCTTGTCAGCGGCCGACGCTGGCACCTTCGGATGGGCGCCCATTTCAACGGGCAACGTTGATTGGGACGCTTTAGATCGCGCCTGTTCTACCGGAGAGACGCCAAAACTGTCTGTCCGTGCCGATGACGGCAATGTTGCTTCGTTATGCGATCCAAACAAAAAGGGCTGGGTGGCCGTATGTTGGCACGGTGACCCGCGCATGAAGCGCGGAATTGCGCCCTGGCCGACGAAAGAGAATACGCCGGGCCTCATTGGACGATGCCAAGGCGCGGAAGATTGGTGCGCTTACAAGAGCCCTTCGATAAGCGCGACGGAGGCAAATCGTCGTCAGCTTGAGAAATATACGGCCCCGGCAACGGTGTACGCCTGCACTGCCGTCATCAAAGACGAGGGCGCCAAGTGAAGCCGCTCAGAATGGCAACTCCAGTTGCTCCGGTTCAGGCTCGCTGGCGTCGTTCGTCTCCACCTGAGACGGACGCCAGGGGCCTCGTCTCAGCAACGTGCTATCGCGGACCCGAACATATCGGGAGTGGCGCGGTTGTTGTAGCGGAACGCGAATTCCGCGACGTACAGCGGCAGGTACTTGCGGCTGACCTTGTGGAATGTGCCGACCACGCCGCGCTTAATCATCGACCAGAAGCCGTCGAGATTGTTGGTGTGGATCACGCCATGGACGTACTCGCCCTTGCTGTGATCGACGGTGCCATGCGGGAAGCGATAGTGCAGCCGATTGTACTGCGGGGCGTCGTCGGTGCAGATCAGATCGACTTTCTCCGAAACCGTCTCGCGCACGAAGTTTTCCAGCGTGTCGCGCTGCACGTTGTTGAGCACGCGAACGACAACGTTGCCCTTGCGCTTGATGGCGCCAGCGACCGCGATCTTGCCGGAGCCGGTCGTGCCGCTGCCGCCCGACCGCTTATTGGCGTGCTTGTTTTTGTCCTTGCCGCCGACGTAGGTCTCGTCCACCTCGACGATGCCGCCGAGCTGCTCTTGCGGCTCAATCAGCGCCGCGCGGATTTTGTGGCACATGGAATGGGCCGTCTCGTAGGAGCCGAAGCCCATCATGCGTTGGATTTGCAGGGCGCTCATTCCCTTCTTGCTGGCGAGCATGAAATGGGCAACCCGGAACCAGTCGCGGAGCGGCTTCTTGGTGTTCTCGAAGATGGTCCCGGCGATGGCCGAGAACCGATAGCCGTTTGGGTCGCACTCCCGGCACTGCCAGTGGAAGGGCTTGTAGCTCGAAGCGTCGTACAGGTCGGCATTGCCGCAGCGCGGGCAGCGGACGCCTTCCGGCCAACGGCGGGCGACCAAGTAGCTCAGGCAGGCCGCGTCGTCGCCCTCGGGGAACAGGGCGTCAAACTGGGCGACTGTCATCTGCGGGACCGGCTTCGGACGCTTGTTCATGGCTTCCTTCCTAGCGTGAGAAGGATTTTGCCATGGTCCGGAGCATTTGTCAACTGGCAGATAATCGCCTTTGTTCTGCCGTTCCGCCGTGATCACGCCCACAGCTGCTTACTCGCGCGGTCGGCGCCTTCCACCAACGCACCCAGCTTGAGCCAGGCGACCTCCGGATCAATCTTGCCGTAGCCCGCAAAGGTGCCGAAGCCGCAGTCGGAACTCGCGATCACCCGCTCGCGGCCGACCACGCCGGCAAAGCGCATGATCCGCTGCGCCACCAGGTCGGGATGCTCGACGTAGTTGGTGCAGCTGTCGATGACGCCGGGCAGCAGCACCTTGTCGTCGGGCAGCTTGATGTCCTTCCACACGGCCCATTCGTGATCGTGGCGCGGGTTGGCGGCCTCGACCGACACGCCGGCCGCGTTCACACCCAAGATGATGCTCGCCACTTTGGCGAGATCGAGATCGTAGTTGTGCGGTCCTTCGTAATTGCCCCAGCACACGTGGATCCGCACCTGGCTTGCCGGCACCTTGGCGAGGGCGTGGTTGAGCGCCTCGACGTGGAACTGCGCGCGCTCGAGGAATTCGGCCTCGGTGAGCGCCTGGAATGTCGTATGGCGCGCCATGGCGAGATCGGGACAGTCGACCTGCAGGACGAAGCCGGCGCGCGCGATCGCCTCGTACTCGTCGCGCATCGCGTCTGCGACCGCCTCGATATAGGCCTCGTGGGTCGGGTAGTAGGCGTTGGCCAGGAACGTCGCGACCACCCCGGGCGAGGCGGCGTTGAGGAACGCGTCGGTCGGCCCAGCGGCCGTTACAGCGCGGCGCATGTTCTCGAGGTCGTGCTCCAGCGCGGTGCGGTCCTTCACCTTGACGGGACCGACGCAGGACACCCGCTTGAACGTGCGCGGGCCGGTGGCCGCCGCCATCTTGCGGCGAAGCTCGGGAAAAGGCGCGAGATCGAGGTGCGGGCGCGCGGTCTCGGTCGAGCCCTCGTTGGAAAAGCCGGTCAGGCGGTCGCGCACGTAGGTCGAGTAGCTGATCTTGCTGGTCTCCCCGTCGCTGACCACGTCGATGCCGAGATCGACCTGGCGCTTGACCGTCTCGGCGACGGCGCTGCGCATGACCGAGGCGAACGCGGCCGGGTCGGTCGCGATCTCGTTCTCGCGCCGTTGCAGCATGTCGACCACCGGCTGGCTGCGCGGCAGGCTGCCGACGTGGGTGGTGAGAATGCGATCCCGGCTGGTTTTCACTCAATCCTCCTGCCCAACATCAGGCGTCTTCATAGCGCGCAGCGATTCCTCGCGCAGCTTGTCCCACAGGCGGGCCGTGATCGCGCCGAAGCGCTCATCGGACACGATCCGACTGTCGCGCGCCCGCGGCCAGCCGGTGGTGACGATTTCGATGAAGCGGCCGGGCCGCGCCGACATGACGGCGACGCGGTCGGACAGCATGGCGGCCTCGTCGAGCGCATGGGTGATGAGCACGACGGTCGCGCCGGTCTCGCGCCAGATGCGCAGCAGCTCGTCGCCCATCAAGAGTCGCGTCTGCTGGTCAAGCGCGCCGAACGGCTCGTCGAGCAGCAGCACCTTCGGCTCGAGCACCAGCGTGCGCGCGATGCACACGCGCTGGCGCATGCCGCCGGAGAGCTGCGCCGGGAATGCCTTGGCGAAGGCAGCGAGACCCATGAAGGCGAGCGCATCGTCGACGCGTCGCGCCATGTCGGCCTTGGCCATGCCGCGACGGCGCAGCCCGAACGCCACATTGTCCCACACGTCGAGCCAAAAAAAGCTCGCGTCTTGTTGGAACACCGCGCCGATGCCGTCCGGCACCTGGCCATCGAGCCGCTTTCCTTCGAAGGTTGCGCTGCCGGACGTGACCGTCGACAAGCCCGCCAGCACATCGAGCAGCGTCGATTTTCCACAGCCGGACGGACCGACCACGGTGAAGAACTCGCCCCGGGCGATGTCGAGGTCGACCGGACCGAGCGCATGGACGTCCGCATGGCCGTCATGCCCCGGAAAGACCTTGGTGACGCCGCGCAGGCTGATCTGGCCCTCCGGCTCACCCGCCATGGCGGGCCCGCCGTTCGACGATGCGCAGCAGCGCGTTGGCGCCGGCCGCAAACACGAACAGCAGCAGCGCAATCGCCATGATGTCGGTCACCGCATGAATATCCATGGCGCGGCGCAGCGCAAAGCCGAGGCCGGCGGTCGCGGCAAAGAGCTCGCCGATCAGCACGCCGAGCAGGGTCAGCGCGACGCCGACGCGGATGCCGGCGAGAATCTCCGGCAGCGCCGCCGGCGCCATGATGGTGAGGGCGGCGCCGAGCAGCGTGAGCCGCATCACGCGCGCGGTGCGATGATAGACGGGCGCGACATTGCGTACCGCATTCATGGTGAAGATCGCGATCGGGAAGACACCGTGGATCACGCCGAAGGCGATCTTGGCGGAGACGCCGAGGCCGAAGATCAGGAGAATGATCGGATAGAGGGTGATCTTGGGGATCGAGTAGAGCGTGCCGAGGATCGGATCGGCGACGTCGCCGGCGAAGCGGCGCAGCCCGAGCCACAGGCCGAGCGCGATGCCGCCGACGATCGAGATGAACGCGGCGACGGCGAACGCCACCGCGGTCGCGCCGGCGTGGTCCCAGAACGCGGACGTGCGCATGAGCCCGGCCGCCCGCGCGATGGTCGCCCATGGCGAAGCGAGCACGTCGGGCCCGACCGCCCAGTGCACGAGCTGCCACAACGCCAGCAGGCCGGCGGCCAGCAACAGGAAATCTGTGCGGCTCGATTTCATCGCTGGCCGAAGCGGCGGTGCAGCCGCTTCTCCCAGCTCGACAGCGCGCCGTTGACGGCCATGACGCCGATCAGCAGGAGGAGCAGCATGCCGTACATGGTTCTGTTGTCGAAGTTGTCGTAGGCATACGCGATGCGCTTGCCGATGCCCTCGGTGGCGAGGATGAACTCACCCGCCACGATGCCGATCACCGAATAGGCGACCGCGAGCTTGACGCCGGTGACGAGATGCGGCGCCGCCGACGGCAGGCGGAGCAACGCGAGCTGGCGCAGCCCGTCGAGCCGCAGAATCGCGCCGGTCTTTGCGACCACCGGCGGCACGTGACCGAGGCCGAGCGTCGTGTTGACGATCATCGCCACCACGCCGAACATCGCGCCCATCACGATCAAGGCGGTGCGGCCGACCCCGAAAACGACGATCAGCAGCGGATAGAAAACGAAAGTCGGGATCGCGTAGTAGGCCGACAGCAGCGGCACGAGGGGCCGGCGCACGCGCGGCAGCGCGTGCAGTGCAGCTCCGATGAGGAATCCGCCGATCACGGCGAGGAGCGCGGCCGCAACGACGTTGACGAGCGTGAAGAGGATATCCGCGTTGTAGAGGCCCGCCCACAGGATGTTCCACAAAGCCGCGACCATCTCGCTCGGCGGAATCATCGTCACACGGTTGATGATGCCCAGGCGGCAGAGCAGCTCGAGCGCTGCGCACGAAGCCAGAATCAACGCCGCCCTGACGACGCCGACCTTGATGTCGTGCGAGCGACATCGCATCGGCCTACTCCACCGTCATGCCCGGGCGTGTCCCGGGCATCCACCTCTTTGCGCGGGCGCCGAAGACGCGGATGGCCGGGACAAGCCCGGCCACGACGGAAATCAAATTGCGCATATCAGAACGCTTTCTGCAGATCCTGCGGCAGATACTGCTGATCGATCGCTGCCTTCCAGTCGACCGGGCCCTTCACCTCGCCGATCAGCTGCAGGCCGTCGGACATCTTCGTGAGCGCTTCCTGGTCGAAGCCGCCCGGGGACCACTCGCCTTTATAGCCGAAATATTTCGGAAAATAGGTGGCGACGTCCTTGGCATCCTGCTGCCACACCTTGGCGTAGATCGCGATCGCCTCGTCGTGATGGGCATAGATGTAGTCGACCCCGCGGCGATGGATGTCGATCAGCTTGCGCACCGTGTCGGGATGCTCGCTCGCGAATTTGCGCGTCGTCACGCCGACGAGCCAGGTCATGCGCGGAATCAGATCGGCGAAATGAAAGATGACGCGGTACTTGTCCGGCTTGAGCGTCAGGATCGGATCGATGAGCGGCGCCGCATCGATGCCGCCGGAGTCGAGCAGCGTGAGCCCGCCGCTGAATCCGCCGGTCGCGACCGGCTCGACCTGACCGAGCATGCCGGCCTCCTTCAGCGCCAGGCGCAGCAGCAGCTCGCTCGTCGATTTCGGCCCGGTGAAGCCGGCCTTGCGGCCTTTGAGGTCCTGGACGCCATGGATATTGCTTTTCGGATTGGCGACGAGGGCGATCTCGCCGATGTGGTCGCTCGCCGTGTTGACGATGACGATGTCGAGCCCGGCGCGCTGGGCGGCGAGCGCCGCCGAGGTCGCGACCTCGCCGTACGGCAGGTCGCTTGCCAGCATGTTGCGCAACGTGGTGCCGCCGCCCTCGCCCGAGATGATGTGGTCGATCTTGACCCCTTCGGCGGCGAAGAAGCCCTTCTCCAGCGCGACCGCCCACGGCAGGGTCGCGGTGACGCGGCCATATTGACTGACCGCCATGTCGGCGGCATGCGACGCGGGCGAATGGCAGATCGCCAATGCGGCACATGCGATCGAAAGCGCCCACCGCGCGCACTGCATTGGTTTCCTCCCTGATTTCGTGGCGAGTATGTCACGCGACGTGCGAGGGTAAAACCCGACGAGCGTCTTGCAATTCGCCGCAGGTGGGAGACAGCCCACACATGGCCCATGTGACATTCCGATCTCGCCAAACACACCGGCCGCCCTCTCCCGGCTCGCGGTCGCTCGCGGGGGGAGTGGGAGCTGCCGTCGGCGTAAGGGCGAGCGGCGAGAGGCGCCTCCCTACCCTCTCCGCATGCGGGAAAGGAGCGGCGCGAATTTGTGGCAAGAAACGAACCTATGCCTGCACGGTCTTTTCCGGCCAGCGGCAGAGGTCGTTGATCAGGCACTTCTCACACAGCGGCTTGCGCGCCACGCACGTGTAGCGGCCGTGCAGGATCAGCCAATGGTGGGCGTGCAGCTTGTACGCGTCGGGCACGACCCGTTCGAGGTTCATCTCCACCTCGTAGGGATCCTTCCCGGGGGCGAGGCCGGTGCGGTTGCCGACGCGGAAGATGTGGGTGTCGACCGCGATGGTCGGCTGGCCAAACGCGATGTTGAGCACCACGTTCGCGGTCTTGCGGCCGACGCCGGGCAATTCCTCGAGCGCCTCGCGCAGCGGCGGCACCAGGCCGTGGTGCCTGGCGATGAGCTGCTCGGACAGCGCGATGACGTTCTTCGCCTTGGTGCGATAAAGGCCGATGGTCTTGATCAGCTCGCGCACCTTGGCTTCGCCGAGCGCGACCATCTTCTCGGGCGTATCGGCGGCGGCAAACAGCGCCGGTGTCGCCTTGTTGACGCCGGCATCGGTCGCCTGGGCGGACAGCACCACCGCCACGAGCAACGTGTAGGGGTTGATGTGCTGCAGCTCGCCGCGCGGCTCGGGATTGGCGGTGTGGAAGCGGCGAAAGGCCTCAGTGACCTCGGCCGCGCTCCAGGGCTTTATTTTCGACTTCACCTGGGGTTCAGGCTTCGCCTGCAGCTTCGGGTTCGCGTGCAATTTTCGTTTCGCCAGCTTGGCGCGTTTCGCGACTTCCGCCGGCTTGCGCGTTGCCTTCTTCGAGGTGGTCCTGCGAGCCATGGAACTCGTATAATAAGACGTCATGATTTCAGGCAATGCCGAAAATCTGGAATCCACCGTGGAACCCACGTTGTTTTCCGCAATCATCACGCCGCACCGATCGCTGAGCGGCATGGGGTTCCTGATTCTGATGAGCGCCGTCGGCGGCGCGAGCTTCGCGGCCGGAATGATGTTCCTGATCATGGGGGCTTGGCCGGTGTTCGGCTTCTTCGGGCTGGACGTGCTCCTGATCTATTGGGCGTTCCGCCTCAACTATCGCCGCGCGCGTGCTTACGAGGAGGTCATGGTCACGCCCTCCGAGCTGCGCGTGCGCAAGGTCAGCCATCGCGGACAAGTGGCCGAGTGGTCGCTCAATCCGCTGTGGGTGCGGATTGATCGCGACAGCCACGAGGAATTCGGCATCGAGCGGCTCTTTTTGGTGTCACGTGGCCGCCGGCTGCCGATCGCGGGATTTCTGAGCCCACCCGAGAAGGAAAGCTTCGCCGCCGCCTTGGGGGCCGCCATCGGCGAGGCCAAGCGCGGACCGACCCGTACGGTATTTTGATGCCCTCACGGATATGTGCGAAGATGTGTGAAGGCCGCGTGCTGGTGCTCGTGTAGATAGGGCGGCGCCCAGCGCCGCGACCGAGGGAGGATTTCCATGTCGTCGTTGCTGCGGCCCCACAGGGAGCACAAACGCATGCGCCTGCCCATCACTTCCGCCGCCGTCCTGGCTCTGCTGGGCATTGCGGCCGCCTTCTCGCTGCAAGCTCGCACCGCCGAAAGCGCCACATCCTTGCCCGCCCCGGCGGTCGATACGCCGGCGGCCGCGCAGCAGGACTCCGAAACGGCCGTGCTCGCGGGCGGCTGCTTCTGGGGTGTGCAGGCGGTCTTCCAGCACGTGAAGGGCGTCAACCAGGTGCTGTCGGGCTACGCGGGCGGCGCCAAGGACACGGCGCAGTACGAGATGGTGAGCACCGGCACCACCGGCCACGCCGAGTCGGTGCAGATCAAGTTCGATCCGCGCCAGATCTCCTACGGCCGTATCCTGCAGATCTATTTCTCGGTCGCGCACAATCCGACCGAGCTCAACCGGCAGGGACCGGACACCGGCACGCAGTATCGGTCGAATATCTTCTATGTCGATGCGACGCAGCAGAAGATCGCGCAGGCCTATATCGCGCAGCTCGACAAGGCGAAGGTCTTCAGCGACCCGATCGTGACCAAGCTGACGCCATTCACGGCGTTCTATCCGGCCGAGCGCTATCACCAGAACTACGCGACGCTGCACCCGGACAATCCGTACATCTATTACAACGACCTGCCGAAGGTCGAAAATCTCAAGCGCCTGTTTCCGGATCTCTATATGGATCAGCCGGTGCTGGTGCGGTCCGCCTCACGGTTCTGAACAAATCCATCAACGCACTCGACGTCATGGCCGGGCAATGACCAGGCTTGACCCGGCCGTCCACGTCTTTGCCGCGCGCAAGAAACACGTGGATTCCCAGGATAGAGGCGAGCGAAGCGACGCCGTTCTTCGAACGGCCATGACCGGGCATGCCGGGGACATATTGATTCTCACGGCGTAAGTCGCGCCGAAATCGTCGGCTCCGCCGCGTGCGTAAAATCGCCCTTCTGCCAGGCGGCGAGCGTCTCCGGCGTCTGCGCATCCATGAAATCGGCGAGCTCGCTGTAGGTCGCGCATTTGACCTCCGGCAGGCCGCAGACGCGGCGGGCGAAATCCTCGAGCGCCTCGTCGTAGACGCCGCCCTGATAGGCGAAGAAATGATGCCCGATGTTCAGCGGCGCGCGGTTGCCGGTGTAGTTGGTGCGAAAATAGGCGAGATACGTCGCCAGCATCTGCTGCTTGTACTGCTCGGCATGGCGCGGATCGACGTGGCCGCGGGACTGCGCGACGAAAAAATTGTAGTCCATCGACAGCGTGCTGCGGCGCGATCCCTCGATCCTCAGCTGGGCGAGATCGAAACGCCACAGGCCGTCGAGCTTGCGCGGCCACTGGTCCGGGAACACGCTGCCGCTCGTGTCGTAGCGAAAGCCATCGTGCTTGAGCGCCGCGTAGAGGCCTGAGCCGGTCGCGAGATAGGGCGCGCGAAAGCCGACGATCTTGGCGAATGGCACCTCGAGGCGGCTCGTCGCGGCACGCGCCTTGGCGTCCGCATTGGCGAACAGGTCGCGATACGATGCGAACTCCTGCTGCCACTGCGCCGCCGTCCAGCGCGCGCCGTCGAAATGGCCGACCGCGTGCGAGGCGATCTCGTGGCCCTGCGCATAAAGCGAGTTGATGTAGTCGACGCGCTTCTTCACCTCGTCGGCCGAGCCGCCGAAGTTGATGCGCGAATAGCCGCGCCGCGTGCCCGGGCCCTGGTAGACGTTGTGGTCGGCATCCTCGATGTAGTTGACGCCGCTGACGAAGAAGGTGAAGCGCACGCGCTTGCCGTCGTGATCCATGGCGGCGGCGAAATCGGAAAGATCCTGCCAGCGCGTGAGCTCGGTGCAGTTGTCGAACGCGAGCATCACGAACTGCGGCGGACGGGCGACCTCGTCGGCCTGCACCGGCGCCAGCAACAGCGCCGAGCCGGCGCCCAGCATGGCAAGAGTTCCACGCAATCCCATATTTACCTCGATTTCCAACGCCCTGCGCCGTGACCCTAACGCGGGGCTCGGGGCGTTGCGAGCCCGATTGACGCTTACGCCCCAATCCCGCACAAGACGGTCAACTCGTTGAAGGAAAATGCTTATGCAGCAACGTCGTCCGGTGATGCTGGTGGTGCTCGACGGCTTCGGCTGGCGCGACGAGGAGGCCGACAACGCGGTGCGCCTCGCCCGCACGCCGACGTTCGATCGTCTGTGGTCGAGCTGCCCGCATGCGCTGCTGCGCACCTCGGGCGAGGACGTCGGGCTGCCGCACGGCCAGATGGGCAATTCCGAGGTCGGTCATCTCAACATCGGCGCCGGCCGCATCGTCAAGCAGACGCTGCAGCGGATCAGCGACGCGATCGCCGACCACGAGATCGACAAGGCGCCGGCGCTGCGCGCCTTCATCGCGAGCTTGCGCAAGAGCCGCGGCACCTGCCACCTGATGGGCCTCGTCTCCCCGGGCGGCGTGCATTCGCACCAGGATCATGCGGCGGCGGTGGCGCATCTCCTCGCCGACGCCGGCGTCCCGACGGTGGTGCACGCCTTCACGGACGGCCGCGATACGCCGCCGCGCTCGGCCGGCGACGACATCAAGCGGCTCGCGGCTGCGTTGCCGCCGACGGTCAAGATCGCGACGGTGAGCGGCCGATACTACGCGATGGATCGCGACAAACGCTGGGAGCGAGTGAGCAAGGCCTATGCGGCGATCGTCGCGGCGGATGCGCCGCGCTTTGCGACTGCCGACGCCGTCGTCGAAGACTCCTATGCGCACGACAAGAGCGACGAGTTCGTCGTTCCGGCAGTGGTCGGCGATTATCAAGGCATGCGCGACGGTGACGGCGTGCTGTGCTTCAACTTCCGCGCCGACCGGGTTCGCGAGATCCTGCTGGCGCTGCTCGACCCGACATTCTCCGGCTTCGCACGTCCGCGCACCGTCGAGATCCCGGCCGCAATCGGCATGACGCCCTACAGCGAGGAGCTCGAGGCGCTGATGCAGGCGATCTTCCCGCACGAGGATCTGAGGCATGTGCTGGGCGAGGTCGTCGCCGACGCCGGGCGCGAGCAGCTGCGCATGGCCGAAACCGAGAAATATCCGCACGTCACGTATTTCTTGAATGGCGGCCGCGAGGAGCCCTATCGCGGCGAGGATCGCATCATGGTGCCGTCGCCGAAGGTCGCGACCTACGACCTGCAGCCGGAAATGTCGGCACCCGAGCTGACCGACAGAGCGGTCGAGGCGATCTCGTCCGGCAAGTACGACCTGATCGTGCTCAACTACGCCAACCCCGACATGGTCGGCCACACCGGCAGCCTGCCGGCGGCCATCAAGGCGGTCGAGACCGTCGACACGGGCCTCGGCCGCATCGCCGACGCGATCGCCAAGGCGGGCGGCGCGCTTCTCGTCACCGCCGACCACGGCAATTGCGAGATGATGCGCGATCCGCTGACCGGGGGCCCGCACACGTCGCATACCACGGGTCCGGTACCGATCCTGGTGATGGGCGGCGGCGATGGCGCGCTGCGCGACGGCCGGCTGGCCGACATCGCACCGACCTTGCTGGCGCTGATGGGCCTGCCGCAACCGAAGGAGATGAATGGCGGATCGTTGCTGCGCGAGCGCGCCGCCGCGAAGTGACGAGCGCTGAAGTGTGATGACTGTTCTTCGGGTCATCATCACACGGCCGATGCCATCGACCGCCGTCGATCAATCGGCGGTCTGCATCAATTCTGCGATGGTCGGGCGCGGCGGATAGACGATCCGCTCGAGCTTGCCGTCCGGCCGCCGCCAACGGCGGTCCCGCTCCGGCGCCGGTGTGATGTTCATGCGGTTGGCGATCGTGATCCCCTCGACCGCGTAGCTTGTTCCGGGCGCAAGATGGGGAAAGAAGCGGTCGACCCGCGCCGGGTCGATCGGGAAGACGCCGACCTCCGCGAGCTCCATCTTGCGAAATTGCGCCGGGTCACACGACCCATAGACCGGCAGGCTCCAGCGGTTCTCGCTGGGCAGCGCGTGGCGGTCCGGGATCGCGGGAAATACCTCGCGGGAGACGACGGCCTGGTACCAGGGAAGATAGCCGAACGCGCTGCCGCGCCCGATCACGAGCATCAGCCCGAAGCCATCGGGGTGCCAGGCGGCGCGGTCGAAGTGCTTCGGTCCGAGATACGGATTGATCACGTCGCCGCCCCGCGTCGGATAGGCGTAGACACCGCCGACTTCGAACACGTAGGGCACCGGCCGCTTCATGGTCGTGCGCGGCTTCGAGACCGCGGGCTGCGCGACCAGGCGCGCGCGCAGCTCCGCAAGCTTGGCCGCGCGCTTGCGCAGGTCGAGCGGCTTCATGCCGAGCTTCTGCATCATCGCGCCGTCCTCGCCGCCATCGATGATCGCGAGCGCCGTGTCGCGCACCCGGGCGCTGAAGATGCCGCGCTTCTCGAACTGATCAGCCAGCACGAGCCAGAAGACGGCGTGATCCTCATCGGCGGGATCTTCGGCGGCCGACGCCTCGCTGTCGCAGACGGCCTGCACCATCGCGTCTTCATCGAGCGGCACGCGCGACACCGCAGTGACCACGGCGCGAAGATCGTGGGCGAAATCGCCGGCGTAAAGGCCGATTCCCCAGGCACCCATGGCGCGATACTCCAGCGCTTTGCCGGTTTGCGCCCACTGTGTGCCAGAGAGGCGCCTGCCGACCAGTGACGATCGAGGCGCTTTCTGAGCCGTTGGTTAGCGAGAGGTGAACCGGACGGCGGACGTCACTCGGACGATGGCTCCTGCGATCACGCGTCGGCGCGGCCGCAATAGGCCTCGATCCGATAGCCATCCGGATCGAGCACGAAGGCCGCATAGTACGACTCACCGTAGTCGGGCCGCAGGCCGGGCTTGCCGTTGTCTTTTCCGCCATGGGCGAGGGCGGCCGCGTGAAAGGCATCGACGCTTCTGCGCGTCGGCGCCGCAAAGCACACGTGCAGTCCCGACTTGTCGTCAGGCGGGACCGGCCGCTCGGCCGCGCTGATCCAAAATGCGACCGCATCGGCGCCGTACCCGAGCGAGCTCTCGCCGCCGCTGAGGCAATGGTAGCCGAGCGGCGCCAACGTCGCATCATAGAATCGTTTGGTACGCGCCACATCGCGAACGCCAATCGAGAGATGATCGATCATCGCAACCTCCTGCATTGTGACTTCCGTAGTGAACGTGGATCACTCCGTTGCCCGGCGGAGAAAGAAATCGGCCTGGAGCTGCCAGGTCGCGCCCTGGTCGCGCGAACGTTCGCCGCGCCAGCGGAACGACGTCGCCGTGATCTCGCTGAAGCTCCAGCGCGTCGCCTCGCCGGCCTCGTTGGTGCCGCGCTGGACGATGCCCCCCTCGCACGCGCGACCGATCTGGCGCGCGTAGTACTGACGCAGCGGATCGCTCCACAGGATATGCCAGGCATCGAGACCCGGGTCGTAGACGCGCAAGGTGGTGCCATGGAAGACGCCGGGCAAAATCCACACGTCCTGGATCGCGCGGCCCGCGAGCACCCAACCGGCATGGACCTCGCCATGGCCGCGGTGCGTTGTGCCGTCGTCGGCGCGGACGGTGGCGTCCATGTCCCAGCTGCCGATCAGCCAGGCATAGAGGCCCATTCGCCCGGCGCGATCGGCGGCGGCTCGGTCGGCACGAAGCGCATCGATGAATCCAGCGATCATGGCCCTTCCTGCAAGCTTTCCGGCCCATAACTAGGCGGGGAGCCCTGTGAAGGCTTGGGAAAAATTGCTATGTCACGCTCTGTGACGATCGACATTCAGACCTTGGCGGCGGGCCCCGGCTGGTGCGTGCTCGACGTCGCATGCACGGCAGGTCCGCAGGACCGCCCGTTCGAGGAACGCCACGGATCGGTGTGCATCGCGGCGGTCGCGCGCGGGACGTTTCAATACCGCACGACCGCGGGCGCGGCGCTGCTGGCCCCGGGCGCGGTGCTGCTCGGCAATGATGGTCACTGCTTCGAATGCGGTCATGCGCACGGCGTCGGAGATCATTGCGTATCGGTGCAGATGACGCCCGCGCATTGGGAGGAGATCGTGGCCGCCGTGCCGGGCGCGCGCACGACGACATTTGCCGTTCCGCGCCTCCCGCCGCTGCCGGCATTGATGCGGCAGATCGCGTCGCTCGAAGCTGCATGCCGCGACCGCGGCGCGGGGGAGCTCGAGGAGCTCGCGCACGATTTCGCCGGCGCGGCCGCGGAGGTGTTGACGGGCGCCGCGACCCGTTGCCGCGCCATCACGCCTCAGGTCGAGCGCCGCATCTCGGACGCGGTGCGCCGCATCGAATCCGAGGAGCCGGGCTCGCCCGCCATCGAATGGTCGCTCACCACGTTGGCCCGCGAGGCGGCGTTGAGCCCCTATCATTTTCTGCGTGTCTTTCGTGACGTCGTCGGCGTGACGCCGCACCAATACGTGCTGCACATGCGCATGCATCGGGCCGCGGTGCGCTTGCGGCGCTCCGATGAGCCGATATCTGCGATCGCTTTCGATGCCGGCTTCAACGACCTGTCGACCTTCAACCGACGCTTCCACCGCATCATGGGCGCGACCCCGACCGCCTACCGGGGAAGCGCGAGATCGGGACCAAATCCTGAGCGGTCGAGGCGGCGCCTTTCGCCTGATCCGGCCGCTTCATGAAACCAGCGTCGCGGCGAAACGACGCGCGCGCCGCGGTGCCCCGCCGCCTTGCTACCCGCCGGACGCGAATTGCGATAACCTCTTACTAGAGCTGCCAGCGGCGTCTGCCGACGCGCCGCGAATCAAAGGCAGCGACGTTGCCTTCGGCGGGCGGACTCTTTTTGCGACATCGACATCGGTTCTCGATGCCTTCCGTGGCCCACGGAGGGCACGCCAACTCGTGGAGGATGTGATGAGGCTTCCGCGCAGACGCTTTCTGCAGCTCGCCGGCGGCGCCGCCGCCCTTCCGACGCTCCCGCGCATCGCCCGCGCGGACGGCTATCCGACGCGCCCGGTGCGCTGGATCGTATGCTTCGCGGCGGGCGGACCCAACGACACCACGGCGCGGCTCATCGCGGGGTACCTGTCGGAGACCTTGGGCCAGCAGGTCTTCGTCGAGAACCACACGGGCGCCGGCGGCAATGTCGGCATGGAGGTGGCGCTGAACGCGCCGGCCGACGGCTATACGATCGCGTTCGTCGCTCCGAACAATGCCATCTCGGCGACGCTCTATCAGAATCTACCGTTCGATTTCATCCGCGACAGCGTGCCGATCGCCGGCACGATGCAGCTCACCAACGTGCTGGTGACCAACCCGACGCTTCCGGTCAAGAGCCTCGCCGAGTTCATCGCCTACGCCAAGGCCAATCCGGGCAAGATCAATTTCGGCTCCGGGGGCGTCGGCACATCGCCGCATCTGAGCGGCGAGCTGCTCAAGGCGATGGCCGGAATCAACATGCTGCACGTGCCGTACCGGGGCAGTGCTCCCGCTGCCGTCGACCTGCTCGCCGGCCAGCTGCAGGCCATGTTCGACAACCTTCCGGGCCAGATCGGCAACATCAAGGCCGGCAAGGTGCGCGCGCTGGGCGTGACCGCGGCCAAGCGTGCACCCGAGCTGCCGGACGTGCCGGCGATCGGCGAGATCGTGCCGGGCTATGAGGCGAGCGTGTGGTACGGCATCTCGGGACCCAAGGCCATTCCGACGGAGATCGTCGGCAAGCTCAACCACGCCGTGAACAACGCGCTGGCCAATCCGCAGCTGCAGGCCCGCATGGCCCAGCTCACCGGCAAGCCCATGCCGATGACACCGGCGCAGTTCGGCGAGCTGGTGGCGAGCGAAACCGCGAAATGGGCGAAGGTCATCAAGGAGGCAGGCATCAAGGCGGCGTGAGGGGATCGCGTCTTGGCTTAGCGGATTTCCTGCCCCACCGTCAGCAAAGACGTGGATGCCGGCGACAGGCCCCGGCGTGACGTGTGATAACTTTCTCACTGCGGCTGGATGCCCAGCTCCTTCGCCAGCTCCCGCCATCGCGCCTGATCGGCGCGGATGAATGCCGCGGTGCTCTCCGGCGTGCCGGCCCCTTCGGTCGCGACTCCGAACGTATAGAGCTTCTCCTGGATGCCAGGCCCCTTGAGGACCGCGTCGATCTCGCGGTTGACGCGCGCCACGACCTCCGCAGGCGTACCGATCGGCGCCATCACGGCGAACCAGCCGTTCAAGGCGACGCCGGGCGCGAACTCGTTCGCCGCCGGCAGATCAGGCAGCGCGGGGAAGCGCTGCGGCGAGGTCACCGCCAGCCGGCGCAGCTTGCCGGCGTCGACCATGACGCGCGCCGCCGCGATGGAGCTCATCAGCACCTGGACGACGCCGCTTGCGGCGTCCTGGGTCATCTGGGCGGTGGAGCGATACGGCACCTCGACGAGGCCGAGGTCGGCGCGGCGGTTGAGCAGCTTGACGGCGAAGGCGGCCGCGCCAGCCGTGTTGTCGAATGCGAGCGAGAGCTTGCCGCGGTTGGCCTTGGCGTAGGCGAAGAGCTCCGGCACCGATTTCACCGGCAGCGCGGCGTTGACCGACAGCATCTGCGGCCCGAGACTGCACACCATGGCGACGGCGACGAAATCGCGCGCCGGATCGTACGGCAGCGACTTGAACTGGATCGGGTTGACGCTCATCCCGGACGTCGCGGTGAACAGCAAGGTGTAGCCGTCGGGCGTTGCGCGCGCCGCGGCCTGATGCGCGAGCAGCCCGGAGGCTGCCGGCATGTTCTCGACCACCACCGGCTGGCCGAGCCGTGCGCCGATCCCGTTGGCGACGAGCCGCGCCATGATGTCGGTGGCGGTGCCGGCGCCGGTCGGCACGATCATCCGGATCGGCCGTGTCGGCCAGGTCGACGTGGTCTGTGCGCGCGCATCCAACGAGAACATTGCGGCCACGCACGCCAGCAAGAGTCCCAGCACTCGCCCCATGCGTCCTCCCTCGTGTTTCGCGGTCCGCTCTCTTCGCCTACTGTAAGATCCGGTTTTCCTCACGCAAAGGACATCTCATGCCGGGCCAGCTTCATCTCGTGGGCAGCATCCCGCTCGATACGCCGCAGGAAGTGTTCGAGACCTTCGGCGCGCCGCTCGGCAAATATCTCTTCGCCATGCCGGACGGCGAGGTCGGGCCACGCCGCCACTGGATCAGCCGCGTGCATTACCAGGTGCTCGCCGCGCATCCCGAGCTCGAGATCGTGCAGCGGCCGGCGCCCGACGCCGACGGGGTCGAGCGCCAGTTTCCGCGCAACGCCGCCGATGCCTGGCACTTCCGGGTCAAAGCGGGAGTCGAGAAGGTGCGCTTCGGTGATCCCGGCTGGCGGCTCGGCTACGCGCGCGACGCGCTCAACTCCTATTTCGTCTTCCGCGTCATGAAGGAGCGCGGCGTGCTGCCGCAACACCTGCGCTTCCAGGTGTCGATCCCGATGGTCAACAGCGTGCTGCCGCCGCGTATCTTTTCCGACCGGGCCGACCTCGCGAAGATCCGGCCCGGCTACGCCGCAGCGACCCGCGCCGAGATCGCGACCATCATCGCGAAAATTCCGAACGACGAGCTCGCGCTGCAATGGGACTGCTCGACCGAGCTGCAGGACGCCTACGGCGGCATTCCCGGCTTTTCCGCCGAGGGCGCGATCGAGCGCAATCTCGACGAGGTGCGCGCGCTCTCGCCGGCGATCCCGCGCGAGGTTGCGCTCGGCTATCACTTCTGCTTCGGCACGCTGGGCGGCTGGCCGCGCTTCGTCCCCGACGATCTTGGGCGCGCCGTCGATCTCGCCAATGCTTTCGTCGCAGCGTCCGGCCGCCGGGTCGACTGGATCCACCTGCCGGTGCTCGACCGCAGCGACGATGCATTCTTCGCGCCGCTCGCGCGGCTCGCGCCGCAGGGCGCGCGCGTCTATCTCGGCGCCATCCACAACATGGGCACGTTCGCGCAGCGCCTCGCGGTCGCGCGACGATATCTGCCGGAGTTCGGCCTCGGCGCCTATTGCGGCTTCGGCCGCCTGCCGCCGGCCCAGTTGCCGGACGTGCTCGCCGACCATCTCGAGGCCGTCGAGCTGGCGGCGGCGTGAGGCACCGGATATTCAACCCGTCATCGCCGGGCTCAAGAACGGCGTCGCGTCCTTCGCCTATGTTCCGGCCATCGATCCACGTCCTTGCCCTGACCGAACAAAGACGGGAGGCCCGGCTTCGCCGGGGCATGCCGCGATGATCCGGACAAACGATACCTGATCTAGTCTAGAACTCGCTCAGCCCCAATACATCCGCCATCGCGTAGAGCCCCGGCTTCTGACCGCGCGCCCATAGCGCCGCTTTCACGGCACCGCGCGCGAAGATCATGCGATCCTCGGCCTTGTGCACGAGCTCGATGCGCTCGGCGGGGCCGGCGAACGTCACGGTGTGATCGCCGACCACGGTGCCGCCGCGCAGCGAGGCGAAGCCGATGGCGCCGCGCTCGCGCGCGCCGGTGTGGCCGTCGCGGCCGCGTTCGGAATGCTGCTCGAGCGTGATGCCGCGGCCTTGCGCGGCGGCGCGGCCGAACATCAGCGCGGTGCCGGAGGGCGCGTCGATCTTCTTGTTGTGGTGCATCTCGACGATCTCGATGTCGAAATCCTCGTCGAGCGCCTTGGCGACACGGCGCACCAGTGCTTCGACGAGATTGACGCCGAGGCTCATGTTGCCGGACTTGACGATGGCCGAGCGCTGCGCCGCGATCGCGATCAGCTTGTCGTCCTCCGCCGAGAGACCGGTGGTGCCGATCACCTGGACGAGGCCGCGCTTGGCCGCGATCTCCGCCAGCACGATGGTGGCGGCGGGAATCGTGAAATTGACCAGACCGTCGGCCTTATCCAGAAGCGGCGCCGGATCCGCCACGACCGCGATGCCGTTCGTACCCACACCGCCAAGCTCGCCGGCATCGCGGCCGATCACCGCCGATCCCGGCGCGTCGATCGCGCCGACCAGCGTGACACCGTCGATCTCGGTGATCGCCTTGACGAGGGTGCGCCCCATGCGCCCGCCGGCGCCGGCCACGATCAGACGCATGTCGGACATCGCCCTTCTCCCTGCTCGGTCGAGGCCTATAGCACAAGTGAAGCCTGACGCGTCAGCGCGAGATGTCCTTGAAGAATGCCCACAACTCGTCTGCCGTCTCGATGTCCCGGTTGCGCAAGCCGAAACGCTTCACGCCTTCCTCGCCGCTGTCGGTCGCAAACGATGGAATCTGATGCCCCCCGCCTTCGACACGAAAGAGCCGCACTCGGCCGCCCGCATGGCATCCATTCCACTCGATCAGCGTTATCCTAGTCTTGTCGGCTGCATCGCGATGCGGCAGCGGGCGCGCCGTCCGGCCCGTGCAGGCGTGCAAAGATCGCCAGTAGTCCATGGTCTCGGGCACCGAGAGAAGGCGCCCAACCAGTCCCTGCGCGCCGCCGAACGATTGAGCCGGATCGGCGGTGCCGGCCAGCACCGTGATCGGCATCGGGCGCACCGGATGGCAATCCTCGCGCTGATACTCGGTCATCCCGGTGATCAGCGGCGCGGCCGCCGCGACCCGATCGGCGAGCGCACAGGCCAGCGTAAAAGACATGAGGCCGCCGCGCGAGGGGCCGGTGACGTAGATACGGCGAGGATCGGCGATTTTCTGCTCGACCAGACTGATCGATCAATCGGCGAATGAAGCCGATATCGTCGGCCGTCTCGGTGCCCGCGAGCGGCATCCGCTGATTGATCGGCCGCCCATAGCTCCATGAATGCTGGATCGCCTCGGGATAGAGCACGCGAAATCCGTCGCGGTCGGCGACCGCATCGAGCCGCAGCCATTGCTTCAGGCTGTCGGTGTTCTGACCGAACCCCTGCAAGGCGACGATCAACGGCGCCGCTCCCGCCGCGACGGCGGGCGGCTGATGCAGCAGAGCCTCGCGGACAATGCCCTGATGGACGATCGTCACGCGCTCGTCGGCGCGCGCCGGCGAAGCGAAGGCGATCATCAGAGCAAGAACGAATGCAACAGGCGCGGCGCGCATGATCGACAGACCGGCCGCACTCACCCCCTAGTGCGCCGGGCCATCATAGCCTTCGACGATGACGAGATCGATCTGGCCCTTGCCGTCGCGCAGGCGCTTCGCGGCCTGGTAGCCCGGCGAGCGGTAGCAGGCGAGCGCCGCCTCGTAGCTCGGAAACTCCAGCACCACCGTGCGGGAGCGCACGGTGCCTTCGGTCACCTCGCGGGTGCCGCCGCGCACCAGGAACCGGCCGCCGAATTCGCTGAACGGCATGGCATTGGCGGCCTGGTAGGCCTTGTATCCCTCGGGATCGACGATATCGACGTGGCCGATCCAATAGCCCTTGCGCGCTGCCTGCGCGGGCGGCGCGGTCGATCCGGCCGGCTGCGCGCCGTCGTAGCCCTCGACGATGACGAAATCGCCGGCCGCAGTGGCGAGGCGCCGCGGGCGCGCCGATTGATACTCGGGCGATCGATAGCAGGCGAGCGCCGCCGCATAGTCGGGAAACTCGCGCAGCACGACGCGCGCGCGAGCGCGCCCTTCGACCACCTCCATCTTGCCGCCACGCACGAGGGCGACGCCATTGTATCTCGCGTGCGCCGGCGGCGTCGCCGCCATGTAAGCTTTGTAGCCTTCGGCATCGCGCACATCGATGTGCGGAATCCAATAGCCCTTCGCCATCCCGCTCGCTCCTTTTGATCACGCAGCTTGCGCAGCCGTCATCTCGGCGACGATCGCTTGCGCCGCGGCTTGTGGATCCGTCGCCTCGATGATGGGCCGGCCGACCACCAGGTAGTCGGCGCCCGCCGCGAGCGCGGCCGCCGGGGACATGATGCGCTTCTGATCGCCGCTGTGTGCACCAGCCGGCCGAATGCCGGGGGTCACCAGGGTCATGTGGCCGACGATCGGGCGCAGCTTATGGGCTTCCGCGGCCGAGCAGACGAGGCCGTCGATGCCCATGTCGCGCGCCTGGGCGGCGCGCTCGGCGACGAGCTCCTCGACGGTGAAATCGTAACCGGCGGCCGCGAGATCGGTGTCGTCATAGGAGGTCAGCACCGTGACGGCGAGAATGCGCAGGTCGGACGAGCCGCGCGCCTCCACCGCCGCCTTCATGGTCTGCGGATAGGCGTGCACCGTGAGGAACGTCGCTCCGAGCCCGGCGACACTCTCGACCCCCTTGGCGACCGTGTTGCCGATGTCGTGCAGCTTGAGGTCGAGAAACACCTGCTTGCCGCTGCGCGCCAATTTTTCGGCGAGCGGCAGGCCGCCCGCGAAGGCGAGTTGATATCCAATCTTGTAGAACGAGACCGCGTCGCCGAGCCGCGTAACGGCGGCCTCGGCGGCCGCGACCGACGGCACATCGAGCGCGACGATCAGGCGGTCACGCGGCTCGATCATTGGTCTGCCTCCCGTCCCAGTTGGTCATCGCAGGTACCGCGCCGCATCGACCAGCCGCTCCAGCAGCGCCTTCAGCGCCTCGGCGCTGCGCGGGTCGCGCAGGCTGTCGTCCGCATCGAACGCGTTGGCGGCATCGCGCACCGCGACCTGTTCGGACAGCACGGTCGCGCCGCAGCCGAGCTCCAGCGCCTGGCGCAGCGCCATCAGGCCGCGATAGCCGCCGAGCGGACCGGGCGACGCGGCGCCGACGGCGAAGATGCGATTACGAAAGGCGGCGAGCGGCGGTTCGGTTCCCTCGCGCACGCGCGAAACCCAGTCGATCGTGTTCTTGAGCAGCGGGGTCACCGAGGCGTTGTACTCGCCGGCGGCGATGAACACGCCCGCATGCCGCATCATCAGGTGCTTGAGCTTCACGGCGTGCTCGGGCGGACCCGCTCGGGTTTCGAGATCGCCGTCGTAGAGCGGCAGCGGGAAATCCTGCAGCGAGATACGGGTCGGCTCGGCCTCGGCGAGCGCGAGCAGCTTGGTCACCAGCGCGGCGAGCCGCGCATTGTACGAGCCGGTGCGGATCGAGCCGGCAAAGACGAGGATTTTTGGTCGTGTCATCGGCAGTCAGAGTAGACGCCGATGACCATCGCGTCACCCCTTGCGATAGACCCAGACCTGCGCGGGCGGCAGGTTGCGCCAGATGCGCTCGGTCGAGCGGGCATGGACGCCTGGCAGGTTGCGCGGGATCGGCGACACGACCGCGTAGGTGAACTGGATGAAGGGTGCCTGCGGCAGCAACAGCCCGAAGGCATCGGCGATCAGCCGCAGGCGGGTGCGCAGCGGCTTGTTGAACAGCGGCAGGCCGGAAACGATGGCGGCCGCGGGCTCGCGCAAGAGCGAGCCGAGCAGATGTTTGAGCCGATAGGCGTCGCCCTGAACGACCGTCGCCTCCGGATAGCGCGAGCGGAGCATGCGGCAGAACACCGGATTGAACTCGACCAGCACGAGCCGCGCCGGATCGACCCCCTGCTCCACCAGCGCCTCGGTGACGGGTCCGGTGCCGGGGCCGAGCTCGACCACGGGACCGGGCACCTCGGTGTCGACGAGCCGCGCCATGGCGCGCGCCAGAAACCGTCCCGACGGCATGACGGCGCCAGTCGACAGCGGCTTCTCGAACCAGGAGCGGATGAACTGAACCTCGTCGTCGATCCGCAGGTTCTTGAGCCGCAGGGACTTGGCGATGCTCGTGGTCTCAAGCGGCATGACGGCTCTTGGTGCCTGACTTGGCCGCTGACTTGGCGGCTGATTTGGCCGCTGACTGGGCGGCTGACGCGGTGACGGCGGGCGGGGTAACCCTCTGGTCACGATTTAGTCACTGTATTGTCACGGGTATCCGCCCGTGAGTCCAGGGTCAAGTGCACCGTCGAGTCGATCGTCGAACCGGCAGTCGAACCGGCAGTCAAGCCAACAGTGAAACAGGCTCGCCTCACGCGCCACTCGGACGGTTGCCGAAAAATTCCTTGACTTTGCCGAAGAATCCAGCGGCCTCGGGCTGCGTTTCCTTGGACGATAGACGCTCGAATTCATTGAGCAGCTCGCGCTGGCGCTTGGTCAGATTTTGCGGCGTCTCGACCATGACTTGCACATACATGTCGCCGGTCTGCTTGGTGCGCAGCACCGGCATACCCTTCGCCTGGATGCGGAAGCGGCGGCCCGACTGGGTGCCTTCGGGAATCTTGAGGCGCGTCTTGCCGCCGTCGATGGTCGGCACTTCCATCTCGCCGCCGAGCGCTGCGGCGACCATCGAGATCGGCACGCGGCAATGCAGGTCGGCCCCATCGCGCTGGAAGAAGTCGTGGCCGCCGACCGAGAGGAAGATGTAGAGGTCGCCCGACGGGCCGCCGCGCGCGCCGGCATCGCCTTCGCCGGCGAGGCGGATGCGGGTGCCGTCCTCGACGCCGGCCGGAATGTTGACCGACAAGGTGCGATCGCGCTGCACCCGGCCGGAGCCGGCGCAGGACGGGCACGGATCGTCGATAACCTGGCCGCGGCCGTGGCAGGCCGGGCACGTGCGCTCGAGCGTGAAGAAGCCTTGCGTCTGGCGGATCTTGCCGTGGCCCGCGCAGGTCGGGCACGTCTTCGGCTTGGCGCCGCCCTTGGCACCGCTGCCGGAGCACACCTCGCAGGTGACCGATGTGGGGAGGCGCACCTGCGCGGTCTTGCCGGAGAACGCCTCCTCGAGGGTGATCTCCATGGTGTAGCGCACGTCGTTGCCGCGCTCGCGGCCGCCGCCGCGTCCGCGCCGGCCGCCCATGCCGAAGAAATCGTCGAAGATGTCCGCGAAGGTCGAGGCGAAGTCGGCGCCGAAACCATGCGCCCCGCCGCCGCCCTGCTCGAAAGCGGCATGGCCGAAGCGATCATAGGCGGCGCGCTTGTCGCCGTCCTTGAGGACCTCGTAGGCCTCGTTGACTTCCTTGAACTTGTGCTCGCAATC
The DNA here is from genome assembly GCA_035293985.1 of Xanthobacteraceae bacterium. Classification (GTDB taxonomy): domain Bacteria; phylum Pseudomonadota; class Alphaproteobacteria; order Rhizobiales; family Xanthobacteraceae; genus JAVDCA01. The sequence continues at coordinate 56,916 of DATGLS010000014.1, forward strand.
CTTGTCGCCCGGATTGCGGTCCGGGTGATGCTTCATGGCGAGCTTGCGGAATGCGGCCTTGACCTCCGCATCGCTGGCCGTGCGCGCAATGCCGAGCGTCTCGTAATAGTCGCGCTTCGCCATCCTCAACGCCCTCCCGGCGCGAACATGGCGAGCCCGACGCCGTGCAGCGCCGGGCTCTCGTCACCATTCATGTTCAGCGGCCCGCATCGACGAAGGCCGTCGGCTCAGGCCGACCGCTTGTTCTTCTTGTCGTCGTCGACCTCGGTGAACTCGGCGTCGACCACGTCGTCCTTCTTGGCCCCGCCGGGCTCGCCGCCCGGCGCCGCACCACCACCGGGAGCTGCGCCCTCGGTCTGCTTGTACATCGCCTCGCCGAGCTTCATCGACGCCTGCGCCAGCGCGTTGGTCTTGGCCGAGATGGCCTCGGCATTGTCGCCCTTGAGGGCTTCCTTGAGGTCCGCCATGGCGTTCTCGATCGCGCGGCGGTCGCCCTCGCCGACCTTGCTGCCATGCTCGGCGAGCGCCTTCTCGGTCGAGTGCACCAGCGCCTCGGCGTGGTTCTTGGCCTCGACCGCGGCCTTGCGCTTCTTGTCCTCGTCGGCGTGCTGCTCGGCGTCCTTGACCATCTTCTGGATGTCGGCCTCGGACAGACCACCGGACGCCTGGATGCGAATCTGCTGCTCCTTGCCGGTGCCCTTGTCGCGGGCGTGCACGTTGACGATGCCGTTGGCGTCGATGTCGAAGGCGACCTCGATCTGCGGCATGCCGCGCGGCGCCGGCGGGATGCCGACGAGATCGAACTGGCCGAGCATCTTGTTGTCGGCCGCCATCTCGCGCTCGCCCTGGAAGACGCGGATGGTCACCGCGTTCTGATTGTCTTCCGCCGTCGAGAAGGTCTGCGACTTCTTGGTGGGGATCGTGGTGTTGCGGTCGATCAGCCGCGTGAACACGCCGCCCAGCGTCTCGATGCCGAGCGAGAGCGGGGTCACGTCGAGCAGCAGCACGTCCTTGACGTCGCCCTGCAGCACGCCGGCCTGGATGGCGGCGCCGACCGCGACGACCTCGTCCGGATTGACGCCCTTGTGCGGCTCCTTGCCGAACAGCTGCTTCACGACCTCCTGCACCTTCGGCATGCGGGTCATGCCGCCGACCAGGACCACCTCGTTGATCTGCCCGGCCGTGACGCCGGCGTCCTTGATCGCCTGGCGGCACGGCTCGATCGTCTTCTGCACCAGGTCGTCCACCAGCGCCTCGAACTTGGCGCGGGTGAGCTTCATGGTGAGATGCTTCGGGCCGCTCGCGTCGGCGGTGATGAACGGCAGATTGATCTCGGTCTGTGTGGTCGAGGAGAGCTCGATCTTCGCCTTCTCGGCCGCCTCCTTTAGGCGCTGCAGCGCGAGCTTGTCGCGGCGCAGGTCGATGCCCTGCTCCTTCTGGAACTCGTCGGCCAGGTAGTTCACCAGCCGCATGTCGAAGTCCTCGCCGCCGAGGAAGGTGTCGCCGTTGGTCGACTTCACCTCGAACACGCCGTCGCCAATCTCGAGGATCGAGATGTCGAAGGTGCCGCCGCCGAGGTCATAGACCGCGATGGTGCCGGACTTCTGCTTGTCGAGGCCGTAGGCGAGCGCCGCCGCGGTCGGCTCGTTGATGATGCGCAGCACCTCGAGCCCGGCGATCTTGCCGGCGTCCTTGGTCGCCTGGCGTTGGGCGTCGTTGAAATAGGCCGGGACCGTGATGACGGCCTGCTCGACCTTGCTGCCGAGATAGGCCTCGGCGGTCTCCTTCATCTTCTGCAGGATGAAGGCGGAAATCTGCGACGGGGAGTACGTCTTGCCGTCCGCCTCGACCCAGGCGTCGCCATTGGAGGCGCGGCTGATCTTGTAGGGGACGAGCTTCTTGTCCTTCTCGACCATCGGGTCGTCGTAGCGGCGACCGATCAGGCGCTTCACCGCGAAGAAGGTCTTTTCCGGATTGGTGACCGCCTGGCGCTTGGCCGGCTGGCCGACGAGGCGCTCGCCGTCGTCCGTGAAGGCCACGATCGATGGCGTGGTCCGCATTCCTTCCGCGTTCTCGATGACCTTCGGCGTCTTGCCTTCCATCACGGCGACGCACGAATTGGTGGTGCCGAGGTCGATGCCAATGACCTTGCCCATTATTCTTCCCTCTCTTTGCAGCAGGTCGGACGGGCCTTCGCAGCACCCGCAAGGAGCGCCCACCGGGTTTGAGTTACCCGGTCCAGACCGCCCCGTTCCGACCCCTTGGAAACACACGACATCCCGCCGCCCTCGGCGGGTCTAAGCACATATAGGAGGGCGCCATCGGGCCGCAAGATAGGCGATCAAGAATCCGAGAGGCGTTACAGCGGGATCGGGGCGTTCGCATTGGTTAATCCGCTCCTCGCACGGCCGGCGAGGGGGTCTTTGGCAAAGGGGCTCAAGAGCTCTCCCGATCCTGTCAGGGCGGAACGTTTCCGCAAACTTTTCGCGCTACTCAATCATGGCTGACGCCCCCAATCCGACGGAGCCCCGTGTTGCCACCCGACGAGGCGCTAGCTGACGTTCCGACGAGCGCCCATCCGGCGCAGGGACCGGGCTGGACGCCGCTCCGCCGACAGGCGCATGCGCAAGACGACGAAGCCCTCGGGGCCCGCATCCGCCTTGCCGCAATCATGACGGTCCTCGGCGGCATCGCGTTCGGATGCGCGGCGGCCGGATGGATGATCGGCGGGAATTCCCAGCTGATCAGCGCCTACTTCTTCGCAACGCAAGACGCGCCCGTTCTGCTTGCGTTCGGCCTGTTCTCCATTGTCGCGGTGGCGGCATTCCGCAACGATTGGGCCATCGCGGCAATCTGCCCGATCGATCGGCGGCGCGCCTGGTGGCTCGCCGCGGTGATCCTCGTGATCGCCTGCGGCCTCATCTGGATCGGCACCTATCTCGTCTATCGGCGCTTCGGGCTCGCGATGGACGAGTTCATGGCCGACTTCGATGCCCGCATCATCGCGCGCGGGCACCTGCTCGCCGCCGTGGCGCCGGAATGGCGCGACGACGTGCCGGCGCTGCAGCCGATCTTCCGCCTGGAGCTGCCCGGAAACGCCTATTGGTCGTCGGCCTATCTGCCGATGAATGCTGCGATCCGCGCCGTCTTCGTGCTGCTCGGCGCACCGACTTCGCAGGGCATCGTGCTCGCCGGTGTCGCGATCATCGCGGTCTTCGCGGTGGCGCGCCGGCTGTGGCCCGATCGACCCGACGCGGCCGTGGTCGTCGCCGCGCTCACCGCCTGCTCGTCGCAGTTCCTGATCACGGCGATGACGCCCTACGCGATGACGGCGCATCTCGCGCTCAACATGATCTGGCTGTGGCTGTTTCTCGGCGACACGCGCGGCCGACATGCCCTTGCGGCCGGCGTGGGCTTCGTGGCGTGCGGCCTTCACCAGGTGATCTTCCACCCGCTGTTCGTGGCGCCATTCATCGTGTCGCTGATGCGCGCGCGGCGCTGGAAGCTCACCGCCTGGTATTTGGCAGCCTATGGCGCGATCGGGCTGTTCTGGGTTCTCTACTGGGCGATCGAGCTGCGCGTCGTGAGCGTGCCGGCGGGGCCGGCCGGGCCATCCGCCGACTTCGGTATCGGTCACTTCATCCGGCACGTGGTCGCGATCGTCGATCTCAGCCCGGGCGGCCTGTTCTTCATGGCGCTGAACCTGCTGCGCTTCATCGCCTGGCAAAGCCCGCTGGTCATTCCGCTGGCGTTGATCGGCTTGATGACGCAAGGGGAACGAAACCGTACGATCGTCGATCTCGCGGCCGGAATCGCGCTCACGCTCGCGGCCATGCTGGTGCTGATGCCGTTCCAAGGGCACGGCTGGGGCTATCGCTATCTGCACGGCTTCCTCGGCGGTCTCGCCCTGATCGCGGCGCAAGGCTGGATCCGCATCACGAGCAACCGTGTGCGGGCGCCGCGCGCGCCAGCCTTTGCGCTCGCGCTGAGCATTCTCGTCTCGCTCGCCGTCGTCCTGCCCTGGCAGGCCTATCAGGTGCGCGCGCTCGTCACGCCCTACGCATCGGCAGTCGCGGCGATCGAGCGCGCGGAGGCCGACGTCGTCCTCGTCGATCCGATCGACATCTGGTACGGCGAGGATCTGGTCCGCAACGATCCGTTCCTGCGCGCCCGCCCGAAGGTCCTCAGCCTCCCGCGTCTCGACGAGGCGCATCTGCGCGAGCTCTGCGCGCGCTATGACGTCGCGATCTTCGATCGCGATGATGCGCGGCACTTCGGCCTTCGCGGCATGCAATATACCCGGGATGTCGTCGCGCGCGATCAGGCGCTGCGCGCGCTGGCCCGATCGCTACGTTGCGGCCATCCAGTTCTCAGCGCCGGCATGAGCCCTACGGCGGTGAACCGCGAAAGCGCGCAACCGCGTCGGCGAGTCCGTCGGCCAGGGTAAAGCGTGGCCGAAATCCGATGCCGGCCAGCCGCTCGACGGCGCCCTCGATGACCGGCGGCTCGCTTGCCGGCAGCGACGCGGTGCTGAACGCCACACGATCCGTCATGTCGGCCGCCGCCGCCGCGACCTCGACGAAGCGGCGCACCGTGACGGCGCTGCCGCTCGCTACGTTGACCGCGCCTTCGATCGGCCGCGCCAGGATGGCGACGATCGCCGCGGCGGCGTCCTCCACATGGATGAAGTCGCGGCGCTGGGTCCCGATCGAGAAGCGCGCGACCTCGTTGTGCCGCAGGGCATCGAGCAGGGTGCCGAGCAGGCGCTGCGGGCGCTCCAACGGTCCGTAAGGAAAGAAGATCCGTGGCCAGGCGAGCGACAGGCCGAGGCCCGGCGCGGCGCTCGCGAGCAGGGCGTGCAGCGAGGCCTTGGCGGTGCCATAAAGCGTCGCCGGCGCGATCGGCGATGTTCCCTCGGCGAGGCGCTCGTGGCACGGGGCATATTCGGCGCAGCTTCCAGCGACGACCGCGCGCCGACCCCCACCTGCCGCGAAGGCGCGCACCAGGCGCAGCGACGCCGCGACCCAGTCGAGGTTCTCGGGCGCCGTCCAGAAATTGCGCTCTGGATGCCAGGCGAGGTGGACCAGATGGGTCGCGCCGATGTCGCCTACCGCGGCATAATCGACGGCGCCGAGCAGATCGAGCGAATGATGCGTCACGCCCGTCACGCCGGGATCGCGGCGTCCCAGCGTGTGGACCTCGGCGCCGGACGCCATCAGCGGCCGCACGATCTCGCGACCGATGAACCCAGTGGCACCGGTCAACAGGACACGCATCAGGCGACACGCAACGACGGCACGGCGACGACGAAACGCGCGCCCCACTCGCGCGCATAAGCAAGCTGAGCCATCACCTCGTCCTTCAGATTCCATGGCAGGATCAGGATCAAGTCGGGGCGATCCTCGTGCAGCCTCGCCTCCGCGACGATCGGAATGCGGCTGCCGGGCATGAAACGGCCGGCCTTGGCGGGATTGCGGTCGACCACATACCGGACGAGATCGGAGCGCACGCCGGCGAAATTGAGCAACGTGTTGCCCTTGGCGGCCGCCCCATAGGCCGCAACCAGCGCACCATCGCGTCGCGCGTCGAGCAGGAAACGCACGAGCTCATCCTTGACCGTCTCGGCCGCTTGCTGGAAGCCGGCATAGAACCCGCCCGACGCGACGCCTGCATCGGCTTCGCGCTTGCGCAGCGCCACGAGCCCGGTTGTCGCGGCATGCCGGCCGCCGCTGCGCTGGGCGAAAACGCGCAGGCTGCCGCCATGGGTCGGCAACTGCTGCACGTCGAACACCACAAGCCCGTTGGCGGCAAAGATGCGCTCGACGGCGAGCAGCGACAGGTATGAGTAGTGCTCGTGATAGACCGTATCGAACTGGCACTCGCGGATCATCGCCACGAGATGTGGAAACTCGAAAGTGGCGACGCCGCCCGGCTTGAGCAGGCGGGCAAACCCGGCGACGAAATCGTTGATGTCGGGCACGTGCGCCAGCACGTTGTTGGCCGCGATCAGGTCGGCACTGCGCCCTTCGGCGACGAGCCGCTCGGCGAGCGCGACGCCGAAGAACTCCGGCACGATGTCGATGCCCTTGGCGCGCGCCGCCGCTGCGGTGCTCGCGGTCGGCTCGACGCCATAAGCCGGGATCCCGGCCTGCCGCACGTACTGCAAGAGATAGCCGTCATTGGCAGCGACCTCGGCCACGCATGAGCCTGCGCCGAGATCGAAACGCTCGATCATGTCGCCGACATATCGCTGGGCGTGCGCGAGCCATGACGTCGAGAACGAGCTGAAATAAGCGTAGTCATCGGTGAACAGCGCCTCGCGGCCGGCGAAGTCCTCGGTCTGCGCCAGCCAGCACGACTCGCAGACGAGCAGCCGCAGCGGATACCACGCCTCCGGCTGGTCGAGGCGGGCGGCGTCCAGATAGGCATTCGACGGCGGCGCGGTGCCGAGATCGAGGAAGCGCCTGGTCAGCGACGTTCCGCAGTGGCGGCATTTCACAGCCTTACTCCCGTAAAGCTCGCCGTCAGATGCGGCCGCGCCGCGTCGCGATCGGACATCGCGGTGACCTGACGCGGCCATGCGATGGCGAGGCGCGGATCGAGCGGATGGAGCCCGTCCTCCGCGGCGGGCACATACGGCGCGGAGTGAAAATAGAGGAGCTCGGCGCCGTCACCGAGCGTCTGGAACCCATGGGCGAAGCCGGGCGGAATCAGCATGGCGGCGCCGTTGGCGCCCGAGAGCTCGTGCATCACCGACCGCAGCAGTGTGGGAGAGCCGGCGCGCACGTCGACCGCGACGTCACACACCGCGCCGCGCAGGCACATCACGAGCTTGGCTTCCGCGTGGGGCGGGTGCTGGAAATGCATGCCGCGAATGCTGCCGGCCTGCGCCGTGACGCTGTGGTTCGCCTGGCGGACCGGCCAGCGCCAGCCGGCGCCGGCGAGCTCGTCATCGCAGAAGAGGCGCGCGAAGGAGCCGCGTGCATCGGCGAGCGGATGCCGCACCACGAGACGCGGCCCGTCCGGCATCAGCTCGGTCACGGTGAAGCGGCTCATGACAACCCTCGCGCGGGCATCAGGCCGCCGCGAGCAGGCCGAGCCGGGTCCGCAGCGTCCGCAGGCGCACGAACTGCGGGCCGCTCCAATCGTCGAGGCCGAAGCCGTGATCGACCAGCTTGCGATGCAGCTCCTCCATCCCGGTCGCGACGCTGTACTCGAGATGGAAATCGGGAAGCAGCGACTGGAGCAGATCGAACTTGACCCGATAGTTGCGCGGGTCGGCGCCGACCTCGCCCGTATAGGCGACCTTGGCGGCGGGGATCAGCCGCTGCACCTGATCGCCGATGTCGCGCACCTGATAGTTTTCTCGATTGGCCCCGACATTGACCGCCTTGTCGTGCACCCGTTCGCGCGGTGCGGTCATGAAGGCGACGAAGGCGCGCGCGATATCGCGGCAGTGGATCAGCGGACGCCACGGCGAGCCGTCCGACATGATGCGGATCTCGCCGGTCGCGACCGCGCAGGCCAGCAGGTTGTTCACGACCAGGTCGATGCGCAGCATCGGCGAATGCCCGTAGGCGGTGGCATTGCGCAGATAGATCGGCGTGAAGTCGCGATCGGCCAGGGTGGAGACCGCCTGCTCGGTCTCGATCTTCGACCTCGCGTAGGCGGTGAGCGGATTGAGCGGATCGTTCTCGTCGAGGTCGAGCTTCTCGCCGGCGCCGTAGATCGAGCAGCTGCTGGCGAACAGATAGCGCGGGACACCCGCCTGCTTGGCGAGCCGCGCCAGCCGGATCGAGGCATCGCGATTGATCGCATAGGTCGCGGCGGCATTCACCTCGCCCATCGGATCATTGGACAGCGCCGCTAGATGCATCACGCAATCATGCCGCGCGAGATCCTCGACGGTGACGGCGCGAACGTCCTTGGCGAGGTCGCGGTCGGCCGCGACGACACTTTCCCAAGCGCATCCCTCGAACAGGCCGAGATCGCATCCGGTCACCGTGTGGCCGGCCTGCTTGAGCAGATCGACGAGGTGCGCGCCGATATAGCCCTTGTGGCCCGTGACGAACACTTTCATCGTCGGTCCCTCCCCAACAACAACGCCGCCAACAACAACATCGCGCCAACACATGTTCCGGCGAAGTGGCCGCCGGTTCGCCGACAAGAACATGCGCCAAATGAAACCGCGTTCACCAGCGCTTCCATGGCGCCTTTCCCGAGGCCCACAGCTCCTCGAGCATGTTCTTCTCCCGCAAGGTGTCCATCGGCTGCCAGAAGCCGTTGTGCGGAAACGCCATCAGCTCGCCGGTGCGGGCGAGCGTCTCGAGGGGAGCGGCCTCCCAGGTGGTCGCATCGCCGGCGATCTCCTTGAGCACTCGCGGGCTCAGCACGAAGAAGCCGCCGTTGATCATGCCGCCATCGCCGCGCGGCTTCTCGGCAAAGCCGCGCACCCTTTGGCCGTCGATCTCGAGCGCGCCGAAGCGGCCGGGCGGGCGCACCGCCGCGATGGTAGCGGCCTTGCCATGAGCCTTGTGGAACGCGATCTCGGCGCCGATATCGACGTCGGCGACACCGTCGCCATAGGTGAAGCAGAACGCCTCCTCGTCGCGCACATGATCGGCGACGCGTAGCAAGCGGCCGCCTGTTTGGGTCTGCTCGCCGGTATCGACCAGCGTGACCCGCCAGGGCTCGGCGCGGCCGTTGGAATAGGTGGTCTCGTTGCGCGTGAAGTCGATCGTGAGGTCCGACATGTGCGACTGATAGTTCAGAAAATATTCCTTGATGACGTAGCCCTTGTAGCCGCAGCAGATCACGAACTCGTTGATGCCGTGCGCCGAGTAGATCTTCATGATGTGCCAGAGGATCGGCATGCCGCCGATCTCGACCATCGGCTTCGGGCGCAGGTGCGTCTCCTCCGAGATGCGGGTGCCGAGGCCGCCGGCGAGGATCACGGCCTTCATCGCAGCCGCTCCCACGGGGTCAACAGATCGAGGATCGCCCAGCGCGCGAGCGCGAAATTCCAGAAGAACACCAGCACTGTCGCGATCGGCGTCGCGACGGCGACCGGCATCGCGAGCCCGCTGCAGAACAGCACCATCAGGGCCGCCGACACGACGAACCCGCTCACCGCGCCGGCCATGAAGCGCTGCAGGCGTCGCGTCGAATACCGTGTCTCGAACGTGTAGGCACTGTGGATCGCATAGCCGATCGGCGTCGTCACCGAGAACGACAGCACCAGGGCCGGCGGATAGGGCATGCCCCAGGCCGACGTCGCGATCATGATCACGTTGTGCAGGAGCGCGCAGGCGAGGCCCCCGGCGAGATAGCGGGTCGACTGCCGCATGAGGGTGCGCCCGATCATGCGCGCGCCAGCAAGGCGAAGTTGTTGCGCCATGGCTTGACGAAGGCCCGGGCGATCACCGCGGGCCGGCCAAACGCGTCGGCCAGCAACGTCTCGGCTTCGGGCCGGCGCAGATAGCGCACGCGGTCGCCGGTGAGCCAGCGATCGCCGGCATGGCACAGCCAATGGATCGGCGCGGCGGTGCGCTCCCAATCCTTGAAGATCAGCGCGCCGCCCGGCGCCACAGTCGCGTGCACCGCGGCGAGCAGCTCGCCCCGCATCGCCGCAGGCACGTGGTGGAGCACGTCGGACAGGATCACGAGGTCGAACGCGCCGGGCGCATCCGCCGCCACCTGCTGCACGGTGACCTGCTTGAAGGTGACGTGTTCGTGCGGGCCGCGAAACAAGCGGCCGACGCGCGGCGTGATGTCGATCGCCAGGATGTCGGCCGCGGGATAGAGGTGCACGAGCCGCTCCGTGACGGCGCCCTCGCCGCACCCGACCTCGAGGATACGGCGCGCCGCCGGCACCCACTCGCCGATCTGGCGCGCATAGGCGTCGATATCGACGAAGATCGCGCGATAGAGCGCGGCGATGCGATGCTCGTGACGGCCGAACAAGCGGCGGACGGCGGGACCGAGCGGCATCACAGGGCTCCCGCAAGGCGCGCCCGCACGCGCGGCAGGACCCGCTCGACGAGGCGCGAGCAATGGAGATAACGCAGCGCGCCGACGGGCCCGAGAGCCGCCACCGACGCGAATGCTCCCACGAGCTTGCCGAGTTCCCCGCCGGCGGCGGCGGCGATCGCCGAATTGACCGCAATCGAGGCCTCGGCGAGCCGGCGCACCGCCGCGCGATGCTCGGACGGCACGGCGGCGATGTGACGCTCGACCACGGTGCGCAGCTGGGCAGTGAAATCCGCCGTGTCGCGGCTGCGGATCGACGTCGTCGACGAGCCGTGAACACGAAATGCTCCTGTCACCTCGTCGTGATAGACGACATCGCCGCACGCCGCGAGCTTGAGCCAGAGGTCCCAGTCACCGGTGTACCAGAGATCGAGATCGAGCCCGCCGCAGGCGAGCCAGGCGTCACGGCGGATCACCGGGCTCACCACCGCGACGAAGTTCTGCACCAGCAGCCGCTCCAGCAACGTGGCGCGATCGAGGGGCGCCGACGTCTCGTCGAGCGGACAGCGGCAGATGCCGAGCTGGCGATCGGCGCGGTCGATGATGGCGGTCGGCGCGAGATGCAGCACAGCGTCCGGGCGCTCGGCGATCCAGCGGCGCACCGCTGCGAGCCGGCCGGGCAGCCACAGGTCGTCCTGGCACAGCCAGGTGACGTGATCGGCGCGGGCGCGAGCGACGCCGAGATTCATTTTCGGCGAGCAGCCGTCGACGCCGGCGGGTTCGATGATGGAGAGCGTCAGGCGATCGGCGAAGCTCTTCACGATCGCCATGGTGTCGGGCGTGGGGCTCGAGTCGATGATCACGACCTCGACCCCCGCATCAGCGTCGGGCACAACCGAGCCGAGCGTGCGATCGAGCCATTCCTCGCCGCGGTAGACCGGCAAAATGACCGACAGCCAGGGCCGCGGCGCAGAGGAAGGCGCATGAAAAGCTGGCGTGGGTTTGCTCACGTCACATCCCACTCACATTCCTTGACCGCCGGCAGCGGCGCGGCGCTCGGCCGCCTCCTCGATCGCGGGAAGCGGCGGCAAGGCCGGTTCGGGCGCGGCGAGCGGCTGCACCTGCATGAACTCGGCTTCGTTGCCGCTCACGATGGCGAGCAGGAAGCCGCCGAGGATGTTCTGCGTCCCGATCGCGACCGCACAGGTCCCGATCACGGCGGGCAGGACGTTGGCGATCGCAGCGAGGCTGTGGGCCGACCAGTAGGCGACCACTGCGATCAGGATCGCGAGCCCGGCGGCGATGATGGCGAGACCGGCCACCAGCATGGTTTCGAGCGTGAGCCACGGCGCCAGCGATTGAAGAAAGCGCGGCACTCTCCGATAGCGGTTGCGAATGCCGTAGAGCTGACCGGCGAGCGCGAGCACGATGCCGATGTGGCTCAGCGTGAGGCTCGAGCCTGCGAGGATCGCCCAGTAGTTGCCGAAGACGGTCGCCTCCGCGTGCGACAGCCAGGACACCGTCATGGTCGCCAAAATGGCGAGCGCCAGCGCGCCGAGCACCGCGGCCGGAAGAGCGAACAGCCAGGACGGGCTCAGCATCAGCAGATAGCGCAGGTGCCGCCAACCATCGCGCCACGGCCGCAGGTGCGGCGGCCGGTCACGCATATCGGGCGAGAGCGTCACCGGCACCTCGGCGACGCGCTCGTCGAGCAGCGCCGCCTTGATCACCATCTCGCTCGCGAGCTCCATGCCGGAACCTTCGAGGCGCAGCCGCTTGAAGCAGCCCTTGGTCAGCGCACGCAAGCCGCAATGGGCATCGCCTACATGCACACGAAACAGAAGGTTGAGGATGCCGGTCAGCACCGGGTTGCCGATGTAGCGGTTCTTCCACGGCATTGCGCCCGGCTTGATCTCACCCGCGAAGCGCGAGCCCATGCAGAGGTCGGCGCCGTTCATCAGCGCCTCGACCATCGGCACCGCCTCGACGAAATCGTAGGAGCCGTCGGCGTCGCCCATCACCAGGTAGCGCCCGTGCGCCGCCGTGAAGCCGCCACACACCGCGGCGCCATATCCGCGCCGCCGCACGTCGACGACGCGCGCGCCCAGCCGATGCGCGAGCTCGCGGCTGCCGTCGGTGCTGCCATTGTCGGCGACGATGATTTCGCCGGCGAGCGCATGGCGCGCCTCGAGGATGTCGAGCGCGCGCCGCGCCACCGCGATGCAGTGGGCCAGCGTGCGCCGCTCGTCGAGGCACGGCATCACGATGCTGACATCGATCACGCAGTCGCTCCAAGCGTTTGGCGTGGCGCGATGATGCCCCGGATATCACTAAGGTCGGATTAAGCCCGCGGTTCAAATGCGGCTGCCGGACAGCCCGCTAGGATTTGCTTAACGATATTTCGGCGCGCCTTACGGTGTCTGCGCAACAATGCGATAAACCGCAAAGACGTCGCCCGGCGCGCTCGGCACCCGCTCGAGCCATTCGGGCGGCGCGCCCGCCTGCAGCCGGCCCCACAGGCTCGCGGCGCGCTCCTGCGCCGTCATCTCGGGCGGCACCCGCTTGCCGCACGTGACCACATAGGTCGCGCCGAAACGCTGCAGCACCCTTCGCGCCTGATCGGGCGGCGTCGTGAACATGCGGTGCGCCGCGACGATCCCGCCCGCCAGCCGGTGATACGGCGCCGCGACGACCGACTGCGGCGTGAGCGCGAGAATGAAGGAGCCGAAATCGGGCTCGGCGGCGATCACGCCCACAGGAAGGCGCGCCAGCTGCGCATAGCTTGCGGTGTTGAAGCATCCCGCGACCACGCGCGTGTCGCGCTCGCGCGCCGGGGGGCTGCCGGCCGCCTGCACGGCCGCAATCGCGAAGGCCGAGAGCACCGTCGGGGTCAGCAGCAGCGCCAGGAAGGCGCGCGCGACGAGATTGTGAAGATGCAGCCGCGCAAACAGCCGCAACGCGAAAGCACCGACGAGCGGCATCCCGAGCCACATCGCGTACATCGACATCTTGGCGGCCATGACGGCGAGCCCGCAGGCGATGAGCACGATGGCGCCGGCGACCAGGAAGGCGAAATCGCGGCGCAGCTCGCGCGCGAGCAGCAGCGTCGCGCCGGCGGCGAACGCCGGAAAGGCCGCCAAGGCCGCGGCGACCGGCGGCGAGCTGCGGCTGATCTGCGTCAAGGGCTGCATCTCGTTGATATGCGAGAGCCAGATGGCGCGTAGCTGCGGATCCATCATGCCAAAGGGCCCAGCGAGGCAGCGCGGCTCGATCAGCGCGAAGACGAGGCCCGCCGCGGCGGCGCTCGCGGCGACCGCGGCGACGCGAATCGCGGCATGATCGCTGGCAAAGCGCGTGGCGGCGACGCCCATGAGAAGGCCCGCGAGGACCATGGGCGCCGCCCAATTGATCGCGATGGCGTCGCATTCGGTCTGCCCCCAGCGATCCGGACCGACGATGAGGAAAAAGGCGGCCGCCGAGCTCGCCGCAAGCGACCAACCGTAGCGCGCAAGCGCATCGGCCCCGGCACGATCGACGGCATAGCGCAGCGGAAAGGCGGCGCCGCAGAGCGCGACGAAGGCGATGTTCTCGAGCCCGATGGCGAGGGCCACTCCGCTCAGCGCGCCGGCTGCGATCGCTGCGCCGCGCACGCGGTCGGACCATACGGTCGCGGCGACGACGGCGACCGCAAGCGCGATCTGCGCGTTATGGTGATCGATGCGGCCAGGCAGGAATTGCTGAAAGGCCGGCAGCCCGACGGCGGCCAACAGGAGGGTCACGACCGCGGCATCGCGCCCCGCGATGCGCCACGCGATCGCTGCCGCCGCGACGATTGCAGGGATCAGCCACAGCAGCGGCCAGACGACGCGCATCAATCGCTCCGCCAGCGCGGCGTCGACGAACTGGTGGAAAAACAGAAAGAGCCCGGCGAGGCCGGCGTCGATCAGGCGTGACCAGTGCGAGTCGTATCCGCCCGGCGGCGCGAGCCGCGCCTGGTGCATGTCGAACCACCCCTGCCCATGCAGAAAATCGTGCACCTCGGCGAGCCGCATCGCGTCATCGGTATCGCCGAGCGTCACCCCGGTCCCGGCCCAATGGCGGGCAATGAGGTCGACGACGATCACCAGCCAGGCAAGCCCGGCCAGGACGGCGAAATGGGGCCCACGCGTCGTGCCCGCAGTCATGCAGCGTCGATCCTCGCGCCCCTTTTGCAGCTTCCCGCTACTGATCTCGACTCATGGCGGACTTGCATTGAGGTTCCATTAACGTTGCCCGGGAGCCTCAGGAGCGGCGCGAGGCGATTAAGCCGCGCGTTAACTAAGCTCTGCGAACCATGGCCCCGAGAGAAGCAGCCCGGCCGCCGTGGGCGCGCCGGCAGCCGCGGGGACAAACGCAGCCCATGACCGTCCACAACGTCGATTTCGCGGCGCGCGCCGGCGGGGCCCGCCGGCTGGTCGAGGCGCTACCGCGGCCGGTCCGGTTCGTCATCGCCGGCGCCACCGGCCTCGTGGTCGACCTCGCTTCGTTCACCGCCATCGTCGCCGCCGCGCATCATCCGCTGGTGGTGCGCCTCGTCACCCTCACGATCGCGACCATCGTCACCTGGCGGCTCAACCGCGCCTTCACGTTCACGCGCAGCAACCGCCGCCAGCACGACGAGGCGATGCGCTACGCGATGGTCACGGCGCTGGCGCAGGGCACGAGCTACGCGGTGTTCGCGGCGCTGGTGCTCACGGTGTTTGCCTGGCTGCCGCAGGCCGCGCTGATGACCGGCGCCGCGGTCGCGGCGTTCGTCTCCTACAACGGCCATCGCCTGCTCTCCTTCGCGCCGCATCGGCCGCCCCGCGACATCGCCCCACAGGGAAACCGCGGCACATGAGCGAGCCCGTCGACGTCCTCATCATCGGCGCGGGTCCCGCTGGCCTCACGGCGGCTTACTGCCTCACGAAGGAGACGCCGTCCGTCCTGGTGATCGAGAGGGACCCGATATATGTCGGCGGCATCAGCCGCACGGTGCGCCACAAGGACTTCCTGTTCGACATCGGCGGCCACCGCTTCTTCTCGAAATCGAAGGAGGTCGTCGACCTGTGGCAGGAAATCCTGCCCGACGACTTCATCGCCCGGCCGCGGCTGTCCCGCATCTATTACGGCGGCAAGTACTATTCGTATCCGCTGAGCGCGTTCGAGGCGCTGGGCAATCTCGGCCTCGTCACGAGCGCGGCCTGCATGCTGTCCTATGCCTATGCCAAGGCGACGCCGATCGCGGAGCCGAAGAGCTTCCATGACTGGGTGCGCAACCAGTTCGGCGAGCGGCTCTTTCAGATCTTCTTCAAAACCTACACCGAGAAGGTGTGGGGCATGTCGTGCGACGAGATCTCGGCCGACTGGGCGGCGCAGCGCATCAAGGGGCTCGACCTGCGGGTCGCGGTGGTGAACGCGCTCGAGCGTTCGCTCGGCCTCGGCAAGAGCCGGAAAAAGCCCGCCGCGGGAGAGGACGTCGTCAAGACGCTGATCGAGACCTTCCAGTATCCGCGCCGCGGGCCCGGCATGATGTGGGAAGCGGCGGCGGTGCAGATCAAGCAGCGCGGCGGCCGCATCGTCATGGGGCGCGAGCTCGCCGGCCTGAGCTGGGATGCGGCACGCCGCCTGTGGACCATCGAGGCCACAACTGCGGACGGTGCTCCTGAAATCTACACGGCGCGTCACGTGATCAGCTCGGCGCCGCTGCGCGAGCTTGTGGCGAAGATCTCGCCGCGACCGATCTCGCTGCTGCACGCGCGCGCCCTGCGCTACCGCGACTTTCTCACCGTCGCGCTGATGGTCGACAAGCCCGACCTCTTTCCCGACAACTGGATCTACATCCACGATCCGTCCGTGAAGGTCGGGCGGGTGCAGAATTTCCGCTCGTGGTCGCCCGAGATGGTCCCGGGCGGCATGACATGCCTCGGGCTCGAGTATTTCTGCTTCGAGGGCGACGGCCTGTGGAATGCACGCGACGAGGATTTGATCGCGCTCGCCAAGCGGGAGATCGCCCAGATCGGCCTGGTCACCGCAGCCGACGTGGTCGAGGGCTGCGTCGTGCGTCAGCCCAAGGCCTATCCGGTCTATGACGAGCAATATCGCGATCACGTGGCGACCATCCGGCGCGACCTCGAGGGCAGCTACCCGACCTTGCACCTGGTCGGCCGCAACGGAATGCATAAGTACAACAACCAGGATCATGCCATGATGACCGCGATGCTCACGGCGCGGAATATCCTGGCGGGCGAGCGCGTCTACGACACATGGCAAGTCAACGAGGACGCGGAATATCACGAGGCGGGAGCTGCGGGGGCGCAGGCGGCGCTCGCGAGCGAACGGCTGGTGCCGCGTCGGGCGGGCTCGCAAGCGGCCTGAAGCTGAAACCCGGCTATCTCGATCGCGCCGCGCAGGAAGCCCTGGCGCAGGCGGTCTTTGCCGTTATCGAGGCGGCGCCTCTGTTCACGCCGCGCATGCCCAAGAGCGGGCAGCCGTTCAGTGTGCGCATGACCAACTGCGGCCCGCTCGGCTGGGTCTCGGACATGAGCGGCTATCGCTACCAGCCGCAGCATCCCGTGACGGGCGCGCCGTGGCCGCCGATGCCGCCGGCCGTGCTCGCGGCGTGGCGTGAGCTCGCCGATTATCCGCATCCGCCGGAAGCGTGCCTGATCAACGTCTACGCGCCGGACGCCCGCATGGGCCTGCACCAGGACCACGACGAGCAGGATTTTGCCGCGCCGGTCGTGTCGCTTTCGCTCGGCGAGAGCTGCCTGTTTCGCGTCGGCGGCACCCGCCGCAGCGATCCGACCCGGTCGTTCCGCCTCGCGTCCGGCGACGCCGTTGTGCTTGGCGGCCCCACGCGGCTGGCATTTCACGGCGTCGACCGGATAATTCGCGGTACATCGACACTGCTGCCCGACGGTGGCCGCATTAACCTGACATTGCGCCGGGTGAATACCCCGCTATGACAGGGGCGCCTTGGCCCCAAAGGTGGTCTGGGGACGTTCCCGGCGGCTCCGGCGGCGGCCCCGCGACGAGGCAATCAAGTCGAGGTAAGTCCATGTTGTTGCGATTGTTACCTGCCCGTGTCGCGGCCGCGCTCGCGGCGATCGTCTTGCTGGCGCTACCCGCGCAGGCCGCCGATCCGGTGTTCCCGGGCGCCTCCCATGTCGGGCTGGTGGTGCCCGCGGGCCTGAAGCCGAGCACGACATTTCGCGGCTTCGTCGATCCCGACGTCAACGCCTCGGTGCTGATCCTCGAGGTCCCACCGCCGGTCTACTCGAAGCTCGAGGCCGAGATGTCCGCCGAAGGTCTCAAGAAGCAGGGCATGACCGAGGAGAAGCGCGAGACCGTCACGCTCAACTCCGGCAAGGCGCTCATCGTCGTCGGCGATCAGGCCGTCGGCGACAAGACCCTGCACAAATGGGTCATGCTCGCCTCCGGCACCGAGATGGGCGCATTGATCGCCGTGCAGCTGCCGGCGGAAGCCAAGGCAAAATATCCCGACGCCGAGGTCCGCGCGATGCTCATGACGCTCGTGATGCGCGCGAGCGTGCCGATCGACGAGCAGCTGAAGCTGGTGCCGGTCGTGTTCGGCGATCTTTCCGGCCTGCGGCCGTTCCGCGTGCTCGGCAACAGCTCGGTCTTTCTCACCGAGGGCCCGGCCGATCCCAAGGACGTCGCCGCGCAGCCGCTGCTCATCGTCTCGGTCGCGCCCGGCGGGCCGGAGCAGGATTCCGATCGCGCCAATTTCGCGCGTCAGGTCCTGTTCAGCATGGGTGATTTCAAGGACCTGCGCATCGTCGGCACCGACATCATCCGGCTCGACAACCTGCCGACCTACGAGATCCAGGCGGAAGCGAAGGACGCCAAGACCGATGCCGCGCTCAAGGTCGTGCAGTGGATCCGCTTCGGCCACGGCGCCTTGCTGCGCTTCCTCGGCATTGCGCCGACCGCGGCATGGAGCGAGGCGTTTCCGAAATTCCGCGCGGTGCGGGATGGAGTGAAGCCCAGGAGTGGGGGCTGAGGTGGCGTTGCTCTTGGGCTAAGCCTGCGTATCGACCGAATCGCGCTGACCGGCCGCGGCGTTTTCATTTGCCGGCGCGGCCTTCGGGCCGCCCTTCGACACGCCCACCAATGCCGGACGCAGCACCCGCTCGCCGATCATGTAGCCCGGCTGCATCACCTGCACGACCGTGCCGTCCGGCACGCTCGGGTCGGGCACCTGCATCATCGCCTGGTGCAGGTTGGGATCGAACCTCTGTCCTTGCGGATCGAACTTGCGGATGCCGTGCTTCTCCATCACCTTGAGCAGCTCGCGTTCGGTGAGCTCGACGCCCTCGATGTGCGACTTGATCACCGGATCGGCCTGATCGCGGAAATCGGCGCTCAGGGTGCCGAGCGCCCGCTGCATGTTGTCGGCGACGCCGAGCAGGTCGCGCGCAAAGCTCGACACCGCATACTGGCGCGAGTCGGCGACCTCGCGCTCGGTGCGGCGGCGCAGGTTCTCCATCTCGGCGAGCGTGCGCAGCAGGCGGTCCTTGAGGTCGGCCGCCTCCCGGGTGAGCGCCGCGACGGCGTTGGCGGCCGGCTCGGCCGAAACGTCCGTCTCGGGGGTAGCTTGCGGATCAGTCGATTGGCCGTTCGGGTCCGTCATCGTCCTCGCTTCCGTCTTGCGGATCGTGGTCGGGAAAATTCGCCTGGGATATCGAGATTCAGAAGCGGAAAATCAAGCGGGTTCCGCGTGCCGGTCCATTACCCCGTCAACAGCTTGCTCACCACCCGAGCCGTGTAGTCGACCATCGGGATGACGCGCGCATAGTTGAGCCGGGTCGGGCCGATCACGCCGATCACGCCGACGATGCGGCCGGCGGCGTCGTGATAGGGCGAGATCACGGTCGAGGAACCCGACAGCGAGAAAAGCTTGTTCTCCGAGCCGATGAAGATGCGCACGCCCTCGGCGAGCTCGGCGCGGCCGAGCAGATCGGCCACCTCGCGCTTGGTTTCGAGGTCGTCGAACAGCAGGCGCACGCGCTCGAGGTCGTCGAGTGCCTTGAGGTCGTCGAGCAGGTTGGCGTGGCCCCGCACGATCAGCTTGCGCTCCGCGTTCTCGCCGCCGGACCAGCTGGCGAGCCCGGCCGCGACGATGCGCTGGGTGAGCGCATCGAGCTCGGCGCGGCTTGCCTCCAGCGCCCGCTCGACCTCCGCGCGCGCCTCCGCGAGGGTACGCCCGCGAATGCGCGCATTGAGGAAGTTCGAGGCCTCGGTCAACGCCGAGATCGGCAGGCCGAGCGGCAGGTTGACGAGGCGGTTCTCGACCTGCCCATCCTCGGCGACGAGGACGACGAGCGCGCGCTCGGGTTCCAGCCGCACGAACTCGATGTGCTTGAGCCGCACGTTGCTCTTGGTCGTGAGCACGACGCCGGCCGCATGGGTGAGGCCGGAGAGAAGCCCGGTCGCCTCGCTGAGCACATTCTCGACCGACTTGCCGGCAGCCGCGACCTTGCCTTCGATGGCGGAGCGATCCTTCTCGCTGAGATCGCCGACCTGCATCAGCGCGTCGACGAAGAAGCGCAGGCCGACCTCGGTCGGCAGCCGGCCTGCCGAGGTATGCGGGGCGTAGATCAGGCCGAGCTCCTCCAGATCCTGCATCACGTTGCGCACCGAGGCCGGCGACAGCGGCATCGAGATCAGCCGCGACAGGTGGCGCGAGCCGACCGGCTCGCCGGTGGCGAGGTAGCTGTCGACGATCTGGCGAAAGATTTCGCGCGAGCGCTCGTTGAGGGCGACGAGGCTCGGCTGGCCAGATCCGATGGAGATGTCCTGCGGCACGATGGCGCTCTGGTTGGGTGCTTCTGGTTGGCTGTTCTGGTTGACGCTCCGGCCCCCACAATTGTCCATCCCGGGGCTGGAGTTCAAGCTTGGCCGCGGTTTTACGAGCGAACGGCGAATCACCCGCAAGCCGCTATCCTTTTCTCGGCAAAATCATCTACAAGCGGGCCCACCGGGCGATGATCCGCCCGCCGTTGCGACCCGTGGACCCGTTCGATCCTTTTGGAGACCTCGCCGATGCGCCCGAGCCGCCGCCAGCCCGACGAGCTGCGTGCCGTCACGCTCGAGCGCGGCGTGGTGAAATATGCCGAGGGCTCGTGCTTCGTGAAGTTCGGCGACACCCACGTGCTGGTCACCGCGACGCTCGAGGATCGCCTGCCGCCCTGGCTCAAGGGCCAGGCGCGCGGCTGGATCACGGCCGAGTACGGCATGCTGCCGCGCGCCACCCTGGAGCGGACCCGGCGCGAGGCCTCGGCCGGCAAGCAGGGCGGCCGCACCATCGAGATCCAGCGGCTGATCGGGCGCAGCCTGCGGGCCGTGGTCGACCTTGCGGCGCTGGGCGAGCGGCAGATCACCGTCGACTGCGACGTGATCCAGGCGGACGGCGGCACGCGCACCGCCTCGATCACCGCCGGCTGGGTCGCGCTGCACGACTGCATCCAGTGGATGAAGGCACGCAAGATGCTGCCGGCCGATCCGCTGCGCGATCATATCGCGGCGATCTCGTGCGGCATCTGCAACGGAACCCCGGTGCTCGATCTGGATTATGCGGAGGACTCGGAAGCCGAGACCGATGCCAATTTCGTCATGACCGGCTCAGGAAACATCGTCGAGGTGCAGGGCACGGCAGAAAAGACGCCGTTCAGCGAGGAGCAGCTGCTCGCACTGCTGGCGCTCGCCCGCAAGGGCGTCGGCAAGCTCGTCGACCTGCAGAAGATGGCGGTGACGTGAGCGCGACCTCGCCGCGGCCGAATGCAACGACGACGCACCGTCGGATCAGCGGCCGCCTGGTCATCGCGACGCATAATCCCGGCAAGCTGGTCGAGATGCGCGAGCTGCTGGCGCTCTACGGCGTCGCGGCGATCTCGGCCGGCGAACTCGGCCTGCCCGAGCCGGAGGAGACCGGCACGACCTTCCGTGCCAACGCGCGCATCAAGGCGGAAGCGGCCGCGCGGGCCTCCGGCCAGCCCGCCTTCGCCGACGACTCGGGGCTGGCGGTCGATGCGCTCGGCGGCGAGCCTGGGATCTACTCGGCGCGCTGGGCCGGACCCACCAAGGATTTCGCCGGCGCGATGGGGCAGATCGATGCGCTGCTGCGCGAGCGCGGCGCGACCGCGCCGCAGCAGCGCAAAGCGCATTTCGTCTCCGCGTTGTGTGTCGCCTGGCCGGACGGCCATGTCGAGGAGTTCGAAGCCACGGTCGACGGCACGCTGGTGTGGCCGCCGCGCGGCGACAAAGGGTTCGGCTACGATCCGATGTTCCTGCCGGACGGCTTTGCGCTCACCTTCGGCGAGATGACGAGCGACGACAAGCATGGGCTGCCCCCCAAGGGCCGGGGCCTGTCGCATCGCGCGCGCGCGTTCCTCAAGCTCGCGGAGGCCTGCCTTGAGCGACGCTGACCGCGCGGCGGCGTTCGGCGTCTACATCCACTGGCCGTTCTGCCTGTCGAAATGCCCCTATTGCGACTTCAACAGCCACGTGCGTCAGGGCGGCATCGACGAGCCGCGCTACGTGAAGGCATTCGCGGCCGAGATCGAGGCGACCGCCGCGCGCATCTCCGGCCGCACGGTGTCGACGATCTTCTTCGGCGGCGGGACGCCCTCGCTGATGGAGCCGGCGACGGTCGGCGCGATTCTCGAGGCGGTCGGCCGGCACTGGACGATTGCGCCCGACGCCGAGATCACGCTCGAGGCCAATCCGTCGAGCGTCGAGGCGGGGCGCTTCCGCGGCTATCGCGCCGCCGGCGTCAATCGCGTGTCGCTCGGCATGCAGTCGCTCGATGACGGCGTGCTCAAGCAGCTGGGGCGGCTGCATACGGCGCGCGAGGCGCTCGATGCGGTCGCGGTCGCGCGCGGGATTTTCGACCGCTTCTCCTTCGATCTCATCTATGCGCGGCCGGGCCAGACGCTCGCGGCCTGGCGCGCCGAGCTGACCCGCGCGCTCGCCGAGGCCGGCGAGCATCTGTCGCTCTACCAGCTCACCATCGAGCCCGACACGCCGTTCGCGGCGCTGCATGCGAACGGCAAGCTCGTGCTGCCCGACGACGATCTCGGGCGCGACCTCTACGACCTGACGCTCGATCAATGCGCGGCCGCCGGGCTGCCGGCCTACGAGGTCTCGAACCATGCCCGGCCCGGCGCCGAGTGCCGGCACAATCTCGTCTACTGGCGCTATGGCGAGTATGCGGGCATCGGCCCGGGCGCGCATGGACGCCTGCTGATCGACGGGACGCGCCACGCGACCGCGACCGAGAAGCGCCCCGAGGCCTGGCTGATGCGGGTCGAAGCCACCGGCCATGGCGGCACGGTCGACGATGTGCTCACCCGCGACGAGCAGGCGGACGAGTTCCTGCTGATGGGCCTGCGGCTCACCGAGGGGATCGATCCTGCGCGCTACGCCGCGCTCGCCGGGAGGCCGCTCGATGTCGAGCGGATCGCGTCGCTCATGGGGCATGGCTTCGTCGAGACCACCGCGGATGGCCGCCTGCGCGTCACGCGCTCGGGATTGCCGGTGCTGGATGCCGTGGTGGCGGATTTGGCTGCATAGCCTCCTTGGGAATCTCGCTTGAAAGAGATCTTCGTATTCGGAGGTCCCGACGGCGCCGGCAAGACGACGATGGCGGCACGGCTCCTTCCTCGGCATCTCGGCGTTATCGAATTCGGAGGCGACCGGATGACCGAGCTTACCCGCGCGGCCTCGCCGAGGCGCGTGCCGACTTGGAAGAACGTGATCGCTTGTTGAAAGGACTTGTATTTTTCGCCGGCCAATGAACGCGCGATGGCGGGATTGACGGCAGATGAAGTCGCCCAGGTGATAAGGGATCTATCGAGCTCGCCGTCGCGCCGATCGTCACGTCCCCGAACCGAAGGTGTGCGGCGCCGGCGAGACCACCTGACCGCCGGAGGGCGTCACGCGCAGCACCGCGAGGCCGCGCTGGTTGGTGCCGTCGGGGCGGAAGCGGAAGACGCCGTCGATGCCGGCAAAGCCCGACGCGTTGGTCAGCGTCTCCGCGGCGAAGCGGCGCGGGCCTTGCGTTTTCACCAGCGCCGCGACGAGCGCGACCGCATCATAGGCGAGGGTGGCGGTGCGCACCGGGTCCTGGCCGAAGCGGGCGCGGTAGCGCGTCGCGAAGGCGCGGAAGCCGGCCGAGTCTGGCGCCGGGTACCAGCCGCCGGCAATCGAAGGCTCGCTGAAGATGCGCGGGTCATCCCACAAGCCGGTGCCGATCAGCTGCAGCCGCTTGAGATTGAGACCGGCGCCGGCGAGCGCCTGCACGGCCGAGATGACGCCATCGCCGGCGTCGGGAAGAAACAGCACGTCCGCATGGGTCGCGGCCTGGGCGATCAACTTGGCGGAATCGCCCATGTTGCCGCCCTGGGCCGGGTAGCGCTCGAGGGCGACCACCCGGCCACCCCGGCGCGCGACCACCTGCTTGAACTCGGCCTCGACCACCGCGCCATAGGCATTGTCGGGGACCATCGCGACGAACGACTTGCGCCCTTGCGCAATCGCGTACTCGACGATGCGGTCGACGTCGGATTCAGGCAGGAAGCTCAGGAGATAGACGCCGCGCCCCGCGACATTGGAATCGGTCGAGAAGGCGATGATCGGAATGTTGCGCGGGCGCGCGACCTGGGCGGCCTGGGTGACCGAATGCGCAAACAGCGGCCCGAGGATGATCTCGGCGCCCTGGTCGAGCGCCTCCTGCGCCGCCTGCTGTGCGCCCTGGGCGGTGCCGGCATCGTCCTTCACCAGCAGCTGGATGTTCGGATTGTTGAACTCGGCGAGCGCGAGCTCGGCAGCGTTGCGCATCGATTGGCCGGCGAGGCCCGCATTGGCGGGGGCGGACAGCGGCAGCAGCAGGCCGACCTTGATCTGGCCGTTGCCGATCGAGGATTGCGGCGCCTGATTGGTGGCGGCGGGCGCGGGCGGCGGCGGTGGATTGGAGTTGAAGACGTCGAGTCCCGGCATGCTGCCCGAGCAGGCCGACAACAACGTCGCGAGACCGGCGACAAGCGCACCGCGCCAGCCGCGGCGGGGCCGCGCCGGCGCCAGGGCCTGCGGTAAGCAAAGCATCGACCGGTCTCCTCGACGGCTCGGCCGCCGGCGCCACTCCAACAGCGCCAATCGGGCATATTGTCGGCGAATGGTTAACCGACTGGAAACCCTGACATAATCCGGGAGGCGGCGCCATCCGCCATGACGCCGCGCCGGCCTGCGGCTACACTCATCCACATAGACAGGGCCGGACTGGCAAGGGCGGAATGGGCAAGGGCGGGCGACCCGGCGAGACGATCACGGGGCAGCAAGCGTCAAGCGGCGCCGGCGCGACCTCCGTGCCGCTCGGCCGCATTGCGCGGCAGGCCGCGTTCCGCGCCGGCCTGACGGCCGAAAGCCGCGCCGCCGCCTATCTGGCCAGCCACGGCTACGCGGTCGCGGCACGGCGGTTCAAGAGCCGGGTGGGGGAGGTCGACATCGTGGCGCGACGCGATCGCGAGCTCCTCTTCGTCGAGGTGAAGGCGCGGCGGCGGCTCGACGACGCCGCGCTCTCGGTGACGCCGCGCCAGCAAAAGCGCATCGTCGCCGCCGCCGAGGCATGGCTCGCCGATCACCCGGACGACGGCACATGCAACATCCGGTTCGACGTCATTCTCGTCGCCCGCAACGGCACGCGGCACATCGCGGCGGCCTTCGACGCAACCGGTTGAATTCGGTCCGGCTTACGCCGCGCGGACCGCGCCTTCGCCCTTCCGCCCCGGCCCGGCACGCAGTTCGTCGAAGAAGCGGGCGACCGCCTTCGCCAGATGATCCGCCTCGACGGCGAGGTGCCCCGAGGCGGACAGGACCTGGCCAGACGATTCCCTGGTTTGCGCGATGGCGCGATTGACCGACGAGATGTTGGTCGCCAGCGTTTCGTTCACCTCCGCGGCCATATGCGCGTTGGCGGAAATCTCCTTGGTGGCGACGCCCTGCTGCTCGACCGCGCTGGCGATCGCCGACGTGACCTCGGTGATGCCGCGCATGGCAGCGCCGATCTCACGTACCGCCTCGACGGCGCCCTTGGTCGATCCCTGGATCGCGGCAATCTGCTCGGCGATATCCTTGGTCGCCTTGGCGGTCTGCCCGGCGAGCGTTTTGACCTCCTGCGCCACCACCGCAAAGCCGCGCCCGGCATCCCCGGCACGCGCCGCCTCGATGGTGGCGTTGAGCGCCAGCAGGTTGGTCTGCTCGGCGATCGCCTGGATCAAGCTGATAACCTGGCCGATGCGCTCGCTCGCGGCGGCAAGACCATCGATCTCGGCGACCGAGCGCCCGGTCTTGGCATCCGCATCCTTCACCACGTTGGCCGCCTGGGTCACCTGCCGGCCGGTCTCGATCAGCGCCGCGGCGAGCTCCTCGGCGGCGCCCGCGACCGCGGTGACGTTGGCGGCGGCGCGCTGCGACGCATTGGCGGCGGAGTCGGCCTGACCGGCCGCATCGGTCGCACTGCCGGAGATCGACTGGGCGACACTGCGCATCGAGGACGAATTGTCGCCGAGCGATTTCAGCACCGCGTCGACCGAGCCGCGAAACGCCTCGACCGTCGCCTCCATGTGCCGGGCCTGCGACTCGCGCACCGCAGCCTGATCGGCGGCGGCGCGATTGAGCTGCTGATTGCGTTGCATGGCGGCTTGGAAGACCTCGATTGCGCGCGCGAGCGCCCCAACCTCGTCGTACCGGCTCGTATGCGGCACCGCGACATCGGGCTCGCCGGCCGCGACCTGCCCGGTGGCGAGCGTGATCGCCGACAGCGGCCGCGCGATCGCGCGCCAGATCACGAGAACGCCCAATCCCACGAGCACGAAAGTCGCCGCCGCGAGCCCGGTCACCCACCATGCCGTCCGACGCGTATCGGTCGCGAGAGCGCTGAGCCGGCGCGATCGTTCGGCATAGATTTTCGCGAACGCCTCGAGATCCTTGTTGAGCGCCGTGCGCACGGTGCGGTTGGCGTCGTTGTCGCCCCATTCGCGGCCAGCTGCCGGCGCGATCTCGATCGCACGCCGCACCAGCTCCTTGCGAAATTCCCGGAACTGCTCGACCCGCTTGGCGAAGGCCGCGAACTGCGCGGCATCGTCGTCGCGCACAAGCTTCTTCCATTGCTCGACGACCGTGGCGATCTGGTCGTTGAATTTCAGCAGGCCGACGGCGTATTTCTTGACCGTCGGCAGGTCGCTCGACATGTAGATGCCGCGCGACTCCATCACCACTGCGTAGACGAGCGCATTGACGCGTTCGATGTTCTCGGCCGCCTGCGCCGCAACCGCGACCTCCTCGGTCAGCCGCGCGTTCTGCCGGTTGTTGAGGTTGGACATGAGGGCATTCGCGGCCGTGACGATGGCAAGGAGGCCAAAGATCGAATAGAGCTTGGCCGCGATGGAAAGCTTGGCCAATCTGGGCGGGGGAGCTTCGAGCGCAGGCCTGGGCAATTTGGGCATGAGGGCGTCCCGTCATTCCAAAGCTGAGGTAAACAATTACGCGAAAATGCCCGTTAGTCCTTAACTATCGGTTGTCGAACATGCCACCAGGAGCCGGGACTGAGCCGAAATGCCCCTGAATGTCGCCGTGCAGATGGATCCGATCGAGCGGATCAACATCCGTGGAGATTCGAGCTTTGCGCTGCTGCTCGAGGCGCAGGCGCGCGGCCATGCGCTCGCCTATTACACCCCCGACCGCATGGCCTTGCGCGGCAACGAGGTGTTCGCGACCGTGCGGGCCCTGGCGGTGCGCGACACCGAGGGCGACTATTTCACCCTCGGCGAGGAGAAGCGGATCGCGCTGAAATCGTTCGACGTGATCCTGATGCGCCAGGACCCGCCGTTCGACCTCGCCTACATCACGGCGACGCATCTGCTCCAGCGCCTGGCGCCCGGCACGCTGGTGGTCAACGATCCGGGCCACGTGCGCAATGCCCCCGAAAAGGTCTTCGTCACCCAGTTTCCCGACCTGATGCCGCCGACGCTGATCACCCGCGACCTCACCGAGATCAAGGCGTTTCGCGCCGAGCATGGCGACATCGTGATGAAGCCGCTCTACGGCCACGGCGGCGGCGCGGTCTTTCGCATCACGGCGGACGACCTCAATTTCGGCTCGCTCTATGACATGTTCGCCGTGACGTTCCGCGAGCCTTGGGTAATCCAGCGCTTCCTTCCCGCCGTGAAGCTCGGGGACAAGCGCATCATCCTGGTCGATGGCGAGTTCGCCGGCGCCGTGAACCGGGTGCCGCAGGCGGACGACCTGCGCTCCAACATGGTGCGCGGCGGCGCCGCCCAGGCGGCCGAGCTGACGCCGCGCGAGCGCGAGATCTGCGCGCGTCTCGGCCCGGCGCTGCGCGAGCGCGGGCTCCTGTTCACCGGCATCGACGTGATCGGCGACTACCTGACCGAGATCAACGTCACCTCGCCGACCGGCATCCGTGCGATCCGGCGCCTTGGCGGCCCCGACATCGCGGCGATGATCTGGGACAAGATCGAGGCGCGGCGGGCGCAGTAGACACCGTAGCGAATGCGAACAGCGAACGAAACGGACGCTATTCGCCATTCGCTATTCGCCTCGGCTAAGCCGCCCGGACATTGGCGAGGAACTCTGCGACCTCGGATCTCAACCGCTCCGCTTCGCTCGACAGCGTGCCGGCCGCACCGAGCACATTGGTCGCGATGGTGCCGGTCTCGGCGACGGCGCGCTGGGCGGTCGCGACATTGCCCGACACCGCGCGCGTGCCTGCGGCCGCCTGCTGCACATTGCCGGCGATCCCGCGCGTTGCGGCGCCCTGCTCCTCCACGGCCGACGCCACCGCCGCCGTGATCTCGTTCATACGCCCGACCGTTCCGTCGATGCCGTCGAGCGCCGTGACCGCGGTGGCGGTCATGGTCTGGATCTCGCCGACCTTGGCCTGGATCTCGTCGGTCGCCTTGGCGGTCTGGGAGGCGAGCGCCTTCACCTCCGAGGCGACCACCGCAAAGCCCTTGCCCGCCTCGCCTGCGCGCGCGGCCTCGATGGTGGCGTTGAGGGCGAGCAGGTTGGTCTGGTCGGCAATGCCGCTGATCAGCGCCACGATGTCGCCGACACGCTTCGCCGAGTCGGCGAGCGCCGTCATGTCGGCGTTCGCGCGCTTGGTGCCGGCCACGGCGTCGGAGGCGATCTGCGAGGATTGCGCGACCTGGCGCGATATCTCGTGCACCGAGGCCGAGAGCTGCTCGGTCGCGGCCGCGACCGTCGCGACGTTCGCGCTCGTCTGCTCGGCGGCGCCGGCCGCCGCGGTGGTCTCGCCGTTGGCGGTCGAGGCGGCGGCACGCATCGAGTTGGCCGCGGCTTCGAGCCCCGTCGCGGACGAGGCCATCTTGTCGACGACGCTCTTGACCGAGGATTCGAAGGCATCGGCGAGCTTGCGCATGGCGCTCTTGCGCTCGTCGATGGCGGTGGCCTTGAGGCGGTCCTGCTCGGCGGCGAGACGGGCGGCCTCGACCGCGCGCTCCTTCAGCACCGCAATCGCCTGCGCCATCGTCCCGATCTCGTCGCGGCGGTTCAACGCCGGAACCGCAATCGAGAGGTCGCCGTCGGCGAGGCCGTGGGCCGTACGGCTGAGCTCGAGGATCGGACGGGTGATCCGGCGGCCGAGCCAGAAGGCGGCCGCGAAGGTCACGAGCGCGACGGCGGCGACGATGCCGATCGTGAGTTCCGTATTGCTCCAGACGGCGGCATCGACCTCATCGAGATAGACGCCGGAGGCGATCACCCATTTCCAGCCGGGCGTGAGCTGCGAGTAGGTCGCCTTGCGGATCGGCGGCGTGTCCGGACGCTTGGGCCAGAGGTAATAGCTGAAGCCGCCGCCCGCCTGCGCGGCTTTGGTCATTTCCCGGCTGAAGTAGACGCCGTTCGCGTCCCTGTTGTCGTCCGACTGGGCGCCCTCGCGTTTCGGGAACCCGCCGTTGACCAGGATGATGCCTTCGAGGTTGCGGACGATCACGTATTCGGTGCCGTCGTAGCGCACGGCGCGCAAGGCTTCCTTCGCGGCCACCTGCGCGGCGGCGACCGGCATGTCTCCGCGCGTGGCCTTGGCCTCATAGAATTCCACGATCTTCGCCATCGCCTCGGTGACGACACGGGCGCGCGCTTGATGCTCCGCCAAGGTGACGTCGGCGATGATTCGGATCGACACCAGGCCGACCACGAGCAGCGCCGCCAGCGCGATCATCGGAATGAGCAGAATACGGCCGTTGATGCTGTGCAGGGCCGCGCGCATGATCGTTCCCCTTCCCAAGGTGCGCGCGGCGTCACTACTGACGCAGCACGCGCTCAGGTGTGGTTAACCGAGGAACGTAAAGGAGCGGCTAAGCTCGTCGCGCCGCCATCAGAAATTTGGATCGGCTTGTGCCGCAGGGACAGCAAGATCGCGCACGAGAGGTGCCGCGTGCGCGATGGGGCCAGGCGAGCTTTCAGCCCGAGAGCACCGCGACGGTCGGACCGAAGACCGGCTGGACGAGTCGCGGCCAGCGTCCGACCGGCGGCTTGCGGTGCAGCGCCGCGGTCAGCTCCTCCATCTCGCAACCAGCGAGCTCGGCCTCGATACGGGCCTGACGCGCGGCCGCCAGGGCGCCTTGCATGATTCGCGGGGCCGCCTGGGGGCCGGCCGCGATTGCCAGAAGTCCATCAAGATCAGTCACTTGACGCTCCCTGCGTTGATTATCTCGTCACTTGCTCACTGTAAACGATTCGCGATGTTCTGCAAATGTTCTTGCTCGCCTCCCACAATTTGCGCTAGTGTGCGGCGAGCTTCGCTAGTGCATGGGTCCCGAGCGGCATGGTCCAGCGAGTCGCCACGGTTGCGTTCGAAGGTATCGAGGCGCGCAGCGTCACGGTGCAGGTGCAAGTGGCGCCCGGACTGCCCGCCTTCAACGTGGTCGGGCTCGCCGACAAGGCGGTCTCGGAAGCGCGCGATCGGGTGCGCGCGGCGCTCACCGCCTCCGGGCTCGCGCTGCCGTCGCGACGCATCACGGTCAATCTCGCGCCCGCGGATCTGCCCAAGGAAGGGAGCCATTACGATCTGCCGATCGCGCTCGGCCTGATGGCCGCGATCGGCGCGATTCCGCCCGATGCGTTCAGTAATTACGTGGTGCTGGGCGAGCTCGGCCTCGACGGCGCGATCGCGCCGGTGGCCGGCGTGCTGCCGGCCGCGATCAGCGCCAACGCCGGCGAGAAGGGCTTGATCTGCCCGGCCGCATGCGGTCCGGAGGCCGCCTGGGCGAGCCCCGACATGGAGATCGTCGCCCCGAGCTCGCTGATCCAGCTCGCCAATCACATCAAAGGCACGCAGGTGCTGCTGCGGCCGCAGCCGAAGGTGCGCACCAGCGCCGAGCCGACGCTCGATCTCAAGGACATCCGCGGCCAGGAGAGCGCCAAGCGTGCGCTCGAGGTCGCGGCCGCCGGCGGGCATAACCTGCTGATGGTGGGTCCGCCGGGCGCCGGCAAGTCGATGCTCGCGGCGCGGCTGCCCTCGATCCTGCCGCCCCTCGCGCCGGCCGAGTTGCTCGAGGTGTCGATGATCGCCTCGATTGCGGGCCAGCTCGAGGGCGGTGCGCTCACCAACCGGCGGCCGTTCCGCGCGCCGCATCATTCCGCCAGCATGCCGGCCCTGGTCGGCGGCGGCCTGCGCGCCAAGCCGGGCGAGATTTCCCTCGCCCACGGCGGCGTGCTGTTTCTCGACGAGTTCCCCGAGTTCGATCCGCGCGTGCTCGATTCGCTGCGCCAGCCGCTCGAGACCGGCGAGGTCGCGATCGCTCGCGCCAATCATCGCGTCACCTATCCGGCGCGATTCATGTTCATCGCCGCCATGAACCCCTGCCGCTGCGGCCGCGCCAGCGAGCCCGGCTTCACGTGCCGGCGCGCACCGAATGCGCGCTGCATCGCCGACTATCAGGCGCGTCTCTCCGGCCCGTTGCTCGACCGCATCGACCTGCATATCGAGGTGCCGCCCGTCACCGCCGCCGATCTCATCCTGCCGCCGCCGAGCGAAGGCAGCCGCGAGGTCGCGGCCCGCGTCGCCCGCGCCCGAACGATCCAGGCCGAGCGCTACGCGGCGCTCGGCCTGCCGCACGTGCGCACCAACGCGGCCGCCCAGGGCGCCGCGCTCGACGAGGCCGTCAAGCTCGATCAGGCCTCGCTCGCGCTGATCCACGATGCGGCCGACAAGATGCGCCTCACCGCCCGCGGCTATCACCGCGTGCTGCGCGTCGCCCGCACGCTCGCCGACCTCGACGGCAGCGACAAGGTCGGCCGCCTCCATCTCGCCGAGGCGCTGTCGTATCGCGCGCTCGCCGACGAGGTCAGGCGGGCGGCATGAGCGGGCCCGCCCTTCGGCCGGGTCGTACCTGTAATTCGGAAGATTTGCCGAGGACCTTTCGCGGCGCATAAGCCCGGCCAGCCGGGTGATCCTGGTGTGAGCTCCCCAATTCACCTGTCCGCGCGGCCGATCACATCCATCAGCTCGGCGACCTTACGCCGCTGATCGGCCTTGTTGCCGGCCGCGATCGCGTGCTCGACGCAGTGGGCGACGTGGTCGCGCAGGACCTCCTCCTCGAGCCGGCGCAGCGCGGCGCGCACCGCCGAGATCTGCGTCACCACGTCGATGCAATAGCGATCGTCCTCGACCATGCGGGCAAGCCCCCGCACCTGGCCCTCGATGCGGCCGAGACGCTTCAAGCAGGAGGCCTTGGCTTCCGTCTGCATGCATGCTAGATACCCCTACCCCGTATAGGTTGTCAAGCCACGGACATGACGGCGGCACTGGAAATCCATGGACCACTCGCACCACCACGATCACGCCTCGCCACAGGGCGCGTCTTGCTCCCATACGCCCTCCCCTGCCCCGCCCGACGCGCCCACCGCCAAGGACCCGGTATGCGGCATGACGGTCGATCCGGCGCGCACGCCGCACCACGCAGATCATGCGGGCCGCACCTATCACTTCTGCGGCGCCGGCTGCCGCACCAAGTTCATCGCCCACCCGGCGAAATATCTCGCGCCCGCCCCGGCGGCGGCCGCGCCCGTCTCGGCCGACGCGATCTACACCTGCCCGATGCATCCGCAGATCCGCCAGGTCGGTCCCGGCGCCTGCCCGATCTGCGGCATGGCGCTCGAGCCGGAGGTCGCCTCGGCCGAGGCGGTGCCCAATCCGGAGCTCGCCGACATGAAGCGGCGCTTCTGGATCGCGCTGGTGCTCGCGGCGCCGGTCGTCGTGCTGGAGATGGGCACCCATCTCAGCGGGCATGCCCTGCTCGACCCCACACGCGCGAACCTCGTGCAGTTCGCCCTGGCGACGCCAGTGGTGCTGTGGGCGGGCTGGCCATTCTTCGAGCGCGGCTGGCGCTCGCTGGTCACCCGCCATCTCAACATGTTCACGCTGATCGCCCTCGGCACCGGCGTCGCCTACGCGTACAGCCTCGTCGCCGCCGTCGCGCCCGGGCTCTTCCCGCCCGCCTTCCGCGGCCATGACGGCGCGGTTGCCGTCTATTTCGAGGCGGCGGCGGTCATCACCGTGCTGGTGCTGCTCGGCCAGGTGCTGGAGCTCTCCGCGCGCGAGCGCACCTCAGGCGCGATCCGCGCCCTGCTGCGCCTCACGCCGACGAGCGCGCACCGCCTCGCGGCTGATGGGCGCGACGAGGAGATCGCGCTCGCCGCGGTCGCGGTCGGCGACCGGCTGCGGGTGCGGCCCGGCGAGAAGGTGCCGGTCGACGGCGAGATCATCGAAGGCCAGTCGAGCCTCGACGAATCGATGGTGACGGGCGAATCGATGCCGGTCACCCGGCGCGTCGGCGCGCGCGTGATCGGCGGCACGCTCAACCAGGCGGGCAGCTTCGTGATGCGCGCCGACAAGGTCGGCCGCGCCACGATGCTCGCCCGCATCGTCGACATGGTGGCGAGCGCGCAGCGCTCGCGCGCGCCGATCCAGCGCCTCGCCGATCAGGTGGCGGGCTGGTTCGTGCCGGCCGTGATCGCCATCGCGCTGCTCGCTTTCGCGGCCTGGGCGGTCTTCGGCCCGGAGCCTCGCTTCGCCTACGGCCTCGTCGCCGCCGTCACGGTGCTGATCATCGCCTGCCCGTGCGCGCTCGGCCTCGCCACACCCATGTCGATCATGGTCGGCGTCGGCCGCGGCGCCCATGCGGGCGTGCTGGTGCGCAATGCCGAGGCGCTCGAGCGCATGGAACGGGTCACCACGCTGGTGGTGGACAAGACCGGCACGCTCACCGAGGGCAAGCCGAAGGTCATCGCGGTCACGGCGACGGCGGCGCATGAGGAAGACGAGATCCTGCGCCTCGCAGCCAGCGTCGAGCGCGCGAGCGAGCATCCGCTCGGCCGGGCGATCGTCGCTGCGGCCGGCGAGCGCAACCTTGCGCTCGCGCCGGCGACCGGGTTTGCGGCGCCGAGCGGCAAGGGCGTGTCGGCCATGGTCGATGGCCGCCGCGTCGCGCTGGGCAATGCCGGCTTTTTCGCCGATCTCGCCATTGCAATCGACGCACTCGCGGCGGAGGCCGAGCGGCAACGCCAGGACGGCGCGACGGTCGTCCTCATGGCGATCGACCGGCAGCTCGCCGGCCTGATCGCGATCGCCGACCCGATCAAGGCGACGACGCCGGCGGCGCTCGATGCGTTGCGCCGGCAGGGCATTCGCGTCGTCATGCTCACGGGCGACAACCGCACCACCGCGCAGGCCGTGGCCGCGCGGCTCGGCATCACCGAGGTCGAGGCGGAGATCCTGCCCGAGCAGAAGATCGCGGTGGTCGAGCGGCTGCGCCAAGGCGGACAGACTGCCGGCGCGGTCGTCGCCATGGCGGGCGACGGCACCAATGACGCGCCGGCGCTCGCCGCCGCCGACGTCGGCATCGCGATGAGCACCGGCACGGACGTGGCGATGGAGAGCGCCGGCATCACGCTGCTCGAGGGCGACCTCAACGGCATCGCGCGAGCGCGGGCACTGTCGGGCGCCGTCATGCGCAATATCCGGCAGAACCTGTTTCTCGCCTTCGTCTACAACGCGATCGGCGTCCCGGTGGCGGCCGGGGTGCTTTATCCCGCGTTCGGCATCGTGCTGTCGCCGGTGATCGGCGCGGCCGCGATGGCGCTGTCGTCCGTCAGCGTGGTGGCTAACGCGTTGCGGCTGGCGAGCGTGCGCCTGCGCTGATCAGGCGACCGATGCCACCGGCTCGTCGCACAAGCGGCCGATGGCGTCGCCATAAGCCGCGATCGGCAGCGGCTTGCCGATGAGGAAGCCCTGCACCTCGGCGCAGGCCTCGGCGGCGAGGAAGGCAACCTGCTCGCGCGTCTCGACGCCTTCGGCGATCACCGGCAGGCCGAGGCCGCGCCCGAGCCCGATGACGGCGCGCACGATCGTGGCGGACTGCCGGCTGGTCAGCAGGCTCGCGATGAACGAGCGGTCGATCTTGATGCGGTCGAACGCGAAGGCCTGCAGGTTGGAGAGCGACGAGTAGCCGGTGCCGAAATCATCCATCGCGATATGCACGCCGAGCAGCTTGAGCCGGCGCAGGATGGTGACGGCGCGCGCGAGGTCGTCGACCAGCACGCTTTCGGTGATCTCGAGCTCGAGGCGCCCGGGCGCGAGCCCGGTCTCCAGCAGCACCGAATGGACGAGCCCGGGCAGGTCGCCGTGGCGGAACTGGAGGGCCGACAGGTTGACGCCGATCTTGAGCGCCTTCGGCCAGCCGGCGGCCTCACGGCAGGCCTCGCGCAGCACCCATTCGCCGATCGACAGGATGAGCCCGCTTTCCTCGGCAGCCGGGATGAACAGGTCCGGCGATATCATCCCGCGGCTCGGATGCTTCCAGCGCACCAGCGCCTCGAAGCCGGTGATCTCGCCGTCCATGCGCGCCTGCGGCTGGTAGTAGAGAATGATCTCGCCGCGCTCGATCGCGGTGCGCAGA
This sequence comes from Xanthobacteraceae bacterium, assembly GCA_035293985.1. Classification (GTDB taxonomy): domain Bacteria; phylum Pseudomonadota; class Alphaproteobacteria; order Rhizobiales; family Xanthobacteraceae; genus JAVDCA01. The sequence goes on from DATGLS010000014.1 coordinate 91,925, forward strand.
TCCTGCACGAGAGCGCGCCGCTCGCGCAGGCGCTGGTCCATATCGGGCTCGAAGAAGCGCATCGAGCCGCGCCCGTCGCTTTTCGCCCGATGCAGCGCGGCTTCAGCGTTGGCGATCAGCTCCGAGCCGTCGGTGCCGTCGGTCGGATAGACCGCGATGCCGATGCTCAAGCCGACGCGCAGCCGCTCGCCGTCGACCGCGATATCATCCGCCATCGCGGCCATCAGCCGCTCGGCGAGCGCCGACGCACCGGCCGGCTGCGCCCCGCCGCCCGCGATGAGGGCGAACTCGTCGCCGCCGAGGCGGGCGAGGAACGCGCCCTCGGCGGCCTCGCCCAGGCGCTTGGCGACCGCGCGCAGCAACGCATCGCCGGCGGCGTGGCCGAACACGTCGTTGATCTCCTGGAAGCGGTCGAGATCGATCGAGAGGAGCGCGAAGGGCTCGTCGTCACGGGCGGCGCGCTCGAGCGTGCTGGCGAAGCATTCGTTGAAGGCCGCGCGGTTCGGCAGATCCGTGAGCCCGTCGTAGTGCTCCATGTGGGCGATCCGGGCCTCGGCGCGCTTGCGCTCGGTGACGTCCTGGATCACGTTGACGAGATACCGCGGCGCGCCGTCCTCGCCCATGATCGGCATGCGCGTCGAGGTCATCAGACGCACGCCGTTGGCCGGCGTTTCGACCGGGTGGGCGTCGCAAAAAACACGCGCGCGCTGGTCGATCAGCTGGGTGTCGTGCAGCTCGATCATTTCGGCGTTCGGCTTGGGGAAAATGTCACGCGCGGTCTTGCCGATGATGCGTTCGCGCGTGATGCCGAAGACATCCTCGCCGCAGCGATTGATGAGCACATAGCGGCGATCGGCGACGTTCTTCACCAGGATCGCTGCCGGCACGTTCTCTATGACGGTATCGAGGAAGTTGCGGGTGCTTTCGAGCTCCTTCTGCGCCCGGTGCCGCTCCGTCACGTCCTCGTGCGTCACCACCCAGCCGCCCGCCGCCATCGGCTGGCTCGACACCGAGATGACGCGGCCGTCGTCGAGCTCGAACATCTTGGTGCTCGGCCGCCGGTCGTGCAGCAGCGCATCGGACAGCTCGGCGATGTATCGCTCCGGATCGGTGGCGAAGAAGGTCCCGCTGCGGATGCGGCTGTCGACCAGGTCGCGAATCGTGCATCCGGCCTTCACGACGCCGGCCGCGAGCCGGTACATCTGCTCGTAGCGCTCGTTGTGCAGGACGAGCCGCGCCTGCGCGTCGAACATATTGACGCCCTGCACCATGTTGTTGAGCGCGGCGTCGAGCAGACGATTGCGCTCGCTCAGCAGCAGCTTGGCGCGACGCTCGCCCAGGCTCGCGACGATGCACATGCCGAGGATCGCGATCGCGGCCGCCGCCACGGTGAGCGCGAGCGCCTCGGGCGGAAGAATGAGCCCGCTGATCGGGCGAGCCGGATCGGGCACGATCGACGCAGCGCCCATGGCGGTGAAGTGATGCGATACGATCGCGAGCGTCAGCAGGACCGAGGCCGCCGCGGACGACGCGAAGCCGGCGCGCCGGCGCGCCGCCGCGATGGCCAGGGCGCCGAGCACGATGCCGCACACGATCGAGACGACGACGAGATCAGGCGACCAGGTGATGCGGCCGGGCAGCTCGAGCGCCGACATCCCGAGATAGTGCATGCAGGCGACGCCGCCGCCGACCACGGCCCCGCCGAGCGCCGCGGTCCAGGCGGCGCGGCCGTTGATCGCGATGGCGAGGCCGCCCGACGTGACCACGATCGCAGCGACGAGCGACAACAGGGTGAGCACGAGCCCGTAGCCGATCACGACGCCCGGATCATAAGCCATCATCGCGATGAAATGGGTCGCCCAGATGCCGCATCCGGTCGCGGTGCCGGCGGTGGCGATCCAGATCGCGCGCGAAAACCCGCGCGCCGCCCGCGCGCGATGCATCAGGCTGACGGCAGCACAGCTCGAGAGAAAACAGATGAGACCCGCCAGCACGACCAGCCGCCAGTCGTGCTCGGTCGTAAGGCAGGTCAACACGCGGAACATCCGGAGCCCCTTGCGCCACAACACGCAAGCCTATCGCGTGGAGTATTAGTTTCGCGTTACGCCGCGCCGCGCACGAATCGCTAAACGCAATGGAAGCATGACGCTAGGTCAGAGATAGAATTCGCTAACCATGATGCTGAACGTCGCCTTAACCGTATCAAGGTTAATGCTGCTGCGGCTCGCGCGCGGCAATCGATGGTGCTGTTTCGTCGCGGCGGCGGGGAGATGGGGCTCCATGCGGCGCATGCACAAATCCATTCTGTTCGGGGTCGCGATCGCGCTGCCGATCACCGCGCAAGGCGTGCAGATTTTCCAGACACCGAAGCAGCCGTGCTTCGCCGCCGGCAGCGCGACCTATCGGCTCTCCGCCACCGCCGCCACGCCCGACTATCAGGTGAAAATCGACAATCGGGCGGCCCATCCCGACCTGCACATGCAGCTGGTCGACGACCCCGCCGCCGCTGATTTCGTCCTGGTCGACGACTTCGACACCACCGCGAGCGATGCATGCCGGACCTCGCTGCCGCTCAAGACCATCCGCGTCGATGACGCGGCGCCGCGCGCCGATCTCACCATCAGCCTCGTCGGCGACGCGGCGCCGGATTTCAAGCTCTACGTCCACTCGGCGCACTTCTCGCACGAGGAAGCGGCGGCTCTGTTGGGCGTCATGTGGCAGGCGGCGCGGCCGCGGAACGTCGCCGATGCGGACAGAGCGTTAAGCTTGCGATAACCCTACCGGCGCGCCGCCGCCGCTCACGGCCTTTGCCCACAAGGTTTTGCAAGATTCCTGCGCTACGCCGTCGAGCGCAGGAGCCAATGAGACCGTGCTGGCGCGCCACCGACCGCGCGCCCCGGCAGCGGGACCGCAGTTGGGACGGCGGACATGCGGGTCAAGCCCGGCGACATCAAGCGTGCACGCCCGCGCCGGCGGGCGGGTACCGATCTGCGCCAGACGATCCGCCACGCGATGCCGGCCGCCTTGTCCGGGCTGACGATCGCGGGCGCCGCGATCGTCGTGCTCGCGCTCTATCGGCTGGTCGCCGGGCACGGCGTGAACGTCGCGAGCCTCTATTTCCAGTCCGACATGGCGGTGCTGACCGGCGCCACCATCGCGGCGTGCGGCGCGCTCGCGCTGATGATCCGGCGCAACCGCATGCTCGCCGACGACATCGAGCGGCTCGAGCTGCGGGTCGAGGATTTCTCCGACCGCGCCTGGGAGATCAAGGAGGCCGAGGAGCGCGCCAAGAGCTTCCTCGAGGCGCAGGGCGACATGATCGTGCGCCGCGACGCCGGCGGCCGCATCACCTATGTCAACGATGCCTATTGCGCGATCGCAGGCGGCTCGCGGCATGATCTCGTCGGCACGCAGCGCAGCCTTGCGGTGCTCGAGCAGGGCGCCGTCGCGGTGCGCCCCGACGGCACCCGCATGCACGACCAGGAGATCGCTTGCGCCGACGGGCCGCGCTGGATCGCCTGGCGCGAGGCGCCGGTGCGCGCCGACCGCAGCGAGCGCACCGAGACGCAGAGCGTCGGCCGCGACGTGACCGACCGGGTGCGCGCCGAGCACGCGCTCGCCGAGGCGCGCGACCAGGCCGACGCGGCAAACCGCGCCAAGAGCCGCTTCCTCGCCATGGTGAGCCACGAGATCCGCACCCCGCTCAACGGCATTCTCGGCATGGCGGACCTTCTGCTCGACACGCCGCTCACGCCCGAGCAGGCGACCTACGTCAAGGCCGTGAAGGCCTCGGGCGACACGCTGCTGTCGCTGATCGGCGAGATCCTCGATTTTTCCAAGATCGAGGCCGGCCGGCTCGACCTCGACGCGCGCCCGTTCGGGCTCGCGTCGCTGATCGAGGAGATGGTCGAGCTGCTCGCCCCGCGCGCGCAGGCGAAGGGCATCGAGATCGCGTCCTTCGTCGACGACCGGCTCGCGACCGACGTGATCGGCGACGGGCCGCGGCTGCGCCAGGTGCTGCTCAACCTCGCCGGCAACGCCGTGAAGTTCACCGCGAGCGGCGGCGTCGCGGTCGTCGCCGAGCCCGGCAGCCAGCCGGACGAGGTCACGTTCGCGATCCGCGACACCGGCGTCGGCATCGCGCCCGACGCGCAGGCGCGCATCTTCGAGGAGTTCGAGCAGGCCGACGGCGGCACCACCCGGCGGCACGGCGGCACCGGTCTCGGGCTCGCCATCTCGCAACGCATCGTCGAGCGCATGGGCGGGCGCATCGGCGTCGAGAGCGCGCCGGGCGTGGGCTCGACCTTCACGTTCTCGATCCCGCTGCCGGCCGCGACGACCGCGGCCGCGCGGCCGCGGCTCGATGACGAGGTGCTGATCGCGGCGCCGCCGAGCAGCGTCGTCGCGACCCTGCTGGCGCGACGCCTCACCGGCTGGGGTGCGCGCGGCTGTGCGGTCGCAGATGGCGATGCGGCGCTCGCGCTGGTCCGCGAGCGCAACTGGACCACGATCATCGTCGATCGCGCGCTCGGGGCGCAAGCTGCCGAGGCGATCGCGCGCGCAGCAATCCCCGGCGCGACGCGCCGTGTTGTCCTCGTGACTCCCGATAATCGCCACGAGCTCGCGGCTTTGCGCGACGCCGGGTTCACCGGCTACCTGGTCAAGCCCGTGCGCGCGGCGTCGCTCGCGGCGCGCTTTATGAGCGAGCCGGCCGCCTTCGACCCACCTGGCGCCGGGAGCGGCGACGTGCACGCCACGACTGCTGCCGGCCGTCCCGGCGCCGGGCTCGCGATCCTCGTCGCCGAGGACAACGAGATCAACGCCCTGCTCGCGCGCTCGCTGCTGGCACGGCTCGGCCACCGCCCGACGCTCGCCGCCACCGGCACCGCCGCGGTGGACTCGTGGCTCGCCGCGCGTGCGGCGGGAGAGCCCTACGATCTCGTCTTGATGGACGTGCACATGCCCGAGATGGACGGCATCGAGGCGGCGCGCCGCATCCGCGCGGCCGAAGCGGCGGCGCCGGACGCCACGCGCACGCCGATCGTCGCGCTCACCGCCAACGCCTTCAGCGACGACCGCGACGCCTGCCTCGCGGCCGGCATGGACGCGTTCCTGACCAAGCCGCTCGACCGTGAGCGGCTTGTCGAGCTGCTCACCGCAGAGCGGATCACGATCGCGGCGTGAAGCGGTTTCCGACTACAGTTTCCGCAGCGCCACCTCGTCGACCCCGTGGCTCTCGCCCTTCTTCAGGATGAGGTCGGCGCGCTGGCGGGTCGGCAAGATGTTCTCGTGCAGATTGACCAGGTTGATGCGCGTCCAGATGTCGGTCGCGGTCGCGATCGCCTCGGCGTCGGTCAGCTTCGAGTAGCGATGGAAGTATGATTTCGGGTCGCTGAAGGCGGTGCCGCGCAGGGTGAGAAAGCGATTCACGTACCAGGCCTTGAGCACCTCCTCGTCGGCGTCGAGATAGACCGAGAAGTCGAAGAAGTCGGAGACGAACGGGATTGCCTCGCCGTTCTCCGGGAGGCGGCCCGCCTGCAGCACGTTGAGGCCCTCCACGATGAGAATGTCCGGACGGTCGATCTCGATCCAGTGATTGGGCATCACGTCGTAGATGAGGTGCGAATAGATCGGCGCCCGCGTCGGCCGCCGTCCCGCCTTGACGTCGTTCAGAAAGCGCAGCAGCGCCGGCAGGTCGTAGCTTTCCGGAAACCCCTTGCGGTCCATCAAGCCTTCGCGGTCGAGGATCGCGTTCGGATAGAGGAAGCCGTCGGTGGTGACGAGATCGACCTTCGGTACATTCGGCCAGCGCGCGAGCAGCGCCTGCAGCACGCGCGCGGTGGTCGATTTGCCGACCGCAACCGAGCCGCCGATGCCGATGATGTAGGGCATCTTGGCGTCCTCGGTGCCGAGAAAGCCCTGCTGGGCACGAAACAGTCGCTGCGTCGCGGCGACATACATCGAGAGCAGGCGCGACAGCGGCAGATAGATCTCCTCGACCTCGTTCATGTCGAGCCGGTCGTGCATCGAGCGCAGCCGCGTCACCTCCTCGGAGCGCAGCGTCATCGGGGTATCTTCGCGCCGCGCCGCCCACTCGGACCGGGTGAAGGTGTGATAGGGCGAAAGGCCGTCGTTGATGCGCTGTTCCATAAGTATGTCAGCTGCCTTTGCGCGATGCTTTCTCTTCGAGGCCCGACTGCTTCGTGCGTTCACCCAGCGCCGCCTCGACCTCGGCGAGCGAGACGCCCCGCGCGCGCAGGACGACGAGCAGGTGATAGAGCAGATCGGCCGCCTCCCCGATCAGGTGCTCGCGATCCTCCGCCACGGCGGCGAGCACGGTCTCGACCGCCTCCTCGCCCAGCTTCTTGGCGCATTGGGCGACGCCGCGGTCGAGCAGCTTGCGCGTATACGACACCTCGGCGCCCGCGCCCGCGCGCTCGGCGACGCGTTTCTCCAGGTCATGCAGCGTGAAGGTCGTCATCAGGCTCTCTTAGCATCTCGCCGATGGTGCGGCGAGGCCGCACGACGCAGATCAGGCGTCGAGCCGCATCGGCAGGCCGGCATCGGCCATGTACTGCTTGGCCTGCCGCACGGTGAATTCGCCGAAGTGGAAAATCGAGGCGGCGAGCACCGCCGTGGCGTGGCCGTCGCGGATGCCTTCGACCATGTGATCGAGATTGCCGACCCCGCCCGAGGCGATCACCGGGACCGTCACGGCGTCGGCGATCGCGCGGGTGAGCGCGACGTCGAAACCACGGCGGGTGCCGTCGCGGTCCATCGAGGTGAGGAGGATCTCGCCGGCGCCGAGCGCCACGACTTCCTTGGCGTAGGCGACCGCATCGAGACCCGTCGGCTTGCGCCCGCCGTGGGTGAAGATTTCCCACCGGTCGGGCTCGCCCACCGCAGATACTTTCTTGGCGTCGATCGCGACGACGATGCACTGGTCGCCGAACTTCTCCGCCGCCTCCTTGACGAAGGCGCGGTTGCTCACCGCCGAGGTGTTGATCGACACCTTGTCGGCACCGGCGCGCAGCAGCGCGCGGATGTCCTCGATGGTGCGCACGCCGCCGCCGACCGTCACCGGCATGAAGCAGGCTTCGGCGGTACGGCGCACCACATCCAGCATGATGCCGCGGTTCTCGTGGCTCGCCGTGATGTCGAGGAAGGTGAGCTCGTCGGCGCCCGCCGCGTCATAGGCGATCGCCGCCTCGACCGGGTCGCCGGCATCGCGCAGGTTGACGAAATTGATGCCTTTGACGACGCGGCCGTCCTTCACGTCGAGGCACGGGATGACGCGGACTTTGAACATCAGAGCGAAGACCCACGGCCGCGCCGGCACCGTCGGCCGGCCGACCCGCCCATAGCGTGTCGGCCGGCCCGTGTCGACCTGCGCCGCTTCATCGCGCAGGTGCCGGCTTCGTCGAGGCCACCACCGGCGTCTGCACGGCCACGATCGTGAGCTCCCCGGCGGCCGAAAAGCGGGCGAACAGGCAGTAGCGATCGTAGTCCCAGCGCAGTTGCGAGACCAGGTCGGTGACCAGATCCGGCGGGCCGAGCTTGTCGATCAGCGCCTGGCGCGTGTCGCCAAAATGGAGCCCGAGGGGAAGCACACCCGCATATGGCGTGAATGAATTGCGCTTTTCGCCGTACAGGCGAATGTTCATGAGGACCAGCGCGCCGTCCGGATAGGAACGCGGCTGGACTTTCAACCTGGCGAGGATCTGAAAGGTCAGCTCGACGCCGAGCCGTTGGTTCTGCAGATAGCTCGCATAGTCGTCGACCGGGATCACGCGCGCCTTGGCGGCCGGAAATTGGAGCGCCGCGAGAAAATCCCGCAGCTGGGGTTCGCCCCAGTAGGCGCCGATGACCGACAGCACATCGATGCTCATTCTCGTTCTCTGCCTATGGCACGCGCACCCCGACAGCGTGCAGCTGGTCACATGGACGATCGCCCGAAGCGCAAGCCGTGTTTCGGCGCCCCCCGGTGCGGATCGCGACATACCCACAGTGGTGGCGAATGGGCGCCTCCAGGTTCAGGTAAGCTAGCCGCTATCGAAGGCCGCCTGGTGTGATCGGCTCGTTGTCGTGTCCCGTCGACCTCTTTGAAACCGTTGCTGTTATCCCAGCTAGGTCACGTTGCCAGAATCGGTCACGGTATTTAGACGCCGGCGGCGCACAATTCCGGCCTCCCGAGAGTGTGAAGAATGCGGGAGCCGTCGGGTGCTACGTTTGCGCCACGTCGATCAAGCGCGAGGCGTTTCCGCCCGCTCGCTGGGCGGCGCCTCCGGGCCGATCGCGGCCGCTTGATCCAACCAATGAGGATCGAGGAGGACCGCTCATGGCACAAGCACACATCCTGACCGGTGCGGGCGCGCAGCCCGTCGCACCCGTGGTTCGCCGCATCCACCCGGCCGATCTCGTCGCCGCGTTGCGCGCCGGCTGGAACGATTTCATGGCCATGCCGACGCACGCGATCTTCCTCTGCGCGATCTATCCGGTGGTCGGCATCGCCCTGGCGGGCCTCACGCTCGGCTATGCGATCATCCCCCTGCTCTTCCCGCTCGCCGCCGGGTTCGCACTGATCGGGCCGTTTGCCGCGGTCGGGCTCTACGAGCTGAGCCGCCGGCGCGAAGCAGGTCTCGATGCCTGGGCGAGCGATGCCCTCGACGTGCTGCGCTCGCCCTCGATCGGCGCCATCATGGCGCTCGGCGTGCTGCTCCTGATCATCTTCACGGGATGGATCGCGATCGCGCGCATGATCTACATCGACACCTTCGGCTATGCGGCGCCGGCCTCGTTCGGCGCCTTCATCCATGAGGTGCTCACCACCCGCGCCGGCTGGCACCTGATCGTGTGGGGCAACGGCATCGGCTTCTTGTTCGCTGTAGCGACGCTCACCACCGGCGCCATCTCGTTCCCGCTGCTGCTCGACCGCGACGTCGGCGCCTCGGTCGCGCTCCTGACCTCGATCCGTGTCGTCGTCGCCAACCCGCTCACCATGGCGCTCTGGGGACTGATCGTCGCGGCGCTGCTGGTGATCGGCTCGCTGCCGTTCTTCGTCGGGCTCGCCGTCACGATGCCGCTGCTCGGGCACGCGACCTGGCATCTCTATCGCAAGGCGGTCGAGCCCGATCCGAACCCGCGGCCGGAGTATCGTCCGCGGCCGCGCGGCGCGCGCTACGCGGCCGATTTTCCGGCGGTGCTGCTGCCGTGGTACCGCGAGGATCGCTAGCCCGGCGAACGGAACGAGACCTGGGCAGGCGCGCCATGACGCGGCGAATTCGCCTCCGGCTGCGCAGGGGTCAATTCGCGTGAGATGACGGTGGCGAGCTGCTCGCGCCGGTGGAGCTCGATCTGGGCCCAGAGATGATGGCAGTGCCTGCGCAGCTGCTGGATCTGCAGCGACGTGTAGCCGCGAGCGGTGCCCGCGGCGATTTGCTGGCGCAGCGCGGCCAGCCGCTCTTCCAGGTCTTTCACGTCTTTCAGTTCAGGCATCGCCAATCTCGAATCAGCGCTACCCCCCGCAAGCGACCATTCCAAGCGACAGCTATTAAGGGAAAGTAAGTTTTCACCGCAGGCGATAAAGTTCTCAGTATAGTCTGAGTTGCGACTTATAAGCGTTGCCGAGAGGCTGGGGAGCATCATCCGAAAACCCCCAGCGGCTGATATCGGCTCGGACGCCGGTGCCGAGTTCGGGCAGTGTGAGCGGAATCGCGGCGCGGTCCGATCGATCCCTCGTATCCTTTGTTGGCCGGCTGGGTGGGTAAAAGCCGCGAGCGACGACAGCTCAGCTGCGTCCCGTTTTGCGCGGTATGGCACCGAAGTTCCGCCCAGCGCACTCGCGGGGAACGACCCCCCTGCCGGTGCGTTGTCCTTGCAACACAAGGAGGACCTTATGGATCGTGAACATGTGAAGGGCGCTGCCGATAAGGCGAAGGGCGCCATCAAGGACGCCGCCGGCAAGCTCACGGGCGACCGTGAGTTGCAGAGCGAAGGAAAGATGGACAAGGCGAAGGGCGACCTCCACAACGCCGCCGGCGACGTAAAGGACGCGTTTCGCAACGCCACGAAATGACGCACTGCGCGCTCGGTGGGCTTTCGTTAGAAAGCCCCGACGAGAAAATAAAGCCGCCCTCCGGGGCGGCTTTATTGTTTCCGTTTGAGAGATGATGCACCGTCGGGGGTCGGCCGAAACGATGGCCTCTTTCTCGGCCAAGTCGATGATACCCTAAACGCTTCGTAAAGTCGTCCGGCTTAGTCTCCGATTCGCTGCCGTCCCGGCATCGCGATAACGGTCCGGTGGTCTGCAAATCGACGGCCCCGGCGGAGGCTTTGATGCGCGATTGGATCATGCTGGCGGTGCCGCTACTCGTCGTCCTCTATTTTCTGATCAAGCCGAGTCATTTCCATGCCTTCGTGGCGTGGGCGACGCAGTAGGAGCAGACCGGTCTGGCGACGCTTCAACGGCGACGGCATCCAATATCGACCGTCGGCGCTTCGATCCAGCGGATCGCATTGCAGTTGCTGCAGCCAAGGATGCGATAACCGGGCCGGCTTCCGAGCGAGGCAGGACATTCAGCAACTGCATCGCTCCCCCGCATCGCTCGCAGGCGGGTGGCGGCGTTTCCTCGGAACTCATTGTCTGCTTTCAACCTCGCTGTTTTGTGGGAATGCCACCGCGGGGCGGGAGGTTTCATGCAGCCGACTCGCGCTGCGTCTGCAATTGGTGCCGGGCTGCCGCCGGAAGCGACGAAGCTGGCCGGCCTGCTAATTTGCTTGTCGCTTGTCGCTTGTTGCTTGTTGCTCAAGGCTGACGCCGAGGAGCTGCGCAAACTGGCAGCGGGATGGCGACCGCGCACGAAGAATCTTTGATCACGCAAGCCTCGCCACACGGCGGAGGCCTTCTCCATGCCGACTGATCTTTCAGTCGGTGCCGTCGATGGCTGGGCCCGCGCGTGACCCGCGCAGCGGGACGACGTTCGTCGCCGGCGGTTGCTTGGCGCCCGCGATCATGCGCGCGACGGTGCGGCTCAGTTCAGGGAGCGAGTACGGCTTGTGCATGACCGGAAACTCCGCCGGGGCCGCGCCGAGCGACTCACTGAAACCGGTCACGAGAAGGACCGGAAGCTCTGGCTTGCGACTGCGCAACGCGCGGGCGAGCCCGATCCCGTCCATGCTGCCCGCCATGACGATGTCGCTCAACAGAAGGTCGAAATCGCGTGCGGCGAGAGCGTCGAGCGCCGCGTCCGCGCTCGCCACGGCTTGCACCTCATAGCCGAGTTGCTCGAGCATCGAAACGTTGGCGGCGGCGACCTCCGGATTATCCTCCACCACCAGCACGCTTCCGCCGTCCGCCGCCGCGACGTCGGAACCTTCACGCTTCTGGCGAGGCTCGTGCGTCCGCGGCAGATAAAGCGTCACGGTCGTCCCCCGTCCCAACTCGCTCGCGATCGTGACGGTGCCGCCTGATTGGTGCGCGAAGCCGTAGACCTGAGACAGGCCGAGGCCACTGCCCTTGTTCGGCCCCTTGGTCGTGAAGAACGGGTCGAACACCTTGGTGATGACATCCGGCGCGATGCCGAGCCCCGTATCGCTGATGCGCAACGCGACGAACTCGCCGCCGATGCGCACCGGCGTGTCGTCGCGGTCGAGCACGACGTTCTCGGCCACGATCGAGATCGTCCCGCCGTCCGGCATGGCGTCGCGGGCATTGAGGACGATGTTCACCAACGCGAGCTCCAACTCGCTGGCATCGACCTTCACGGTCCACACCCCCGGATCGACCGTCGTGATCAGGCGCGCGGTCTCGCCCGTCGAGCTCGACAACATCGCCCGAAATGCCTCGATCCGTTCGCCAAGCTCCACCACGACCGGATTGGAGGGTTGTCGGCGTGCGAACGTCAGGAGCTGGCGCGTCAGCGTCGCGCCGCGGTGAGCGGCGAGCTCGATAGCCCGGGCGGCGCGCATCAGCTTGGGGTCGTCGGCGGCTCCCTTCAGGATCGTTTGGACGTGGCCGCCGACGACCATCAAGAGATTGTTGAAGTCGTGTGCGACGCCGCCGGTGAGCTGGCCCAGGGCGTCCATCTTCTGCGCATGCGCGCGCTGCGCCTGCGCCTCCTGCAGCGCCATCTGCGCGTCGCGGCGCTCGGTGATATCGCGCGTGATCTTGGCAAAGCCAACCAGATCGCCGTTCTCGTCGCGGATCGGGTCGAGCACCACGCTCGCCCAGAACAGGGTGCCGTCCTTGCGCACGCGCCATGCCTCGGTCTCGAACCGACCTTCGGTGGCGGCGGTATAGAGGGCGCGGGTCGGGATGCCGGCTGCCCGATCGCGCTCGGTATAGAAGCGGGAAAAATGCTGACCGATGACTTCGTCGGCCGTGTAACCCTTGATGCGCTCGGCCCCGGCGTTCCAGCTGGTGATGATGCCGTTGGGATCGAGCATGTACAGCGCATAATCGGTGACGTTGCTGACCAGCAGGCGGAATTGCCGCTCACTGTCGCGCAGCGTCTCGTGCGCGGAACGGCGCTCCGTGATGTCCCGCGTGACCTTTGCGAACCCTTCGAGCTCGCCGTCGGCGTTCCGGATCACGTGCACCACGGCCGAGCCCCAAAAGCGGCTGCCGTCCTTGCGCACGCTCCAGCCCTCTCCCTCGAAGCGGCCCGTCCGGATCGCCTGCTCGAGGACACGGCCCGGAAGCCCGGTGATCCGATCCTCCTTGGTGTAGAGTCTCGAGAAATGCTGGCCGACGACCTCGGCGGCCGCATAACCGTGGAGTCGCTCGGCGCCCGAATTCCAGTTGGTGATCAGTCCGCTTGGGTCGAGCATGTAGATCGCGTAATCGGTCACGCCGTCGACGAGGAGATGGAAGCGACGCTCGCTTTCCAGGAGCGCGGCCTGGGCCGCCATTCGCTCGGTGATATCGCGTGTGACCTTGGCAAAGCCGATCAGGGTGCCTTGCGCATCGCGCACCGGCTGAATGATGGCGTTCGCCCAGAAGCGCTGGCCGTCCTTGCGAACGCGCCAGCCCTCTTCTTCGTGACGTCCGGCCGTCCTGGCCATGCCGAGGATTCGCTCCGGCAGCCCGCTCGCCCGATCCTCGGGGGTGAAGAAGCGCGAGAAATGCTGCCCGATGATCTCGATCGCCCGATAGCCCTTGATCCGCTCGGCGCCCGTATTCCAGGTCCTCACGAAGCCGTCGGGGTCGAGCATGTAGATCGCATAATCCGCGACAGCATCGATCAGCAGATCGAGGTGGCTCGCCTCCAAGATGGGTTGCTTCCCGCTGTATGATGATGGCATCTTCGGAGCCCACTGCCGGCGGCTCACCGGAGGCGCAGGAACCTTAGCCGTTGCGTCCCGGCCATCGCGATGATAGGCCGACACTGACGGCCTTGCAACCGAGTGGCACTTATGCATCCGAGTTTCTACCCTTCGTGCGATGCCTCGCGATCGATGTTGCTTGCATTCGAGCTCTATGACTTCGCGGCAGGAAACGATGCCGACGGTGGCGAAGCCCAGCCGGCGCCTTTCGACCGGCGAACGGCGGCGCGCGAGGATCTACCCTACCGGGTGGAACTCTGGGACGCGGCCAGGAGCGGAGTCGAGCAAGTGCTCGCGGTTACTGCCAATGCCGGTATCGGTTACGCGGCCTATTATGCGGCGACGCGCGAGCATCCGGATCGCTACATCACGCTCCGGCACAAAAGCCTGATCGTCTCGCGTTGGAATGGCCCCGATAACTAGCCGGGGCGCGTGCGGGTCATGGAATTGGGCAGGGTTGCAATGTCAGGGACCTCCACGCCGCAAGAGCCGCTGGAAGAGCTCCCCTATCGGGTCGAGCTGTGGCACGTCGATGGGGTCAATACCCTCGAGCGGGTGCTCGCCCGTGCCGTCAATCTGCACCTCGCCCGCGCCATCTTCAAAGCGGCGGCCGAGGAGAATCCCAAGCGCCGGATCACCCTGCGCGAGGGGACGCGCGTCATCGCGGACACCTCCGGCTAATAGGCCGGCGTGCGGCTGTCCTGAGCGTCCTTGGAACCTTTTCTTCTCAGGGGACGTTGTTGGGAGCTGCCGTACAGGGGGACGTCCGGGGTCTCATGAAAGCTGCCACAGCCCTTACCAGTCAGAAGGACAGTCGTGCCGCAGGCAACGATCTGTTGGAGCAGCTCAGGGCCGGCCTAGGTGATGAACCGTCTGCCATCGTCCTCTTCGCCGCACCAACATATGACCACGAAGACCTTCTCGATCGAATAGTCGGCTCGTCGAGGGCGCTTCTAGTCGGAGCCTCCTCAGCTGGTGAGTTCGTGAACCAGCGGCGCGGCGAGGGGCTCGCCTGCGCGCTCGGCCTTGCCGGTGACGACGCAATATTCACTGCGTCTGCGACGTCAGGTTTGCGCGAAGAGCCTGCGGCAGCAGCTCGAAAGTTGGCCGGCCAGTTTCGAGGGCTGGAACACGACAGTAAGCCACACCGGTCAGCCCTGGTGATGACCGATGCTCTTGCCGGGCACGCTGATGTACTCGTGGAGGAGATGACGGTTGCGACTTCGGGTCGGTACCAATTCTTCGGCGGCGGCGCAGGCGACAATGCTCAATTCAGCCGCACATCAGTCTTCCTGGGCAGAGACGTCTTGAACGATGCCGCAGTTGCTTTGGAGATCTTGTCGGAGAAGCCACTCGGCGTCGGCGTCCAGCATGGGTGGACGCCAGCGTCGCAAGCGCTGCGGGCGACGGATTCCGAGGGAAGCCGCCTCGTCGGCATCAATGGATTTCCGGCCGTGGGAGCCTTCGAAGCTCACGCGAAAGCCACTAACCAGAAGTTTGACCGAAACGACCCCATCCCTTTCTTTCTGCACAACGTCATTGGTATCGATACTGGTGCTGGCCACCGAATTAGGGTCCCGCTTGCCGTAAAAGAGGATGGCTCGGTTATCTGCGCAGCGGAGATTCCGCGCGGCTCGATCATCCGTATAATGAAGGCCAGCAGCTCCTCCACGGTAGGAGCTGCCGAAGCGGCGGTCGAGAGCGCGCTCGCCGCCATGGGAGCACACAAGCCCGGCGCAGCGATTTTCTTCGACTGCGTGGCGACGAGACTTAGGATGGGCCAAGCCTTCGAAGACGAGTTGGAAGGCGTTCGCAAAAAATTGTCCGGAGCGCAGCTGATGGGCTGTAATACCCACGGGCAGATCGCCCGCGCGCCGGGTCAATTCGAGGGCTTCCATAACTGCACCGCGGTCGTTTGCCTGCTGCCGAGCTGACGACGCTGTGAGTGCCTTTGGCGTAGAAACAGCGAGTCTTGCCGCCCTTGCCAAGGTCGAGTGTCGGGGGGCCGCCGCAAACCAGATTGCGGCATCTTTGGGATGTACAGCCATTCTATTGCTGGTCCGAGATCCCGATACGAACGCCTTCCAACCTGCGCCTGGATTTTCTCGTACTTTACCGGCAGATGACAGCTGGTACGCCCTCGTGCGGCGGTGCCATTCAGAATACGAATTTCGCACTGTCGTGAGCGCCCCCGGCACGAGCGGGCGAACTCCAGCGCATGTGGCAGTTATCGACGGCGCCTGTGCCGTCGTAATCCTCGGGCCACCTCCTGGCCTCGACGTAGGCAGCTTCTCGGAATCGCTTCGGGTCATCGCCGCGCTTGTTTGCGCGGAGGCTCGCGCCGAGGCGGCGGCCGGTCTTGCCAGTGCGGCGCAGGAGGCCAATCGTCGCGCAGCCGCACTCGCCCAAGCGTTAGACCAGAGCCGATCGGAGCTTGCACAGAAAGCGGAGGCTTTAGAGCGGGCACTGGCCCAGGCCGAACGTTTGAACCAGCAATTACAGAACCTGAATTCAACCCTGGAACAGCGCGTTGACGAAGAGGTCAAAGAGCGCACGCGCGCCGAAGACGCGTTGCGTCAGGCACACAAGATGGAAGCCATTGGCCAACTGACCGGCGGGATCGCCCATGATTTCAACAATCTACTGACCATCGTAATCGGTGGCTTGGATAGCATCGAGCGACACCTCGGCTCCATCGCGGACTCTGAAGCTACTGCTCGCATTCGGCGCTCCCGGGCCATGTCTTTGGACGGTGCACGCCGCGCCGCCACACTCACGTCCAGGCTGCTGGCTTTTTCGCGCCGCATGCCACTTGATCCCAAAGCAATCGAGGTGAACCGGTTGATCGTCGGCCTCGCAGATCTACTGCAAAGGACACTGGGTGAAACGATCGCGCTCGAAACCGTCTCAGGGGCCGGCCTTTGGCGGGCAATGGCGGATGCTTCGCAATTGGAAAACTCAATTGTCAATCTGGCAGTGAATGCCCGCGACGCCATGCCCAACGGAGGCAAGCTCACCATCGAAACGTCGAACGCTTATCTCGATGAAGACTATGTTTCCAAGGTTCCTGAATCCCTTGAACCGGGCCAGTATATCCAGATCGCGGTCTCTGACACTGGCGTGGGGATGACGGACGAGATCCTGCAGAAAGCCTTCGAGCCCTTCTTTACGACAAAGGAGGCTGGCAAAGGAACCGGCCTCGGCCTCAGTCAGGTCCATGGGTTCGTACGACAGAGCGGCGGGCATATCCGCATCTACAGTGAAATCGGGCATGGGACCACGGTCAAACTCTACCTGCCGCGGGCGGCAGCGGCCGTGAGCAGTCTGGACGATGCGGCCTACCAGACGGTGGGTGGGGTCACCAGGGGAAGTGAGAGAATTTTGGTCGTCGAGGACGACGACGGCTTACGGGAGTTCAGCACGGGCGCTTTGATCGAGCTCGGGTACCGCGTCGTTTATGCGAAGTCAGCTCCGCGTGCGCTGGAGCTTCTCGAAGGCGATTCGGACATCCAACTTCTATTTACGGACGTCGTGTTACCCGACGGAATGAATGGACGACAATTAGCTGATGAGGCACGCCGAAGAAGGCCGGGCCTTCGTGTCCTCTACACGACCGGCTACACGAGGAACGCCATCGTTCATCATGGTCGGTTGGATCCCGGCATCGATTTCATTGGAAAGCCTTTCACTTTCGAACAGCTCGCACGGCGAGTCCGTGCCATACTTGATTCCGGCGCGGTCCCGAATTGAGCGAGGGTCCGCCTGAGCCAGGAGCACTGGTTAATCCCCAGCCCGGCGATGTCTCGATTGCGTCATTTTCGGCGGTCGATCGCCGCGAGGGTCGCCGCCATTACGCAGTGGATGACGACATCGCGCTCTTCAGTGCAGCGGCAATCTGCCGCTCGTCATAGGGCTTCTGCAGGATCACGGGCTCGAAACCATTTTGGCGGGCCCCACGTGCGGGCGCTTCGTACCCCGTCGCGAAAACGACGCGCAATTGGGAGCGCTGCTTGACGGCGCGCGCGGCGATCTCCTCGCCCGACATGTCAGGCAGAGCGAGATCGGTCACGATCACGTCGTAGGCGCCGCTATCGAGCAGATCGAGGGCTTCCCGGCCGTTCTCGGCTTCTCTCACGGAATGCCCGAGAGCGCTGATCATGTCCGCGGTGGAAGTCCGTATCAAGGGATCGTCCTCGATCAGCAAGATACGGAGCGGGCGCGTCGCGACGTCTGCACCGTTCCCGTCGGCACGAGGCGCTGACAGACGTGGCGATGGCGAGCGGGCCACGCTTCGCTGCTGCTGGTTGCGCAGAACATGCCGGATCTTTCGCGCCATGGCTTCGCGCGTATAGGGTTTGCTCAGCAGCTCGATGCCTTCATCGAGCCGGCCGCCGTGAACGATTGCGTTTTCCGTGTAACCCGAGGTGAACAGCACCGCGATGCCGGGCAGCCGCTCCTGCGCTTTGCGGGCGAGCTCGGGGCTGCGCAAGGGACCCGGCATGACGACGTCCGTGAACAAGAGGTCGATCGGGACGCCGCTCTCGATGATCGCCAACGCGCTCTGAGCGTCCTTGGCCTTGAGGACCCGATAGCCGAGGTCGGACAGCATGTCGATCACGGTACCGCGAACCTCCTCGTCGTCCTCGACGACCAGCACCGTCTCGGTCCCACCGGTGGCGGGCCCGGTCTCGATCTCGGTTTCGACGTCTTCCATTTCCCGCGCACGAGGCAAGTACATGCGGACGGTCGTGCCGTGCCCCGGCTCGCTGTAAATCTTGATGTGGCCGCCCGATTGCTTCACGAATCCGTAGACCATGCTGAGGCCGAGGCCGGTTCCCTGGCCTTCCGGCTTGGTCGTGAAGAACGGCTCGAAAACGCGTTCGATGAGCTCGGGCGGAATTCCGCACCCGGTGTCGGTCACGGCGATCATCACGTACTGCCCGGGGCTCACCTCGGCGTGGCGCTGCACATATTCGTCGTCGAGGAAAGCGTTTCCTGCCTCGATGGTGAGCCTTCCGTGGCCATTCATGGCGTCGCGCGCGTTGATCGCCAGGTTCAACAGCGCATTCTCGACCTGAACCGTGTCGACGAACGTATTCCACAGTCCGCCGGCGATCATCGTCTCGATCTCGACCCCCTCGCCCAGCGCTCGCCGCAGCATGTCGTCGATGCTGCGGACCAGGCGGCCGATGTTGATCACCTTGGGTGCGAGCGGCTGGCGCCGCCCGAAGGCGAGCAGCTGCGAGGCAAGCTTGGAGCCGCGCGAGATGGCGGAGATCGCAGTCTGCAGCCGCTGCTCGGCCCGCAGGTTGCCGGCGACGTCGCGCGCCAGAAGCTGAAGATTGCCGCCGATCACCTGCAGCACGTTGTTGAAGTCGTGCGCCACGCCGCCGGTGAGCTTGCCCACCGCTTCCATCTTCTGCGACTGGTGCAGTTGCGCCTCGGCCGCCGTGCGCTCTGCGATCGCGGCCGCAACGCGCTGCTCGAGGACTTCGTTCGTCTGGCGCAGGATATGCTCGGCCTGCTTGCGATCCTCGATGTCGATGACCGAGCCGATATAGCCCAGAAACTCGCCGTCCTCGCCGAAGCGAGGCGCCGCAGCGCTCAACGCCCAGCGATAGGTTCCGTCGGAACGGCGCAGACGATACTCGATGCGAAACGCCTCGCGCGCCGCATTGGCTGCGAAGAAGATGCGCTGCGCCTGTTCGAGATCCTCCGGGTGCAAGGCCTTCCAGGCCCCATATCCCAGCGCCTCTTCCTGCGTCTGTCCGGTGCACTCGGACCAGACGCGATTGAGGTACGTGAGCGAGCCGCTCGGATCGGTGATCCACATCATCACCGGAGCATGCTCGGCCATGTTGCGGAAGCGTGCCTCGCTCTCGCGGAGATCGCGCGTCGCCTCGCGGCGCACCCGCGCCATCTCGAGATTGGCGTTGACGCGCGCGACGAGCTCTCGTGCGGAAAATGGCTTGATCAGATAGTCGTCGGCACCTGCATCGAGGCCCTCCACTCTGGCTTCCTCGCCCGCACGTGCCGAGAGCACGATCACCGGAAGATCGCGAAAATCATGGTTCTTGCGAACCTCGCGCAGCAGGCCGAAGCCGTCCAGGCGAGGCATCATGACGTCGGTCAGGAGCAGGTCCGGCTTTTTGCGCCGGATCGCCTCCAGGGCCGCCTGCCCGTCCGCCACCGTCTCCACTTGCCAGCGCGATCCCAGCAGCCGGCGAACGTAGCTGCGCATGTCCGCATTATCGTCGGCGACGAGAATATGCGCGCCGTCGGTGCGTGCGGCGAAGAGCAGCTCGGGCGCGTCCTCGGCTCGGTCCTCCGGCGCTTCGCCGGCGACCTCGGCCGCCGGCAGCCACCGCAGCGCCTCCTCGACGAACGCTTCAGCGCGCAAGGACGTCGACACGCGCGACCGTTCGTTGCCGAGCTGGGAAGCATCCTGGCGAGCCGTTCCGTAAGGAATCGAGATCGCAAAGGTCGTGCCTTTGCCGACCTCACTGTCGACACGGATGGCGCCGCCATGCAGCCTGACGAGCTCCTGGACCAGGGCGAGCCCGATTCCCGAGCCTTCGAAGGAACGGCTGCGCTGGCCCTCGATGCGATGAAAGCGTTCGAACAGCCGGGGGAGCTCGGAGCCGGGGATGCCGACGCCCGTGTCGCGCACGATCAATTCGGCGCATCGTCCGTCGGCAGAGCTGCCGAGCTCGACCGCGATTTCGCCTTCGAAGGTGAACTTGAAGGCGTTGGACATGAGGTTGAGGACGATCTTCTCCCACATGTCGCGATCGACGTAGACCGGCCGGCCGAGATCGGGACAGCTGATGCGGAGAAAAAGCCCCGCCCGCTCGGTCGCCGACTCGAAGTTGGACGCGAGCTCGGTGGTGAGCTTGGCGAGATCGACCGGTTCGAACCGGGCATCGACGCGTCCTGCCTCGATACGCGAGAAGTCGAGCAGGGAATTCACCAGCTTGAGGAGGCGAAGGCTGTTGCGGTGCGCGGTTTCGAGGCGGCCGCGAACGGGCGGAGCGAGAGCCGTCGTGGAGGCGTCATTCAGGACGTCCTCCAATGGTCCGAGCATCAGCGTGAGGGGGGTGCGAAACTCGTGGCTGACGTTGGAGAAGAACGTGGTTTTGGCGCGATCGATCTCGGCGAGAGCCTCGGCGCGCCGGCGCTCCTCCTCGTAGGCTTGCGCATTGGCGATGGCGGCGGCGATCTGTCCCGCGACGAGGCGCAGAAAGCTTTGATAATCGTCGTCGAAAAGGCGGAAGGGATTGAGGCCGACGACCAGGACGCCTGCCCGGCCGGTCTCGCCGGTCGGCAGGATGGGAACCAAGGCGGCTTGGCTCGGCGGATGCGGCCAGGGACCGGCCGGAATGTCGGCGCCGAGGGCGAGCCGCAGGTCCCATACGATCCGCAGGGATTGCGAGCGCAGCACCTCTGCGACCGGCCAGCAGCCGGCAGTGTCGGGCACGACCATATCCGCCGCCGCCGGATGGCTCCGCTCGATCCCTGCGGTGCCCGCGAGCTTTGCCGCCAAGCTGTCCGGCTCCGCGATATAGATCAGCGCGAACGGAATATCGCGCCGGTTCCTGCCGAGCGCTGCTGCGGCACGTTCGCAGACCTCCTGCCACGTGCGGGCGTGACCCGCATCCGCCGCGAGATCGCGCAACAGGGCGAGCTGGCGTTCGCCGATGACGCGTCGCGTATCGTCGCTGTTCGCGCAAATGATGCCGCCGACGCTTCCGTCGTCGTTCGGGATCGGGCTATAGGAGAACGTATAGTACGTTTCCTCCGGATAGCCGTTGCGCTCCATGATCAGGAGCTGCGATTCGACGAAGGTTCCCTGCTGACCCCCGAGGGCCGTATCCAGCATGGGCCCGATGTCGTGCCAAATCTCCTTCCAGACCTCCCGTGTCGGCCGTCCCAAGGCCCACGGATGCTTGCCACCGATGATCGACTTGTAGGGATCGTTATAGAAGTAGGTCAGCTCTTTGCCCCAGCCGATCCAGATCGGCTGGCGGGAGGTCAGCATGATCCTGACCGCCATCTTCAAGCTGTGCGGCCAGGAGCCGGGAGGTCCTAGCGGCGTGCTTTCCCAGGAGTGGGCGCGCATCAACGCCCCGAGCTCTCCGCCACCCGACAGGAAATCAAGACTCGACGGCTGAGCCGATTTGCGCTCGACGCTCACTGATCTCCTCCGAACGACGCAATGACCAGTGCTGTACGGCAGCCCCGATCGCTCACGCGCGTCGGCAAATTGATGGACGATGTTTTTCAGCCGATGTGCTGCGGGCCGAAAAGGCGAGGACAGTTAACGCAGTGCCTGAAGGTCCCGCAAAGGGATTTTTTTTAAAACCCATGCTCGCGAGCCGGAACTTTACTATTGTTGGCTCGTTACGTTGAGTTCGGCTTTATCGGCAGCGGGAACTGCGCAGAGCCAGGGCTGCGGCGCGGCGGCGGCCTGGAACAGCGCCTTGCGGGGACGGCGCTCCAGGGTAAGCCATGGGTGGTGCGAGAGGTCCTTGCGGGCCTGGTCAATTGATCGACGAGGGCTGACTTGATGTCGCAGGCAGAGGTTGCTTCGGCTGTTGGGGTCGATGTGCCGGGTGCGGGGCTGGTGCCGCTGGACGACATCCTGCTCACTGAAGAGCTCTGGCGCCGTCCCCGACGCCCCCCGGATTTTGCCGCGGAATGCAGGGCGCTCGGAAAGCTCGCCGACGCCTTGGCGCGGTCGCCCCGGACCATTCTGCAGACCTTGGCCGATACGCTTCTCGACGTCTTCATGGCGGATTCGGCGGGCATGAGCCTTCTGACCGCGAACGGAAAGAATTTTCATTGGGCGGCAATCGCGGGAGCCTGGAGCCCGCACCTCGGAGGAGGTACGCCGCGCGATTTCGGGCCGTGCGGAGACGTCCTCGATCGCGATCAGCCCTTGCTGTTCAAGCATTGGGAGCGGCGATATCCCTACCTGGCCGAGGCGACGCCGCTGGCCGAGGAAGGGCTGCTCGTGCCCTTCTATGTCGGCGGAAAGGCGGTCGGGACGATCTGGACGATCGCCCACACCCGCCGGCGCAAATTCGACGCCGAGGACCTGCGCCAGCTCGAGAGCATGGCGCGTTTTGCCGCGGCTGCCTATCAGACGGTGCAACTCCTCGACGCAAACGAGGCGAGCCGCGCCGCGCTGGAGAGCAGAGAGGCCGCGATGCAGTCCAAGCAGCTGTTGGAGGGCATCATCGAGACCACGCCGGAGTGCATCAAGATCGTCGCCCCCGACGGCACGCTCCTGCAGATGAACGCCGCCGGGCGCCAGATGATCGAGGCCAAGGAAGGCGATCAGGTCGAAGGCGCCAATGTCATCGACCTGATCGCGCCCGAATTTCGCGACACATGGAAGCAAAACCACCGCCGCGTTTGCGCCGGCGAGAAGCTCAGCTGGGAATTCGACATCGTCGGCCTCGACGGAACCCGACGACAGATGGAGACCCAAGCATCGCCGATCCGCCTGCCCGACGGCATGGTCGCACAGCTGGCGATCACGCGAGACGTCACGCAGCGCAAGCAGGACGATCTCAAGATCCGGGAGTCGGAGCATCGCTTCCGTCAGCTTCTGCAAGCGCTGCCCGCCGCCATCTACACCACCGATCCCGAGGGACGGATCACGTTCTACAACGAGGCGGCCGTGGAGTTCGCCGGCCGGCGTCCGCAGCTCGGCGAGCTTTGGTGCGTGACCTGGCGCCTTTACAACCCGGACGGCTCGCGCCTTCCGCACGACGAATGCCCGATGGCCATTGCGCTCAAGGAGAACCTGCCGGTCCGCGGCGCGGAAGCGATTGCAGAGCGGCCGGACGGCACGCGGCGCTGGTTCGCGCCCTATCCGACGCCGCTGCGCGATTCGGAGGGACGCCTGACCGGCGCGATCAACATGCTGGTCGACATCACCGAGCAGAAGGAGGCCGAACGCCAGCGCAAGCTGCTGATCGACGAGCTCAATCATCGGGTGAAGAACACCTTGGCGACCGTGCAGTCGCTCGTCGCGCAGACCGCGCGAAGCACGGTCGACGCCCGCGAGTTCCACAAGGCCTTCGAAGGGCGACTTCTCGCGCTCAGTCACGCTCACAATCAGCTCAGCCAACGGCGCTGGAGCGATGCGGAGTTGCAGCAGTTGCTGCGCGCGGGTCTCGAGCCTTATCTGATCAAAGGCAACGTCACGCTTGCCGGCGACCCGGTCAAGGTGCCGCCGCAGGCCGCGCTGATCATCTCGATGGCCGTGCATGAGCTCGCGACGAATGCCGCCAAGTATGGCGCATTGTCGTCGCCCGATGGCCGGGTCCACCTCGCGTGGACCACCCACGCGAATGGAGCGGGGGCGGAACTGTGTCTGTCCTGGCGCGAGCAGAATGGACCGCCGGTGCAGAAACCGAGTCATCAGGGTTTTGGCACTCGCCTTCTCGAGCGCGGCGTCGAGCTCGAGCTCGGAGGCAAGACATTGGTCGAGTTTGCGCCCGGCGGCCTGCGATGCGAAATAAGAATTCCGCTGACGCATGAGCACGCGTGAACCGGCGCGCGCGCTCGCCGGTTTGCGTGTCTTCGTCGCTGAGGACGAATTCCACGTGCTTCAGCTGATCGAGGACATGCTCGTCGAGCTCGGATGCGCCATAAGCGACTCGGTTTCGAATGTAGGAGCCGCGCTCGACCGGGCTGCGGCAACGCAGGCGCAGGTCGCCCTCCTCGACGTCAACCTGCGCGGCAAGATGATTTTTCCCGCCGCGGAGATCTTGCGCAATCGCGGAATACCCATCGTCTTTTCCACCGGCTACGGCGCCGAGGGCATCGCGCCGGAATGGGAGAGTTGCCCCGTCATCCAGAAGCCGTTCGCCATCGAGCGCCTGCAGGCTGTGCTCACACAGGTCGCACCAAGCTAGCATAACCGCCAGGAGCGGACATTCGATGCGACGACCACCGTCTCGGCAACGCGACACCGCGTCTGGAGCCGCTGATCGGGCCGCCGACGCCGGCGAGCGCTTTTTCAAGGAGCTGGCCGACTTCGCGCCCGTCATGATCTGGCGCTCGGGGAGGGACGCGCTCTGCGACTGGTTCAACAAGCCCTGGCTCGATTTCGTCGGCCGCACAATGGAGCAGGAGGTGGGGAACGGGTGGGCCGAGAATGTTCACCCCGACGATTTCGACCGTTGCCTGAAAACCTACGTTTCCTCATTCGAGGCGCGCAAGCCCTTCACGATGAGCTACAGGTTGAAACGGCACGACGGAGCATATCGAGAGATCCTCGACAATGGATCGGCCTACTATCGTGACGGCCAGTTCGCCGGCTATTTCGGCAGTTGCATCGACATTTCCGATCGAACCGCCGCGGAGGCGCGGCTGCGGCAAGCACAGAAGATGGAGGCCATCGGCCAATTGACGGGAGGCGTGGCGCACGATTTCAACAATATTCTTCAAGTGATCGGCGGCAGCCTTCAGCTGCTCTCGAAGGGCATTGCGGTCGATGAACGGGGTCAGCGACACCTGCGCAATGCGCTCGAGGCGGTTACCCGGGGCGCGAAGCTCGCGACGCAGCTCCTGACGTTTGCGCGCCGGCAGACGCTGGACCCCAAGGCGATCAATGTCTCTCGCGTGATACGTGGGATGGACGACCTTCTTCGCCGGGCGCTGGGCGAAGCGGTCGAGATCGAGACGATCCTCGGGGGCGGGTTGTGGACGACTTATGTCGATCCCACTCAAGTGGAAACGGCGCTTCTCAATCTCGCCGTCAACGCCCGCGATGCGATGGACGGTCGCGGCAAACTGACCATCGAAGCCGGGAACGCCTGGCTCGACGACCATTATGCCGCTCAGCACCCGGAAGTACGCGCCGGGCAATACGTCATGGTCGCGGTGAGCGATACGGGTCACGGAATGACGCCCGACGTGATGGAGCGGGTGTTCGAGCCATTCTTCACGACCAAGGCGGCCGGCCAAGGGACGGGGCTCGGCTTGTCCATGGTGCACGGTTTCGTCAAGCAATCGGGCGGCCACATCAAGATCTACAGCGAGATCGGCCGTGGCACCACGGTCCGACTCTATCTTCCGCGGTCTGATTTGCGGGAGCAGGAATCCGATCCGATCACCAGCGCCGCAGTGGAGGGCGGGACCGAAACAATTCTGCTCGTGGAAGACGACGACAAGGTGCGCGCCACGACGGCTGATCTGCTCGATGAGTTGGGCTATCGGGTGCTGAAGGCGCGCGAGGCCGATTCCGCCACGGCGATCATCGAAAGCGGCGCCTCGATCGATCTTCTGCTCACCGACGTCGTGCTGCCCGGAGCTCTTGACGCGCGCGAGCTCGCACGAAGAGCGCAAGAGCGCCTGCCGAGGCTTCGGGTGCTGTTCACCTCGGGATACACTGACAATGCAATCATCCACGGCAAGCGCCTCGACCCGGGCGTCGAAATGCTTTCAAAGCCGTTCACGCAGGAGGAGCTGGCCCGAAAATTGCGGAAGATCCTGACAAGCAAAGACACGAAGGGTGCCGGATGAGTCGACCTTTCCGTATCAGCGGGAAGCCGTCGGACGCGCAGCGCTCGAGCGCCGCCAAGCCGCGGACGAACGGGCGTACCCAGAGTCAGGCGCTCCTGTTGGAATCGCTCGAGCGCTGCTCGATGCTCGGCGCAGCCGAATGCGCCGAGCACTTCCGGGCGATCATTCGGCAGATCGGGTTTGCCGCCTGCGCGTGCGGCGCTTGGGCCGGCGTCGGCAGGACCCGCCGGCATCGATTCTTCTTCGTCGATTGGCCGCCGGATTGGCTCGAGTTCTATGAGCGAGGCGGATTCTTTCACCACGATATGTTGGCGATCGAAGCACGCCGACGCGTCAGCGCGATGTGGGTCAGCAGCCTCATGCCGCACCTGAAGCTCACCCCGAAGCAGCTCGAGCTTGTGGAGGCCTTCGACGCGTACGGTTGGAAGGACGTATTCGCGGTCCCGATCCACGGGCCCGGCAGTCTTCAAGGTCTCATCACCATGGCGACCCGCACGGAGGTCAGCCTCGGCGCCGCCGATTGCGCAATGCTGGAGATCCTGGCGCGGTTCGTTTGGGAGCGTTGCCGTACATCGGAAGGATTCGGCATCTCCAATACGGATCACCCGCGGCTCAGCTTGCGCGAAATCGAATGCCTGCAATGGGCGGCGGCCGGAAAATCCGACAACGACATCGCTACGTTGCTCGGTATCAAGCCGGCCACGGCACACTTTCACGTCGAGGCGGCAAAACGACGACTGGGCGTGCGAACGCGCATCGAGGCGGTCGCCGTCGGCATCCTGCACGGATTGATCTGACGGCGGGCGGCCAAGGCTATCTGATCGGCTAGGTTGACGGCCCGTCGCGGCCGGAGCGTAAGAGGAAGCTCTGTCGGGCCGGGTAATGGGATACGTTGCGTTCACCACCGACCGCATGGCGTTGGGCGACCAGCTCCATGCGACCTTCCAGGGCCAGAGCTGCGCCGCCCGCGTCGAAGTGGGCTATCGGTTCGCCCTATCGGTCGCTGCTCATCCAATCGGGATCGCCCCCTACGCGGCGCTTCAGGCGCAGAAGTTTCGCACGCCAGCCTACCAGGAGGCGGATTTGACCGGCGGCGGCCTGGGGCTTTCCTATGCGGCGATGAATGGCGCCGATACGCGCAGCGAGCTGGGCGGCCGGTTCGACAAACGCACCACGATCGACGCCATGCCGCTGATGCTGCGCGCCAGGCTCGCCTGGGCGCACGACTGGGCGAACAGCCCCGGGCTGAACGCCTCATTCGAATCGCTCGCGGGCGCGAGCTTCACGGTATTCGGCGCGCCCGTCCCGCACCACTCGACGCTGACCTCGGTCAGCGCCCAACTGTTCTTCACGCCGAGGTGGTCCTTGCTCGCCAAGTTCGACGGCGAATTCGCCCACGATTCGGAGGGTTATGCCGGCACGGGTACGCTGCGTTTCACGTGGTAAAGGCCCCTGCCGACGCAGCTTAGGCATGATGGTGCCGAATATCGCTCCTGCGAGATCATCGACGACGATTTCGACGTCGTCCCTCCGTTTGAGTGCCATGTGCTCCATCAACGAGTCCTTCGTCTGGCCCGCCAAGGGGCCTTATGCCAATATGCAGGCCTTGTGGGGGTGCTTCGGTGCCAATCCGAAAATTCATTGCAGATCGGGCGTTCGACGCAGGGACGATCGAATGTATGAGCCGCGCCTTCATCAGCGTGTGCAAGGCGACCGGCTGCAAGGTCGAAGATGGTCCGCAGGCGCGCGCGCTGGCGATGCGGATCATCGAAGCGGCCCGCAGGGGCGAACGCGACCCCGAGAAGCTCAAGGCGTCAGCGCTGAAGGCGCTGCGGCATTGATCCGGTCGGCATCGATCGCCGCCGACAGGGCCGCTCTGAGATCCGTTTCCTGAAAGGGCTTGGCGAGAATGGGCGCGCCGCGGAAAGCCGGCGCGTCGACGGATGCGCCGTAGCCGGTCGACAGCACGAAGGGAATGCGCCGCTCGCGCAGCTTCTCGGCGATCCGTTCGCTTCGAACGCCATTCAAATTGATGTCGAGGATTGCGGCGTCGAACCTGGTCGTCGCGATCTTGGTCAAGGCATCTTCCTCGACCGATGCGACGCCCGCGACGGTGCACCCCATATCGGCCAGCATGTCCTCGACCAGCATCAGGATCATGGATTCGTCCTCGACGATCATGACACTGAGATCTTTCGGGTCACGTGATGTCATAGGATCTTCCCGGTTCATCTATTACAGGACGGAGCGCTCGAGCGGCGCCTCGATCCGGCAGGTCACGCCGGTGGAGGCGAAATCGAGCTGCGCCTTGCCGCGCAGGTCATGGCTGATCCCGCGCTCGAGCAGGCGCGAGCCGAAGCCGCGGCGCGACGGCGCCGCGACGGGCGGCCCGCCCGCCTCGCGCCAGTGCAGCCGCAACACGCGCCCGTCTTGCCCCCCGTCGACCGACCATTCGATGCGCACGCGACCGCGCTCGCTCGACAGCGCGCCGTACTTGGCGGCATTGGTGCAGAGCTCGTGCAACGCCATGGACAGCGCCAGCGCCTGCTTCGCCGACAGCCAGACGCGCGGCCCCTCGATGCTGAAACGTTTCGCCGCGATGACGCGGTGGGCGGCGACGGCGCCGTCGACCAGCTCGCCGAGGGGCGCGCCTTGCCAGTTCTCGCGCGTGAGAATGTCGTGCGCCTTCGCGAGCGCCAGCAGGCGGGCGACGAACTGCGCGCGCGCCTGCACGACATCGTGCGTGTCGCGCAAAGTCTGCATCGCCATCGACTGGATCGTCGCCAACGTGTTCTTGACGCGATGATTGAGCTCGTCGATCAGCAAGCGCTGGTGCTCCTCGTGCTGCTTGCGCAGCGTGATGTCGGTTGCGGCGCCGAGCCACTCGGTGATCGTGCCGCGATCGTCGAGCACCGGGATGGCGCGCGAGAAGGCCCAGCCGACCGAGCCATCCGCCCGCAGCACCCGATGCTCGAGCTCGAACGTGCCCTTCGTGCGTATCGCATCCGCGATCGCCTGCATGACGCGCGGCTGGTCCTCGGGAAGAATGTACTTGCTGAGCCAGGTCTCGCTCGGCTCCAGCGTATCGGCGATGAATTCCTTGCCATCCAGCCGCCGCATGATCCGCCAATCGGGGCTCATGCGATACACCACGTCGAAGGTTGCCGTCACATAGGCGCGCAACTGGCTTTCGCGCGTGTGCAGCGCCGCTTCGGCCTGCCGACGCTCCAGGTAATCGGCGGTCTGCCGCGCGAGCAGGTCGAGGAAGCGGAGCTGCCGTTCGCCCGGACGGTGCGGCTGGCCGAAATGGGTCGAGATCATGCCGACCGGCCTGCCCGCGCTGCTCAGCAGGGGAACCGACAAGACCGCCCGGACCCCCGACCGCAACAACACGTCGAGCGCCGGCGTGCCGGCGAATATCGCGCTTTCGCTGACATCTTCGGCAATGACCGCCTCTCCCGAGCCCAAGGCGGCGCTGCAGGTCGCGGCATCGCCATGGCCCACCTCGGCAAAGAAAGTCAAAAACTCATTGTCGAATCCGCGTTGGGCGGCGATGCGAAACACATCGCCCTTGCGGTCCAGCAGCTGGATGTTGCCTTTGTCGGCTGCGGTGAACTCGATCGCGGCGTCGAGAACGGCGGCAAGGCAATCCTCCGGCTTCTCGCCGGCGCGCAGGCAGCGGTTGCCGACCTCCTGCAGCCGCCGCATCGCGCGAACATCCTCGTCGATGCGCTGCTCGAAGCCGCGCCGCAGGCGCGCCAGCTTCAAAGTGCCGGAAAGTCGGGCCAGCAGCTCGCGCGCCCCGAACGGCTTGACCAGATAGTCGTCGGCGCCGGCCTCGAGGCCCTCGATTCCCTCGGCTTCGCCGGCGCGCGCCGAGAGGAGCACGATCGGCAGGTCGGCCAGCGCGGCGTCAGCCCGGATCGCGCGCACCAGCGCGAAGCCGTCGAGGTGCGGCATCATGACGTCGCTGAGCAGGAGGTCGGGGCGTTGCCGCCGGATCGACGCCAGCGCTTGGGTCCCATCCGCGACCGTGCGCACCTCGTAATGGGGTGCCAGCAGCCGCGCGACGTAGTCGCGCATATCCGCGTTGTCGTCCGCGACCAGCACGGTTGCGCGCTCGGCGCTCCCGGCGGACAGCGGCGCGGGCCCGGCCTCGACATCGGCGCGGGCATCGGTCGGGACCGACATGTCGGGCAGCCAGCGCAGCGCTTCCTGCACATAGGGTTGCGCGCCCAGCGCGGTTGATTGGCGCGTGCTTTCCGCCCGCAGGCGATCTGTCGGCAGATGCGCGTTGCCGAGCGGAATGCGGACCGTGAAGGTGCTTCCGGCGCCCGGCGCGCTCGCGACGTCGATCGATCCGCCGTGCAGCTTCGCGAGCTCCTGCACCAGGGCGAGGCCGATGCCGGTTCCCTCGTGGGTGCGTCCGCGCGCGCCCTCGACCCGATGAAAGCGATCGAAGATGCTCGGCAGCTCGGCGGGCGGAATGCCGATGCCGCTATCTTCGACCACGAGCACCGCCCCACCTTCCTCGCCGTGCAGGCGCACCGCGATGGCGCCTTCGAGCGTGAACTTGAAGGCGTTGGAGAGGAGGTTGAGAACGATCTTCTCCCACATGTCGCGGTCGACCCATGCGGGCTCGTCCAGCGGCCGGCACTCGACCACGAATCGCAAGCCCGCCTTCTCGATGGCAGCGCGGAACTCGCCGGCGAGACCGGCCGTGAGGGCCGCGAGATCGACCGGGGTATAGGAGGCCTGAACGCGTCCGGCCTCGATGCGCGAAAAGTCGAGCAGCGTATTGACGAGCCGCAGGAGGCGCAGCCCGCTCCGGTGCGCGATGGCGAGGTCGTCGCGCTGCTGGGGCAAGGCTTCCGGTGGCAGCTCGAGGGCCCTTTCGAGCGGCCCGAGCATCAGCGTGAGCGGGGTGCGGAACTCATGGCTGACGTTGGAGAAGAAGGCGGTCTTGGCCCGATCGATCTCGGCAAGCGCCTCGGCGCGCTTGCGCTCCTCCTCGTAGGCGCGCGCGTTGGCGATGCTGGTCGAAATCTGCGCCGCCATCAGCTCGAAGAAGCTGCGGTAGAGATGATCGAGACGCAGCCGCGGGCTCACGCCGGCGACCACGAAGCCGGCAAGCTCGCCCGGCTTGTTGGACCGCAAGGGGACGACGACCGCTGAATTGACAGAGTCGGGCCCTGGCTCTCTGGGCAACTCGGAGAAACGACGCGTCAGCTCGTCGACGACGATGGTCTCCTGGTCGCGCAGCAGGTCGGCCAACGGCCAGGACGGCTCGGCGGCTTGCGCGGGAATGTGCTCGGGACTGACGTCGGCGCCCGGCACGACGCCCGCCGTTCCGGCGAGCCGGGCGTCGCCATTCGGGTCGATCAGGTACAGGAGTGCGAACGGGATGTCCTTGGCGTGATTGGCCAGAACCCTGGCGGCCATGCGGCACGCCTCCTCGGCAGCCTTGGCGTGCGAGGCGAGCGACCCCAGATCGCGCAGGATCACGACACGGCGTTCGCCGACCACCTTCTCGGTGATTTCGTGGACGGTCGCGAGCACGCCACCGATGCCGCGGGGAGCGCTCTCGTCCGGGACTGGGCTGTAAGCGACGGTGAAATGCGTCTCTTCGCGGAAGCCGTAGCGGTTCATCTCGAGCTCGAAATCCTCGATCCAGGTGGCGGGGCCACCCGCAAAGGGCGTATCGATCAGAGGCTCGAGCACATGCCAGATCTCCGACCACACCTCGCTGACGGGGCGGCCGAGGGCGCGAGGATGTTTGGCGCCGAGAATGGGCCGGTAGGCATCGTTGTAGATGGAGATGTAATGCGGGCCCCACCACAACAGCAGCGGAAACCGGTTGGCGAGCAGGAAGCTCACCATCATGCGCAGGCTTTGCGACCAGGTTTCGATCGGGCCGAGCGGCGTTTTCGCCCAGTCGAATGTCCGGATCAGTGCCCCGAGGTCGCCGCCGCCCGCCAGGAACGGGGACCCGCGAACTGACGTCGCTTTTTCTGAGCCCGGTACCGACCCGCCATCGATCGGGGTCCGGTCGAAAGCGTGCGGCGCCGAAACAGCTTCCATCTGCCGATCCACAGTCACCAAGCGCTGATTGGCGGGCTGTTCAATTGACCGGACATCGTGTCGGGAGCTGGAGACGGGCCCCGCCGGAATTACGTCCCGCCGCACTGCCGAACGCGCCTGCGTCCCGGAAGGTTCCGTCTCGGTTGGAGGCCGGCCTTGCTGATCAGGACATTTGCGGATCGGCGGGTCGGCACTTTTTTTGCGGCGCAATGTCACTCGGCCGCCGGCTGCCTCGTCTTCAAGGCAGGACGTGGACGGCGTCGCCGGTTCCGGCCGTCCGCGGCAGAACAGACGGAGAATCAACATGCTCAAATGGTTTTTGCGACGACAGATCGGCGCCTTCGAGCGGACCTGGAACTACGACGCGAGCTATATCCATGAGCTGATCGAGGCCGATCCGCGCGCCGCCATGGCGTTCGCCAAGGTGATGGGCCTGAGCCAATACCGCAAGGACATACCGCTGGCGCCGCTCGCTGCGGCCGGCATCGTCGCCGTCATGTCCGAGGACTGCGGCCCCTGCACGCAGCTCGCCATCGACATGGCGCAGCGCGGAGGCGTCGACCCCGAGATCCTGCGCGCGGTCGTGGCGCGGGATTTCCAGGCCATGCCGTACGAGGTCGCGCTGGCGGTGCGCTTCACCGAGAAGACGCTCGCCCACGCGCCCGAGGCCGAGGACCTGCGCGCCGAGGTGCTGCGCCTGTGGGGCCGCCGCGGCCTCATCTCGCTCGCCTTCGCAATGACCTCGGCGCGCCTCTTCCCGACACTGAAATATGCGCTCGGCCATGGGCATGCCTGCACCCGCCTGACGATCGGCGGAGAGACCCGGCCGGTGCTGCGTCCGGTGACCAAGGCGGCGTAAGCGCGTGACCACCACCCCCGACGGCGTCGCGGACTTCGAGGCCCATCGGCGCGCGCTGGTGGGCCTCGCCTACCGCATGCTCGGCTCGCGCGCCGAGGCCGAGGATGTCGTGCAGGACGCCTATCTGCGCTGGCACGCGGCCGACCGCGCCGCGGTCGAGCACCCACGCCGCTATCTCGGCACCGTGGTGACGCGGCTCTGCCTCGACCGGATGAAGTCGGCGCAGGCCCGGCGCGAGACCTACGTGGGACCATGGCTGCCCGAGCCGGTGGTCGACGAGGCGCTCGACGGCGAGGCCGCCGGCGAGCTCGCGCACGACATCTCGGTCGCCCTGATGCTGCTGCTCGAACGACTTTCGCCGCTCGAGCGCGCGAGCTTTTTGCTGCACGACGTGTTCGGCCTCGATTTCGCCGCGGTCGCGCGTGCGCTCGGCCGCAGCGAGGCCGCCTCGCGCCAGCTCGCGGCGCGCGCCCGCGTCCATATCGAGGCCGGCCGCCCGCGCTTCGCCGCCTCGCGCGAGGAGGGGCAGCGGCTCGCCGCCGCCTTCGCGCAGGCCTCAGCCTCCGGCGACACGCAGGCGCTGACGCAGATTCTCGCCCGCGACGCCGTGCTCCACTCGGACGGCGGCGGCAAGCGCGAGGCCGCGCTCAACCCGATCCGCGGCGCCGACAAGATCGTGCGGCTGATCGCCGGTTTGTCCCGCAAGAGCACGCTGCTGCGCGATTTCGTCGGCCGGCCCGCGACCATCAACGGGCTGCCCGGCTTCGTGCTGCGCGAGCCGGACGGATCGCTCTCGACGCTCGCGTTCGAGCATCACGCCGGCCGCATCGTCGCGGTCTATTTCACGCGCAATCCGGAGAAGCTGCGGCACGTGCGGTTCTGACCAGGCGGGCTTGATCGGATGGGCTTGCGACCCGGCGCGATGCGACCGACAATGGCATCCGTTGCCGCACCGGGACCCGCGATCAATGCTGAAGCCGATACAGGCCTACGTCGGCGATGACGCCATCAAGCGGCTGCTCGCGCGCTACCACTGTCCGATGCCCTTTCATGCCGCGCGCATGCGCCTGTGGGGCGCGATCGCGAGCCCCCTGCCGGATTGCGCGCCGGTCGCGGTGTTGGCGAGCCTGTGGCACGGCAATCCGCCGCCGTTTGCGGACACGCACGCCGCGAACGCGTTTTTCCAGGACATGATGGGCTTCTGGAACGTGCTCGCCGGATTGCAGGACGGATCGCCCCCGCTCAAGCTGCAGAAGATCGACAAGCTCGACAGTCGCGACGCCATGCACGCCGCAGCCAAGCTGCGTGTCGAGGAGCTGCTCGACGGCTTCCTCAAAGGCTTCACCTACGGCCAGGCGGAGCTCGACGTGCCGGAGGGTGTCAGCGCGCGGGTTCACCACGTCGAACGCGCTATCGAGACGATCATCGGGTGGCGCAACACGTTTGCCGAACCTCCCAAGGCCGAGGACGCGGCCATGTGCGCCGAGTTCGCCCGCCAACTTCCGGTGATCGACGCGGCCGTCGAGGACGACCTCAACGCAATCGCGGTTGCGGTGAAGGCGTGGCGCGCTCCGCGGCCACGGCCGGCTCCCCGGAAGAGCAAGAGGAGCCACGGCACGCTGCACTGAGGCTCGCATCCCGCGCCGTGCCGACGGCAATGGAATTTACCGGCCGCCAACCTTCATCGCATCAACGATCGCAACGGATATTCACGCGGCCCGCGCTGCCCGGATCATCGCCAGCGCCTCGGCCGCATCCAGCCGCCCGTCATAGAGCGCGCGCCCGGCGATCGCGCCCTGCAGCTTCGCGGCGCGCGGCGCGAGCAGCGCCTTCACGTCCGCAATCGAGGCGAGGCCGCCGGACGCGATCACGGGGATCGAGATCGCCTCGGCGAGCGCGATGGTCGCGTCGAGGTTGAGGCCCTTGAGCAGGCCGTCGCGCGAAATGTCGGTGTAAATGATCGCGGCGACGCCGGCGTCCTCGAAGCGCTTGGCGAGATCGAGCGCGGAGAGCTCGGAGGTCTCGGCCCAGCCCTGGGTCGCGACCTTGCCGTCGCGCGCGTCGAGGCCGACGGCGACGCGCTTGGGGAACGCGCGCGCCGCCTCCTTGACGAAGGCCGGATCGCGCACCGCGGCGGTGCCGATGATGACGCGGTCGACGCCCTTGCCGAGCCAGCCCGCGACGGTCGCCATGTCGCGGATGCCGCCGCCGAGCTGCACGCACAGGCCGACGGTCTCGAGGATGCGCTCGACCGCGGCGCCATTCATTGGCTTGCCCGCGAAGGCACCGTCGAGATCGACCACGTGAAGGTGGCGAAAGCCCTCGGCCTCGAAGGTGTGCGCCTGCGCGGCCGGATCGCGGTTGAAGATGGTGGCGCGGCCCATGTCGCCCTGCTCGAGCCGCACGCATACGCCGTCCTTGAGGTCGATCGCCGGGAACAGGATCACGTCTTAAGCTCGCTCTCCGTCGCCCATCCTTCGAGACGCCTCGCGCGAAGGCGCGAGGCTCCTCAAGATGAGGTTTGTGGGGGTCAACCAGGCCTGTGGGTGGCCAGATTCATTACGGCGACCACTTGAGGAAATTGGCGATAAGGGCGAGGCCGAGGCGCTGGCTCTTCTCGGGGTGGAACTGGGTGCCCAGCATGGTGTCGCGGGCGACGATCGCGGTGACGGGACCGCCGTAATCGGCTTGCGCGACGAGGTCGGCGCGGTCGGCGACACGCAGCTCATAGGAGTGCACGAAATAGGCGTGCAGCCCCGCGGCGCCGGTGGCGATGCCGTCGAGCAGCGGGTGATGGCGCAGCTCGTTGAGCGTGTTCCAGCCCATGTGCGGAATCTTCAGGCTCGCATCGCTCGGCGCGATGCGGTCGACCTCGCCCGCGATCCAGCCCAGCCCGGGCGTCACCTCGTACTCGCGGCCGCGCTCGGCCATGAGCTGCATGCCGACGCAGATGCCGAAGAACGGCCGGCCCTTCTGGCGCACCGCGACGTTGAGCGCGTCGACCATGCCGGAGACCGCGTCGAGCCCGCGCCGGCAATCCGCGAACGCGCCGACGCCGGGCAGCACCACGCGATCGGCGCGCGCGACCGCGTCGGGATCGCGCGTCACCATGATCGGCTGGTCGTGGCCGGACTCGCGCGCCGCCCGCTCGAACGCCTTGGCGGCCGAGTGCAGGTTGCCGGAATCGTAGTCGACGATCGCGACGCTCATCCGCTGCCTCCGGGTTGGGGAAAGAGGCCGACCACGTCGGTGCCGTCCCGTTGCGGCACCGGCGGTGGTGGCGGCACCGGGCTCGCCAGCGCGGCTTCCATCTCGCGGGTGGTCTCGAGCGAGACGTAACGATCGAAGAAGCGACGCTCGGCGCTCTCGCGATCGTCGCCCACCACGGTGCCGACCTCGCGCCAGCCGTTGAGCACCAGCGTCCAGCGCCGCAGGCTCGCGGCCTCGAAGCCGACCAGCAGCGCGAGCAGCAGCAGCGCGAAGCCGCGCGCATTGGCCGGGGCATCCGCATATTTCAGCGCCAGTGCAAGGGCGACGCTCGCCGCGACGTAGCCGACGAGCACGATCCACAGCCGATGCCACAGCATCCACAGCGGCGCGAACAGGAAGGCGCTCCAGACGAAGCGGTCGGGCACGAAAGCGGCGCCCTCCGCCCGCGCCAGCGCGGTTGCGTCATAGGCGCGCGAAGCGGCGCCGTTCTTCGAACGGCTGTGCACCGGCGGCGGCTCGAACACCATGTAGACCGTCATGGCGGACCTCGTTCTTTCTCCGTACCTCATGCCCGCGCATAGCCGTGCGAAGAACGGCGCCGCTTCGCTCGCCTATGAGGCGCGCATCCACGTCTCATGCGGCTCCGCAAGACGTGGACGGCCGGGACCAGCCCGGCCATGACGGGCAGCTGCTTGCTACCCGCCCAGCATTCCCTTGGTCGACGGGACCTCGCCCTTGGCGCGCCCATCGATTGCGACGGCGGCGCGCAACGCACGGGCGAGACCTTTGAAGCACGATTCGGCAATATGATGGTCGTTCGCGCCATACAGCGTCTCGACGTGCAAGGTGACGCCTGCGTTCATCGCGAATGCCTGAAACCATTCGTTGACCAGCTCGGTATCGAAGGTGCCGACCTTCGGGCGGGTGAACGCCGCCCTGAACACCAGGAACGGCCGCCCCGAAATGTCGATCGCGACGCGGGTGAGCGCCTCGTCCATGGGCACATGCACGTCGGCATAGCGGGTGATGCCGCGCATGTCGCCGAGCGCCTGCTTCATCGCCTGGCCGAGCGAGATGCCGACGTCCTCGGTGGTGTGATGGTGGTCGATGTGCAGGTCGCCCTTGGCCTTCACGGTGATGTCGATGCGCGAATGGCGGGCGAGCAGATCGAGCATGTGGTCGAGAAAGCCGATGCCGGTCGCGATCGACGATGCGCCGGTGCCGTCGAGATCGACCGCGACCTCGACGTCGGTCTCCTTGGTGACGCGCTTGATCGAGCCTTTGCGCATGGGTGCCTGCCGGTGAAATTCGCGCGCCTTTTATCAGGGGACGGTGAAGTTCGCTACTGCGGTGCCGCTGCCTTCCCCTCCCCCGCTCGCGGGGGAGGAGCGCGCGCGAAGCGCGCCAGGAGGGGGCAAGTCGTCAACGCATCGGCAAGCGCCGCCGCCCCCTCCCCCGCAAGCACCTCGCAAGCGCGGGAGAGGGGGCGCTGGCAGTTTGCATTGGGGCCATGAAGCACATAGATCAGTGCCGCCACACGGTTCCTCATCGATGCAAGATCCCACCAATTCGCAAGATTCCTGGCACGGCACCACCATCCTGACGGTCCGCAAGGGCGGCGCCGTCGTGATCGGCGGCGACGGGCAGGTCTCGATCGGGCAGACCATCGTCAAGGCCAACGCGCGCAAGGTGCGCCGCCTGACCAAGGGCGACGTCATCGGCGGCTTTGCGGGTGCCACCGCCGATGCGTTCACGCTGTTCGAGCGGCTGGAGGCGAAGCTCGACCAGTATCCGGGGCAGCTCATGCGCGCCGCGGTCGAGCTCGCCAAGGACTGGCGCACCGACCGCTATCTGCGCCGGCTCGAGGCGATGATGATCGTCGCCGACAAGGACGTGTCGCTGGTGCTCACCGGCACCGGCGACGTGCTCGAGCCCGAGGCGGGCGTGATGGGCATCGGCTCGGGGGGGAACTACGCGCTCGCCGCCGCGCGCGCGCTGATCGACACCGACATGGACGCCGAGGCGATCGTCAGGAAGGCGATGGCGATCGCGGCCGACATTTGCGTCTACACCAATCGCAACGTGACGATCGAGAAGCTGTAGAGATGAGCGAATCGCTTCGTCATCGTCATTGCGAGGCGTGCGCCAGCACGCCGAAGCAATCCGGTCGTGTGGAACGACATTGCATCGTCGGCCTTCGGCCTCCTCGCAATGACTCGGGAATGATGTTTGCGCCATGACCGACTTCTCTCCCCGCGAGATCGTTTCCGAGCTCGACCGCTTCATCGTCGGCCAGGGCGACGCCAAGCGCGCGGTCGCGATCGCGCTGCGCAACCGCTGGCGTCGCCTGCAGCTCGACGAGAAGCTGCGCGAGGAGGTCATGCCGAAGAACATCCTGATGATCGGCCCGACCGGCGTCGGCAAGACCGAGATTTCGCGCCGGCTGGCGCGGCTCGCCGGCGCACCCTTCCTCAAGGTGGAGGCGACCAAGTTCACCGAGGTCGGCTATGTCGGCCGGGACGTCGAGCAGATCGTGCGCGACCTGGTCGAGATCGCGATCGCGCTCACGCGCGACAAGAAGCGCAAGGACGTGCAGGCGCGCGCCTACGACGCGGCGGAGAGCCGCGTGGTCGACGCGCTCACCGGGGCCAACGCCAGCACGTCGACCAAGGAGACGTTCCGCAAGAAGCTGCGCGCCGGCGAGATGGACGACAAGGAGATCGATATCGAGGTGCAGGCCTCGGGGGGCGGAATGCCGCTGTTCGAGATTCCCGGCATGCCCGGCGCCCAAATGGGCGCGATCTCGATCGGCGACATCTTCGGCAAGCTCGGGGGGAATCGCACCAAGACGCGCCGCGTGACCGTGAAGGAGTCCTACGAGATCCTGATCAACGAGGAGTCGGACAAGCTGCTCGATCAGGACGCGCTGGTGCAGGAGGCGATCCACGCGGTTGAGAACAACGGAATCGTGTTTCTCGACGAGATCGACAAGATCACCGCGCGCGAGGGGCGCCAGGGCGCCGACGTCTCGCGCGAGGGCGTGCAGCGCGACCTGCTGCCGCTGATCGAGGGCACCAGCGTCTCGACCAAGCACGGCACGGTAAAGACCGACCATATTCTCTTCATCGCGTCGGGCGCCTTCCACCTCGCCAAGCCGTCGGACCTTTTGCCCGAGCTGCAGGGCCGCTTGCCGATCCGGGTCGAGCTCAGTGCGCTCACCCGCGAGGACCTGCGCCGAATCCTCACCGAGCCCGAGGGCTCGCTGATCAAGCAATACGTGGCCCTGATGGCGACGGAAGGCCTGACGCTGACCTTCACCGAGGATGCGATCGACGCCATCGCCGACGCCGCCGTGTCGGTCAACTCGTCGGTGGAGAACATCGGCGCGCGCCGGCTGCAGACCGTGATGGAGCGGGTGCTCGACGACATCTCGTTCACGGCATCCGACCGCGCCAAGGAGAGCGTCACGGTCGACGGCGACTATGTGAAGAGCCGCGTGGCGGACCTGGCGAAGAACGCGGACTTGAGCCGGTTTATTTTGTAGACGCGTCATGCCCGGGGCATAGCCGTTCGAACAACGGCATCGCTTCGCTCGCCTATGTGCCTGGCATCACATCTTCGCTCAACGTGAAAGGCGTGTATGGCCGGGACGACCCTGGGCCATGACGGTCTGTCAGCGCATTCGCCTCAATCGCACATAGAGCGCCCCCTCCCCGCCGTGGGCGACGTGCGCTTCCTCGAAGCCGAGCACGACGTCGCGAAGCTCGGGCAGGCCGAGCCAGTGCGGCACCTGGCGGCGCAGCACGCCGCGCTCGTGATCGCCGGCGCGCGTGCCCTTGCCGGTGATGACGAGCACGAAGCGGGCGCCGTTGTGCTGGGCACGCCGCAGGAAATGGGCGAGCGCCGTGTGGGCCTCGGCCTGCGTCAGGCCGTGCAGGTCGATGCGCTCGTCGATCGCGACACGGCCGCGCGCGATCTGCTGCCTTTCGCGGCGCGGAAGCGATGCGGGCCGCGCCGGCGTCACCCCCGTCGGGGGCGGCGTGGCGATGTTGATGGGCTTGGCAGGCTTTGCAGACTTCACAAACCTGGCGGCCTTGGCGGCTTTCACCGGTGCGGCGGCCGCAGGCTTGGTCGCGTCGGCAACCGGCCGCGCCGCGCGTTTGCGCAGCGGCTTCACCGACCGCGCGATGTCGCGCCACAGCTCGTGCTCCTCGTCGCTGAGCTCGCGCCGGCTCACGGCTTGTGCTTCGATTTTGGCGCCGGATTGGACGCGGCGGTGGGCGCCGGGGTGGGCGCGACACTCGGCGAGGCAGCCTCGGCGGCGTGCCCGGGCGGCGCGAGCTTCGGCTGCGCCTGGCGGGCGATCAGCTCGAGCGGACGCGGCAGCGGCAGCGGCATCTTTGCGCCGGCCTCGGCCGGATCGAGCTCGCGCGGGATCAGCATCGCGAACGTTCCGTGGTTCTTGATCCGCCCGGCGATGCGGGCCGCGTCCTTGCCGGCGCCCCAGTAGAGGTCCGCGCGCGCCGGCCCGACGATCGCCGAGCCCGTATCCTGCGCGATCATCAGGCGGGCGAACTGGTTCTTCGCCGTGGCGGAATCGATCGGCAGCTGGCTGTGGATGAAGAACGGCGTGCCGTACACATGCAGCGCCTTGTCGACCGCGATCGAGCGCCCCGGCGTCAGCGGCAGGCCTTGCGCGCCGAGCGGCTGCTGGTCGTCGCCGAGCCCGACGATGCGGAAGAACACGAAGGACTTGTTCTGCCGGCGCAGCTCCTCGGCGCCGTCGGGGTTGTCGCGGATCCACTGGCGGATGCGATCCATCGACATCTCGCTGCGCGGCACCAGCTTGCGATCGATCAGGATGCGGCCGATCGGCGTATAGGGAAATCCGTTGTGGCTGTCGTAGTTGATGCGCACCACGA
This sequence comes from Xanthobacteraceae bacterium, assembly GCA_035293985.1. Classification (GTDB taxonomy): domain Bacteria; phylum Pseudomonadota; class Alphaproteobacteria; order Rhizobiales; family Xanthobacteraceae; genus JAVDCA01. Next base: position 132,860 of record DATGLS010000014.1, read on the forward strand.
GGCCGTCCTCGAGGCGGATGCGCGCGGAGCCCTGGATCTGGATGAACAGCAAGTCGGTCTGGTCCTTGATCCAGCAGATTTCCAGATGCTGGCCGTCGAGCGCGCCGTCCTCGATCTGGGCGCGGTCGTAGTACGGCACGAGCTTGCCGGAGCTGTCGCGGCGCAGCGATTGACCCGAGTTGGGAAACGTCGCGCCTTTCGGCGTGCCGGCGGGCGGCAGCAGATCGGGCGGCCGCCGATAGATCGGCACGTGATAGATGCCGGTCGGAAAGCGTGAGCCGTCGACGATCGGCTCATAATATCCGGTGAGGAAGCCGGCCGCGTCGCCGAGCTTGGCGATGCGCGCCGGGCGGAAGTTCTGCTCGAAGAACTGCCGTGCCCCCGTGTCGTCGAGCTTGCCCACCGCCAGCGCGCGCCGGCAAATGTCATGCAGCGCCGCGTAGACCGGCCGAGTCTCGCCCGGCGGATGCGCCGTCATGGCGATCGGGCGGCAGCTGACGAGAAACGTCGCAAACGCGGCCGCGTGATCGTCGGCGGCCCAGCCGTCGAGATCATTCCAATCGATCGGCTCGAGGCTCGCGTCGGCGACGTGGAAGGGGCTCGGGACCTCGGGCACCGCCGGCCCGGTCGGCGTGAACTTTTCGGGCTTGTGCGCCCTCACCGAAGTCCGCGATCTTTCGCCCACTGCATGATGACGCGCCGCAAGCGCCGGCGCGCAGGCAAGCGACAACCCGATTGCGATTGCGACAATCGCCTTGCGCAAACGCAGCGGCCAGAGCCGATGCGGCGTGCCAGGGCGCCGGCCTCGGCGCCGGCCTTCCCGGTCATCAAGAGCGCATGGTCTTTTCCGAGAGCCGGCGGCCACTTGTCGGGACCATGCGCTAGTGACCGGCTTCGGTGGCCACGAGCTTCCAGTTGGGGTCGCGCGACGTCACGTCACGCGCAAAGGTCCACACGTCGGTCACGTCGGTGACCTTGTCGGCGTTCCCCTCGGTCACATTGCCGGCCTTGTCGCGGGTGACGGAGACGAGCTGGGACACGAACCGCACCGTCACCTGGGCGGTGCGATTGCGCAACTCGGCGCCGACGATCTCGGTGGTGTCGATCGAGACGAAGCGCGTTTCCGCCGTCTCGCCGCGGCCTTCGCGCTCGCGAATCACGCTGTCGAAGCTGTCGAATACGTCCTTCGACAGTCCGTCACGCAGCGTGCGCCGATCGCCCTGCGCGAAGGCGACGACGATCATCTCGTAGGCGGCGCGCGCGCCGGCGAGGAAGTGGCGCGGCTCGAAGCTCTTGTCGGCCGCCGCAATCACATCAAGGCCGGCGGCGACCGGCGAGCCCGCTGGCGCGATGCCCTTCCACCGGTCGGTCGGCTCGGCCGGCTCGGCCGGCGGCGGCTTGGGGGGCTGCTGCTGCTCGATTGCCCGCGGCGGCAGGGCGACGACCTTGTCGCCGGCGGAGCCACGCACGGCGTCGCGGGTCGAATAGGGATCGAACGGCGGCCGCTCCCGGCCTGTGCGCTGACCGAGCACGCTGCGCAACCGCAGGAAGATGAACACTGCGAGCGCCAGGAAAATGATGGTGTATAGGTCGAACACGTCCTGCATGCTCTCGGCAGCCGTTAGGGGGTTCGGCGAGCCGCGCCGATCGAGGACGGCGCACCGGGTTCTCGCTTCATCATGTAATCACGCAACTTTGTCGATCCAGAGGCTGGCCCGGACCGTCGCACGCGATACAGGAACCTCCAGGCGCCTTGCTCCAGTCTTGGCCCCAAGTTTTGCCCGAAGTCTTGTCCGATCGATCGGGCAAGCAGATCCGAGATCGAGATCAGGCTTGCCTCGACGCGCCGGAGGGATAGCGTAGCGTGGCTCGGACCTTAGACCATCGCGGGTGCGCCGCCAACCGCGCCCGCGCGGGGAAGACCCGAGTTAACCCAGAGTCAGATCGATGCGATCGGCCCTCCGGATCGCCGCCTTTCTGCTGCTGCTGCCGGCCGCTGAATTCCTCGTGTTTCTGCTGGTCGCCTGGGCGATCGGGTTCTGGACGGCACTCGGGCTCATGTTGCTGACCTCGCTTGCCGGGGTGTTCGTGTTGCGCCGCATCAACCGCGGCGGTTTCACTGCGTTTCGCCGCGTGCTGCGCGATCGCGAGGTGGCCGCAACGACGATGCAGGGAGGCGGCCTGCTCGTGGCATTTGCCGGAATTCTCCTGGTTCTACCGGGCTTTATCACCGATCTCCTGGGCGCCGGGCTGCTCGTCCCGCCCCTTCGTCGCCGCTTGGGCGCGGCCCTGGGGCGCGCCATCCGGCGAAAGCCGCAAACCACCGGGCCCGGCGCCGTGATCGATCTCGCCCCCACCGAATGGAAGGCGCTTCCGGACCGCAAACCACGCCGATCCCGCAGCGGGTGATCAGCGCCGGGCGGCGGGCACCTCAAGGGCCGTCTGGCGCACCAATGCTCGCATCCTTGTGGCTCGCCGGTGCCTGTGTTAGCCACACCGCGGTCCGGAGCAACCGCCCGGCGCGACCGCCAAGCTCGCAACCACATCGCAAACCAAGCCCGCAAAAAACGCCGCGCCCCAGCGCCTCGTTTCGTCATCGCGGCCGGAGACAGCATCCATGTCGACCACCAATGGCGGCCAGACGCCGGCTGCGCCCCCGCAAGCACAAGGGCAGGGGCAGCCGCAGTTCCACGTGATGGCGCAATACACCAAGGATTTCTCGTTCGAGAATCCCAATGCGCCGCAGTCGTTCACGCAGCAGCCGCCCCAGCAGCCGCAGCAGCCGGCCCTGAGCATCCGCATCAACAGCAAGCAGCTCTCGAACACCGATTTCGAGGTCGAGCTGCAGATCGAGGGCAAGGCGGAAATCGGCACCACCACCCTGTTCGCGTTCGATTTGACCTATGCGGGCATCTTCCACTTGCAAGGGATTCCGCAGGAGGCGCTCGCACCCCTGATCTTCATCGAATGCCCGCGCATGCTGTTTCCGTTCGCGCGCGAGATCATCGCCTCGGCCGTGATGGGCGGCGGCTATCCGCCGTTCCTGCTGCCGCCGGTCGATTTCGTCGGGCTCTATCAGCAGAAGGTCGCGCAGGCACAGCAGCCGCAACCACCGACTCAGGCCTGAGCGGGCGCAGCCACCGGCAAGTAGTCGTTCCAGATCGCCTTCTCGCCCAACGTGGCGATGAACGCTTGATGCTCGACGCGCTCCGCATCGGTGATGCGAGGCGGGAGCGGAATCGGCCGCACCCGTAGCGCCACCTCGATGCCGACCCCGCGCGCCGGTCCCGCGGTCGCCGCGGCAAGGCCGAGCTGCGCCTGACGCGCCTGGGTGAGCTCGAGATAGACCTCGGCCAGGAGCTCGGCATCGACCAGGGCGGTGTGCTTGACGCGCTTCGAGGTGTCGATGCCGAAGCGCCCGCACAGGTCGTCGAGGCTGTTGCGCACGCCGACGAACTTGCGCCGCGCCAGCGTCAGCGTGTCGACCAGCCGCTCGCGCGCGATCGCGGGGTGGCCACAGCGGTCGAGCTCGGCATTGATGAAGCCGGCGTCGAAGCTCGCATTGTGGATCACCAGCGGTGCATCGCCGAGAAAAGCGAGCAGGTCATCGACGATCTCGGAAAACAGCGGCTTGTCGGCCAGGAACTCGGCCGAGAGGCCGTGCACCTTGAAGGCCTCCTCCGGCATGTCGCGCTGCGGATTGATGTAGCGATGGAAGCGCTGCCCTGATGGGATCGAGTTGACGAGCTCGATGCAGCCGATCTCGACCAGGCGATCGCCGCGCAGGGGATCGAGCCCGGTCGTTTCGGTATCGAGCACGATTTCGCGCATACGAGCGGTGGCCTCTGGGTCGTGCGCAAGGGCTGAAGCGCGCTGACGATTCGCCGGAAAGCCATAGCAGATTCCGTGGCGCTCTGTTCGCCGTCGTGGCCGCGCTTGGCCCGGCCATCCACGTCTTTCTCACCAGACCGCAAGACGTTGGTGCCCGGCACCAGGCCGGGCATGACGGAGCCCATTAGGGCCGCCGGCGCGGCAGGCTCTTCGCGGCCTGCAGAATCGAACGAACCTGGGCGCGGGTCGACTCGAAGTCCTTCGAGCTGTCGACGACGAAATCGGCGCGCCGACGCTTTTCGTCGTCGGGCAGCTGTTGCGCCAGCAAGCGGGCGAACTTCTCCTCGGTCATATCGGGCCGGCTCAGGACGCGCTCGCGCTGCATGGCGGCGGGCGCCGACACCACGACCACGGCATCGCAGCGCTTGTCGCCGCCGGTCTCGAACAGCAGCGGGATGTTGAGCACCACCACCGCGGCGCCGGCGGCCTCCGCCTCGGCCAGGAACCGCTCCTCCTCACGCCGCACCAAGGGATGAACGATCGCCTCGAGCCGACGCAGTGCGCTCGGATCGCCGATCACCTGCGGCCCCAGCAGGGCGCGGTCGACCGCGCCGCCGACGGTGCTGCCGGGAAAAGCGGCTTCGATCGCGCCCGCGGCTGCGCCGGCATAGAGCCGATGCACGGCCTGGTCGGCGTCGTAGACCGGCACGCCCTCGTCGGCGAAGAAGCCTGCGGCGGTCGACTTGCCCATGCCGATCGAACCGGTCAGGCCGAGGACGATCATGGTTCAGCCTGCGAGCGAGCCGTCGCGGCGCAGGAAGTCGAGCAAGGCGAACAGCGGCAGGCCGAGGATGGTGAAATAGTCGCCCTCGATCCGCTCGAACAAATGGCTGCCCAGGCCCTCGAGCTGGTAGCCGCCCACACTGGTGGTCACGGCCTCGCCGACACTGTCGAGATAGGCGTCGAGGAAGTCGTCGGAGAGCTGGCGCATGGTCAGCTTCGCGGTCTCTACTTTGCTGAACATCACCCGGCCGTCGCGCGCGAGCGCGACCGCCGAATGCAGCTCGTGGGTTTGCCCCGACAGCATGCGCAGCTGCTCGGCTGCGCCCGCGCGATCGACCGGCTTGGTGAAGCGGGTGCGGCCGAGCGCCAGCGTCTGGTCGGCACCGACCACCAGGCGGCCGCGCAGGCGCGCGGCGCCGACCCGCGCCTTCTCGCGGGCCAGCAGAGAGGCGGCATCGGCGGCGGTGCCGGAGCCGATGCGCTTCTCGACCGCGCGCTCGTCGATGTCGGCGGGCGCGATCTCGAGCGGAATGCCGGCGGATTCGATCATGGCGCGGCGCACGGCGCTTTTCGACGCCAGCACGAGCGGCTCGGCGGCCAGCCATAAAGAGGTGCTCATGCGATCGGCTGCCGGCGTCGTTCGGCCAGATAGGCAATGACGGCGGCGGCGGTCTCCTCGATCGAGCGCCGGGTCACGTCGATGACCGGCCAGCTGTGCTTGGCGCACAGCCGGCGCGCAAATGCGATCTCCTCGGCCACCGCCTGGCGATCGATGTACTGGTCGTCCTCGCGATGCACCTTGAGGCCGAGCAGGCGGTTCTGCCGGATCGCGACGATGCGCTCCGGGCTCGCCGTGAGGCCGACCACTAGCGCCTGCTTCACCTGCTCGAGCTGCGGCGGCACCGCGACGCCCGGCACCAGCGGGATATTCGCAGTCTTGACGCCGCGGTTGGCGAGATAGATCGAGGTCGGCGTCTTCGACGTGCGCGACACGCCGACCAGCACCACATCGGCGCTGTCGAGATCGTCGGGCAACTGCCCATCATCGTGCAGCATCGTGTAATTGAGCGCATCGATGCGCTTGAAGTATTCGGCATTGAGCATGTGCTGGGCGCCGACCCGATGGGTCGATTCGGCGCCGAGGTAGGACTGAAAGAGCCGCAATACCGGCCCGAGGATCGACAGACACGGCAGGCCGAGCTCGCGACACTTCTCCTCCAGCCGGGCGATCAAGTCCTGCTCGAGCAGCGTGTAGAGCACGACGCCGGGCTCGTCCTCGATCTCGGCCAGCACGCGATCAAGCTGCTTGTTGGTGCGCACCGCCGGATAGACATGCTCGACCGGATGAACGGTGGCATACTGGGCCGCCGCCGCACGCGCGACGGTGATCAGCGTCTCGCCGGTCGAATCCGATACGAGGTGCAGATGGAAGAAGCTGGCGGTCTTGGCGGCCATCGACGCTACGTCTGTGAAATCCTGTGGACACTGTGGAGAAGGCCATGTCGGACGGCGCGGCGCAAGCCGATTGCCGTCAGGGCTGCACGGCTGCCAACATACTCACAGATCGGGATAATTCAGATAGCGAATTGGCGCGTTGGCAAGAAGATCGGGGATAGCGTTACCGCCGACCTCAGTAGCGGAGATATCTACCTGGAATCACGACTCGATTCAGTCCAGAGCAAAGAATCGCCATGTGAGGTGCGGATAGGAGTGACGTGTGCAGATCGGCTTGATGACGTGCGAACAACGATTCATGAGTCTTTTCCAGCGCCTAACAACTTCAACAAATAGAATCTAGATCTGAGTTTTAAGGAAGCGTGTGGCCAATGCCCGTCGTATCCGAACCAACGGTTCTCGCGGTGCTGGCGAGCGAACGAAAGCAGGTCCCTCCGGTCTGGATGATGCGGCAGGCTGGCCGCTACTTGCCGGAATATCGCGCAGTCCGCGCAAAGGTTCCGAATTTTCTCGACCTGTGCTTCACGCCCGAGCTCGCCGCCGAGGTGACGCTGCAGCCGATCCGCCGGTTCGGGCTCGACGCCGCGATTCTGTTCTCCGACATCCTGGTCGTGCCGCATGCGCTCGGACAGAACGTAACCTTCAGTGCCGGGGAAGGACCGCTGCTCGCGCCGACCATGGGTGCGGCGGAGATCGCGCGATTGAGCCGCAAGATCGACCTGGGGCGCCTCGAACCGGTCTTTGCGACCATCAAGGAGGTGCGCGGATCGTTGGCGCCGGAGGTTGCGCTGCTCGGTTTTTGCGGCGCGCCGTGGACGGTCGCAACCTACATGGTGGCGGGACGTGGGACACCGGACCAGGCGCCGGCGCGACTGCTGGCCTATCGCGACGAGGCGAGCTTTTCGACGCTGATCGATATCCTGGTCGAGGCGTCGAGCGAATATCTGGTTCGCCAATTCGAGGCCGGCGTCGATGCGGTGCAGGTTTTCGATACCTGGGCAGGCGTGCTCGCCGGCGCCGACTTCGACCGCTGGTGCATCGCGCCGATGCGGCAGATCGTAGCCAATGTGCGCCAGCGCGTGCCGAGAGCGAAGATCATTGGCTTTCCGCGTGGGGCGGGCACGTCGTTGCGGCGCTACGTGGAGCAGATCGGGGTCGATGCGGTCGGGCTCGATTGGATGATCGATCGAATGTTCGCGCGCGAACACATCCAGAGCCGTCGGCCCGTGCAGGGCAATCTCGACCCATTGGTGCTGCTGGCGGGCGGCAGCGCGCTCGATCGCGCTGTGGATGAGGTGCTGGAGGCCTTTGCGGCCGGACCCTTCATCTTCAACCTCGGCCACGGCATTCTGCCGGAGACGCCGATCGCGCATGTGGAGCAGATGCTGGCGCGCGTCCGGCGCAACTCTGGATAGGAACCCGCGATGGATGCTTGCACTGTCTATAGCGGCTACTGCTGGATCAAGGCATTCCACATCGTCGCGGTGATCGCCTGGGTGGCTGGCATGCTCTATCTGCCGCGGCTGTTCGTCTACCACTGTGACGCCGAGGTCGGCTCGGCGCAGTCGGAGACCTTCAAGGTGATGGAGCGCCGGCTGCTCAGGGCGATCATCAATCCGGCGATGATCGCGACCTGGCTTTTGGGAATCGCCCTCGTCTGGCAAGGCGGCTGGGCGTTCGCGACTTGGTTTCAGATCAAGTTCGTTCTCGTCATCGTGATGTCCGCCGTGCACGGAATGCTGGCTCGCTACGTGCGCGATTTCGCCGCCGACCGGAATCGGCATACGCAGAAATTCTATCGAATTATCAACGAGGTACCTACACTGCTGATGATCGGCATCGTGCTCCTCGCGGTGCTCAAGCCGTTCTGACCGGCGGGCGCCGTCCACATGCCGGGCGGCGCGCCTCTTGCGCCTTCACCCAACATTTCTTATTTTGCCGCCATCTCCCCGAACGCAGGCAGATGGCGACGCGTACCGGTCCGAAGACTGGCGGTCACATCGGGTTCAGGGGCCAGATCCCCCGCACCTTCCTCAAAGACCTGCGATTCCCTTCCCTTCGCCTACCCCGACCGGCTGCTTTTCCTCGCCAGTCGATTCTCAACAGGACCTACCCGCATGCGGGAAATGAAACTCCAGGACCTCAAGTCCAAATCCCCGGTCGAATTGCTGGCCTTTGCCGAAGAACATCAGGTCGAGAACGCCTCGACCATGCGCAAGCAGGAGCTGATGTTCGCGATCCTCAAGCAGCTCGCTTCGAAAGAGATCGAGATCATCGGTGAAGGCGTCGTCGAGGTGCTGCAGGACGGCTTCGGCTTCCTGCGCTCGCCGGAAGCGAACTACCTGCCGGGCCCCGACGACATCTACGTCTCACCCTCGCAGATTCGCCGCTTCGGTCTGCGCACGGGCGACACCCTCGAGGGGCAGATCCGCAGCCCCAAGGAAGGCGAGCGCTACTTCGCGCTGCTCAAGGTCAACACGATCAATTTCGAAGATCCCGAGAAGGCGCGCCACAAGATCAACTTCGACAACCTCACCCCGCTCTATCCCGAGCAGCGCCTGAAGATGGAAATCGACGATCCGACCCGCAAGGATCTCTCGGCCCGCGTGATCGACATCGTGGCGCCGATCGGCAAGGGCCAGCGCGCGCTGATCGTGTCGCCGCCGCGCACCGGCAAGACCGTGCTCCTGCAGAACATCGCCCACTCGATCACGGCCAACCACCCCGAGGCCTACCTCATCGTGCTGCTGATCGACGAGCGGCCCGAGGAAGTCACCGACATGCAGCGCTCGGTCAAGGGCGAGGTGATCTCCTCGACCTTCGACGAGCCGGCCTCGCGCCACGTGCAGGTCGCCGAGATGGTGATCGAGAAGGCCAAGCGCCTGGTCGAGCACCAGCGCGACGTCGTGATCCTGCTCGACTCGATCACCCGCCTCGGCCGCGCCTACAACACGGTGGTCCCGTCCTCCGGCAAGGTGCTGACCGGCGGCGTCGACGCCAACGCGCTGCAGCGGCCGAAGCGCTTCTTCGGCGCCGCGCGCAACATCGAGGAAGGCGGCTCGCTCACCATCATCGCGACCGCCCTGATCGACACCGGCAGCCGCATGGACGAGGTCATCTTCGAAGAGTTCAAGGGCACCGGCAATTCGGAATTGATCCTCGACCGCAAGGTCGCCGACAAGCGCACCTTCCCGGCGATGGACATCACGCGCTCCGGCACGCGCAAGGAAGAGCTGCTCACCCCGCCCGATCAGCTCAAGAAGATGTATGTGCTGCGCCGCATCCTCAACCCGATGGGCACCATGGATGCGATCGACTTCCTGCTCGACAAGCTCCGCAACACGAAGAGCAACAGCGAGTTCTTCGAGTCGATGAATACGTAGTAGCGCTCCTCTGCGGGCTTTCCCGATATCACGACGTCATGGCCGGGCTTGTCCCGGCCATCCACGTCTTTGGGCCTGGGGAAGAAGCAAGATGTGGATGCCCTGGACAAGCCAGGACAAGCCCGGGCATGACGGAGTGGATTTAGCCGCGCATCTGAGCGACTGCGTCGCCGACCTTCTCTGGGTCGGTCAACGGCAGCGAGCAGCGTTCGCCAACGCAGACCAGCATGGCCGTCTCCGTGATGGTGGCGAACGCAGCGCGTGCCGGATGGTTGGCCGGCAAATCGCTCTCTTGCTGTGCGCGCAGGACGATGCGGTCGATGAACGGCAGCTTGAGCGCGGCGGCCGCATAGCGCGAGACGTCGCGGCCGACGGCGACGAGCTCGGCGGCGCGCAGACGCAGATCGAGCGCATTGAGCAGCGACAGGTGGCTGTAGAGATTTTCGGCGGCGGCCGGCAGCGTCGCATCGAACAGCGCATCGGCCTTCTGCCGCCATGCGTCGTCGCCGGTGTAGACCGCAAGGCGGATGAGATTCTGGGCCGTGAGACCATGCGGGTTCGGCAGCGCATCATCGGTGGTCGATTTGGGTCGCACCACGAGGCCTTCGGCGTCGTCCGCGGTGATGAAGTAGCCGCCGGCCGGATCCGCATAGTGCTGATCGAGCGCGCCCTGCCACGCGACCGCGCGCTCGAGATAGGTGCCCTCGCCTGTCGCCTCGTGCAGCGCGAGTGCGGCGCGGACCATGGCGGCGAAGTCGGATGACAGCCCGGGAAAGAGCAGCTTGCCGTCGCGCCAGGAATGGCCGAGCCGGTCGCCGCGCGTCATCGCGCCGGCGATGAAGTCGAAGGCGCGGCGGGCGAGACTGAGCCAGCGGGGTTCGCCGAGCATGAGCCCGGCATTGACGAGGCCGGCGATCATCAGGCCGTTCCAGTCCGCCAGCACCTTGTCGTCGAGGCCGGGCCGGACGCGATGGGCGCGGACGGCGAGCAGCTTGTCGCGCAGGGCGGCGAGACGGGCCTCCGTCGCCTGATCGGTCGGCTCGCGCTGCAGCCGGTTGAGGATGTTGTGGCCCTCGAAATTGCCGGCCTCGGTCACGTCGTAGTGGCGCGCGAAGAGCTCGGCGTCGCGCTCGCCGAGTGCTTGCTTCATTTCGGCTAGCGACCACACGTAGAACTTGCCCTCCTCGCCTTCCGAGTCGGCGTCGAGCGAGGCCGCAAACGCGCCCTCCCCTGTCACCATCTCGCGCTCGAGCCACGCGACGGTCTCACGCGCACGGCTCGCGAACAGCGGCTTGCCGGTGCGCAACCATGCGAGCGCCAGCAGCTCGATGAGCTGGGCATTGTCGTAGAGCATCTTCTCGAAATGCGGCACCAGCCATTTCTCGTCGACCGAATAGCGCGAGTAGCCGCCGCCGAGATGATCGTAGATGCCGCCGTCGGACATGCGTTCGAGCGTGTGCTCGATCACCTCGTTGAAGCGGTTGTCGCCGCGGCGCACGCCGGCGCGCCAGACCATCTCCAGCATGGAGCATTGCGGAAACTTCGGGGCACCGCGAAAGCCGCCGTTGACCTGATCGAAGACGCGCGCGACCGCGACCGCGGCCGAATCGAGCTCGCGCGCGCCGATCGTCACCTTGTCGGCGGCGCGTGCGGTCTCGGCGAGCTTGGCGAGCAGCGCGTCGCGGTTGTTGGCGACGCTCGCCGGCTCCTCGCGAAAGATGCGCGAGACCTCGTGCAGTACGTCGACGAAGGACGGCCGGCCGTAGCGCGATGTATTGGGGAAATACGTGCCGCCCCACACCGGGGCGCCCTCGGGGGTGAGAAACATGGTGAGCGGCCAGCCGCCGTGCTCGCCGAGGTGATGCAGCGCCGACATGTAGATGTGATCGATGTCGGGACGCTCCTCGCGGTCGACCTTGATGTTGACGAACAGCTCGTTCATCACCCGCGCGGTCGCGTCGTCCTCGAAGCTTTCATGCGCCATCACGTGGCACCAGTGGCAGGCCGCGTAGCCGACCGACAGCAGGATCGGCCGATTGGTGCGCTTGGCTTCGGCGAGCGCATCCGGGCCCCACGGCCACCAGTCGACCGGATTGTGCTTGTGCTGCAGCAGATACGGGCTGGTCTCGTGCGCGAGTCGGTTTTCGCGCGGCGGACTGGCGGAATGTGTCTGGGCCGACATGATGATTGACCTTGGAACATGCGCGGCGCGTTGCGCGGCGGCGATGGCGTCGGCATAACGTGGGCGCTTTCGCCGCCAAGTGCAATCGACGCAGCAACCCCGTGAATGGCTGAGGCTGATACGATCTTTGCGCTGTCCTCGGGGCGGCCGCCCGCCGCGATCGCGGTCGTGCGCATATCCGGGCCGCATGCCGGTGCGGCGTTGCAGGCGCTGATCGGACGCATTCCGCCACCACGCCATGCCGCGTTCGCGCGCGTTCGCGACGGCGCGGGCGAGATGATCGACGAGGCGGTCGTGCTTTGGTTCCCGGGACCGAACAGCGAAACCGGCGAGGATACGGCCGAGGTGCAGGTGCACGGTGGCCGCGCCGTGATCGCCGCGCTGCTGGCGGCGCTCGGACGCGTCGATGGTTGCCGCCCAGCGCTCGCGGGCGAGTTCACGCGGCGAGCGTTCGAGAATGGACGCATCGATCTCACCCGTGTCGAAGGCCTGGCGGATCTGATCGGCGCCGACACCGAGGCGCAGCGGCGGCAGGCGTTTCGCCAGATGCGCGGCATGCTGGGCGATCGCGCGGAAGCATGGCGCCAGCAATTGATCGAAGCGCTGGCGCTGGTCGAGGCGCGCATCGATTTTCCCGACGAAGCCGACGTGCCAGAAGACCTGATCGGGCCGGCGCTCGCGCGGTCGCGCGCGCTGCGCGACGAGATCGCGCAGGTGCTGGCGGATCAGGGGAGGGGGGAGCGGCTGCGCGAGGGATTGGTAGTGGCGATCGCGGGTCCGCCGAACGCGGGCAAGTCGAGCGTGCTCAACCGCATTGCCCGACGGGAGGCCGCGATCGTCTCGCCGATCGCCGGCACGACGCGCGACGTGATCGAGGTGCATCTCGATCTCGACGGCTCACCGGTGACGTTCCTCGATACGGCTGGCATCCGCGACAGTGTCGACCCGGTCGAGCAGGAAGGCGTGCGGCGCGCGCGCGAGCGGGCGGCCGGTGCCGATCTCGTGCTGTGGGTGCTTGATGCCGCCGCGGCGGGGGAGATTGCTGTGGACGCACTGGGGGAAGAATTCCCGGGAGCGACGAAATGGTTGATATGGAACAAGATCGATCTTGTGACTCCCCTGCGGATCAAAACCCTAAGATCGATAATCCAAAAGCTAGATTATCCAGTTTATTTTATCTCCGCCCAGGATGGGACGGGCTTTAACCCTTTCTTAACCGCGCTTTCGGTTCACGCCGGCCAGTACCTCGGATCAACCGAACCTGCTTTGGTGACGAGAGAGCGACACCGGCGAGCGCTGGAGGAAACCATCGCGGCGCTGGAGAGAGCCTTGGGCGAAGCGGCGCCGGCGCGTGAGGATGTGATTGCGGAAGAGCTACGCCTGGCCAGCCGTTCATTGGGACGGTTGACTGGGCGAGTGGATGTCGATGACATCCTCGACGTGATCTTTAGGGATTTCTGTATCGGGAAGTGACCGGCTGTTTCACGTGAAACACTTGATTTTTGACCGGCGCGGATTCGTTGGGTAGAACGCCCGCAATTTCGGAATTCCCTGCAATGAGCGCGCGCCTCGACGTGATCGTGATCGGTGGCGGCCATGCCGGCTGTGAGGCCGCGGCCGCGGCTGGGCGCATGGGGGCGCGGACGGCGCTCGTTACCCATCGGTTTTCCACCATCGGCGCAATGTCCTGCAATCCGGCGATTGGCGGGCTCGGGAAGGGCCATCTAGTCCGCGAAATCGATGCGCTCGACGGGCTGATGGGTCGGATCGCGGATGAGGGCGGGATTCAGTTTCGGGTGCTCAATCGGCGTAAGGGGCCAGCGGTACGCGGGCCGCGGGCGCAGGCGGATCGCAAGCTCTATGCGGCCGCGATGCAACGAGCCATCCAGGCGATCCCGAGCCTGACCGTGATCGAAGGGGAGGCGGAAGATATCATCGTCGCCGACGGGCGTGTCTGCGGCGTCCGGCTTGTCGATGGTCGCGAGCTGACAGCGGGCGCCGTGGTGCTCACCACGGGCACCTTCCTGCGTGGGCTGATCCATATCGGCGAGCGGCAAACGCCAGCGGGTCGGGTCGGGGAGGCGCCGGCGATCGGGCTGTCCGGCACCTTGGCGCGATTGGGCTTCGAGCTCGCGCGCCTCAAGACCGGGACGCCACCGCGCCTCGACGGCACGACCATCGACTGGGCGAGCCTCGAGATGCAGCCCGGCGACGAGCCGCCGGAGCCGTTTTCGGCGCTGACGGAGCGGATCACCAATCCGCAAATCCAATGCGCCATCACCCGCACGACTGAGGCGACGCACCAGGTCATCCGCGCCAATGTGCATCGCTCGCCGATGTATTCGGGTCAGATCCAGAGCCGGGGGCCGCGCTACTGCCCCTCGATCGAGGACAAGATCGTGCGCTTCGGCGAGCGCGATGGGCACCAGGTTTTCCTCGAGCCCGAGGGACTCGACGACACCACGGTTTATCCGAACGGGATCTCGACCTCGCTGCCCGAGGAGGTTCAGCTCGCGGTCGTGGCGAGCATCCCGGGCCTGGAGAAGGCGAGGGTGATCCGGTCCGGCTACGCCATTGAGTACGATCACGTCGATCCGCGCGAGCTCAAGCCGACTCTGGAGACGAAACGCCTGCGCGGTCTATATCTGGCGGGGCAGATCAACGGCACGACCGGATACGAGGAAGCCGCCGGGCAGGGGCTGGTGGCGGGTCTCAACGCGGCGGCGCGGGCCGGTGACGGCCCGGACATCATCTTCGACCGTTCGCAGGCCTACCTCGGCGTGATGATCGATGATCTCACGACGCGTGGGGTGACGGAGCCATATCGGATGTTCACGTCGCGCGCCGAATATCGGTTGACGCTGCGGGCCGACAATGCCGACCAGCGGCTGACCGGGCAGGGGCTGGCGATCGGCTGCGTCGGGCCGGCGCGAGCCGCGCGCCATCGCGACCGGACGGCGGCGCTCGAGGCAGCGAGGGCGATGGCGCGGAGCGTCTCGCTCACGCCGTCCGAGGCGCAGCGACACGGGCTCGCGCTCAATCGCGACGGGCAGCGCCGCACCGCCTTCGATCTCCTCGCCTACCCGAACCTCGGCCTCGCCGACTTGGTGCGCATTTGGCCGGCCTTTGGTGAGCTTGCACCGATGGTCGCGGCGCAGCTGGAGATCGAGGCCAAATACGCAGTCTACCTCGACCGCCAGGCGCAGGATGTCGCCGCCTTTCGTCGTGACGAGAGCCTGGTGCTGCCGGATGACCTCGACTTCACCCAGGTCTCCGGACTCTCGAACGAGATGAAGCAGAAGTTCGCCGCCCACCGGCCGCGCACGGTCGGCCAAGCCAGCCGGCTCGATGGGGTGACACCGGCAGCGCTCACCCTTCTTGCGGCGCACATCCGCCGGAATGACCGGCGCGACAATCGGCGGCGAGCCGCCCGCGGCGCGTGACCACGGCACCAGATCTCGCGGCCGATCGCGAGCGCGCCCTGGCGCTCACACCTGTTTCACGTGAAACAGCGGCTCGGCTCGATCGCTTCGTTGTCCTCCTGCTAGCGACGCAAGCCCACACCAACCTGATCGGCCGCGCCACGATAGGCGAGATCTGGACCCGCCATATCGCGGACTCGCTCCAGCTCCTCGATCTGGCGCCGGACGCCAAAGTCTGGCTCGATATCGGCTCGGGGGCCGGATTCCCCGGAATCGTCATCGCGTGCGCCCTCGTGGACCGTCCGGGCGCGGCAGTGCATCTGGTCGAGAGCCAGGGAAAAAAGGCCGCCTTTCTCCGCCAGACCGCGGGAGAGCTGGCCCTCCCGGCGACGGTCCATCACCAGCGAATCGAGGACTTGTCGGCCAATCTCGCGCCGGACATGATCACAGCCCGCGCTGTTGCGCCGCTGGCAAAATTGCTTGGCTACGTCGCCCCATTCGTAAAATCAGGTGCAAAAGCGCTGTTGCCGAAGGGCCAAGATGTAGAGGTTGAATTGACCGAGGCCGCTAAATATTGGACTATGGATACGGAGCTGGTGCCCAGCCGGACGCATCCGGCAAGCCGCATCTTGATCGTGCACGGATTGCGGCGCCGGGGCGGGAAGCAGTAAAACCAAGGCCGAACCGGCCTCAGATGGACCACATCCATGTCGGATTTGTCGGAAAACCCGGGCGAAATCCTGCCATTTCCCAGTGAAGTGCGGCCAAGCACGGCCCTGCCGGCGCGAGTGCTGGCAATCGCCAATCAGAAGGGCGGGGTCGGCAAGACCACGACTGCGATCAATCTCGGCACCGCGCTCGCGGCGATCGGCGAGCGCGTGCTGATCGTCGACCTCGACCCGCAGGGCAATGCCTCGACCGGCCTCGGCATCGACCAGAAGAGCCGGCAGATTTCCACCTACGACGTGATCATGAGCGAGAAGCCCCTGCGCGAGGCGGTGCTCGCCACTGCGGTGCCGCATCTGCACATCGCGCCGTCAACGATGGATCTCTCGGGCTTCGAGCTCGAGGTGGGCCATTCGCGTGATCGCGCGTTTCGGCTGCGCAACGCGCTTGCCCAGATCAACGACGCCGCGATGGGGCCGGCGGCCTACAGCTACGTGCTGATCGACTGTCCTCCGTCGCTCAATCTTCTCACCATCAACGCGATGGCGGCGGCGCACGCGATCCTGGTGCCGCTGCAATGCGAGTTCTTCGCCCTCGAAGGGCTGTCGCAGCTGCTCAAGACAGTCGAGCAGGTCAAGCAGACGCTCAATCCGGATCTGACGATCCACGGCATCGTGCTCACCATGTTCGATGCACGCAACAACCTGTCGGGCCAGGTGGTCGCCGACGTGCGCGAGTTCATGGGGCCGAAAGTCTACGAGACGGTGATCCCGCGTAACGTGCGGGTGTCCGAGGCACCGTCCTACGGCAAGCCGGTGCTGGTCTATGATCTCAAATGCGTCGGCAGCGAAGCCTATCTGCGGCTCGCAACCGAGATCATCCAGCGCGAGAAGCAGTTCAAGGAGCTGCGGGCGAGCTGAATCCGTCGTGCCTCAGTGTCCCGACCATCGGAAGCGCTTCTTCCTTTGTGCGCAATATTGAAATTGCTGCGGCGCAGCATTTTGCGCAGCATGAGTGCAATATGACATCGTCGACGACAAGGTGAGGTGCAGGAGATCATGTCGATGGCTGAGGAGAGCCACCGGTCGCGGCTTGGCCGCGGCCTCGCATCGCTGATCGGGGACGCCGGCGCCGAGCCGGCAGCGCCCGAGCGCGGCGGCGGCCGCGGGCATCGCCGCGTGTCGATCGCGTTCCTGCGGCCCAATCCGCGCAACCCGCGCAAGGTGTTTTCCGACGCCGAGATCGTCGAGCTCGCCGGCTCGATCCGCGAGCGCGGCATCATCCAGCCGATCGTGGTGCGCACCGTGCACGGCGGCGCGACCGAGCAGTTCGAGATCATCGCCGGCGAGCGGCGCTGGCGCGCCGCGCAGCGCGCCGGCCTGCACGAGGTGCCGATCATCGTCCACGAGGCGAGCGACTCCGAGGCGCTCGAGCTCGCCATCATCGAGAACGTGCAGCGCGCCGACCTCAACCCGCTCGAGGAGGGGATGGGCTATCAGGCGCTCGCCGACGAGTACAAGTACAGCCATGACGAGATCGCAAAAATCGTCGGCAAGAGTCGCAGCCACGTGGCGAACACGCTGCGCCTGCTCAAGCTGCCCGAGACGGTGAAGGTCTACATCAATGCCGGCAAGCTTTCGGCCGGCCACGCCCGCGCGCTGGTCGGGCTGCCCGATCCGGAATCGATCGCGCGCGAGATCGTCGAGCGCGGCCTGAACGTCCGCGACGTCGAGGGCCTGGCGCAGCAGCGCGCGCGCGAGGCCGGCAAGCCGAAGAAGCAGCACAAGCGCGCCGCGAAGGACATCGATACGTTGGCGCTGGAGAAGCGATTGTCCGATGCGCTCGGCCTCAAGGTGACGATCAACGGACACGGCGAAAAAGGCGTGGTGCTGATCCAATATCGCGATCTCGATCAGCTCGACGAGGTGATCCGCCGGCTGGAAACGAGCTGAGTCTCAGACCGCATCACTGCGAGCGGAGCGGAGCAATCTCGCTCCACTTGCACGTGTCTCTGCGGATCGAGATTGCTTTTGCTTTGCTTCGTTGCGCTTCGCGCAACTCGCAATGACGGATTCCACATTCATCTTCGCCGCGCCATCTCGGCGGCGGCCATCAGCGCGCGCTGCGCCACCGCCTCGGCGAGCGCCGGGCGTTGGCGCGTGTCGAGCGACGCTTCCGCGAGCCGCGCCATGATGCGTTCGAGCCGCGCCGCGGTCCATCCCGCGACCGCCGCCTCGATCAGCGGCTTGCGGCGAAAGTGCAGGCCCGGCATCGTGCTCGCCACCGCCTCGCCGACGCTCGCGCCGCCCTCGACGGCGAGTCGCGCGCGGTGCAGCTGCGCGACCTGGCGCAGCGCGGCGCCGACGATCACGCCCGGATAAGTGCCGGCGGCGCGCGCCTTGGCGAACTGGATTTCCGCCTCCGGCCCGCGCCCCGCAAAGGCGGCATCGACCGCGGCATCGAGCGCGAGCGAGGAGGCGTCGGCGACCACGGCGAGCACGTCGTCGAGCTCGATCGACGGCTTGCCGAGCCCGTAGAGCGCGAGCTTGCGGATCTCGCTACGCGAGGCGCGGCGATCGCCCCCGATCAACGCGGCGAGCTGGGCGCGGGCGTCGGCCGCGATCGTCAGGCCGGCGGCGCGCATCTCCTCGTCGATCAGCCGCATCACCTCGCGCTCGCCATCCTGATAACAGGGCAGCGCGACGGCGACCGGCGACTTCTCGATCACCACGCGCAACGGCGCGTTGCGGCGCAGGTCGCCGGCCTCGATCACGACGCGGCAATCGGCGGCGGGGGGCGCGGCGAGCAACGTCTCGACGCCTTCGGTGAAATTGCGCCCGCCGGCTCTGACCCACACGGCGCGGCGGCCGCCGAACAGCGGCATCGTATGCGCTTCCTCGACCAGCCGGCTCGGCTCGTCGGCGAGCGCATCGCCATCGAGCCGGGCGAGGGCGAACGGATCGGAGGGATCGTCGACCGCCGACTTGATCAGCGCATCGACCCGCTCGCGCACGAGGCCGGCATCGGGCCCGAACACCAGCGCGATCGGGCGCTTGGGATCAGGCCGGGCGATGAAGGAATCGATCTCGCTACTTTTGAGGGCGACCATGGGCCAGCCAGTCAAGTGATCGTCATGCCCGCGAATGCGCGGCATCCGCGTCTTGGGCTATCGCAACGAGCAAGACGTAGATGGCCGGGACAAGCAAGGCCATGACGGAGAAAAGAGCATTTACGACCCAGCGACGAAATACGACGCAAGCCGGTTCTTGATCGAGTCTGCGATCTCCGTGGCGGCGCGGTTTTCCGCATCGCGCAGGCCGCGCGCTTGCGCGAAGCGCTGCTCCTCGCCCGGAATGTCATAGGACACCCGCGAGAAGGTCTGGTCGCTGACCACGGTCTTGTTGGTCTGCAGATCGATCAGCTGAAACTGAGCATTGATGCCGAAGTTCTCGACCTCGGGCCGGGAGCTGGTGAGATCGACCACCACGGTGAGCCGGGTCGAGTTCATCCGCACCACGAGTCGATAGCGCGGGTTGATCGGCTTGTTATCGGCGCCCAAGCCGAACATCAGCGCCTCGCGCACGTTGACGGCGAGGCGCGACTCCGGCGTGCCGTTTGCCGCCGCAATCTGCGCCACGTCGACCGAGCGCATCTGCTCGCGGATGCTGGGACCGGCGGCGGTCGGATGCGCGCCGTAGAGCGGTTGGAAACAGCCGGTGAGCAGGGACGGCGCCAGGCACGCCACCATGAGCGGCGCGGCCAGCCGGATCAGACGCGCTCCCGAGATCCCCAAGTTCCCCACGTCCCCGTTGCGCACTCAGGCTACCACATTGACGATCCTGTGCGGGACAATGATGACCTTTTTGGGGGCCTTCCCCTCCAGGGCCTTCTGCACCGCGTCGAGCTTCAGGACCGCTGCCTGAATATCCTCGTTCGTAGCGTCCCGTGCAACCGTCACCTCCGCCCGCCTCCTGCCATTAACCTGCACGGGTAAAGTAACGGTGTCCTCGATCAGGAGGGCCGGCTCGACCGTCGGCCACGCCGCTTCGGCAATGGCAGTCTGGTGGCCCAGCACCTTCCAGCACTCCTCGGCGAGGTGCGGCATCATCGGGTTGAAAAGCTGCACCAGGATGTCGGCCGCCTCGCGGATCGCCCAATCGACGTCGGGCGCTCTGCGCCCGGTCTGTGCCTCCGACAAGGTCCCCTGCAGCAGGCCGGCGAATTCGTAGATATGCGCGACCGCCACGTTGAAATGCAGCTTCTCGATCGCATCGGATACCTTGGCGAGAGCCCCATGTGCCGCCTTGCGCAGCGCGAGCGCCGGCGCGCTGAACTCGGCCGGTCGGCTCGGCGGCGCCGAGCGCTCGGCCGCGTCGCCGACCAGCCGCCACAGGCGCTGGGTGAAACGCCAAGCGCCCTGCACGCCGCGCTCGGTCCAGTTGACGTCGCGCTCGGGGGGTGAGTCCGACAGCATGAACCAGCGCGCCGTGTCGGCCCCGTAGGTTTGGATGATGTCGTCCGGGTCGACCGTGTTGCGCTTCGACTTCGACATCTTCTCGATCGGGCCGATCTCGACCGGCGCGCCGCCGGCCTTGAGCGTCGCACGGCGATCGTCGTCGCTGCCCGCGATGTCGACCTCGTTGGGCGCGACCCAGCTGCCGTCGGCGGCGCGATAGGTCTCGTGCACCACCATCCCCTGCGTGAACAGGCCCGCGAATGGCTCGTCGATGCCGGCGTGGCCGGTCGCCTTCATGGCGCGGGTGAAGAAGCGGCTGTAAAGCAGGTGCAAGATCGCGTGCTCGATGCCGCCGATGTACTGGTCGACCGGCAGCCAGTGGTCGACCACCTTGCGGTCGGTCGGCGTGTCCTCGTCCCATGGATCGGTGAAGCGCGCGAAGTACCACGACGAGTCGACGAACGTGTCCATCGTGTCGGTTTCGCGCGTCGCCGGTCCGCCGCATTGCGGGCAGGCGACATGCTTCCAGGTCGCGTGGCGGTCGAGCGGGTTGCCGGGCCGGTCGAAGTCGACGTCGACCGGCAGCTTGACGGGAAGATCCTTGATCGGCACCGGCACGACGCCGCACTTGGCGCAGTGGATGATCGGGATCGGGCAGCCCCAGTAGCGCTGGCGCGAGATGCCCCAGTCGCGCAGGCGGAAATTCACCTGACGCTGGGCGACCGGACGGTTGCCGCGCGTTTCCTTCTCGAGCCGCCGCGCCACCTCCTCCTTCGCCTGCGCGATCGTCATCCCGTCGAGGAAGCGCGAGTTGATCATCCGGCCATCGCCCTCATAGGCGGTGCCGGTGATGATGAAGGTCTTCGGGTCGACATCGGGCGGGCACACGACCGGCGTGTTGCCGAGCCCGTATTTGTTGACGAAATCGAGGTCGCGCTGGTCGTGCGCCGGGCAGCCGAAGATCGCGCCGGTGCCGTAGTCCATCAGGATGAAGTTCGCCACGTAGACCGGCAGCTTCCAGCTCGGATCGAACGGATGGACGGCCTTGATCCCGGTGTCGAAGCCGAGCTTCTCCGCCTTGTCGATCACCTCCTGCGCGACGCCCATGCGCTTGCACTCGGCGATGAAGGCCGCGAGCGCCGGATTCTTTTTTGCCACCGCGGCCGCCAGCGGATGGTCGGGCGACAGCGCCATGAACTTGGCGCCGAACAGGGTGTCGGGACGCGTGGTGTAAATCTCGAGCTCGTCCTCGCCCGCGGGCGTGGTCTTCGGATCGAGCGCGAAGCGGACCAGCAGGCCCTCGGAGCGTCCGATCCAGTTCTTCTGCATCGTGCGCACTTTGTCCGGCCAGCGCTCGAGCCGGTGGAGCGCGTCGAGCAGATCCTGCGCATAAGCCGTGATCTTGAAGAACCACTGAGTGAGCTCGCGCTGCTCGACCACGGCGCCGGAGCGCCAGCCGCGGCCGTCGATCACCTGCTCGTTTGCGAGCACGGTCTGGTCGATCGGGTCCCAGTTGACCTTCGACTGCTTGCGCTCGACCAGCCCCGCTTTCAGAAAATCGAGGAACATGCGCTGCTGGTGCTTGTAATATTCGGGATCGCAGGTCGCGATCTCGCGCCGCCAGTCGAGCGACAGCCCCATCGACTTGAGCTGCGCCTTCATCGCCGCGATGTTCTGCTGCGTCCAGGTGCCGGGATTGATCTTGCGCTCCATGGCCGCATTCTCGGCCGGCAGGCCGAACGCGTCCCAGCCCATGGGATGGAGCACGTTGAACCCCTTGGCGCGCTTGTAGCGGGCCACCACGTCGCCCATGGTGTAGTTGCGCACGTGCCCCATGTGGATGCGCCCCGACGGGTAGGGGAACATCTCCAGCACGTAGTATTTCGGGCGCGGATCGTCGTTCTTCGTCGCGAAGATCTCGCGCGTGTCCCAGAATTTTTGCCAACGCGGCTCGGCGTCGCGGGCGTTGTAGCGGTCAGCGGTCATGGATGGTCGTATAGGGCGCGAAAAGCGCGCCGACTAGGCCATGAAAGCGCGCGCCCGGTCAACGGATTGGGCCAAAATCGCAAAATCGAGGAATCAGGCCGCCGGCGTCACCGCGCCCTGCTCGGTCCACACCATGTCGCGACCGTTGCGCTTGGCCGCATAGAGGCTCGCATCGGCGGCCTCGATCAGTGCCTGCGGCCCGTCATCGTCGCCGGGCGTGAAGCAGGCGACCCCGATGCTGACGGTGACGTGGCCGCGCGGCGCGAAGCGGTGGGCGATTGCGAGCGTCGCGACCGCGCCGCGCAGGCGGTTGGCGATCTCGAGCGCGGTGACGAGATTGGTGTCGGGCAAGAGCAGCACGAATTCCTCGCCGCCATAGCGGGCGGCGAAATCGGCTTTGTGGCTGCTCGCGGCCGCCAGCGCGTCGCCGATGATGCGCAGGCAGTGGTCGCCTTCGAGATGGCCGTAATTGTCATTGTAGAGCTTGAAGTGATCGACGTCGATCATCATCAGGGCGATCGGCCGCTGCAGGTTGGCGGCACGCTGCCACTCGGCCTCGAGCCGGGCATCGAAGCTGCGCCGGTTGGCGAGCCCGGATAGGCTGTCGATCGAGGCGAGCGTCTCGAGGTGGCGGTTGGCGGTGCGCAATTCGCGGTCGCGTTCGCCGAGCTTGACGGCCATGTCGGTGAGCGCGGTCGCGAGCGGCGCGAACTCGGACGCGAGCTTGTCGCGGTTGGGACGGGCCTCGAGATCGCCGCGGCCGATGCGGCTCGCGGTGCGCGCGAGCGCGCGGATCGGCTCGACGATGAAGCGCTCGCCGCCGAACCAGGCGGCCAGCAGCGTGAGCGCGCCGAACAGCGCGAGCTGCAGATAGGCGATGCCGATCTCGCGATCGATACGGCGCAGGATCTCGGCCTCGTCGAGGCCGACGAGGAGGCGCGCATTGGTTCCGGCGAGCGGCACGAAGGCGAAGATGCGCCGCACCCCGTCGAGCCCCGCCATCGTCACGGTGCCGTCGAAACGGGAGAACACCTCCTTGAACAGCGCATTGTTCGTGTAGGTCCTGCCGCTCTCGAGGTGTTCGGGAAACTCGGCGAGCACGGTGCCGTTGTGGTCGAGCAGGATGGCGCTCGCGGCCGGGTGCGTCTCCAAGAGGCCGGAGAGCTGCCCGACCCATTGCAGGTCGACCGAGGCGACGATGATCGCGTTGACGCTCTCGTCCTTGCCGAGCGTCGGGTAGGCGGCCATCACGGCCGGCTGGTTGGTGGTGCGCTCGATCAGGTAATCGCTGAGCACGAAGCCCCAGCTTTTGCGCGCATCCTGGATGTACTGGCGGTCGCCCACATTGAGGCCGATCGACATCTTGCGCGTCGAGCACAGGATGCGGTCGTTCGGCCCGACCACGGACAGGCCGCGGATCCACGGCACATCGACCGCGAAGGCGGAGAGGAAATCGGTGCAGTCCTGGCCGTTGCGCGCCATCATGATGTAGGCGCGGGCCACCACCTCGAGCACGGCACGGGTCGAGTTGATCATCTCGACTTGGGCGGTGGCCCCGCGCTTGGCGAGGTCGAGCGCTTCCGCCGCAGCCATGTCGAGCCGTTCGGTGCGGCTGCTTTCGAGCAGGCGCACGCGGTCGAGGGTGAGCGGCACGACGGCGAGCAGCGCAAGCAGCATCAGCCGCGCACGGATGCTCAGGCGTGGACCTGCGCGCGTCATCGGGCCGCTATCGGGGATGTCGTCGCGTTGCATGATTGTCCCACCCCTCGCGGGAGTGTACCGAGGGGCGCGTGAAGATCGGTTTGGCGGGAAAGATAAAATTTGAGCCGTAGGCGCGATTTTGGAACTCTGTCCCAAAATCGAGCGCGATCGACCCGCGCGCGAGGCGGTGCATGAACGATTCACCATTCGATGTCGCGGCGGCGGAGCGGTTGGCCGAGGTTCGCCGCAAGATCGTGCAGGCCTGCAACGAGGCCGGCCGCGATGCGGCCGCCGTGACGCTGATCGCGGTGTCGAAGACGTTCGCCGCCGAGGCGATCGCGCCGGTGATCGCGGTCGGCCAGCGCGTGTTCGGCGAGAACCGCGTGCAGGAGGCGAAGGCGAAATGGCCCGACCTGCAGGCGCGCCATCCCGGTCTCGCGCTGCACCTGATCGGCCCGCTGCAGTCGAACAAGACCAAGGAGGCGGTGGCGCTGTTCGATGCCATCCACTCGGTCGATCGCCCTAGTCTTTGCACGGCGCTCGCCAAGGAGATCGAGAAACAGGCCCGCTCGCCGCTATTGTTCGTCGAGATCAATACCGGCGCCGAGCCGCAAAAGGCCGGCATCCTGCCGGAGGCCGCTGACGCCTTCCTGCGCGACTGCCGCGCGACCTATGGGCTCACGGTCTCGGGCCTGATGTGCATTCCGCCCGCCGAGGAGCCGCCGGCGCCGCATTTCGCGCTGACCGCGAAAATCGCCGCGCGCAACGGGCTCGAACTCCTCAGCATGGGTATGAGTGCGGACTACGAGGTCGCCATCAGGTTCGGTGCGACCCATGTGCGGGTGGGCAGCGCGATTTTCGGGGCGCGCCACTAAGCCCGGCTTATGCTGCGCGGTAAGATATTGATCTGATTATCCAATCGAAATGAGCGTCCGCGAGCCGATGCGCTCCAGGAGTTGGCGCAGGCGCGGCAAGGGGAGGGCCACGCAGCCGGCCGTCGGCGCGAGGCCGGGTCGCGCCACATGAATGAATACAGCGCTTCCGCGCCGCGCGATTCGCGGCCGGGCGTTGTGGCTGATCTCGATGACGAAATCGTAGAGGTTGTCACCGCGCTGCAGCCGATCGCCCGGCTCGCCGTCGCGGCGGCGAAACGGCCGGTTGTAGCGCCGGTCGGTCGGATCCTCGCACCAGGCCAAGTCACGGGTGATTCGCTGCACCGGCAGGGACGAGCGCGGCCGCGGATGGCGGTCGGCGCGAAACCACAGGCGCAGCAAGCGGAATTCGCCCCGCGGTGTCGAGCCATCGCCTTCGAGCTTGTTGGCGCGAATCCCGGTGCGGCCGAGCGCAACCGGAATCGTCAGGGATCCGACATTGAGCCAGCCCTGGCTGCGATTGGCCGGCCTGGGGCGGACACGCAGGCGGGCAAAACTGCGCTGATGCATCAATCCGTTATAGCCGATATTTCGGCCGCTAGGTCGAATCTCAATTGTGTCAACCACTTGCTCTTTTCCGCCCGCATGGTCTATTGCGGCCATGCGCCGAAGGGGCGACGCATTTCAGCCGGGCATTTCCAGGCACGATCATGTCCAACGTCCGCAAGATCCTGATCGTCGATGACGACGCCGAGTTGCGCGACGCCCTGGTCGAGCAGCTGTCGCTGCACGAGGAATTCGAGCCGGTGGCGGCCAAGACTGGGGCCGAAGGCGTGCAGGTCGCGCGTGCGGGGCAGATCGACCTCGTGATCATGGATGTGGGGCTGCCCGACATCGATGGTCGCGAGACCGTGCGGCTCTTGCGCAAGAATGGCTTCAAGGCGCCGATCATCATGCTGACCGGCCACGACACCGATTCCGACACCATCCTCGGTCTCGAATCGGGCGCGAACGACTATGTGACCAAGCCGTTCCGATTCGCGGTGCTGCTCGCGCGCATCCGCGCGCAACTGCGCCAGCACGAGGCGAGCGAGGACGCGGTCTTCACCATCGGCCCCTACACGTTCCGGCCGAGCTCGAAGCTCTTGCTCAGCCCCAAGGGCAACAAGGTGCGGCTGACCGAGAAGGAGACGGCGATCCTGCGCTATCTCTATCGCGCCGGGCAGCGGCCGGTGTCGCGCGAGGTGCTGCTGCAGGAGGTGTGGGGGTATAATTCCGGGGTCACCACGCACACGCTGGAAACGCACATCTATCGGTTGCGCCAGAAGGTCGAGAAGGACGCCGCCATGCCGGCGATCCTCGTCACCGAAGCCGGCGGCTACAAGCTGGTGCCATAGCGCATGATCCCGCAAGGTGGGAATCGGTTTTCGGACCGGGCCATGTGCAAAAGCGTCCGAGTCGGATGACGATCGAGGACGACATCGCGTTTCTGGAGAAGGTCCCGAGCTTCGCGATCCTCGGACGCGATGCGCTGCGGATCCTCGCCATCGGTGCCGAGCCCCGCTACGTGCACAGCGGCGAGACGCTGTTCACGGTCGGCGATCCGGCCGACGCCGGCTATGTGATCCAGGACGGCTCGTTCACGCTCTCGACCGACAACACGGATACGGCGAGCGCGACCATGACGGTGACGCGCGGCGCCCTGCTCGGCGAGCTCGCGCTGCTCACCGAGACGACGCGCCCCGTCACCGCGATCGCGGCCGAGCCCTCGACGGTGATCCGCGTCCCGCGCGGCCTCTTCCTCAAGATGCTGGAAGGCTATCCGGACGCCGCCCGGCGCATGCGCGATCACATCGCGGCGCGCACCAATCAGGCCGCGCAGGACATGATCAACGTACGCGCCACGCTCGACCCAACGCCGCCGCGGCGAAGGTGAGCGTCATCGCGAGGCGCATAGGGTGGGCAACCGCGCCCGTGTGCCGCGTGGGAAAATTAAATTGCCTCGCATGCGGTTGCCCACGCGGAGGTCGCGCACGGCAATTTTGCCCACCTACAGCTCCACCTTGGCCGTCACCGGCACATGGTCGGATGGGCGCTGCCAGCCGCGCGCCTCGCGGCGGATCTTCAGTGACGACACGCGGTCGGCGAGCTCCGGGCTCACCCACATATGATCGAGCCGGCGGCCACGGTCGGCGGCGGCCCAGTCGGCGGCGCGGTAGCTCCACCAGGTGTAGAGTTTGGCGGGCTCCGGCACGAAGGCGCGCATGGCGTCGAACCAGCCGCCGGACGTCTGCGCCGCGGTGAGCTTCTCGCATTCGATCGGCGTGTGCGACACCACCTTGAGCATCTGCTTGTGGCTCCAGACGTCGTGCTCGAGCGGCGCGACGTTGAGGTCGCCGACCAGGATCGCGCGCGCCTTGTCGGCCGGCCGGAGCCACGCCTCGCGCGTCATCTGGTCGAGGAAGTCGAGCTTGTGGGCGAACTTCACGTTGATGTCGCGATCGGGCTCGTCGCCGCCCGCCGGCACGTAGAAATTATGCACCGTCGCGGGATCGCGCAGGCCGGCCTTTTCGCCGAACGTCACCGCGATATGGCGGCAGTCGCTCTTGCTGCAGAAGTCGCGCTTGTCGACGAGGTCGAACGGCACGCGCGAGACCACCGCGACGCCGTGATAGCCCTTCTGCCCGTTGAGCGCGATGTGGGTGTAGCCGAGGCGGGCGAAGCGCTTGCGCGGAAACTTGTCGTCCGGACACTTGGTCTCCTGCAGGCACAGGACGTCCGGCCGCTCCGCCTTGATGAATTTCGCCACCAGATTGATGCGCAGCCGCACCGAATTGATGTTCCAGGTCGAGATCGTGAGGTGCATCGGGAATCAAATGGGCTTCCGTCATGCCCGGCGAATGCCGGGCATCCACGTCTTTCGCGCAGCATTGATACATAAAGACGTGGATGGCCGGGACAAGCCTGGGACAAGCCCGGCGATGACGACAACCCCAGGAACTTGCGACCTATTGCTGATGGTGGTCCGGATAGTTGATCACGAACAGATCCGGGTCGGGCTTCTTGGTGGTGTCGAGATTGTAGACCGCGACGGTGGTGTCATAGCCCTGTGGGTCGGTCACGGTCCATTGGCGCAGCTGCATGTCCTTGGCGCCGAACATCATCATCAGCCGGCTGGTGCCGGCGACCAGCTGATGCTCCTCGATCACCAGGGTGACGAACGTATCGTCGGACGAGACCGAGATCACGTTGGTGTCGCGCATCAGGTCGATGTGGTCGGCGAGCAGGAAGCGCAGCGGCGTCTGCGACAGCGGGTAGAGATCCTGGGTGGCGAGGTTGCGGTCGCGCACCACCACCGACTGGCCGTCGGCGACGACGTCGATCGGGCTCGGCGGATTGTAGGCGAAGCGCACCTTGCCGGGCTTCTGAATGTAGAACTGGCCCTCGGTGCGCCGTCCATCCGGGCCGACCTGGACGAAATCGCCGACCAGCGTCTGCACGCTCGAGAGATATTTGCTGATCTTGTTGACCACCGCACGCTGATTGTCGTCGAGCGCGGTGGCCTGGCCGGGCGGGGTGGCGGCGCTCGGCGTGATCGGAACCGGCGGCCGCGGAACCGCCTGCGGCGCCGCCTGCTGCCGCTTCGGCGACGGCTGCGGCAGCGGAATATTCTCCGCCGGTGCCGCGAGCGTCGCACCAGCCCATAGGACTGCGATGAGCGCTGCCAACGCCGTCTTCCGCATGTCTTTGATCTCCGTGCGCCCCGCGACTCAAGCTCTAGCAGGTTTTGGCTAGGCGCGCCCTGTGGCGATTTCGCGACCCTGATCGATGGATCGACTATAACGCCGAAGCAGGGTCAGAACGCCTCGTCCTCGTCGCCCTCGATAAGAATTTCGCGCTTTCCGGCGTGATTGGCCTGGCCAACGATGCCTTCCTTCTCCATCCGTTCCATCAGCGAGGCGGCGCGATTGTAGCCGATCTGCAGCCGCCGCTGGATGTAGCTGGTCGAGGCCTTGCGGTCGCGTTTGACGATCTGCACCGCCTGCGCGTAGAGGTCGCCGCCCTCGGGCTGGCCCATGGCGGTCGCGTCGAACACGGCGCCATCCTCGCCCTCGCCTTCCTCATCGGCTGTCACGGCCTGGAGATATTGCGGCTGGCCTTGCGTCTTGAGATGACGCACGACCTTCTCGACCTCCTCGTCCGAGACGAACGGCCCATGCACGCGGCTGATCCGGCCGCCGCCCGCCATGTAGAGCATGTCGCCCTGGCCGAGCAGCTGCTCGGCGCCCTGCTCGCCTAGAATCGTGCGGCTGTCGATCTTCGACGTCACCTGGAACGAGATACGGGTGGGAAAATTCGCCTTGATGGTGCCGGTGATGACGTCGACGGAGGGACGCTGGGTCGCCAGGATCACGTGGATGCCGGCGGCGCGCGCCATCTGGGCGAGCCGCTGGATCGCGCCTTCGATGTCCTTGCCGGCGACCATCATGAGGTCGGCCATCTCGTCGACGATCACGACGATGTAGGGCAGGGGTTCGAAATCGAACTCCTCCTTCTCGTAGAGAGCCTCGCCGGTCTCCTGGTCGTAACCGGTGTGTACGGTGCGCGACAGCGTCTCGCCCTTGGCCTTGGCGTCGGCGAGCCGGTCGTTGTAGCCGCCGATGTTGCGCACGCCGAGCTTCGCCATCTTGCGATAGCGGTCCTCCATCTCGCGCACGGCCCACTTGAGCGCGACCACCGCCTTCTTCGGATCGGTGACGACCGGGGTGAGGAGGTGCGGGATGTTGTCGTAGGCGGAGAGCTCCAGCATCTTCGGATCGACCATGATCAGCCGGCACTGGCTCGGGCCGAGGCGGTAGACCAGGCTCAGGATCATGGTGTTGATCCCGACCGATTTGCCGGAGCCGGTGGTGCCGGCGATCAGCATGTGCGGCCGCGTCGCGAGGTCGATGATCACCGGCTCGCCGCCGATGGTCTTGCCGAGGCAGAGCGGCAGCTTGGCATTGGAGTTGTTGTAGTCCTCGGTGGCGAGCAGCTCGCGCAGCAAGACCTTCTCGCGCGTCGGATTGGGAAGCTCGATGCCGATGGCGTTGCGGCCGGACACCACGGCGACGCGCGCCGATACGGCGCTCATCGAGCGCGCGATGTCGTCCGCGAGGCCGATCACGCGCGACGACTTGATGCCGGGCGCGGGCTCGAGCTCGTAGAGCGTGACCACGGGGCCCGGCCGCGCATTGATGATCTCGCCGCGCACGCCGAAATCGCCCAGCACGCTTTCGAGCGCGGTGGCGTTCTCCTGCAGCGCCTCCATGCTGGGCGCGAAGCGCTCCTGCGCCTTCGGCGCGGCCAGCAGGCTGAGCGATGGCAGCTCGTAGCCGCTCGACGACTTGCGCGCGGGCTGCTTCGCGGCCGCGCGCGCCGGCTTGCCGCGGGTGACCTTGATCGATGCGCGCGGCTCTTCCTGCTCGTCCTCTCCCTCCGCGTCGCCTTCTCCCTCCCCCTCGTCCTCGGCGGACTCGGGCTCCGGATCGTCCGACGGCACGAGGCGCGGCTCGATCCGCTGCTTCGGCGCCCTGCGGGCGGCTTTCGCGGCGCTGCGCCGCGCGAACAGGCCCGCGATGCCGCGCGCCGCCGCGGCGCGCAGGCTCAGCACCTGGTGGCCGATCCAGCCGAGCGCGATCTCGAGCACGCCCTCGCCGTCATCCACATTTTCATCGTCTTCATCGACGGCCGCGTCATCCTCGACCGGCGCATGCAGGCCGACCCCGCACGCCGTCACGATCAGCACGAATGCGGCGCAGCCGAGCACGAGCGCAATGACGAGGCGCGGCATGCCGGAGAGGACGCCGCCGGCGAACCAGGCCGGCACCCGCAGCAGCGTGTCGCCCACCACGCCGCCGAGCCCGGTCGGCAGCGGCCAGGTGTGCGGGCGGGTGAGACAGGAGATGAAACCGGCCGCCAGCAGCGCGCCCCCGAGCCACAGCCCGAGCCGCAACCGCAGGCGGTCGAGCCGGCGGTGGGTCATGAGCCGCCAGCCCCACAGCGCGAGCGGCAGCACCAGCGCGAGGGCGGCGAGGCCGAACAGCTGCATCAGCAAGTCGGCCGCGACCGCGCCATGGGCGCCGAGCAGGTTGCGCACCGGCGCGCCGGTCGCGTAGCTGAAGCTCGGATCCTTGATCGACCAGCTGGCGAGCGCCGCCATCGCCATCACGGCGGCGCCGATCAGGCCAAGCCCGCAGATCTCGCGCAGGCGTCGGCGCAGGGCCGCGCTCAGGTCGTCCGGCAGGAACGCGCCGGCATCGAAACCGCGATGAAGAGTCGAGATCGCCACGCTCGCCCCTGACTCGTTACAACACTATTGGCGCATGTCCTTCATCGGCGAACCGGTACCCACTTCGCCGGGACATGCGCTAGCCCAACACGGCGACGATGCGATGAAGCGCCTCGGCCGTGGTCTCCTGATCGTGCACCATGGCGACGCGGATATAGCCCGCGCCCGGATTGCTGCCGTCCTGCTGCTCGCGTGCGCAGTAGTTGCCCGGCAGCACGCGCACGCCGCCCTCGCGCCACAGCCGCTCGGTCACCGCCTCGCTGGTGCCGTGGGCCGAGACGTCGAGCCACAGAAAGAAGCCGCCCGCGGGCCGCTTGTAGCCGTACCGATCCCCGATGATCTGGTCGGCGAGATCGAACTTGCGCCGATAGAGATCGCGGTTCTTCTCGACGTAGGTCTCGTCCGAATAGGCCGCGACCGCGACCTGCTGCAGCGGGATCGGCACCTGCGGCGCCGACACGCTGCGCAGCTCGAGAAACCGCTTGAGAAAGCGCCGGTCGCCGGCGACGAATCCCATGCGCAGGCCGGGCAGGCTCGAGCGCTTCGACAGCGAGTTGAACAGCACCGCGTTCTCGAAGCTCGGACCGGCAGCCTGCAGGATCCCGGCCGGCGCCGCGGTCGAATAGATCTCCGAGTAGCACTCGTCGCAAAAGACGAGGAAGCCGTACCGGCGCGCCATCTCGACCACGCGCTTGAGATAGCCGAGGCTCGCGACCGCGCCCTGCGGATTGGAGGGCGACGCGAGATAGAACACGACCGTGCGGGCGAGCACGCCCGGGTCGATCGCGTCGAGGTCGGGCAGGAAGCCGGTCTCGCGCGTGCCCGGCAGGTAGATCACCTCGCAGTCGGCAGCGACCGCGCCGGCCGAGTAGGCGGCGTAGAACGGGTTCGGCACCAGCATCGCGGGGCGGCCAGGACGCGGCGGCACGAAGCGGCGTGCCGCGATGGCGGCGAGAAACAGGCCTTCGCGCGAGCCGGCGAGCACTAGCACCTCGCCGTTCGGATCGGGCGCCCGCTCGAGCTGGTAGCGGCGGGCCGTCCAGGCCGACACGGCGGCGCGGAACTCGGGAATGCCTTCGTTGCGCGGATAGCGTCCGTAGTCGGCGACGTATTTCGCCATCACGGGGCCGACGAATTCGGGAATCGGGTGCTTGGGCTCGCCGACGCCGAGGTCGATGACCGGCTTGCCCGGCTCGATGCCGCCGATGAGGTCGGCAAGCCGCATGAACGGCGAACGCATATTGGCGTTCGGACCGGTCGCGACTGGTTCGGGCGCGGACTCGCGATCGGTCTCGCGTTTGGACTCGGCGGCAACGCTGATCATGACACTCTACATACGCGGCAGGCGCCCCGGCCGCTTATCTGAAGGAGACACCTTAGGAGAGGTGAGGTTAAGGCGCGATTAACCATCGGATTTTGGCTGATTTTTTGAGATTTGGCCACGGGGCGGGAGACGCTCTTCCGAGGCGGCAGTCAGTCGCCGGACCAAGACCGCCGGGCGGCATGCCTGATCTGGATGATGGAGACTTCCTCCCGGTTCACCCGGTAGTAGACGATATATGGGTAACGGCCAAGCCAAGAGGGCGTGTGCGTCCAGGCCGGCAACACGAGGCGCGCGCCGCGACAGGTTGCCGAGGTCGAGGATGCGTTTCTTGATGTAGGCTTTGACTTGGCGCGCCGCGCGCGGATTTCGTTCGTCGAGGTAGGCGAATATCGCTTCCCGGTCCGCGAAGACACGCGGCATGTAGCGGACCCTCATATGCCGTGGTGCTTGTCCGCTTCGGCTACGACGTCATCGTCGACGAACTCCCCGCGTTCGGCCTGCGCCAACCTCTCGCGAATCGCGGCCCGCGTTTCGGGATCGATTGGGAAGCTCGCGGCGTCCGCCGTGGTCATCGACAGGACCGCGATCGCAATCGCATCCTGATCTTCCTCGGCGAGCTCGCGAACCTTGGCGATCGCCTGATCGAGAAGCTTGGTCATCAGTGAACTCCAGCACAATCTCGTGCCAGGATCAGCGATCGCCGGGTTCAAGGACCCACCGACGTCGAGATCGCCAAACGCCAGCTGCACAAGACCCTCGAAGACGAGACGTTGAACAAGCCGAAGGCGGCCTGACGTCTGACAGTCATCAAAAAACAAGAGGCCCTGGCTTGCGCCAGGGCCTCCCGCAACGGACGGAGCGGTTGCCGGGTAGCCGCTCCGAACCGTATCGCTTGTTGACCGCGCCTACTGCACGGTCTCGCCGTGCAGCGCGAGGTCGAGGCCTTCGCGCTCCACCTCGTCCTTCACCCGCAGGCCGATCACGAGGTCGATGATCTTGAGAATGATCAGCGAGACGATGAAGTCGTAGACGAACACGATGCCGACGCCGACGCACTGGTTGAGCACCTGCGCGGCGTTGCCCTCGATCAGGCCCTTGGTGCCGCCGTACTCGCTGATCGCGAACACGCCGGTGAGGATCGCCCCGGCGGCGCCGCCGAGCCCATGCACGCCGAAGGCGTCGAGCGCGTCGTCATAGCCGAACATGTGCTTGAGGCCGGTGACGCCCCAGTAGCAGATGATGCCGGCGGCGACGCCGATCGCCAGCGCCCCGCCGGGGCCGACGAAGCCCGAGGCCGGCGTGATGGCGACGAGGCCGGCGACCGCGCCGGAGCAGATGCCGATCACGGTCGGCTTGCCGCGCAGCATCCACTCGACCAGCATCCAGGTGAAGGCGGCCGTGGCGGTGGCGATCTGCGTCACCAGCATGGCCATGCCGGCCTGCATGTTGGCAGTCACCGCCGAGCCGGCGTTGAAGCCGAACCAGCCGACCCACAGCAACCCGGCGCCGATGAAGGTGAGGATCATGTTGTGGCCCGGGCCACTGTCCTTGCGCTTGCCGAGCATGATGCAGGCGGCGAGGCCGGCGGTGCCGGAGTTGACGTGCACCACGGTGCCGCCGGCGAAGTCGAGCACCTTCACCCAGGCGGCATCATTGCCGCTCGAGAGAAAGCCGTCCGGTCCCCATACCCAGTGCGCGACCGGTGAATAGACGCAGATCGCCCACAGGCCGACGAACCACAGCATCGCCGAGAACTTCATGCGCTCCGCGAAGGCGCCGGCGATCAGCGCCGGGGTGATGATCGCGAAGGTGAGCTGGAAGCAAATGTAGACGCTCTCTGGAATCGTCGGCGCCAGCGCGTTCGGATTGCCGGTGTTGTTGGAGATGTCGCTCAGGATGTTCTGCAGGAAGGCGCGGTCGAGCCCGCCGATGAAGGGCGAGCCGGCGCGGAACGCGAGACTATAGGTGCACACCACCCAGAGGATCGTGATCAGGCAGGTGATCGCGAAGCTCGTCATCACGGTGTCGCCGACGTTCTTCTTGCGCACCATGCCGCCGTAGAACAGGCCGAGGCCCGGCACGGTCATCATCAGGACCAGGGCGACCGAGGTCAGCATCCAGGCGGTGTCGCCGGTGTTGACGGTGCACTTGGTCTGGACCTTGGCGTCGCAGGCCGGTGGCGTCGCTGCCGCGGCAGGCGCGGCCGCCGCGGGAGCGGGGGCAGCGGCAGGCGCAGCGGGAGCCGCGGGCGCAGCCGTCGGCGCCTGCGTCTGCGCATGGGCGGCCGAATGGCCGAACAGCGGCGCCAGCGTGAAGCCGAGGCCGACCAGCGCCGTCAATGTGAGAGCAAGAACGCCCGCACGGGTAAGCTTTTTGAATCTCATTGTTTCACTCCTGTGAGGGCGGGACTCAGAGCGCCGCCGCGTCGGTTTCGCCGGTGCGGATGCGGACGGCCTGGTCGAGATTGAGCACGAAGATCTTGCCGTCGCCGATCTGCCCGGTCTTGGCGGCGCTGGTGACGGTCTCGATGATCTTGTCGACCTGGTCGCTGGCGACCGCGACCTCGATCTTCAGCTTGGGCAGGAAGCTCACGGCGTATTCGGTGCCGCGATAGATTTCGGTGTGGCCCTTCTGGCGTCCGTAACCTTTGACCTCGGTGACGGTCATGCCATGCACGCCAACCGCCGTCAGAGCGTCGCGGACCTCGTCGAGCTTGAACGGCTTGATGATGGCCATGACGATTTTCATGGGATTGATTCCCCTGGTGGCCCGCTCCGAACCGACGGAGCGGTGGATCGCAACGCCCCGCGTGCGATCGCACCCAGCTTGTTGCCGGGGTCGCCTATCAAGCCCTATGCCAAGCTGGGATTTTTCCGGGCTTTAGATGTAAGTTACTGGTCAGAATTGATTTTCGAGGCTCGGCGCGGCCGGGTGGCGGACCCGATCGGAAGCCGCGCACAATAACGAGCCAGGATTGCCTAATTTGTGGGCAACCACAAAATCCTCGCCTGGGTCCGAAATCCTTACTGTAGGGCTTCGCCGTGCAGCGAGATGTCGAGCCCGGCCATCTCGTCCTCGGGCGAGGCGCGCAGCGGAAAGACGACGCCGACTAGCCGCAGCAGGCCGTAGGTCGCGAGCCCGCACCAGAGCGCCGTGGCAACGACTCCAAAGAGCTGGATCAGAAGCTGCATCGGGTGGCCTTCGAGCAGCCCGGAGAAGCCATGTGGCGTGCTCGGCGATGCCGACACCGCCGCGGTCGCGAAGATGCCGCACAGCAGGGTGCCGGTGGCGCCGCCGATGCCATGCACGCCGAACACGTCGAGCGAGTCGTCGTACTTGAAGCGCAGCTTGACCACCGTGCAGGCCCAGTAGCACACGCCGCCGGCGACGACGCCGATGACGAGGCCGTGCCAGGGCAGCACGAAGCCGGACGCCGGCGTGATGGTGCCGAGCCCCGCGACTGCGCCCGAGATCATGCCGAGCACCGAGGGCTTGCCGCGCAGCTTCCATTCGAGCGCGATCCAGGTGAGCGCCCCCGCGCAGGCCGCGAGATGCGTCGCCGTGATCGCCATGACGGCGCGCGCGTTGGCGGCGAGCGCCGAGCCGCCGTTGAAGCCGAACCAGCCGATCCACAACAACCCGGTGCCGACCACCGCCATCGAGAGATCGAATGGGGCGAGATTCTCCGAGCCGTAGCCGCGCCGCGCGCCCAGCACGAGCGCCGCCACGAGACCCGCTATGCCCGCGCTCACGTGCACCACGGTGCCGCCGGCGAAATCGAGCACGCCCGCGGTGCCGAGGAACCCGCCGCCCCACACCCAATGGGCGATCGGCACGTAGACGACCAAGAGCCACAGCGCGGAAAACAAAAGGAACGCCGAGAAGCGCATGCGGTCGGCGACCGAGC
The DNA here is from genome assembly GCA_035293985.1 of Xanthobacteraceae bacterium. Classification (GTDB taxonomy): domain Bacteria; phylum Pseudomonadota; class Alphaproteobacteria; order Rhizobiales; family Xanthobacteraceae; genus JAVDCA01. The sequence goes on from DATGLS010000014.1 coordinate 169,159, forward strand.
CCGCGACCAGCGCGACCGTGATGATCGCGAAGGTCATCTGGTAGAGCATGAACAGCGCCTCGGGGAGGGTCGGCGCGAACGGGCTGATCGCATCCATGCCCATGCCCTGCAGAAAAACGCGATCGAGGTTGCCGATCAGGGCGCCGTCGCCGCGAAACGCGAGGCTGTAGCCGACCGCGACCCACAGGACCGAGACCAGCGCGGTCGCAGCGAGGCACTGCGCCATGGTGGCGAGCACGTTCTTCTTGCGCACCATGCCGGCGTAGAACAGCGCGAGGCCCGGCAGCGTCATCATCAGCACGATACCGGTCGCGACGATCATCCAGGCCGTGTCGGCGCCGTCGATCTTCTGACTGATGGAGGATGTTTGCGCGAACGCCGACGTCGCCGACGACGCAAGCGCCAACGCGGCCGCGAGCGGCCACCCGATCCGCATGCTCACGCGCGTTCCCCCGCTCACAGCGCGTCGCTGTCGGTCTCGCCGGTGCGGATGCGCACCGCGTGATCGAGCGGCATGACGAATACCTTGCCGTCGCCGATCTGGCCGGTGCGTGCCGCGGCGCTCATCGCCTCGATCACCCGGTCGGCCTGCTCGGACGGTACCGCCACCTCGACGCGCACCTTGGGCAGGAAATTCACGACGTACTCGGCGCCGCGATAGATTTCCATGTGGCCCTTTTGGCGGCCGTAGCCTTTCACTTCCGACACCGTCATGCCGCTGATGCCGAGACGACTGATCGCCTCGCGCACCTCGTCGAGCTTGAACGGCTTGATGATCGCGATGATGAGCTTCATGGACCGGCTTATCCCCAGGGATGCGCCGGTCACAGACGATCGCGGCCGCAGGAGGCTAGAGCCTCCGCAGCCCGGCGCCCGGCGACGCCCAGGATTGATTACAGGCTTTCGGCGGGTGTGGGAATAGATTTGCGCCTAGGCCGCAAGCTCCGAGCGTGCGCTCCTCCCCCGCATCCGCCCCGCATCCGGGGGAGGGCAGGGAGGGGCTCTCTCCGCACATTCGGAGCAAGGAGCGCCCCCTCTTTGTCTCTCCGCGCAAGCGGGAGCGAGGGCGCTAGGCTCCAAGCTCACGTCGTGCTGCTGCGCTTTTCCCGCACCAGCCCCTCCTGCGCGACCGAGGCCACCAGGGTGCCGTCGCTCGCGAAGATCATCCCGCGGGCAAAGCCGCGGGCGCCGGAGGCGCTCGGGCTGTCCTGGGCGTAGAGCAGCCACTCGTCGGCGCGGAACGGGCGGTGGAACCACATGGCGTGATCGAGGCTCGCCGCCATGATGGTGGGCTCGAACAGGGTGCGCCCGTGCGGGATGGTCGAGGCGTCGAGCAGCATCATGTCGGACGCATAGGCGAGCACGCAGCGGTGGATTGCGGGCTCGTCCGGCAGGCGGTCGATCGCGCGGATCCAGACGTGGAATTTGCCGTCCGGGGTCGGCTTGCCGAGGTAGCGGTCGAGCTCGACCGGACGCAGGTCGATCGGTCGCTCGCGCTCGTAGTAGCGCCGCACGGCCTCGGGCATGTTGGCGAGCACCGCTTTGCGCAGCTCGGCCTCGTTCGGCAGGCTGTCCGGCCGCGGCACGGCGGGCATCGGCGCCGCATGCGAAAACCCCGGCTCGGCGACATGAAACGACACCGACATGGAGAAGATCGCGTGCCCATGCTGGATCGCGACCACACGGCGGGTGGTGAAGCTCCGGCCGTCGCGGATGCGGTCGACCTCGTAGATGATCGGCACCTTCGGGTCGCCGGCGAGCAGGAAATAGGCGTGCAGCGAATGCGGTGGGCGCTGCGCCACGTCATCGACGGTGCGGCAGGCGGCGACCAGGGCCTGGCCGATGACCTGGCCGCCAAAGACGCGCTGCCAGCGCGATTGCGGCGAGCGGCCGCGAAACAGGTTCACCTCGAGCGGCTCGAGGTCGAGAATGTCGAGAAGCTCGCGTACCGCCGCCGAGACCATCAAACCGCTCCGCTGAAGATTCACGGCAGGGATGCTATGCTGGTGCGTCCCGCCGGTCGAGCCGGCAAGGCAAGATGAACGATGGCCGAGAGCCAGGAACACGCGCAAGCTCAGGCACCGGACCGCGTCGACGTGCTGATCGGCGGCGCCGGCTTTGCCGGGCTCGCGCTCGCCTTGGCCCTGCGTCAGGCGCTGGGTGCCGACTTTGCGGTCGCGGTGGCTGATCCGACGCTCGGACGCCCCGTCGGCGACGGGCGCGCGTCGGCGATCGTCGCCGCTGCGCGCCGACTGTTCGAGGCGCTCGGCGTGTGGGACTCAGTCGCGCCGCATGCCGAGCCGATCGTCGACATGGCGATCACCGACTCCAAGCTCGCTGACGCGATGCGCCCGACGTTCCTGACCTTCGCGGGCGACGTGCAGCCCGGCGAGCCGTTCGCCCACATGATCGAGAACCGCGACGTGCTGACGGCCCTCGTCGAGAAGGCGACATCCGACGACGTGACCCTGCTTCCCGCCGCGGTCACGGATTTCACCGCCGACTCACGCAGCGTGACCGTGCGGCTCGCCTCCGGCGCCGCGATCCGCGCCAAGCTCCTCGTCGCCGCCGATGGCGCGCGGTCGGTGATCCGCGAGCACGCCGGCATCCAATCGCACGGCTGGTCGTATGGGCAGTCCGCGATCGTGACGACGGTCGCGCATGAGCGGCCGCATCACGGGCGCGCCGAAGAGCATTTCCTCCCCGCCGGGCCCTTCGCCATCCTGCCGCTCACCGGCAACCGCAGCTCGATCGTATGGACCGAAGACGCCGCCGAGGCCGAGCGCATCATGGCGCTCGACGACATCGGCTTCCACGCCGAGCTGGAGCAGCGCTTCGGGCTGCACCTCGGCGATATCGCGGTGGCCGGCCCGCGCCGCGCCTTTCCGCTCGGCTTTGCGGTGGCGCGCAGCTTCATCGCCGAGCGCGTCGCGCTGGTCGGCGATGCCGCGCATATCATCCATCCGATCGCCGGGCAGGGGCTCAACATGGGCTTGCGCGACGTCGCGGCGCTGGCCGAAGCGATCGTCGATGCGGCGCGGCTCGGCCTCGATCCGGGCGGCGCGACGGTGCTCGATCGCTACCAGCGCTGGCGCCGCTTCGACACCATGGCGATGGGGCTCGCGACCGACGGCCTCAACCGGCTCTTCTCCAACCGCTCCGACGTGCTGCGCCTCGCCCGCGACATCGGTCTCGGCGTCGTCGAGCGGCTTCCGGGCGTGAAGAGCTTCTTCATCCGCGAAGCCGCCGGCCTCACCGGCGAGGTGCCGAAGCTGCTGAAGGGCGAGGCGCTGTAGCGCCGCAGGGTGGGCAAAGCGAAGCGCGCCCACCGCTGCGCCCGCGTGGGCACGGCGCGTCGGCGAGCCTGCTGGAGCGGACCGGCCGGTGCAGGCGCCTTTGATTTGCCCACCTACGCGCCACGCCGTGAACCTCGCTCGTGTTCCGGCCGACTAACTCGGGGTCGTACAGCGTGACCCGATCGATGGCCAAGCCCGAATACAAGATCGCCGAACTCAAGACCGCATCGCATCCCAGCGGGACCGCCGGCGTCGCCGGCCGCATGCGGGTCGGCCAGCTCGCCGCCTTCGATCCGGCGGGCGCATTCACCATCGCGCGCGCCATCGCACATCCCTGGTACCGCTGCCAGGCGATGGCGTCGATCGCGCGCGAAGCGCATGGCGAGCTTGCCACCAAGGCTTTCCGGCAAGCGCGCGCGGCCGCCGCCGATGGAGCGGACGGCTATCAGCGCATCGCGGTCCTCGCCTTCGTGATCGAGGCGGCGCTCGCCCGCGGCGCGAGCGCTCTCGCGGCCGAGATCCTGCGCGAGGCGCTCGGCCGCATCCCGACGGTCGAGCCGGCGAACTCGCGCGCCTTTGCGCTGGCGCTGATCTGGGCCAAGACGTTCGCGGGCGGGGATGCCATGCGCGCCCCGATCATCGCGTGCGCGCTCGTCTATTGCGATCCCAACCGCGGCTGGCGCACCGAGCGCCTCTTTCGCGACATCATTGCGCGGCTATCGCCGGAGCGTGCGACGGCGCTGATCGCGGGCCTGCGTGCCGGCCGCACAAAGGAACGGCTCGCGCGCCGGCTGGCGCGCGGCGCCCACGGCCCGGGTTAACCCGCGGGCACGCCCTCGACGAAAATCAGCCGGCGATCGAGCGCGGTCTGCCGCACCCGCAATGCCTCGGCGTACTCCCGCGACGCATACCATTCCTTGGCGCGCGCCATGCTCGGGAACTCGACGATGACGACCGTCTTCGGCGGCGGGCCGCCTTCGATCAGCTCGGCCGGCCCGGCGCGCACGATATAACGGCCGCCGTATCGGGCGATCGAGGCCTGGGCGAGCGCGCGATATTGCTCCATGGCCGCAGGATCGCGCGCCTCGACCTCGGAGATCACGTACGCCGTCATGGCAGGTCCGCCATGTATCGCATCACACCAGCGGAATCTTCGCCACGTGCTCGTCGAAGGCGGGGCGCGCCGCGATCGCGGCGTACCAGCGCTCGACATTCTTGAAGACCGGCCGCTCGGGCACGAGGTCGCGATAGCGCCGCACCATGATGCCGACCGGGATGTCGCCATAGGAGAACTCGTCGCTCGCGAGATACTTGGTGTTGCCGAGCTGCTCGTCGAGCATCTTCACGGCGGCGCCTGTCTTCTCCTTGCCGGCCGCGATCGCGGCGGCGTCGCGCTTCTCCGGCGGGGTGCGCACCAGGTTCCAGAACACCGGCGTGATCGCCGGCCCGAGCACGGCGAGCTGCCAGTCCATCCATTTGCTCGCGAGCGCGCGCGTGCGCAAATCCTTCGGCTCGAGCGTGGCCTGATGCTTGGCGGCGAGATAGCGCACGATCGAGTTCGACTCCCACAGCAGGAAGCCGTCGTCCTCCTCGAGCGTCGGCACGAGCCCGTTCGGGTTCATCGCCAAGTAGGCGGCCTCGCGGTTCTTGCCGAACGGCCCGCCGATGTCGATGCGCTCGTGCGCGAGCCCCATCTCGCCGATCGCCCACATAACCTTCTGCACGTTCGACGACGTGGTGCGGCCCCAGATTTTCATGATGGATCCTCCCCTATGTTGTCTTCCGTCATGCCCCGGGCATAGCCGTTCTTCGAACGGCTATGCCCGGCCATGGCGGTGTGAAACAGTCTGCGAAATTCACTCCAGCCGCCGCGCTTCCTCGGGCAGCATGATCGGAATGCCGTCGCGGATCGGATAGGCGAGCTTGGCGGCGCGCGAGATCAGCTCCTGCTTCTCGGCGTCGTACTCGAGCCGCCCCTTGGTGAGCGGGCAGACCAGGATCTCGAGCAGCTTGGGGTCGACGGAGTTGGCGGGACGCTCGGTCATGGGCGGGTCCGTGGCGGATGGCTCGGACGACCTTAGCATGTCTCGCCACGGCGTATTCAAGCGGGGTGCGCCGCGGGTCAGATCCCGCGCAGGCGCGCCATCACGTGGTCATCGACGAAGGCGCCGTCGCGGAACGCGGCGGCGCGCCGGGTCCCTTCGATCACGAAGCCAAAGCGCTTGTAGAGCCGGATCGCGGGCTCGTTGTCGACATAGACGGCAAGCTCCAAGCGCTGCAGGTTCAGCCACTTGTCGGCGGTGTCGACGAGCGCGGCGAGCAGCGCGGATCCGATGCCGCGCCCCTGGAAGTCGTCATGCACGAACATCCCGATGTCGCCGACGTGATTGCGGCGGCCCTTGTAGCGGATCATGCTCGCCGCACCGACCAGGCGGTCGTCCAGGATCGCGACGATGAAGACGCTGCCCTCGGGCGGCTTCTCCATGAGCTTGCGGGTCTCGTCGGCGCTGGCGAAGGGCAGGCGCAGCGTGCCCCAGCGCACGCGCGGCAGCTGCATGAGTGTGGCGAGCGCCTCCCAGTCGCCCGGCTCGCGCGCCCGCACGATCAGACCCGGTGGGCCTCTCCGCGCGCTCGGTAGCGGCGCCACTGATGGCGATGTCGACTCCTCGATGGTCATGGATGGCTACTGCAGCGGCGGCTCGCCATCGGCCGCGCCCTTGGCGAGCTCGATCTCGGTGACGGCGATCAGGATCTCGGCACGAGTCTTCAGATCGGGGGCCTCCAGCATGGCCTGCTTCTCGGCCGGGGCGTAGGCCGACATCATGGCGAGTGCATTAACCAATGCCTCGTTCGGCGCGTTCTCGATTCCCTGCCAGTCGGCTTTGAGATTGTTGGCCTTGAGGAAGGCCTGCAGCGCCTCGAGCAGCGCCTTGCGGTCGACGGCCTCCTCGCCCTTGCGGGCGATGAAGTCGTCGGCGAACGGCGCGAAGGTGACGCGGCACTGCCGATAGGCGGTCGCGACGGTGAGTTCTTCCTCGATGCGAAAGCGGGCGACGCCGGTGAGCTGGAGCAGGTAGCGGCCGTCGCCGGTCTCGGCGAGCTGGGTGATGCGCCCGACGCAGCCGACGCGGTAAAGGTTGGGCTTCTGCTCGGATCCCGGATGGCTGGTGTCGGGCTGGATCATGCCGATCAGGCGATGGCCGTCGCGCAAGCTGTCATCGACCATCGCGAGATAGCGCGGCTCGAAGATGTTGAGCGGCATCTGCCCGCGCGGCAACAGCAGCGCGCCCGGCAGCGGAAAAACCGGGATCGTCTCCGGCAGATCGGCAGGGCCGCGATAGACCGCGTTCATCGGCATCGCGTCATCCACCTCCCTCGCGTCGATCGTAGGGGGCAAAATCGCCTGGATGTCTCACGGCGTGGGCAAGGCGCTTCAGCGATTTTGCCCACGCGGCGAGGCCGTGCGACGCGCCTTGCCCACCCTACGCGATTGCGCCGTTTACGCGAACAGCACCGACGACAGCCGCTTGCGTCCCGCGACCGTCGCCTCGTCGGTCGGCCCCCACGCCTCGAACAGCTGCACCAGCTGCTTGCGGGCGCCGTCGTCGTTCCATTTGCGGTCGCGCCGCACGATCTCGATCAGGTGGTCGAGCGCCTCGGTGCGCTTGCCCTGGGCGTTGAGTGCGACCGCGAGGTCGAAGCGCGCCTGATGATCGAGCGGATTGGCCGCGACCTGCTTTTCCAGCTCGGCCACCGGGCCGAGCGAGGCGGCCTGCTCGGCGAGCTCGATCTGCGAGCGCACCGCCGCGACCGCCGGATCGTTGCGCTTGGCCTCCGGCACCGTGGCGAGCGTCTGCTTCGCTTTGTCGACCGCGCCGGTCTCGAAATAGCAGCGCGCGAGGCCGGCGATCGCCGCCACGTTGGCGGCATCCTCGGCGATGAGCTCGGCGTAGATCTCGGCCGCGCCGGCCGGGTCGCCGCCCGCCAGCGCCGCCTCGGCTTCCTTGAGCAGGTCCTGGGCGGCGCCGCCGATCTTGTCCTTGGTCACCCGCTCGATGAAGGCGGTGACCTGGCCCTCGGGAAGCGCGCCCATGAAGCCGTCGGCGATCTGCCCGTTGACGAAGGCGACCACCGCGGGAATCGACTGGATGCCGAGCTGGCCCGGGATGCTCGGATGCTTGTCGATGTCCATCTTGACGAGCTTGACCTTGCCCTTGGCGGCGCGGACGACCTTCTCCAGCACCGGAGTGAGCTGCTTGCACGGGCCGCACCACTCGGCCCAGAAGTCGACCAGCACCGGCTGGCGCTTCGATTCCTCGATGACGTCTTTGACGAAGGCCTGTGTGGTCGTATCCTTGACGAAACCATCCGGCGCCGTCGCGGTAGCGCCCGCGTTCTGAAGCATGGTCAGATCCCTGGCCGCATTCTCTGGGCCCCTTGGGCCCCCTCAAAGCTTGGGTTCCGCAGTTAAATGGTGGATATGGCGGCCGAATGCAATCGCGTCCGGGCCGCGTAGCTACCTGCGCCTTAAACCTCTTCGGCTGGCCCCGCAACCGGCTCGATCCGCGGCGGATGGCCGGTCGCGGTGAGGAAGCGGACGAGATCGTCGCGGGAAATTGCCGTCGTCATGGTGTTGACCAGCGGGTGAAAGTTGAGGGTCTCGTGCGCCATCATGCCGGCGTCGAGCACCACCGTGACGCGGTGAGCGGTATCGTTGAGCACCGCAAACGGGGTCACGGAGCCCGGTTCCACGCCGAGCGTCTCGCGCATCTGATCGGCCGGGCCGAACGAGAAGCGGCCGCCGGCGCCGAGCCGACGGTGCAGCGATTTGAGCTCGATCGCGGCGCTTTCGATTGCGACCACCAGATAAAGCACGCCCCGCTTGTCCTTGAGGAAGAGGTTCTTCGTATGGCCGCCGGCGATCGGCCCGCGCAAGGTGCGGGCTTCCTCGACCGTGAACACCGGCGGATGGTGGATGGTCCGGTGCGGGATGCCGAGGCCATCGAGATAGGCGAACAGATCGGCGGGCGTTGCGGCCATGGTAGAAAGGTACTGCTATGGAACCGTGCGGAAAGAGCACACGCTAACTGATTTACCTGTCAATTGGCCGAAGCTGTTGCAAAGCTTTAGTCGTTTTGGCATAGGAAGCCCTCCGGCATGGGGCCTTGCCGGAACAGGATGCGGGTGTAGCTCAGGGGTAGAGCACAACCTTGCCAAGGTTGGGGTCGAGGGTTCGAATCCCTTCGCCCGCTCCAAATGTTCGACCCCCCGGGCATGATGTGACGCGCTCCAGAAAAGGGCGCGCTTGTGTTGGGGGGACCTGCATGCACCGTCGGCTGAACCCAATCAGGTTATTGGGCGAGCCCACCGATCGCGCGCGCGGCGGATACCAGCGCGTGGCGGGTCGCTTTCTTCCCAAGTGCCCGGCGGCGAACCTCATCCGCCTCGATGCGCATGATGCGCGCCGCGCGCTCGAGCGACGCCGCCTCGCGCGGATGATCGACCCGCGCCGCGTCGTGTCGTAGCGATCAATGCACTGAGCCGTCGATGCCCGGCGAATGCCGGGCATCCACGTCTTCGCGGTTTGGCAAGAAGGACGTGGATGGCCGGGCCAAGCCCGCCAGGACGTGGCGAGGCAAGTCGCGCGACAGCACCCGCTCGTCTGGACAATCGAAAGTCCGAGGTGCAGCATCCCGTGCGTGCGACGCGAGGGGCCGCGAAGGTCTACATGAGACGTCCCTCCGTCCAGGGAGGACATCATGGTCAAAGCAGACAGACGAGGGCGCGCGCCCTCGCTCGATGCCGTTGCGGGCAACGGCCTTCTCGACCGCCGCGCTTTGCTGGGACGCGGCATTGCGCTGGCCGGCGCCATGGGGATTGGCAGCGCGACCGGCGCCGCAGCCGAGCCGCTGCAAGATGCACCACTTGAGGACGCTCCCTGGAGCAAGGCATTCGGCGAGGTCACGCCGCCGTTGCAGACGCCGTCGCGCTTCGAGAAGAACGTGGTGCGCGCGCTGAGCAATCCGAACGGCGAGTTTCGCAACTCGCATGCGCGCACGCCGCACCAGCTGATCAACGGCACCATCACGCCGAACTCGCTGCACTTCTCCATCAACCATTGCGGCATCCCCGACATCGATCCGGCCCAGCACAGGCTCGTCATCCACGGCATGGTGCGCCAGCCGCTCGAGTTCTCGCTCGAGACGCTGTCGCGCTATCCGCTGGTGACGCGGCCGCACTTCGTCGAATGCGCCGGCAACTCGGCCGGCATGTTCTCCAATGAGCCGATCCAGGCATCGGCCGGGCTGATCCACGGGCTCGTCTCCAACTCGGAATGGACCGGCGTGCCGCTCTCGGTCCTGCTCGACGAGGCCGGCATCGATCCGAAGGCGAAATGGCTGGTCGCCGAGGGCGGCGACGCCCAGTTCCTCGACCGCAGCATTCCGGTGAAGAAGGCCTACGACGACGCGCTCGTCGCCATCTACCAGAATGGCGAGCGGCTGATGCCCGGCAACGGCTATCCGATGCGTCTCCTGGTGCCCGGCTATCAGGGCAACATGAATGTGAAGTTCTTGCGCCGCCTCAAAGCGGTCGATCAGCCCGCCTATACGTACTTCGAGTCGAAGAATTACTCGCAGATCCTGCCGGGCGGAAAGACCTGGCGCTTCCACTTCCTCATGGAGGTGAAGAGCTTCATCACCTACCCGTCGTTCGGGCTGCATCTCAAGGAGCCCGGCTTTTACGCGATCTCGGGCGTCGCCTACTCGGGCGCCGGGCGCATCGCCAAGGTGATGGTATCGGCCGACGGCGGCAAGAGTTGGGGCGAGGCCGCGCTGCAGTCGCCGGTGCACGACAAGGCGTTCACGCGCTTCGTCATGCCGTGGCGCTGGGACGGCGGCCCGGCGGTGCTGCAGAGCCGCGCCTGGGACGAGGCCGGCAACGTGCAGCCGCTGCGCGCCGAGTTCGTCGCCGCGCGCGGCGAGACCAAGAAGCCGGTGGCGACGCCGCTCGCCTTCCCGAACCAGCATTACAACAGCATCACCAGCTGGGGCATCAACGCCAAAGGGGAGATCGCGCATGTCTATTCGTAAGACGATCTTTCCGACCCTCGTCGCGGTTCTCCTCGGCGCCGTCGCGGCTCCGGCGCAATCGCCAAACACGTCGACGTCATCGGCCTCGACCAAGTCGCCCGGTCTCGGCCGGCCGATCTCCGAGGCGGACGTCAAGAACTGGGACATCGCGATCCTGCCGAACGGCGTCGGCTTGCCGGCCGGGCATGGCACACCGCAGGAGGGCGCGAAGGTCTATGCGGAGAAGTGCTCGGCCTGTCACGGCGAGCAGGGACGCGGCGGCGTCGCGCCGTTCTACCCGGCGCTGGTCGGCGGCGCGCCGCTCACCAACGGCATCGAGACGCCGAAGACGATCGCCAACTACTACGCCTATGCGACGACGATCTTCGACTACGTCCGCCGCGCCATGCCGTACAACGCGCCGCGCTCGCTCAGAGACGACGAGGTCTACGCGCTCACCGCCTACATCCTGAGCCTCAACAAGCTCATCGGCGAGAACGACGTGATGGACGCGCAGACCCTGCCGAAGGTGAAGATGCCGAACCGGGACAATTTCATCATGCCTTATCCGGATCGGATCTGAAAAAGACACGCTGATTGCGCCCCTTCTTCCCCTTCGGGGGAGAAGGTCGGATGAAGGGCGCTTCCACAAGCTCCGCGTCACGACTCGTGGAGCCGTCGGGCGGGCAAAATCGCCTGCACTCGCCAATCGCGTGGGCAAAGGCGCATCGGCGATTTTGCCCACGCGGACGCTCGGTGCGTGCGCCTTTTCCATCCTGCGGCCCTCTTCGCGGGAAGAGCGGGGCTGCGGGCAGCGAGCGTGGAGCTACGCGTCCTCCAGCTGCTTTGGCGCAACACGGCCGCGGACCATCTGCATCGTCACCTCGGCGACGCGCCGACCGAGGTGGCGCGCGGTTGCGAGATCGGACTCGGGCGGCGCGAGGTCCGGGCCCTGGTCGACGTTCGACTGGGCCGCCGCGCCCAACCAGAAGCCGAGGCGATTGAGCTCCGCCTCCGATCCGGTCGAGGCGTGGTTGGCCGGCGGCAAGGCGAGGTTGACCCAATGCATCTGGTGTTGCGCGGCGAACAGCGCGAGCTGGATCAGCGTCGCGAGCTTGTCGCCGGAGCGCGAGCCCGAGTTGGTGAAGCCGGCAGCGACCTTGTCCTTCCAGCCGAAGCCCTGGGTCATCACCGCGTGCGAGCTCGCCTCCATGAAGGCCTTGAACGCCGCCGACGCGCTTCCGGTGTAGGTCGGCGCGCCGAAAATGATGGCGTCGGCCTGCGCGAGATCGCTCCAGCGCGCCTGCGCCTCGTCGATCGGCAGCAACGCGGCTTCGGCGCCGGCCACCTGCGCAACGCCGGCCATGACGGCCTGCGCCTGTCGCGCGGTGTGGCCGTATCCGCTGTGATACACGATGGCGATGTGAATCTTCACGGGGTCTGCTCCTTCAGTGAATGGCATTGCTGCGCAGATGCCGCAGCTTTTCCGGGTTGCGCATGACGTAGATCGCGCTGATCGCGCCATCATTTAGCGCCAGCGCGGTCGTCTGCAGCGTCTCGCCTTTCTCGATGGTGACGAAGCCGGGCAGGCCGTTGATGAAGGCATAGCGCACCAGCCGTGACGTCGACTTGGCGAAGTTGCGCGCGAGCCCGGCATGCAGCTGCATGACGTTCTTGAGCCCGACGATCGGTCTCAGCGTCGCCCGGATCTTGCCGCCGCCGTCCGCATAGGCGACGACGTCGGTCGCGAGCAGCGACCGCAGCGTCCGCATGTCGCCATTGCGGGACGCCGCAAAGAACGCCGCGGCGATGCGCATGCCGTGCTCCTTCGGCACCGCAAAGCGGGGGCGCGCGGCGCGAATGTGGGCGCGGGCGCGGCGGGCAAGCTGGCGGCAGGCCGCTGGATCGCGATCGACGGTCGCGCCGATCTCCTCGAAGCTCACGCCGAACACGTCGTAGAGCAGAAAGGCCGCGCGCTCGAGCGGCGAGAGCCGTTCCAGCGCGATCATCAGCGGCAGCGTGACATCGTCGACCTCGTCTTCGGCCGACTCGACGACCGGCTCCGGCAGCCACGGACCCACATAGGTCTCGCGCTGGTGCCGGGCGGAGCCGAGCTCGTTGAGGCACAGATTGGTGACGATGCGGCGCAGAAATGCTTCCGGCTCGCGCACCGCCGCACGGTCGGCATTCATCCAGCGGATGAACGCCTCTTGAACGATGTCTTCGGCATCGGCGACCGATCCGAGCATGCGATAGGCGATGCGGATCAGTTTCGGCCGCAGCGGATTGAACTCGGTGGCAGGCTCAGGCATCCGGCGAACTCCTTGTCATAATCATGACAAGACAGGAGCCCCCGTTGTGACATCGTCCTCGTTTTTTCTCCCGCGCCCGGCGCGGGTGCGCCGACGCGGGGTGGACGCCTCTTCGGTTCCGCGACCCTCTACCTCTTTCCAGTCTTCTCGATCCAGTCCGCGAAGGCGTTGATGAACTTCGCCAGGAACTCGCGCGTGCCCGCGTTGCTCAGGTTGCCCTTGTCGTCGAACAGGGTCGCGGCGCCGCCCACATAGGCCTCCGGCTGCTGCATCATCGGCACGTTGAGAAAGACCATCGACTGGCGCAGGTGATGGTTGGCGCCGTAGGCGCCGATCGCGCCGGGCGACACGCTGATCACCGCGCCCGGCTTGCCGTCCCACGAGCTCTGCCCATAGGGCCGCGAGCCGACATCGATCGCGTTCTTCAGCACGCCCGGGACCGAGCGGTTGTACTCGGGCGTCACGAACAGCACCGCATCGGCGGCCTTGAGCTGGTCGCGAAACGCCTGCCAGGCGGGCGGCACCTTGCCGGGCACGTCGTCATCCTGGTTGTAAAGCGGAAGCGCGCCGATCTCGATGATCTGCAGCTTGAGCGACGCCGGTGCGAGGGCCGACAGCGCGTTTGCGACTTTTCGATTGAATGAATCCTTGCGCAGGCTGCCGACCAGCACCGCGACGGTCTTCGTGCTCATGAGATGGCTCCGCAATAAGATACCGATGATCTAACCTGATCCAGCGGTCCCGGAACACCGGAGGCCGCCGACCCGTTCATACCAGGAACAGGCCAGCCATGATCAAGTGCATCAGCGCGATCACGCTTGCAACCCGCGACATGGCGCGCGCCGTGCGCTTTTATCGCACGCTCGGCTTCGAGATCGCCCATGGCGGCGAGAATGCGGCATTCACCAGCCTGCGCGCCGGACCCGGCTTTCTCAACCTGATCGCCGAAAGCGAGCGGCAGTGGTCATGGTGGGGCCGCGTCATCTTCCATCATTCGGACGTGGATGGCTTGTATGTGCGCGCGGTCGCGGCGGGCTTGCGTCCGCATGCGGCGCCGCGCGACGCCGAATGGGGCGAGCGGTTCTTTCACCTGACCGATCCGGACGGCCATGAGCTGAGCTTCGCGTGGCCGCTGCGGTAATTGTTGCGACAACCCGATGCCCTGATGCGCTGGATGTTCACGCACTATACGTTCGTCGCCCTCGTATGCTGGTGGGCGTTGGCGCTCGTCTGGCTGCCGGGTTATTTCCTGCGCCTGCGCGCGCGCAAGGCGCCGACGCCCTATCCGGCCGCGCAGATCGTCGCGCCGCTGCTGCTCTATGCGTGCTTTTTCCTGATGTTCGCGGGACCGCGGCTGGGGTTTCGCCTTCTGCTGACGCCACGGACGCCGGCGCTCGGCGTGCTCGGCGACATCCTCGCCGTCGCCGGCGTCGCCTTCGCGATCTGGGCGCGGCTCACCCTCGGCCGCAACTGGTCCGGGCTCATCGTCTCGGTACGCGAAGGGCAGGGACTGGTGCAGCACGGCCCTTACGCGATTGTCCGCCATCCGATCTATACGGGCTTCATCTGCGCGATGGTCGGTACCGCGCTGACCATCGGCACGCTCGCGAGCTGGATCGGGGTCGCCTCCGGGACCGTCGCTCTGCTGATCCGCGCCGAGATCGAGGACCGGATGATGGCGGCCGAATTCGGCGACGCGCACGCGGCCTACCGGGCGCGCACCAAGAAGCTCATTCCGTTCGTGTGGTGACCTTCGCGGCGGATCGGCGCACCAGGTAGCGATGCCTTCCGTCGAGCACGAGAATGCCCTTCTGATTGTGCACCGTGCAGCGCAGGCCGATGACGCCGGTGGTACGGTTGGGGGTGAGCTCGTCGATCTCCAGCGCCGGATAGAGCGTGTCGCCGACGAAGACGGGCTGCAGAAACCGGGTCGATTGCTCGAGGAACGCCTTGAGCGAATCCGAGACCATATGGGCAAAAAGCCCGGCGCCCACCACCGTCTGGATTGCGACCTGGTATCCGTGCGCCAGCATGCCCGGCAGGCCGCGCGCGCGGCAGTATTCGACATCGTAGTGGATCGGATGGTTGTCGCCGCTCGCCGCCTGGAAGGCGAGGAAGATCGCCTCGGTCATGGTCCGGCTCGGCAGCGGGAAGCGCTCGCCGATGCGGAAATCGTCGAACCAGCGCTGTGGGACCAGCCGGTGGGTGCGCGGATCGAAGGCGGGTGTGTTGTCGTTGGTGGTCGGCATTGGGGTCACCGGCGCGGCGGGCGTTTTTCGGCGAAGGCGCGCAATCCTTCCTGCGCCTCGTCGGTGGCGGCGACGTTGCAGAAGAGCTCGGCCGCATATTCGACGCCGCGCCGATAGTCGAGGTCGTTCGCGCGCATGAAGGCGGCGCGCGCAAGTCGCATCGCATTCGGCGGCTTGGCGGCGAACACGCGTGCGAGCTCTTTGGCTTCGGCGACCACATCCGCTTGCAGCGCCACGCGGCTCACCAGACCGAGCGTCAGCGCCTCGGCGGAGGTGAACGATCGGCCGCTGAACAGAAGCTCGAAGGCGCGGTGCCGGCCGATGATCCTCGGCAGATGAACGAAATGGATCGCCGGCACGACACCCAGATCGATCTCGGGATAGCCGAAGGTCGCGACGTCGCTCGCGATGATGACGTCGCAGGAGATCGCGAGCGTCATCCCGCCGCCGCGCGCCGCGCCGTCGACCACGGCGATCGATGGTTTGCCGAGATGGTATTGCGCGTCGGTCAGCTCGACATACAGCTTGTCGAGGAGCGCGCGCACGGTGCTCGGCTGCGCGGCGACGATCTTGAGATCGAGGCCGGCGCTGAAGCGGTCGCGGACGGCGCTGGTGAGGAGCACGGCGCGTGCAGAGTCATCTTCGCCGGCGCGCCTGAACGCCGCGACGAGCGCTGTGAGCGTCGGAAGCGTCAGCGCATTGACGGGCGGATTGTTGAGACGGATCTCGGCGATCTGGTCCCTGACGCTGTAGTGGATCGTCTCTTCGGGCATCATCGCTCTTCCCCGCTTGCTCGGTGCCCGCGCCCCGTCGCCCGCGCTTGCGGGGGAGACGGGGAGGGGCGCCGCTTGCGCATAAGCCGCGACTTGCCCCCTCCTGCGCGCTTCGCGCGTATTCCTCCCCGCAAGCGCGCGGGAGGGGGGAAACCGCAACACCTTCAATAACCCGCCGCAAATGCACCATGGGCACGCGTATCCGCGGCGCCCACCAGCCCGGCCGGCGTCACCGCGATCGAGTTTGCCGATCCGCCGGTCGGACCGACGCGCACCTTGTGGCCGCGCGCCGCCAGCGCCTTGATCGTCTCCGCCGGCAGCGTGCGCTCGACCAGCACCTCGTCGGGCACCCACTGGTCGTGGACGCGCGGTGCCGCGACCGCCTCGGCGATCGGCTTCTTGAAATCGATCGCGTTGACGAGAACGTCGAGCACCGTGCTGATGATGCGGCTGCCGCCGGGGGCGCCGGTGACGAAGGCGAGCGCGCCGTCCTTGAGCACGATGGTCGGTGTCATCGACGACAGCGGCCGCTTGCCCGGCCCGGGCGCGTTGGCGGCGCCCCCGACGAGGCCGAACGCGTTGGGCGCGCCGGGTTTGGCGGCGAAATCATCGAGCGTGTTGTTGAGCAGCACCCCGGTCGAGCCGGCGACCAGCCCAAGCCCGAAGTTGAAGTTCAGCGAATACGTCATCGCGACCGCATTGCCCTGCTCGTCGACGATCGACACATGCGTTGTGTTGTTGCCCTCCGACGGCGGCGCGCCCCCGGCGCGGATGTCACGCGCGGGCCGCGACTTGCGCGGGTCGATGGTGGCGCGCAGCTGGTCCGCATAGGGCTTCGAGATCAGCCGCGCGATCGGCACGTCGACGACGTCGCTGTCGCCGAGAAACTGGGCGCGGTCCGCATAGGCGAGCTTCATTGCCTCGATCATCAGGTGCAGATTCGCGGGCGAGGGCGACGAGAGCTCGCGCGGCGGATAACCTTCGAGGATGTTGAGCATCTCGATCAGATGCACGCCGCCCGACGACGGCGGCGGCATCGACACGATGTCGTAGCCGCGATAGGTGCCGCGCAGCGGCTCGCGGATGATCGCTTCGTAATGCTCGAGGTCGGAGCGTATCATCGGGCTGCCGGCCGCCCGCGCGGCCGCGACGATCTCGTCGGCGATCGGGCCATTGTAGAATATGCGCGGGCCCTCCTGCGCGATCGCCTCGAGCGTCGCGGCGAGATCGGATTGCACCAGGAGATCGCCGCGCGCGAGCGGGGCGCCGTCGGGCTTGAGGAAGATCTTCGCCGAGGATGGAAAGCGCGCAAGCTTCGGCTGCGCCAGCAGCAGCGCGTCGAGCAGGTCGCCGTCGACCGGGATGCCGTTGCGGGCGAGCGCGAGCGCCGGCGTGATCAGATCCGCGAGGGTGAGCTTGCCCGAGCCGAAGCGCTCGCGCGCAAGCGCGAGGCCCGCGACCGAGCCGGGCACGCCGATGCCGAGCCCGGTGTCGCGCGACTTCCGCGGATCGGCCTCGCCGTTGGCGTCGAGGAAGGCGTCGGCCTGCATGTCGTGCGGGGCCGCCTCGCGAAAGTCGATCGCGACGTCCCGCGCGGCCTCTCCGTCATGGGCCGCAAGATGCACCACCATGAAGCCGCCGCCGCCGAGATTGCCGGCTCTCGGCAGGGTCACGGCGAGCGCAAAGCCGACCGCGACTGCGGCGTCGACCGCGTTGCCGCCGCGCCGCAAGATATCGACTCCGATGCGCGAGGCGCGCTCCTCCTGCGTCACCACCATGCCGTGCTGCGCCGTGACGGGCTGGATATGCGTCGGCGGCGGCGCCGTGCTCGGCGCGGCCCCGGGCGCTTGCCCGCAGGCCGGCGCGAGCGTGGCGGTCAGAAGCAGCACGGCGCCGAAGGCGCGTCGGGTCAGCTGGAAATTCACACGCATCATGAAGCCGTTACGCAACTCTGAACCTTTTCGCCGGATGGTTTGACTAAGCTTTGCCCGGTCATGCAAGCGCCAGGACGCCGGGCGTGCCAAGCCCCCATGTCTGCTTTGACATGTCTCCTCGACATGTCTCCTCGAGCGGGCCGGCATCTCGTGGATGGCTGGGAGAGATGATCATGACATATGCGGTCGCGACGGCGGCGCGGCGCCGGCGTTTTCCCATTGTTGCGCCGACCCTGGCGGTGCTTCTCGGCCTTTTGGTGTCCGGCTGCGGCATCAACAGGATTCCGACCTACGAGGAGCAAGCCAAGGCGAAGTGGTCCGAGGTCGAGAACCAGTACCAGCGCCGGTCCGATCTGATCCCCAACCTGGTCGAGACCGTCAAGGGCTATGCCAAGCAGGAGCGCGAGGTGCTCGAGGCCGTGACCGAGGCGCGCTCGCGCGCGACCTCGATCCAGGCGACGCCCGATCTCGTCAACAATCCCGATGCGTTCAAGAAATTCCAGGACGCGCAGCTCCAGCTGACCGGCGCGCTGAGCCGCCTGCTCGCCGTGTCGGAGCGCTATCCCGATCTCAAGTCGAACCAGAACTTCCTCGCCCTGCAGGCGCAGCTCGAGGGCACCGAAAACCGCATCGCGGTGGCGCGGCGCGACTACATCGAGGCGGTGCGTCTCTACAACACCGAGCTCAAGACCTATCCGGGCATCCTGTGGGCGAAGCTGCTCTACGGCACCAGCAAGCCGATGGCGGAATTCACCATCGCCGAGGACGCCAAGCGCACCCCGCAAGTGAAGTTCTGAAAGCGAAGTTCTGAGCGCCCCGTGCACCTTGGCATTGGTCAAAATTGGTGACGTCATGCCTTCGCTCCGGCTGAAGATCCGGGCTGCCGCGCTCGCCCTCGTTGCGGCGCTCGCCATCGGGCTGCCGGCATCGGCGCAGACGTTTCCCCGGCTGAGCGGGCGCGTCGTCGACGACGCGACGGTGCTCGACACCGCGATGCGCGACGGCATCGCGCAGCGACTCAAGGCGCTGGAAGACCAGACCTCGGACCAGGTCGTGGTCGCGACCGTGCGCTCGCTGCAGGGCTACTCGGTCGAGGACTACGCCAACCGGCTGTTTCGCGCCTGGAGACTCGGGCAGAAGGACAAGAACAACGGCGTCCTGCTGCTGATCGCGCCGACCGAGCACAAGGTGCGCATCGAGGTCGGCTACGGCCTCGAAGGCACGCTGACCGACGCGGTGGCGAAACTGATCATCGAGAGCCACCTCATTCCGTGGCTGCGCCAGAGCCGCTACGACGTGGCCGCGAGCACCGGCGTCGACGATATCGTCGACGTGCTGGCCGGGCACGCGGCCGAGTGGCAGCAGCGGGCACGGGCGCGCCCGTCGGGGCCGCATGTCCATGATGTGGGGGTCATCCAGCCCGGGTCCTTTCTGTCGATCCTGCTCCTCGTCGTGTTCGGCGGCGCGTTCCTCCTCTTCTTCGGCATGATCGGATTCGCCATCCTGACGGCGATCCTGCGGCTGCTCGTGTTCGTCCACCTGTTGCCGCACGCGAAGGACCGCCAGGGGGGCTGGTCGTGGCTCAACCGCTTCGATCCACCGGTCGATCCGCGAAGCCTCCGGCGCTCCCATCGTTCATCGAGCTCGTCGAGCAGCTTCTGGAGCGCCAGCTCGTTCGCCTCATGGAGCTCGTCCAGCTCCTCCGACAGCTTCTCGGGCGGCGGCGGCTCGTCCGGCGGCGGCGGCGCCTCGGGAAGCTGGTGATCGTTACGTCCGTCACGAAACCCACGAAATGAAATCCACGGAGCTGTCCATGCGCATCCTTCGCATCTTGCAAATCCTTCTCGTTGCATGCGCGGCCGCCTTCGCGATCGCGGCGCCGGCGTCGGCCGAGACGTTCCCGGCCCTCACCGGCCGCGTCGTCGATGAGGCCGACATTCTCGATCCGGCGACCCGCTCGGCGCTCGCCGCCATCCTGGCCGGCCTGGAGGAGAAAACCTCCGACCAGATCGTGGTCGCGACCGTGCCGTCGCTGCAAGGCGACTCGATCGAGGTCTATGCCAATCGCCTGGCCAACCGCTGGGGCCTCGGCCAGAAGGACAAGAACAACGGCGTGCTGCTGTTGGTCGCGCCGAGCGAGCGCAAGGTGCGCATCGAGGTCGGTTACGGGCTTGGAAGCACGCTGACCGACGGCGTCGCGAAATACATCATCGACCAGGCGATCCTGCCGCGCTTCCGCTCCGGCGACATGACCGGCGGCGTGACCGCGGGCATCACCGACATCGTCGCGGTCCTGTCCGGGGATGCGGAGTCGTGGAAGCAGCGCGCGGCGGCAGCGCAATAGCCGCGGACGTCCGGGGGATACGACATGGGCCTGTGCCACGCGGCTCGGATAGCGCTGGCGACGACCATCGTCGTCGCCGCGCTGGCGTCGCCGGGCCTGGCGCAGACCTTTCCCCAGCTCACCGGCCGCGTCGTGGATGAGGCCGGTGTCCTCGATGCGCCGGTGCGCGCGTCGATCGAGACGGATCTGGCCGACCTCGAGGCGAAGACCACCGACCAGCTCGTCGTGGTCACAGTGCGCTCGCTGCAGGGCCACACCATCGAGGATTACGGCGTGCGTCTCGGCCGGCAATGGCAGATCGGCCGGAAGGACAAGAACAACGGCGCGCTGCTGATCGTCGCGCCGCAGGAGCGCAAGGTGCGAATCGAGGTCGGCTACGGCCTCGAAGGCGTGCTCACCGATGCCGCCACCAAGCTGATCATCGAGAACACGATCATCCCGCGCTTTCGCGCCAACGACATCTCGGGCGGCGTCACCCGCGGCGTCGACGAGATCATCCGCCTGCTCGACGGCGATGCCGCGACCTCGCAGGGCCATCCCGCGCCGCCACGCCCGGCGCGCTTCACCCGCGTGATGCATGGCGTCGGCGGCATCCTGTCGTACATGCCGGGCGACATGATCGTCATCGTCGGCCTGTTCGTGCTCGCCTGCGGCTGCTCGTTGGTGACGATGCTCTGGCTGTGGCTGCTGCTGCCGCTGGGGCTGCATATCGGCATCTGGCTCGGGATGTCGACGTGGCAGGACCGCCTGCGCCAGCTCCTCGAGCGGCGGGCGAAATTCCAATTCTTCAGTTGGCTCAACTACGCGCCGAGCGCGTCGTCGCATTCGCACTGGTCGTCTGGCTCGTCCAGCTCATCCTGGTCGGGCGGATTCTTTTCCGGTGGCGGCGGCAGCTTTGGCGGCGGTGGGTCGTCGGGAAGCTGGTGAGGAGAGACGCATGATTCCTGAGTCGGACAAGCAGCGCGTTGCCGACGCGATCCGGGCCGCGGAGGCGAAAACCATGGGCGAGATCTATTGCGTGGTGGCGCAGTATGCGAGCCGCTATCCGCTCGCCCCGTTCGCCTGGGCATCCGTGTTTGCGCTGCTGATCCCGCTGTGGGCGATCATGCTCACCGACGAATCCGCCGGCCGCATCTATGTGGTCCAGCTCGCCGGCTTCGCCTTCGCGCTCGCGTTCTTCTCGTTGCCGCGTTTGCGCATCCACCTCGTGCCGCGCGCGATCCAGCGCGCCCGCGCGCATCTCACCGCCATGCGCCAGTTCGCGGCGCAAGGCCTGCACAAGAGCCGGGAGCGCACCGGCGTGTTGATTTTCGCCGCGCAGGCCGAGCGCTACGCCACCGTGATCGCCGATGAAGGCATCCACCAGAAGGTCGATCCCGAGACCTGGAATGGCGCGATCGACGTCCTCATCGCCGCCATCAAGGATGGCCGCCCCGGCGACGGCTTCGTCGGCGCTGTCGAGCGCTGCGGTGCCGTGCTGGCCGAGCACTTCCCGCGCCCGCCCGGCGCCGTGCAGCCCAAGGAGCTGCCGGACAAGCTGGTGGAGATATGAGAGGATGCGAATAGCGAGTGGCGAACAGCTAACAATGCCGTCATGCCCGGGCTCGCCCGGGCATCCACGTCTTCGCTAATCAAGAAAGACGTGGATGGCCGGGACAAGCCCGGCCATGACGGTTTTCGCTATTCGCTACTCCTACTCGCTATTCGCACTTCTTCACGACCCCCTACCGTCATCGAGGAAGCTCTGCACCGTCTTGAACAGCTCGAGCCGGTTCTTCTCCATGATGATGGTGTGCGTGCCCTCGGCGAGCATGACGTAGCGCTTGCCGGGAGAATTCACGAGCAGCGGAAACAGCGTCTGCGCCATGTAGGGCGGCGCGTCGCGGTCCCACTCGGCCTGCACCAAGAGCGTCGGCGCCGTGATCTTGGCCGGATCGTAATAAGCCTTGCCGGCCGACCAGTAGTCGAGCCCGTCGGCAACGACGCCGTTGGGCGCGCGGATCGCGGGCGGCGTGTGTGTGTTCGCATCCGGATCGGTCGCCCAGGTGGCATCCGCCCATTGATCGAACCAGCCGGCCGGAATGAGGGAGGCCTTCTTGTCCTCCGGCACGCCGGTGAGCCAGCGCGTCTTCGCCTGCTCGCGCCTCGCCATCCGGTAGGCGCCGAGCGGGCCGGGGCCGGTCTGCACCAGCGAGGCAGTCTGGCGGATCCATACCGGCGCGTAGAGCACGAGCCGGTCGACTTTGGCGTTGTTCTGCGACGCATAGGCCGCCATCAGCACCGTGCCCCATGACCAGCCGATCAGGTCGAGCCGCGCGATGCTGCGGCGCTTCAAGATGAAGTCGACGACCGCGCCGATGTCCTTGATGGCGACGTCGCCGCGCACGATCGGCGGATGCGCCGCCGCTGGCTGCGCCATCTCGGGCGGGCGCGTCGAGTGCCCGTAGCCGCGGATGTCGAGCAGGTAGACGTCGTAGCCATGCTGCGCGAGGTAATCCATCCACGACATGCCGCCGAGCGGCAGATCGAACGCGGTCGAGGCCGGATAAGTGGCGCCATGCACGAACAGCACGGTGCGGTCGGGGCGGAATGTGGTGAGGCTCGCCGGGTGCTTGTTGCGCACGTAGATCTGAATGCCGGGATCGACGGCGGGGACCATCATCTCTTCCATGACGATCTTTGGTGCTTGTGCGAGCGCCGGCGTGGCAAACAACGTGACGGCAGAGGCAAGGATGAGCTTGGTGAGCATGCCGTTCCCCATGAGATTTGCTTCGCGTCGCCGGTGCGCCAGTACGGTCACGACCCGAGTGGACCCCAATCTTCGCCGAATCCCGAACCAGACTCAACTGCAGCACGCCGCATCCGAGCACAGCAGAAACGCGAACAATAGCATGACTGCTATGATCAGCTTTGCCGGAACCGAACAAATAAGCCAACCCTGATTGGCTTTATCGTAGCGATAGGCCACCGTCGTTACGATAAATATCAGAGCAAGAACACCGTTGCCAAGCGGAGAGGTAAACCAATTGACAAATGAAATCGGCGCTAAAACGATGTAAAAGGCCGTCCAACCAATATTTACGATTCCGCCAATCCATTCGTGTGACGGTCGAAGGGAAAGCCAACCCAAGAAACAGCGGCGCATGTATTCACTTATTCCCGCCGCGCCCGCAGGCTCATAATATAGATCGGCATACTCAAGCGTCTTGAAAAAATCCCAGAGGCAATAAACGATAAAGATAATCGCCATTGACACGGCAAGTGCCGCTGGCCTTCGAAACAACAGCAGGAGAAAGATATAAGCGACCAGAAGGACGATATCGAGCCAAAACCGCGGCTCTTTCCGTATCGGCTTCAGAGCAATAGAGGTATGATAGCCGGTCCAACTCGCAACGAGTACGACGAGCCCTGCTAAAAAAAAACTCAGATGCCCCAACTCAGCCCCAAGCGCTGGAAGCCGCTCGTCTTTCCACCAAGCTTCCTGTAGGAGGCCTTCAACGAAGCCAATATGAATAGCTACAGCAAACAACGGATCGATGAAGTCGATCCGGAATTTCTCTGCCGCGCGATCGCCGTTAGGCTCCGAGGTTGGATCGGGCATCTATGCAGGCTTCTGCAAAATCGCGATGAGCAAGCTGCGCCGAAAGATCTCTCCAACCACCATATCTGAGAATTGAAACTTCAACAAGTATCGCATCTCTAGCGGCTTCGGAAAAAGTGTCTCGAATTGTGTCTCATCCAGAACTCGCTTGGTGATCCCATTCCTAGGATCGGTCACGATCCGATACCCATCAAATTGCTCTGGATCCTTGATGCCCGCCAGATACTCGTCATCAGTCGCGAACATTGAGGTGAAGATGTAGCCGTCCTTCCGCACCACTCGCGAGAGCTCATGCCAGTATTTCAAGAAGTTCACGTTTTCCAAGAAATGACAGGACACGTACGAATCGAGGCACAGATCAAAAACACCGTCGTCGAACGGCAATTCTTCCAACAGGTTCAATCGCACCAATAAGGTGCGTCCGTCCAATCTTGCTCTCCTCGCCAGGTCTTGCGCACGGAGAAGAGCCAACGGGGAAAAATCGGCACCGACGACAGTGCAGGGCCTCGCCGCCAAATGAACCGCATTGCGACCGTTGCCGGTACCAGCATCGAAGACTCGGCGGATGACTTGGAAGTTCAGCAGAGTCTCGGCTAGGAGCAGCGCTTTAGACGGATTCACCCGAATTGTACTCGGAATTGCTTGGACAATTCGGTATTCATCGTCCCACACCTGACGATCATTGAGACCAGCGGTGGGTTGCTCAGAAGTAGCGGTCGGCCCGTTCACGGTGTAGTCTCCCAGGACGCGTTCAATGAACTCCTCAGCAGAGTGGACCGCATGGTTGCGCCCAAAAGCAATAAAATAATTTATCTCGCGTGCCCTTACACGCATTCGTGTGCTGATATAAGAGAGCAACGCTTTGTAGCTGCAACAAAGGCAGCGGCATCCTTAATTCAAAGCGGATACATCGTCTTCAGTCCCGTAACCATGACCCATCCAATTGACTCCATCATTGCGGGCTTCGACGGCACCCTCGGTTCAGAATTTTGGGTCTCTTTTGACGAGGCATTTATGGAGGTCTGTGCTGAGATGGCGATCCTGCCGTTGGACGGTTGGCGCGAGAGCTCAGGCATCTCAAGAGAGATTGACTTTTTTATCCAGCGCAAACGCCGTGTCTGGTTCCTCAATCCTACGGAAGACGACTACGGTGTTCGCGAAGCCGTCCCTCTTCCGAAGTCGATCACGGGATGAGCGGCCCTGGCCTTCCCGTCGTGGTCGCGCCTTGGTCTATTTGCGTTGCTTCCGGTCGAGAGGCTTCCTAAACGACAGGACAACCTCTCTGTGGAGGCGCACGTCGAGTGAATCCTTGGGTTTATTCCGCGATGGCGGCGGAAGGTAGCGCCGATTGGGCGGCAAAGCACGCGTCTGCTGGTGTACGAATTTCAGGCCAGCGCGAGAGGCCAGTACGCGAATCAATCGGGAATTCGAAATGTAAGTGCCTCGCAAATTGTTATCACCGAGGACATACACTGCTCGACCACCAGGCACCAACACGCGCCAGGCTTCGCCAAGCGCCACGGACATGTCTTCGATAAAGCGCGCTAAAACAGCCCTATTACGCGAGGAAAGGCGGTTAGCAAGCTTGAACTCCTTAAGTATCTTAGCGGAATGGTTTGCAGGCCGGTATTGCCCAACTTCTGACCCGACACTACGACTTCTAAGCTCTCGCAGTTCTTTGACTGTAAACCCCATCCAGATAAGCGAGAACTTGCTGCATCGCATATAGTCGATCGCGTTTATGTACGGAGGTGATGTTAAGACGAGATCGATGCTTCGATCGGGAACCCGTAAATTCCTTGCGTCGCCGCCGCGCAAATGCGGAGCTGGCCCGCGGTCCGCATCTGAGGTCGAAATGCAATTCTGTAGGACGCGGTCTACGGCAGCAAGAAAATTCGGAAAAGGCTTTATGGGCGCTCGTTGGAAGGCTCTGTGGGGCCGGCTGTGAGCAAGATCCATCGCCAAGGATACGCCAGCTTGCTTAGCGATGATCAGGCGCGAAAATGCGCACCAGAGCACGTCTCGCATTTTATTGTCGCGGACACGGTGGATTGACGTTGCGAGCGCAACCATTTGCGGTCGCGTGTGCCTGTCGAACCAGTATCGTACGAATCTGCGGGTTTCATCGTCGGCATTCTTAGGATACGCCGTCCGCAAGGTCACATTCATAGATTGCGCCCTGGCGAGAACTTGTCGAGCCTTAAGGCGAGCTCGCGAGCAGTCAACTGTGGTGGTCCAAACCTTTGTCATCAATACGGCAAGAGGATCAATATCCACGCCGATAGCGTGGTGTCCCTTTGCTCTCGCCAAGGCAACGACAGTTCCAGAGCCCATCATTGGATCGAGAACGCGAAGGCGCTTTTGCGAGCTTGAGAGAAAGGAAACCGCAATACCCGGAGCCATCCGCGCCGGGAAAGGGTGCACTGGGCTCCTCCCTAGCACCTCGTAGATACTTCCCCTCTGCGCTCGACTCATGATGCGCGGCGCTCACGAATTGCGTTTAAGAGCCGTTGGTGAATCAGAGTTGTGCCATTAGCAATCTTGTGACCTAGCTCGGCGCGGTTTCCGGATACATCATATTGCGCTCGCGGCTTGCGATCGACCCGTACCCACGCATGTTCGCTCTCATCAAAGCTGACTATTTGATGGAGGCTGCCAACGTCGAGCGTCACCAATCCATCGTCGCCGCAGACAAATACCACAAATGAGTCGAAGCAGACCGCTTCCAAATCCAGAAGGTCAGATACCTGCTCGAGGGTAAAAGTGAAGCGCCAAGGCGACATGCGCTTTGCGGAATGCTTGATAAAGACGCCCACCTTTCCATTGATCACAAAGGCATTTATGCGCCCTTCTTTGACGAAAGGCCGCATTATCAGTGACAGCTCGGCGCCGACTATCAGCTGGCGTAACACTACGCCCTGATAGAATTCGTATTCATCCGACATGTTTCAAGTTCTTGATGAAGGTGATGTTGCCTACAAACTTGTATATCACGCGAGCCTTCCCCTTTCCATTGCGGAAGACAGCGAAGTGGTGGACAGCATCAGGAAATTTGTCACGCTGGGATTTTCCGAAGAAGCCTCTCTTACGTTCAATCTTGTCTTTGTCTAGACCGTCAGCGTCGCGGTAATTTTCGATGCTCACCGGCTCGTGGATTGCGATGGAGTTAACTTGGGCCGAAGTGCTTTCCACATAGCGGATAACATAGTCAGGCAGCGCTTTATCTCCGATGAGGTCCTGAATCTTTTTCAACTTTTTTGGCGGAGCGTCTGGAGCTCTGATAACGTTTACAAGTCGCTCGTCATAGTCAAAAAGCCGGAACGACATTTCTCCTCTATCCAAGGAGACGTTGGCTTGATCGATACTCGCTGCCGAAACCGGCGAAATACGCATGTCTCCGAGCCATACGGGAGAGCCAAGCCCCGCTTTAATGGCCGCGAGTGCCAGCTTGTGAAATACAAAGCATTTGTGCCACTCTGCGAAAAGCTGATTCGGAATTGTCAGCTCAAAATGCTGCAAGTAGGCCTTTCGCGATCCGAACATGCGAGCGCGTTGAATATAAGTGTCTTGCTGCAATTTATGTTTGGAGTCGCGCGTAAAGAACATCGAGAGAAGATTATCGAATGTCACTCCGCGAGAGACGATGTTTCCGCCAATTACAAAGGTGAATAATGCGGAGGGATTTGTGGCCGATTTAAAGTCAGTGTTCTTATCTCGTTCGCTGTTGAGAATGATCGTGTTGAAGCGATCTTTATTTGCGACCACATAATCTAGAATTCGGTCAGACATTCCAGGTTCGTAGAGAGAATCGGCAGCGGATTTAATTTCAGTGACTGCCTTCACGAATTTCGCAGAGCTGGTATCGACTAAAGCCTGAAATACATCGTCGATCGGCTTTTTATCCGCCTTATGGTCTATTTTTTTTCCACTCGTGTGAATGAGCATGGAGAAGTTTTGCTCTTTTTGAGCGCTCAGATTCATGAATGCGACACGAACCAGAAATCGATGTACGGCTTCGCGTAGAAATCTGGGGCCATCATCTTGATCAGGTAGAAGCTTCAGGTTGTACCCGTTCGGCCACGAGTCTACTGGGAAGAAAACATCTTGGCCGGTATACTCTTCGTGCGGTGGGAAGTTGACCCACACTTCGTTGTTATTATTAAACGTATTGTTCAGATCGAGACGCGCTGGTGTCGCTGTTACGCCGATGTAGATACCCGATGTCCCGAGGAGATCGCCGACGAGCTGATTGATTTTCGTGACTTCTCCCTGATTGATTTTGGCATTCGGGGTGGCAAAATCAGCCTCATCGTCTATTATGACCTTGGATGCTGCAGTGCCGATTTTCTCAATCAGTCGATTTAAGTCGTGCGTATTTTTCTTGCAGAAGATCACATGGTGGCCGGTCCGCAGCGAGATATCGGGGTCGAGGACGTCGGAGAAATTCTTGGCAGCTGGAGCAAGTCGTGAGCGCTGAAAGCGTTCGAGGTTCTGTTGAAGGAGTTGCACGCTGTCATTGAGCAGATGAACGACAATGCTGAATCCAGCGTCGATTAATCGAGCGGTCAGACAGATCATCATCTCTGTCTTGCCGCTCTGTGGCTCTCCGTAAATCACGAAAGAACGTTCGTGGCCCTTCTGGATGTTTTCAATCGATTTTTCAACCGCATCCTTGATGCAAGATGTCTGCTTGCCGGCCTCAGTTAGGCGCGACAATTGAACGTCATAGCGGTTGTTCGCGGCTGCGATCTCTTTCAGCCGCGCGACATCGACATTCATCCGGGCTGCTCCCCAAGTTGATATTGGAGCGCCTTACAACCGGCCGTCAAGTGGCATCAAATAGAACCACCTGCTGAGAACGCCAGCTATAGCCGCCCGCGACAGGTGCAGTCGGTTCGGTAGCAAGGACGGCACGTGGGAGCCAGACTACCTCGATTGCTCATGATAGACCGAATTCGGCCGCATATCCGTCGCGCTCGCGATCCGGTTCGACATGTTGAAGAATCCCGCGACCGCGCTGATATCCCAGATATCCCGTGCCGAGAAGCCGGTTTTGCGCAGCGCCTCGCGGTCAGCTTCCTCGACCGCCCACGGCTCTTCCGTGAGCTTCACGGCGAAATCCAGCATCGCGCGCTCGCGGGGCGAGAGGCGCGCGGCGCGATAGTTCATCACCATCAGCTCGCCCAGCACCGGATCGCCGGACAGCGCGCGCACGGCCGCGCCGTGCGCCGTGAGGCAGTAGTAGCAGCGGTTCACCGACGAGACCGCGACCGCGATCATCTCGCGCTCGAGCTTGGAGAGGCCGGAGGGCGCAAGCATCAGGTCGTTGTACATGGCGACGAAGGCCTCGAGCTTCGGCATGTCGAACGCGTAGGCCTTGAGCACGTTGGGGACGAAGCCGAGCTTCTCTTCGCATTTGCGAAAATAGGCCGCCATCGCGTCGGTCGGCGCCGCTTCCTTCAGGTCGAGCGCCGTGATGGTGGTGTCGTCGTCCGCCGCCTGGCGCGGGCGCGGCGCCTCACTGGGCTTTGGCTTGACGCTCTTGCCGGATTTCTGTCGCTGGTCGTTCACGGCGCGCTCCCTTGCTGGCATCGCTTCCGCGCCAGCTTACAACTGCCGGCACGGCTCGTGTAACCGCCTGCGCACAACTGAGAGGCGTCGGCCGATCGAGATTGCGTCGGGACGCGCGCAGTGACAGGCTCGATCTAATCCCAAAGGTCGGCCCGCTTCCGGGAACAATCGGCGGAGAGCCCATGCACGACAAGCCGCACGACAAGACCTCCAAGGTGTTGCCCGTCGCCGATGACGGGGGCGAGCGTGCGCGCGACCTGATCAAGGCCGCGGGCGCGCTGCTCCCTGCTCCGATACCGCCCGAGCTCACCGAGCGCCTGTTCGGTCGCGCCGCGCCCGAGGACGTGCTCGCCTACACGGCGGGCGATCTCGCGCTGCTGACGCGACAGGCCTGGGGTCTGCTCGCCGAGCGCAAGCCCGGCGAGGTCAAGATGCGACTGCAGGCGCCGCGCGGCGGCAACCACACCGGCGCCATCTCGGTGCTCGAGATCATCAACGACGACAAGCCGTTCCTGCTCGATTCCACCATGGGCGCGCTCGCGGCGCTCGGCATCAGCGTGCGGCTCGTCGCCCATCCGGTGCTGGGCGTCGCCCGCGGCGCCGACGGCCGGATCACCCGCCTTGACCCCACTGGGGCGCGCGAAAGCTTCATCCACATCCACCTCGACCGGATCGAGAACGAGGAGCGCAAGGCGAAGATCCTTTCTGCCGTCGGCGATACGCTCACCGAGGTCAACCTCGCGGTCGCCGACTGGCGGCCGATGATGGACCGCGTCGCAGCCATCACGGCCGAGCTCAAGGCGAATCCGCCGCCCTTGCCGCAGGAGGAAGTCGCCGAGGCGATTGCGTTCCTCGAATGGCTCGTGGACCAGAACTTCACCTTCCTGGGGGTGCGCGAGGACGCTTACGACGAGGCGAGCGGCGTGCTCGCCGAGGAGCCCGCCTCGGTGCTCGGCATCCTGCGCCATCGCGCCAGCGAGGTGATGACATCGGGCGGCGAGCGGCTCGACGTACCGGCCGCCGGGCGCGAGTTCCTCAAGGAGCCGCAGGCGCTGGTCATCATCAAGACCAACCAGGAAGCACGCGTGCATCGCCGCGTCACCATGGATCTGGTCGGCGTCAAGCGTTACGACAAGTCCGGCCGGGTCGTCGGCATCTTCCGCATCGTCGGCCTGTTCACCTCGACCGCCTACACGCGCTCGACCCGCAGCATCCCATATCTGCGCCGCAAGGCCGCCGCCGTGATCGCCCGCGCCGGCTTCGACCCGTCGAGCCATTCCGGCAAGGCGCTCGCGGTCGTGCTCGAGCAATATCCGCGCGACGAGCTCTTTGCCATCGACACCGAGACGCTGCTGCGCTTCGGCCTGCTGATCCTGCAGCTCGACGAGCGCCCGCGCGTGCGCGTGCTGGCGCGGCGCGATCGCTTCGATCGCTTCACCTCGGTGCTCGTCTATGTGCCGCGCGACCGCTTCGACAGCGCCATCCGCGAGCAGATCGGCGCCTTCCTGGGCGACGCCTATCGCGGCACCATCGCGTCGTTCGCGCCGTTCTTCCCCGAAGGTCCGCTTGTGCGCGTGCATTTCATCGTCGCGCGCGGGCGCGACCCGATGCCCGAGCCGTCGCGCGCCGAGCTCGAAGGCGGCGTCGCCGACATCGTGCGCACCTGGAGCGATGCGCTCGCCGACGCCCTCGCCGAGGCGTGCGATCCCGCCAAGGCGAGCGCGCTGCTCGCGCGCTACCAGGACGCCTTCAGCCAGGCGTACCGCGAGGCGTTCTCGCCGCTCGATGCCGTCACCGACATCCGCACCATCGACACCCTCACGCCCGAGCGCCCGCTCGCGGTCGACTTCTACCAGCGCGTCTGGGAAGATGGGTCGTCGCTCGGCCTCAAGGTCTGGAGCCACGGCCGGCCGATCCCGCTGTCCGAGCGCGTGCCGGTGCTGGAGCACATGGGCTTCCGCGTCGTCGACGAATCGACCTATCACGCCCAGAGCTTTGGCCGCGACGCGCCCGATTTCTGGCTGCACGACATGGCGCTCACGCTCGTGGGCGGCGGCAAGCTCGACCTCGCGTCGCTCAAGAGCCATCTCGAGACCTGCTTCATCATGGTCATGCGCGGCTTCGCCGAGAACGACGGCTTCAACGGCCTCGTGCTCGCCGGCCAGCTGCCGTGGCGCGACATCGCGCTGCTGCGGGCGATCGCGCGCTATCTGCGGCAAATCCGCGTGCCCTACTCGCAGGACTACCTGTGGGCCACCCTGGTGCGCCATGGCGCCATCGCGGCGAAGCTCGCCGCGCTGTTTCATGCGCGCTTCGATCCGCGCCTCGGCGCCACGGGGGGCGCGCGCGCCGAGCGCGAGGCGGCGCTCGCCGCCGAGATCGACGCTGCGTTGGAGAAGGTCGACAGCCTCGACGAGGACCGCATCATCCGCCACTTCGTCAACATCGTGCAGGCGGCGACGCGCACGAACTTCTACCAGCTCGGCGCCGACGGCCGGGTCAAGGCCGAGATCGCCTGCAAGCTCGACAGCCATCGTGTCGACGGCATGCCGCTGCCGCGGCCGTTGTGCGAGATCTTCATCTACTCGCCGCGGCTCGAGGCCGTGCACCTGCGCTTCGGCAAGGTGGCGCGCGGCGGCATCCGCTGGTCGGACCGGCCGCAGGACTTCCGCACCGAGGTCCTGAGCCTCGTCAAGGCGCAGCAGGTCAAGAATGCCGTGATCGTGCCGGTCGGCGCCAAGGGCGGCTATGTGCCCAAGCGCATCCCGGCCGGCGCGAGCCGCGACGCGATCGCGGCCGAGGGCGTCGCAACCTACCGCATCTTCATGTCGACCATGCTCGACATCACCGACAACTTCGGCGCCGACGGCAAGCTCGTGCCGCCCGTCGACACGGTACGCCACGACGGCGACGATCCCTACCTCGTGGTCGCGGCCGACAAGGGCACCGCCACGTTCTCCGACATCGCCAACGGCATCGCGAGTGAGCACGGCTTCTGGCTCGACGACGCCTTCGCGTCGGGCGGTTCGGCCGGCTACGACCACAAGAAGATGGGCATCACGGCGCGCGGCGCCTGGGAATCCGTCAAACGCCACTTCCGCGAGATGGACATCGACATCGGGAAGACGCCGTTCACCTGCGTCGGCATCGGCGACATGTCGGGCGACGTGTTCGGCAACGGCATGCTGCGCGAGCGCACCACCAAGCTCCTCGCCGCGTTCGATCACCGGGACATCTTCATCGATCCGTCGCCCGATCCCGAGAAGAGCTTCGTCGAGCGCCAGCGCCTGTTCGACCTGCCGCGCTCGAGCTGGCAGGACTACGACAAGTCGCTGATCTCGAACGGCGGCGGCGTCTACTCGCGCGCCCACAAGGAGATCGACCTCTCGCCGCAGGCGCAGGCCGCGCTCGGCTTCAGCCAGGCGAAGGCGACGCCGCAGGAGGTGATGCGCGCCATTCTCGAGGCGCCGGTCGATCTCTTGTTCTTCGGCGGCATCGGCACCTACGTGCGCGCCACGACCGAGGGCGACGAGGCGGCCGGCGACCGGGCCAACGACGCGATCCGCATCACCGGCGCCGACTTGCGCTGCAAAGTGATTGGCGAGGGCGGCAATCTCGGCATGACGCAGCGCGGCCGCATCGAGGCGGCGCGGCGGAAGATTCGTCTCAACACCGACGCGATCGACAACTCGGCCGGCGTCAACACGTCGGATGTCGAGGTCAATCTGAAGATCGCGCTCAGCCGGCCGATGCGCGACGGGCGGATCACGCGCGAGGGACGCAACACGCTGCTGGCGAGCCTCACCGACGACGTGGCGAAGCTCGTGCTGCGCAACAATTACCAGCAGACGCTCGCGCTCTCGCTCGCCGAGCGGCGCGGGCTCGAGGATCTGGGCTTCCAGCAGCGCATGATGCAGATCCTCGAATCGCGCCACCTGCTCGACCGCGCCGTCGAGTTCCTGCCCGACGACGTCGAGCTGACCGAGCGGCGACGCCGCAGCGAGCCGCTGACGCGGCCGGAGCTTTCGGTGCTGCTCGCCTATGCGAAGCTCTCGCTCAACGACGACCTGCTCGCCTCGTCAGTGCCGGACGATCCTTATCTCGGCCGCGAGCTCAACCGCTACTTCCCGCCGGCAGTGGCGGAGAAATATCCCGACGCGCTGACGCATCATCGGCTGCGCCGCGAGATCATCGCGACCCAGCTCGCCAACTCGATGATCAATCGCGGCGGCCCGACCCTGGTCGTGCGTATCGCCGACGAGACCGGCGCGCCGCCCTCGCGCATCGCGGCGGCGTTCGCGGCGGTGCGCAACAGCTACGACCTGATCGGGCTCAACACCGATATCGAGGCGCTCGACAACGAGATCCCCGGCAAGCTGCAGCTCGATTTGTTCACCGCCGTGCAGGATCTCATTCTCGACCGGCTGGTCTGGTTCCTGCGCAGCGTCGATCTCAGCCGGGGCCTTGCGGCGGTGATCGACCACTATCACGCCGGTATCGCCATCGTGGCCGCCGTGCTCGACGGCGTGCTCACCGAAGCTGCGCTGACCACGCGCCGCGCCCGCGCTGCCGAGCTCACGACCGCCGGCGTGCCCGCCGCGGTGGCGGGCCGCATCGCCGACTTGCCATGGCTCATTCCCGCCGCCGACATCGTGCTGGTGGCGGACAGCAGCAAGAAGGCGGTTGCCGACGTGGCGGCGACCTATTTCGCGGCCGGCGCCTATTTCCAGGTCGATCGCATCGCCGCGGCGGCGCGCGGCATTCCGGTCGCCGATTATTTCGATCGCCTCGCGCTCGACCGCGCGCTGGCGGCGATCGGCACCGCCGAATGCCGCATCACCGGCGAGATGATGGCCAACGGCGCCGCCGGCGCCGGCGCGGTCGACCAATGGGTCGCGGCGCGCCGCGACGACGTCGAGCGCGTGCGCATGGCCGTGCACGAGATCGCGGCCTCCGGGTTGACGTTGTCGAAGCTGTCGGTCGCCGCCAGCATGTTGGGCGATCTGGCGAAGTAGGACTGCGCTTCACCGTCCGCTGCAGGGGCCCTGCAGGGGAGGGTGACGGCGCTCGCGAGGAGACGATGATGTCACCAAGCTCCGATCGCTGGCCCGACCTTCCCTACGCGGCGTGGAAAGACACCGCCGCTACCCTACAGCTATGGACGCAGATCGTCGGCAAGGTGCGCCTCGCGGCGACGCCGTGGCTCAATCATTCGTGGCACGTGACCTTGCGCGTCAGCGCCCGCGGCCTCGTGACGCCGCTGATCTCGACCGCCAAGCGCGATTTCGAGATCGAGTTCGACTTCATCGACCACACGCTGTGGATCCGCCTGACCGATGGCGAGTTTCGCCAGGTCATGCTGCGGCCCGTCTCGGTCGCCGAGTTCTACGCCGACGTCATGATCGCACTCGAGGAGCTCGGCATCGCGCTCGCCATCGACACGATGCCGAACGAGATCGCCGATGCCGTCCCGTTCGATCAGGATCGCGCGCACGCTTCCTACGATCCCGATTTCGCCAATCGCTTCTGGCGCGTGCTGGTGCGCTCGCATGCCGTGCTCTCCGATTTCCGTACCGGCTTTCTCGGCAAGGCGAGCCCGGTGCACTTCTTCTGGGGCAGCTTCGATCTTGCGGTGACGCGTTTCTCCGGCCGCCGTGCGCCGCTGCATCCGGGCGGCATCCCGCATCTGTCCGACGCGGTCGTGCGCGAGGCCTATTCGCACGAGGTGTCGAGCGCCGGCTTCTGGCCCGGGGGCGGGCCGATCGACTACCCGGCCTATTATTCCTATGCCTATCCGGCGCCGGAGGGGTTTGCCGCCGCGCCGGTGGGTCCCGCGCAAGCCTTTTTCAACAAGGAGCTGGGTGAGTTCGTCCTGCCCTACGATGCGGTGCGCACTGCGCGCGATGCGGAATCTGCGTTGATGGAATTTCTGCAGAGCACGTATGAGGCGGCGGCCAACACGGCGAGGTGGGACCGTGCGAGCCTGGAATGCGGCGTGGGTGAAATCGGGACGCCGCGCAAAGTTTGAACCCTCGCGTCCCCGCGCCTTTTTGTCGGGCGACACGCTCAGCCGGTCGTTGCCCGGATCGACCCGCGAAAGCTTGCGCCTCGCTGCACCCTCGTCATAATCCACGTGACGGTGGGCCCGCCGAGGCGCACCACGAGGGAGGGGCGTCATGAGGCAACAGGTATTGGGGCTTGCGCTGTCGGCGCTGATGCTGCTCGCCGGCGGCGCATCGGCGGCCGAGGTGAAGCTCGTGTACGTGGGCGAGATTTCCGGCGCCGGCGCCGTGTCGGGCGGCAATTTCCGCGATGGCATCATCCTGGCAAGCGAGGAGATCAACGCCAAGGGCGGCATTCTCGGGGAGAAGATCGCGCTGAGCCAGTTCGATACCCAGTCCAATCCGGGCGTCGCGCGGGCGCAGATGCAGAAGGCGATCGACGCCGATCCCTATGTGGTGCTCGGCCCGATCTTCTCCGGCAACGTGAAGGCGACCATGCCGCTGCTGCGGCAGGCGCAGATACCGCATCTCATCGGCGGCGAGGCGGCCGAGCTCACCGCGATGAGCGATCCGTACCTCTTCCGCACCTCGTTCGGCCAGCAGATCGGCATCCCGAAGATCTCCAATTTCATCCACGACGAGATCAAGGCGAAGACGATCGGGATCATCTGGGTGAACAACGATTTCGGCAAGGGCGGGCGCGATCAGTTCCTGCGCGAGATGGCCGCGCGCGGCATCAAGGTCGTCGCCGACGTGTCGACCGAGTCCGGCCAGGTGGATTTCGCCGCCGACGTGGTCAAGCTCAAGGCCGCCAACCCCGACGCGGTGTTCGTCTACAGCAACGAGGAGGAATGCGCGCGCATCATGCGCGAAGCGCGCAAGCAGGGCCTGAAAGGCCCGTTCATCGGCGACACGACGCTACTGAGCCAGAAGGCGATCGAGCTCGCCGGCGAGGCCGCGAACGGCGCGATGGGCCACGTCGGGCTCAGCGCCGACGCGCCGATCCCGGCGGTCGCCGAATTCACGGCGCGCTTCCAGAAGCGCTTCAACTACAAGCCCGACCACAACGGCATCAAGGGATACACGGCGGTCTATGCGATCAAGTACGTGACCGAGAAGAAGCTCGAGAAATTCGACCGCGCCGGCTTCGCCGCCGCGATGCACGGGCTCACCATCACGCCGCAGGACGAGCCGAGCATCCTGATCGCGACCACCTGGGACGACAAAGGCGAGATCGACCGCATCAGCTTCCTCGCCGAGGTGGTCAACGGCCAGCAGAAGATCACGAAAATTCTGCCCAAGCTGGGCAAATAGGCCGGCGCGATCGGCCGACCGAAAGGTCGAGACCATGCTCGCCGATATCCTTCAGCTCCTCGTCGCCGGGCTCGCGACCGGTGCGATCTACGCGCTGGTCGCGATCGGCTTCACGCTGGTGTGGCAGACCTCGCAGACGATCAACTTCGCCCAGGGCGAGTTCGTCATGCTGCCGGCGTTCTTCGTGCTCATCGCCATGGGCCATTTCGGCCTGGCGTTCTGGCCCGCGGTCGGCGTCGCGACGGCGGTCTCGGTGGTCGTGCTCGGGCTCCTGTTCAAGCGGCTCATCGTCGATCCGCTGATCCGCCACGGCGTGCTGCCGCTGGTGATCTCGACCATCGGGCTGTCGATCCTGATGAAGGAGGCGGTGCGCGAATTCTACGGCGCCGATGCCCAGCCGTTTCCGCCGCTCGCGACCGACGCCAACGTGACCGTTCTCGGCACGGCCTTTTCGCTGCAGAACGTCGTCGTGCTCGCCCTGTGCATCGCGGCGGTCGGCGCGCTGCAGCTCTTTCTCGCCCGCACCCGCACCGGCCGCTGCATGCAGGCGACCGCGCAGAACCCGACGGTCGCGCGCGTGCTCGGCATCAGGGTCGAACGGATGATTCTCTACACCTTTCTGATCAACGCCGCGCTGGTCACGCTCGCCTCGGTGCTGATCACGCCGATCTATCTCGCCAAGTTCACCAACGGCGAATGGCTCGGGCTCTACGCCTTCATTGCCGCGATCGTCGGCGGGTTCAATCAGGTGCGCGGCGCAATCGTCGGCGGGCTGCTGCTCGGTGTCGTCGACGATTTCGCCGCCGCCTACGTCTCGTCGCAGTATCGCCTGGCGCTGCCGCTGTTGATCCTGATCCTGGTCATTCTTTTCCGCCCGCAGGGCCTGCTCGGCCGCGTGGAGGAGCGCACCGTATGAGGCGCCTCCTCGCCGCCGTCGCGCTCGCGCTCATCGCCGCGTTCCTGCTGGCGGCGCCCTTCGCCTTCAAGCCCTACGGCGTGTTCATCCTCGGCATGTGGGCCGTGATGAGCATCGCGGCGATCGGCCTCAACCTCACGCTCGGCTATGCGGGACAGATTTCGCTCGCCCAGGCGGCGTTCGTCGGCATCGGCGCCTACGTCACGGCGTACCTGACGACGCACGGCTGGCCGTTCTGGTCGGGCTATGTGCTGGCCGCCCTCGCCTGCTTCGCCATCGGCTGGCTGCTCGGCTATCCGGCGCTGCGCGTGCAGCACCACTACCTCGCCTTCGTGACGCTCGCGTTCACCACCCTCGTCTATCTCGTCTTCCGCAACGAGGAATGGCTCACCGGCGGCATCTACGGCATCAGCAACATTCCGCGGCCGAGCGTGCTCGGCCTCTCGATGGAGCCGCCGCGCGCCTTCTATTATTTCTGCCTCGCGCATCTCGTGCTCGTGTCGCTCGCGACGTGGTGGCTCATCCGCTCGCCGTGGGGGCGCGCCTTCGTGGCGGTGCGCGAGAACCCGCTGCGCGCGCTCTCGCTCGGCGTCGACACCCGCCGCTATACGCTGCTCGCGTTCGCGCTCGGCGCCGGCCTCGGCGGCATCGCGGGCGCGCTCTATGCGCCGCTCGTGCAGTACATCGATCCCTCGCCGTTCGCGCTTGGGCTGTCGCTCAACCTGCTGCTGATGGTGGTGGTCGGCGGCTCCGGCTATTTCTTCGGGCCCTATCTTGGGGCCGTGGTCGCGGTGCTGCTGCCCGAATGGCTGCGCTTCACCCAGGGCTACTATTTGATGGCCTATGCGGTCCTGGTCGTCTTCCTGATGGCGGTCTCGCCGGCGGGCCTGCTCGGCCTGGCGGATCGCCTGTTGCGGGCGCGCCGCGCCGCGGCGCCAAGGGCAACACCGTGAGTGCCGTCCTCGAGGTGCACGGGCTGGCGAAGCGGTTCGGCGGCATCGTCGCGGTCGACGGCGTTTCGTTCGACGTCCGCGCCGGCGAGATCCTCGGCATCATCGGCCCGAACGGCAGCGGCAAGTCGACCCTGTTCAACTGCATCCTCGGCCAGCTCAAGCCGACCGCCGGCGACGTGCGGATCGACGGCCGCGCCGTCACCGGCATGCGCCCGTGCGATCTCAACCGTCTGGGCGTGAGCCGCACCTTCCAGCTGCTGCAAATCTTCCCGCAGCTGAGCGTGCGCGAGAACCTGATTCTCGCCGGCCAGGAGCACCAAGGCACCTTGCTGTCGCGCCTCCTCGGCCGGCGCGATGCCGGCCTGTCGCAACGCGCCGACGAGATGCTCGGCTTTTTCCGCCTCGCCGAGCTCGGCGACGA
This sequence comes from Xanthobacteraceae bacterium, assembly GCA_035293985.1. Lineage (GTDB taxonomy): Bacteria > Pseudomonadota > Alphaproteobacteria > Rhizobiales > Xanthobacteraceae > JAVDCA01. Next base: position 207,915 of record DATGLS010000014.1, read on the forward strand.
GCGCGCCGGCGGCTTGAGCTACGGCCAGCAGAAGCTGCTCGACGCCGCCATGGCGTTCATGGCCGGCCCGCGCCTCGTGCTGCTCGACGAGCCGGCCGGCGGCGTCAATCTCACCATGCTGGCGGGCTTGCGCGACCGGCTCAAGGCGATCAACGCCGAGCGCGGCGCGACCTTCGTGGTGATCGAGCACAACATGGAGTTCGTCATGGCGCTGTGTCACCGCATCCTGGTGCTCGCCGAGGGACGCATCATCGCCCAGGGCGATCCGGCCGAGGTGCGCCGCGATCCGCGGGTCGTCGAGGCCTATCTTGGCCAGTGAGCACATCCTGCGCTTCGATAACGTCGTCGCCGGCTATGGACGCGAGACGATCCTGCATGGGCTGAGCTTCGGCGTGCGGCGCGGCACCATCACGACCGTGATCGGCGCGAACGGCGCCGGCAAGTCGACGGCCTTCAAGGCGCTGTTCGGCATGCTGCGGGTGCGCGAAGGGCGCATCTGGTTCGATGAGCGCGACATCACCAACCATGAGCCGCGCGACCTGATCGCGGCGGGCATCTGCTACGTGCCGCAGGGTCGCAACATCTTTCCCGAGCTCTCCGTCTTCCACAATCTCGAGCTCGGCGGTGTCGCGGCGCCGAAGGGTTTTGCCCTCGCGCCGCGCCTCGAGGCCGCGCTCGACCATTTTCCGGTGCTGCGCCGCAAGGGCAGCGCCCAGGCCTCGACGCTCTCGGGCGGCGAGCAGAAGATGCTCGAGATCGCGCGCGGCCTGCTGCTCGAGCCGAAGCTGATGCTGATCGACGAGCCCTCCATCGGGCTGTCTCCCGTTCTGGTGCAGCGGCTGTTCGCCCTGCTCGCCGACATGCGCGCGCGCGGCATCACGGTGCTGATGATCGAGCAGAACGCCAAGCAGGCGTTGACCCACTCGGACGACGGGATTGTGCTGGAGCAGGGCCGCATGCGCATGTCCGATCGCGCCGAGAAAATTCTCGCCGACCCGCGCATCGGTCAGCTTTTTCTCGGCGGCGGATTGGAGTGATTTAGCTTCAGTAAGGTGAGCACTGCGCCTGCGCTCGCTCTCCCGCGCTCGCGAGGAAGGACGGGGGAAGCCGCTTGCTCATCGCCTGGCGTGATGCGTCGGATCGGCGATCAGATCGGCGCCACCCCTGAATAGCGGGGATAGATCGAATCCGGCTTGCATTGGCGGCGCGAACGGCGCATGGCAGCAAGTGCAGAGTGACATTCGCGCGTCGGCAGCCGCACCGCTTCGGGCGGGCTTTGTTTTGCGTTGCTGTCACGATCGCCTTTGGGGCTACGACCGAACGTCGCGATGCCTTTCTGTATTTTTCGTCTCCGTTGTCATGCGCATTGTTTTCCCCATTGATACCCGTTGTTCTTGCGTCGACGGCTTTTCTCTCGCCTGCGCAAGGCCTTGCATTGTAATTGACGTGGAATGTCCATTGTAAATCGATTGTATTTTCATTCGAAAAAAGCAGGCTGGTTGTCATTGCGACAGCATTGTGGCGCCAGCGTTGAAAATGCCGCACACGCAATGGCTTGAACGAAGATTGGGTTCGTTCTGCGCGCCGGCAAATCCGGTAGCATCGCGAACGGCGATGCAACCGGAAGATCGATCGAGACCTCGGGCCTGCTCGATCTGCTGCCGATCGTGCGCAGCGAGGATGAGTCGCGCACGGCGCTCGCGCGCTGACGAACGCGCCTTTCACCTCACCTCGCTTCAGTGCCGGAAATGGCGCACGCCGGTGAACACCATGGCGATGCCGTTATCGTCGGCGGCCTGGATCACGTCCTTGTCGCGTATTCCGCCGCCCGGCTGGATCACCGCGGTCGCGCCCGCCTCGATGGCGACCAGGAGCCCGTCGGCGAACGGGAAAAACGCATCCGACGCGACGACCGAGCCTCTGGTCAGGGACGTCGTCGTACCCAGCTCCTTCGCGGCGTCCTCCGCCTTGCGCACCGCAATGCGCGCGGCGTCGACCCGGCTCATCTGGCCGGCGCCGATGCCGACGGTGGCGCCGTCCTTGGCGTAGACGATGGTGTTCGACTTGACGTGCTTGGCGACGCGGAACGCGAAGCGCAGATCGGCGAGCTCGGCGGCGGTGGGCCCCCGCTTGGTCACCGTCCTGAGCTGCATCTCGTCGATCGTCGCGTTGTCGCGCGACTGCACCAGGAGCCCGCCGGCGACCGTCTTCGCCGTCACGCCGGCGGCGCGCGGATCGGGCACGCTGCCGGCGAGCAGCAGCCGCAGGTTCTTCTTCGCCTTGACGACCGCGATCGCCTCCTCGGTCGCGTCCGGCGCGATGATGACCTCGGTCAGGATCTCCGTGATCGCGCGCGCCGTGTCGCCGTCGAGCGTCCGGTTGACCGCGATGATGCCGCCGAAGGCCGACGTGGGATCGCAGGCGAGCGCCCGGCGATAGGCTTCGATCAGGTTGTCGCCTTCCGCGACCCCGCACGGGTTGGCGTGCTTGATGATCGCGCATGCGGCCGTGCGCGCCGGATCGAACTCGGCGACGCATTCGTAGGCCGCGTCGGTGTCGTTGATGTTGTTGTAGGAGAGCTCTTTGCCCTGCACCTGCCGCGCGGTGGCGACGCCCGCGCGGCGCGCCGGCACGCGATAGAATGCCGCGCTCTGGTGCGGATTCTCGCCGTAGCGCAGCGGCTGGATCAGCCGCCCGCCGATCGCGCGGAAATCCGGCGCTGGATCGTCGAGCGCCTCGGCGAACCAGCTCGAGATCGCGGCGTCGTAAGCCGCCGTTCGTGCATAAGCCTTCGCGGCGAGCTTCTTGCGCAGCGCCAGGGTGGTCGCCCCACCATGTGCGGCCATCTCGGCGAGCACGGCCGCGTAATCCGCCGGCTCGACCACCACCGTGACGTCGCCGTGGTTCTTCGCCGCCCCGCGGATCATCGCCGGGCCGCCGATGTCGATGTTCTCGATGCACTCGTCGAACGACGCATCGCGCGCGACCGTCTGCTCGAACGGGTACAGATTCACGACGAGGAGATCGATCGTCCTGATGCCGTGCTGGCGCATCGCGCCGGCGTGCTCGGCATTATCGCGGATCGCCAGCAGGCCGCCATGCACCTTCGGGTGCAGGGTCTTGACCCGCCCATCCATCATTTCGGGCGAGCCGGTCAATTCGGCGACGTCGATCACCGCGAGGCCGGCATCGGCGAGCGCTTTCCTGGTGCCGCCGGTCGAGATGAGCTCGACGCCACGCCCCACGAGCGCGCGGGCGAAGTCGACGAGGCCGGTCTTGTCGGAGACGGAAAGCAGCGCGCGTTCGATGCGGCGGTCGGTCATGAGGGCTATTCATCCGTCCGGCGTGGCCGGGCTCGTCCGGCCATTAACGTCTTTGGCGCTCGGATGTAGAAGACGCGGATGCGCGGGACAAGCCCGCGTATGACGATGGTGACGGCCTACAGCGGCAGCTGCGGTTCCTCGCCGCGGCCGCTGCGGCGGGTGCCGGCGGGCTGCGCGGTCTGGCTCAGCGTCCAGTGCACGCGGCCGACCTTGCGCGCCTCGCCCGTGATGACGATCTGCACGGTGCGGCGCGGGCCCTCCTGGCCGCCGAGGTAGACGCTTTCCTCGAGCTCGACCCGGTCCTCGTGCGAGGAGAAATTCCACACGTCTTTGTTGGGCAGGATCAGCATCACGCCGTGCCCATCGGTGAGCCGCGTCGCCTTGACGCCGGGATGCAGATGGAAGCGCAGCGCGAACTCGTCGTGCGCATGCGCCGGGAACAGGCGCTCGTCGGGCGGCATGAACAGGTCCTCGCCGTCGATCTTGCTGCCGTCGGCCGAAATCTGCAGCACGCGGTGGTGAACGATGCCGAAGCGGCTGACATAACCGTCGTGCGCGGCGCGCAGCATGGTGCCGCCGTCGGGCCGGGCCTCGCGGGTGATCGGCACCCGCGTCGGTCCCGCCGATATCGGCGTGCCGAACAGGCGGCGGAACGCGCCCGATTCGATGAACTGGCACGAGGACGAATCATTGAACGTCACGGTCGAATGCGCGGCGGTCGCGCGCGCGACCTGGCGCCAGTTCTCCTTGCCGGCGGCGGGCAGGCCGCAATTGACCACGATGCGCTGCTGCTTGGCGGAAATCTCGAACGACAGACAGCCCGCATGTCCATCCGACGACACCTCGATCGGCGGCGGCACGCCCGTATCCATCAGCAGCACGGTGCTGCCGGCCTGGATGCGCTGATAGCCCGAGTGCGGCGCATTGGCGACCGGCTCGCCGCGCGCGTCGTCGTAGGCCAGAATCGTCGCGATCAGCTCCGGCGAGGTCGGCCCCATGCCGTTGAACAGCGCGAAGGTGCCGTCGCCGTGGCGGAAGAAGCGCAGCATCGGCATCATGCGGTCGACCGCATGGGTGAGCGCCGGCGGCGGCGGCACGTTGCGCGCCGTGAACGCCTGCGACAGCGGCAACAGGTCGAGCAGGATCTCGATCAGCGCGCCCGGATTGCGGCTGATGTGGCCGCCGTCGGGGAGTATCTGCCGGTCGAGCTCGGCCGAGAGCTTCCGCGTCGCCTTGCGCAGGTGGCGCACCTGGCTCGACATGGTGAGCGACGCATAGGCGAGCGCGATGCGGGCGGTGAGGCGCGGCACCCCATCGCGCGTGTCGCTCGCCATCCAGCGCAGGTAGCGCACCTGGCGATTGAGGTTGCGCAGGAAGCGGCGGTAGAAGCGCACGTCGGCATCGTCGAGGATCAGGGTCGCCTGGGTGAGCCAGGAGATCACCCGGCGCGCCAGCGTCTCGGGCCGCCATGCGAGCGCGTCCCAACGTCCCTGCAGGCCGATCCATTCGTCGACCAGCGCGCGTGCATTGGCACGGGTGATCGCCGATTCGGCCGCGCGCAGGTGGCGCAGCCAGCCGAACGCGAGCAGGGTTTCGGCCCATTCCTCCGACGGCGGCATCATCTCGAAGGCAGACCGGCCGTCGCACACCACCACCTTGCCGGCGAACGCGAAGCGGCCGCCGTAGATCTCGGCGGCGCGCGTGGGGTCGGCGGTACGCAGGTCCTGCGGGGCGATCACCACCCGGTCGGCCTTGCGCAGGAAGCTCGGCCACTGCAGCAGCGGGGACGTAAGGACGCGCGCGACCGCGTGGTCGAGGCCGCGCCGCAGCGCGAGCCACGACAGCTTGCCGCGGTTTCGCAATGAGACGCGCGCCATTTGCGGCGGTGCCCCCTCCAAAATGTGCGGGGCCGTCCCCGACCCGCCGGCGCAGGCTTGCCTGCGCCACGTTGCAAATTGCGCAAGGGCCCCGGCGTCCACCTCGCCGCGGCATGCACGATTATGACACCATATCGAAGGGGTCCTAACCGGCCAATAACGGCTTGGCGGAGCGGTTAAATCCGTTCGAGCCGGGCGGCGAAGAAACCGTCGAGTCCGGCCATGCGCGGCTCCGCGTCGGGCCACTGGCAGGGCAGGGTGCGCAGCTCGCCGGCGGGGGTGATCATGCCATGCAAGCCGCTGAATTCATTGACCGAAATTGGCCGACGGCGGACCTCAGGATGGTCTGCCAGGGCCGCCGCAATCATCTGCTCGCCTTCCTCCGGCTCGAGCGAGCAGGTGCAAAAGACGATGCATCCGCCCGGTCGCACCAACGTGATCGCCCGCTCGAGCAGCCGGCGCTGCAGGGCCGTCAGGGGGCCGAGGTCCGCCGCCCGCTTGAGCCAGGCAATGTCGGGATGGCGACGGATGGTGCCGCTCGAGGAGCATGGCGCGTCGATCAGCACGGCATCGAACGGCCCGCCGGTCCATTCGGCGGCATCGGCCGCGATCACCTCGGCGGCCAGTCCGCACCGCTCGAGGTTCTCGCGCAACCGGGCAAGCCGCGGCTCGGAGCGGTCGATCGCCGTCACATGCGCGCCGGCCTGGGCGAGCTGCAGCGTCTTGCCGCCCGGCGCGGCGCAGAAGTCGGCGACGCGCGCGCCCTTGATGTCGCCGAGCAGCCGCGCCGGCAGGGCGGCGGCGGCGTCCTGCACCCACCACGCGCCTTCGGCGAAGCCTGGCATCAGCGGCACCGGCCCGTGCGGCAGCGTGCGCAGCGAGCCGGTCGGCAGCACGCGGCCGCGCAGCTTGCCGGCCCACTCGGCGGCGTCGTCCTTGACGGTGAGATCGAGTGCCGGCTCGTTCGCATTCGCGGTCGCGATGGCGCGCGCCGTCGCCTCGCCGTAGGCTTCGCTCCATCGGCGCAGCAGCCATTCGGGCGTATCGAGCGCGGCCGGATCGCTCGCCGCCAGGCGCGCCGCCCCTTCGCGGGTCATTCGTCGCAGCACCGCGTTGATCAGTCCGGCGTAGCGCGCGGCCTGCCGATCGGCCTGGGCGATGCGCACCGAGAGGTCGACGGCCGCATGCGCCGGCGCGTCCAGCAGCAGGATCTGCGCCGCGCCGATCAGGAGCGCGGTCTCGGCGCGTGGCGCGTCGCGGGGCAGGCCGCGCTCGAGAAAGCCGCCGATGACATGGCGCAGCGAGCCGAGTCGGCGCAGCACCGTGGCGACGATGCGCCGCACCAGCGCGCGGTCGCGGTCGGCGAGGTGGGCCAACGCCACATGCGCGCCGCGGCCGTCGAGCTGCTCGTCGAGCGGCCGGGCGCGCCGCAGCACGCCGTCGATGATGTCGGCGGCGACCCGCCGCGCCGCGAATCCGGGCGCGTCGTCGCGCGTCTGCTGCTGCGGGTGGCTCATCCGGTCCCCACGCGCATGATCGCGAAGATGATCGCGAAGAGATCATGCGCAACGAATGTGTGCGTGCTACGACATTGCGGATAGCGCGCGAACGCTTACGTGGTTCCGTGATGACCGCGAAACATGACCAAGATTTGTCCGCCGCCTCGCCGGCGAAGAAGCTGACGCCCGCGGCCGAGCGCGCGCTCGCCGAAGCTGCCGCGCGCCGCGCCGAGATCGATCGCAAGGTTGCCGAGCAGCCGAAGGAATTGAGCGGGCGGGCTGGGCCCGAGCCGACGCGCTACGGCGATTGGGAAGCGAAGGGGATAGCCAGCGATTTTTGAGTGCTTGCTTTCTTCCCTTCCCCGCTTGCGGGGAGGAATACGCCCGAAGCGCGCAGGAGGGGGCAAGTCATGGATGCGAGCCATCATGGCCGGAGCAAGCGGCGCCCCCTCTCCCGCTCTCTCGCGCAAGCGCGGGGAGAGGGCCGCATGAGCCAGCCGTGAGCTATCGCGTCACGACGACCGTCGTTCCGACCGCGACGCGCTGATACAGGTCCGTAATGTCCGCGTTGTACATGCGGATGCAGCCGTGCGACACGAAATGGCCGACCGAGCCCGGCGTGTTGGTCCCGTGAATCGCGTATTCGCCGCCGATCAGCGTCAGGGCGGCGACGCCCATCGGATTGTGCGGCGAGCCGCCCGGGATCACGTCCGGCAAGCGCGGATTCTCCCGCTTGATGTCCGGCGGCGGCGCCCAGGCCGGATGGAGATACTTGCCGTCGATGCGCGAGGTGCCGGCCCACTGCTGGCCGGCGCGGCCGACGCCCACGACGTAGCGGATCGCCTGGCCGTTGCCGAGCACGTAGTAGAGCCGCCGCTCGCTGGTGTGGATCACGATGGTGCCCGCCGAGACGCCGGGATCGCTGAACGGGACGATCTCGCGCGCCTGTGCGGCGCCGACGACGAACGCAAACGCCACGGCCACGAGAGCCGCGAAACGATGAAGACGCATGTGAGCTTCCCCGCCCGATCCGAGAGAAAATCATAGTCCGAGTCGCGCGCGTGCCGCGTGCGAGCTCACAACATGGTAACCAAAGCGTAAAGATCGGCAGTGAGCCGTTGCTGCAGCGCGTCTTCGCCGTCATGCCCGGCCTTGTGCCGGGCATCCACGTCTTTGCGATGCCGGAAAGACGTGGGTGGCCGGGTCAGGCCCGGCCATGACGCAGAGATTGCAATCACGCCTTCGCGGTGGCGGCGGCCTTCTTGTTCTGCCGGTTGTTCACCAGATCGTCCACCACGCTCGGGTCGGCGAGCGTCGAGACGTCGCCGAGCGCGCCGTAGTCGTCCTCGGCGATCTTGCGCAGGATGCGGCGCATGATCTTGCCCGAACGTGTCTTCGGCAGGCTCGGCGCGAACTGGATCATGTCGGGCGAGGCGATCGGGCCGATCTCCTTGCGTACCCAGGAGACCAGCTCCTTACGCAGATCGTCGGTCGGCTGCTCGCCCGCCATCAAGGTCACGTAGGCATAGATGCCCTGGCCCTTGATGTCGTGTGGAAAGCCGACCACGGCCGCCTCCGACACCTTCGTGTGCGCGACCAGCGCGCTCTCGACCTCGGCGGTGCCGAGCCGGTGGCCCGCGACGTTGATCACGTCGTCGACCCGGCCGGTGATCCAGTAGTACCCGTCCTCGTCGCGGCGGCAGCCGTCGCCGGTGAAGTACTTGCCCTTGTAGGTGGAGAAATAGGTCTGCACGAAGCGCTCGTGGTCGCCGTAGACGGTGCGCATCTGGCCCGGCCACGATTCGACGATGCACAGGTTGCCGGTCGCGGCGCCCTCGAGCACCTTGCCGTCCGCATCGACGATCGCAGGCTGGATGCCGAAGAACGGCCGCGTCGCCGAGCCGGGCTTGAGCCGGGTCGCGCCCGGCAGCGGCGTGATGAGGATGCCGCCGGTCTCGGTCTGCCACCAGGTGTCGACCACCGGGCAGCGGCCGTCGCCGACCACGCGCCAGTACCATTCCCACGCTTCCGGATTGATCGGCTCGCCGACGCTGCCCAGCAAGCGCAAGCTTGCTCTCGAGGTCTTCTTCACCGGCCCGTCGCCCGCCTGCATCAGCGCGCGGATCGCGGTCGGCGCCGTGTAGAAGATGTTGACCTTGTGCTTGTCGATCACCTCCCAGAAGCGGGAGTTCGACGGATAGTTCGGCACGCCCTCGAACATCAGCGTGGTGGCGCCGTTCGCGAGCGGCCCATAGACGATGTAGCTGTGGCCGGTGACCCAGCCGACGTCGGCCGTGCACCAGTAGATGTCGCCGTCGTGATAGTCGAACACGTACTGGTGCGTCATCGCGACATAGACGAGGTAACCGCCGGTCGTGTGCAGCACGCCCTTCGGCTTGCCGGTCGAGCCCGAGGTATAGAGGATGAACAGCGGATCCTCGGCGCTCATCGGCTCGCACGGGCAATCGGCCGGCACCGTCTTGGCGATCTCGTCGTAGTAGAAGTCGCGGCCCGCCTTCATGTTCACGGCGCCCTTGGTGTGGCGCACCACGATCATGGTGGTGACGCCGCCCGCTTTGTCGGCGGCGGCGTCGGAATTCGCCTTGAGCGGGATCTTGCGGCCGCCGCGAATGCCTTCGTCGGCCGTGATGACGATGGGCGATTTGCAGTCCTCGATGCGGCCGGCGAGCGAGTCGGGCGAGAAGCCGCCGAACACCACCGAGTGGATCGCGCCGATGCGCGCGCAGGCGAGCATCGCGTAGGCGGCCTCGACGATCATCGGCATGTAGATGGTGACGCGGTCGCCCTTCTTGACGCCGCGCGCCTTCAAGACGTTGGCGAAGCGGCAGACCTCGGCGTGCAGCTGCTTGTAGGTGATCTTCTTGTCGTCCTTCGGATCATCGCCTTCCCAGATGATCGCGACCTGGTCGCCGCGCTTGGCGAGGTGCCGGTCGACGCAGTTATGAGCCACGTTGAGGATGCCGTCCTCGTACCATTTGATCGAGACGTCCGGCGCGTAGGTGGCGTTCTTCACCTTGGTGTACGGCTTGATCCAATCGACCCGCTTGCCGTGCTCGCCCCAGAACGCGTTCGGATCGCGCACCGAGGCCTCGTACATCGCCTTGTACTTGGCGTCGTCCACGTAGGCGCGCTTCGACCATTCGGCGGGAACTTCGCGAATTGTTTCGGCCATGACTTTTTCCTCCACGCTGCGGCGGCCTCGGTCGCCTCTTGGGCCGTAATTCCGCGGGCAATTCCTCGGGACTTGGTCTCTTTGAGACCGATTTGAGCCAATTATGCGCCACCGTCATCGGCAGCGACAAGGCACCGGTTGTCACACTTTGGTCGGGCACGAGGCGACGGCGCTGTCTGTCGCCGCCGCGGCCGCGTCACGGCGTCTTGAACTCCTGATCGGGGAAGCTCGAGGCTTCGGGCATCTTGATGACCACGAAGGCGTGGTCGAGCGCGGTGTGGCAGGAGTTGCAGCCGTCGGTCAGGTCCGAGTAGGCGGCGGCGGCGCGTTTGGGATCGCGGGCGCGGATCGCGTCGTCGAGGCCGCGCATCGCATCGCCGGTCATCGATTGAATCGCCTCCGCGACGGTGACTTTCATGTATTTCGGCTGCACGGTCGCGACCGTGTTGAACGCCTGCGTCAGCTCCTTGTGCATATAGGCGGCGAGATCCCAGTTGCCGGCCTCAAGCGCGAGCCCGAGCTTGGCGTGGCGCGGCTGCACCAGCAGGTTCATCAGGTCGCCGACGCCGGGCACGTAGTTGAGCGCCGTGCTCGCGGGTCCGCCCCGGGTGGTGGGCGTCGGCGCCGGCGCCGGCGCCTGCGGGGTCTGCGCGACGGCCGCGACCACGATGGTCGCGACGGCGGCGGTGATCGGGATGGCCCGCATGGCTACTTCACTCCCATGGCGCCGATGATCGCCCCCATGATGACCAGCACCAGCAGATAATGCCCGGTGTCGATCGCGGTGAGCCGTGGGCTGCGCATCGCAAAGGCGTTGTTGGCGAGCATGGCGGTGAGCACGAAGCCGAACCAGCACAGCGCGCCCGTGATGGCGCCGTCCTTGGCGTCGACCATGCCGAAATGGCCGAGAATGCCGGCGAGGGTCCATGCCATCACCAGATGGGTGATGAATACGAGCACGAACGGCCACCATGCGTACGGCCGCTTGCGGCATTCCTCCATCTGGGCCGGCGTCATGCCGAGGGCCGCCGCCCAGATGCGGCCGAGCGACAAGTACCAGGCCGCGCCCGCGAGCCACGCCGCGACGGCCGCGATCAGGATGGCGAGGTAGCTCACTCCGGCGAATGGCATGGTGCGTTCCTCCCTCTCAGGGTTCATCTTAGCCCGTCATTGCGCGGGAAGCGAAGCAATCTCGAGCCGCGAGTCATGCGTTCGCGAATCGAGGTTGCTTCGGCGTGCTGCGCACGCCTCGCAATGACGGCTCAATCCAGCGGCTCCAGCTTGACGATGCTGGCGTGGTGGTTGTTGCCGGCCCAGAACGTCGCCGGCGTCGTCGTTTCGTCGATGAAGATGCGACGGACATTGGTCGGGTGCGGCAGCAGGTACTCGACCGACTGCCCGCTCGCCGGATCGAAGCGCAGCACGCGGTCGCTCGACATGCCGGCGCTCCACAGCATGCCGGTGCGGTCGAGATAGACGTCGTACGGATAGGTAAATGGCGTCGGCGCGTCCCACTCCTTGAAGTCTTCGCGTTTGGTGTCGAACATCGCCACTTTGTTGGCGGCGAACTCGGCGAACCACAGCCGGTCCTTGGCGTCCATCATGCCGCGGCGCGGACGTGAGCGCGGCGTCGGCGTCGGATAGAGCTGCGTGCGCAGCGTCTTGGCGTCGACGCGGCCGATGCTCTCGTCGCCGAAGTCCATGAAATAGAGATCGTTCTGCGCGTCCACGGCCATCCCGTAGGGCGAATGCAGGCGCCCCTTCGGCATGCCGACGAACGGATTGATGCGCTCATAGCGGCCGCTCGCAAGATCGAGCCGCAGGATCTCGTGGGTCGAGACGTCGTTGGTCCATACCTTGCCGTCGACATCGGCGCGCGCGGGCATCAGCAGCGACTGCTGGGTCGCATCCGTCATCATGTCGGGCGGGATCGGAAAGTAGCGGAATTTCTCCGTGCGCGGATCGAACCGCATCAGCCCGCTCTGGAACATCATGGCGAGCCACCAGTTGCCGTCCGCGTCCGGCTCGAGCGCGAGCGCGCCGGCCGGGAAATTCGGCTTCGGCAGGTCGTAGCGAAACTCGGCATGCGCGCCGGTCTTCGGGTCGAGCCGGCCGATATAGGGCTCCACGAAGTTCGAGTACCAGACGTAGCCCTGCGCATCGCGGCGCACGTCGTGCGGCGCGATCGTCGGGCGCGGCAGTGCATATTCGGTGATGATCACACGCGTCGCGCGGCCATGCGGGCGCGGCAGCGTTTTGAGCGGATAGGTCCAGGTCTCGCGCCCCGCGAGGTTGATGGTGGCGACGTAGTCGGCGAGCTCGCGCGCCTTGCTCTGCGACATCTCGCGCTTGGCGACGCGCAGCTGCGGATGCTGCGTGGTCGAGTTGTTGGCGTAATTCTCCATGCGGGCGAGCACGCCCATGAGCTGGTCGGCCGTATATTTCGAACGCGCGACGCGCTCGAGCGTGTGGCAGCTCATGCATTCGATCAGCGGCCGCTTCTGCTCGGCAGTGCCCGGCATGCTGATCAGCCATTCGGTGCTCGTGAGTTGCGCCGCGAGATCGGTGGCGGGCCGCAGCCGCAGATCGGCGGTCGCGGTGCGCCCCGTGGCGACTTCTGCACTCGCCGGCGCCGCAAGCTCGTAGCCGACCGCGCGGATCGTCAGCGTATATGTCGCGGCCGGCAGCCGATCGGCGGGAAACGCGTAGCGGCCGTGGGCGTCGGTCACCACCGTGACGGTGATCGATGAGCCCGTGGCGTGCGCGCTCACCAGCACGCCCTCCATCGCGCCCTCCTGCGCCGACGTGACCTCGCCGGTCAGCACGGACGATTGTGCCGTGGCGGCGCCGGCCCAGAACGCGAGCAGGAGCGCGGACGCGACGACGCATCGCCACGTCATTTGGGCGGCGGCGCGGCTTGCTGCTTCGCCATCAGGCAGTCGACCTCGACCGGCGCCCCCGGGTCGTTCGACAGCTTGCGCCGCACCGTGCGCTCGAGCTTGTAGCCGTCGACCGAGCAGGCGATCTCCACGGCGTTCGGATCGACATCCTTGGCGAAACCGGTGAACTTGAAATGCCCCTGCGCGTCGGCGCGCATCACGAAGCTGGTATTGCCGCCCTTGAGCGAGGCCGTCACCTTGGCGTCGGGCATCGCCCGCCCGCGATTGTCGAGATCCTTGACGATGCCGAAAAAAGGCGTGCCGACGTCCGCATCGTCGGGCTCGTCGAGGCCCGAGCCGCCCGCCCATGCGACCGGCATGATCGCGAGAAGGATCGCGACGCTGGCGGCCAGGCGGGCGGAAAGGGAAGCGCGCGTCATCCTGTGCCCCTAACGCAGGAAATAGCCGCGCAGAATATACCCGATCAGCGCGATCATCGCGACCGGTACGAGCCACACCAGCACCGCGCTGGCGCGCTCGACCGGCCTTGCCGGCAGCGCGAGGGAAAGCGCCGCGACCGCGCCGGCGCCGAGCGCCGACGTGAGCAGCCAGCCGTACCAGTACATGGCCGGCCCCTCCTTCGGCGGGTCGACCAGCACGGCCCATTGGCCAAGCTGCGGATGATAGGTGAGAAGCGCGAGGTTGTAGTTGACGCTCGCGATGTAGATCGCCGCGAACGCGATCGAGAACACCGGCAAGGCTCGTGCGGCATTGGCGCGTGCGATGGTCATGAGCCGAACCCGCGGATGTTGTTGAGCACGTGGCCGGTGAGGAATCCGTACCAGACGATCGCGGCGAGGAGGCCGGTGACGATCGTGCGCGTCGCCGCCTGCTCCTTCGCGCCCGCATATTTCCAATAGTACCAATAGGCCGGCAGCAGGCCGAGGCCGATGCTGATCATGTGCTCCTTGAGTTCGAACGCGCCTTCCGGACCGTAGAGGCGGAAATCGTGCAGCGTCGTGCGGACGCTCAGCCGATACTCGGGATAGACGAGGCTGCCGACGATGGCGGTGAGCACGTACAGCACGATGATCGCATTGGTGTAGGTCATCGACGGAACCGAGCGCAGGCTCGACACGAACGAGCCGGTGCGCTGACGCGCCGGCCATAGCACGCTGATCGTCTGATGCGTCAGCGCCCCGAGCAGCGTCACGGCCGCGAGGCTGTGAATGATGAGCAGGAACGTGATCACGCATTTCCTCCGCGACCGGCTTCTTGGACTCTTCTCGCGGTCTTGGACGAAAGACTAACGCCGGCTCATGTGCCCTTCAATCCGCCCATGGCGCAGACCTGCTTCCACTCCGCTGCCGTCACGGGCTGCACCGAGAGGCGCGACTGCTTGACCAGCGCCATGTCGGCGAGCTTGGGCTCGGCCTTGATCGCCGCGAGCGTCACCGGCGTCGGCATCGGCGCCACCGCCTTGAGGTCGACGGCGACGAACATCTTGCTCTTGTCGGTCGGGTCGGGGAAATGCTCGCGCGTCACCTCGGCGACGCCGACGATCTCCTTGCCGGCACCCGAGTGATAGAAGAAGGCGCGGTCGCCCTTCGCCATCTTCATCAGGTTCTGCTTGGCGGTATGGTTGCGCACGCCGGTCCACGCCGTCCCCTTGGCGCCGGCCTCGACCTGCTGCTGCCACGACCACGCGTCCGGTTCCGATTTCACCAGCCAGTACGCCATCGTTTCCGCCTCCCTCGTCATGCCCGGCGAAGGCCGGGCATCCACGTCTTTGCGTCGCGCAGAATGAAAGACGTGGATGGCCGGGACAAGCCCGGCCATGACGTTCTTCTTCACTCTCCTCGCAGCGGGCGCGTCAGCAGCGCTTCCGTCGCGGTATCGACGCTGAGCGTGCCGTCGAGCACGGCCGCGACAGCGGCGGCGACCGGCATGTCGATCCTCTGCTCGGTCGCCATGTCGATCAGCACCGACGCCGTGAATGCGCCCTCGGCGAGCGCGCCGTGCGCGGCTGCCGCGGGCTCCTCGCCCTTGCCGATGGCGACGCCGAGCGAGAAGTTGCGCGACTGCGGGCTCGAGCAGGAGAGGATCAGGTCGCCGAGGCCGGACAATCCCGTCAGCGTCTCGCTGCGTGCGCCATAGGCCTTGCCGAAGCGCATCAGCTCGGCAAAGCCGCGCGTCGTCAGCGCGGCCGCGGCGCTCGCGCCGAGGCCGCGTCCGGCGACGATGCCGGCGCCGATCGCCAGCACGTTCTTCGCCGCGCCGCCGATCTCGACGCCGCGCAGGTCGGTCGTGTGGTAGGGGCGGAACGTCGGCGAGCCGAGCGCACGGGCGAGCGCCTCGGCGGTCTTGCGCTCGCGTGCCGCAAGCGCCACCGCGGTCGGCATTCCGCGCGCCACGTCGGCCGCGAAGCTCGGGCCCGACAGAATGGCCGGCACCGCCTCGGGCGCGCATTCGGCGATCACCTCGGTCATGAACTTGCGGGTGCCGCGCTCGATCCCCTTGGCACATGCGATCACCGGCGTGCCGGGGCGAATCGCGCGCGTGAGCGCGCTTGCGGCCGACCGCAGCGCCTGTGCCGGCACGACGAGCAACACCGCGTCGGCGGCACCGAGCTCGGCGCCGCCGTCCGTCACCGCGATGCGCTCGTCGAGCCGCACGCCCGGCAGGCGGCGGCTCTCGCGCATCCCGCGCATCGACGCGACCGCATCCGGCGTGCGCGCGATCAGCGCGACCTGGCGCCCGGCACGGGCCGCCGCATTGGCGAGTGCCGCGCCCCAGGCGCCGGCGCCCACCACGGCGATGCGGTCGAATGTCATTGCGGTCAGGTGGTCGGCGCGTCGGGCGCCGGCGCTTCCGCATCCGGCGCAGCGGCCGGTACCGCTGGCGCAGCCGCCGTGGCCGGCGCCGCCGGCCGCCCCGGCTTTGCGGCCTTTGCCACCTCGCCGAGCGG
This sequence comes from Xanthobacteraceae bacterium, assembly GCA_035293985.1. Classification (GTDB taxonomy): domain Bacteria; phylum Pseudomonadota; class Alphaproteobacteria; order Rhizobiales; family Xanthobacteraceae; genus JAVDCA01. Next base: position 223,654 of record DATGLS010000014.1, read on the forward strand.
CCAGCGCGCGCGCGGCGCCGTATCGAGCGTATCGATCAGGCCGAGCGCGAGGCGCTCGGCGCCCGCCCAGGCGATCATGGCGCCGTTGTCGGTGCACAGCTCCGGCGGCGGCAGCACCAGCACGGTGCCGGCCTCGAAGGCGAGGCGATGCAGGATTTTGCGGATCGCCTCGTTCGCCGCGACGCCGCCGGCGGCGACCAGCGAGGAGGGCATGCCGAACGTGTCGCGGAACATGCGCAGGCCGCAGCGCAGCCGATCCGCCACCACGTCGACCACTGCCTGCTGGAAGGCGGCGCACAGGTCGGCCACGTCCTCATCGGTGAGCGGCGCGATCTTCTCCGCCTCGAGTCGCAGCGCCGTCTTCAGTCCCGAGAGCGAGAAGTCGCAATCGATCCGGCCCGCCATCGGCCGCGGCAGCGCGAAGCGATCGGCATTGCCGAACTTCGCCTCCTTCTCGACCTGCGGGCCGCCCGGGTAGCCGAGCCCGAGCAGCTTTGCGGTCTTGTCGAAGGCCTCGCCGATCGCGTCGTCGAGGGTGGTGCCGAGCCGCACATAGTCGCCGACGCCGCGCACCGCGACGATCTGCGTATGCCCGCCGGAGGCGAGAAACAGGCAATAGGGAAACGGCACATAATCGGTGAGCCGCGCGGTCAGCGCATGCGCCTCGAGATGGTTGACGGCGATCAGCGGCTTCTCGCGCACCAGCGCGATCGCCTTGGCGGTGGTCAGCCCGACGATCACGCCGCCGATCAGGCCCGGGCCCGCCGCCGCCGCGACGCCGTCGAGCTGATGGAACCCACGCTCCGCCTCGTGCATCGCCCGGCTGATGAGGAGATCGAGCGCCTCCACATGCGCGCGCGCCGCGATCTCCGGCACGACGCCGCCGAACGCCGCATGATCGGCGATTTGCGACAGCACCACGTTGGACATGATGCGCCCGCGCCCGTCGGCGCGCCGCTCGACGACGGCCGCCGCGGTCTCGTCGCACGTCGTCTCGATGCCGAGGACGATCATGGGACTCTTCCTTCACCTCCCCCTGCAGGGGGGAGGTCGGCGCGCGCAGCGCGCCGGGTGGGGGTGACACCATCAATGTTTTGCTCAGCCGCCACCCCACCCCGACCGCAGTCGCTTCGCGACTGCAGTCGACCCTCCCCCTGCAGGGGAGGGTGGAAGCGTGCGGCTGCCGCTTTAACCCTCATCATTCGATCCCTATAAACACGGCACAACGCTTTAGCACATCGCGAGGTTTTCCGGTGCCCTCCGTCTCCGCGCATCTCCTGCGCATCGGCACGCGCGGCAGCCCGCTCGCGCTCGCCCAGGCGCATCAGGTGCAGGCGCGGCTCGCGGCGGCGCTCGGAATGGCGCCGGCCGCGATCGAGCTCAAAGTGATCAAGACCACCGGCGACGCGATCCAGAACCGCCCGCTCACCGAGATCGGCGGCAAGGGCCTGTTCGTCAAGGAGATCGAGCAGGCGCTGTTCGACGACGCCATCGACCTGGCGGTGCATTCGGCCAAAGACGTGCCGGGTGTGCTGCCGGACGGGCTCGCGCTCGCCTGCTGCCTGCCGCGGGAGGACGCGCGCGACGCCTTCATCAGCCGCAAGGCTGCGAGCTTTGCGGCGCTCCCGCGAGGCGCGGTGGTCGGCACCGCCTCACCGCGTCGGGCCGCGATGGTGCGGCGGCTGCGGCCCGATCTCGCCGTCGTGCCGCTGCGCGGCAACGTCGAGACGCGGCTGAAAAAGCTCGATGCCGGCGAGGTCGACGCGACGTTGCTCGCCATGGCGGGCCTCAACCGGCTCGGCCTAGCCGCCGCCGCGACCGCGCCGCTCGACGTCGACGAATTCCTCCCCGCCGTCGGCCAGGGCGTGATCGCGCTGGAGACGCGCGCCGACGATATCCGCACGCGCGATCGTCTCGCCGCGATCAACGACGCGGCGGCCGCGACCGCGCTCGCCGCCGAGCGCGCCTTCCTCGCCATGCTCGACGGCTCCTGCCGTACCCCCATTGCGGGCCATGCGCGGCTCGACGGCGGCGGGCTCTACTTTCGCGGCCTTATCGTGAAACCGGATGGCCGCGAATCGTTTGAGACAGAGCGGCGCGGCAATGCAGCCGATGCCGCGATGCTGGGCGAGGATGCGGGGCGCGAGCTGCGCAGCCGGGCCGGCACGGATTTTTTTTCGGTGTGATGGCAATGAGAAACAGGATGGCAAGCGCTCGCGGCTGTCACCCTCCCGCCCGTAGGCGGGGAGGGTCGAGTGAAGCGGCGGAGCCGCTGAGCGAGGGGCGGGGGGCCTACGCTTGCTCCGAGTTTGCGGCAAGCGCGACTTCAATGCGCTCCGAGCAAGCGGCGCCCCCCACCTGCGACCTCTTCCCGCCACTCGCTTCGCTCGCGGGGGGAGGGGAGCCCCAAGCATGCGCCTCGTCGTGACCCGTCCCGCGCCGGATGGTGAGCGCACCGCGGCTGCGCTGCGCGCGCGCGGGCACGACGTCATGCTCGCACCGTTGCTCTTCATCGAGCCGGAGCCGGCGCCCGACCTCGGCCCCGGCCCATGGGGCGGCGTGCTCATCACCAGCGCCAACGCGGTACGCGCGATCGCCGAGCATCCGCGCAAGGATGAGCTCACATCCCTGCGGCTGTTCGCCGTCGGGCGCCGCAGCGCCGAGGCGGCGCGCGCTGAGGGGTTCGCCGACGTAGTCTCGGCCGACGGCGACGCCCCGGCGCTCGCCCGGCTGGTGGCGGCGCAAGACCGCACGCAAGATCAAAAGCCGCAGGTGCGCCTGCCGCTCCTCTATCTCGCGGGCGAGGATCGCGTCGCCGATCTCGCCGGTGCGCTCGCGGCGCAGGGCGTCGCGGCGCAGACCGTCGTCGTCTATCGCGCGGTCGTCGCCACCAGCTTGCCGGCCGACGTCAGGGATGCGCTCGCGGCGGGCGCGATCGATGGCGTGCTGCACTACTCGCGCCGCAGCGCCGACGCCTTCACGGCTCTCGCGCTGGCCGCCGTGATCGATCTTAAGCGATTGGCAACGAAACACTTTTGTCTATCGGCCGAGGTCGCCGAGCCGTTACGGCAGGTGGGCGTCGACGCGCCCATGATCGCGGCGTCGCCCGACGAGGCCGCGCTGCTCGCGCTCATCGATGGCACTTGAATCGCGTTGTTTGAGGACGACCTTTGCGAAAATCGCCGACCATTTTTTCGGATCATGCTCGGTCGCCCCGCCGCCGCAACAGCGTCACATTATGCGATAATGCACTCAATCGGTCGGTCCTCGCTGGAGATGCAGTTGATGGCGAATGACGAGCCCGGTTCCGTCGAGGGCGTCGATCCGCAGCCGCGTCGCCGCGTGCCGCCGCCGACGATCGATGTCGAGGCAAAGGACGTGTCGGCGCTCCCCCATGCCGATCAGACCGCGTCCGGTGCCTCGCCCTCCGCAGACCCGAAGCGTTCCGGCCGCCGCTGGCCGCTGGTTGCGGCGGCCGTGCTCGGCGCGGTCATCGCGTTTGCCCTCGCGGCCGGCGCATGGGTGCTGCTCGGTGGGAATCTGGCGCGACCCGTGGCGCAGCGCGTCGAGGACAACGGCGAGACCAACGCGCGGCTGACCCGCATCGAGACCCAACTCGCCGCGCTCGCCCACGCCGCGCCGGCGCCGAGCGAGCCGAAGCTCCCCGACGAGGTGACCCAGCGGCTCGCCCGCATCGAAGCGACGCTCACCCAGCAGTCATCCGCGGTCGATCGCCAGATCAAGCCGTTGGCCGATCGCCTCGCCGATATCGATAGCCGCGACCAGGAGGCGGCGGCGGCCGCGCAGATCGCGCGCCAGCGCGCCGACGCGGCGGCGAAATCGCTCGCCGATGTGGCCCAGCAGCTGGCACAGCTCAATGCCGAGCGCGCCCGTGCGCCGCAGGTCGAGCGCGCCGACCTCGATGCGCTGGCGGCGCGACTGGCGAGCCTCGAGAGCACCACCAAGGCGATCGGCGAGCAACTCGCCCATATGAACAGCACCAGCGGCGCAGCCTCCGGCGATGCCCGCCAGGCGGTGCTCGCGATCGCGCTCAAGGACGCGGTCGACCGCGGCACGCCCTACGCGGGCGAGCTCGACGCCATGCGCCCCTTCGCCGACGCGGGCGCGATCTCGGCCCTCGAGCCGTTCGCCAAAAGCGGCGTGCCGAGCGCGGCGGCGCTCGCGCACGATGCCGTGGCGCTCGTGCCCGCGCTGGTGACGGCCGCCGACATCTCGCGGCCCGAAGGTGTGTGGTCGCGCCTGTGGGTCAATGCCAAGCGGATGATCCGGCTGCGGCCGGTCGGCAATGTGCCGGGCAACGAGGCCGACGCGGTGATCGCGCGGCTCGAGCTCAAGGCGTCGCGCAACGACATCGACGGCGTCCTGGCCGAGGCCGGCAACCTGCCGGCGCCCGCCCGCGGCCCGATCGCGCCGTGGGTCGCGCGCGTGCAGGCGCGCAATGCCGCGCTCGCCGCCGCAGGGCGCCTCGCCACCGCGTCCCTCGACCATCTCGGCCGCAACGCGGCGCAAGGCACCCCCGACCGATGATCCGCGTCGTCCTTTTCTTCGTCGCTGTCGGCCTCGTGGCGAGCGCCGCCGTCCTGCTCTCCGATCAGCCCGGCCAGGTGTCGATCACCTGGTTCGGCTATCACGCCGAGCCGCCCGTGCCGCTGCTGATCCTCGTGATCGCGGTGGTCTCGATCGTGCTGTGGTCGGTGCTGCTGATGCTGATTCGCGCGCCCGGCCGCATGGCGTCCGGCCGGCGCCAGCGCCGCTCCGCGCGCGGTCTGCAGGCGATCACCCGCGGGCTGATCGCGGTCGGATCCGGGGACGTCAAGGCGGCGCGGCGCTTTGCCGGCGAGGCGAAGCGCTTTGCCGGCGACGAGCCGCTCGCGCTGCTGCTCGCGGCGCAGACCGCACAGCTCGCCGGCAACCGGCCCGCCGCCGAGGTGGCGTTTCGCCAGATGGCGGATCGACGCGAGACCAGGCTGCTCGGCCTGCATGGCCTGTTCGTCGAGGCGCAGCGCAAGAACGACATGGGGGCCGCGCGCGCCGTCGCGGAAGAGGCCGTCGAGGCCAACCCGGCCGCCGGCTGGGCCGGCCAGGCGGTGCTCGATTTCCGCTGCGCCCAGGGCGATTGGGCGGGCGCGCTCGCGGCGCTCGATTCCAACCTGAAGAGCGGCCTGATCGACAAGGCCACTTTCCGCCGCAGCCGCGCCGTGCTGCTCACCGCGCGGGCGCTGTCGGGCGACGACCGCGCGGCGGCCCGCGCCGACGTGCTCGAGGCGGTCAAGCTCGCGCCCGGCCTCGTGCCGGCGGCGGCGCTTGCCGGCCGCCTGCTCTCCGAGGCCGGCGAGGTGCGCAAGGCGAGTCGCGCGCTCGAGGCCGCCTGGCGGATCAATCCGCATCCCGATCTCGCCGTCGCCTATGCGCACGTGCGGCCCGGCGATTCGGCGCGCGATCGCCTCGCCCGCGTGCAGGCGCTGGCGAAGCTCGGCGGCGGCGATCTCGAGGGCCCGCTGGCGGTTGCCCGCGCCGCGGTCGATGCGCGCGAGTTCGCAATTGCCCGCAGCGCGCTCGGCCCGCTCACGGCAGCGCCGAGCCGCCGCGTCGCCCTGATGATGGCGGAGATCGAGCAGGGCGACACCGGCGACGTCGGCCGCGCCCGCGAGTGGCTCGCGCGCGCGCTCAGCGCGACGCGCGATCCGGCCTGGACCGCCGATGGGCTCGTCTCGGACAAGTGGCTGCCGGTCTCGCCCGCGACCGGCAAGCTCGACGCGTTTCAGTGGAAGGTGCCGCTCGCCGACCTCACCCCGCCGGGCCCGGTGATCGAGCTGATCCAAGCCGAGCCCGCCCCCGCACCGGCGCCTGCGTCCGCACCCGTCGAGCCGGCGGCGCAGCCGGTCGAGGAGAAAGCGCCCGAGCCCGAGGAGCCCGCCGCGCAAGCCGAGCGCGAGGAGGTGATCCTTCCCGCTGTCCTGCCGCGCCGCCCGGCCGCGGCCGATGCGCATCTCGCCGACACCGTGATCCCTCTCGTGCACAGCCCCGACGATCCCGGCCCCGATGGCGAGCTCGCCGAGGAGCCCGCGCCCGTGCCGCAGGACAGCTGGTGGCGGCGCCAGTTTCGCTGATGCTGCCGCAACTGACGCCGCAGGGCGGGCAAAACCGCATTAGCAGATAGTGCCGCGTCGGCACCGCGCCGAAGCGATTTTGCCGACGCCGACGCGGATGAGCTTGCGCGGTTGCCCACCCTGCGAGGTCGGCCGTTGGGGATTTTCCCTTCGGCGGCGCCGCCTTCTTCATGCGCGCTTCTCCTCCGCTCTTTTCGCGACGAGCCGTCGAAGGAGATGGCCTTTCCACATCCAAAGGCCCGACAGCAACATCACCGGAAGGAAGACGAAGCGGGTGGCGGGCGCGTAGTTCGGAATCTGATCGAACGGGCTGTAGATGTAGCCGATGATCGGAATGCTGCAGATGATGTGAATCCAGCGGAAGATCCAAGGATTGGTTGTGCCTCTCATCATTGACCGTGCTCCATGTGAACCGCGCCCAGCCGCGATGTCAGTCGGTCCGCGCCACGACCTGCTCGAGATTTGTCATGAACTGCTCCCAGCCGCTCCTGGCGCCGCCGTAGGCCTGCCGCTGATCAGACCGGAAGCCGGATTGCTCCATGCGCAGGTGGGTCCCGCTGCGCGTGGGCGTCAGAGTCCAGGTAACCACGCTCTCGAGACCGTAGGCGTCCCAGGTGTAGGACAGCGTCTTGTTCGGCTCGATCGCCACGACCTGGCAATCGATCGCGATGTTCACGTCGGGTCGCGGGCTCCGGCGCAGATTGAAGCGATGGCCGACGACCGGCATGAAGTCGTTCTGCATCAGCCACTCTTCGATCAAGTGCGGCTGCGTGAGCGCGCGCCAGATCTTTTCCGGCGGAAACGGAAACTCGCGTTCCACCACCACGGAACGCGTCTCGGTCGATCGCTCGTTCATGGCTCCGCCGCGCCGCGACTCTCCCGAAAAGGCGATCTACCAGCGCGCCAACTGCGTGATCTGAATGAGATTGCCGCAGGTGTCGTTCACCTGGGCGATGGTCGAGGCGGTCACCTCGGTCGGCGGCATCGTGAATGTGCCGCCGCGCGCCGTGATCCGCGCGTGGTCGCCTTTGATGTCGTCGGTGAAGAGCATGACCGCGGGCTGGTTCTGCGCACGCAGCGCCTGCTGGTAGGTCTTGGCGGCCGGGTTGTTGTTTAGCGCGAGCTGCAGCTCGGTGCCGTTCGGATCGTCCGGCGAGACCACGGTCAACCAGCGAAACGGCCCGTTGCTGAAATCGGCCTTCTTGGTGAAGCCGAGCACGTCGGTGTAGAAGCGCAGCGCTTTCTCCTGATCGTCCACGTACACGCTGGTCAGCTTGATCTTCATGGCCGGCTCCTTCGTCATTGGTCCATTCGCTTGAGCAGATCCTCGAGCTGGTCGAACCGCCCCTGCCAGAAGCCCGCCATCTGGCTCGTCCAATCGATCAGCGGCGCGAGCGCGCTGAGCTGGGCGCTATAGTGCGTCTGGCGCCCCTCATGGCGATCGCGTACCAGCCCGGCCTGCTTCAGCACGCCGAGATGCTTCGAGACCGCCGGTTGCGACACCCCGGCGCGCGCCGTGAGCGCCGCGACCGTCTTCTCGCCCTCGCGGCACAGCCGCTCGAAGATCGCGCGCCGGGTCGGATCGGCGAGCGTCCTGAACAGCAGGTCGTGCGCATGCGTCATCGTCGTCGATAACCCGTCGGTTATTGATCGATGTATAACCAGCGAGATATGGATGAGTCAAGCCCTCGGCGCGCGCGCGGTCATGCCCGGGCGTGTCCCGGGCATCCACGTCTTTGCCGAATGAGAAAGACGTAGATACCAGGCATTCGCTGGGCATCGGGTCGATTCATCGGGTCGCTGGCCCGAAATAACTGCAGCTATCGCCGCTGCTGTCGCGATGCACCGTGACGCGCGCCAGCGCCGGCACCGCCGGTGCGAGCCGCCGCCAGATCCAGGCGCAGAGATTTTCCATCGTCGCCGGGCCGAGATCGTCGATCTCGTCGAGGAAACGATGATCGAGCGCCTCGCGCGCATCGTCGAGCGCGCGCGCGAAGAGGCCGAGATCCATCAGCATGCCGCTCGTGCGGTCCGGCTCGCCGCGGATCGTAACCTCGGCGCGGTAGGAGTGGCCGTGGATGCGCCGGCTCGACTCGGTCTCGATCGCGCGCTCGAGCGTGTGCGCGGCATCGAAGCGGAATTGCTTGGACAGCTCGAACATCACGGAATCCCGATCAGTTTGTGCGTCTGCAGGCTCAACCGCCAGTGCGGATGCTCGAGGCAGTAGCGCACCGCGCGGGCGGTGTTGGCGGCGCGCTGCGGCCCATCCATCGGCTGCAGCCACAGATGCCGGAAGGAGAAGTCGGCGAGGTCGTCCGGTCCGAGTCCATCCTGCGGGTAGACGAGCTTGAGCTCGTCCCCCCGCCGCAGGGTCCATGCCGCCTTGGCCTTCGGGCTGACGCAGATCCAGTCGATGCCTTCCGGCGGCGCGAGCGTGCCGTTGGTCTCGATCGCGATCTCGATGCCGCGCGCATGCGCGGCGGCGACCAGGGGCGCATCGAGCTGCAGCAGCGGCTCGCCGCCCGTGAACACCACGAACGGACGACCTGGCGCGCCGTTCCAGGTGCGCACGATCGCGTCGGCGAGCGCTTCGGCGGTGTCGAATTTGCCGCCGCCATCGCCGTCGGTGCCGACGAAATTCGTGTCGCAGAACGTGCACGTCGCCGTCGCGCGGTCCTCCTCGCGGCCGGTCCACAGGTTGCAGCCGGAAAAGCGGCAGAACACGGCCGCGCGCCCGGCCTGGGCGCCTTCGCCCTGCAGGGTCTTGAACAGCTCTTTGACGCTGTAGGTCATGCTCGTCCTTCGTGGCGCGCGCATTCCTGCGGGCGTGCGGCTCAGCGGCCGGCCAGGCATCGCGCAACCCGTTCCAAGGGGCGTGATCAGGGCGGGTTATAGGGATTCGAGCGGCAAAACGGAAGGTCTGGCCTGAACTTCCCGGAAATCGGCCTCAACGGACCTCGTCCGCGACGCTCTTCTCGCGCCGATAGGCCTGCATGAACTCGCGCTGGAACTCGGCGAACCGCCCCGCGATCAGCGCGGCGCGCGCATCGCGCATGATGCGCAGGCAGAAATTCACATTGTGGATGGTCGCGAACATCTGCGCGGTGGTGCGCGTGGTGGCGAACAGATGATGCAGGTAGCCGCGGCTCACGTTCCGGCACGTATAGCAGTCGCAGCTGGTGTCGACCGCGATCCGGTCCTTGGCGTAGCGCGGCTTCTGGATGTAGAGGAGCCCGCGATAGGTGAGCAGCGAGCCCTCGCGCGCGTAGCGCACCGGGATGATCGAATCCATCAGATCGACGCCGGCCGCGACCGCGTCGAGCATGGCGGCCGGCCGGCCGACCCCCATCAGGTAGCGCGGGCGCTCGTCGGGCAGGTGCCGGATGGTGAAGTCGAGCGTCTTGCGGAAATCGTCCTCGGTCTCGCCCACATTGAGCCCGCCGATCGCGAAGGCGCCGAAGCCCATGCGGTCGAGCGCGCGGATCGACTGCTCGCGCAAATCCGGATAGGTGCCGCCCTGCACGATGCCGAACAGCGTCTGCGTGGGCCCGAGATTCCTTGCAGCATCGAGCGAGCGCTGCGCCCAGGCGAGCGTGCGGTCGAGCGCCGCCTTCGCTTTGCCCTTCGGCGCCGGCAGCGCGATGCATTCGTCGAGCGGCATGACGAAGTCCGAGCCGAGCACCGCCTGGATGTCGACCGCGTCCTCGGGCCGCCAGATGGTCTTGCCGCCGGCCGGATCGGGAAACTCGACGCCTTCGTCGCGCACGATCCGGTTCTCCAGCCGGTAGACCTGGAAGCCGCCGCTGTCGGTCAGGATCGCGCGCGGCCAGCCCATGAACTTGTGCAGGCTGTCGTAGCCGCGCAGCACCGAGCGGCCGGGCGCGCGGGCGAGATGAAACGCATTGCACACGATGATCTCGGCGCCATGCTCCTCGAGCTGCGCCGGCACCATTCCGTTGACCGCGCCATGGGTCCCGACCGGCATGAACGCCGGCGTATGGATGTCGCCGCGGCTCGTGCGCAGCACGCCGGCGCGCGCCATGCTGCCGTTCCCGGCACGCGCCGCAATGTCGATGGCCAGCCTTTCAGGCATGAGGGTCCCTGAGTTCGTCACCCGTCATGCCCGCGAAGGCGGGCATCCACGTCTTGCCTGCCGCAAGGAAGACGTGGACGGCCGGGCCAAGCCTGGACAAGCCCGGCCATGACGGCGTGGTGGGACCCGAATATATAGAACCGCCGCATTTGCCAACGCCGCGACCCCGGATGAACGAGACACCCGCAGGACCCCCATCCCCCCATATCGCGCTCGCGGTCGCGCGCGGCTTCGACGACTACGCTCTCCTCGACTCCGGCAACGGCCGCAAGCTCGAGCGCTTCGGCGCCGTCCGCGTCGACCGCCCCGAGCCGCAGGCCATGTGGGCCCCGCGTCTCTCGGCCGACGACTGGGCCCGCGCCGACGGCGTCTTCGTCGGCGATGCCGAAGGCGAGGACGGCCGCTGGCGCCTCAACGGCAGCCCGCCCGCGAGCTGGCCGATGCGCCTCAAGGGCGTCACGGCCACCTGCCGCTTCGGCAATTTCCGTCACGTCGGTGTGTTCCCCGAGCAGCTGCCGCTATGGGAGTGGATGCTGGCAAAGCTGCCGCGCAGCGGTACGGAGCCGCCTCGATTGCTGAACCTGTTCGCCTACACCGGCGTCGCCTCCCTGCTCGCCGCCGCCGCCGGCGCCCACGTCACCCACGTCGACGCCTCCAAGCGCGCCATCGACTGGGCGAAGGAAAACCAGGCAGCCTCCGGGCTCGACCGCGCCCCGATCCGCTGGATGCTCGACGACGCCCGCAAGTTCGCCGCCCGCGAGGTCCGCCGCGGCCGCACCTATCGCGGCATCCTGGTCGACCCGCCCAAATTCGGCCGCGGCCCCAACAAGGAGGTGTGGGAGCTCTTCGACCACCTCCCCGCCCTGATGCGCACGCTGGCGCAGCTCCTCGACCCGGCGCATGCCTTTCTCATCTTGACGGCCTACGCCATCCGCGCGTCGTCGGTATCGATCGACCTCCTCGCCCGCGAGGCCCTCGCGGGCCGCGGCGGCCATTTCGAAAGCGGCGAGGTGGCGATCGCCGAGGAAGGCGGCGAGCGGCTGCTGTCGACCTCGCTGTTCACGCGCTGGAGCAGCGACGCGGCGGGGCCTTAATGACGCTTGCTCCTGCGGCTGGGTTCCCTCTCCTCGCAAAAGCGCGGGGAGACGGAGCGCGGCCGCCGGAGCAAGCCTCTGCGTTGCGTTCCGTCCCGCTTCGTTCTAAAAACCTCCGCCGGCCTGCGGGCCGCGCGATTCCGGACGCCGCAATAGCTCAGCCGGTAGAGCACATCATTCGTAATGATGGGGTCGGGGGTTCGAGTCCCTCTTGCGGCACCAGCACTACTCAGAACCGGTCGCGTTCGATTCCCATCCGATCTTGGGATGTTCTGCAAACATGCGCCGTCCTTCGTGCCTCGTCGGCAGGCTGTGGCGGAGCAAACCACTGCCGGCCCTGGCGCTCTCGCAAGCCGCGCTCACCCAAGTGCGAGAGACACCGGGCACCAGTTCTCCGCGGCTCGATAGGCCGGCAGAGGATGTCCTTGCCACGTCATGATCGGGAGAACCTGTTTCTTTCTGAAACCGAGGCCGTCCAGGAAACCCATCAAAACGGCTCTTGAGCTGTTGATCGCTGCATCCGTCGGGACATCAATCACGAATATTTCGATCCTGTGCGGATAGGTCTCGGCGATATGACCGACAATCGATTTCGCAGCCTCGATGTCTCTTGCCACCAGCGGGCAAATGACACCATAGCGGCTCGGGCCACTGCCCCTTTCGATCATGCAGCCGTAACCCACGATCTCGCCTTTCTCCTCGACCACGACACGTTGCTGGGCAAACGCGTTCCAAGCGGTCAGGATCGTTTGCCGATCGACGGCAAGCCACTGATGCTCGAGAGCCAGTATTTTCGGCATATCCTCCGCACGCATATCGCGACATCTGCTCTGGGCGCGGACCGCGCCGTTCGGCATGGGCTCGCGTTGGAGGTCGTGCATCGACGCGATCTCGATAAAATCGAGATTCCTGTAAACCCGTTCCGCAACGAGCGAGGATGTCAGAGAAACGATATTTCCCTCGGTCAGCGAGTCGCTCATCGAGATTTTGGTGATAAGCGATCCGCTTCCGCGTTTGCGAAAATCAGGATCGACAAGCACCATCCCGATGTTGAACCAGTTCGCAGACACATTCGTGATCAGCGACGTTGCCCACAACCGCTCATCATTCCCGAGGACGTACAGTTCCCCAAGTCCCTCCATGATCTCCCATTCGCGCTGGCTGTGCGGCCAGCCGAGCCGGCGCGAGAGTGCAAATGCTTTTGGCGCGAACATAGCAACCGGCACGAGCTATATATCGATTGCAGCTGCCGCCTCGATGGCGGCTTTCGAGATGAGGTCAGGTCCGGATCTACGGAAAATTGCCTGAACGAGCGCACTCTTGTATTTTCTTCCCATTCCCCGATCCATCGAATATAGTGGATGAGACCCATCTTAATCTTAGACGACACTGCTGCCTCTGTGAATAGCAGCCGGCTAATCTCGGACCAAAGGGATGTCACAAAGTACCGCCATAGTATACCACAGCGCCAACGGCTTCACGAACAAGGTCGCGCGAAATATTTACGCGGGCGTTGCAAGTAAAAATAACAATAAATGCCGGCTGTTGAACGTTGAATTTCTTACGAAAGACGATTGGGACTACATCCACGCCGCCAGCGGCCTCATTTTCGGCGCCCCGACCTATTTCGGGGGCGTTTCCGGGCAATTCAAGCGATTCATGGACCAGACCATCGACATCTGGGCGGAAGGCGGCTGGAGGGGCAAACGCGCCTCGGCCTTCGTCACGGCTGGGGACATCCGTTTCGACGCTCACGGGTCATTGAACCAGCTGTTCGTGTTTGCATCACAGCACGGCATGCAGTGGTTCAATCCGCTGTCTTCCATTTCTCAGTCGTCTGCAGCTGATAGTGGCCGCGTCGTCGTGTCCTACGGGATCGCCGTCTGCGGTACGCGAAATCAAATCGAGATCGTGCTTTCCAAGCAGGAGATGGGTCTGTTGAGCGACTTCGGCGCCGAATTCGTCGCCGAGCGGACCGCTGAGGAACCAAAGCAGGTGCGGTACAAGGCCTGAGCGGGTCGAACAAGCCTCGCTGAACGGCGGCATCGCACATAGCGCCGCGTCGGCGGTGGGCGATGAGTCGTATCCCTCGCGTCCTGGCGGCACCAAGGTATGGCGTTGGACCCATCGTTCCCCGAGCGCGTGAACATGCTCTCGCACGACGCGTTTCGGGCGACGCTTGCGGCGGCCCGTGGGAACGACGCCACGTGTCGCGCAAAGAAGAGAACGGCGGAAGCCGTCGCTGCACAGCCGTTCACATCGTCTCGACCGATGAGAACCTCGGTGAGCAGAATCAGCTTGCCCCATCCAGAGGGTGTAAATATCGTCGCCTCGGCTTCAACGCTGCGGTAGATCACATTGCTCAGGATTTTCATCTCATACCGTCGCGCCGATACGCTAGGGTTTGCAGGTCGAATCAGCGAGCGACTGCGCGCCAAATACGGCGTCAGCTCGGTTTGCCTGGATGTCGACACGATCCCGCTGGCGACCGATTTCCGCAGCTTCATCGTTTCGGAGATCGAAGCTTGCGACGTGGTGCTTGTCCTGATCGGCGAGCGATGGACGGCCGGAGTGTCGTCGGATGCCCCCTGTCGCTTGTTCGACGAGAATGATTACGTCAGGCTCGAAATCGAATCCGCCCTGGATCGCAATATTCCGGTCGTGCCGTTGCTGGTGGGCACCGCGCGATTGCCGACGAAGTCTCAAGTACCGCCGTGCCTGGAGCGCCTGCTTTACCGGACCGGGTTTCACATCGATGAAGGCCCGGACTTCCATCATCACATCGATCGGCTGATCAGCCGTCTCAACAAGGACATCAAGCGGCCGCTCGAGCCCGCGCCATCGGTGGCGCCGCTCGTCGCCACCGCGCCGGCGGAAATCGCCGCTGGCGATACCGTACGTCGCGCGCCGCCGACCGGTGACGAACCGCACGACACGACGCTGCAGGACGTCGATTCCCGCGCGCCGCCGCAGCCGGACGCCGGGCCCAACCTGGCGCCGATCCGCCTCACGCTCATTCAGGGCGTTGCCGTCACGGCATTCCTGCTCGCCTTGAATTCGATGCTGGCAACGCTCGGATCCATGCTCTTCTCGTACGTCCCGTACTGGCCGGCCTATATGGTGTCTGCGCTCGCCATCGCGTTTTTCCGCGGATGGGGACTTCTGGTGATCCTGCTGTCGCCGATCGTCTCGTCGCTCCTGATGATCGGCGGGGCGCCCGCGTATCTTTACCTGCCATCGAACGCACTGCAGGGCGCTCTCATCCTCGCGGCGTTCGTGCTCGGCCGCATCGATCCGAGCCTGCCGCGGATCCAGGACATCGTAAAATACCTGATCCTGGCCGTTATCTGCGCAAGCATCTGCGGTGCACTGCTCGCCTGGTGGCTGCGAAGCTGGACCGGGGTCGGCGCCAACGACTCGGATGTGCTCACCTATACGTTTTTCTGGGTCGCGGAGAACTTCACCCCGGCGGTTTTTCCCGGCATTTGGCTGCACCGGGTCATCGGCTCGTTGCGCCGGCCCACCGGATGGGCCACGGAAAGTCGCTGGGCCGGGTGGGTGGGACTGACGCTTGCGCACGCGGTGCCGGGGACAGTCACTCTCTTCCTGTCGATCAGCGCCTGCTTGTTTCTTGTCACCAGCCGGCTTCGAGAAATCGATATCCCGAATCCCTGGGATAAGATTCACGAGCTGGCGGGAAACAGCGCCACTTTTCGCTGGCTGGTCCTCGCCACCTCGGTGTCGCTGCTGATCTCCATCGGAGTGGCTGTGCGCCATGCGCGCCATGCGTGGCAGCTCGAGCAGGCGATCCGCCGGCAAATGCCCAGCAAGGAAGAGGCGGAACGCATCCTCAGCGGAAAGATCACTCAGATCAAGCGCAGAACCGTATCGCTGATCGTGTTCAACTTGAACAATTTCGGCGAAGCGGCGCGTACGCTGCGGCCGCAGACGCTGGTTGCCTGGCTCAACGCCTATTTCGACTGTCTGGCGGCTGCAGTGGAGCGATTCGGTGGCCAGGTCGAGTACTTCGATCCCGACAAGACCCTCGTCATCTTCGGTTCCCGCGAGGAGGAGAACCATGCCAGCTCGGCGATGCAATGCGCCATCGACGCATTGGACGCCTTCCGCCAGCTCAGCGGCCGACTCGCCGGCAAGGACATCGTGGGGCTTGTCGTCAGCATGGGGATCCATTCCGGCGCGGTGGTCGCGGGTGACATCGGATCGCGCGACCGTCGATACTATACGGTGGTGGGCGATACGGTCGAGCTGACAAGCCAGGTTGCACGGGAGGCGAGGGGCTACGCGGATGGACCGTTCGCAGCGCTGTTCTCCATCTCCATCATCAAGGAAGCCGGCTTGCTGGCAACCTCGCCGCAACGCGTCGGATTGATCGAAACGACACGTTTGAACGAAGACGCGGCGGCGCCGTTGCCGCTCTTTGCCGTGGCGGATCCGAATCTGCTCCGGCAGAGCCTGATATTGGATTCGGCTCGATCGATTTGAGAGGGTGAGATAGATGGCGCGTGACGAACGGGCAGCCGTCACGGTGGTCAGGATCGAGTCGGCGAACGATATCGACCTCGACGCCCTCAGCAAGCTCTTCGAGTCCGTGCAGATGCGACCTCGGCCAGCGGGCCGCATGAGCGCTGCCATTGCGGGCTCGACGGATGTCTATGCGGCCTACGACGGAAACAGGCTTGTGGGGTTTGGGAGGATGGTGTCAGACTCTGTATTCTATGGCAGCATTTGGGATATGGCCGTCGATCCGTCGATGCAGCATGGCGGCATCGGCGCGAAAATCCTCGACGAGCTTCTGCGCTGTGCTCATGCCAAGGAGCTGGTGATCCTCGGCCTGTTCACGGCTACGCACAACAAGGAATTCTACGAAAAATACGGATTCGAGTTTCATCCCGACATCCACGCCATGACGCACCTGCCGAAATCCACGCACCTGCCGAAATCCACAGGAGATGACCAGTGACGACGAAGAGCGGATATTCCATCATCGCGGCCGAGTTCAACAAGCCGCTCACCGACGGCATGGTCGAGATCGCGCGCGAGGAGATGAAGGCACACGGCCTCCCGTTCCTCAGGCTTTTGCATGTCCCCGGCTGCTACGAGCTGCCCCTGGTGGCTGAGATCGAGATCGCGGATCACAACGTCGAAGGCCTCATCACGCTCGGATACATCGAGCGAGGCGAGACGCTGCATGGCGAAGTGATGGGCCACGTCGTCCACCGCGCACTCGTCGAGTTGCAGCTTAAGGTCAGAAAGCCCATCGGCCTCGGGATCATCGGCCCTGGGGCCACCCCCGAGCAGGCCAAGGTCCGCCAAGCCCCGGCGGCCAAGAACGCCGTCCTTGCCGTCAAGCGGATTGCCGATATCTTGCAGGCCAAGAGGGTCGGCAAGTAGGCCGCGCCGTCGAGCGGCTTCGGCCGTGGGCCGTCTTCGGATACCGCGTGCTTTCCGCCTCCCCCCAGGAACCGCGGCACAAGCTTGATCGCACCTTCCGGGTGCCGCATTCCGGCGCCGCGCCAACTGTTGCTCCAAAAAATCGCCCCGCCGCCCGCGGGCCGCGCGATTCTGGATGCCGCAATGGCTCAGCCGGTAGAGCGCATCATCGTAATGAGGGGCTCGCGGGTCGAATCCCTCTTGGGGCACCGGCACTTAGGTTCTCAAACACTCCCTCGCACTTGGCGTTTGTGCTCGCAAAGTCGGCGCAGCGTCGGCTGTTGTACAAATGACACGGTAGCGAAACTTTACCGCGCGGCCGGTTGCGTCCCGACCAACTGCGCCTTTTGATAGAGAGGAAAAACATACCGTCGACATGGGGGGACGCATGGCACGCAAAGCGAGAAGCGGCGCAAAGGCATCATCGGCTGACCTCAGCACAGCCGAAAAGCACGCAGCCGCGCTAGACAAGCATACCGAGGCACCCGGCGAGCACGCCAAGGCCCTGCGCGCCGCCGCCAGCGCGCAGCAGGCGCTGACGGCGGCATTGAACAAGAACACCGCCGCGCTCGCCTTGGTCCATTCGCAACTTCAAAAGATTGTCGACACCCAAAGCTGCGTCAGCAAGTGGTTGCGCGACAAGGGAGCAACCGAGGTCGAATCGAGGACCTACACCAAGAATATCGCGGATTTTCACATCGGTGGCCGTGTCGAGATGAACATGTTCGTTGCCGGCGTCGCGAAATGTCTGCAGGGCAAGAAGTATCGATACACGCCAACGCCAAGCCCGGATTCCGCGGACTGGGGTCATCTTCTTGACCAGCTGCTCAACGGGACTCTCAACGATCTGGTGAACTGGTTCGTGCCGAACATCGCTTGACCGCTGCGGGCGGAATGGCGGCAAGGCGTGTGCTCAGCGTGAGCGTGTGGGGGATGTCATGGCCTTTCGTTTCGTTGTCATCGGATCGGTGATCGGGGTGCTCGCGGCCGTGCCGCCCGCCAGTGCGGCGTCGCCCGGCGACAAGGACATCGATCCGAACCTGCCGCGGCACGCCGACGTGTGCAGCGGCGGCTTCGTGGCGAAAAAGCAGCTTGCCTATCAGTTGCTGGTGAACGTAAAGGCCACTCACGCAATCATGCGCATCAGCGCCGGCCCGGACCTGTGGCACCGGATTTTCGTCGACGACCATTTCTGCCCGGTGCCGTCGATCACGGTCTGTGCGAAGGACCCCAAGAGCGACGCTTGCAAAGCCGCGAAATCCTGCGAGTCCGACCAGCTTGCAGCCCAGGATGCCGCGACTTCCTTCTTTCGGGCCGTCAATGTCAATGTCCATATACACAGGTCGACGAAAGCGTATGCGCCGAGCCAGGCGCTTCTCAAGCTCAATGGAAATGATCCGGATCCTGCGGTCGGCATCCCGGCGCAGGTCGAGCTGTTCTTCGCAGCCGGCACGGCGAACGACGACCGGGACACGAAGAGCAGCATCGCCTGCACGGCGGACGAGCCGCCGGCTCCGCCGGCGCCCTACAACGCACTCAACGATACCTCGCCGCTCTCCAAGCTGCGTCTGCGCGGGCTGTCCGACGATCTCTACATCGATCGCACCAACCCCAACTTCAAGGCGACCACCGCCGCGAGCGGCAGTTTCAGCGACGACACGCACGCGGCGCATACCTCGACCGCCAAGATCACGGCGTCGTTGGGATACACGTTCGACCTCCCGTTCAACACTGAGATCGTCCCCTATGTGTCGATCAACGAGAGCCTGACCGACACCCAGCTCAAGCCACGCGTGAAGGATCCGACGAACAGCGTCGCCGCGGGCGTCTTGTTCGAGCGCTTTTTCCTCAATCCCGATCGTCCCGAGATCACCCATGTCCTCTCGATCAAGCCGCAGTACCTCGGCAACACCACCGACCACAGCCAACTCGCCAGCGCGCGGATGATCTACGCGCCCTGGATCGACTCGCCGTTCTTCAACCTGAATACCTTTCGCGAGCTGCCCTTCCTGCCCGGTCCGACCTGGGGTCAGATCCTGTTCGATATCAGGAACGATGCGGGGACCTACACAAATCGGGGCAACATGCCCGCCATCGTTACCGCCAACCGGGATTTCGATCGGATCGGCTCGCGCGTCGGGCTCGTCCTCACCACGGATAATTTTCCATCCGTCACCTTCAACGTCACCGAGACATACATGTACGGCGTGACCGGGTTCTATCGCAGTGTCGAAAACACCCAGGCGTCGGTGACGTACAATCTCGTCAACAGTTATCTTGGCCTCACTGCGAGCTATAAGCGAGGGCGGGACATCGACACCGCCGTGGCGTCGCAAATTTGGATGCTGAGCCTTACGGGGCGATACTGAGAGAACATACCGGCGCTCGGCTCGGCTGGCCTCGGCAGCGTCGCGATGCCGATCTTTATCGCCATCGCGGCGTGTGGTTGCTCATCAAATTGGAGAATGGGCGCAGCCTGGCTCGCCGGCGATCGGCATCCATATTGGAACGCGAGCCCGCGGAGGATCCGGCGCGATGCCCGACATTGGGGAATTGCGATCCTTGCTGACCAAGATGAAGGCCTCGAACGGACCGAGTCCTCAGCTCGACAAGGACATTGCAACCGTCCTGGGCCGGCTCCCCGGCGGCGCCGAAGCGCCGCCGCGGTGGACGGCCTCGATCGATGACGCCATGAAGTTGTTCAACGAGCTCCTGCCCGGGCGCCCGATGGAAATCGTCCCCGCGCCGGGCAACAAGGGATTTATCTGCTCGGTCAAGCTCTACGGAAGTATGCCGGCCACATTCCCTTACGCCATGCACATCGCGAAGACTGCCGCCATGGCGCTCATGGCCGCCATGATACAGACGCTGCTCGCCGTAGAGATCGACCCCTGGTCATAGCGGACGCGCGGCGCGCGCCGAACCCTCGTGCAAATCGTGCGCAGGGGCGCGGATGCTTAACGCAACCTTGCTGGGTCTCGTCGCATTGGCGGCGGAACTGCTACGCGCCGCCACCCTTCGCTAACCTCTCCTTAGCCACGCCGCGTACAATTGCCCTCCCGGCAACCAGCCGCTAGGCGAACGTGCATAATGTGCATGCAGGCGAACGGGAGGTCGCCCGCCGATGACGCAGCCGTCGGGGACCAGCCAACAGCCCTTCCTGCGGTGGCTTTACGCGATTGCGCAGAGCTCGACGCTGCTCGGCCTCGGCATGATCGGGCTCATCTGGATGAGCCTCGCCTTCCACGTCTCGATCGAGCGCGACAACGCCGAGCAGGCCGCGATCGAAAACTCGAAGAACCTCGCTCGCGCCTTCGACGCCCATCTCTCCCAGTCGCTCGCCGACATCAGCCGCACGCTCGGCGTGATGCGCGCCTACTATTTGCGCGACCCGGACCATTTCGACCTGCGCCTGTGGAACGACGGCGGCCGCTTCGGCCGCGAGATGATCCAGATCTCGATCGTCGGCGCCGACGGCCATGTGCGCGGGTCGAGCGCCGCGCAGTGGGAGCCGGTCTATGTCGGCGATCGCGAGCATTTCCGCGCGCTCGCCGCCACGCGCGACGACATCCTCTACATCTCCAAGCCGGTGATCGGGCGCATCTCCCACCGCCCCACCATCCAGCTGTCGCGCCGCATCGAGCGCGCCGACGGCAGCTTCGGCGGCATCATCACGGCGAGCCTCGACCCCTCCTATTTCGCCAGGCTCTACGATTCCGTCGCGGTCGGCGCCGACGGCTACATCCACGTGATCGGCACCGACGGCATCATCCGCGCGGCCGGCGGCAGCGTGCAGGAGGAGCCCGGCCGCGACATCACCACGTCGCGCATGTTCACGCTGCTCAAGACCCAGCCCGACGGCTGGTTCTACAGCGACAGCCCGCATGTCGACGGCATCCGCCGCCTCGTCGTCTACCGCACCATCAAGGATTTCCCCCTCATCGTCTCGATCGGCCGCTCGACCCAGGAGATCTTCGCGTCCGTCACCGCCAAGCAGCGCTCCTACAACACCATCGCGGCGATCCTCACGGCGCTCATTCTCGCCGCCATCGGCCAGAGCGTGCACGGCGCGCTGCGGCTCGGCCGCGCCTCGGAGGAGCAGCGCCTGCAGAATGCGCGCTTCCACGCCGCCCTCAACAACATGCCGCACGGCGTGTCGATGTACGATCGCGACGGCGGCCTGCTCGTCTCCAACAGCCGCTATCTCGACATGTACGGCATGCCGCCGGAGCTCGCCGCCATCGGCACGCCGGTCGAGAAACTGATCGCCCACCGCCTCGCCCGGGAAGGCACCGTCGGCGACCCGGCCGAGCGGGCCCGCGACCTGCTCGCCTCGATCGCGGCCGGCAAGCCCGTCGTGGTGCAAAGCCGGCTCGGCGACGGCCGCACCATCAACATCACCCAGCTGCCGATCCCCGGCGGCGGCTTCGTCGCGACGCACGAGGACATCACCGGCCGCCAGCAGGCCGAGCGCGAGCTGCGCAGCACCAAGAACTTCCTCGACACGATCATCGAGAACATCCCGATGCCGCTCGTGGTCAAGGATCCCCAGACGCAGAAGTTCACCTTCGTCAACCAGGCCTATGAGGAGTTCATCGGCCGGCCGCGCGAGAACATCATCGGCAAGACCGTCTACGACCTCTATCCGGTCGAGCACGCCCAGCCGATCGTCGACCAGGACAATGCGGCCTCGGCGGCCGCCCGCACCGGCAGCACCAATCTGATCAAGGCGGAGCTGCCGGCGCTAACGCCGCGCGGCGAGCGCATCATCAACACGCTGCGCCTCGCCGTCGGCGGCGAGGACGAGACGCCCGGCCATCTCATCACCGTGTTCGAGGACGTCACCGACCGGCGCAAGGCGGAGGAGCAGGTCGTGCACATGGCGCTGCACGACGCGCTCACGGATCTGCCCAACCGCACGCGCTTCCAGGCGCGCCTGCGCGAGGCGCTCGCGCGCGTCGAGCGCGGCGACAAGCTCGCGGTGCACTGCCTCGACCTCGACAACTTCAAGAACATCAACGACGCGCTCGGCCACGCCGTCGGCGACGAGCTGCTCAAGTCGGTCGCCGCCCGCCTGCGCGGCTGCGTGCGCGACGTCGACGCCATCGCGCGTCTCGGCGGCGACGAGTTCGCCATCATCCAGTGCCCTATCGAGGATGCCGCGGACGCGGCCCGTCTCGCCCAGCGCATCCGCGACGAGATCGGCAAGCCGTTCGATCTCGGCGGCGTGCAGGCGGTGTGCAACGCCTCGATCGGCATCGCGGTCGCGCCGACCGACGCCACCGAGCCGGAGGCGCTGCTCAAGCAGGCCGACATGGCGCTGTACGGCGCGAAGGCGGAGGGCCGCGGCGTCTACCGCTTCTTCCAGCCCGAGATGGACGCACGCATGCGGCTGCGCCACGCGATCGAGCAGGACCTGCGCGACGCCATCGCGGTGGGCGGCTTCCGCCTGTACTACCAGCCGGTGGTCGACGTCGCGTCCGGCGAGGTCACCGGGGTCGAGGCGCTGCTGCGCTGGCCGCATCCCGAGCGCGGCATGGTGCCGCCGTCCGAGTTCATCTCGGTCGCCGAGGAAAGCGCGCTGATCATTCCCCTCGGCGAATGGGTGCTGCGCCGCGCGCTCACCGACGCGGCGTGCTGGCCCGAGCACATCCGCATCGCGGTCAATCTGTCGCCGGTGCAGTTCCGCAGCCGCACCCTCGCCCAGACCGTGATCGCCGCCTGCGCGGCCGCCCGCGTGTCGCCGACGCGGCTCGAGCTCGAGGTCACCGAGGCCGCGTTCCTCGCCGCCACCAAGGACGTGCTGGCGACGCTCGACCAGCTGCGCCACCTCGGCGTGAAGATCGTGATGGACGACTTCGGCACCGGCTACTCGTCGCTCAACTACCTGCGTCGCTTCCGCTTCGACAAGATCAAGATCGATCGCTCGTTCGTGCGCGATCTCGCCGACCGCGGCAGCCTCTCCGCCGTGATCATCGAGGCGGTGGTGCGGCTCGCCCGCGCCCTCGACGTCACGACGACGGCCGAGGGCGTCGAGACCGTCGAGCAGCTCGACATCATCCGTGCCGCCGGCGTCACCCAGATGCAGGGCTTCCTCTACAGCCCCGCCCGTCCGCTCGAGGACATCGACGCGCTGTTCGCCGTCGACACGCGCAAGGTCAGCGCGGCGTAAGCCCCTAATCGCCTCAATGCTCCGACCGTCATCGCCCGGGAAAGCGGGCGATCGTCCTGCTCCGTTACTTCGCCGCGCTCTGGCAGCGGTAGAGCGTCGACTTGTACTGGCTGCTTTCCTCGACGAAGCCGACGGTGTTGTCGTCCTTCAGCGTGAACTCGAGGCTCACGTCGAACGTGCTGCCGGTCTTGTTCTTGCACGTCCCGGACGCCGTGAGCACCTTGCCGTTCCACTTCTTGTCGCTCAACGTGCACGGCCCGAAATTCGAGTCGACCTGCTTGTCGCCGATCACGACGCGATTCTTGGCCTGGTCGGCGCTGCTGCCGTCGCCCTTGCACGCCTGCTTCTGCGTATAGGTTCCTTCCAAGGCCTTGTCCTGCGCGGCCGCATCCTGCGCCTGCACTGCACCGACGCCGATGGTCGCGCCGATCGCGAAAATTCCGATGATGAGAGGTCCGACACGCATGGTCACGTCTGCTCCGTTCCGGTTTGCCGCCACGAACATCGCAATTGCGGCTGCGGTGTGTTGGTCGCGCCGTTCTGCGAACCGCGATGTCCACCCTGCATGACAACGCGATTTCGGCGCCTGCGACGCCAGCGGCGAGCGTTGGTCGACGCAAGGAGTCCGATCTGTTGCCGCAGCCCGGCGAGGTCGCGGCCGAGCACGGGGAATCGCGAAATTGCGCTGAAATGCTTCGGGATAGCTGATCGACAGGGGAGACTGTATAAGGATACCACCGTGAGCCGAAGGCGTTTGGCAGAACGAAGCCAAGTCAAAAAATCGAATGATCACAAATGTGCCCGGCATAGAAGCCGCGGACGCGGCAATCTGTTCGCTAAACCCCTTACCGCTCGCAAACCCGGCGCGTCCGCAAAATTCCAGAACGAACCCAACTGGGATAACAGGAGCAACCACAAAGGGATCGCGCCGGCCGCGCGCGACCCCGCGCGCCGCCGGCGCTCCTCGCAAAGCCTTGGGGATCGCCGTGCGCCGCTGATTGACCCGCTATCGGTCTTCCTCCACAACGCGCGCATGGCAGCATCCGACAGCCCATCCGCCGCGCGCGCCGAGATCTACCGCGAAGCCGGCGTCGACACCGCCGAGGCGGATTCCGGCCTGCAGAACATCATCCGGCGCGTGCAGGGCACCTGGCCGGCGCGCGGGCGCGGCCGGGTGGTGCTGCCGATCGGCTACTTCGCCAACGTCATCGAGATGGACGGGGTCGGGATCGCGATCTGCACCGACGGTGTCGGCTCGAAGACGATCATCGCCGACATGATGCGCAAGTACGACACCATCGGCATCGACTGCGTGGCGATGAACGTCAACGACATGATCTGCGTCGGCGCCGAGCCGCTCTCGCTCGTCGATTACATCGCGCTGCACGAGACCGATGCCGCCATGCTCGACGCGGTCGCGGTCGGCCTGGTCGAGGGCGCGCGCCAGGCGCGCGTCTCGATCTCGGGCGGCGAGACCGCGCAGCTCAAGGACATCGTGACGGGGTTCGATCTCGTCGGCATGGCGGTCGGTCGCGTGCCGCTCGACCGGGTGATTTCCGGCAAGGACGTGCGCGAAGGCGACGTCGTCATCGGCGTGCGCTCGAACGGCGTGCATTCGAACGGCCTGACACTGGCCCGCAAGGCCTTCTTCGGCGGGCCGAACCACAACTATCGCATCGATCACAAGTTCGCCGAGCTCGACGTCACGATAGGCGAGGAGCTGCTCAAGCCGACCCACATCTACGTGCCGGAGGCGCTCGAGATCCTCGCGCGCGTGCCGAACGTGAAAGCGCTCGCCAACATGACGAGCGACGGGCTGTTGAATCTCGCGCGCGTCGCCGCCCCGGTCGGCTTCGTCATCGATCGCCTGATCGAGCCGCACCCGATCTTTGCGCTGATCCAGCGCCACGCCGGCGTCGACGATGGCGAGATGCACGAGGTCTTCAACATGGGCATCGGCTTCTGCTACGTGGTCGCGCCCGCCGATGTCGACCTCACGTTGTCAATTTTGAAGCAGCATGGCCGCACCGCCCAGGTGATCGGCCACGCCGTCGCCGACGCGGACAAGAAGGTGCGCATCCCGCAGCGCAGCCTCGTCGGCCAGCACAAGAAATTCTGGAAGGAATAAGGCCGCTTGCGCCGGCCTCTCGCTCCTCCCCCGCCGCGGGGGAGGGCGGGGAGGGGGCTCTCGCCACAAGTCCGGACGCCGCCCTACTTGCCCCCTCCGGCGCTTCGCGCGTATTCGGGAGGGGGCCCTCCGCACCGTGCCTTACCTCACCACTCATATGCCTCATCCACCGGCACGCGATATCCGTGCACCAGGCGGTTGGTCTCGTTCGCCATCCCGACGACCGCCATCAGCTCGCCGAACATCGCCTCGCTCATGCCGGCCTTGCGCGCGGCGGCGCCGTGGCTGGCGATGCAGTAGCCGCAGCCGTTCGACACGCTGACGGCGAGATAGACCATCTCCTTGGTGAGCGTATCGAGCGCACCCGGCGCCATCACCTCCTTGATGCTCTCCCAGGTGCGCTCGAGCGTCACCGGATCGTTGGCGAGGTACTTCCAGAAATTGTTGACGTCCGCGACCTTGCGGGTCGCCTTGATGTCGTCGAACACCGCGCGCACCGCGGGCGATGCTGCGGCATAGTCGATGGGCTGGGGCATTGGTTTTTTACTCCGTCATTGCGAGGGCGCACCTATCTCGGGTTACCCAAGGTAGGCGATCATGACGCCCGAGTCGGGCGGGCCCGACTTGGGTGCGCCCGAAGCAATCTCGCGCCACAGGGACACGCGCCTGCTGATCGGGCTTGCTTCGTCGCCTTCGGCTCCTCGCAATGATGCCGAAGACTGATCAATCATAGACTGTGTCGACGTAATGCTCCGAATCGACCACGGCCTCGATCACGGTCGGTCCCGTCGCGGCGAGCGCCTCGCGCACCGCGGCCTCGAGCGCCGCGGGGTCGCGCACGCCACGCGCCGGGACGCCGAAATAGTGCGCCGGCGGGTCGCGATACTCCTCCGCCTGCAGCTCGGTGCCGTAGAGGGGAAACTGCCGGCGGATCTGCTTGACCTTGATCAGTGCCAGCCAGCGATCGTCGAGCACGACGATCGGCAGCGTCAGCCCGAGCCGCTTCGCCACGGCGACCTCGCCGCAGGTCATCTGGAAGCAGCCGTCGCCGATCAGGCAGACCACCGGCCTCTGCGGCTCGGCAAGCTTCGCCGCGATCGCGGCCGGCAGCCCGAAGCCCATGGACGACCAGCCATTGGTGATCTGGAAATCGCGCGGTGCATGCGCGCTCCACTGCGATCCGATCTGGTGCGTGTGAGCGCCGACGTCGAAGGCCAGCACGCCGTCGCGCGGCAGCGCGCGGCGCACCGCGTCGATCGCGGCATGCGCCGAGAAGGAATTGGTCGCCGGGCGCAGCGCCGCCTGGAAGGTCGCGCGATGGGTTGCGAGCTCCTCGCCGCGCCAGGCGTTGGCGCAGGGTGACTGCTGCGCAAGCCAGGCGAGCGACGCATCGAGATCGCCCACCGCCTGGTGCACGAGCTTCACCGAAGGCGCGACATCCGCGGCCTCGATGTCGATGGCGAGGAGCGGCACGTCGCCGATCCACGCCTCGTACTCGACCTCGATGGTGTCGTAGCCCAGGCCGACGATCAGGTCGGCCGAGCGCAGCAGCTTGCGCTGCACCTGCCGGCACGCGCGCTCGATGCAGCCGAACGCGAGCGGATGATCCTCGTCGATCATTCCCTTGGCCATCGTGGTGGTCGCGAACGGCAGGCCGTGCCGCGCGATCACGGCGCGCAGCAGGCCGGGATCGGCCACGCGCATTGCCGACGACCCGAGCACCGCGATCGGCCGCCGCGCCCGCGCCAGCACCGCGTGCGCCTTGCTGAGGGCCTCGCCGGCCGCGGGCGGCACTTTCGCCGGCGACGGGATCGCGGGCACCTCCTCGCGCCCGGCCGCGAGCGCCACGTCCTCGGGCAGATCGAGATGCACCGGCCCGCGCGGCTCGCTCATGGCGATGCGGATCGCCTCCGCGACCGTCGCGGCGACCTTACCGGGCTCGAGCCGAAAGCTCGCCTTGGTGATCGGCGCGAACAGCTGGTGGTGATCGATCCACATCTGGATGCGGCGGCCGAGCTGGTCGGTATTGAGGTTGCAGGTGATCGCGATCATCGGCGAGCGGTCGAGAAAGGCGCAGCCGACGCCGGTCGCGAGATTCGTCGCGCCCGGTCCGAGAGTCGCTATCGCCAGTCCGGGCGCGCCCGTCATCCGGCCGCTCACGTCCGCCGCAAAACCCGCCGAACCCTCATGCGCGGTCAGCACGAACTCGACCCCGCCCCTTCGCATGGCATCGATCAGCGGCAGGACATTGCCGCTGGGGACGCCGAATCCGCGACGGATTCCGGCGGCCCGCAGGGTCGCAACGATCAGATCGGCATTGTTCATGGATGGCATCGAACCCAGTCAGGCAGGCATGGTGGGGGCGAGTTCAGCAGGGATGGTGGCGGGCCCTTCACGTGGCGCTCACATCTGCGGCATCGGTCGCTAAAATTCTACCCATCCCGGCAAGCTCCCACCACCTATGTCCCGAAACCACGGGGCAAGCTTTCCGTAACTTGGCGTGAACCTTTCGGCGGTCCGGGGAGACATAAGGAGCGAACGGGCGCGCCGAGGGAACCGAAATTTCACCCCTACAGGGTACCTTCCAGCCCGCCTGACCGAGACAGGGAGCCAGAACAATGAGCATTTCGCGCACCGCCAAGCTTACCCTCGCGGCCATCGTCGGCCTCGGCCTCGCGGCCACCGCCATCCCGGCCAAGGCGACCGGCAATTTCGATGGCAAGTGGAGCGTGGTGGTGGTCACCACCAAGGGCACTTGCGACCGCGCCTACCGCTATCCGATCGCGATCCGCGGCGAGACCTTGATCAATGCCGGCGACACGGCGTTCGACATTCAGGGCCGCGTGCAGGGCAACGGCGCGGTGGCGGTCAAGATCAGCTACGGCGACCAGAGCGCCCATGGCGTCGGCCGTCTCTCGGGCACCATGGGCTCGGGCTCCTGGAGCGGCGGCGCCTGCGCCGGCACCTGGACCGCGGAGCGCCGCTCGTAACGAATTCAAGCTTCACTGGCGACGTAGCGTTGCGTAGATGCCCGGGCAGAAGCCCGGGCATCAGTGTTTTTGCGAGATGAAGAAGCGTCATGCCCGGCCTTGTGCGGCCTTGTGCCGGCATCCCCGTCTTTGCGATTCTGGCGAGGAAGACGTGGATGCCCGCATTCACGTCGCATTCCAGGCATGACGTTGAAAGCGCTGCTATTAGAACCACGCCGCGGTGGTCAGCAGCACGATGCATTCGCCGACCTGCTCGGCGGTGCCGAGCACGTCGCCGGTCTGCCCGCCGAGCTTGCGGCGGGCGACGAGGGCAAGCACGAGGTTGCCGATCAGCATGTACACGATCGCGACCAGTGCTGCCGCCGTGCCGAGCGCGATCCATAGGATCAGGATGCCGAGCAGCGCCGCCGCAATGGCGCGCCGCGGCGTCGGGGCGCCGGCCTGCGCCGCGAGCCCGTCGGGCCGCGCCGGCGGCAGCGCGCGCATGAACAACGGCAGGCCCGCGCGCGCCGCCGCATGCGCCCCGATCAGCGCCCAGGCGACGAGGCTGGTCTTCGGCAGGTCGTTGAGCGCGCCGACGCGCAGTGCGAACGAGATGATGAGCGCGCAGGCACCGAACGTGCCGATGCGGCCGTCGCGCATGATCTCGAGCGCCTGCGTCCGCGTCGCCCCGCCGAAGCCGTCGGCGGTGTCGGCGAGCCCGTCCTCGTGCAGGCAGCCGGTGAAGAGCATCGAGGCTGCGACCGCGAGCGCCGCGGCGACGAATTGCGGCAGATGGAGCCGCACCGAGGCCCAATAGACGAACGCCGCCACGATCCCGATCACCACCCCGGCAATCGGCGAGCACCAGCTCGCCCGCGCCACCGCGGCGCCGTCGATCGGCGTCGATTGCGCCATCGGCAGGCGCGTGTAGAAGGCGAGCGCAACCCGCAGATCGGTCGCGAGCCCGCCGAGCTCGATTCCGCCCAGCCCCGCCGTCGCGCGGCCGACGTTTTCCCGCGCGGCCCGCCCGAGGTCGGTCAGCCGCATCTCGCCGAGCCGGAGGTCGGCAAAGTACTTGCGCAGCCGCTCGAGGTGGTCCTGCCAAGGCATGCGGTAGTTATAGGATCGAAATCAGCTAGATTGCTACCGCACGCGCGTCGGTTGTTCTTCTCGCAGGCGGACGGCCTATCGCCTCCTCCCGCCTGCAGGGGAGGGGGGAGGGGGCTCTCTCCGCGAGCTCGGAGCAAGCGGCGCCTCCTCTGTGTCTCTCCTCGGCAAGCGCGGGGGAGAGGACGAAAGAGCCGATCCCACTTCGTTCTTTGGAGTCCTCTTGCCCGCCCCTTTCTCTTCCCTCTCCGCCCTGCGCGCCGCCTGCCTCGACCTGCCGCCGGCCGATGTAGCCGCCGGGATGCTGGTCACGGTCCGGCAGGAGCAGCTCACGAAGCCACCCGGCAGCCTCGGGCGGCTCGAGGACGTGGTCGCCTGGCTCGCGACCTGGCAGAGCCATGAGCCGCGCCTCGACCGGGTCGAGGTGCTGGTCTTTGCCGGCAATCACGGGGTGACCGCGCGGGGCGTCTCCGCCTATCCGGCGGCCGTGACGGCGCAGATGGTGGCGAATTTCGCCGCCGGGGGCGCCGCCATCAACCAGCTCGCCCGCATCGCCGGCGCGAGCCTGCGGGTGATCCCGCTGATGCTCGACCAGCCGACGCAGGATTTCACCCAGGCGCCGGCGATGGACGCGCCGTCCTTCCTTGCCGCGGTCGGGGCCGGCTACGACGCGGTCGGCACCGGCGCCGACCTCATCTGCCTCGGCGAGATGGGCATCGGCAACACCACGGCGGCCGCAGCGCTTGCCGCGGCGCTGTTCGGGGGCGACGGTGAGCGTTGGGCCGGCCGCGGCACCGGCGTCGATAAGGCAGGTCTGAGGCGCAAGCGCGCCGCCATCGATGCGGCGCTCGCGCGGCATGCGCCGCTGATGGGCGATCCGCTCGCGCTCGCGGCGGCGCTCGGCGGCCGCGAGCTCGCCGCGATCCTCGGCGCAACGCTTGCGGCGCGCGTACGCGGCATCCCGGTGCTGCTCGACGGCTTCGTCTCGACCGCCGCCGCGGCGCCGCTCGCGCGGCTGCGCCGCGACGGGCTCGACCACGCGCTCGCCGCGCACGTCTCCGCCGAAGCCGCCCACCGCACGCTGCTCGACGAGCTCGAGCTCGCCCCGCTGCTCGACCTCGGCATGCGCCTCGGCGAAGCCTCCGGCGCCGCGCTCGCGGTCCTGCTGCTGCGCGCCGCGCTCGCCTGTCACACCGGCATGGCGACCTTCGCCGAGGCGGGGGTCGCCGACGGGTCGTAGGGTGGCAAAATCGCCTGCTCTTCTCTCCCCGCATGGGCAAAGGCGCATCGGCGATTTTACCCAGGCGACGAGGGAGGAGACGCGCCTTTGCCCACCTACGGATCTACTCCTGCGCAATCAGGTGGAAGAACGTCCCGCTGACGTTGCCGCGCCGGCTTCCCGTCTCTTCCACCGGCTTGCCTTGCGCATCGCGGATCTCCGCCAGCGGTGCATCGTTGCCCGACTCGATCATCGACGCATGATGAAACTCGTGTCCGCGCAGTCGCGCGCCCGCGACCCCGATCGGGCACGGCGCCAGCAACCGCGCCGCTCGATAGCCGAGATGCAGCTTGCGCTTGGCAAAGCTCGTCGCATGGCCGAGCAGCCCCGTCATGGCGTGGCGTGCGCCCGCGGCATCGACGAGCCCGGCGCCCAGCACCATGTAGCCGCCGCACTCGCCGTGCACGCGCCGCGTTGCCGCGAAATGGGCGAGCCCGGCTTTGAAGTTTTGCGCGCCGGCGAGCGCATCGGCATGCAGCTCCGGATAGCCCCCCGGCAGCCAGCAGACGTCGCAGTCCGCCGGCGGTCCCTCGTCGGCGAGCGGCGAAAACGTCGCGATCTCGGCGCCCGCGCGGCGCCAGCCATCGACGAGATGCGGATAGACGAACGAGAACGCCGCATCCGCTGCCAGCGCAATTCGCTGCCCCGGCGGTGCGAGGGCAACGGCGTCACGCTCCGTCATGGCCGGGCATAGCCGTAACAACGGCGTCGCTTCGCTCGCCTTTGTCCCGGTCATCCACGTCTTCGCGATGGCCGAAATCGCGTCGACGTCGCAGTGCTTCTCAATGGCCTGCGCCAGCCGCGCCAGCCGCGCTTCCAAATCCGCATGCTCGCGCGCCTGCACCAGCCCGAGGTGCCGCTCCGGCAGCACCAGCGTCTCGTCGCGCGGCATGGCGCCGAGCACCGGCACGCCGATCCGTGTGATCGCGTCAGCCACGAGCGCGCGGTGACGTTCGCTGCCCACCCGGTTGAGCACGACGCCGGCGACCCGCACCGCCGGATCGAACCGGGCAAATCCCGCGGCGACGGCGGCCGCCGACTGCGACTGGCCCGAGACGTCGAGCACCAGCAGCACCGGCACGTCGAAGCGGGCGGCCAGCTCTGCTGCGGCGCCGCTGCGCCCGGCTTCGCCCGGCACCCCGTCGAAGAGCCCCATGGCGCCCTCGATCAGCAGCATGTCGGCGTCGTGCGCGGCCTGTGCCATCAGCGCCGCGAGCAGCGCCGGCCGCATCGCCCAGCTGTCAAGATTGAGGCTCGCTCCACCGGTCGCGGCCGCATGAAACGCCGGATCGATGTAGTCGGGCCCGGATTTCCCCGCATGCACGTTGATGCCGCGCCGTCTGAGCGCCGCCAGCAACCCGAGCGTCACCGTGGTTTTGCCCGCGCCCGAGCGCGGCGCCGAGATGAGTAGAGCGCGCGTCATGGCCGCACGGGCGCCCTCATGCGCGGCGGTGCGCTCACGCTCCGCTCCCACGAAACCGCCGCCGATAGTCTGCGTCATACAATGCGCTCTCGCGAAATTCCTCGGCCGCCAGCGCGCGGCCGACCAGCACCAGCGCGCTGCGCTCGATCGGATCGGCCGCGAGCTTCGCCGCGATATCGCCGAGAGTGCCGCGGATGACGCGCTCGTCCGGCCAGGTGGCGCGGGCGATCACGGCGACCGGGCAATCGATTCCGTAATGCGGTGCGACCTCTGCGACGATGCGGTCGATGGCGTGCACGGCGAGATGGATCGCGAGCGTCGCCCCGGTCGCGGCGTAGGCCGCAAGCTGCTCGCCATCCGGCATCTTCGACGCGCGGCCGGGCACGCGGGTGAGCACCACGGTCTGTGCTACCTCCGGCACGGTCAGCTCGCGCCCGAGCACCGCCGCGGCCGCCGCGAAGGCCGGCACGCCCGGCGTGAGCGTGTAGGGAATGCGGTGCCGATCGAGGCGGCGCAATTGCTCGGCAAGCGCGCTGTAGACCGAGAGGTCGCCCGAATGCAGCCGCGCCACGTCGAGCCCTTGTGCGTGCGCCGCGACGTATTCGGCCTCGATCGCGTTGAGCGACATCGGCGCCGTATCGACGAGGCGCGCGCCGGGCGCACAATGCGCGAGCAGCTCCGGCGCGACAGTCGATCCGGCGAAGAGGCAGACCGGGCAGCGCGCCAGGAGGTCACGTCCGCGCAGCGTGATGAGGTCGGCGGCGCCGGGACCGGCGCCGATGAAATGCACCGTCATGGCGCCGCCTCCGGCTTCGACCAGCACCACTGGGCCACCGGCAGGGCCGGCCGCCACGCGGTCATGCCGCCGAGCGCTTCGGCCCGCTCGATCGCAATGCGCACCAGCGTGCCGCCGCGCTCGCGCTGCTGCGCGATCAGCAGCGCCTCGGTCTCGAGCGTCACCGCGTTGACGACGAGGCGCCCCCCCGCGCGCAACGCCGCGATCGCGGCGTCGAGCACAGCGTCGTCACAGCCACCGCCGACGAAGATGGCATCAGGTGATTCTCCGTCATGCTCCGCGAAAGCGGGGCATCCGGTAACCCCCGGCGCGCCCGGGCTGCGTCGCCCGCTTTCGCGGACGATGACGGACGGGAGAACGTCGGGCGCCCTGCCGCGCATGACCACCAAGCCCGGCACCCCCAGCGCCGCCGCATTGCGCGCGATCCGCGCGGCGCGATCCTCGCGCGCCTCGATCGCGACCGCGCGCATCGAGGGATCGGCCAGCATCCATTCGATCGCGACCGAGCCGGCGCCGGCGCCGATGTCCCACAGCAGCTCGCCGCGGCGGGGCGCGAGCGCCGACAGCGTCATGGCGCGAACCTCGCGCTTGGTGATCTGGCCATCGTGCTCGAACAGCTCGTCGGCGAGCCCCGGCGCGCGCGCGATCACGCGCGCATTGGGCGCAGCCACGACCTCGATCGCGACGACATTGAGCGGATCGACCTCGCCGAGATCGAATTTTGCCGCCGGCGCGGTGCGCACGCGGGCGCGTGGCCCGCCGAGCGCTTCGAGCGCCGTGATGCGCGAATCGCCGAAGCCCGTGTCGGCCAGCAGCCGCGCGAGCGCGGCCGGGCCGGCGCCGTCCGAGGTGAGCGCGAGCACGCGCGCGCCCGGCTGCAGATGCGGGCGGACGAGGTCGAGCGCGCGGCCGTGCAGCGAGACCAGCGCGCAGCCGGCGAGCGCCCAGCCGAGCTGGCCTGCCGCGAGGCTGAAGGCGGATGGCGCCGGCAACACCAGCATCTCGGCCGGATCGACATGGCGCGCCAGCACGGCGCCGACGCCGTAATGGAACGGATCGCCCGACGCGAGCACGCAGACGCGCTTGCCGCGCGCGGCGAGCACCTCGGTGACGCCGCGCTCGAACGGGCTCGGCCACGCGCGCGCCTCGCCGCGCACCAGCGCGCCGGCGAGCGCGAGATGGCGCTCGCCCCCGAACACGATCTCGACCCCGGAGATGAGGCTGCGCGCGACCGGGCTCAGGCCATCGGCGCCGTCCTCGCCGATGCCGACGATGGCGAGCCAGCGGCGTGGTGTGGCCGGCGCGGTCGGGCTAGAAAGCGCCATGCGCGTGCTCATTCTCGGCGGCACCACCGAGGCGCGGCGTCTCGCCGAGCGCCTCAGCATGCGCCGCGATCTCGACGTCACCCTGTCGCTCGCCGGCCGCACGATCCATCCGGTGCCGCATCCGGTGCCGCTGCGTGTCGGCGGCTTCGGCGGCGCCGAAGGCCTCGCGGATCATCTGAACGGCGAAGGTGTCGACCGTCTGATCGATGCCACCCATCCCTATGCGACGGTCATCTCGGAAAACGCTGCGCACGCCGCCAAACTGACCGGCGTCCCATTGCTCGCCTTGCGCCGTCCGCCCTGGACCGCCATCGCGGGCGATCGCTGGACCGACGTGGCCGACGCCGACGCCGCCGCGCGCGCCTTGGGATCGGCGCCGCGCAACGTCTTCCTCGCTCTCGGCCGCAACGAGATCGCGGTGTTCGAGGCGGCGCCGCAGCATCGCTATCTGGTGCGCAGCGTCGATCCGGTCGAGCCACCGCTCGCAGTGCCACAGGCGGTATACATCCAGGCACGCGGGCCTTTCAGCGAAGCCGACGATCGCGCACTCATCGCCGCCCACGCAATCGACGTGGTGGTGTCGAAGAACAGCGGCGGCAGCGGTGCCTACGGCAAGATCGCGGCCGCCCGCGCGCTCGGCATCGAGGTGATCCTCCTGCGCCGGCCGGCGCTGCCCGACGTGGCGGCGGTGACCACGATCGACGAGGCGGTGGCCTGGCTCGATCGTGCCGATCATGGGCCGAGCTCCCCGGTGCGCGGCGTGTAGACGAGCGACGCAAGGCCGTCGCGCGTAATCACACGCGTCGTGGCGGAGCCGACGATGATCAATGTCGACATATCGGCATTGGCGGGATCCGCCTCCGCCAGCGTCGTGACGATCAGCCGCTCGTCCGCGCGCCCGATCGCGCGCCCGAACACGACCGGCGTGGACCCCGCGAGATGTCGGCGCAGCCGCTCGAACGCGGCGCCGAGCTGCCATGGCCGCGCTCGCGACAGCGGATTGTACAGCGCGAGCACGAAGCCGGCGCCGGCCGCCGCGTCGAGCCGGCGCTCGATCGTGTCCCAGGGCTTGAGGTTGTCGGAGAGCGACAGCGCGCAGAAATCGTGGCCGAGCGGCGCGCCCACCCGCGCCGCCACCGCGAGCATCGCGGTCACGCCCGGGACCATGGCCACGTCGAGCGCGCGCCACGACGCCGGCCCGTGCTCGATCGCCTCGCATACCGCGGCCGCCATCGCGAAGACGCCCGGATCGCCGGCCGTGACCAGCGCGACCTTGACGCCGGCGGCCGCCGCCTCCAGCGCCGCCCGGGCGCGCGCGACCTCCTCGCGGTTGTCGGATGGATGGCGGCTCTGACCCGGGCGCGGCGGCACGCGGTCGAGATAGCCGGCATAGCCGTAGAGCGCTTCCGCTTCAGTGAGCGCGGCGGAAGCATCCGGCGTGACCCAGCCCGCACTGCCGGCGCCGAGACCGACCACGGCGAGGCGGCCGCTCATCTGGGACCCCCCGGGGCCTCTCCCCGCGCCTCCCAGCCCGGCACCAGCACGACCGCGAAGTAGGGCGCGCGGTCGTCTTTCTTCTCGGCGAGCCGCATCATCCGGGCGCCCGCCATGGTGCCGCGCTCGACATAGATCGCGCGCGCGAGCTGCCCGGTCTTGGCCAGCGCGCGTCGCACCTTGGCGAGATGCCGGCCGAGCTTCATCACCACGGCGGCATCACTGTCGCCGAGGCGCCGCTCGAGCTCCTCGGCAGGCAGCGTCGCCGGCAATACGGTGAACACGTCGTCGCCCTGCGCGATCGGCGCCGCCACCTCGGCCCAGCAGCCCGCCATGCCGGTGACGCCGGCGATGATCTCGGTCGGATAGGTTGCGGCGAGCCGCACGTGCAGATGCATGTAGGAGCCGTAGAACAGCGGGTCGCCCTCGGCGATCACCGCGACGGTGCGGTCCTCGTCGAGATGGTGCGCGATCGCGGCGGCGGCCTCGTCGTAGAATTTGCGGATCGCGTCGCGGTAGGCCGGCTTGTCCTTGGGCGTCTCGGTCGTCACCGGATAGCGCAGCGCCAGCTCCTCGATGCCCTCGGGCAGGTGCGGCGCGACGATCGCGCGGGCGTGGCTCGGATGGCCATCCTTGGCGAAATGGGCGACCACGTCGGCTTCCTCGATCGCGCGCAGGGCCTTGAGCGTCACCAGCTCCGGGTCACCGGGCCCGACGCCGACCCCGAGCAGCCGGCCGGTCTCGCGTTGGGTCTCTCGATCCGTCTTGCGGTCGGTTTTGCCGTTCACAGCCCGGCCCTCGCCAGCGCATTGACGGCAGCCGCCGCGATCGCGCTCCCGCCCATCCGGCCGCGCACGATCAGCCAGGGCACCCCGTGCGGATCGGCGGCCAGCGCCTCCTTCGATTCGGCCGCGCCGACGAAGCCGACCGGAATGCCGAGGATCGCGGCGGGCTTCGGCGCAGCGGCGGCGATCAGCTCGAGCAGGCGAAACAGCGCGGTCGGCGCATTGCCGATGACGACCACGCCGCCGGCGAGCTTGTCGGCCCAGAGGTCGAGGGCCGCCGCCGAGCGCGTCGTGCCGAGCGATTGCGCGAGCGCCGGCACGCGCGGATCGCGCAACGTGCAGACCACCTCGTTGCTCGCCGGGAGTCTCGCGCGCGTAACGCCATGCGCCACCATCTCGGAGTCGCAGAAGATAGGTGCGCCGGCCGCCAGCGCGGCGCGCGCCGCCGCGACGAGGCCGGGGCCGAACGCGATACTCTGCGCGACTTCGACCTGGCCGCAGGCATGGATCATCCGCACCGCGACCTCCGCCTCCTCGGGCGAGAACCGCGTAAGATCGGCCTCGGCGCGGATGATGGCGAAGGAGCGCGCGTAGATCGCGGGGCCATCGCGGAGATAGGCGTGCGGTTCACTCATGATTTCGATTTCGAGATGCGGTCGACAGCAATCTTTCCGAGTCGCTCGGCCAATTGCCAGGATTCGCACGAGCCTGCCGGGGCGCCTTCGACCAACAGGTCGCACACGCCGCCACGTCCGGTCGCTGTGAACGTGGCGACGCCCTGGTAGGCGCAGCTCTTTGCGCAACCCGAAATATGAATCGTCTCGTCCCGCCGCATGAGCGGCATTGCATGGCGTGCGACCTCGCGAGCCAGCGAGCGGGCTTCGATCTCGCCTGACGCGCAGATCGGTGCGCCCGCGCACGCGATGAGGCGACGACGTGGATCGCGCGGCTCGACGATGAAATCGAGCCGGCGGGCCGTAGCCGCAATCTGCTCCGCCTCGAGCCGCCTGAGGCCGACGACGAGCAGCGCGCGGCCGGGCGCGGTGCGCACGCCGGAGGCCTCGACCACGCGGGCCGCGCGCAGAAGCGAGTTCAGCGCCCCGGTGTCGGTGTGCCCGAACGGCAGGCCGACCCCGACGGCCAATCGATTGCGGCGGAGGCGGTGCAGCCCGACCGGATCAGCAGGCTCCCGTGCCGGCGCATCCGTATCCGCGGATGCACGGCGCATCGCATCGCGCGCTCGGGCCTCGGGGCCGTGCGCAGCGATTTCGCCCAGGAGGCGCACGACCGTATCGACGACATCGGCCGGCGCGACCGTCCGAAACGGCGCAGCGCTCGCCGCATCGCCGCCGACCGCGATGTGAATTCGCGGACCATCCGGCGCCGCGATGGCGCGCAACCGGATATCGGCAGGCAACGCGTCGAGATGCAGCGCACCGCCGCCGTCGATCACGACCGAGACCTTCGGGTTGAGTTTCGCCAAGGGAGCAGCGGCCAGTGCGCCGCGCAACGCGGCCGCCAGCGCACCAGCGTCGATGAGCTCGTCGCGGTCGAGACCCGCGAGCGGATCGGTGATGATTGGCACGCCGTCGTCCGCGGCGATGCCGAGGGCGGCGACCGCATCGGCGAAGGACGGCGCCGATTGGGCGGTCAGGCCGCGGACCTGAATGCTGCCGCGCGAGGTGATCTCGACGATGCAATTGCCGTAACGGCGGGCCGCAGCCGTTAAACCCTCCATGGCGTCCAGGCTGACGGTGCCGATCGGCGTGAGCCGCGCCAGCAAGCCATCGCCGGTCTGCATGGGCGTCGATAGGCCCGGGCAGGCGCCGCGGCGTAGGTTTGTGCGGGCGGCCGTCATGCGCCCGCCTCCGGACGCAATGCCGCGAGGTCCGCGTCGATGTCGTTGCGGCGCGGATGCCAGAGTCCGCGCCGACGAGCGAATTCGAGGCGCTCCGCGATGGCGCGCGCCGCAGCCGGATTCTCGGCGAGCAGGAACGCACGCACCTGCGGGTCGGCCACATAGGCTGCGTGCACCAGATCGAGCAGCTCGCCCGGCACCGCGTCGGTGGTCTGCATGAAACCGACCAGGCGATCGACCGTCTCGGCGAGCTCGGCGGCGCCGCGCGGGCCGTGGCGCATCTGGCCGGCAATGAAGCGCGGGTTGACGGCGCGCGCATGCACAAGGCGCGCGATCGCCTGGCCGAGCGGCCGTGCGCGCGGCCGGCGCGGGTCGGTCGCGTCGAGCATCAAGAGGTCCGGCGCGCGGCCGAGCGCGGCGGCCGCGGCCGCAAAGCCGCCGACGTGGCTCACGTCGGCGTCGCCTTCGAGCAGGTCGCGGCCGGGATCGTCCGACGTGTGCAGCAGCAGGTCGGCCGCGGCGACGCGCGCCGCGAAGCCGCCCGGCAACGACCTGGCGGCGCCATCCGCGCCCGCATAGGCGTGCGAGGCGGCCGCCAGATAGGCGGCGCCGATCGTGTCGCGCGCGTGGTCGGCGCCGATCAGATCCTCGACGCCCGCGCCATAGGCGCCGGGCGCAGTGCCGAAGATGCGCGATCGGTTTGTCTCGCCTGCGATGCGCCAGGCCGCGGCCAGCGGATTCTCCTCGTCGCTCTCCTCGCGCGTCGCGACTGCGCGCGTTGCGGCATCGATGAGCGCGATCTGCGCCGGAAAGAGATCGCGAAAGAGGCCGGAGATCCGCCATGTCACGTCGACGCGCGGGCGGCCGATCGCGGCCGTCGGCAGCACCTCGATGCCGGTGACGCGCCCGGTGCCGGCGTCCCAGATGGGCCGGCAGCCCATGAGGCAGAGCCCCTGGGCGATCTCCTCGCCGCCGGTGCGCAGCGTCGCGCTGCCCCACAGGTCGATCACCAGCGCGCGCGGCATCTCGCCGTGCTGCTGCAGATAGAGGCGGATCACCTCGTCGGCCGCGAGGCGGCCGAGGTCCATGGCCGTCTGCGTCGGCAGTCCGCGCGGATCGACGGTGAACAGGTTGCGCCCGGTCGGCAGCACGTCGCGTCGCGCCCGCTGCGGCGACCCCGCCGGGCCGGGCGCCACGCGGCGCCCCTCGAGTGCGGCGAGCAGGGCAATGCGTTCGGCGGCAGCCGAAGCCGCATACGCGGTATCGCACCCCCTCTCCCCCTTCAGGGCTGAGGCGGCCTCACCGCGAGTCGTGCCCTCGCGATTCGGAGTTTGCGGAGCTGCCCCCTCACCCCGACCCTCTCCCGCCGGATGGGGAGAAGGAGATGAGACGTCGCGGGCCGAGGGAGTCGCGCCGCGCCCATACACATGCAGGCCGTCCTTGATCGCCAGATCCTTCAAATCGCACAGCCAGGCGTCGATGCGGCGCAGGGCCTCGTCTGGCGCGACGTCGCTCGCAACGCCCGCCTCGCGTGCAAGCCCGCTGCGGCGGGCGGTGTCGACGATGAGGCCGGCGAGGCGCTCGCGGCGGCGACGGTCGAGGCCGTCGGCCTGCGCGTATTCGTCGAGCAGGCGCTCGAGCTCGCGCGCCTCGCCGGCAAGGCCCGTGCCGACCAGCGGCGGCGGCAGATGGCCGATCGTC
This sequence comes from Xanthobacteraceae bacterium, assembly GCA_035293985.1. Taxonomy (GTDB): domain Bacteria; phylum Pseudomonadota; class Alphaproteobacteria; order Rhizobiales; family Xanthobacteraceae; genus JAVDCA01. The sequence goes on from DATGLS010000014.1 coordinate 263,463, forward strand.
ACCGCGGCGAGACGGCGCTTCGCCTGTGCGGCCTCGCCCGGATTGCTGACGATGAAGGGGTAGAACGCCGGCAGCGCTCCGAGCACGGTCTCGGGAAAGCACGCCTGCGTCAGCGCGACCGCCTTGCCGGGCAGCCATTCGAGCGTGCCGTGCGCGCCCATGTGCACGAGGGCGTCGATCTTGGCGCGATGTTGCAACCACAGCCCGAAGGCGACGAGCGCGTGGCGCGGCGGCAGGGCCGCGTCGTGATAGTCGGCGCGGCGGTCGACGGTGCGGCCGCGGTCGGGGGCGAGCGCGACGATCGCGTGGCCGAAGGATTTGGCGCGGAACCGAAAAGCCCCGTCGCGTACATCCGCATCATCCGCAGGCGCGCCCCAGGCCGAGGTGATGCGATCGGCGACGCTCGCGGGCAGCGCGGCGAGCAGCTGTGCGTAATCATCGAGCGTGAGCTTTGCATCGCCAGTCGGGGCATCGAGCGCATCGATCAGCGCGCGCGAGCTCGGCGGCGACGGGGCGACCGCATAGCCGGCTGCGCGCAGGTCGTCGAGCAGCGCCAGCACGCTCGCCGGCACATCGAGCCCGACCGCATAGCCGGTGCGGCCCGGCGCGCCCGGATAGTCGGGCATCAGGATGGCGATGCGGCGCTTGGCGCGCGGCATCGCGCGCAATCCGACCAGCGCGGCCACGCGGGCGGCCAGCATCTCGACCCGATCCGGCTCCGGCCGGTTGGCGAGCGCCGTGAAGGCGAGGTCCGCGTGCACCGGCAGCGGATCCTTGAACGCGATCGCGCCGGCGAGCACGCGGCCGTCGAGCTCGGGCAGCACCACGTGCATGGCGAGATCGGCGGCGCCGAGACCGCGCGCACTCTCGGCCCAGGCGGCGCGCTTGGTCGTCGCGATCACGGCCTGCAGCACCGGCACGTCCGCGTCATCGAGCGGCGTGGTTGCGCCCGGTTCGCCGCCGGCGGCAAATCCCGTCGTGGTGATGATTACCGCCGGCGCGAGCCGCGCCAACGCAGCGCGCACGAACGCGGCGGCGTCAGCATCTTTCAGGCTCGGCACCATCAGCGGCGCGGCCGCGAGCCCGCGCGCGTCGAGCGCGGCGCACAGCGCGTCGATCGGCGTCATGTCGGCGGCGAGCAACATCGCGCGGTAGAAGATGATCGGTATGACGGGGCGGCCGGGCGTCAGCGCCGCGGCAAGCCGCTCGAGATCGATGGCGCCCGCGCTCGGCAGGTAGGCAGCGAGCCGCGGCACGGGGCGCGGCGCCGGCGTTTCGAGCTCGGCGCCCGCGTGGTGGGCGAGCCGTCGCAGGAGCGCGCCGAGATTCTCGTGTCCACCTTCGCGGAAGAAGCGCAGCAGGGTCGCGAGCTCGTCGGGCGGCAGCGTCGAGGCCTCGGCGAGGCGGGGGTCGTCGCGATCTTCCCCCGGCAATACCGCCAGTGCGATGCCGCGCTCGCGCGCGAGCGTCGAGAGGCGCTCGACGCCATAGCGCCACCAGTCGAGACCGCCGAGCAGGCGTACGACGATGACCTTGGCATGCGCGCCGACGCGATCGATCCACAGATCGACCGACATCGGATGCTTGAGATCACGCAGTTGCACCAGCCGCACGCTCGGCAGCCGGCCGTGCTCGGTCGCCCCATCCGCCACCCCACTCGCCGACCACGCGGCCGCGAGCCCGCTGAGGTCGCTGTCGGCGAAGGAGAGCACCGCGATGTCGCCCGGCGGCTGGCCGAGGTCGACCGGCGCGACGATGTCGTCGAGCGACGCGGCGCTGGTCGCGAGGATATGCATGCCTATCCCAACAGGCCGCGGGTGATCGCGGCGCGGTCGATGCCCTTGAGCCCGATCACGACGAGCGCGCCGGCGCGGGTTTCGCCGGCGCTCCACGCCCGGTCAAAGTGGTGTGCGACGCGCGGGCCGACCGCCTGCACCAGGAGCCGCATCGGCTTGCCCGGCACCGCCGCGAAGCCCTTGATGCGCAGCACGCCCTCGGCCGCCGCCGTGGCGGCGACGCGCGCCGCGAGCGCGGCCGGATCGGCGATCTCGGGCAGCGGCACCACGAAGCTGTCGAACTCGTCGTGGTCGTGATCTTCCTCGTCATCGTGGTGGGTGCGGCGGTTCTCGATGTCGTTCTCGGTCGCGACGCCGAGGCCGAGCAGCGCGCCGGGATCGACCTTGCCGTCGGCGACGGTCACGACCTTGACGGCGCGCGGCAGCGCGCGGGCGACGGCTGCGACGGCGGCGTCGATCCCGGCGCGATCGAGCAGATCGCGCTTGTTGAGCACCACGAGGTCGGCGCAGGCGATCTGGTCCTCGAACACTTCCTCGATCGGATCGTCGTGGTCGAGCGCCGCATCGGCGCCGCGCTGGCGCGCCAGCGCCTCGACATCTGCGGCGACCTGTCCGGCGGCGAGCGCGGCGCCGTCGACCACCGCGACGACACCGTCGACGGTGACGCGGCTCTTGATGCTCGGCCAATGGAACGCCTGCACCAGCGGCTTCGGCAGCGCGAGGCCGGAGGTTTCGATCACGATGTGCTCGACCGCGGGTTGGCGCGCCAGCAGCTGGTCGAGCGCCGGCACGAACTCGTCAGCGACCGTGCAGCACAGGCAGCCGTTCGCAAGCTCGACGATGTTCTCTTCCGGGCATGCCGCGTCGCCGCAGCCTTTGAGGATCTCGCCGTCGATGCCGACATCGCCGAATTCGTTGACCAGCACCGCGAGCCGGCGGCCGCCCGCATTGGCGAGCACGTGACGGATCAGCGTCGTCTTGCCGGCGCCGAGGAAGCCGGTGACGATGGTGCAAGGTACTCGCGTCGGTGCGCGCGCGGCGGTCATGGCATCTCCTCGATGAAGTCGAGCGGCGGCACGCGGGCAATCAGGCCGCGCTTGAGCGGCTCGGGCCGGCCGCGCCACGGCATGATGCCGTCGGCGGCGCCCGCGAGCAGGCGCGCGCCTTCGATCAGCGCCGGCGCCCCGGCGAGATCGAGCCCGCCGAAGATGTAGGCCCAAGATTCCTTGCCGCCGCCGTTGGCGCGCACCGCGGCGCTCGGCCCGCGCGTGCAGTTGGCGAGGCAGCGCACGCGGCGGACCGCGACGCCCGAACCGTGCGCGGCGCGCACGGTTGCATCGGCGAGCAGCGCGCCCGGGCGCGGCTCGACGTCATCGGGCTCGCCCGCGCGTCGGCAGGTGATGCACACATAGACGGTCGCGAGATGATCCTGATGACCTTGCGCCACCCGCGCATGCTCCGCGGAGCAAGCCTCCGCCTTGGGGTGCCGTGTGTCATGCGATCCCGCCCGAGGCACCCCGCCCGGACCGGCAATCGTCACGACGGCAGGTCTCCTGGCTCGCGGCTCGGCGCCCGTCACCGCCTTCCCGGGACATCCCAGTGGCTCAGTGGCTCGGGCTCGCCGCTCACAGTTGCGGGGGCAGCTGCGGAGTTGAGACCGTTCGCGAATCGCGCGACATCCCGCACCGCATTCCCTGTTCGCTCTCGAAACGAGAGACCGTCGATTGCGCGGGGACTAAAGACAGGCGTGGCCGGATTGTCAATGCGGATGCCTGGACGAGATGTCCACGCGTCGATTCTCCGGCCCGCTGCAGCCGGGTCTAGGCGACGGTCAATCCGCCGCCCAGCTTGGCCTGCGCTCCCTTACCGTCGGTTGCGATGACGTCCCACGCGCCGACCGGTGCATCCGCGTCGACGGCAAGCTGACAAGTGATGGAACTCGCGTTCGACAGCACGCTGGTCGCAAGAATCTGACGGCCGCCGAATGCGATCTTGACTTCCTTGATCAGATCCAATCCATCGCCCGTCAGCTCGAGCTTGGGCGCGGTCCCCCGAACGACTTTGGCTGGATTGACGCCGCGGATCACCGGTGTCGGATGCGTCGGATCCTGGCCGCCCGATGTCGCCGTCTTCGCGCCGAAATAGAAGCTCGAGACCGCCGTCACTAGCGTTGCGAGGATGGCCAGCAGCTGTTTGGCGAAGTCCTCGCTCGCCGGATTTGCGATGTCCCGGTAATAGACGACATATTTCTGATCGGCGCCTGTCCCGCTCGGCTGGTCGAAAAGGTATTGCGCGTTGGGCAGTCCTTTCTTGAACGAGTCGCGCGCCTCCTGGGACAGCGGAGGGCTCGCGACGATTTTGCCGTTCGACGACAGACTGCTGTAGAGAAAGATCGTCACGATCGCGAACAGCAGGATCAAGCTCAAGGCGATGACGGAGCGTACGGACCCTTCGGGGAGGCCGAGAGCCTGGGTCCGGTCCGTCAGGTCGACGCCGGCGAACACCACGGCCGTGAGCGCGAGCGTCACCAGTAGCACGAGCACCCCGCCGATGATAAAGATCGGCAACATGATTTCCGGCTCGATCACAGCGGAGTTCGCGCCGGGATGCAGAAACATGGCTGCCACCAGCACCCCGGTGATGACCAGGAACGCGATCGCCGTGATGATGATCACGCGCACGATTTTCTTGCTGATCATTGGCGGGTTTCCTCGCGAGATTGGTTGGACGGCGTCGATCGATTCGTTTGGTGATTGGCCGCTCAGGAGGTCGGCAAGCTCGCCAGGCCTCGCTCGAACAATTTGGCCTCCTGCTCGCGCCGATCGCGCAGACCCGCCGAATTGGGCCACAAACGCTCCATGTGGCGGAAGTCATCGGGAATCAGCTGAAACTGCTTGCTTTCCATGTGTTGCTTGATATCGCGCATCTCGCTGTAGCGCGGCTCCGGTCGGTTGAACGATGCACCGCGGTTGTAGGTCAGCGACACCAGGGCGCCCAAGCAATCCGGACCGATCAGGTTGGTGTTGGGCAGCGCGTTCTGCACGATCGCGACCCAGCGCGGGATGACCGCGTTCTTGTGCACCTGGATGGCGGCGTCCCAGGGAACGGTGACGACGGCGCCGAGCTGGCTGGCCAGGGGGCGCGCCGCCGGGCCGGTTTTGCCGATGGCGGGCACGAGTGCGTCGATCATGGGGCCGGGAATGTTACCCGCCCAATCGCTTCGCAGCTGGTTCTGCGTCGCGTATCCGACGTCGTATCCGATGCCGATGGTGACGCCCGACTGCTCGCCGGGCCATTCCGGGTGAGTGAGCTTCTTCTCATAGACCGCCTGGCTGCTGACCTCGCACGCAACGATCAGATCGAATGCCGCTTGCGAGATCTTCGTCTGCGAGGGTTGTGTATCTCCGGCGCTCCTGACGTTGTCGCCCTCCAGGTCGAGCCATCTGATCGCGTGGATCTTCGACGCCGGAAAAGTCGACCGCTGGACCCGATGGCTCTGGTTGCCGCCGAGCAGCTGGATGGACTTTCCGTCGTCGAGAAATTGCACGCAGAAGGCGACATGACCCGTCCCGTCCGTCCCCGGCGTCTTGGACAGAACGACCACCGCACCCTGCGGCACCGCGTCGGCTCGGACCGGGAGCGCCGTGCCCCAGCTGCTCCAATTGACCGCGGCTGCCGCGCCTTTGGGAATCGAGGCGGCCGCCGTTGCATTGCCGCTGTCCTTCATGCAATGAGCCGCGAACGCGCCGCACCACGGGAGAATGTGGTTCTGATGACCGAGATCGGTGGCGTCGAAATAGCTTTCGATGTCGCTGGCGTTCGTTGCCTCGGCGATATGGTCGGCCTCGGCCTTGAGCGCGACGTCGAACCAGGGTGCCTCGCCCTGCTTGATCTGCAGCAATTCCTCCGGGGCGAACTGCTTGATGAGGTCGAACGCGTTCTTGAGCGCGTCATCGAGCGCAGCTCCGGTGGCTGCGACGAAATCCTTGATCGTCTTGGGCGACGTCAGCGTCCCGGTGTATTGGCTGCGCGTCGCGAACAACGCGTCGAGGTCGGCTTGCGCCATCATAGGCTGGAGCACGGCCAGCACGGTTTTGGTTTGATCCTGATCGTCGCCGCTCGCGTCGAGAATCGCGACCGCCGCGTCCACGCTCGCGAGATATGCGTGGAAGAGATCGAGATAGCTCGGGACGAACTTGTCCGTCAGTCCCGCCGCCGCGGTCTGCTTGGCGCTGATCGCCTTGGCGTCGGCATACATGCGATAGATCGCGCCCCAGATCTGCTTCAGCCAGTGATCAAAATCGCCCTCCTGGAACGGACCAGCACCGAGAGTTTTTCCGTCATTCTGCAGGAAGGCCAGTGAGGCGTCCCACTCCGCCTGTGTGACCTTCAACGGGCCAACGGCGGTCGATCCGATCGCCGGGGCGACATTGATGAGATTCGTCTCGATCAGTCCGCGGGCGATGACGAAATCAGCCGCCACGTACCACGGCGCCGTGGTGTCGAGGCCGTTCATCGCGGTCTCGATGTCGATGCAGGTATCCACAAAGATTTCACGATCGACGGGCAGCCGCGATCCCGAGTCGGGCTTGCAATCAGTGCTGCTGATCCAGCCGCGGTCGCCCACCTTCAACACGACCTCGATCAACGCACCGTTGGTCTGGCCGGTTGCGTCAACGACCTCGTTCGGAAACAGCTGGAAAAGCTGGGTGCCGCCAGGCTTGTCGAAGAAACCCGTGATCCTGGTGGTGCGGTATTTCATTTGCATGCCCCGTCAGTTGGTTGCGGCAATGCCAGCAAAAGGTCGGGCGTCACCTGGTTCGAGAAGGCTTTGGGCAGCGAAAGCGTGAGCAGCGCCGGCTTGATTTGCGGGCGGACGGCCGCGATCCTGGCGCGCAAGTCCTTATCGCCGATCGACTTGATGTCGCATGACAGCGGTGTCTTCGGCGTCGGTTGGGCCGCGTTCAGTCCATTGATCAATTGATGGAGCGCCTGGATGCCGTCGGAAGGATCAGGCGTGTCATAGGTATTTTTTTCGAAATAATTCTGCCCCCGGTCCGGAAGACACTTTCCGAGTCCGATAATTTCATCGATCTCGTTACCGTTGAGCTTGGTATCCTTGGCATGAAATGCCGCCAAGAATATCTTGATTGCACCTTTGGTATAGTTTCCGGCCTGACCGGATTCGCTGTCAGGAACACAGAGCGTTTTCTGAATGGTTTTGTAGTATGAAAGCGAGATACTCTGCGGCGCGACAAAAAGTTCGGCGACGTCGGCGGGAAGCGCCGGTTGTTGAGGACGGCGGTCGGGCTTGGTCACCTTCTGGGTGGCGTGCAGGGCAACGCCGCCCACGAGATGTGGATCAATGAGAGGCTTCTTGTCGTCCAGGCCCTGCGGGCCATTGTGCTCGAAGATCGTGACCGTGGTATTGATGTTCATCTCGATCGTCATCGGCATGCAGAGCCGAAGATAGGACCGAAGCGCATAGATCGCGGCGGCGCGGTTATCGATCGTCTGGGTGTTGATTTCTTCGCGATAAGACTGCTGTCGACTCAAGACGACCGACTGCACCGTCGAATGATCGACCTCGAGCAGGAGGCGCGACTGGATATTCGTGAATGTATCCGACGCAAGCCCGAATGCGACGCCGACCAGGGTAATGGGGTTTGCGCCGACGCCGGTGACGCGCATGATCGCCTGCGCCGCCGTGTTGAGCGAATTGATTTCGGCGACGATCGGCGCCTGTGAGCGCCGCTTGTCGTCGAGCCATGCGAGATAGGCATCGCATCGCGCATCGATATCGTTCAAGCCCGCTTGCACGATGAGGCCCCAGCCCGGCGAAAATCCGGCCGGCTGACATGCCGTGGTCGAACTCGAAGGCGGCGTGACGCCCGCCTGGCGGCAGAGCTCATCCAGGTAGACATCCTGGAGCTCGGTGACGGAGACGATATTCGAGTTTGGAATGTTGGTTCCGATGCCCTCGCGATAGTATTGGTTCTCCGTGACGGGATCGCATGCCGAAATCAGCGCGGCGATGGTTATCAGGATCGCGCTCAAGCTCGATCGGCCGAGTCGCGATCGCGGTCGCTTGCAAATCGCAATCAAGGAACCCCCCGTCATTTCAAACTTTCTTTCTGTGCCGACAAGGCTGCCCGCAACCGGGTCGCAATGAGCCCGAACGCTGCTTCAATATCGTCGGCAATCTGCCTTTGTTGCGTATTCACGCTTCGTATCTGCGCACGCCACTGCAATTGATCGTCGGCGTTGGCCTCCTCCAGCCAGAACCGGAGTATGAAGACTTCGTCTGGCCACATGCGTCGACCTCGGTCCGGCGAATTTCGGGCCCAGCCTGGCATGCATCGCTCTCGGGACGATCCGCTCTCGATTGCGTGAGTATTACGCGCGGCAACGGCGCGCGATCGGATGGCGCTCTCGTTTGCTGTCGCACGCGCGTCACGCGGGGATCACGCGGCGATGGGTGGAGGATTCGGAATCGCGGAAGGCCGCGTGCGGCGGCCGGCGCGCCGCACGTTACGTGGTGACCCAGGTTTGGCGAGCGGATCGGGCGGCTACAGCCGGACAGCGAAGAGCTTATTGCGCAGCTGCTCGAATGCCTCTCCGCTATCGAGCAGCCTGATCTCTTCCAAGACCCGACGGGTGGCTGGCAATGGCGCGACGTTCAATTCGTCTTTGAGGAGCTTGCTCCATTGCTGGTAGCTCCGAACGGCCTCGTAGCGCTGCTCGTCGAGTGCGAGCAGCACCAGGAGATTGCGCATCAGCTCTTCCCGGAACGGGTCGAACCGCAATGCATGCCGCGCGAGGCTTATGGCCTGATGATACAGGCCGACGGTACCGAGGCCACGTGCCGTGATGGTGGCGGTGCGTACGAAGATCGAATGGAGCCGCTCTCTTTCCTCGAGTATCCAATCGCCTTCGTCGCCGTCGAGGAACGGCCCTTCGTAGCGGTGCAAGATGGCGGTGATGGCCATCAGCCTCTGTGGGTCCAGAGGCGCTAGGGGATCCTTGAGTATCGGTGCGGCGAAGCGCTGGAGCGCCCAAATATCCACATCGAGCCAAGGCGCGTTGGTGAGAAGTGTTTCGCTGCCGAACGTCTGTAAATTCCCTTCGCTTGCGCTCTCCGACTGCGTGGCCAAGAGTTTTCGCAGGCGCCAGACCGCAGAGTTGAGCGCGCGCCGCGCGCGCTCGGCGTCCAGCTCGGGCCAAAACAGCTCGGCCAGCCTTTCGCGGCGGTGCCCGCGATCCGGAAAAGTAAAAAGGAAGCTCGCCAATTTTCGCGCAGCTGGTCCCAATTCATGCCAGTCGTGCGCATCGCTCCCCGCGACTCGGAATCCTCCGAGCAGCCCGACGCTCAACATCTTCCCCCCCCCATCACTCGAGGCGGACCTTATTCGTTCTCAAATGTTGTATACGCGCCCGCCCAAGTTGCAGGGTGCCTCAATAGCATTTGTTGTCAAGCCAAGAATAGCCTACCTACGGGCGAGCCGTTTCGGCACCAGCCCCGATGACGACGTGGTCTGGCCGCGGCGAGGCCGCCAGTCGGTCCGCCCGGGATGGGACGGCGGCCGGAAAGTCAACGCCATCGGACGTGCGACGATGGGCCGTGCGATGATGGGCCGTGCGACGATGGGCTGTGCGACGGGGCCGAATCAGTCATTACTCACGGCGCGGATAATGGGGATGCGGAGGGCCGCGCATGGGCGAGCTCATCGAAGGACCTTGGCGACGGCGTGAGGGGCCCGATCTGATGCGGGCGCTGAGCGAGGAAATCGCTCGCATGACGGCCGCGCTCGAGCGGTTGCGCGAACTCCACAAGCGGGGCGAGGTGGTCGATCTGCGGGCCGTGCTCGACGGGCGCAACTAGTTTCTGTGCGTATCGCGGCGAAGCCGGCACCGGTTCGCCGGTCCGGATATGCGGCCAATTTGTAGTGCGGCGCCTTGTCGGCGCGGATTGCTTCGTCTGCTTGGCAATGACAATGTCGCCCCACATGGCTTGAGACCTTGTGGTGACGACCCATTCTCCGCGACTGACCCTGGTGCTTGGCGGCGCCCGCTCGGGCAAGAGTTCCCATGCCGAATCCCTCGTCATGACGGCGCCGCCGCCATGGCTCTACATCGCGACCGCCGAGGCACACGACGACGAGATGACGGCGCGTATCGCCGCACACCGGGCGCGGCGCGGCGCCGATTGGCGCACGATCGAGGCGCCGCGCGAGGTTGCGGCGGTGCTCGCGAGCGCACCGGCCAGCGGCGCCATGCTGGTCGATTGCTTGACGCTGTGGCTTTCCAACCTGATGCTGGCGGATGCGAACATCGAGACCGAGATCGATCGTCTCGATGATGCGCTCGCCTACGCCCAGGTGCCGGTGGTGCTGGTGTCGAACGAGGTCGGCCTCGGCATCGTGCCCGACAATGCGCTGGCGCGGCGCTTTCGCGACGCCCAGGGCCGGCTCAACCAGCGCGTCGCGTCGCGCGCCGACCGCGTCGTGATGATGGTCGCGGGCCTGCCGCTGGTCGTAAAGGGAAGCACATGAACACGCCGATCGACGATGCCGCTGCCGCCCGTCATCGCGCCAAGATGGAGAAACGCAAGGCCGTCCAGGATGCCGAGGTCGCTGGCAAGACCGTCGAGAAGGGCCTGCTGATGGTCCATACCGGGACGGGCAAGGGCAAATCGACGGCGGCCTTCGGGCTCGCGCTGCGCATGCTGGGACGCGGCCATCGCATCGGCGTGGTGCAGTTCATCAAGGGCGCCTGGCATTCAGCCGAGCGCGATGCGCTCGCGCGCTTCGGAGACCAGGTCGTATGGCACAGCATGGGCGAGGGATTCACGTGGGAGACGCAGGATCGCGCGCGCGACATGGCGGCGGCCGAGCGCGCCTGGGGCAAGGCGAAGGAGCTCATGGCCGACGAGCGCTTCGCCCTCGTCATCCTCGACGAGCTCAACATCGCGCTGCGCTATGACTATCTCGATCTTGCGGCCGTGGTCGCGACGCTGACCGCACGCCGGCCGGCGCTGCACGTGATGGTCACCGGCCGCAACGCCAAGCCGGAGCTGATCGCTGCCGCCGACCTCGTCACCGAGATGACGCTGGTGAAGCATCATTTCGCCGCCGGCGTGAAGGCGCAGCCCGGCATCGAGTTCTGAGCACAGCGGTGGGCGCCCCCGCGCTGATGTTCCAAGGCACCGGCTCCGACGTGGGCAAGTCGCTGATCGTCGCCGGCCTCGCGCGCGCATTCACCTGCCGCGGCCTGCGTGTGCGGCCGTTCAAGCCGCAGAACATGTCGAACAATGCGGCGGTGACGGCCGACGGCGGCGAGATCGGCCGCGCCCAGGCGCTGCAGGCGCGCGCCGCCCGCGTTCTCCCGTCCGTGCACCTGAACCCGGTGCTGCTCAAGCCGCAAAGCGAGGTCGGCGCCCAGATCGTGGTGCAGGGCAAGATCTTCGCGACCGCCAAGGCGGCGGATTATCAAGGGCTCAAGCCCGAGCTCATGCCTTTCGTGCTCGACAGCTTCGCGCGTGTGCGTGCCGAGTCCGATCTCGTGCTGGTCGAGGGTGCGGGCAGCGCGTCCGAGGTCAATCTGCGGGCGCACGACATCGCCAACATGGGCTTCGCGCGCGCCGCCGATCTCCCGGTGGTGCTGATCGGCGACATCGACCGCGGCGGCGTGATCGCCAGCCTCGTTGGCACCAAGGCGGTGATCGATCCTGCCGATGCGGCGCTGATCCGCGGCTTCATCGTCAACAAGTTCCGCGGCGATCCGGCCTTGTTCGCGGATGGCATGGCGCGCATCGCGCAGGCGACCGGCTGGGCGCCGCTCGGTCTCGTGCCGTATTTTTCCGACGCGCGCCTACTGCCGGCCGAGGACGCGCTCGCGCTCGACCAGGCGCGACCGGCGAAACCCGCGGCGCGCGCGCGCATCGCCGTGCTGGTGCTGCCGCACATCGCCAACTTCGACGATCTCGATCCGCTCGATGCCGAGCCTGCGGTCGAGCTCGTGCGGATCAAGCCCGGCATGGCGCTGCCGGGCGACATCGCGCTGGTGATCCTGCCCGGCTCGAAGGCGACCATCGCCGACATGAATGCGCTGCGTGCCGCCGGCTTCGACGTCGACATCGCGGCGCATCTGCGCCGCGGCGGCCATGTGCTCGGCCTCTGCGGCGGCTACCAGATGCTCGGCCGCACCATCGCGGATCCGGCCGGCCACGAAGGCCCGCCCGGCAGCGTCGCGGGCCTCGGGCTGATCGATGTCGCGACCGTGCTCGATGACAACAAGCGGCTGGCCCAGGCGAGCGGCACGACCGCGGACGGTCAGCCTTTCTCGGGCTACGAGATCCACATGGGCACGACCGACGGCCCCGATCGCGCGCGCCCGTTCGCGCGGCTCGCCGATGGCGCGCCGGATGGCGCGGTGTCGGCCGACGGCCGTGTGAGCGGCACCTATATCCACGGACTTTTCGCGGACGATCGCCAACGCGCGGCATGGCTCGCGCGGCTCGGGGCGGGGGCGTCGGTGGTGTCGTACGAGGCGCAGGTCGAGACGACGCTCGATCGCTTGGCGGCGCATCTAGCGAAGTGCATCGATCTCGATCGGCTGCTCGCTCTCGCGCGCTAATCTTCTCGCAACACGCCCGCTGCCTGCGCCCCTCCCCGCTTGCGGGCCGCTTGTGGGGGAGGGTAGGGGGGCTCTCGCCCGCTTGCGCATGCGTTTCTGGAAAGCAGCCCCTCTCCCACTCTCCCCTGCAACCGGCTGCAAGCGTGGGAGAGGGCCACTTGCGTTCTTGGCGAGCTCAGAGTGCCCAAATGAGGAAAGCGCAGATCGCCATCACGCCAATCAAAATCCCATCCGCCTTGCGATAAAGCCTCAGCGCCGCCCGAATTTCCGCGGCACTCGCGTCCCGCCTCCCGTCCCCCATCAGCGCGTCATCGACCGTCACGCCGCCGTACACGCGCGGCCCGGCGAGTGCGAGGCCGAGCGCGCCGGCGATGGCGGCCTCCGGATAGCCGGCGTTTGGCGAGCGGTGGCGATGGGCATCGCGCTGCACCGCGCGCCAGCCGGCGGCGGCGCATTTGCGGTCGGTCAGCGCTGCGCTCGCGATCAGCAGCAGCGCGGCGAGCCGCGACGCCGGCAGGTTGACGAGATCGTCGAGCCGCGCCGCGGCCCAGCCGAACGCTTCGTGCCGCTCGGTGCGGTGGCCGATCATGCTGTCCGCGGTGTTGATCGCCTTGTAGATCGCGGCGCCGGGCAACCCGGCGATCGCCATCCAAAACGCCGGCGCGACCACGCCATCGGAGAAGTTTTCCGCCAGGCTCTCGATCGCGGCGCGCGCGACGGCCGCTTCGTCGAGGGCGGCGGTGTCGCGGCCGACGATGTGCGCGACCGCGGCGCGGCCGGCACTCAGGCCCTCGCGCTCGAGCGCATCGGCGACGCGGGCGACGTGGGCATAAAGGCTGCGTTGCGCCAGCAGGGCGCTGGCGAGGATCGCCAGCACGATGCTGCCGAGCGCTAGCCCCAGCAGCGCCCGCTGCAGCGTAAAGCTCACCGCGCCCGTGAGCAGGACGAGGACGAGCACAGCCAGCACGCCGAGCATCCGGCGCGCATGGCCTGCGCGCTCCGGCTGATTCCAGGTCCGATCGAGCGCGCCGATCAGTCGTCCGATCCAGATTATCGGATGGCCGATTGCGCGCGCGAGCCAGTCGGGATAACCGACCGTCACCTCGATCAGCAGGGCCAACAGGGTCAGCGCGACCGTCATGGTGCTCCCGGATTTCGCAGCGCCGCTGGCGCATGGCGGCGACCTCGGCGTCGCGCAAAGGCTGTTTCCCGCCGCGCCCGAACCATTCGTCGACCTGTCGACGGGGATCAATCCCTTTTCGTATCCGACGCCGCCGCTCGATCATGCGGCTTTTGCCCGCCTGCCGCCTTCGGCCGGCGTCGAGAAGCTCGCGGCCGTCGCCGCTACCGCCTATGGCGCGCCCGCCGCCGCCCAGGTGGTCGCGGCTCCCGGCGTGCAGATGCTGTTGCCGCACATCGTGGCGCTGCGGCCGCCCGGACGGGCCGCAGTCCTCGCGCCAACCTATGCGGAGCACGCGCGCGTCGCCGCGCTCGCGGGCCACCATGTTCGCGAGGTCATGAGCGTCGGCGAGCTCGTGGGCGCCGACCTCGCGATCATCGTCAACCCCAACAATCCGGACGGGCGGCTGGTGGCCAGAGGCGACCTGCTCGCGCTCGCCGACGCGCTCGCGCCCGGTCTGCTCGTCGTCGACGAGGCTTTCATGGACGTCGCGCCCGCCGATGCTACTCTTGCGGGCGAGGTCGAGGGGGCAAATCTCGTGGTGCTGCGCTCGTTCGGCAAATTCTTCGGCCTGCCCGGCCTCCGGCTCGGCTTTGCGCTCGCGAGCGCAGCGACCGCGGGGCGCCTGCGCGGCTCGCTCGGGCCGTGGGCCGTATCGGGCCCGGCGCTCGCGATCGGCAGTGTCGCGCTCGCGGACGTCGCCTGGATCGCGGCGACGCGGGTGCGCCTTGCGGCCGCGACGCGACGGCTCGACCGTCTGCTCATGGCGGACGGGCTGCACGCCGGGCTCGAGATCGTAGGCGGCACCACCCTCTTTCGTCTGGTGCGCGCGCCAGATGCGCACGGCCTCTTCGAGCATCTCGGCCGCGCCGGCATTTTCACCCGACGATTTGTCGAGCAGCCGGCGTGGCTGCGATTGGGCCTGCCGGGCCCGGAAGCGGACTGGCAAAGGCTCGCGGCGGCGCTCTCGCGGTAGCGCCAGCCGGACCGCGTGGTTAACGAACGTCAGGGTTCCATCGCGACACCTCAGGGCGGCCGTAAAGTCCTGGTAACGCTTTGATGCTAAGGGATATTTTCTCCTCGTCTCGGATGGAGGCCATGGCTGACAAGGCGCAAAAGGCCCGCTTCAACCTGCTCGGCTACGGTGCGATCGCGGTGTACATCGGGCTCCTCGCCATGGTTGCGGCCGGCGTCTACGGCTTCAACATGACGAGGATGATGATGCTCTTCCGCGGCAGCGAGCTGACGCGCGAGCAGATGCGCACCGGGCACATGGTCATCACCACCGAGGACCAGACCCAGTGCCGGTCGATCCATTTCGACAACCAGACGTCGGAGCTCGGCGCGGAAACCTTGGCGGACTGCGACGCCGTGCAAGCCCAAGAGCATAGTGGAGGGGGCACCTTCGGCGTGTTCCGCCACAGCTTCACGGGTCGCTAGGCGTCTCCGCAACTTCCCTACCCAGGTCCTGATTTCGTCTTGATTTCCTTCCGCGCCGCGGGATCAATCACCCGTGGGATGCAGCGGCGAGGAGCGACGCGTGCCGGGGAGGGGTTACGACTACATCATCGTGGGGGCCGGCTCGGCCGGCTGCGTGCTCGCCAATCGGCTGAGCGAGGACGGACGCGCGCGTGTGCTGCTGATCGAGGCGGGTGGGCGCGATCGCGATCCGCTCATCCACATCCCGCTGGGCATGGGCAAGATGCATGATCTCGGCCTGCACGACTGGGGCTTTCACACCGAGCCCGAGCCGAACCTCGAGGGCCGCCGCATCGAGGCGATGCGCGGAAAGGTGCTGGGCGGCTCGTCCTCGATCAACGTCATGGCCTATACGCGCGGCCACCGCGGCGACTACGACCGCTGGGCGCAGAAGGGCGCGCGCGGCTGGTCGTTCGCCGACGTGCTGCCCTATTTCAAACGGGCCGAGACCTGGGAGGGGGGCGAGGACAAGTATCGCGGCGGCTCCGGCCCGCTCGGCACCCAGTGGGCGAAGACCACCGACCCGCTCTATGCCGCCTGGATCGACGCCGGCAAGGCGGCCGGCATTCCGCATACGCCGGATTACAACGGCGCCAGCGCCGAAGGCTTCGGCCACAGCCAATACACCATCCGCGACGGCCGGCGGTCGTCGACCGCCACCGCCTATCTCAAGCCGGCACGCAAGCGCCGCAACCTGGTCGTGGAGACGGGCGCGCGGGTGACGCGCGTGCTCATGCGCGGCACGCGCGCGGTCGGCGTCGAGCTGGTCAAGGACACATTCATCGAGCAGGCGACGGCCGAGCGTGAGGTGATCGTCGCGGCCGGCGCTTTCCAGAGCCCGCACCTGCTGATGCTGTCCGGCATCGGCCCCGCCGCGCACCTCAAGGAGATGGGCATCGCGGTGGCGGCGGATCTTCCGGTCGGCAAGAACCTGCAGGATCACCTCGCCTCGCAGTTCTGGTTCACGCGCCCGAAGCCCGGGCCGTTTCACGCTGGCATGCGCTTCGACCGCATGACACTGGCGATGCTGCGCGCGTATCTGTTCGGCACTGGTCCCGGCACGGTGGTGCCGGGCGGGCTGCACGCCTTCATCAAGACGCGGCCCGAGATCGCGGTGCCGGACATCGAGTTCATGTTCCGCGGCCTGCCCGCCGGCGCGCATCTGTGGTTTCCCGGCATCCGCAGGTCCTACCTCGACGGCTTCGGCATCCGTCCGACGTTGCTGCATCCGGACGGCCGCGGCGAGATCCTGCTGCGCTCGGCCGATCCGCTCGCGCCGATGCGCATCGTCTACAACTTCTTCTCGGCGCCGGGCGACCTGCCTGTGTTGCGTGAGGGCGTCAAGCGGGCACGTGACGTCGCTTATCGAGCGCCGATGGACGCGTTTCGCGGCGAGGAGCTCGCGCCCGGTCCCAAGGTCAAGAGCGACGCGGAGATCGATGCCTGGATTCGCAAGGTCTCGATCACGGCGCACCATCCATGCGGCACCTGCCAGATGGGCACCGGACCGGACGCGGTGGTCGATCCGCAGCTGCGCGTACGCGGCATCGAGGCGCTGCGCGTGGTCGACGCGAGCGTGATGCCCGATCTCGTCTCGGCCCACATCAACGCCTGCGTGATCATGATCGCCGAAAAGGCGTCGGACATGATCAGCGGAAAGCAAGCATTGCCGCCGATCTTGGACGCGTAGATCCGCCGCTTGCCGGCTTGCTCAGGCGGCTTTCCGCCGCGCTTGCGGGAAGAGTGGGAGAGGGGGCGCCGCTTGCTCCACTGCGCCGATAGGCGTCTGACCTGCCCCCTCCTGCGCGCTGCGCGCGTATTCCTCCCCTGCAAGCGCGTCGCAAGCGCGGGGGAGGGAAGCAAGATCATTCCAGCTTCACATTCGCCGCCCGTCCGACCTCGACCCAGGTCCTCGTCTGCTCGTCGATGGTGCGGCGGAAATCCGCGGCGCTGCCGCCGACCGTCGGCGTCGCCATGTTCTTGAACTTCGACTTCACGTCGGCGAGCTGCATGATCTTCATCACCTCGGTCTCGAGCCGCTGGGCGACATCGGGCGGGAGGTGCGCGGGGCCGAACAGGCCGCTCCACAGCGAGACGTTGACGTCCGGGACGCCGGCTTCGGTCATGGTCGGCACGTCAGGCAGGTCGTCGAGACGCTTGGCGTCGAGCACCGCGAGCGCGCGCGCGAGGCGGCCCTTCACCTGCGGCGTGGTCGGCGGCGGATCGGCGATGGTCAGCAGCGACTGGCCGGCGATGACGCTGAGGATCGACTCATTGCTGCTCTTGTAGGGGATCGCGGTACCCGGCGCGCCGGTCTTGAGCTTGAACAGCTCGGTCGCGAGCGTGAAGGCGGGCGAGGACGTCGCGTAGTTCGACTTGTCCGGATTGGCTTTCATCCAGGCGATCAGCTCCTGCACGTTCTTTGCCGGGTTGTCGGCCTTGACGGCGAGAATGAGCGGAAACGCCGCGACCATCGACAGCGGCGTGAAGTCCCGGCTGCCGTGATAGGGCGGCTTCACCGAGATCGCCGGGATGATCGTCATGGCGCCAGCCGCCCCGATCAGCAGCGTATAGCCGTCGGCTGGCGCGTTCTTCACGTATGTGGCGGCGAGCATGCCGCCCGCGCCGGGGCGATTCTCGACGATCACAGGCTGGCCGAGGTCCTCCTGCAGCTTCGCCGCGATGATGCGGGCGATGATGTCATTGCCGCCGCCGGCCGCGAACCCGACCACGACCTTGATGACGTGGTTCGGATAGGGCGCCTGCGCGCGCACCGGCATCGCGGCGGCGAGCGCGAGCCCTGCAAGCAGCGCGGCGCAACCGAGCGCGCGCCGGAAACGGCCGGCAGTCATCGGGGTCCTCCCTAAGATGTGATTGTCGGCCGCGGCCGATCGAGAAGAAACAACAGGATAGCGCGTGCCGTCGGCGCGGAACACTAGTTGAAATCGGCTTTCCGCGGGGGCATGGTCGCGCGCTTCGTTCACCGAGGAATCCCCCATGCCCTTCACGATGTCCCAAGCTTCACTGCCGGTCTTCGAGATCGAGCTCAATGCCCTGTCGGGCGTGCTCGACAAGGCGGCCGCCTTCGCGACCGCCAAGAAGCTCGATCCGGCGACCCTGCCGCTGTACCGGCTGGCGCCCGACATGTTCACGCTCGCGCGCCAGGTGCAGGTCGCGTGCGACCAGGCGAAGAACGGCGGCTCGCGGCTCGCGGGCGTCGAGCCGCCCAAATTCGAGGACGACGAAAAGACGATCGACGAGCTCAAGGCGCGCATCGCCAAGACGCTCGCGCATGTGAAGACGCTCGATGCCGGAAAGATCGATGCGTCGGCCGACCGCGAGATCACGTTTCCGCTCGGCCCCGTCAACAAGGGCAGCATGAAGGGCAGCGACTATCTCAATCATTTCGTGCTGCCGAACTTCTATTTCCACTGCACCGCCGCCTACGCGATCCTCCGCCATTGCGGCGTCGAGATCGGCAAGCGCGACTTCCTCGGCGCGATCCCGATGAAGATGACGTGAGACCGCGCCATCGTCGTAGGGTGGGCAAAAGGCGGCCGAGGTGTCGGCGATCCGGCACGGTCGGCGTCCCGCCGTGCCCACGCGGACGCGGCGATGCGTGACGGCATGGGCACGGCGGATCGAGTGAGGTGATTCCGACGGCCACCTCGGCCGCCTTTGCCGACCCTACGGCCTATCGCGATTCGCCTTCGTCCACGCCGACAGGGGCGCGCTCCGTCGTGGCTTCGCCGGGCGCCTCGGGACCCGCCTCCGCCGCAAACTGCGTCGGCAGCCGGATGGTGAAGCGCGAGCCTTCGCCTTCGCGGCTGTCGACCGCGATGCTGCCGCCGTGCAGGCCGACGACGATCTTCACGAGGTAGAGGCCGACCCCCGTCCCGACCACGCCCGAGACATTGCTTCCGCGGTAGTAGCGCTCGAACAGCCGCGCGATATCGCCGGCCGGAATGCCGATGCCGTGGTCGGCGACGGTGACGACGACCTCGTCCCCGTCGGCCACGGCTCCGACCGTGATGCGGCCGCCGCCGGGCGAGTACTTCACGGCATTGGACAGAAGATTGCTGAACGCCTGCGACAGCAGGTTGCGATCGCCGGTGATCGGCAGCGGATGAGCGAATTCCGCGACGATGCTAGCCTTCGGGGCGATCTCGCGGTGCATATGCGCGACTTCCCGCAGCAGCGCCGCGAGATCGATCGCGGATGGGTGCACGTAGAGCCCGACGCCGTCGAGGAGGCGCGCGGCGTTGAGCATGTTCTCGATCAAATGCGTCATGCGCAGCACGGCGGCGCGCACCTTGCCGGCGCGCTCGACGATCTCCTCGCCGCGCAGCCGCCCGGTCATCTTGATCAGCCGCTGGGCGTGCCCGTCGATGATGGTCAGCGGCGTGCGGAACTCGTGCGACGCCATCGAGACGAAGTTGCGCTGCAGGGTGGTGAGGCGTCGCTCGGCCTCGAGCTTCTCCTCCAGCATCGAGGCCTGCTGCGCGAGGCCGCGCCGGCTGACCATGAGCTCGATGGCGTTGTTGCGGAAGACATCGGCGGCGCGCGCCATCTCGCCGATCTCGTCGCGCCGCTCGGCGCCGGGGAAATCGACGTCCGTATGGTTGGCGGCGAGCAGATGCATGCGGCCGGCGAGCCGCAACAGCGGCGAGGAAATCCAGCGGCGAATGTAGATCAACGCGGCGATGACCATCAGCGCCGCAATGCCGATCGCAATGCCGATCAGCCTGACCGACTCGCGATAGGCCGAGGCAGTGCGGCTGCTCGCCGCCTGGGCATTGGCGACGTTGCGGTCGGTGAGCTGGCCGAGCGTGTCGCTCGCCTCGTCATAGGCGGCGCGCGACGTCGTCATGTAAGCTGCGGTCGCGTCGGCCTTGCGGTCGGCATGCGCCAGCGCGAGCACGCCGTCGACGCCGCGCCGGTATCCGCTCCAGGCGGTCTTGAAGCGTTGGTACAACGCTCTCTCGGCGTCGTCGTGACGGATGCGCTCGTAACGTGCCTCCGCCTCCGCGATCGCAACGTCGAGCTCGCCCATCTCGCGCTCGATCGCGGCCATGTCGTCCGGGCGCGTCGCCAGAAGGCTGCTGCCCTCGGCGGCGCGGAAGTCGGAGGTGAAGTTGTTGAGATCGCCGAGGGCGCGCGTGTTCGGCAGCCACAAATCGACGATGTCCGACGAGACCTGATCGAAGCCGTGCAGCCGCATCATGCTGAACAGGCCGAGCACGACCACCAGCAGGAAGAAGAAAAAAAACACCGCCGACAAATGGAAACGGATCGAGCCCGGCTGCCGCATGGTGACCTGACATCGGCGGCACGGCCGCCGCAAGCGCATGTTCCGGCGAAATGGGCGCCGGTTCGCCGACAAGAACATGCGCCAAACGCCAGGATCTAGCTAGATGCAACATGAATCCAGCTGGTGAACAAACGAAGCACTATCACATTTCGGGCTGACGTGCTCCGGCCTATACTATGCGGCAAGGGTGCGTGCGGCCGTACGCACCGAAGTTCGGACCCGGAATGCCATGGCGGATGCCCGTAAGAAGATTCTGTGCGTGGAGGACGACCACGAGACCGCGGCCTTGATCGGCGAGGAACTGGTCGAGCGCGGGTACGACGTGACCCCTGCGCGTGACGGGCGCGAGGGCTTTGCGGCGATCCTAAAGGACACGCCTGATCTCGTGCTTTGCGACATCAGCATGCCGGTGATGTCCGGCTTCGAGCTGCTGGAGCGGCTGACCGCGGTGGCGCCGCGCTTCGGCAATGTTCCCTTCGTCTTCCTGACGGCACTCACCGACCGCGACAACGAGCTCAAGGGGCGTCAGCTCGGCGCCGACGACTACGTCACCAAGCCGATCGATTTCGACGTGCTCGAAGCGATCATCAAGGCGCGGCTTGCCCGCGTCGCGCGTGGCGACGTGTGGCCGCGCAGCGTCGGGCTGAACGATCGCGAGATCGAGACGCTGACCTGGGCGGCGCGCGGCAAGACCTCGGCGGAAATCGCCAAGTTGCTCGACCTGAGCAAGCGCACGGTCGATTTCCACATCGAGAATGCGCGCACGAAGCTCGGCGTCTCGACCCGCATCCAGGCCGCCGTCAAGGCGGCGGCGGGGCGGCTGATCGAGCCGTAGCCGCCTGATCTCCCGTCACGACGGCATATCCCACATCACGATCGCGTAGATGAGGGCGAGCGGCAGCAGGATGAGACCGAGATAGGTCCACGTGCGGTAGGCCGAGGGGTCGCGCGGCGGGATGAAAAGGTGGACGACGACCCAGATGGCAGCCGCGAAGCCCAGTGCCATGCGCACGAGGTCGGCGGGCGTCTCGTAGGCGGTCCAGATGGTTTCGCTTTGCGGCCGGGCGACCAGCGCGATCACCACCAAGAGCGCGCACATGAAGATCAGGCGCACGATGCCGCCGGCGAGCTTCAGGCCGGCCGGCACCGGCCGGCGGCTGGGGTGACCATCGGGAACACCAGGTAAGGGCGGAACGTCGCTCGTTTCGCTGGCCATGCGACCGACTCCTTGGGTGGTTCCACCTCCGGATCGGCCTCAGGCACGACGGGCCGCCGCTCCCGGCGCAACCACGCAAATCACATGCGAATAATATACCGCTTCGGACCACAACGTAAGTTCGCCGTAAGATTCTTCGGTGACTTCGCGCCGTTTCGGGTGGCCCGACCTCACGGTTCCGAGGGCGAGGGATCAGCCTCGGCAGGGGGCGCCGCCGCCGCGGCGGGGGGCTGGCGCTCCAGGAAAATGCTCTGCAGGGCCGGCACCACCACCAGCAACATGATCGGCCCGATGAACATGCCGCCGACGATCACGGTGGCGAGCGGGCGCTGCACCTGGCTGCCGATGCCAGTCGAGACGGCGGCGGGCAGGAGGCCGATGCAGGCCGAGAGCGCCATCATCAGGATCGGCCGCATCTGCTGCTCGACGACGCGGAACATGGTCTCGATCGCCGGCACGTCCGGGCTCGCCAATCGATGGTAGCTGTTGATGATGAGAATGCCGCTCATCACCGAGACGCCGAACAAGGAGATAAAGCCGATCGCGGCCGAGATGCTGAAGTCGAGCCCCGACACGTAGAGGCCGAGGATGCCGCCGCACACCGCGAACGGAATGCCGAGCAGCGCCATCAGGCTGTCGCGCAGCGAGTTGAACAGCCCGTAGAGCAGCACCATGATCAGCACGAGCGTGATCGGGACGATCACTGCGAGGCGCTTCTTCGCCTGCTGCAATCCCTGGAACTCGCCCGCCCATTCGATGCGATACCCGGTCGGCAGCTTCACGTGCTGGGCGATGCGCTCCTGCCCCTCGGCGACGGCGCCGGCGAGGTCGCGTCCGCGCACGCTGAACTTGATCGGAATGAAGCGCTGGTTCTTCTCGCGGTAAATGTACGACGCGCCGGTGTCGAGGGAGATCGAGGCGAGCGAGCTCAGCGGAATGTAGGCGTTGCCGTTCGGCGTTTGCACCCCGACCTTGATCTTCTTCACCGCCTCGATGCTGTCGCGGTATTGCGGCGCGAGCCGCACCGTGACCCCGAACTGCCGCTCGCCCTCGAGCAGCGTGGTCGCCTGCGTTCCGCCGAGCGCCGCCTGCACCACCGTGTTGACGTCGCCGACATTGAGGCCGTAGCGCGCCGCCTGCCTGCGGTCGATCGTGATGTTGAGATTGGGCTGGCCGAGCACGCGGAAGACGCCGAGATCGGTCACGCCCGAGACCTGCTCCATCTGCTTGAGCACGTCGCCGGCGATCCGCTCCAGCGTCACGAGGTCGGGCCCGATGATCTTGATCGAGTTGGCGCCTTTGACGCCGGAGAGCCCTTCCTCGACGTTGTCCTGGATATACTGGGAGAAATTGAAATCGATGCCGACGAACTCCTTGTCGAAATCCTTCTGCAGGTCGGCGATCAGCATGTCCTTGGTGTAGTTGTGCGGCCATTCGTCGAACGCCTTGAGCGGGACGAAGAACTCGGCGTTGAAGAAGCCGGCGGCGTCGCTGCCGTTGTCGGGCCGCCCGTGCTGGGAGACCACCGTGATCACCTCGGGATAGCGCAACAGGATCCGGCGGATCTTCGCGACGATCGGCTCGCCGGCCTCGAGCGAGATGGTCGGAGGCATCGAGGCGCGGATCCACAAGTTGCCTTCCTCCAGCGCGGGCAGGAACTCGCTGCCGAGCCGCGATCCGATGAAGCCGACGATGAGGAGGAACACGAGTCCCGCCACGATGGTGGCTTTGCGCCAGGCGAGCGACCAGCGCAGGACCGGCGTGAAGACGCGGCGCAGCCCGCGCACCAGCATGGTCTCGACCTCGGCGAGGTGCTCAGGGACAAGCAGCGAGGCGAGGCAGGGCGTGACGGTGAAAGTCGCAATCAGCGCGCCGACCAGCGCGTAGCCGTAGGTGCGCGCCATCGGGCCGAAAATCTGTCCCTCGACGCCCTGCATGGTGAACAGCGGGATGAACGCCGCGACGATGATGGCGGTGGAAAAAAAGACGGCGCGGTCGACCTGCAGCGTGCTGATCAGGATCATCCGCAGCCGGTCGGTCCAGGTCGGCGCGTCCGCGCCGCCGCGTTGCGTCGGGTCGGGCCCCCAGCGCCCGGCGGCGAGCTGCGCCAGCAGCGCTTGGCGCTCGGCCGGCGGCGACTGGAAATTGCGATAGATGTTCTCGACGAGAATCACGGCGGCGTCGACGATGATGCCGAAATCGACCGCGCCGAGCGACAAGAGGTTGGCATCCTCCCCGCGCGCCACCAGGATCACGATGCTGAAGAACAGGGCGAATGGGATGTTGGCGCCGACGATGATGGCGCTGCGCAGGTCGCCGAGGAACATCCACTGGATGAGGAAGATCAGCACGCAGCCGAACACGAGGTTGTGCAGCACCGTGCTGGTGGTGACGGCGACGAGCGAGGTGCGGTCGTAGAACGGCTTCAGCTTGACGCCGGGCGGCAGGCTGCCGTCGGCGTTGATCTTGTCGATCTCCGCCTTGACCCTCGCCGTCACCTCGTTGGTGTGCAGCGTGCGGTTCATGATGACGATCGCCTCGATCACATCGTCGTCCTTGTCGCGCCCGGCCTGCCCGAGCCGGGGCACGTTGCCGACATGGACCCTGGCGACGTCCTTGACGTAGACCGGCACGCCGTTCTGCTGCGCCAGCACCACGTTCTCGATGTCGTCGACGTTGAAGCCCTGCGTGAGATCGGCGTCGCCGCCGCTGTTCATCAGGCCGACGCCGCGGATGTTGACCGATTGCTGGCCGATATTGATGGTGCGGCCACCGACGTTGAGATTGGCATTGCCGATCGCGCTGATCACCTGCGGCAGGGTGACGTTGTAGGCGTCGAGCTTCTGCAGGTCGACCTCGACCTCGTACTCCTTGGTGGTGCCGCCCCAGGTGTTGACCTGCACGACGCCCGGGACCGTGAGCAGGCGGCGCTGCAGAATCCAGTCCTGCACGGTGCGCAGGTTGGAGAGCCCGAAATGCGGCGGGCCGACCAGCTGATAGCGGAAGATCTCGCCCACCAGGCTGCCGCCCTGGATCTGCGGCACCACGTTGTTCGGCA
The DNA here is from genome assembly GCA_035293985.1 of Xanthobacteraceae bacterium. Lineage (GTDB taxonomy): Bacteria > Pseudomonadota > Alphaproteobacteria > Rhizobiales > Xanthobacteraceae > JAVDCA01. The sequence goes on from DATGLS010000014.1 coordinate 288,138, forward strand.
GCGTCACGTTCTGCTGCAGGCTGATCTCGGCCTGGGTGAGCGCGAAGTAGTAATCGACGCCGTACTGGAAGGTGACGCGCACGAACGAGAGGCCGTAGAACGAGGTCGAGCGGATCACGTCGACCCCGGGCGTCGCCGCGAGGCCGACCTCCATCGGGATCGTGTAGTAGCGCTCCATCTCCTCGGCCGACTGGCCGGGCGCCTGCGCGGTGATCTCGAGAATGACCGGCGCGGGGTTGGGATAGGCCTCGATATTGAGCTTCGAGAACGCGACCAGGCCGGCGCCGACGAACACCAGCAGGCCGAGCAGCACGATCGGCCGCCGCGTCAGTCCGAAGGTGATCAGGCCTTTCAGCACCGGATGTCCCGCCCGGCCATCAGCGGCTCGACGTCGAGAGCGCGTTGCTCAAGAACAGCGCGCCTTCGGTCGCGACCTGCTCGCCCGCCTTCAGCCCCGTGAGGATCTGGTCGTACCCGTCATGCTGCAGGCCGATCGTGACGGTGCGCTTGACGAAGCGCCGGCGATCGGTGGTCACCCACACCGTCATGGTGCCGTCGCCCTCGCGCACCACCCCGTCATGCGGCACCGCGGGCGAGCGCGCCGGATCGCCGGTGCGGATGACGAAGTTGGCGAACATGCCGGAGCGCAGCTGGTGCTGCGGATCGCTGATCTCCGAGCGCACCAGCACGCGGCGCGTCGCCGGATCGACGCTCGCGCCGATGGTCGTGATCTTCCCCTCGAACACGCGCCCCGGAAACGCGAGCACGCTGACCTTGACCTCCTGGCCGACGCGGAACGCCGGGCTGTCGGCCTCGGCCACGTTGGCGAGCATCCACATTGTGGAGATGTCGGCGACTGCGTAGGGGGCCGGCGGATTGCCCGGCTGCACGAACAGGCCCGGCGCCGCATTGCGCGCGGTGATGCGTCCGCTGATCGGGCTCGGCACCACGAGCTTGGGGTCGGCGATGCGCTCGGCGATGATGCGGTCTATCTCGGCGTCGGTCTTGCCGAACAAGCGCACGGAGTCGCGCGCGGCGCGCAACGTTCCCTCCGCGCTCTGCTGGTCGGAAACGGCCTGCTCGAGGTCCTTTTGCGACACCGCGTGCGTCGTATAGAGCTCGCGCATCCGTTCGAGATTCTTGCTGGTGAGCTGCAGCACACCGGCCGCCGCGATCAGGTTCGATTCCGCCTGCAGCAGATCGGGGCTGTCGATGGTGAACAGCGTCTGCCCCTTGTTCACGTCGTCGCCGACCTTGGCGAAGAGGCCGACGATGCGGCCCTGGTACGGGGTGAACACCGGCACCGTCATGTCCTCGTCGAAGTCGATGCTGCCGACGGCGGTCTTCTCGATCGGAAACTCACGTGCGCCGACGACGTCGACTTTCACCAAGGCGAGCTGAGTCTCGCTGAGCTCGATCGTATTGGCGTCGGCGTGCTGGTCCGTCGGGCTGGCCGCGTCGGCGCGCTCCGCCGCGGCCGGCCGCGGCGCCCCGCCGTCGCGCAGCAGCCAGGCGCCGCCCGCGAGCAACACCGCCGCGATGGCCACGGTGCCGACGACGACGGTTTTTTTGACGGCCATGGTCCGGAGTCGGGTTCAGCTGGGTCCAGCAGCCTCGGAACGGGCGGTGAACGGGATCGAGGCGACGACGATTGGCAGTCCCGACAATACCCGGTCTACTGTGACAAATAACAGTTCATTACTAGGCTTTTCCCCGCTTGATGTGGCCGGCGGCGGGTGTTTTGCCCCTGCATTCTCGGCTAGTCTCGGTGATGGCGCGACCAGTGGGTCGTCGGGCGGGAAGTACGATGTTCGTCAAGCGTTGTAGCAAGACCGCCGCCCTGGCGGTCGCGGCGCTCCTGTCCGGCTGCGCCGTCGGACCCGATTTCAAGGCGCCCGTGCCGCCCGACGTCGATCGCTACACCCGCGAGCCGCTGCCCGCGCACACCGCCTCCACCGACAGCGCCCAGGGCGCCGCGCAGCATTTCGACACCAGACGCGACATCCCGGGCGACTGGTGGAAGGTCTTTCACTCGCGCGGCCTCACCATGCTGATCGAGGAATCACTCGCCGCCAACCCGAACCTGCAGGCCGCGCTGGCGTCGCTGCGCGCCGCCAAGGAAAGCGTCTACGCCCAGCAGGGTAAGTTCTTCCCGACCGTGCAGGCCAATTTCTCGCCCAGCCGGCAGCGCACCTCAGCATCGCTCTCGCCGGTGCCGGCGAACGGCGACAATCAGTTCAACCTCTACACCGCGCAGGTGCTGGTCTCGTATACGTTCGACGTCTGGGGCGGCAATCGCCGCATGGTCGAGCAGCTCGAGGCACTCGCCGACGTGCAGCGCTTCCAGGTCGAGGCCGCCTACCTGACGCTCACCTCCAACATCGTGGTCGCGGCGATCCAGGACGCCTCGTTGCGCGCGCAGATCGATGCCACCAACGAGCTCATCGCCATCAACGAGCGCATGCTCAAGCTGCTCGACGAGCAATACAAACATGGCCTGATCAACCGCAGCGATCTCGCGGCGCAGGAGGCCGCGCTGGCGCAGACCCGGGCGACGCTGCCGCCGCTGCGCAAGCAGCTCGCGGTGCAGCGCGACCTGCTCACCGCCCTCGTCGGCCGCTTGCCGAGCCAGGAGCCGTCGGAGCGCTTCCGCCTGGCGACGCTGCGTCTGCCGGTCGACGTGCCGCTGAGCCTGCCGGCGCAGCTCGTCGAGCAGCGCCCCGACGTGCGCGCTGCCGAGGAGCAGCTGCATGCCGCGGGCGCCCAAGTCGGCGTGGCGATCGCCAACATGCTGCCGAACATCTCGCTCAGCGCCAATGGCGGCTACACGGCGACCCAGCTCGCGGCGCTGACGTCGCCGGCGAACGCGTTCTGGTCCCTCGCCGGCAACGCGACGCAGACGGTGTTCGACGGCTTTGCGCTGCTGCACCAGGAGCGCAGCGCCGAGGCGACGTTCCAGCAGGCCGCCTGGGCCTACAAGGCGACCGTGATCGCGGCGTTCCAAAATGTCGCCGATTCGCTGAAAGCGCTGCAGAACGACGCCGATGCGCTCAGGGCTGCGCGCGACTTCGAACGCGCCGCGCACACCAGCCGTGACCTTGCCGAGCAGCAGTTTCGCGCCGGCAATGCAAGCTTCATCGTGCTCCTGAACGCGCAGCAGACTTATCAACAGGCCCGCCTCGCGCTGGTGCAGGCGCAGGCCAATCGCCTGGCGGATACGGCGGCGCTCTACCAGGCGCTCGGCGGCGGCTGGTGGAACCGGGCGGAGCTGGTGGAGCAGAAGCTCGATGTCGGGACGATGCAGGCCAAGCCGGTCGAGCGGAAATCGAACGAAACGGGGATCCTTCCATGATCAGGCAGCTGTTGTTCGTGTTGCTCGCACCGCTCACGGCGCTGGCCTTCGCCGGCCCCGGCTACGCGACCCCGCTCGCGACCGCGCCGGCGGGTCTCGCCGCCGATGCGGGCGCGCGGTTGCCGCTGACGCGCGTCGATTGGCAGGACCCGGCCTTGCTGCCGCGTCGCTTCCGCAATCACTGCACGCCGACCGACTGGTCGGGGCGCCACTATTGCGAGAACCACTGCGGCCGCGGCTACGAGTTCTATTACTGCTCGCACGACTCGTTCGGTTGCTGCCATGTCGGCTACGGCTATTGCGACTGGCACGGCGAGCTGCGCTGCCATCCGTAAGCGCGGCGCATTGCCTTTCGGCGGCTCCTAGCCGCCCTTCGTCTGACAATAGGCGTACAGCGCGTCATACGCCGGAAACTGCCGCGCCATGTTGTCGAAGTCGTCCTTGCTCGTGGCCTGGAAGCCCGTCGCGTAGGCATAGAGGCCCGCCGACTCGGGGGTGAGGTCGCGGTGTGGGGTGTCCGCGCCGCGCACGATCAGGGCGAGGCGCTTGAGGCCGGGATCGTCGATCTTGTACTTCGCCAGGATCGCGTCGAACGAGCACTCGTCGCCGTGGTGGCCGAGCTCGACGTCGGGCACATCATAGGGAATGGCTTGCTCGTGCGCCGCGACCGTCATCACCTGATCGGCCGGGACGAACAGGAACTCCGGCGCGCGATCGATGAAGCGGCTGATCAGCCAGGGACATGCGATACGGTCGACGCGTGCTTTCTCTCGAGTTACCCATTTCATGTCTCTCTCCTTTGTTCGGTGAACATCAGCCGATCTGATAGATCGCGGCGCGATGCGTCGCGGGCAGGAACGCGTAGAGGCGGTCGCCCGCGGGCGACAGCGCGGTCGTGTGCGCGCCCTTTTCGGATGTGACGCTGCCGATCCGCTCCATCGGCGAGGTCGCGAAGACGTCGATCACGCCGGGGTCGCCGATTGCGACATAGAGCTGACGTCGCTGGCGGTTGAAGAAAACGACGTCCGGAACCCCGCTGAGCGGGCGCTCGTCCATGATGCGCCCCGAACTCGCGTCGAGGGTGACGAGGATGCCGGCATCGCACGCACAGAACAGCCGGTGGGTGGCGATGTCGAGGTCGAGCCCGTGCGGTCCGCTTGCCGGCACCGCGATCGTGCGGGAGACGCGCGTGGGGTCGCGCGCGTCGATCGCGACGATCAGCGCCGGATCGGCGATGTTGACGTAGAATTCATCGGCGTCGGGATCGTACAGCGCCCAGCGTGTCCGGCCCGGCACGGGAATCGAGCAGCGCATGCGCCCCGCGTCGAGATCCACCACGGAAAGCGTGCAGGAGTTTGCGATGGCGGGATCACCGATGTTGGCGGCGAGGAGCACGCCGCGACGCAGGTCGAAGGCGAGCCCGTTCGGACGCACGCCGACTGCGATCTTGCGCAATTGCGGAGCAGGTCCCGGCGGGAATATCGCGACCGTGTTCTCCGCGCGGGCGGACGCGATGATCAGTTGCGCCTCGTCGCTGACGAGAACGCCCGCGACGCCCGGCAGGCCGGCGACGCTGAACTGGTGACGGCCGGAGGCGGGATCGAAAACATCGACCGCATCGTTTGCCGTGTGGGCCACGTAGACATGGCCGCTGGCGGCATGAACGGCGGCATGATCGAAGCCCCCGGCAGCGGAATGCGCCGGCAGGTCGACATGGCCGACGAGGCACAGTGGATCGTGGGTGATGACCGTCATGGTGATCGCTCCAAGCGCTTGCCGATGCGTCGAGGGACGCATCGCGCGAAGCTGCAGCACTTGGGCGACATGCCTTGGCGTGACCGGGCGTCTGCAATGGGCCCGGCGGGACAGACGAGTCTCAGCGCGGGGCGGCGGGGTAGCCGCCGACGCCGGGAGACCACCGTGATCGCTTCGGGAATGATCGAGGGGTGCCGAAATAATTCGGGCCGTCCATGCACGCGCTCCTCTTGGACCAGTGCGGTCCCGGGTTGCGCAGAGCTTGGACGACCCTGACCGGCCGTCTGCGGGGAGTCTGCAGGTTCCCCGTGGAGGAGAGGCTAGATCAATTGCGCGCGTCGCGCAACCGGCATCGCGATGACCAGCGCTCGACGACCTGATCTTTCTTCCGGACGGCAACGCACTTGCCAGATCACTAGCTCGTGAGTGTCGTTTGCGCCCCCGTCGGCGCAACTTGCGGGTCGCGGCAACGTTGAGTGCTGCAGGGGAACCGCAGACTCCCCATCAGGCGGGTTCCGTCCAAGCTCTGCGCAACGCTCGACGTTGTCGAGAGGATTGCGCATGGACGGACGGACGACCTCAATCCTGGACAGCATCTTACGCGAGCGAGCCGGCACCGGCGCAGCACGGCCGTTCGGGGGTATGCCCGCAAGACGGGTGGCCCATATTCTGGCTGTCGTCGCAATCGCCGCGGGCCTGCCCACGCTGGCGAACGGGGACATCATCGGCCCGGCAACCGATCAGGCGGATGCCGCGGTCGGGACGCGCCGCCCATCCACAGCCCCGCCGACCAGTGCATCGATGCAGCTGCCGGCGGCGATCGCGCGTTTCGGCGAAGCCGAGCCCTCCATTGGGCCACATGTACCGCACGTCGCCATCTATCGAGCGGACGCGCCACAGAACTTCGAGATCGATCTTCGCCTCAATCCGACGTCGGACGCGGCGGAAGGCGGCATTGCGCTCCGTTTTCTGAGCCCGCGCGACTATTACGCGGTCCGCATCGACGGCCGTCGCGAACGGGTCGCGTTTTTGCGGGTGAGCGACGGTCGCGCCGAGGAAATCGTGAGCGCGGAGCGACGCGTGGCCGCCAATGCCTGGCACAGCCTGAGCGTCCGAGCGGAGGGCAATCGATTCACCGTTACGCTCGATGGGACCTGGCTGTTCACCGCCTACGACGCGACGCTGCGTGAGGCTGGCCGGCTGGCGGTGTGGACCGCGCCCGGAAGCGGTGTGCGTTTTGACGCGATCGCCGTCAGGGCGTTGGCGCCGGAGTAATCCATGCGCATAGCGAGGGAAAAAATCGGCTCACGCTCAGGGACGCTGACGCCGGAGCTTAAAATTCAGCGTGCAGGCGGCCGGAAAAAATCGACACCGGGCCGCGGTCGGCGTTGTAGCCGGGATTGTCGACGAACTGATAGTCGAACGTCAGGTTCGTTCCCTTGAACAGGGAATACGAATAGTAGGTCTCGAGAATACGCTCGGTGCGGTAGTTCAGCGCGCCATCGCCGAGCAGGATTCCGGTGCCGCCGGCGGCGAGAAAGTCGCGGTGGTCTTGCGAAAGTCCGTTGACGACGCCGCCGATGCCGATCGTGTCATCGGGGCGGCCCCAGCGGGTGCCCTTGATCGAGACGCCGCCGGCGAGGCTGCGATCGATGTCGGTGAACGCCATGATCTCGGTATGGCCCTCGTTCCAGCTCCAGCGCCCGAACAGGCCGACGTCGTCGCTGAGCGACTGCTCGAGATTGAGAATATAGCCGTACTTGATGCGGGTCTGCCGGGTCTGCGAGATATCGAGGTTGAGCGCCGGGTTGTCGAGGGTCTCGCGATAGCTGCCGGCGAACGCGCTGTTGAGCCATGGCGTGATGCGCAGCTTGCCGGGGTGCGAGAACAGATCGTAGCGCTCCTCCAGCTCGAGCACATATTCGCCGCGCTGAAACAGGTTCATGTCGAAATTGCTCGAGTTCGATTGGCTGTTCATCAGGAAATAGCCGGCGCGCAGCGCCCAATTCTTCTGATTGTATTCGAGGGTTGCGCCATAGGTGATCCCGATCTTGTCGGCCGAATAGTCGAACGCGCCTGCCGCCCACAGCGCCCAGTTCATGAAATCCTTGCGCGGGTCGCCGGCGTAAGAATTGGCGTCGAACACGTCGCTCACCGAGAAGCGACCGATCTGGAAGGTGAGCCGCGAGATGTCGAGCTTGTCGGACAGCTGGTTCGGCGCGCTGTCGAGCTTTTCCTGCTCGCCGCCGAAGCCGAAGGTCTGGCGCAGGAACAGCTTCGACGTGCTGTAGCGCGGCGTCGGAAAGTCCGACTTCTGCGCCTCACCGTTGGGAAACCCTGCGATGCCGACCGTGTCGCTCAGGCCGAAACCCTGCAACAGCTCCGGCGTGTAGTAGACCTCGCCACCATCCCATAGCCGCGCGCCGACGAAAGCGCTCATCGTCCAGGTCTCTTTCGTCTGCGCGAATGGCGACAGGCTGTTCGGGCCCTGGTATGGCGAGCGGAACGACGGATAGCCCTGTTGAATGTAGGTCGTCTGCGCATGCATCTCCCAATCAGGCGAGTCGGTGCCGGCCTGCGCGGAGGTGTCGCCGGCGGCCATCGAACCGAAATCGCCGAGCCTGCGGTTCAATCCGATGCGCAACTCCTGGAAATCGAAAGTCGAGTTGTACCGGGTCCCGGAGGGGAATTGGGCCCCGGCGCTGTCGTACCGGTGATAAATGTATTCGAGCCGCGTGCTCCAGTGCTGCGACAGCGCATATTCGGCGCCGGCGCCCACGGCCCAGCCGGAATGAATGTCGAGCTGCTTCTCCTGGTCGCTCGTCGGCGGCTGGTTGAGCATGCGGGTGGCCGCGAAGGCGTAGCCTCCGGTCACGTAGATCATCCATGGATCGAGCACATAGCCCAACCGAGCTCGCACCGTACCCGCATAATCCATCTGCTCGGTGACGTTGCTGCGCGCGGTCGGAATCGATTCGATGATCGGGCTCGATTCCCAATAATTGAGGAACGTCAGGTCGGTCTCGACGCCGAGCAGGAGATGCGATGGGAGCACGACGTTGTAGCCGAACTGCACCCCGCCCGAGAGGCCGCCGAACGTGTTGGTGCCGGGCGTCGCGCCCGGATCGAAGACGGTCGCGTTGGCGTTTCCGGTGGTGTAGCCGACATGGCCGCCGAAATAGAATCCGCGCCAATCGTAGGCCGATAACGCTGGCGCCTTGACGGGCATGCCCTGATCGGCCGCGGCTGCCGGAGCTGCGGCGGCGGTCGCGAGTGCCATTGCGGCGACGAGCCAGAGTTTCGTCACGACACACCTTTGGCGAACGCCGGACCGGCGCGGCCCGATCCGACGCTCATGGCCGGCGCAGGTCGGTCGCATCCGTGAATGACTGATCGGTGACAAAACATTCGGCGCCGCAGCCCCCGTGACGGCGCTCAACGATAGCAATGTTCGGCGTGACGACAAAGGCGCCGCGCGATTCTCTTGGGGATGTTACAGCATTACATTCCGGCAGGGGACGCCGCGCCGTCACTCGGCCGGCTGCACCGCCGGCGCGCGGCGCGGGCCGCGCCACAGCCGATGGCCCCACAGCCGCAGCCGGTCGAAATAGAGGTAGATCACGGGCGTCGTGTAGAGGGTGAGGAGCTGGCTCATCAGCAGCCCGCCGACGATCACGATCCCGAGCGGCTGGCGCAGCTCGCTGCCCTCGCCGACGCTGAGCGTGAGCGGCACGGCGCCGAGCATGGCCGCCATGGTCGTCATCATGATGGGGCGGAAGCGCATCAGGCACGCCTGGAAGATCGCGTCGCGGCTCGATAGATGGTGCGTGCGCTCGGCGTCGAGCGCGAAGTCGATCATCATGATCGCGTTCTTCTTGACGATGCCGATGAGCAGGATCACGCCGATCAGCGCGATCAGGCTGAATTCGGTGTGGAAGAACAACAGCGCCATCACGGCGCCGACGCCGGCGGACGGCAGTGTCGAGAGAATCGTGATCGGGTGGACGAAGCTCTCGTAGAGCATGCCCAGCACGATGTACACGGCGATGAAGGCAGCCGCGATGAGGAATTTCTCGTTGTCGAGCGATGCCTGGAACTGACGCGCCGTGCCCTGGAAGCTGCCGTGGATCGAGGCCGGTACACCGATCTTCAACATCATCTCGTCGATCGCTGCGACGGCGTCGCTCAACGCATAGCCTGGATTGAGGTTGAACGAGATCGTGGTGGCCACGAACGGGCCCTGGTGATTGACGGCAAGCGGCGTGTCGCCCGGGCCGAAATGGGTGACGGCGGCGAGCGGCACCATGGTCTCGCGCGATGTGCTCACGGCGGCGCCGGTCGAGGTCGCGCCGTGCCCCGAATTGGCGATGGAATTGTTGGCGAGATTGCGGGCGGTGTCGGCCGCGATCGATGCCGCGCTGCTGCTGATCTTGCTGCTGACGACGGTGCCGGCCACCGCCTGGGTCGCCTGCGTGCCGCCGACACTGCCGCCGGAGGTGCTCACGTAGATGTCCTTGAGCGTCTCGGGTCGCTGCCAGTACTGCGGCGCCACCTCCATGATCACATGATACTGGTTGCGCGCCGCGTAGATGGTCGAGACCTGGCGCTGGCCGAACGCGTCGTAGAGCGTGTTGTCGATCTGGCTCACCTGGATGCCGAGCCGCGCTGCCGTCGGCCGGTCGATGACGATGTCGGTCTCGAGCCCCTTGTTCTGCTGGTCGGAATTGACCGAGTTGAGCTGCGGCAGCGGCTGCATGGCGGCGAGGATTTTCGGTCCCCACTGGTAGAGCAGGTCGAGGTCGTCCGCCTGCAGCGTATATTCGTACTGAGCGGCGGATTGTCGCCCGCCGACGCGGATGTCCTGCACCGGGATGAAGAACAGGCTCGCGCCCGGCACCTGCGCGGTCTCGCGCGAGAGTCGGGCGATCACCTGGTCGATCGCGGCGCGCTGGTTGCGCGGCTTGAGCGACGCGAAGGTGAAGCCGGAGTTCGTCTGGCCGCCGCCCGTGAACCCGACGATGCTGGCAATCGCCGGATCCTTGCTCACGATGGTCATGAACTCGGTCAGCTTCTGCGACATCGCCTGGAACGAAATGCTCTGGTCGGCCCGGATCTGCCCGATCAGCCGGCCGGTGTCCTGCTGCGGGAAGAAGCCCTGCGGGATGTACAGGAACAGAACGTAATTGAGCGCGATCGTGACGAGCAGGCTCAGCACCACCAGCGCGGGATGGCGCAGCGCGACGCTGAGCGTGCGCTCGTAGGCGTGCAGCATGCCGTTGAAGACGCGTTCGCTCGCCTGGTAGAGCCGCCCGTGCCGGCGCGGCCCGCGCCCGAGCACGAACGCGCACAGCATCGGCGTGGTCGTCAGCGACACGACCAGCGACACCAGGATCGCGATCGAGAGCGTCAGCGCGAACTCGCGAAACAGCCGGCCGACGATGCCGGCCATGAGCAGGATCGGGATGAACACCGCGATCAGCGACAGGCTCATCGAGACCACCGTGAAGCCGACCTCGCGCGCGCCCTGCAGCGCCGCCTCGAGCCGCGACATGCCGGCCTCTAGGTGGCGGGTGATGTTCTCCACCACGACGATCGCGTCGTCGACCACGAACCCGGTCGCGATCGTGAGCGCCATCAGCGACAGGTTGTTGAGGCTGAAGCCCAGCATGTACATGAAACCGAACGTGCCGAGCAGCGAGATCGGCACCGCCAGCGAGGGCACCAGCGTCGCCCATGGGTCGCGCAGGAACGCGAACACGACCAGGACCACCAGGAAGATGGCGATCACCAGGGTCATCTCGACGTCGTGCAGCGACGAGCGGATGGTGGTCGAGCGGTCGATCGCGATCGAGACGTCGATGGTTCTCGGAATCGAGGCCTCGAGCTCGGGCAGCAGCGCCTTCACGTTGTCGACGGTGTCGATGATGTTGGCGCCGGGCTGACGGCTGATGATGATCAGCACGGCCGGCCGGCCGTTGGCGAGGCCGGCGTTGCGGATATTCTCGACCGAATCGCTGACCTGGCCGAGGTCGGAGAGGCGCACCGGCGCGCCGTTGCGATACGCGACCACCAGCCCCTTGTATTGATCCGCCTTGCTGGCCTGGTCGTTGTCGTAGAGCTGGTAGCGATTCTCGCCGACGTCGATCGAGCCCTTCGGGCTGTGCGCATTGGCCGACGAGAGCGCGGCGCGCACGTCCTCGAGGCCGATCCCGTACTTGAACAAGGCCGTGGGATTGAGCTCGGCGCGCACCGCGGGCAGCGCGCTGCCGCTCACCTGCACCTCGCCGACGCCGTCGACCTGCGACAGGCGTTGCGCCAGCACGGTGGTCGCCTGGTCGTACATGTCGCCGCGGGTGAGGACGTCCGAGGTCAGCGCCAGGATCAGGATCGGGGCGTCGGCCGGGTTCACCTTCTTGTAGGTCGGGTTGGAGCGCAGGCTCGCCGGCAGGTCGACGCGCGCCGCGTTGATCGCCGCCTGCACGTCGCGCGCGGCGCCGTCGATGTCGCGGTCGAGCCCGAACTGCAACGTGATCCGCGTCCCGCCGACGGTCGATTGCGAGGTCATTTCGCTCACATCGGCGATCTGTCCGAGGTGGCGCTCGAGCGGGGTCGCGACCGTGGTCGCCACCACCTGCGGGCTCGCGCCGGGCAACTGCGCCCGCACCGAGATCGTCGGGTAGTCGACCTGCGGCAAGGGCGACACCGGCAGCTGGAAGAACGCCATCGCGCCCGCGGCCGCGAGGCCGAAGGTCAGCAGCGTGGTCGCCACCGGCCGCCGGATGAAGGGCGTCGAGATGCTCACGGCAGCGCGCCTTCGGGGCCATGCGCGCCGGCCGCCCCGGCCGTGCCGGTGAGCCGCGTCGCGATCCGGTCGAACCACAGGTAGATCACCGGCGTGGTGAATAGGGTGAGCACCTGGCTCACCAGCAGGCCGCCGACGATCGAGATGCCGAGCGGATGACGCAGCTCGGAGCCGACGCCGCTGCCGACCATCAGCGGCAGCGCGCCGAGCACCGCCGCCATGGTCGTCATCAGGATCGGCCGGAAGCGCAGCAGGCAGGCCTGGTAGATCGCGTCGCGCGGCGAGCGGCCGTGATTGCGCTGCTCGTCGAGCGCGAAATCGATCATCATGATGGCGTTCTTCTTGACGATGCCGATGAGCAGGATGATGCCGATGATCGCGATGATGGTGAGGTCGTCGCCCGCGATCATCAGCGCGAGCAGCGCGCCGATGCCGGCCGACGGCAGGGTCGAGAGGATCGTGAGCGGGTGAATGAAGCTCTCGTACAGCACGCCGAGCACGATGTAGACGGTCACGATTGCGGCGAGGATCAGGAACAGCTCGTTCGACAGCGCCGATTGGAACGCGAGCGCGGCGCCCTGGAAGCTGGTGATGACGCTCGCAGGCGCGCCGATGTCGATCTTGGCCTGGCGGATCGCCTCCACGGCCTCGCCGAGGGAGGCGCCCGGCGCGAGGTTGAACGAGATCGTGTTGGAGGGAAACTGCGCCAGGTGATTGATCTGCAGCGGTGCCGTCTGCTCGTGGACCTTGACCAATACCGACAGCGGCACCTGGCCCGATCCGGTCGAGGTCGGCAGGTAGATGTCGGAAAGGGACGTGAGCGATTGCTGCAGCTTCGGATCGGCCTGGAGGATCACCCGATACTGATTGGTGTTGGTGAAGATGGTCGACACGATGCGCTGACCGAAAGCGTCGTAGAGCGCGTTGTCGATGGTCGCCGGCGTGATGCCGAAACGCCCGGCAGTGTCGCGGTCGATGTCGATGAAGGCCGAGAGGCCGCGGGCCGAGAGGTCGGAAGCCACGTCGGCGAGCTGCGGCAGCGTATTGAGCTTGTCGACCAGCCGCTGCACCCAGTCGGCGAGCTCGGTCGGATTGGCGTCCTCGACGATGAACTGGTACTGCGTCTTGCTGATCACATCGTCGATGGTCAGGTCCTGGACCGGCTGCATGTAGAGCGTGATGCCCGAGATCTGCGCGGTTTCCTGCTGCAGGCGGCGGATGGTCGCCGAGATGTCCCCCGTGCGCTGCTCGTGCGGCTTGAGATTGATCAGGATGCGGCCGCTGTTGAGGGTCGTGTTGGCGCCGTCGACGCCGATGAAGGATGACAGGCTGGCGACGTCGGGGTCCTTGAGGATGGCGGCCGCGAGCGCCTGCTGGCGGTCCGCCATCGCGCGGTAGGAGACCGAGTCCGGCGCCTGGGTGATGGCCTGGATCAGGCCGGTGTCTTGGGTCGGGAAGAAGCCTTTAGGGATGACGATGTAGAGCGCGGCGGTGAGCGCGAACGTCCCGAGCGCGACCAGGAGGGTCGCGCCTTGGCGGTCGAGCACCCAGGTGAGCATGCGCCCATAGCCGCGGATCAGCGCGTCGAACCACTCGCGGTTCCAGCGCTGGAAGCGGTTCTCGCGCTCCTCGGCGGCGGACTTGAGCAGCTTGGCGCAGGCCATCGGCACGAGCGTCAGCGACACCGCCGCCGAGATCAGGATGGTGACCGCGAGCGTGATGGCGAACTCGCGAAATAGCCGCCCCACGACGTCGGCCATGAACAGCAGCGGAATGAGGACGGCGATCAGCGAGATGGTCAGCGAGATGATGGTGAAGCCGACCTGCTCGGAGCCGATCAGCGCCGCCTCCTGCGGGGTGTCGCCCTCCTCGATGTAGCGCGAGATGTTCTCGATCACGACGATCGCGTCGTCGACCACGAAGCCGGACGCGATGGTGAGCGCCATCAGTGACAGGTTGTCGAGGCTGAAGCCGAGCATGTACATGGCGCCGAAGGTGCCGACGAGCGAGAGCGGCACCGACAGGCTCGGGATGATGGTGGCGCGCGCGCTGCGCAGGAAGATGAAGATCACCGCCACCACCAGCACGACGGCGAGGCTGAGCTCGAACTCGACGTCGTGCACCGACGCGCGAATCGTCACCGTGCGGTCGGTGAGCATCGTGATGTCGATGGCGGCCGGCAGCCCGGCCTGCAGCTGCGGCAGCAGCTGCTTGATCCGGTCCGCCACCTCGATGACGTTGGCGCCGGGCTGGCGCTGGATGTTGAGGATGACGGCCGGCTCGGCATTCATCCAGGCGGCGAGAAAATCGTTTTGCGCACCCTCGATGACGTTGGCGACGTCGCTCAGCTTGACGGGCGAGCCGTTTTTGTAGGCGACGATCAGGTCCTTGTACTGATCGGCGCTCTGCAGCTGGTCGTTGGCGTTGATCGTGTAGGCGCGTGCCGGGCCGTCGAAGCTTCCCTTCGGCGTGTTGACGTTGGCGTTGCCCAGGGTGGTGCGCAGATCGTCGATGTTGAGCCCGTAGGCGGCGAGCTTGCGGGTGTCGGCCTGGACGCGCACGGCCGGCCGCTGCCCGCCGCTGATGCTGACGAGCCCGATGCCGGGCAGCTGCGAGATCTTCTGAGCGAGGCGCGTTTCGGCGAGATCCTCGATCTGCGGCAGCGGCAGCGTCTTCGAGGTGAGCGCGAGCGTCACGATCGGGGCGTCGGCCGGATTGACCTTGGCGTAGATCGGCGGCGCCGGCAGGTCGGAGGGCAAGAGGTTGCCGGCCGCGTTGATCGCCGCCTGCACCTCCTGCTCGGCGATGTCGAGGCTGAGGTTGAGCGTGAACTGCAGCGTGATGACCGAGGCGCCGGCGGAGCTGGTCGAGCTCATCTGGCGCAAGCCGGGCATCTGGCCGAGCTGCACCTCGAGCGGCGCCGTCACCGACGACGTCATCACGTCCGGGCTCGCGCCCGGATAGAAGGTCTGCACCTGGATCGTCGGGTAGTCCACCTCCGGCAGCGCCGAGAGCGGCAGGAACTGGAACGCGACGATGCCGGAGAGCATGATCGCGATCATCAGCAGCGACGTCGCCACCGGCCGCAGGATGAAGATGCGTGACGGACTCATGCTGCCGCTCTGCGTTGCGCCGCGGAGACACTGCCTTTCATCGACGGGAGCATGGGTCCCTCGATGATCAGTTCTGGTTGTCGCGCCGCCGGCGGCGGCCCTGATTGGGATTCGGGTTCGCCGGAGCGGCCGGGGCGGCGTTGTCGCCCGGTCCGCGCACCGTCACTTGGACGCCGTCGCGCAGCTTGTCGGCGCCATCGACCACAACCTGGTCTCCGGGCTTGAGGCCGCTCTTCACCGAGACGCGGTCGGCGTCGGTCGGCCCGAGCACGACCTTCTGGACCGACACCGTGCTCTTCTGCGGATCGAGCAGATAGACGAACGTGCCGGGCGCGCCGCGTTGGACCGCGGCGGTCGGGATGATCGGCGTGTTGTGCAGCGTGTCGACCAAGAGCGAAATGTTGACGAACTGATTGGGAAACAGCGCGCCGTCGCCGTTGTCGAATTGGGCGCGCAGCTTCAGCGTGCCGGTGGTCGTGTCGATCTGGTTGTCGAGCGAGGACACCGTGCCGACCGCGAGCCTGGTCGAGCCGCTCCGGTCGAAAGCGGTGGCCTCGAGCGTCGCGCCGGCCTTCAGGCGGGCGAAGATCGGCGGCAGATTGTCCTCGGCGGTGGTGAAGATCACGCTGATCGGCGACAGCTGGGTGATGGTGACGAGGCCATTGGCGTCGTTGGGCGTCACGTAGTTGCCGGGATCGACCAGCCGCAGGCCGAGCCGGCCGTTCACCGGCGCGACGATGTGGCAGTAGGCGATGTTGAGATTGGCGGTGTCGATCTGCGCCTGGTCGGTGATGATGTTGCCTTCATCCTGCTTCACCGTCGCGACCTGCTGGTCGAGCTGCTGGCGCGGGATGGCGTTGGATTTGACGAGGCCCTGATAGCGCTCGAGGTCGAGCTTGGCGCTCTCGAGCAAGGCCTGGTCGCGCTTGAGCGCGCCCTGGCCCTGGGCGAGCGAAAGCTGGTAGGGGCGCGAATCGATCTCGGCGAGCAGATCGCCCTTCTTGACGATCTGGCCTTCGGTGTAGTTCACCGCGATCAGCTGGCCGCTGATCTGGCTCTTGATGGTGATGGTCGCGAGTGACGTGACGGTGCCGAGCGCATTGATCGTCACGTTGATGTCGCCGCTCGTGACGGTCGCGGTCGCGACCGGCGGCACCGCGTTTCGTCCGCCGCGCGGGTTCGCCGGCTTGCCCTGCGGCCACACCCACCAGACGGCGCCCGCGATCGCAACGAGAATGAGCCCGGCCACGATCCAGCCGCCCGCTCCGCTGCGGCGCGGCGCGGCCGGTGCCGGTCGCGTGGGCGCATCTGCCGGCTTCGTCTGCCCGGGCCACGCTTCGGTCTTGGTACGATCATCCATGTTGCACCGTACGATCTACCCGAAGCCGGAAGTCTGCCGCCAGCTTGCGGACACTATTGGTCGACGCTTCGTGGGTCAGGGTTCAGGGGACCAAGGTTCATGCGGCTCTCGCGCGCTCGGCGGCACGGTCTTTTGCACCAAGGTCCATGCTTCCAGAGCCCGGATGTCAGCCACCTTTCCGGATCATTAAAAAATGCACAGGAACGATGATTCGTCCGTGCCATCCAGAGTCATGTGGTGACTCATATCGGCGCCGGCAAACACCGCGTCCACTTGCCGAACCATGCGCTGGCGCGAGGCACAATGCCCGTTTTTGCCTGCTGAGGCAACGCGGATCGGCCCCAGCGCGGCGCCGTCGCAGCGTTCCCCGGGGCGCGGCTCACGGAAAACTCAGGGGTTCGCGGGCTCGACTTGCGGCGGCGGCGCGTCCGTCGCCTTGGTGTCGACGGGCACGGGCGACCAGCCGCCGCCGAGCGCCTGGTAGAGCTGAACGACCGCGAGCAGTCGGGCGAGGCGGACCTGGGCGAGGGTGTCCTGCGCCGTGAACCAGGTCTGCTGGGTCTGCGTGAGCGTGACGATGTCGAGGACGCCGCCCTCCAGCTTCTCCTTGGACTTTCGGTACGCAAGCTCGGAGGTGCGCACGACCTCCTCCTGATAGCGCTCGTGTAGCGCCTGTTGCTGGATCGCGATGAGCGCTTGCTCGACGTCGTTGAAGCCCGACAGCACCGATTTGCGATAATCCTGCAGCAGCTCGAGCTGCTTGCCTTTCGCCTGCTCGAGCGCGCCGATGAGCGCGCCGCCGTGGAAGACCGGTTGGGTGAGGCTCGCCGTCATGGTGTAGAACCAGGCGCCCGGGCCGAACAGCGAGCTCAGTGCCAGGCTTTCGAAACCGGTCTGGGCGGTGAGCGGGATCGTCGGGAAGAATGCCGCGCGGGCCGCCTCGACGTCGTAGTTCTGGGCCCGCAGGTTCGCCTCGGCCTCGCGGATGTCCGGCCGCTGGTTGAGCAGCTCCGACGGCAGGCCGGGGGACACCCGCGGTATGGCGAGGGCGCGCATGCTGCCGCCCACCGCGTTGAAATGCTCAGGCGCGCGTCCGACCAGCAGCGCGAGCGCCATCTTGCTCTGCCGCAACGTGATCTCGAGCGGCGGGATGGACGCGCGCTGCGTCGCCACCAGGCTTGCCTGCTGGGCCTCCTCGAGATCGGATGCGGTGCCGAACTTCTTGCGCTGCTGGATGGCGTTGAGAATGACGGTTGCGGCGCGGACATTTTCGCGCGCGATTCGTATCCGCTCCTGCGCGGCGAGCATGTTGAAAAAGGCATTGGCGATGCTCACCAGGGTCGTGAGCGCGACCACGTCCTTGTCGAAACGAGCCGAGATCGCGGTTTCGTCGGCGGCGAGCACGGTCGCCCGGTTCTTGCCCCAGAAGTCGAGCGTATAGCTCGCCTGCAGATTGACGTTGTAGAGCGTGTGCGCCGAAGATCCGCCGCCGGCGCCCCCGCCGCCGGCGGTCGAGGGGCGCGAGCGCGTCGCGCTCGCGTTGAAATCGATGGTCGGCAGCAGCGCCGCATTGGCGATGCGCACGGCCGCATCGGCCTGCTGGATGCGTGCCGCCGCCGCCGCGATGTCGAGGTTCGCGGTCTGCGCTTCTTCCATCAGGAGCGTGAGCTCGTGCGAATGGAATCTGCGCCACCAGTCGAGCGGGGGCAGAGCCGAGTCGGGCCCCTTGCGGGCCGTCGCATAGGAATCGGGAATGTCGAGCTTGAGATCGGGCTTTTCCGGGCCGAGCAGGCAGCCCGTCAGCACGGGCGCGAGGAGAAGCCCCGCGGCCGCGCGCGCGATACAGCGAACGCGAATTCGTCCACTCCCCGTGCCGGAGAACCGACGCATACGACGATCTCTCGAACGAATAGACGCGCCCAGCCTGTCCGCGCGCCGCGGCGCCCGCAGGAACTCATGCCCCGCGTGAAGCTAGCAGCCCACCAAGGCGGAACAAGCGCACAGGCATGGTCGACTGTGCGCTACTGCGCGATCACGCGGCCGGTGTGCTTTTTTTGTGACTCTGGAGATGGCGCAGAGCGAAATGATCCAGCGGACGCTTGCTCCTTCCGGGGGGGATTTTGGCTGGTCCGGGGCGCCGCAGGCTTCGGTTTGGCGTGACAGAGGCACGCCAACATGCTGTTGCGGCAAGCCTTTCGCGTCGGGTGGGCAGAAGGCGTGTTCCGCTGCTCCTTCGCGTGGGCAAAATCTCCGAGAGCGACTTTGCTCACGCGGACCTGGGGGCGTCCGATTTTGCCCGTGCTACGGACGCTTTCTCCCCGCCGCATCGCTCAGTCCTTGTGGTCGTCGTCCATCTCGCCGATGTGGTGCTGGGCATAGAGCTCGAGGCCGAGCTTGGCGACGAGATCGAGCTGCGTCTCGAGAAAGTCGATGTGCTCCTCCTCGTCGTGCATCAGCTTCTCGAACAGGTCGCGCGTGACGTAGTCGCGGGCGCCGTGGCAATAGGTGGCCGCTTCCTCGTAGAGCGCTCGCGCCGACATCTCGGCCGCGAGGTCGCAGTCGAGCACTTCCTTGACGGTCTGTCCGATGTGCAGCGGATCGAGCACCTGCATGTTGGGGAAGCCGTCGAGGAAAATGATGCGGGCAACGAGCTTGTCGGCGTGCTCCATCTCCTCGATCGATTCCTTGCGCCATTTCTTCGCCAGCGCCTGGTATCCCCAGTTCTCCAGCAGCCGGTAATGCAGCCAGTACTGGTTGACGGCGGTCAGCTCGTGCCGCAGCGCCTTGTTGAGATATTCGATGACCTTGGCGTCGCCTTTCATGACCGTCTCCACTGGCGGATAACCCGGCGAGGTGGGGGCCGGTTCGCCGACAAATATTCGCGCAGACCCACGCCCATCGGCGTATCTGCAATTGCCCGGGGCGCAACACGCTCCCGAGGCCGCGTAGCGGGCAACCTAGAGCATTTTCCGGCGCAAAGCATAGGCCCGCGAGGGCGGGGACCACAGCGGGGCCGGCGGAGGGTCACGACGGGCTCGGGGCGCGGCATAAGGGCGGTTGCCGGCTGGGGTGGGCTGCCCTACTACATTTTCGCCAAAATGCGGGTGCGATGCTAATTTGACTTGTTTTGACCGCACGGGAACGGACGTCCAGGCGCCCGCCACGGAGAACAGACCGGATATGCGCAAGATCCCTTTGGTGAAGGCCCCTTTGATTGTGCTCGGCGTGGCCGCCGGCATGGCGCTGACGATCGTCGGCACCCAGTCCTATGTGGCGCTCGGCGGCACCGATCCACGTTTGCTCTCGGCACCGCCGACGAATTACCGGCTGCTCGACGTGTTCGGCGACGCCTACGAGCAGGTGCGCAAGCACTATGTCGAGAAGCCGAATGACCGGGATCTGATGGGCACCGCCATCAACGGCATGCTGGCGAGTCTGGAAGACTCCTACTACGTCGATGCGAAGACGCTGCGTAATTCGCAGGCCTGCACGGACCACTGCGAATTCGGCGACCTCGGCATCGCCTTCACGATGGTCGACGGCTACGCCAAGATCATCTCCGCCGTCGACGACTCCCCCGCCGCCAAGGCCGGGATCATGACCGGCGACATCATCACCGAGCTCGACGGCCTCTCCGCGTCGGGGCTGACCCATTATCAGATGACCGAGCGATTGCGCGGCGCGCCCGGGACCACGGTCAAGATGACCATCGTCCGCCCGGGCCGCGACAAGCAGATCGAGCTCTCGCTCGTGCGTGCCAAGCTCGACACCCGCTCGGTCCGCGCCCGCATCGAAGGCGGCGACGTCGGCTACATTCGCATCGCCGAGTTCGACAGCCAGACGGCCGAACAGCTCAAGCAGGCGATCGCCGACATCGCGACCAAGGTCCCGGCCGACCAGCTCAAGGGATACGTGCTCGACCTGCGCAATGATGCGGGCGGCCCGCTCGATGACGCCATTCCGGTCGCCAACGATTTCCTCGACTCCGGCGAGATCGTCGAGATCAAAGGCCGCAGCGCCGAGGACACCAAGCACATCCGCGCCACGGCGGCCGATCTCGCCAAGGGCAAGTCGCTGGTCGTGCTGATCAATGCCGGCTCGGCCGCGACCTCGGAGGTCGTCGCCGGCGCGCTCCAGGACGCGCACCGCGCGACCCTCGTCGGCACCCACACGTTCGGCCAGGGCTCGGTCGGGACGCTCATTGCGCTCGGCCCGGACAATGGCGCGATCCACCTCACCACCGGGCACTACGTCACCCCGGCCGGCCACCCGATCGAGGGCAAGGGCATCTCTCCCGATGTCGAGGCGGCGCAGGATCTTCCCGACGATCTCAAGCCGTCGCCCAAGGCGGAGCTGAAGGACCCGAAGCTGCAGTCCTATATCCCGGCCGATCCCAAGGCCGACAAGGCGCTCAACGTCGCCTTGGACACGCTGCGCCATCCGAAGACCGGCGCGACCGTCCCGCCGGTCAAGAACTGAAGGTGATTTTGTAGGGCGACGCGTCGGCTGGGCGGCGCGTCGTCTGCACTCTGCCACGTGGGCAAATTTCGAGGCGCTTTGCCCACGCCCGGGCTTAGGCGAGCCCGATTTTGCCCACCCTGCCGCATACGCATATCGGATTTGTCAGGCGCCGACGCCGTCGGAGCAGCATTCGCTCGTCGGGCATGCGCCCAGCGTCTCGTCCATCAGGCGGCGGATCGTTCGCACACAGCGTCCGCATTGCGGACTGCAGCCGAGGCAACCGTAGACCTGGGCGGCCGAACGCGGCGTCGCGTCGGCGACGGCGGCCCGGATCTGGGTGTCGGAGAGGACGTTACAGGAGCAGACGATCATCGGGCCGCTGGATACTCGTGCGAAAGCCGACTTTAGATAGGGCCGCGGGGCGCCGCAGGCAAAGAAGAAACGCCAGTTTTCAATCTATTCCAAACTCGATCGTGCACCGCATTCATGGATTTTTACCAAGAATCCATGCCGGCATCTGAAACTATAATTCCTCTAAAAACCCTCCAATTTATTGACAAGCGACGCCCTGCGTCAAACATCGACCGTGCCGCTTCACATGAGGTGAATTCGGCATCGATCACGGCGGCGACGCCGCCGGCCCAGCTCGAAGGAATCGTCCAGTGGCATTGCAGGACCTGCTTGGTCAGGCATGGACGCATCCGATCAGCGACCCGCGCGCGGAGGATGAGAGCCGCCGGCGCGAGCGGTCGCTGTGGAGCCATCAAGCCGAGCCCGGCGCGGCGGATCGCCGTCCGCGGCCGCGGTCCGGCCGCATGGAGGCGTGCCATATGCCGCGCCGCCAATTCCTGGCGATCGTGATCGGCTGGGGCGCAACCGTCGCCACCCTGCTCGGCGTCATCCTGGCGATCCGCTGGTTCGGCTGAGCCTCGCGCGCGGTCGGCCTTTCGGGCATCATTGCGCCCGCGGCTTCCGCCGCAATCTCCCCGACCTGTGCGAAAGGCCTCGGAAATGCCCACGACCGCGATCGACTCCGCTGTTTTCCGCGACATCTTCTCGACCGAGTCGATGCGCCGCGTCTTTTCCGACGGCAACCGGATCCAGAAATATCTGGACTTCGAGGCGGGGCTCGCGCGCGCCCAGGCCCGCCTCGGCATCATCCCGCAGAATGCCTGCGACGAGATCCTCGAGCACTGCGACGTCTCGCAGTACGACCTCGCCAGGATCAAGACGCAGACCGAGCGCATCGGCTATCCGGTGCTGCCGGTGGTGCAGCAGCTCGTCGCGCTGTGCCGCGACGGGCTCGGCGAATGGTGTCATTGGGGCGCCACCACCCAGGACATCACCGACAGCGCCACCATCATGCAGATCCGCGAGGGGCTCGACCTGATCGAGGCCGATCTCGCCGGCATCAGCGATGCGCTGGCGAATCTCGCCCGAAAATATCGCGATACGCCGATGGCCGGCCGCAGCAACCTGCAGCAGGCGGTGCCGATCACCTTCGGCTACAAGATGGCGACCATGCTCGCCGCCTTCGAGCGGCAGAAGCAGCGCCTCGCCGAGCTGCGCGCGCGCGTGCTGGTGTTTGAGTTCGGCGGCGCCGCCGGCACGCTCTCCTCGCTCGGCAAGGATGGCCTCGAGGTGCAGGTCGAGCTCGCCAGGGAGCTCGAGCTCGCCCAGCCCGAGATCGCCTGGCACACCGTGCGCGACCGCATCGCCGAGGTCGGCTGCTTCCTCGGCCTCGTCACCGGCCTGTGCGGCAAGATCGCGCTCGACGTGAAGCTGATGATGCAGACCGAGGTCGAGGAGGTGTACGAGCCGTTTCACGAGGGGCGCGGCTCGTCGAGCACCATGCCGCAGAAGCGTAACCCGATCTCCTCGGTCTACATCACGGCGCTGACCTCGGTGGTGCGCCAGCACGTGGCGGCCCTGCTCGACGCGATGGTCGAGGACCACGAGCGTGCGACCGGCCCGTGGGAGATCGAATGGATCGTGCTGCCGGAGATCTTCTCGCTCTCCGCCGGCGCGCTCGCGCAGACGCGCTTCCTGCTCGAGGGGCTGCAGGTCGACGAGAAGCGGATGCGCGCCAATCTCGACATCACGCGCGGGCTGATCGTCTCCGAGGCCGTGATGATGGGGCTCGGGCCGCATCTCGGCCGCCAATACGCGCACGACCTCGTCTACGACATCTGCCGCAAGGTGATCGCCACCGGCCGGCCGCTGCTCGATCTCCTGGCCGAGGACGAGGAGATCGCCAAGCACATGACGCGCGAGGAGCTGGCGAAGCTCGTCGATCCGGCAAATTATCTCGGCCAGGCCGGCGAGATGGTCGACCGCGTGCTGGCGATGCGGAAGTAACCGTCATTTGCGAGGCGGCCGCCGGACGCGAAGACTGTATGTCCCTTTCCTTGCGGAGGCGACTCGCCCTCGATGCGAGTGCGAGGGTTACCCGGATAGGCCGGGCAGAGCCTCACGCAAGGAGGGCGAGTCATGGACGAGCATATCGCAGCTTTTGTCGGGATTGATA
>DATGLS010000015.1:0-264077 GCA_035293985.1 Xanthobacteraceae bacterium
GCGGCGGAAGTTCTCCTCGAAGCGCGGGCCGAGCACGAAGCCGAGCAGGATCGGCGCCGGGTGGAAGCCGAGCCGCAGCAGCACGTAGCCGAGGATGCCGATCGCCAGCACCTCGCCGACCTGGAACATGTCGTTGTTGGCCGCGTAGACGCCGATGCAGACGAAGAACATGGCGCTCGGGTAGAGGTACTTGTACGGAATGGTGAGCAGCTTCACCCAGATGCCGATCAGCGGCACGTTGAGCAGCACCAGCATGATGTTGCCGATCCAGAAGCTCGCCACCAGACCCCAGAACACGTCGGGATGCTGGGTGATGAGCTGCGGTCCCGGCACGATGCCCTGGATCATCAGGGCGCCGAGCAAGAGCGCCATCACGGCGTCGCCCGGAATGCCGAGGCTCATGGTCGGGATGAAGTCGCCTTGCGTCGACGAGTGGGTCGATGTCTCGGGGCAGACGACGCCCTCGATCATGCCGGTGCCGAACTTCTCCGGCGTCTTCGACACCTTCTTCTCGGTCGCGTAGGCGACGAACGACGCGATCGTCGGGCCGGTTCCCGGGATCAGCGCGCACAGGCTGCCGATGATCGTGCCGCGCATCATCGGGAAGACCGAGCGCCGCACGTCCTCGCGCGTCGGCCGCATGTCGCGCAGACGGACGTTGGTGTACTTGGTGTTGATCTCCGCCTGCTGGTTGACGCTGTTCATGAACTCGGCGAGGCCGAACAGGCCGAGCGCGAGCGCGATCAGCTCGATGCCGTCGTCGAGCTCGGTAATGCCGAAGGTGAAGCGCTCGGCGCCGGTCTCGATGTCGGAGCCGACGATGCCGAGCATCAGGCCGAGCACCGTCATGGCGACGCCCTTGAGCGGCGAGCCGCGCGCGAGCGTCGAGCCGGCGAGCAGGCCGAGCAGCATCAGGGAGCAGATTTCCGCCGGGCCGAACTGGAGGGCGACGCGCACCAGGATCGGGGAGAGGAAGATCATCTCGGTGATGCCCCACGAGGCGCCGACGAACGAGGCCATCACGGTGACGCCGAGCGCGACGCCGCCGCGTCCCTGCTTGGTCATCGGGTAGCCGTCGAGACACGTGACCGCGTGGGGTGGATGGCAAGGCAAGTTGAGCAGGATCGAGCAGATCGCGCCGCCGTATTGAGCGCCGTACATGACGGCGCCGAGCATCACGATCGCGCCGACCGGCTTCATGCCGAACGTGAGGGGCAGCAGGATCGAGATGGTGGCGAGCGGGCCCATGCCGGGCAGCACGCCCACCATGTTGCCGATCAGCACACCGATGAAGCACCAGAGGAGATTGATCGACAGATGAAACCAGGTGTTCGGGTCATAAATGATGACCGAAAAACCGTGCGCGAGATCCGAGATGGCTGTCGTAATCACAGGATGCTCCATTCGAAGAATTTCAGGACGGGCATCGGAATTTGCAGCACGAAGTGGAAGAGAAGCACGCCGAACACCGTAATGATCAAGGACAGCACGATGCCGGCGAACCAACCCGCCTTGTGATCGCCGAGCGAGGCGACGAAGACGCACGCGAAGGTCGCGGGCGCGAGCCCGCCATACATGCCGAAGACGATGAACAGCAGCGGTGACGCGAGGATGCAGGCCCAGGCGAACCATTGTGGGTGCGCCGGCAGGATGTCCTCGTCCTCGCCGTCCGGTACGCCGATGGCGGTGAGCGAAATCGTGATGCCGATGCCGATGAGGAGGACGCCGAGCGCGGTGGGCAGGAAGCCCGGCCCCATGTGCATCAGCGTCCCGAGCGAGTAGGTCGGGCCGTGAATCGACATCACCAGGCCGAAGCCGATCATCAACAGGCCGGCATAGAAGTCGCGCTTGCGGAAAAGCCGCAGACTCAGCCCGAAACCGCGTGAATGCGCGGGCTCGTTTGACGAGCTCAAGGTTTCCTCCTCACCCAGTGATCCTTGGCCAGCACGGGGGCCCCTGCCGCGGCAAGGCCAGCTTGCCTGATTAAACGATTGATAGGTCAGACGCCAGCAGAATGGTAGAGGGCCGTGCGCCGGCGCGATGGTAAATTCCGGCGCGGCCAGATGACGCGGCGGCGTCGACATCGTGCGGTAGCGCTGCTCGGGAATTTCACCTCCAGGGTCGGTTGACGCGCGCGAGGTCTCCAGGACAACGCCGTGGCAGGCGCGCCGGCCCGGCCAAACATGGCAGGGTTGCGCCGCAACAGAACAGCCCGGCGTCGGCTCAAGCCGCATGTGGGCCGCTTCCCCTAATGCTTTGGCGCCTCGCCCGAATCCCCCGGCGCCCACAATGTTGGGGAACCGATGAGATTCTTGGCCAAACTTTGCGTTTCTTCGCCTTGGCCCCTCGTCGAATCGATCCCGGGGCGTTACACGTTGAGTCCCATGGCGCGGTACATTTTCATCACCGGCGGCGTGGTCTCTTCCCTCGGCAAGGGTCTCGGATCGGCGGCGCTCGGCGCATTGCTGCAGGCACGCGGCTTCAGCGTGCGGCTGCGCAAGCTCGACCCCTATCTCAACGTCGATCCCGGGACGATGTCGCCCTACCAGCACGGCGAGGTATTCGTCACCGACGACGGCGCCGAGACCGACCTCGATCTCGGCCATTACGAGCGCTTCACCGGCCGTCCGGCGAGCCGCCAGGACAACATCACCACGGGCCGCATTTACCAGGAGATCCTCGCCAAGGAGCGGCGCGGCGACTATCTCGGCGCGACCATCCAGGTGATCCCGCACGTCACCAACGCGATCAAGGATTTCGTTCGCGAGGGCAACGAAGGCGTCGATTTCGTGCTGGTCGAGATCGGCGGCACGGTGGGCGACATCGAGGGCCTGCCGTTTTTCGAGGCAATCCGCCAGCTCGGCAACGAGCTGCCGCGCCATAGCGCGGTCTATATCCACCTGACGCTGCTGCCGTTCATCCCTTCGGCCGGCGAGCTCAAGACCAAGCCGACCCAGCACTCCGTCAAGGAGCTGCGCTCGATCGGCATCCAGCCCGACATCCTGCTCTGCCGCACCGACCGGCCGATCCCGCCCGAGGAGCGGCGCAAGCTCGGCCTTTTTTGCAATGTACGCGAAAGCGCCGTGATCGAGGCACGCGACGTCGACAACATTTATGCGGTGCCCGAGGCCTATCATGCGGCCGGCCTCGACACCGAGGTGCTCGCCGCCTTCGGCCTCGAGCCGACGCGGGCGCCCGAGCTCGACCGCTGGGTGCGGATCAACGAGAGCATCCGCAACCCGGAAGGCGACGTGACGATCGCGATCGTCGGCAAGTACACAGGGCTCAAGGACGCCTACAAATCGCTGATCGAGGCGCTCTCGCACGGCGGCATCGCCAACCGCATCAAGGTGAAGCTCGACTGGATCGAGAGCGAGGTGTTCGAGCGCGAGGACCCGGCGCCGTTCCTCGAGCACGTCAATGGCATCCTCGTGCCGGGCGGCTTCGGCCAGCGGGGTGCCGAGGGCAAGATCCGCGCGGCCCAGTTCGCGCGCGAGCGCAAGGTGCCGTATTTCGGCATCTGCTTCGGCATGCAGATGGCGGTGGTCGAGGCGGCGCGCAACCTTTGCGGCATTGCCGACGCGAACTCGACCGAGTTCGGCCCGACGCCCGAGCCGGTCGTCGGCTTGATGACCGAGTGGCTCAAGGGCAACGAGCTGCAGAAGCGCGGCGCGGGGGGCGATCTCGGCGGCACCATGCGGCTCGGTGCCTATCCGGCGCTGCTGGCGCGCGGCAGCCGCGTCGCCGAGATCTATGGCGCGACCGAAATCTCCGAGCGCCACCGCCACCGCTACGAGGTCAATACCAACTACAAGGGGCGGCTGGAGCAGCGCGGCATGCGCTTCTGCGGCATGTCGCCCGACGGCATCCTACCCGAGATCATCGAATACGCCGACCATCCCTGGTTCATCGGCGTGCAGTACCACCCGGAGCTCAAATCGCGGCCGTTCGAGCCGCACCCACTGTTCGCCTCCTTCATCGAGGCCGCGGTGGAGCGGAGCAGGCTGGTGTAGTCGCCGCTTTCTTCACCCTGCCCCGAACGGGGAGGGTCGCGAGCGAAGCGAGCGGGGTGAGGCCGCGAGCTGCTTGGCAATTCGTTCGACCCAATATCGCCGTCACCCCACCCCGATCATCGCTGCTGCGTCGCGATGATCGACCGTCCCCCTCAGGGCCCTGCAGGGGAGGGTGAAGAGATCACCCCGCCGGCTTGAGCTGCGCGAACCTGATCACCTTCGCCCACTTGTCGATCTCGGCGGCGATGAACTCGCCGAATGCCGGGGGGCTCATCGGGCGCGGCTCGACGCCGAGCGCGAGGATGCGGGCATGGAGCGTTGGGTCATCGAGGCCGGCGTTCATCTCCGTGTTGAGCCTGGCGATCACCTCGGCCGGCGTTCCGGTCGGCGCGACGAGGCTGTACCAGCCGCTCGCCTCGTAGCCCGGCACGAATTCGCCGATCGCGGGCACGTCGGGCAGATCAGGCCAGCGCTTGCCCGTCGTCACCGCGACGGCATGCAGTCGCCCGCTTTTGATGAACTCGACCACCTGCGGCATCGGGCTGACGGCGGCCGGCACCGTGCCGGCGACGACATCGGTCACGTAGTTCCCGCGATAGGGCACATGCACGATCTCGATGCCGGTCATCATCTTGAGCAGCTCGGCGGCGACATGCGGCCCGGTGCCGACGCCGGAGGTCGCGTAGTCGACCTGGCCGGGATTCTGCTTCGCGTGGGCGAGGAAGTCGGGCATGGTCTTGGCCGGGAATTGCGTCGTGGTCACGAGGACGAACGGCGTCGCCCCGATGAACGCGGCCGGAACGAAATCGCGGGCGAAGTTGAAGCTGAGGTTCTGGTAGAGCGTCTGGTTGACGGCGTTGGTGGAGACCGCCACGTAGAGCGTATAGCCGTCCGGGGCCGATTTGGCCGCGATCGCGGTGCCGATATTGCTGGCGGCACCCGTTCGGTTGTCGACGATGAATTGCTGATCGAGCCGCTGCGACAGCCATTGCGCCGCGAGGCGCCCCATGATGTCCGGACCGGCGCCCGCCGCGTAGCCGGTGATGATGTGCACCGGGCGGGTCGGATAGTCGAGCGCGAAGGCGGCGCGCGGCAGGGCCGGTACGGCGGCGGCGCCCGCAAGGAGGTGTAGCAATCGTCTTCGGCCGATGACCATGCGCGGCTCCCGTGAATGCGATCCCGGAATTGCCTACCCGTCGAGGGCGTCGTCGTCGCCTTTGATTGCGGAGCGTCGGCAGGCTTCGCTGGCGGCTCCGCGCCGAGACTACACTGGATTGCCGAGCGCGTGTAAGACGCCGCTGCGCGGCGCCCACGAAAAGCATCGCCCGGCGCTGCGGTGCGCGGCGCCGGGCGATCTTGCATTTGCGTCCGACTTCAATGCGCCAGCGGATCCGGACGCACCTGGATGTGCACGGCGCGCGGGCGGCTGCCCAGGCCGTTCTCCATCAGCCACGGCGCACGGTCGCCGTTGGTGCTCCAGAGGCCGCGGCCCTTCCAGCCCGCGTTGGCGTCGTCGATGCGCGCATCGAGGCCCTTGGCGTAGAAGCCCATCGGGTAGGGGATGCGCAGCATCACCATCTTGCCGCCGGCGTAGGCGATGAAGCCGTCGCCGAGGTTGGCGGTCGAGAACGGCACGTCGGCGCCGAGGCCGACCGCGTCGTGCTGGTCGACCCAGGTGTAGTAGCTCGACTCCGCGCTGCGATCCTCGTGGCCGGCGAAGCCCGGTCCCGGATAGCGATAGTGCGACCAGCCCTCGGGGCAGTGGTTGCCGGTCGCCTTCGGGCCATTGAGCGGGCCCTTGCACTTGCTGCGGTCGAAGCTCACGAGATCGCCGCTCGAGGCCGAGCCCCACACCACGCCTTTGCTGTCGATGTCGCCGCCGCGGATGCCGAAGGCGGGCTCGGGCACGTAGTAGATTTCCGACAGCTTGGTCTTCGGATCGTAGCGCAGGAACCCGGGCGGGCCGCCGAAGATGCCGACCGTGAACCAGACAGAGCCGTCGACCGGGCTCGGCATCACGGCATAGGGGCCGGAGCCCGGCACGATCCGCTTGTCCTTGTTCGGATCGATCGGCTGGTTCGGCTCGACATAGTCGTCGAGCTTGCCGTTGCCGTCGGTGTCGAGCACGAACGGCATCCAGCCCGAGGCCTTTTGCGAGTCGCCGGTCTCGTCGAACACCTTGGTGTCGAGCCAGCCGACCACCGGACCGGTGCCGCTGAACCACAGCGTATCGTCCTTGTCGAAGCCGAACTGGAGATGGTGGGTCGAGAAGCACAGGTCGACGAAGGTGTACTTCATCGTCTTCGGGTCGAGCATCGCGGCCTGACGCTGCGACTTCTCGAGCGGGAAGATCTTGGCGTACTGGTTGTCCGAGCCCTTCTTGCACCACGGCGGGTTCTCCTGCCCGCGCACCGTCGCGGAGAGCCACAAACGACCTTTTTCGTCGAACATCGAGTTGTGGTTGTTGGCGCGGGTGTCCCACAGCTTCTTGCCGTCCCAGTAGGCCGAGTCGGCGAGCGGCATGATCGCGCCCGCATGGCCCGGCCCGAGCGACTCCGGCATGCCGGGATCGCGCACCGGCAGCTTGAAGAACGTCACCTTATTGCTCTTCGGGTCTAGGATCGGGATGTTGTCGGTCGAATATTCGGGCGAGCCGAACAGCGGCCCGTTGGCGTTGACGGTCGGGTTGCGCTTGTCCGACGAGATCAGGTCGTGCAGGTACTTGTCGGGCGTGCTCCACTCCCACTCGGTGATGACGAGGTTGCGCTCGACGCCCTGCGGCCGCGGCGGCTTCTGCGTCGGCAGCTCGCCCTTGGCGACGCGATCGGTCCAGTCGCCGAGATACTTGAACGGCACGCCGCCCCAGGTGCCGGCGAGCTGGTTGACCATCATCTCGCCCGCCTGGCCGGACTGCACGCGCCGCTCCCACGCCTCAGCACCGTTGTTGAAGTGGCCGAACTGCGCCGGGATCGTGCGGGTGGCCTCCTGGCCGATCTGGTGGCAACCGATGCAGCCGATGTTCTTCATCTGCTTGAGGTAGTCGTCCTGGGTGAACTTCGGCGGAATGCCGCTCTCGGCGTTGCCGAAATCGCTCTTCGGCGGAATCTTCATCATCGAGTACCAGTAGATCGCCGGATAATAATGCGCCGCCTCGGCCGCGTTGGGCGCCGCCACCGCCGCGATGTTGAGATGCTGGCCCGGCTTGGCGCGCATTTTCGGCGAGTCGATCAGCCCGTAGCCGCGCACCCACACCTCGTAGTTCGCGGTCGGCAGATCCGGAATGACGTAGCGGCCCTGGTCGTCGGTGACGACGATCTTGGCGAACTTGGTCGGCAGATCGGTCGTCTCGGCGATCACCCACACGCCGGCCTCGGGACCCTTGGGTCCCGTGACGACGCCGCCGATGTCGTCGTTGTCGATCGCGACCTCTTGTGCCGCCTGCTGGGCGTGCACGGGGGCCGGCGTGCCGGCCAGGAACGCGGCCAACGCGACGGCCGCGACGCTCGCGTACAAGCTCTTTCGCTGCATGAAAGCCTCCCTTGATTGCGACTCCGGCCGGTCGAGCGGCCTCAACGCTTCGGTCTTGCGTCAGTTTTGGTCATTCTGGTTGGCGCGAAATGTGCGCCAACTGCCTGCCGACCCGCAAGTGGGAAACAACCACCGATGCACGGCGCGCATGGCGAATGCGCCGTGCTGCGCCGGCATTCGTGCGGCCATTCACGGCTCGCTATATATTCGAGCAGTTCACGGCGACGTTGGACGAGCAGTTGGCAAGGAATTGAACCGGAATGGCGCGTGGCCTCGACCATATCGTTCACGTGGTCCGCGATCTCGACGCGGCGGCCGCGCGCTACCAGCGGATCGGCTTCACGGTCGGCGCGCGCAATCGTCATCCGTGGGGCACGCACAATCGGCTGGTGCAGTTCCCCGGCTTCTTCATCGAGCTGCTGACGATCGCGGAGCCCGACAAGCTCGGCGCCGACGAGCTCTCGCGCCTGTTCGGCACGCCGAGCCGCCATTTTCTCGAGCGTCAGGAAGGCTTTTGGGCATTGCTGCTGGAGAGCCGCGATGCCGCGGACGACGCGGCGCAGTTTGGCGAAGGCGGCATCGCGGCCGCGCCGGCCGTGCGCTTCGAGCGCGAGGGCAAGCGCCCGGACGGCACGAGCGTGCGTGTCGCGTTCTCGCTCGCCTTTGCGCGCGACGCCAAGGCCGATGCCGGCTTTGCGACCTGCCAGCAGCATTTTCCCGAGAGCTTCTGGAATCCGGCCTTCCAGTCGCATCCAAACGGCACGAGCGGTGTCGCGGGCGTCGTCATGGTCGCGGACAATCCGAGCGACCATCACGTTTTCCTCTCCGCATTCACGGGCGAGCGCGAGATGCTCGCCACCTCGAACGGCATCTCGGTCAAGACGCCGCGCGGAACGATCGACGTGATGACGCCCGCAGCCTACGCGAGCCATTTCGGCATCGCGCCCCCGTCGATCGGCGAGGGCGCGCGCCTCGCCGCGCTGGTCCTCGCGGTTCGCGACAGCGCGCGACTTGCAACGATGATGGATGAGGCGAAGGTTGCCAATGTGAGCCGGATGGGCCGCACCATCGTCGGGCCGGACACGATGATGGGCGCCGCGATCGTCTTCGCGCGAAGCTGATGCAGCCCGAGAAGGAGGCCGCCATGGCAGAGGAATGCACCCATCTCGATACGATCCGCGACGTGACGCCGAGCGCGCGCGGGTGCGAGGAGTGCCTCAAGACCGGATCGCGCTGGGTGCACCTGCGCCTGTGCCGCACCTGCGGCCACGTGGGATGCTGCGACAGCTCGCCCAACAAGCACGCCACCAAGCACTGGACCGATGAATATCTGAGGCGCGCAATTCGATGTTGCTGCGCATAATCGAGCAGAACCAGCACTCATTTAAGCTCGCGAGGAGAACCGATCAAACACGTCTTCTTCCGGCTCCCGGTCGAGCTGAATGTAGCGGTACCGGTTCTCCAGCAGCAGCAGCGTGACCGCAAAGTCATATTGCTCGGCGAAGATCGTCATCTCGCGCACGGGTTCGGGGAACCAGACCCCGGCCGCGAGTTCGATGCCGGCGCGGCCGTCCACGATCATGTCCTGACGACTTGCGAGGGAATCCGCGGGAATGGCAATGGGCGGCCCGGAGGTGCGGAAGAACGCTCCTGTCCTTAGTGCCGGCTTGCTGGCCCGCGACCAAAGAATATAGCCATCGCGCGACACCACCAGCACCGCGCGCCGCGAGGTGTATTGAAGCGAGCGCAGCACGGCCGCGATGAGCGACACGCGGTAGCGCTCGGCGCAGGCCGAGATCATGTCGAGATCGACCTTGTCGCCCTCGGCGATCTGCCGCCGGAAATCATCGAGAGGCATCAGGAGGCCGGCCGAGAACACGTTGGCCTGATGTTCGATCTGGCCGTATTCGCTGTCCCAGCGGACGACATCCTGCTCGCCGCACCGGATGCCGTCGGGATAGGCCAGCCGATGAATCAGGTAATGCCCGAATTCGTGCCCGAGGGTGAAATTGATCCGGCCTCTCGACGTGATCGCGCTGTTGTAGAAAATCCCCCAGCCTTTTTTGCCGGTCGGCGCGCGATAGAGCGCGCCGTCGAATCCCGGCAGCGAGCGCCCGATGACGAGCGACACCGGATCGTCCGGATAACGCTGCGTGCTATATTCCTTCGCCACGAGCGCGACATCGACCGGGAAGCGGTCCTTGCCGAGAACGGCATTGAGCAAGAGGCTGATATCGATCGCCCAGCGCTCGGGCGACGGCGCGACCGTCATTTATCGTCACCCCACAGATCGACCATGCGACGAATCTTGTCCTTGGTGGCCGGGTCCATTTTGCGGTAGCGGCGGAAGAAGGCCTGGTCGGCAGCTTCAGCCACGTCGGACTTCTCTGTGGGATCGACGAGATAGTCGGAGGTGACGCCCAGCACCGAGGCGATTCGAGCCACCTTTTCGGCCGAAGGCCGCGGCGGGTTCTTGTTCTCCAGCTCCCAGATGTAGCTCTTGCTGGACTCGGTCAATTCCGCCAGCTTTTCAAGCGTGTAGCCCTTTTGCTTCCTCAGTTCGCGAATCTTGTGGCCGAGCGCGGTGGACAATCATACCTCCGGGTTCTGGAAGTTCAGAATAACGATACGTCGCGTACTTGACAACGCTTATCGAGGCCCTAAGTTCGTGTTCGGAGTATCGATACTTTCCGACTCGGTCTTTTTGGCCGAACCCTCAAGTTCTTGGGGTGGGGTGGGCACCGATCCGCCGCCGATTGTATACGCCTGCGCCGCTCATACATGAATGGAACTTGGCCCGGTCAGCCGGTCGCTGTCGGGGGCAGGTTCGCTTGAACCTAGGGAGACCAGTGTGACTGCCACCTTGACCTTTCATCCACTCGGCAACGCCGACTGCACCCGCCTCGACCTTGCCGACGGCCAGAAGATGCTCATCGACTACGCCGACATGAAGAACCGCGACGATCCGTGGGACCGCCGCATTGACCTTCCCGCCGAACTCAAAGCCGACCTGCGCGCCGCCAACCGCGACTACTACAACGTGGTCGGCTACTCGCATCTCGACGACGATCATTGCCGCGGGTCCGGCGACTTCTTCCGGTTCGAGCATGCGGCAAAGTACCAGACCGAAGGTCGCATCAAGATGCGCGAGCTGTGGGTTCCGGCAGGCGCGATCCTCGAAGACGGCCTCGACGACTGCGCCCGCATCATCCGTCAGGAAGCGCGCTTCCGCCTCAAGCAAGGTTCCGGCATCCGCGTCTTCTCCCGGCCGGTCAAGCTCAAGGCGTGGCTGGAGGCCAATGGCCTGACGCTCGAATCCCGCGCGCATCTCATCACCGATGCCGGCCAGCTCGTGCCGGGTTATTCGATCTTCGGGCCGGAGCGCGTGGAATTTTTCATCCATAGCCCGTTCGGCTGGCGCCAGAACGACAACGAGGTCATCGACCGCAACGAGAACAGCATCGTCTTCCAGGCGACCTTTCTGGAGGGCACGCGCCAGACCCGCGCGCTGTTCATGTCGGACATCAACTACGACTCGATCGAGCAGATCGTGAAGACCAGCAAGCGTCACAAGAACGAGGACCGGCTGCTGTGGGACATCTTCAAAATCCCGCACCACTGTTCCTACAAGTCGATCGGACCCGACAAGGGCGTGGACGAGACCAAGCCGACCGACGAGGTGAAGTGGCTCTGCGAGGTGCAAGGCCAGGAACGCCACACCATGATGTCCACCAGCAAGTCGATCCCGATCAAGGGCAGCGACGAGGACAAGGACGTGCAGCCGCCGCACCGGGAGGCCGCCGCCTACTACAAGCGCGTGGCCGCCGCCAAGGACGGGCAGTTCAAGGTGACGATGGACTTACCCTCATCCAGCAAGCCCAAGCCCACCAAGATCGAGATCACCGATCGCGGCGCGCGCCTCCTGACGGTGTCGGCGACCGTGGGCGCGGCGAGCATCGTCTCGACCCCGGCGCGTGCGGGGTGAAATGGGCCTTCACCCGTGGTGGTCTGGTTTCGGGGAAGCCGTCGCATCGACGGATGATCTGACCTGGGTGCCGGCGCGCGAGATGGCATCGGCCGTCGCTGCCGGCACCATCCCCGGCGTCACCCTGACGGAGATGAAGGCGTGCGCCCAAAGCGGGCGCGTCGCTGTGGCTCTCGCGATCGAGGTCGAGCGGCCCCAGGACCTCGCGCACCCCATCCGCGCGACCGAGCCGGTTGCCGTGGTGTTCGAGGCCCAGGGCGGACAACCACGTGTCCTCGCCCTGCGCGACGACTTTCCCGACACGCCGCATCAGAACTGGACGCCGCCGGACGCGCCCTGTTCGCTCTGCGTTGACGACCGACCGTGGGCGGAAGCTCGCCTGACCTACCGTCCCGCCGATTTTATCCGGCGCATCCAGCTCTGGCTCGCCAAGGCGGCGCGCGGCGAGCTGCACGACACCGCGCAACCGCCCGATCCTCTCTTCTTTGTCTCGCAGCTCGGCATCGTCGTGCCGCGGGCGGCCTCGGTGACGGGCGCCGATCCCGTCGAACTCATCGGCTTCGTCCGGTCCGACAATCAGGCGCTCATCCTCACAAGGACGGTCGCCGAGGCCGAGCCGCGCCGCAAGGGTCAGCCCGGTTTTGTCGTGATCGGACTCCGCGCCAAACCGCAATCCATGACACGGCTGCGGCATGCGCCGGTGACGCTCGCGGCCCTTCACGCTGAACTGCAACCGGCCGGCATCAATGTGATCGATGAGATCAAGGCCCGGCTCAGGGCCTGGGCGGGTATCGCGCATGACAGCGTCCGCCGCCTGTCCTCCCGGCTCGCCATCCTTGTGGCCTTTCCAATCACAACAGCGGACGGCAAGACCACCGACGATTTGCGCGCCTTCATCTCGCTCGAAACAGCCGGGCAGATCGGCGTCCAATGGGGCCTCTTGCATAACACGAAGGCGGCTGGCGTTGCCGGTGATGATGACGTGTTTCTGCGCGCCGTTCCCGAGGGCGCGCCCGCGCCCGGCGATATCAAGATCGAGCCCGCCCAGGTTCACCTCGCTTTTGACCGCGAACTCGCCGCCGCGGTGGCCGGACATGCAGAGCCCGATCGCCGCCGCGCCGTCCTGGTCGGTGCCGGAGCACTCGGCTCGCAGATCGCCATGAACATGGCGCGCGAAGGCGCTTTTACCTGGACCGTCGTTGATAGCGACTGGCTGCTTCCGCACAATCTCGCGCGCCATGCGCTGCTGGCGAACGAACTCGGGGCGCCAAAAGCCCTCGCGCTAGCCCGCCAGATGGGATGGCTCCTCAACGAATCCTTCACGGCCGTGGCGGGCGATGTCGCCAAGCCCGACGCGGAGCTCGTGCGCGAGCTGGCCGAGGCCGATGTCATTATCGATGCCTCAGCCTCGGTCGCGGTGTCGCGGCATCTCGCCGATCTCGAGAACAGCCCTGCGCGGCGCCTTTGCGTCTTCTTCAATCCGGCAGGGACGGCCGTGGTGCTCTTTGCCGAGAGCCGCGACCGGGCGATCACGCTGCGGGACCTCGAAGCACAATATCACCGTCTCGTTCAGACCGAGCCGGCCCTTAACGATCATTTGCGCGCCGGACCAGGCCTTCGCTACAGCGGCTCGTGCCGGGCGCTCACGAACCGCATCCCCGCGACAAGCGCGGCGTTGCTGAGCGCGCTCGGCGCGCGCGGCCTCGCCGAGGCCTTGACGAGCGATGTTGCCACCCTGCGCATCTGGAAGGTCGGCACGGCGAGCACGGTGCAGCTCATTGAGCGTCACGGTTCCGCCACGCATCGGGTTGACCTCGCCGAGTGGTCGATCAGCTACGATGACGGTCTTCTGGCCGAACTCGCGAGCCTTCGGGCCAGCCGCCTGCCGCGCGAAACCGGCGGCGTCCTTCTCGGCATTGCCGACATGAGCCGCAAGTCCATTCATGTCGCGCATGCATTGCCCGAGCCCGAGGACAGCCGGGGCAGCCCTCAGGGATTCGAGCGCGGGGTCGTCGGTCTCAAAGCCGCCGTGAACCGCGCCGTCGAAAGCTCGCTGCACCAGCTCAGTTATGTCGGCGAGTGGCACTCGCATCCGGCGAGATCGTCGCCGATGCCGAGTGGAATTGATCTCGCCCAAATCGTCTGGCTCGGCAATGAACTCGAATATGAAGGTTTGCCTGGCTTGATGGCGATCGCGGCCGACAACGGCGCCTTCGCCTTCGTGCTGTCGCCGGGGTCGCGCGTCCCATGAACGATGCCGCCACCCCAAAGATAGGATTGGCTCTCTCCGGTGGCGGCTCGCGCGCCATCGCATTCCATCTCGGCTGCCTCCGCGCGCTCAATAGACTTGGGCTACTCGATCGTGTCGTCATCCTCTCGACGGTGTCGGGCGGCAGCGTGATCGGCGCCTATTTCCATGCGCACTTCAACGCCCATGCTGGCGACTTCACCTCATTCGAGGCAAATATCCGCGCGCTGCTGGCGCGAGGGCTCGTCGCGCCGATGTGGCGCAAGCTGTTCAGCGCGCTCGGCCTCAAGGTCGCCGCCGCGTTCGCGGCGGTTGGGCTGGTTGCGCTAGGCGTCGCGCTTATCAAGCTGCTTCTCAAGGTCGTGAGGCTGATGACGCCCCGAGCGCTCGCGGTGCAATTCGAGCGGTTCGCGGTCAGGTCGCCCCTGCATCGCTTCGCGAGCCGGACGAGCTTGCTTGAAGCGGCGCTCGACGACCTGTTGTTCAAGGGGGCGTCTCTGAAGGACCTCCCGGCGCAGCCGCACCTTGTGATCAACGCCACCGAGTTGAGGACCGGCTCGGCGTTCCGCTTCGGCACGATGGAATCCGGTTCCTGGCGCTGGGGCAAACTCCATCGTAACGACGCCTCGGTGGCCCATGCGGTCGCGGCCTCGGCGGCTTATCCGCTCTTTCTGCCCGCGTTCGACGAGACGCTGACGTTCGAAAAAGACGGCGCGCTCAAGGGCGACCGCGTCATCCTCACCGATGGCGGCATCTACGACAATCTCGGCCTCGGCTGTCTCTGGCCCGACCGCTCGCCCGACGTGAGCCTCAATGTCGTTTCCGTTGACACCATCATCTGCTGTTCGGCCGGCTACGGCTTGCGGCAGGACCCGCCGAGCCAGTTTATATTCGCGCGCATGCTTAGCGTTTTCAGCGCGGTCTTTGATCGCGCGCAAAACGCCGCGATGCACCGGCTGCACGAGGCGCAGCGGAGCGGACAAATCAAAAGCTTTCTGTTCCCGTATCTCGGGCAACAGGACCGGCAATTGCCGAACCCTCCGGCCGATCTCGTGCGTCGGGAGGAGGCGCATGCTTACCCAACGGATTTCAACGCGATGCCGAACGAATGGATCGATCGCCTGAGCTTGCGCGGCGAGCAACTGACCCTCTGCCTTGCCCGAGCTTATATTCCCCATCTCGTCAACCAACCATCGCCCGTTTAGAAGTTTTTGCCGTTATTTCTAGCCGCTCGGAAGAGACGCCGATCAACTTTTCTTTCGCGCGGCCGCCCGCATCGCCCGGCGCTGCTTTCGATTACCGGCGGTTCTGGCCGGTTCGAGCGGCTTCGGCGGCATACCGGCCCGGGTAACTTCTTGCCGCAATTCCGCGATGTCCGCTTCGCTCATCTTCCCGACGTCGAAGTAAACAAGATCGATGGGCCGACCACCGACCAGCGTGCTTTCGCATGCGATTCCTACCACATGCGCCAGTGATGGATATTGCGCTTTCTTAGTCAGACATGCGGCCTGCGCCATGATCCGCCGTTGCAGGCGAAACTCAGCGTCGGCGACCTCCGACATTCGCGCTTTGGGCGGCGCGTCCATCACTTCGAACACGTAACCAACGTCGCCCCATTCTATGAAGCGGCTGTACGCTTGACCGCGCGCGAGGCCACGCCGATGACAGTTCGCAAGATGCTCTTTGAATGAATTCGCCAGCCACCGGCGCGCGGCGCGGGGCATTTTCGCCATGATGGCGAGTCCGGCCTGAAAATCGTTTATGTCCTCGTTTCCCCCGACCAGAAGCGTGTCGTTCAGGTACTGGCGCCCGAAGGTCTCGATCAGCGTGTCCCAGCCGTAGCTGACCCGATCGACTTCCTTCTTGGCGAGATAGAGGGGATGCGTACTGATTCCTTCCCAGTGACCGGACTCGACAACGACCTGATGATCCTCACGCAGAAAGAAGCCCCGTTCGCCGCTGCCATCCCCGAAGAGATAATAGCAAAGCAGTTCCTCTTCGCCGTGCGACAGCGCAAGACCATCGGCGGCAATGAAAGCTTCCTTCTTGGACAGGTAGCTCGTCAGGTCTGAAATCGTGTCCAGCTCCTTCATCAGCACGTGCAATGTGAAATCGTCCAGCACATGGACAAGACCGCGATCCGGGTAAACGGTTCCGACCGCAAACGGCCTTGCCGGATCAGCCTTGCCCGACAAGGCCGGCAGAAACATCAGACTTCCACTGCCACCATGCAAACCGTCCTTTCCAAAGTATGCCTTGCACCGTTCGCCGGCGTTCAGCGCCACCACGACGCGGTGCACCCGCAATTTCGCGGGGTCTGGCAGCTTGAGCGGAAATCGCTTCGTGCAGGCGGCGTCCAGAAAAATGCGGTCCGGCTGCGTCTTGATCCATCGTTCCGCGCCGAAGACTTGCCGCGCCGAACGGTCAATTGCCCGGTCGTACCACCTCATCCAGTCGAGGCCGGCATCGCCCGTGTCCGGAAATTTACACGATTTGTCGGAGAATATAATGAGGTGCTCATCGAAGACCACCAGAACATCGCACAGCTCCTGTCCCGGCGCGCGGAACAGATTCGGGTAACTCCATAGGCTAAGAAACGTGTGTTGGCACAGGTCCGCGAGCAAGCGCTCGGACTCGGTGAGGCCGGGAGATTTTTCAATCGGCGCCACTTGGCGGTGCCCCAGCGGTT
Source organism: Xanthobacteraceae bacterium (assembly GCA_035293985.1). GTDB lineage: Bacteria > Pseudomonadota > Alphaproteobacteria > Rhizobiales > Xanthobacteraceae > JAVDCA01. Next base: position 16,464 of record DATGLS010000015.1, read on the forward strand.
TTCCCCGCGTCTGCCGCTCCACTCCGGGCGCAGCCATATCAGCCTACTGCCGAACCCGTTTCCTGTCATTGGCGTCCGGCGACGCCGGACCGGGGCTGTCGTGAACCGAGCCCCTTGAGATCCCGAAACCGGGATTAGGGTCTCGGCCATCCGGCTTCCATCCCTCGCGCATGTATTAAGGCGTCGCTGCGCGACATCTCCTTTTCTTGGTCGGGGGTGCGAGGGCTCTGCCCTGGCACCCCCAGCAAGAACAAAATCGGCATCCCCCGATCTTCTCTCCCTGCGGTCGTTGCAGACCGGGCGGTCCCCCCTGCCGATTTTCTTCTTGCTCCCCCTCACCCGGTCTCGCCGACGGGCAGGGGTTCATGCGCGGACTCTGCGCAGAACCCCAGAACCAAAGGAGAGAACCATGAGTGACAGATCGAAGATCGCCGCAGTGAGCAAGAACATCGTGTTCGTGCCGCTGAACAAGCTGAAACGTTCACCCAAGAATGTGAGGCAGGTGCCGCACACCAAGACCGATATCCAAGCCTTGTCCGCCAGCATCGCCGCCATCGGCATGCTGCAATACCCGGTCGTGGAGCCGGAGACCGGGCCGAAGGGCAAGCCAACAGGCTTTTATCTGGTCAATGCCGGTGAGGGCCGCCGTCTGGCGCAGTTGCTTCGCGCGAAGCGCAAGGAGATCAGGGCCGACGAGCCAATCCCCTGCATTCTCGACACGGAGCACAGCGCGACCGAGATCAGCTTGGCCGAGAACGCCATCCGTTCGGACATGCACCCCGCCTTCACCGCACCAAGCATCCGATCATCGAGGGCTACGATCCTCCCGAAGGCCGGGGATGGTGCTATGTCGACGAGGTGATGTTCGACCTATCCGACCGCGCCACGCCCCAGCTCGGGCCGATCCCACGCTACGTGGATTTTTGAGCGCGGCTCCGGCGCTTACCCTCCCCTGGGTAGGGTCGATCATCGCGACGCAGGCGCGATGATCGGAGTGGGGTGAAGGTGATTGCGGCACTCGACGTGCTGCCCTGCGCCGGCTCCGTCACCCGACCCCGCTCGCTCCGCTCGCGACCCTCCGCCTTCAGGGAGAGTAAAGAGAGCGCGTGGCGCGCTGGCGCGGACGCGGGCCGGCAACTAACATTGCGGCCGACACGCGAATCTGATCCGGAGGCATGACATGGCGGGGAAATTCGGCATCGGGCAGGCGGTGCGCCGGGTCGAGGACCAGCGCTTCCTCACCGGCCACGGGCATTACATCGACGACATCAATCTGCCCGGCCAGGCCTATGCGGCGCTGGTGCTCTCGCCGCACGCCCACGCGCGCATCAAGCGCGTCGATGTCGCCAAAGCGAAGGCCGCGCCCGGCGTGCTCGCGGTGCTCACCGGCGCCGATGCGGCCGCGGACAAGCTCGGAAGCTTGACGTCGCACCTGATGCCCGAGGACGTCGGCGCGCCGAAGGGATATCGCACGTTCCAGCCGTTGCTGGTGGCCGACCGGGTGCGCTTCGCGGGCGACCGCGTCGCCTATGTGGTGGCGGAAACCGCCGTGCAGGCGCGCGACGCCGCCGAGCTGATCGAGGTCGAGTACGAGGCGCTCACCCCGGTCGTCGATCTCGAGGAGGCCGCCAAGCCCGATGCGACCAAGGTGTGGGACGACAATGCCAACGGCAATGTCGCCTTCCGCCTGCGCTTCGGCAATCAGGAGGCGACCGACGCGGCCTTCGCGTCAGCGAAGCACGTCGTCAAGCTGCGCGTCGTCAACAACAGGCTGGCGCCGGTCGCCATGGAGCCGCGCGTCGCGATCGGCGAATACAATCCGATCGACGATTCATATTCGCTGCACTCGGCCTCGCAGAACCCGCATGGCATGCGCGAGGAGATGGCACACATCTTTCATGTGCCCGAGAACCGCATCCGCGTCGTCTCGCCCGACGTCGGCGGCGGTTTTGGCCTCAAGGGCGGCACGTTTCCGGACGACGCGCTGGTGCTGTGGGCGGCGAAGAAGGTCGGGCGCCCGGTGAAATGGACCGCGACGCGCTCGGAAAGCATGCTGACCGACCACGCCGGCCGCGATCACGTCTGCTACGGCGAGATCGCGCTCGACGCGCACGGCAAGATTCTCGGCATCCGCGCGCGCTGCCTGTTCAACGTCGGCGCCTATTTCGTCGGCGCCGCCATGGTGGTCGGCGCCTTCTCGCTGCGCTTCATCCCGGAAGCGTACGATGTGCAGAACATCTTCATCGCGACGACGGGGCTCTTCACCAACACGTCGCAGAATGGGCCCTATCGCGGCGCCGGGCGGCCGGAAGCGGCCTATTTCACCGAGCGGCTGATCGAGCACGCGGCGCGCGAGATCGGCATGGACGGCGCCGAGATCCGCCGGCGCAACCTCATTCCGCCGAACAAGCTGCCGTACAAGACGCCGACCATGTGGACCTACGACAGCGGCGAGTTCGCCCGGCTGCTCGACAAGTGCGTCGAGGCGAGCGATCCGAAGGGCTTTGCGGCGCGCCGGAAGGCATCGGAGCAGAACGGCAAGCTGCGCGGCCGCGCGGTGAGCTATTACATCGAATTCGGCGGCATCTTCAACGACCGCATGGATCTGAAATTCGATCCGGGCGGCACGATCACCATCTTCGCTGGGACCCATTCGCACGGGCAGGGCCACGCGACCGTCTTTGCCCAGATCGTGCACGAGCTGCTCGGCCTGCCGTTCGAGGAGATCCGCTTCGTGCAGGGCGACACCGCGCAGGTCGCGATGGGGCGCGGCACCTACGGGGCGCGCAGCGCGGTCGTGGGCGGCAGCGCGCTCAAGCTCGCGGCCGACGGCATCATCGAGAAAGGCAAGGGCATGGCGTCGGCCCTGATGGAAGCGGACGTCGCCGATATCGAGTTCAAGGAAGGCCGCTACCGCGTCGCCGGCACCGACAAGTCGGTTGCGCTCGCCGACGTCGCCAAGGCGTTCTATGCGCCGATGGGGCCGCTCACCGGCAAGTTCGGCGTCGGCCTCGAGGCGAGCGGCAGCTTCTCGCCGGAGCCGCCGAGCCATCCGAACGGCGCGCATGCCTGCGAGGTCGAGGTCGACCCCGAGACCGGCGTGGTCACGGTCGACCGCTATTTCGTGGTCGACGATCTCGGCCGCGTGCTCAACCCGCTGATCGTGCGCGGCCAAATCCACGGCGGCGTCGTCCAGGGCGTCGGCCAGGCGCTCACCGAAGAGCAGATCTACGATCGCTCCTCCGGCCAGCTCCTGTCCGGCAGCTTTATGGACTATGCGATGCCGCGCGCCGACCTCATGCCCGAGATCCACAGCGAGCTCGAAGAGGTGCCGTGCAAGACCAACCCGCTCGGCGTCAAGGGAATCGGCGAATCCGGCACCATCGGCGCGCCGCCGACCGTGATCAACGCGATCATCGATGCATTGAAGCCGCTCGGCGTCACGGAGATCGACATGCCGGCGACGCCGGCCCGAGTGTGGGAGACGATCGAGAAGGCGCGGGCCGCGCAGCACTGAGCCCAAACACTTCTCGGTCCTGTTGAACACAAGTGGCGGACGTCCTGGTGGCTTGCTGGGCCGCCGCTGGCACGCTGAGGCTTGAAGGAGCGTCCGGCCTTGCATCTGTGCGGGCAGGGCAGGGCTCCCGGCGCCGTCATGTGCGGATTGGGTGCCGCGCTGCCGTTTGCCACCGGCGGCGTGATCCGGCGCAGGTAATTAGAGACCTCACGTCGCTGAATAGCAAAACTCCAGAACGAACCCAACTGGGATAACAGCAGCGTCTTCAGGCGGTAGCGGCTCGTTCCTCATATGACGGCGATTGCCCTCGCGAGTGCCGCGACGGCGCGTCGATCCGCTTTGCCGGTCCCGCCGACCGGCAGCGAATCGCGGATGTGGAAGACCTCCGGCACCTTGTGGGGCTCCGTCCGCGCGAGCATCCAGTCGCGCAGCGCGGCTTGATCGAGCTGTGCGCCGGCGCGTGGGACGACGACCGCATGGATGACCTCGCCGAGCCGATCGTCGGGAACGCCGGCGCAGAGCGCGGCGGCAATGCCGGGATGTGCGGCGAGGAGATGATCGATCTCGAGCGGCGCAATCTTGATGCCGCCGCGCGAGACCATGTCCTTGGCGCGCCCGACCAGCTGGACGAAGCCGTCGGGTGTGATGCGCGCGAGATCGCCGGTCTTGAAGTAGCCGTCGGCAAACGAGCTTTGCGTCAGCGTCGGATCGTCGAAATAGCCGAGCATGCCGAATGGCGTGCGGATTTGCAGCTCGCCGGTCTCGCCGGGCGCGACCGCGGCGCCGTCTTGCACGATGCGGAACGCAACGCCCTCGGTCGGCTTGCCGATCGTGCCCAGGGCGGCCGGTTGCAGCGCCGGCGGGACGCAGAAGTCGCAGGAGCCGGTCTCGGTCAGGCCGTAAAGATCGTAGATTGCGGCATTCGCGAAACTTCCCATCGCGGCGGCGAGCTTCGGCGAGAGAATTTCGCCGCCGGTGAAAATGGCGCGCAGGTGCGGGGCGGGCGGCGCGCCATCGGCGAGGAGGGTGCGAAACATCGAGGGGACGCCGGCGAGCACGGTCGCGTCCCTGAGCCCGTGCGCGATCGCGTCGCGGGAGAATTTCGGCACCACCACGAGCCGGGCGCCGCGCATGAGCGCGACCCACAGGCCGAAGATGAAGGCCATCTGCAACGGCATCAGCACCACATCGTCGGGGCGCACCCCGAGCAGCCGGTCGAGCACCGCAAGCTTGCCGGCGAACCGCTCATGCCCGATGACGACGCCTTTCGGCTCCCCGGTCGAGCCCGACGTGAAGATGACGAGGGCCGCACCTTCGAGGAGCGGCCGCGCCGGTGGCGCCGACGCGGCGAGCATATCGATCCGCTCGCCGTCGACGCCGAAGCGGGCCTTGGTGCGTTGCTGCAGGCGCGCGACCGTCGCGGGAACCGCGGCGGCCTGAATCGGTACCGCGACGGCGCCCGCGAGCCAGATGCCGAGCAGGGCCGCGAGATCGGCCGGGCGGTTGCCGACCCGCACATGCACGGGCTCGTGCGGCGCAACGCCGTGCGCCGCCAGTGCCGCGGCGACACGGTCGGCGTGCGCGCGCAGCGCGACGCCTTCCAGCCGCTCGCCGCTCGTGCTTTCGAACATACGGGCGGCGGCCAGCGTGTCGGTGAGCGCAACCGCGAGGGGGGCGGTCATCGGACGCGGCCCGGAAAGCGCGCGTCGCGCCAGGCAAGCGCGGCTTTGAGCCCCTGACGCCGCGCGATGTCCATGAAAGCGATCTTGTCGGGCGACCCCGCGCCTTCGATCGCGAGGTCGATCGCCAGCGCCTCCTCGAGCGCGTCGAGCATGTTGCGCGCCTCGTAGGCACGGTTGATCGCACGCTTCGTCTCTTTCACCAGGTTCGGATCGATCGCGGCGAGGTGATTGGCGATTGCGAGCGCGGTCGCCTCCAGCTCGGCGCCTGGCACCACGCGATTGACGATGCCGAGCTCGCGGGCGCGGGCGGCGGGTATGCGGTCCTCACCGAGCAAAATGATCTCCTTGGCGATCTTCGGCCCGACCAGCCAAGGCAGGATCATCGCCACGATGCCGGCGCCGAATTTGAGCTCCGGCTCGCCGAAGAAGGCATCCTCCGACGCGATCGTCATGTCGCAGGCGAGCGCGAGCTCACAGGCGCCGGCGAGGCACGGCCCACGCACCGCCGCGATGGTCGGGCGCGGGAAATGCCAGAAGCGCATGACGGCGTCGAAATCCTTGCGCAGCAGCGGCTGCCAGGCCGCGGCGCCGGTCGGGCGGCGTTCCATCTGCTCCTTGAGATCGAAGCCGGACGAAAATGCGGCGCCCGCACCGGTGACGATCAGCGCGCGCACGTCGGCATCCTGCTGAAGCTCGTCGAGCGCGACGCCAATCTCGCCCAGCATCGTTTGATCGAGCGCGTTGGCGCGCTCCGGTCGGTTCAGCGTCAGGCGCGCGACGCGGCCGAGCGTCTCGACCTTGATTGTCGTGAAACGCGCCGCCATGCTAGCGTCGTCCAATCAATGCAGTGTCTCGAATTCGGTGCGAGATTCCTTTCGACCCCAATACAAATGATAGCGATATTCCGGATCACTCGAAAGTTGAGCGTGCCGCCGGCCTGCAGCTGCTCCTCCCCCCGCCTCCGGTCGGCGAAGGTCGCGGACCACGGCATGCCGCGCGCCGCCGGGCTGGTGTCACGACAGCCGTCATGACTGTCGGCGACCCGGCCCATCCGGTCGTCAACTCGTGGAACGAGTGGGACCCGCTGAAAGAGGTGATCGTCGGCTCGGCGCGCGGCGCCGCCGACGTCGGCTACGAGCCGGCACTCTCGCCTTACTTTCCGCCGACGGACGCGGGTCGCTGGTCCCGCGGGCAACCCGTCCATGCCGGGCTCGTCGAGGAAGCGGAGCGTCAACTCGATCATTTCGTCGAGCTGCTGGATCGGCTCGGCGTCACGGTGAGCCGGCCCGATCCGATCGACCATACGGTCGGTGCGCGCACGCCGGACTGGGAGATCGCGGGCGGGCATGCGAGCGCTTGTCCGCGCGACACGCTGCTGGTGATCGGCGACGAGATCATCGAAGCCGCGATGACGCAGCGCGCCCGGTGGTTCGAGTTCCGCGCCTATCGGAGCCTGCTCGCGGACTACTTTCGCCGCGGGGCGCGCTGGACCGCCGCGCCCAAGCCGCTCCTGCGCGACGACCTTTACGCCGAGCCCGCGTCGTATCCGTTCGACTTTTCGCTTCGTCCGCTGCTCACCGAGATCGAGCCCGCTTTCGACGCGGCCTGCTTCGCGCGCTTCGGGCGCGACATCTTCTGGCGGCCCGATCTCGTCAGCAACGATTTCGGCGCGGCATGGCTGCAGCGGCATCTCGGTCGCGGCTTTCGTGTGCATCGCATCGCATTTCGCGAGGCGCTGCCGACGCATATCGACACGACCCTGGTGCCCGTGCGTCCCGGCATCGTGCTCGTCAATCCATCACGTCCGTGCACCGACGGCCAGCTCGGACTGTTCAAAGACAACGGTTGGCGTCTTGTCGAGGCGCCGCCATCGGTGCGCAGCGGTCGGGCGCCGTCGCGTGACGTGAGCAACTGGATTTCGATGAATATCCTCATGCTCGACGAACGCACGGCGATCGTCGAGGCGGCCGAAGCGCCGATGATCGCGCTGATGCGCTCGCTCGGCTGCGAGGTCATTCCTTGCCCGTTCGATCGCGTCTACGCGTTCGGCGGCGGCTTTCACTGCTGCACCGCTGATATCCGCCGGGACGGAACGCTGCAATCGTACTTTCCCAGCCTCGACGACGAGACCAACGTCGAGCCGTCGCCGAATTAGGCTGTGACGCCGATGTATTGCGTCGCCATTCGCGCCTTGTTGTGAGTCTTGTCCCACGACCGGCGCGGATGATAGCGATATTGCAGATGGCCCGAAAGGATATCTCATGAGCGACATGCCGAAGACCGTCGAGATCCACGAGGAGGGGCCGCGCGAGGGCTTTCAGATCGAGCCCGGGCCGATCGGCAGCGCCGATAAGGTGCGGCTGATCGAGGCGCTGGCACAGACCGGCCTGCGCGACATCCAAGTCTGCTCGTTCGTCAACCCGCGGCTGGTGCCCGGCTGGGCCGACGCCGACGACGTGGTGCGCGCCGCGAAACCGGCGGCGGGCGTCGACTACACGGCGCTGTGGTTCAACGACAAGGGCCTCGAGCGAGCGCTCGCGTTTCGGGACAAGCTGCGGCTCACCGGCTCGATCTCGCTCGCCGCCTCCGACGCCTTCACGCGCATGAACCTGCATCGCAGTCATGCCGAGAACGTCGAGGCGATGCGCAAGCAGACCGCGCTGCATCTCGCCCGCGGTATTCCGGTCAAGCGCATCGGCGTCATGGCGGCATTCGGCTGCAACTACCAGGGCGACATCGCGCCCACGCAGGTGGTGCGCACGCTGGAGGACGGCTTCACCATCGCGAACGAGGCCGGCGTCACCATCGAGACGCTGTCGCTCGCCGACACCATGGGCTGGGCGACGCCGCAGCGGATCGAGCGCGCGGTCGCGGAGGTGCGCAGCCGCTGGCCCGACAAGAACATCTCGCTCCACCTGCATGACACGCGCGGCCTCGCGGTCGCCAATGCGTTTGCGGCGCTTCGCCTCGGCGTCAGCCGGTTCGACGCCACCGTCGGCGGGCTCGGCGGCTGCCCGTTCGCGGCTCACAAGGGCGCGGCCGGCAACATCTGCACCGAGGAGCTGGTGCTTCTGTGCGAGGAGATGGGCATCGACACCGGGGTCGATCTCGACGACCTGATCGAGGTCGGCCGCATGGCGGAGGGCATCGTCGGCCATCCGCTGCCGAGCGAGCTCCTGCACGCCGGCAGCATCGATGCGTTTCGCCGGAGGATCAACTGATGTCGGTCGCGCCGCTCGAGGGCGTCAAAGTTCTCGAATTCAGCCATGCCATCATGGGCCCGAGCGCCGGGCTGATGCTCGCCGACATGGGCGCCGACGTCGTCAAGGTCGAGCCGGCGCCGGGCGGTGATCCGACCCGGCGGCTGCCCGGTTTCGGCGCCGGCTTTTTTCCCGGCTTCAACCGCAACAAACGCAGCGTCGCGATCGACCTCAAGCGGCCCGAAGGGAGGGCGGCGGTGCACCGGCTCGCGGCGCGCGTCGATATCCTGCTCGAGAACTACGGGCCCGGCACCATGGAACGCCTCGGCTGCGGTTATGAGCAATTGCGCGCCGTCAATCCGCGCCTGCTCTACCTCGCCCTGAAGGGCTTTCTGGCCGGGCCGTACGAGAATCGAACGGCGCTCGACGAGGTGGTGCAGTTTCAGGCCGGGCTCGCCTTCATGACCGGGCCTCCCGGCAAGCCGCTGCGTGCCGGCGCCTCGATCGTCGACATTCTCGGCGCGAGCTTCGGCGTCTCGGCCGTGCTTGCGGCGCTGCGCGAGCGTGATCGCACCGGCGAGGGCCAGCGCGTCGGCGCCGCCCTGTTCGAGAGCACCGCGTTCCTGATGCTGAGCCACATGGCGGGCTCGGTCGCGACCGGCGAGGCGCCGCGGCCGATGCCGGCGCGCCAGGGCGCGTGGGCGATCTACGATGTGTTCGACACCGCCGACAACGACCAGCTGTTCATCGGCGTCACCAGCGACCAGCAATGGGCGCGCTTCGCCGAGGTTTTCGCGCTCGAGACGCTCGTTGCCGATCCCCGTCTCGCCACCAACGAGTCGCGCACGCGCGAGCGCGAATGGCTGATCCCGGCGCTGCGCGAGATCATCGGCAAGTTTCCCAAGGCCGAGGTGCGCCAGCGCTGCGAGACGGCGGCGGTATCGTGGGCGCCCGTCGGCAAGCCGACGGACCTGTTCACCGATCCGCACCTCATGAGCCACGGCGGCCTCGTCGACACCGTGATCAGGACGCTCGCGGGCGGCTCGGCCACGGTCGGCTTGCCGGCAATGCCTGTTTCGTTCGGTGCCGAGCAGGCGCGGCCCGGGCTTACACGGCAACCGCCGCGCCTCGGCGAGCACAATGCCGAGGTGCTCAGCGAGGCGGGTTTTTCGCCAGCCGAGATCGCGCAGCTCGCCGAGACGAAGGCGATCGCGGCGGCGGCCTGACGCGCGATTTGGCTGATCCCCGGTTGCGGCGCCGGCGCCGACACGCTTAACTGTCGCCGCGGCCGCGCCGGCTCCATGGCTCATCATAATGACGCGCGGCCCTTCCGGGAGGACAACATGCGTGCGCAGCTTCTCGCATTCAGTTTCGTTGCCGCGGTTGCGGCGTCGACCGCCTCGGCGCAGACGGCGATGACTCAGTTCATGAGCGACAAGGACATCATGGGCTTGATCGAGAAGGCCAAGGCCGACCGCAAGGGCGACGCTCCCATGGTCGCCGAGCCGGTCCTGCAGCTCGCGCCCTACAAGGCGCAGATCGAGTATCGGGCGCTGAAGGCTCCGGCGGCCGTGCACGAGAAGGATGCCGAGCTTTTCGTGGTGATCCAGGGCACGGGCGACATCATCACGGGCGGCAAGCTGGTCAACGAAAAACGCGTCAATGCCGCGAACCTCTCGGGCTCCGATATCGCCGACGGCCAGACGCATCACGTGGTGAAGGGTGATGTGCTGCTCGTGCCGAACAACACACCGCACCAGGTCGTCCCGGGCGGCGGCGCACCGATCGTCGTGATGACGATGCACGTCCCATTCCCGGCTCCGGCGAACTGGCCATAACCATCGAGGAAGAGACGCTTGTCCGAGGCCGCATCGATCCGGCACGTCAATCCGCCGGAGCTGGGCACGCCGCCCGGCTATTCGCAGATCGTGGAGGTGCGCGCGGGCCGTATCGTCTTCATCGCGGGCCAGACCGCGCTCGATGCGGTCGGCAATGTGGTCGGGCGGGGCGATTTCGCCGCGCAGGCGGCGCAAGTCTTCCACAATCTCGGCGTCGCGCTGCGGGCCGTCGGCGGCACGGCGCGCAACCTCGTGAAGCTCACAGTCTTCTTGCGCGACATGAACGACCTTGCGGCCTATCGCATGGCCCGCAACCGATTCTTCGCGACCGTGACGCCACCTGCCGCGCCCGCCGTCACGCTGGTCGAGGTGTCGCGCCTCTATGGCACGGATTTTCTGATCGAGATCGAGGCGGTGGCGGCGCTCTGACGAGGAGGCAAGGGACCGGCAATGAGCTCGGCCAAAGCATTTCGTGGCACTCTTCTGTTGGCAGCCGCGCTCGCGGGGCTCGCCGGGTGGCCGGCGTCCGCAAACGACATCACGCAGGAATGGGCGAGCGTGAAGCCGCCGCCGGTGCCGCAGCTCACGCCCGCAACCATCGAGCCGAAGACCACTGCGCTGCTGGTGCTCGATTTCATGAAGACCAATTGCGGCACGCGCCCGCGCTGCGCCTCGACGGTGCCGGTCGCCAACAAGCTGATCGCGATGGCGCGCGCCCACGGCATGTTGTTGTTCTACACCTTGGTCGGCGAGAACGCGAAGCCCGACGGCATGGTCGACGGCATCGAGCGGCCGCATGACGGCGAGTGGGTGCAGCGCGGCGGCGCCGACAAGTTCATCGGATCCGATCTCGATGAGCGTCTCAAGGCGCGCGGGATCAAGACCGTGATCGTGGTCGGCACCTCGGCACAGGGCGCGGTGGTCGGCACCAGCAACGGCGCGACGCAGCGCGGCTATAAGGCGGTCGTGCCGGTTGACGGCATGTCGGCGGAGGACCCCTACAACGAGCAATACGCGGCCTGGCACCTCTACAAGGGCGGCCCGGCGCCGCTCATCAGGAACGTGACGCTGACGCGCAGCGACATGGTCACGTTCGCGAAGTGAGCGCGGTATCAGCGCTCCTCTCCCCGCATCTTCGCGGGGAGAGGAGCGGGGCCAGGCGAGGGACTCCATCCGCGAACGCGGCGCCAGCGGCGCTCATCGCCCCTGCGCGCAAGTGCAGCCCCCAAGTGCAGCCCCCCAAGTGCAGCCCCCAAGTGCAGGGAGAGGGAGGGTAAACGGCGTGCGTCGTGGCCCACTCTGGCTTCATGCCGGCGACTTGACGACCTTGCCCCATCTCGATTTTCGCGGGATGAATTTCTGCTACTCGGCGATGCCGAACGGCATCGGATCGGCCCCGAGATTGGCGAGCCTCGACTTGAGCGTGGGGGCCGGCGAGCAGCGCGTCAGGGTCCCTGTAGAGCTTGGCGACAATCCCGTTCGGCGTGCCCTTCGGCGCCGCGAGGCCGTGCCAGTTCGACAGGACGTTGCGATCACGGGCGCCACTACCTCGGTCGCGGCGTCCGCCGGGAAGCGCCGACGAGGCGGACCGGATGCGACGGATAAGCGTCCCCCCGCGCAAGGCGGGAGAGCGCCGGCAGCGCGAGGGAACCGGCCGCTAGATCAAGGAGTTGTCGACCGCGAAGGACCATGGCGCGACCCCCCTTTAGGTCACGATATAGGGCAGTGCAGACCGGGTCCGGGTGGCGCGGTTTGCCACGCCCGGCGGCCCTGGGCCGACACGGGATTGCCCCCGAGTCGGGCGGCCCTGCCGCGCGCGGCGTCGGCTCGGACGCCGGCTCGGACAATTGTATCCCGCCGCAAAATCTGGGAAACCAAGCGCGGACAGGCGATTCAGGTTGGGCAAGGGCGGGTGGAGACGCCGCCATGGGGGAGGCGACCATAGACCAGGGGGTGAGTTTTAGGCCGCCGGCACCGACGCCGCGGGCGGCGCGCGCGGGTCCGATCACGCTCATTCGTGCGCTCTGGAATAGCCCGATCGAGGCGTGGACGCAGGCCCATTTCGAGGAGCCGGTGGTGAGCCACGGGCTGCCGTTCGGAAAGGCGCTCATCGTCAATGATCCAGCCGGCATCGAGCACGTTCTGCTGCGCAACGCCGCGAACTATCGCAAGGACACGCTGCAGCGGCGCATCATCGCGGGCGGGCTGAGCAACGGCCTGCTGACCGCCGAGAACGAGCAGTGGCGCTTCCAGCGCCGCACGCTCGCGCCGATGTTCTCGCTGCGCACCATTCGCGGCTTCAGCGCGCCGATGCGGCAGGTGGCCGACGAATACGTCGCGCGCTGGCGCGCGCTCGCAGCGGGCGAGAGCGTCGACATGGCGGCCGAGATGACCCGCCTCACGCTGGAGGTGCTGGAGCGCACGATCTTCTCCGATGGTCTCGGCCACTCGATCGAGGAATTCCGCGGCGCGATGCGCAGCTATTTCGACACGATCGGGCGCATCGACCCGTTCGACCTGCTCGGCCTGCCGGACGCGATCCCGCGCCTCACCCGCCTGCAGGCGCGCGGTGCCCTGCGTTTCTTCGATACGGCAGTGGATACGATCATCGCCAACCGCGGCCGCCGCCTCGCCGAGGAGCCGCAGGCGGTCGCGCGCGACATTCTCACACTGCTGCTCGAGGCGCGCGATCCGCAGACCGGAAGCGGCTTGAGCGAGGTCGAGATCAAGGCGAACATCATCACCTTCATCGCCGCCGGTCACGAGACGACCGCCAACGCGCTCGCGTGGTCGCTCTTCCTGCTGTCGCAGTCACCGGCGTGGAGCGAGCGCGTGGCCGCGGAGGCGGAGCGCGAGCTCGCGGGCCCGATCGACGCGGCGGCCGACAGCATGGTGGCGACCCGCGCCGTGATCGAGGAGGCGATGCGGCTCTATCCGCCGCTCGCCGCCATCAGCCGCGAGGCCATCGGCCCGGACGAGATCGCCGGCCATCCGGTCGCGGCGGGTTGCACGGTCGTGATCGCGCCCTACGTCTTGCATCGCCACCGGGGGCTATGGGAGCGGCCCGACCTGTTCGATCCGAGCCGCTTCTTGCCGGATGCGCGCGAGCAGATCGGCCGCTACGCCTATCTGCCGTTCGGCGCCGGCCCGCGCATCTGCATCGGCGCCGCCTTCGCGCTGCAGGAAGCAACGCTGGTGCTCGGCACGATCCTGCGTCATTTCCGCGTCGCGCTTGCGCCCGGGACCAGGGTATGGCCGCTGCAGCGTCTGACCTTGCGCCCGCGCGGCGGCCTGCCGATGGTGCTCGCACGACGCGAAAGCGGCCTCGCGTGCGCGGCGCCCGATGGCGCGGTTGCGAAGGCGGAAGTGCCTCAGCCGTAGGGTCAGCGCGACTTCGTGTATCTGGCGCCGAACACGAGCGCCGCCGCTGCAAAGACGACGATCAATCCGGCAAACGCGAAACTCGCGATCGACGCATTGGTGATCGTCGTGAGCACGCCGATGCCGATGACCGGCAGCGCGTTTCCGCAGAAGCAGCAGAGCAGATAGCTCGACACCACCTCGGCCCGCCGGTCGGGCGGCGCGATCTCGTTCACGACCTGTAGGGTGCCGCGATAGCCGAGCCCCGATGCGACCGCGCAGGCCGCGGTGGCGATGAGCATCAGCGGCATCGAAGCGGTCAGCTGCGCCGCGACGATCAGAAGCACGGCCGGGATCATCAGCGCGAGCGCCCACAGCATGGCGGCGCGGCTCGACAGGCGCGGCGTGAGCACCAGGATGATCGCCGCGATGACGCCGAGCTCGAGCAGCATCGCGCCCGCAATGGCGTGGTTGCTCTCGTGCAGGCGCGTCGCGAGCACGCTCGGCGCGAGCGCCGCATAGAAGCCGATCAAGGCCATGGCGCCGAAGCCGCCGACCGCCGGCGCCACGAACTCGCCGCGGATGGTCCGCGGCACGCCGAGCTGCGGCCGCAGTGACAGGCGGCCGGGATCGAGGTGGGGCCGCGCCACGGTTTCACGCGTGCGGGTGGTCAGCAGCGCGATCGCAAGCAGCACCACGATGTAGAGCACGAACGGCAGGTGGACGGGCCATGGCGCATATTGCGCCAGCAGCCCGCCGACGGCCGCGCCGAGGCCGATGCCGACGAAGTTGGCGGAGACCGCCGCGATGGTCGCGCGCGACTTGTCTCTGGCGGGGATGAGCTCCGCGAGCCACGCGGTCGCGGTGCCGGCACCGACGCTGACGCCGAGGCCGGTGAGGACGCGTCCGACGTACAGAGCGGGGGTGCCGGTCGCGAATAGGAACACGAGCGCGCCGGCGATCGTCACGCCAACCGCCGGCAGCATGGTGGCGCGGCGGCCGAACGTGTCAGAGAGGCGGCCGAACCACATGAGCGAGGCGAGGTTGCCGAGAACGTAGATCGCATAGATCAGCGTCAATGTTATGCGCGAGAAGCCGAATTGCTGCTGATAGATGACGTAGAGCGGAGTGAGCAGCGTGCTGCCGGCGAAGAGCGTAGCGATCATTGCGCCGACCGCCGCGGCTGCGGCGGTGCCCTCCAGCTGGATCGACCCTTGCGCCATATGGCGTAGCGCTTCTGCGGTGCGCGCCGATACGTGTGACATCCTCGACCTCATTCGTACGTCGACCTCCCGCGCGAACGCGGAAGCATCGATTTGTCAATGAGGTGGCGGAGTGGTCGTTCCGACACTACGGCGATGGGCGTAGTTCCGAGGAACTCGGGCACTTGGTCGAAGAAGAGGCTGAATCAGGTTCCGCGCGCAAGCTGTTGGTTGGCTTACAGTTGGACGCTCAACCGGCGCGCGCGCGTGCGCTCGCAAGGTCGAGTGCGTCTGCCGCTTCGCGGGCCTCGCTTCTCGCGTCCGGCCGGTCGAGAAACCGACGGATGTGGTCTTTTGTGGCGTAAGGAATCGGCTCGTGCCATTGGTCCGTGAGGGCGACGGCATCGCCGACCGCGATGAACCCGCGATTGAGGAAGCAGCCGAGAAATCCGCGCTTGTCCAGGGCGGCATCGGACGCGATGGGCGGCCTGGTCCGTCGGTCCGGCTCACAGGGGAACGTGAGGCGAATGAGCGCATCGCCGATCCGGAGCACGCTGCCCGACGGCAAGTCGTAAAGACCGTCGAGGTCGACGGCGATGTTCTCGCGCAGATCGCCGACCGCCAGGCCGAGTTCCCGGGTCACGGCGCGCGAGGTGATCAATACTTGGCGCAACGGCGGGCAACGCACGCCACCCGAGATGCCGTTCGGCGTGAAGGCAAATCGACTCACGACGTCGAGGCGCTCGCCATGGGCGCGTTTGATGAAGAGATGGGTGACGGTCACGATGATCCCCGCGCAACCCGTGACGATCTGGCCAACCCGGCTGGCCGAAGCGTGACGACTCGCGACCGTTCTTATGTTGATTTCAAGGCAAATCGCGGCACCGGAACCCTCTGGGCGTCAACCCCAGCCGAGCGCCACCGCCACGTGATAGACGATGAACGACGCGATGTAGGCCAGGGTGAGCATGTAGGCGAAGGTCACGCCCATCCACTTCCAGCTGCCGGTCTCGCGCCTGATCACCGCGAGGGTCGAGGCGCATTGCGGCGCGAAGATGTACCAGGCGAGCACCGCGAGCGCGGTCGCGAGCGACCATTTGTTGGCGAGCGCCTGGCCGATCTGCTCGGCCGCCTCCTTGCCGCCCTCGATCGCATAGACAGTGCCGAGCGCCGCGACCGCGACCTCGCGCGCCGCCATGCCGGGAATGAGCGCGACGTCGATCTGCCAGTTGAAGCCGACCGGGGCGAGGACGGGCGCGAGCCAGTGGCCGATGATGGCGGCGAGGCTGTAGTTGATGGCGGGATCGGTCGCTCCGGCGGGCGGGCGCGGGAACGAGGCGAGGAACCAGATCACGACCATCATGGAGAAGATCGTGGTGCCGGCGCGCTTCAAGAACATCATGGCGCGCTGGTAGAGGCCCAGCGCGACGCTGCGCACGCGCGGCAGCTTGTAGTCGGGCAATTCGAGCATGAACGGCGGCGTCTCGTGCTCCTGCCAGACGAAGTGCTTGGCGACGAACGACACGCCGAGCGCGCTCGCGATGCCGGCGGCGTAGAGGCCGAACATCACCAGGCCCTGCAGGTTGACGAAGCCCCAGACGTGGCGTGCCGGAATGAACGCCGAGATGATCAGCGTATAGACCGGGATGCGTGCCGAGCAGGTCATCAGCGGCGCCACCAGGATGGTGGTGAGCCGGTCGCGGCGGTTGTCGATCACCCGCGTTGCCATGATGCCGGGGATCGCGCACGCGAAGCTCGACAGCAGCGGGATGAAGGCGCGGCCGTGCAGGCCGGCGCTGCCCATGATGCGGTCCATCAGGAAGGCGGCACGCGCCATGTAGCCGAAGTCTTCGAGCAGCAGGATGAAGAGGAACAGGATCAGGATCTGCGGCAGGAAGACGATCACGCTGCCGACGCCGGAGATCACGCCGTTCTGGATGAAGCTTTGCAGCAGGCCGCCCGGGAGCGCGCTGTGCGACAGGTCGCCGAGCGTGTCGAAGCCGGACTGGATCAAGTCCATCAACGGTTTCGCCCACGAGAACACGGCCTGGAACATGATGAACAGCAGCGCCAGCAGAATGATCAGGCCGGCTGCCGGGTGCAGCACGACCTTGTCGATCCGCGCCGTGAGCGTATCGGGCCGCTCCGGCGCGCCGACCGCGGTCGCGATCACGCGGTCGGCCTCACGCTGGGCGGTGCGCAGCTCGGACGCGCTCGGCGGGTGCCACGTATTTTCGCCCGCGGTGCCAAAGTGGGGTTCGGCGATCTCGTCCATACGGGCGAGCAGCTGCGTGGTGCCGTCGCGCTTCACCGCGACCGCGGTGACGACCGGCACGCCGAGCTCGGCGGAGAGGCGCGCGACGTCGATCTTGATGCCGCGCCGCTGCGCGAGGTCGAACATGTTGAGCACCAGCAGCAGTGGCCGTCCGGTGCGCTTTAGCTCGATGACGAGGCGCAGCGCGAGCCGCAGGTTGGTGGCGTCGGCGACGCACAGTAGGAGGTCTGGCACGCTTTCGCTCGAAAGCCGGCCCAGCACCACGTCGCGGGTGATCTCCTCGTCTGGGCTGCGGCCGCGCAGCGAATAGGTGCCGGGCAAATCGATCACGTTGACGCTGCGGCCGGCGGGCGTGAGCAGCAGGCCGACCTTCCGCTCGACGGTGACCCCCGGATAGTTCGCGACCTTCTGCCGGCTGCCGGTGAGCGCGTTGAACAGGGCAGTCTTGCCGCTGTTCGGCGTGCCGACGAGGGCGAAGTGCCAATGATCCGGCCTTGGATCGGCGCTTGGGTCGGCGCTTGGGTCGGCGCTTGGAACGGCTGTTGGATCGGGCGCGGTCGCGGCGGCGGTGCTCATGCGGGCTCCGCGACGGCGATGATCGCCATGGCCTCGCGCCGACGTAGCGCAATCGTCGCATTGTTGACCCGCACCGCGATCGGGTCGCGCGCGATCGCGCCCTCATGCAGGATCTCGACGATGGCGCCTTCGACGAAGCCGAGCTCCAGCAGGCGGTTCTCGATCTCGGCTGGCGGCAGGCCGCCGCTGTGGCCGCGCACCTCGATCGCGTCCACGCGGCCGCGGAATCCGCACGGCGCCACGCCCAAAGGCAGGCTGACGTGCCCCAAACCGGCGTGCCCCAAACCGGCGTGCTCCAAACCGGCGTGGCCGTTGTGGGGCCGATCGCTCTCCGACATTGCGAGGTTCGCGTGTTGCGCTTGTTATGATGCTATTTGTGGCACGCGCCGCGGCAGGTCAAGGCAAAGTCGTGTGATAACAATAGGTTGGAATGCTTATAAAGAGGGGCGTGCCGATCCGCTGACGCTAACCCGTTGACCATGCAGGCGCCTGCCGCCATGGTCCGGCGACGAGGGCGTTTTGAACAGCAAGATCGATCCCGTTCCCAGTTCCGAGGTCGCGGTCGGCGGGGTGCGCTTCGGCAATCGCCTGCCGCTGGCGCTGATCGCCGGGCCCTGCGCGCTGGAAAGCCGCGCGCATGCGCTGGAGATGGCCAGTGCACTGAAGGAGATCGCGGCGCGCGCCGGCGTCGGTCTCGTCTACAAGACCTCTTTCGACAAGGCGAACCGCACCAGCGCCCAAAGTGCGCGCGGCCTCGGCCTCGACAAAGCATTGGCGATCTTTGCCGAGATCCGAGCCACCCTCGACTTGCCGGTGCTCACCGATGTGCACGAGCCGGACCAATGCGCGCGCGTTGCCGAGGCCGTCGACGTGGTCCAGATCCCTGCCTTCCTGTGCCGGCAGACCGACTTGCTGGTCGCGGCCGCGAAGACCGGACGCGCCGTCAATGTGAAGAAGGGCCAGTTCCTGGCGCCCTGGGACATGGCGAACGTGGTCGCGAAGATCACGGGCGCCGGCAACGCCAACGTGCTCGTCACCGAGCGCGGCGCCTCGTTCGGCTACAACACGCTCGTTTCCGACATGCGCGCGCTGCCGATTCTCGCGCGGACCGGCGCGCCGGTGATCTTCGACGCGACCCATTCGGTGCAGCAGCCGGGTGGCCAGGGGACCACCTCGGGCGGCGAGCGCGGATTCGTGCCGGTGCTCGCCCGCGCCGCCGTCGCGGTCGGCGTCGCGGGCGTGTTCATCGAGACGCACCAGGACCCGGACCAAGCGCCTTCCGATGGTCCCAACATGATGCCCCTAAAGGACATGCCGGCGCTGCTCGATCGCCTCGTGGCGTTTGATCGGCTGGCAAAATTGTCCGAACATCACGGCAGGTGAGTCGCTAGCGCGGCTCGACCGGGGAGGGACGCCGTGCTGCTGCAATCGCTCGCGGGAGTGCCCGCGTTTCTGGCCTATTTCTGCACCGCCTTCGTGATCGTCATTCTCTACCTCTACATTTACATGTGGGTGACCCCGCATGACGAGTTCGAGCTGATCCGCAAGAACGTCCCGGGCGCCGCCATTGCGCTCGGGCTGAGCCTGCTTGGCTTCGCGCTGCCGGTCGCGAGCGCGATCGCGCATGCCGCGAACCTGCTCGATTGCGCGGTGTGGAGCATCGTCGCGCTGATCGTGCAGGTGATCGTCTACTTCCTCGTGCGCATCCCGGTGCACGACCTGTCGCGGCGCATCGCGTCCGGCGAGATCGCGCCGGCGATCTGGCTCGGCATATCGTCCCTCGCCGCCGGGGCGCTCAACGCCGCGTCGATGACCTATTGATCGCCGGCCGATGAAGCGCTCCGCCCATGTGGCGCTGGTGGTGATGTCCGCCGCAACCGTCGGCGGCATCGGCTATGCGATGATGCCGAGCCAGAACTGTGCGCAGCCTGATGGTGTGACGACCAATGCGGCGCAGCCGTCCTGCCGATCCTCGTCGAGCGGCTTCTTCCACGGCCGCTCGATCTTCGGCTGGGGCTCGAGCAACAGCAGCAGCGGCGTGACGTCCAGCAATTCCACCGCTGCGCCATCCAGGACCTCGGCCGGAACGGAGCGGGGCGGCTTCGGTGGATTCTTCGCCGGGCTCTCGCGCGGCTCCTAGGATGCAGCGGATCGCGTGCGAGGAACGCCACGACTGGCGCGAGAAGGCCGAGGCGGTCGGCTTCCTGTTTCACACCATGGACGGCGAGCCCTACTGGGACGAGAGCGCCTATTACGGCTTCGCGCTGCGCGAGATCGAGCGCGATATCGAGGCTCCGACCGCAGAGCTCGACGCCATGTGCCGCGAGCTGGTCACGCGTGCGGTCGGCGAGGAGCGCATCATGCGGGCGCTGCAGATTCCGCCGTCGCTGTGGAATTTCATCGCCGCCAGCTTCCGGCGGGGCGATCCGAGCCTCTATGGGCGCTTCGATCTCAGCTATGACGGCCGCGGGCACGCGAAGCTGCTCGAGTACAATGCCGATACGCCGACCTCGGTGTTCGAGACCGCGGTGTTTCAATGGAGCTGGCTCGAGGATGCGATCGCGCGGCAGATCGTTCTCCGCAACGCGGATCAGTACAACTCGCTCCATGAGCGGCTGATCGACCGGTGGCGCGCGATCGGGCAGGGCAGACACGTGCATCTCGCGGGCGTCACCGAGAGCTCGGAGGATCTCGGCACGCTCGCCTACCTGGAGGATACGGCGCGCCAGGGCGGATTGACCACGACGATGCTCGCCATCGGCGACATCGGCCGCAATCCGCAGGGGCAGTTCGTCGACCGTGACGACCGCGTCATCGCGCTCGCGTTCAAGCTCTATCCATGGGAGTGGATGTTTCGCGAGAAATTCGGCGCCTCGCTGGCGGGTGCCTCGACCCGCTGGGTCGAGCCGCCATGGAAGGCGATTCTGTCGAGCAAAGCGATTCTGCCGCTTCTGTGGGAAATGTTTCCGCGCCACCCCAACCTGCTGCCCGCTTATTTCGAGGCCGATCCTGACAGCACGCGATTGGGAAAATCGTTCGTCCGCAAGCCGCTCTATTCGCGCGAGGGCGCCAACGTGGAGATCGTGGTCGGCGGCGAGGCGATCGACGCCGACACGGGTCCCTACGGCGCCGAAGGCTTCATCAAGCAGGCGGTCGCGACGCTTCCGCGCTTCGACGGTAACTACGCAGTGCTCGGATCATGGGTCGTGGACGGCGTGCCGTGCGGCCTCTCGGTACGCGAGGACGCGAGCCCGATCACGAGGAACACGTCGCGCTTCTTGCCGCATGCGATAATCGAGTAGGAGACGCGAGGCCTCTGCTCTTTGCGCCGTCGTGGCGCTCCTGTAGAAGCCCACCGGCATGGACGCGCGCGCTCCCCAAAGTCCCGACCGGACCAAAAAGACCGACGTGCCCGTCCAGCGCGTCATTCTCGTCTCGATGCTGGCGATCTTCGCGACCACACTGCTGATGCGCGCGGTCGATCCGCTGGTGCCGCAGCTCGCCGGCTACTTCGTGGCCGACCCGCACACCGTGGCGCTGCTCGCGACTGCGTTCTCGCTTCCTTACGCGATCACCCAGCCGGTGCTCGGCGGGCTCGCCGACGCTTTCGGCAAGACGCAGCTGATGACCTGGTCGCTGGTCATCCTGGTGATCTCGGCCATCATCGGCGCGGTTGCGCCGAGCCTTCCGGTGCTGTTCGTCTCTCGCGTGATCTCCGGCGTGATGGCGGGCGGCGTGTTTCCGATCGCGGTCGCGATTGCGGCCGACCTCGTCAGCATCGAGCGGCGGCAGATCGCAGTCGGCCGCATGCTCGGCGCCGCCATGATCGGCAACGTGCTCGGCTCGCCGGCGTCCGGCATCGCGGCCGATCTGATCGGCTGGCGCGGCGTCTTCATCGGCATGGCGGTGCTGTGCGTGGTCGCGGTCTTCGCCGCGGTCGTCGGCTTTCGCGGCGTGGCCTCGGTCGCCGGCGCGCGCGTCGACATCCGCCGGCTGCCGAAGACCTATGCGGAGATCTTTCGCAATCCGCTGGCCAAATTCTGCTACGGCGCCGTGATGATCGAGGCAATCGCGCTGTTCGGCCTGTTTCCCTACGTGGCGGGGCTGCTGGCCGCGGCCGGCGAGCCGCGCGCCGCGATCGCCGGCGTGGTGATCGGCGGGTTCGGGCTCGGCGGGATCATCTACTCGTCGTCGATCGCGATCCTGATCGGCCGCCTCGGCGAACGGCGGCTGATGATCGGCGGCGGCAGCCTGCTGGCCGTCTCGTTCGCGCTCGTCGCGTTGCGCCTGCCGTGGCAGCTGCAGGCGATCGACTTCATCTTCGTCGGCCTCGGCTTCTATATGATGCACGGAGTGATCCAGATCTATGCGAGCGAGCTCGCGCCCAAGGCGCGCGGCTCCGCCATGGCGATGCACTCGGCCTCGTTCTTCTTCGGCAACGCCATCGGGCCGGTGGTCTACGGATGGGCGCTGCCCCGCGTCGGCCTCGCGCCGACCGTCCTGACCGCCGCCGCGATCCTGCTCGGTGTGGGCCTCGTCTGCTCCGGCAAGCTGCGGCGCGAACGCGACATCTAGATCGGCGAATGTTCTTATCGGCGAACCGGCGTCCACTTCGCCGGACATGCGCCGGCATCCACGGCAACGTGATTTGAACGTGAAAAGCTGGGTCGGTACCAGACGGCTACTTGGCCGCCGTCCGCGCGGCCGCCGAAATCATCCCGCTCGGGCTCCCGCATGCAGATGCACCAAGTGCGGTATTTTCTCGTGCTCGCCGAGGAGCTCAATTTCACCCGCTCGGCCGCGCGCTGCAACGTGACGCAGCCGTCGCTGACGCGGGCCATCCAGGCGCTTGAGGAGGAGCTGGGCGGCGCCCTGTTTCACCGCGATCACGCGAGCACGCGCCTGACCGAGCTCGGCAAGCTGGTGCAGCCCTATCTCGAGGACGTCCATCGCGGCGCCGAGAGCGCGCGGCGCAAGGCGCGCGAGTTCACCGAGAGCAAGGTGATGCCGCTGCGGCTCGGCCTCATGTGCACGATCGCGCCGACGCAGCTCCTCGATTTCGTCCACGCCGTGCGGGTCAATCATCCGATGGTGCGGCTGCAGATCATCGATGCGGCGGCCGCCAAGCTGCAGGAGGAGCTGCTCGCCGGCGAGCTCGACCTCGCGATCTACGCCATGCCGATGGTGCCGCCCGACCCGCGGCTGCACTATCTGCCGCTCTATCGAGAGCGATACGTCATCGTGCTGCGGCCCGACCATCGCCTCGCGGCCGGCAAGGCCGTGTGCGTGCGCGATCTCGACGGTGAGCACTACCTCTCGCGCACCAACTGCGAATACGACGCGCAGGCGTCGCAGGTATTCGAGGAGCAGCGCGCGGACTGCGAAACCGTCTACGAAAGCGAGCGCGACGACTGGATTCTCGCGATGGCGGCGGCCGGCATGGGCTTCGGCTTCATGCCTGAGCTGAGCGCGCACCATCGCGGGGTGGTGGCGCTGCCGCTGATCGAGCCGGAGCTGTGGCGCGAGGTCACGCTGGTGACGGTGCGCGGCCGGCACTATTCCGCGGCCGCCGGCTCGCTCGTGCGCGAGGCCATGCGCAAGCGCTGGAACGGCAGGCCCGCGCTCGCCGTCGCCGCTATGGCCGACGAGGGCGCCAAGGCCGCCGCATTGCCGCGTCGCCGCCGGGCGATCTCGAAATAGCCATTTGCTTTTCGTTCCGGGTCAAGGGCGCTCGGCGCGATGATGGCATCGGCGCGACGGTCGGCGCCACCTCCGGTCATAGCCGGGACGTATCGGTTCGATAGAAACCGGGCATTTCCGCCGCCGATTTGCGTTTGATACCGAATTTAGGCGGTTCACGAGCGACCGACATCGTCCCGGCTTCCCCGCCCAGATGGGCCGTTTCTCGCGACCGCACGACCCGGTTCTCGGCTGTTCCAGAGGACGGCCATCACAATCAAGGAGACTCATATGTCCTTCTCCAAGCTCGCTCTTGCATTCATCGGTGCCGCCACCATCGTCGGCGCGACGGCCGCCTACGGGGTCGACTTCCAGCTGTCGGAAGAGCGGCACGTGATGTTCATGGGCCCGGACGGCAAGTTTCACGAGATGGCGCTCAGCGACGCCGGCCACAAGATGATGATGGAGCATGCGCAGGCCCTTCCCGCCGGCGCGATGATCTATCGCAGCGGGGGCAAGCTCTACATTCTGCGTGACAAGAAGATGATCGAGGAAATCCGTCAGAACGGCACCATGTAGTCCCAGCGCCCTCAGCGGTTGCCATCGTGGCGGGCGGCGACGGCGGTCGCCGCCCGCTTTCTTTTGCAGGATCGCCGGCGCGGGCGAAATCATGCTAGTGTCACGGTCGCCTGAACCTCAACCCGTGAGCCGGCGACCAAGCAGCATGCGCAAGCTTCTCGTGCTCTCGTCTCTTTCCGCCATGGCGCTCCTGATCGCTGAGGCCGCGCCGGTCCGCGCCGACGACATCGCCGGCGCGAGCGATTTTGCCAAGCGCGTGTTCGCGGTCAAATCAATCGACAAGAAGACCTATGCGTGCTTCGTGCGCCGCTACGATGCGGCGCATCTCGCGCAGCATCCGCTGCAGAAGGTCAGCGCCATGCGGCTCCTGCTGACCGTCGAGAAGGTGCCGGAGGACGCGGCGCTCGAATATTCGTTCCGCGTCGGGGTGAATTTCCGCCATCGGCCCGGCAATTTCGATTCAAGCGGCGACTGCGGTCATGCGCTGGCGTCGGAAACCAAGGACGGCGAGCTCGAGATCCACTGCAATGTCGACTGCGACGGCGGCGGCGTGCAGGTCGGCCTTTCCAAGGCGAGCGACAAGTCGGTGGTCCTCCGGCTCGAGCAGATTCGCATCTGGGATGCCAACAAGCCGGACGAGGACGCGACCCACTCGCTGCAAGGCGGGGCCGACGATCGCATCTTCCGGCTCGATCGCGCCGACGTCAATGAGTGCGCCTCCCTCGTCGCCGACCGCAAGGAGCTGGCGGCGATGCGGCGCAAGTGAGGAGCCTTCGATGCATCGCCGCAATATCCTCGGCGCCGCGTTTGCCGCGAGTGGTGTGCTGTTCGCGGCCGGCACGCGCGCGCGGGCCGATACGCGCGACGCCGGCAAGGTGGTCTATCACCTCGCCGATCTCGACAAGGTTGCATTCGTGCTCGGCAACATAGAGAACCATCTCGCCGGCGTCGGCGGGCCCGAGAAGGTCACGATCGAGCTCGTGGTCCACGGTCCGGCGCTGCGTGCGTTTCACGCGTCCGCCGCGAGCCACGACACCGCGCACCGGCTGGCGAGCCTCATCAAGGCGCAAGTCACGCCCGCTGCCTGCGGCCACACGATGCGCGGCCAGAACGTGACCCTGAAGGATCTGCTGCCGGGTTTTTCGGTCGCGGAGCGCGGCGGCGTGGTGCGCCTCGCCGAGCTGCAGGCGCAGGGCTATGTGTATTTGCGCCCGTAGGGTGGGCAAAATCGCATGCTCATCCCTATCCGCGTGGGCAACCGCGCCTGCGCGATTTTGCCGGCGCGGATAGGGATGAGCACGCGCGGTTACCCGCCCTACTGTTTCGTCGCCTGCTCGAGATACGCGATCAAATCCGCCCGATCGGCGGCGTCGGGCATGCCCGCATAGGGCATGCGGTTCGCAGGGACGTCCTTCTGCGGATCGGCGATGAAGGCGTCGAGCGTCTGCGCCGTCCAGGTGATGCCGCTGCGGCGCATCGCCGGTGAATAGCGGAAGTCGGTGAGCGATCCCGCCTTGCGGCCGAACAGCCCCGCGAGACTCGGACCGACGATCGTCACGCCGGGCTTGAGCGAATGGCAGGCGCCGCAATCGATGAACTTCTTTTCGCCGCGCGCCGCGTCGCCGGCCGCATGCGCGGCGGTGGCAACCAGAACAACAGCAAATGCAGAAAGGCGTAGCGTCATGCGTGCACCAGGTGGCCGGGGTTCTTGAGGTATTGGCTCTTGATCGCGTCGAGCGCCCAATAGGTCAGCGCGCCGACCGGACCGGTCGGATTGTAGGAAGCGTTGTGCGGAAACGCGCAGGCGCCGAAGACGAACAGGTTATGGCAGTCCCAGCTCTGCAGGTAGCGGTTCACGACGCTGTCGCGCGGGGTCGTGCCCATGATGGCGCCGCCGGTGTTGTGCGTGCTCTGATAGGGCACGACCGTCCATGAGGCGCGCGCCTTCGCCTCGTTGAGGTGCGTCGGGTTCATCGCCTTGGCGAGATCGTTGACGGTCTTCGCGGCGTGCTGACCCATCTTGTGCTCGTTCGCCTTGTAGTCGAACGTCATGCGCATCAGCGGGTGGCCGAAGGCGTTGCGATAGGTCGGATCGAGGTCGAGCCAATTGTAGCGGTTCGCCATCACGCTCCCGCTCGCGCCGATGCCCATTGCGCCCTGGTACCATTTGGCACGGGCCTCCTTCCACGCCGTGCCCCATTGCGGCGTACCGGCGGGTAGCGGCCGGTAGGCAATCGGCGCGCCGGTGTTGTGCCCGGCCGAGACGTTGTAGGCGCCGACGAAGCCGTGTGGCCCGCGGTCGAAATCCCAATTCACGTTGAAGTCGTCGAACGTGATGTTGGTGCCGCCGCCCGCCATGAATGGGTTGAAGTGGCGCCCCTCGAAGAACAGTGTCGCGCCGACGCCGGTCTGGTAGCAGTAGTTCTTGCCGACCACGCCTTGCTGAGTATTCGGGTCGTAGGGCTGACCGATTCCGGACAGAAGCAGCAGGTGCACATTGTTGAGCGCATAGGCGCACAGCAGCACGAGGGAAGCGGGCTGCTCGAATTCCTCGCCGTTGAGCACGTTGGTATAGGTGACGCCGGTGACGCGCTTCCCGTCCGAATCCTTGTTGAGCTTGTTGACCCACGAATGGGTGCGCAGCTCGAAGTTCGGATTGGCGAGGGCGAGCGGGATCACGGCGACGTGCGGCGAGCCTTTTGCATTGGCCTCGCAGCCGAACTGCTGACAATAGCCGCAGTACTGGCAGGCGCCGAATTTCGCGCCGTCCGGATTGGTGTAGGGCTGCGACGCGTTGGCGGTCGGGCGCGGGAAGGGGTGATAGCCGGCGTTCTTGGCGGCCTCGGTGAACATCACGCCGGACAGGACCTGCGAGAGCGGCGGCAGCGGATACTCGCGCTTGCGCGGCGCCTCGAACGGATTGCCGCCGGCCTGGATGTTGCCCTCGAGGTTGCCGGCCTTGCCGGAGACCGCGGCGGTGTACTCGAAACGGTCGTAATAGGGCTCGAGCTCCGCATACGAGACGCCCCAGTCCTGGATCGTCATGTCGTCGGGGATGAACTTCTTGCCGTACCGCTGCTCGTACATGGAGCGCACCTTCAGCTCCATATCGGTCCAGCGCCAGGTGTGGCCGCTCCAGTGCACGGCGGCGCCGCCGACCACCTC
Source organism: Xanthobacteraceae bacterium (assembly GCA_035293985.1). GTDB lineage: Bacteria > Pseudomonadota > Alphaproteobacteria > Rhizobiales > Xanthobacteraceae > JAVDCA01. Next base: position 43,537 of record DATGLS010000015.1, read on the forward strand.
GCCGGGCAGGAACGAGCCGAGCCGGCGCATCGGCAGCGCCTCCTGCGAGGGATTGTTGCGGACCGTCAGCGTGTCGCGCGCCGTGTTCATCATCAGATCCTTGCGGATCGCATAGCGCAGCTCGTCGCGAATGCCGGGCAGCGAATAGTCGTCGGCCGGCGTGCGCATGCCGCCGCGCTCCAGCGCGACCACCTTGAGGCCGGCCTGCGCCAGCTCCTTCGCGATGATGCCGCCGGTCCAGCCGAGTCCGACGATGACGACGTCGACGTCCTTGAGCTTCTTCGCCATGGCGCTTCCCCTCAACTCAAGTCCGCGATGCCGACAGGCTCGTTGGGGAAGGGCTTGTCGCGATATTGCACGACGTGCTCGCGATTTACCGCGATGGCGCCCGGGAAGCCGAGCATCTTCCAGCCCGCCTTGTTGCGGTTGCCGCCGTAAATCGGGTCGGCGAACATCCCTTCCTGCACGGTTTGATAGAGGGTGCCCCAGAAGGCGCGCACCGGCGGGCCGTCATCGAAGCCGATCTTCGCGGTGGAGAGGCCGACGAGCACCTGCTCGCGCTGCGCCGCGTCGATCTGGTCGAAGCTCTTGCCGAAGGTCTTCCGGCAATACGCGTTGGTTGCCGCGATGCCGGCGCGATAGAGCTCGGCCGGCGTGAGCGGCAGCTGATAGCCCTGGTTGGGCACGCCCTGCCGCCACGGCCCCTGCATATAGAGGCGATCCCCCTTGCCCCAGGCGCCCGCGAGCGCGCGGTCGATATAGATGTTGATGCCGAGGTCGGTGCCCTTCGGGGTCAGGTGATCGGCCGGAACCATGTGGTCGACCAGCGCCTCGACGAAGGCCGCCTCCTCGAGGTTGAGGAATTCGTAGCCGGCTTGTGGCGCCCCCGCCGAAGGCGGGGCGGCCGCAGCGGCGGGTTGCTGTGCCTGCGCGGGTTCAGCAATGCCGGTCGCTGCGGCGGCGCCGCTCACCACCGCGGTCTTGAGAAAATCGCGGCGGCCGAATTTTTGCTCGGTCATCGACCCCTCCCTTGGGCTCCCGTGTCTCCGGCTTTGTGGCGCCGGATGACGTTGCCGCAAGGATGCGCTCGCAGGCTCGCCTCGGCAAGCGGTCCGGCCGCAGGGCGGCGATGCGTCTACTTCGCCTCTGCGGCTTCGGGCACGTCGGCGCCTTCGCGCCAGATCGCAATCAGCACCGACATGATCGCGGGGCCGAGGAAGACGCCGATCAGCCCGAAAGTTTCCAGGCCGCCGAAGATACCGAGCAGCACCCAGATGAAGGGCAGGCGGGTCGAGCTGCCGATCAGGATCGGGCGGATGAAGTGATCGGCGACGAACACCACCAGGAACCCGACCACCAGAATGATGATCGCGGCGGTGGTCTGGGATTCGGCGAGGAGGAAAAGCGCGGCGGCACAGAAGATCACCGGCGCACCGAACGGAATTGCGGCGAGCACGCCGGTCGCGAGCGTAAGCAGGATGACATGATGCATGCCGACCGCCCAATAGGCGATGCCAAGGACCAGGCCTTCGCCGAGGCCGACCAGAACGAGCCCGTTGACGGTGGCACGCACGGCCGCGACCGCGTTCTGGCCGAGATGTCCGCCGGGCGGCCCGAACAGCCGGTCCGCGATCTTATGCGCCTCGTCCATCAGGGCTGGACCGTCGCGGTAGAGGAAGAACAGCGCCAGCACCGTGAACACCAGGATGGTGAGCCGGCTCGCGACCTCGGCGCCGAGCATGCGCGTAAAGGCGATGATGCCGCTCGTTTCGGCGTGGCCGAACATCGAGCGCGCCGCCCCCGGCTGCGCGAGGTTGGTCTGCCACCACGATGACAGGGTCTCGCCGACGATCGGTACGCGGGCAAGCCAGTCGGGCGTGCCGAGACCGTTGTGCCGCACGTCATTGATCCATTGCATCAATGCGTGACCGTCGCGCGCTCCCTCGACGCCGATACCGATCAACGGCAGCACCAGCACGACCGCGAGCACAAGGGTGAGCAGCAGGGCGGCGCCGGTGCGCCCCATGCCGCGGCGGATCAGGGCGTGCTGCAGCGGCCAGGTCGCGATCGCGAGCACGCAGGCCCAGGCGAGCGCCGGCAGGAAGCGCCACAGGATCCAGACCGCCGCGGCCGCGACCGCAATGATCAAGGCGGTACGTGCGATCCGCTGGAGATCCCACTCCATGCTCATCATGAACGTCACCCCCGGTTGGCGTCAAAGCGCGACGGTTTTCTTCGTCGCATCGTCATCGCGCGAGCTCATGGCTCGATCACCATCTCAGCCACGGCCGCGATAGCCCGGCACGCCCTGGTCGGGCAGCCAGACGTTGGCGGGCGGTCGGCCCGACTGCCAGAACACGTCGATCGGCATGCCGCCGCGCGGAAAGAAATAGCCGCCGATGCGCAGATAGCGCGGGCGGAGCAGGTCGGTCAGCCGCGTGCCGATCGTCACCACCGCGTCCTCGTGGAAATTGCCGTGGTTGCGGAAGCTGTTGAGGTAGAGCTTGAGCGACTTCGATTCCACCAGCCAGCGCGCCGGCACGTAGTCGATGACGACGAGGGCGAAATCGGGCTGGCCCGTCACGGGGCACATGGTGGTGAATTCGGGAAACGTGAAACGTGCCACATAGGGGCTGCGCGGGTGCGGATTGGGCACGCGATCGAGCTGCGCCTCCCGCGGCGAGGCGGGAAGCGGCGTCGGGCGGCCGAGCTGGAGCGGTCTACGGGTCATCGTCAAGCTTTAGCGAGTGGCTATTCGGTCACGGTCGGGAATATTGCGGTCCCAAGAAGGGTCCTGCACCGCGGAATACGCGTTCTGGACTACCCGCGTGGCATTCCTGTAGCGTATTGCTGGATCGGCGTCTCGAAAAGCTTTGAGTTGCATTGCCGAAATGGTGTCGGCGATATGGGCGCTTCCAGCCTTTTGACAGAGTCCCGAATGCATCGGCGTTCGCACCAACCCCCGGCTTGGCGCCTGTTCGGCGCAGCGCTCGGCGCGTTCGCGATCGCCGTCCAGCTGCTGCTCACCGCCTGGATGATCGGCCAGGCCGCGGCGGGCGCCGGGGGTACGCCCGACCTTGCCGTCATCTGCACGCACGATCAGCAGGCTCCCGTCGGCGACGATGGCGGCGCACCCGTCGCGCCGAAGTCGCACGGCGCCTGCCCGGCCTGTGCCTGCCCATTTTCGGCCAAGGTGCTGGCGCCGCCGCCCGCACTCGTCTTCGTCGCGGCCCCGCAGCCGGCATCGCAGGCGATGCGGCCTGCGAGCGTGCCGCGGCCGACCAGTCTTGATTTCCGCGCCCCGTATGCATCACGCGCTCCGCCGCGCTCCGTTTGAGCGGCCGTGAGCTGCGGCGTCGGGGACCGGCGCCGCGATCGATCCATACAAGCGGAGCACTTCCATGTTCTCTTCCGTCTCCCGGGTGGTGGCGCTCGCCATCTGCGGGCTTGCTTTGTCCGACGCGAGCGCGCTCGCGCATTGCTTCGTCGGGGCGCGGTTTTTTCCCGCCACGTTGGCGATCGATGACCCCTGCGTCGCCGACGAGCTGTCGATTCCGACCGTCGCGTGGTCGCGCACCAGTGACCAACCCTCGGCGCAGCAGCTCGACGTTTCCGGCGAGTTCTCCAAGCGCATCACCGAGACGTTCGGCGTCTCCATCAGTCCCACCTGGACGCGTCTGAGCCAGCCCGGCAGTCCGAGCGTGAGCGGCTTCCAGGACCTCGAGACGACGTTCAAGTGGCAGTTCCTCTCGGTCCCGAACGCCGAGTTCGTCATGTCGACCGCGCTCGTGATCGATTGGGGCGGCACCGGTGCGAACAGCGTAGGCGCCGACACTTTCACGACCTACACGCCGACCTTCTACATGGGCAAAGGCTTCGGCACTTTACCGGACGATATGGGCTGGGCACGGCCATTCGGATTCACGGCGCAGGTCGGCTACGCGATCCCGTCGAGCAGCTCGACCATGTCGGTGGATGACAGTGGGAACGTCAGGGTCACGCCCAATCCGCGTTTCCTCACCTACGGCTTCTCGCTGCAGTACAGCATGCCATACCTCAAATCGAACGTGGTCGACCTGCAGCTGCCGGACATCGTCAACCATCTCATCCCGATCGTCGAGGCCCGGCTTCAGACACCGGTCTCAAATAGTTTCGGCACCGGCATCGGCACCAGCGGCACGATCAATCCGGGCGTGATCTGGGTCGGCGACTATTTCCAGGTCGGGCTCGAGGCGATGATCCCGATCAACCATGCGAGCGGCTCAGGGACTGGTGTAATCGGCCAGCTCCATCTCTATCTCGACGATATGTTTCCGACGACGATCGGCCAGCCGCTGATCGGCGGTGTCACCAATCCCAGGAGGCCGATGTTCGGCAACTGATCATGCAACATATCCGACAGATGATCCGGTCTACGGCTATCGTCGTCGCGTTGGCCTTTGGCGGCGCCACGGCTCATGCGCACGCCTTTCTCGATCACGCGAGCCCCCTGGTCGGCAGCACCGTGAAGAGCTCGCCGAACGAGGTGCGCATGTGGTTCACCCAGGCGCTCGAGCCCCGCTTCAGCGGCGCCCAACTGCGCTCGAGCACCGGGGCGGTGCTCGGCAACGGCACGGTCGATACAGCCGATCCGAAGCAGATGGTGATCCCGACGCATGGGCTGGCGCCCGGCCGGTACAAAGTGACCTGGAAGGTGCTCTCGGTCGATACGCATCGCACCGAGGGCAGCTTCAGCTTCGAGGTCAAGCCGTGATCACGTGCCGTGGATGAGCTGATCGTCGCATCGCGGTTGGTGCACTATGCGGCGGCCGCGCTGCTCCTCGGCGCGCCGCTGTTTCGGGTGGCCGTTGCGCGCACGGCGGCGCCCGAGGCTGGCGCCTGGGAGGTCATGGCAAGCATCGCGGCTCTGCTGTCGGGACTCGGGTGGTTCGCGGGCGTCGCAGTCACCATGGCGGGCAGCTTCGCCGATGCCGTCGCGCCCGACATCCTGCAGGCCGTGACGTTCGACACGCGGTTCGGCCACTTGTGGATCGGCCGGCTGATCGTGCTGGTTGCGATCGTCGTCGTCCAACTCGGCTGGAAGGCGTCGCGCGGGCGCGAGTTTGCGCTGATGCTCCTGGCGAGCGGATTCGTCGCAAGCTTGGTGGGCGTCGGTCACGGCATGACCGGGGCTGGGCACGGGCCGGCGGTGGCGCGCATCCACATGATCGCCGACGTGGTGCACTTGCTGTGCGCAGCCGTTTGGATCGGGGGGCTGTTTTGTCTCGCACCGCTGCTGCATCGCGTGATCACCAGGCGCGAGACCTCGAAGAGCGCGCGAAAGGCACTGCGGCGGTTCTCGACCATGGGTTATTGGGTGGTCGGGCTGGTCTTGATCACGGGTTGCATCAACGCGCTCGTCATGGTGCCGCGCCCCGCGAGCCTGATCGGCTCGGACTATGGGCGGGCGCTACTGCTCAAGCTCGCCTTGGTGGCCGTGCTGGTCGGGTTCGCCATCGTCAACCGCGTGGTGCTGAGCCCCCCTGTGATGGCCGCGAAGGATTCGACCGGCGTCAGCCGCCTGTGGCACAGCGTCGTCGTGGAGCAGGGCGTCGGCCTTCTGGTGCTGGCGGCGGTCGCGTGGCTCGGCACCATTCATCCGGTTCCATAGCGCCCGCCGCAAGCCTTTGTGCGAAAGGCCCGTTCGGGCGGTTGGTTCGAGCCTGCCTTGTCGCTGGGGCACGTGATCCTGTATGAGCGCGGCGCAACCCTGAACCCTCCGAGATCCACCAATGACCGCCATCGTCGATATCATCGGCCGCGAAATTCTCGACAGCCGCGGCAATCCGACCGTCGAGGTCGATGTGATGTTGGAGGACGGCACCCTCGGCCGCGCCGCGGTCCCGTCCGGCGCCTCGACCGGTGCGCACGAGGCGGTCGAGCTGCGCGACGGCGACAAGAAGCGCTACCTCGGCAAGGGCGTGCAAAAGGCTGTGGCGGCCGTCAATGGCGAGATCTTCGATGCGCTCGGCGGCATGGACGCGCAGGAGCAGGGCAAGATCGACGAGACCATGATCGCGCTCGACGGCACGTCCAACAAGGCGCGGCTCGGCGCCAATGCGATCTTGGGCGTGTCGCTCGCGACCGCCAAGGCGGCCGCGGTCGCGAGCGGCCTGCCGCTGTTTCGCTATGTCGGCGGCGCCTCGGCGCGGCTCCTGCCGGTGCCGATGATGAACATCGTCAACGGCGGCGTGCACGCCGACAATCCGATCGATTTTCAGGAATTCATGATCATGCCGGTCGGCGCGCCCACGTTCCGCGAGGCGCTCCGCGTGGGGGTCGAGGTGTTTCAGACGCTCAAAAAGGCGCTGCACGACGCCGGCCACAACACCAATGTGGGCGACGAGGGCGGCTTTGCGCCAAACCTGCCGTCGGCAGACGCCGCGCTCGGCTTCGTCATGAAGGCGATCGAGGCGGCCGGCTACAAGCCCGGCGATGACATCTGCCTCACCCTCGATCCGGCCTCGACGGAATTCTTCAAGGACGGTGCCTATCACTATGAAGGCGAGGGCAAAGTCCGCTCGCCGGACGAGCAGGCCAAGTATCTCGCCGAGCTGGTCGGACGCTACCCGATCGTCTCCATCGAGGACGGCATGGCGGAGGATGATTTCGCCGGCTGGAAGGCGCTGACCGACCTGATCGGAAAGAAGTGCCAGCTGGTCGGCGACGACCTGTTCGTCACCAACGTGACGCGGCTCGCCGACGGCATCCGGCGCGGGCTCGGCAACTCCATCCTGATCAAGGTCAACCAGATCGGCACGCTGACCGAGACGCTCGCGGCCGTCGAGATGGCGCACAAGGCCGCCTATACGGCCGTGATGTCGCATCGCTCGGGGGAGACCGAGGATTCGACCATCGCGGATCTCGCGGTCGCGACCGCCTGCGGCCAGATCAAGACCGGCTCGCTTGCGCGCTCGGACCGCACCGCCAAGTACAACCAGCTCCTGCGCATCGAGGAGGAGCTCGGCCCGCAGGCGAAGTTCGCCGGCCGCGCGGCCCTGCGCGCGCTGCGCTGACATCTGCCGCGGCAGGTTTTGGCGGAGTCCGCGTCCTTTACGATCGGACGCGGCGGCAATAGCCTGCACGCCCTCTATCGAGAGGAGGTCGCAATGGCTTTGGAGCTGCGTCCGAATTGCGAATGCTGTGACCGCGATCTGCCTCCGGATTCGACAGTGGCGCGCATCTGCAGCTTCGAGTGCACCTTCTGCGCCGATTGCGTCGATAATGTCTTGCTCAACGTCTGCCCCAACTGCGGCGGCGGCTTCGTGCCGCGACCGATCCGCCCGGCGACCGAGTGGCGGCCCGGGATTTCGGTCGCGACGCGACCACCGTCGACCAAGCGGAGGTCGCTGTCCTTCTCACGCGATGAGATCGCGGCGCATAGTCGGCGTATCATGCATGTTGCGCCGGAGAAGCGTTGATGACGCCGTTGCCCCTCGGGCAGACCGCCCTCATCGTCGTGGATGTGCAGAAGGCGTTCGACGAGCTCGAGGCCGCGGGTAAGCGGCGCAACAATCCGGATGCCGTCGCGCGCATCAGCGAGCTGCTTGCGGCATTCCGCGCCAAGGGCGCGGCGGTCATCCACATCCGCCACGCTTCGCGCCGCCCGACATCTCGCTTTGCGGCGGATCAGCCCGGCCATGCCGTCAAGGACGAGGCGCGCGAGCAGGCAGGCGAGCCGGTGATCATCAAGCAGGTGAATTCGTCGTTCATCGGCACCAATCTGGAGCGGCGCCTGCGCGACAAGAATATCGAGCATCTCGTGATCGTCGGCGCGACGACCAATCACTGCGTCGAAACGACGGCGCGGATGGCGGGCAATCTCGGCTTTGATGCGAAGCTGGTGCGCGATGCGACGTGGACTTTCGATCTCGCCGGGATCGACGGGGAGCCGATTCCGGCCGAGCGGGTGCACACGATGACGCTCGCGAACCTGCAAGGTGAGTTCGCCGAGATCGTTACTGCGAGTGAAGTGATCAACGGGCTGCGCTGAGCTCGCGCAAGCCGGTCACGTCCCCGGAAGGGTCTGCGCCAGCCGCTCTGCGGCAGCCGCAACGGCGGCATTGCGCTTCGCCGCCATCCCGGCGAGGCGCTCGCGCACCCGCGCCAGGACCGCCGATGGAGCCGTTTCAGGCGTGCCCGCAGCGAACGGCGGCGCCGGCGCGTATTCGATCCCGAGCTGGATCGCTTGCGCGGTCTCCGGGCCGGCAAGCTCCGCCACGAGCGCGAGCGCAAAGTCGATGCCGGCCGTGACGCCGCCCCCGGTGATCACATTGTCGTCGCGCACCACGCGTTCGGCCACGGGTATCGCGCCGAACGGGACCAGCAGGTCGCGCCAGGCCCAATGGGTCGCGGCGCGCTTGCCGCGCAGCAATCCGGCGGCACCCAGCACCAGCGCGCCCGTGCACACCGAGGTGACGAAGCGAGCGCCGGCGGCGAGGCGGCGCAATTCGGCGAGGAATGCCAGGTCGCAGATGGCATTGTCGGTCGCGCCGCGGCCGCCCGGCACGCACACCACGTCGCAGCGCGGAATATCGGCGAGCCGGCGCACACCCGCGAAGGTCATGCCGCCGCCGGCCTCGATCGTGCCGCCTTGTGTGCTGGCGATGATCACCGTCGCGCCGGGGAGGGCGGAGAACACTTCGTAAGGTCCGGTGAAATCGAGTTGTGTAACGGCGGGAAACACCGCCAACACGATAACCGGCCCGCGTTCGCTCATCGTCGTATCCTCGTGGAATTGACGCCGGACAGTAGCTCACATAGGGTGCGGCCGAAATGACCATGTTCCCTCGTTTTCCGCCAACCAGAACATGCGCGATGTCGGCGTTCTCATTTTCCCCAGCTTCCAGCTGCTCGACGCGGCCGGACCCTTGAGCGCATTCGAGGTGGCCTGTCGCGACGTCGAGCGGCCGCCGTATCGCCTGCGCGTGATGGCGCGGCGCCCCGGTCCAGTCGTCAGCTCGTCGGGCGTCCAACTGACGGCCGAGGCTTTCGTCGAGGCGCCGCTCGATACGCTCGTGATCGTCGGGGGCCGGGGATCTCGCGAAGCGTCCGCCTGCAGCGAAACCCTGGCCTATGTCAGCGCCGCCGCGTCGCGCGCCCGGCGCACTACAAGCGTCTGCTCGGGCGCCTTCGTCCTCGCGGCGGCCGGGCTGCTCGATGGCCGGCGCGCGACGACGCATTGGAATCGGGCCGAAGAATTCGCGCGCACCTTTCCGCGGGTTCGCGTCGAGCCAGACCGCATCTTCATCCGCGACGGCGCGATCTGGACGTCGGCCGGCATCACGGCGGGGATCGACCTGGCGCTGGCCCTGATCGCCGAGGATCTCGGCGAATCCGTTGCCAAACGTGCCGCGCAGCAGCTCGTCGTCTACTACCGCCGCCCCGGCGGGCAATCGCAGTTCTCGGCGCTGCTCGAGGCGGATCGTCCGGGCAGCCGGTTTTCCCCATTGTTGGCATGGGCGCGCGAGCGGCTCGACCAACGGCTTACCGTCGAGCGCCTCGCCGAACACGCCGGCATGAGCCCGCGCCATTTCGCTCGCGCCTTCGCGGTCGAGACCGGCATGACCCCGGCGAAGGCGATCGAGCGCTTGCGTCTCGAAGCTTCGCGCGAACGGATCGAGAGCGGGCCCGAGCCGATCGAAAAGATCGCAGCGCTGACCGGCTTCCGCGATCCCGAGCGCATGCGGCGTGCCTTCCTGCGCGCCTTCGGTCAGCCGCCGCAAGCGCTGCGCCGCGCCGCAAAGACCAGTTCGGCAACCGGCTCGATGACCAATTCGGTGGTTGGCGCGACGGCGACGACCGCCCTGTCGTTAATGGCGTCTTAACGGCGCGGCGGCATGCTGCCCGGATGGTCATCCGTCCGCGCCTGCGCTCGTTCTTCACCGGCCTCGGCCTCTATGCGCTGGCGGCGGCACTGATCGGCTATTTCGGCCTCAATGCCTACACGGGCGACCATGGTTTGCGTGCGCGCGAGCAGATGGACAAGCAAATCGCCAATCTGACCGAGCAGCTCGCCCAGGCGACCGCCGAGCGCGACGCCTGGCAGCGCCGTATCCGGCTGCTCAAGTCCGATAGCGTCGACCCGGACATGCTCGACGAGCGCGCGCGCGAGTTGCTCGACTACGCGGACCCGCACGATCTCGTCCTGATGACACCGCACCGCTGACGCCTGCCGACGAGTTCGCGCGTCCTTGCGGCGACCGCCGGACATTCCCAATTTGCATTGCGTCCACATGCAGTTGCCGCAAGGTCCTGCATCGCCCGCGCCGGCGGCGGAACGCTTCCGCCGGGCAATGATTTGGGCTATGGAAACTTCTGCTGCATCCGCTCGGAACCAGAGGTCACGTCATGGCGGTCGCCCGAAAAAAACCCGCGTCAGCGGCCGCGGAACCCAAGGCGGACGCCAAAATGGATGCCAAGCCCGACGCCAAACCGGCGGTCCCTGATCTCGGCAAGGAGCGCGAGCTCAAAGCCTACCGCGAGATGCTGCTGATCCGCCGGTTCGAGGAGAAGGCCGGCCAGATGTATGGCATGGGCCTGATCGGCGGCTTTTGCCACCTCTACATCGGCCAGGAAGCCGTCGTGGTCGGCATGCAGATGGCGATCAAGGAGGGCGATCAGGTCATCACAGGTTACCGTGACCACGGCCACATGCTGGCCTGCGGCATGGACCCGAAAGGCGTGATGGCCGAGCTCACCGGGCGCCGCGGCGGCTATTCCAAGGGCAAGGGCGGCTCGATGCACATGTTCAGCGTCGCCAAGGGATTTTATGGCGGCCATGGCATCGTCGGCGCCCAGGTGCCGATCGGTACCGGTCTCGCGTTCGCGAACCGCTACCGCAAGAATGACGGCGTGAGCCTGACCTATTTCGGCGATGGTGCCGCCAATCAGGGCCAGGTCTACGAGAGCTTCAACATGGCGGAGCTGTGGAAGCTCCCCGTGATCTACGTCATCGAGAACAACCGCTACGCCATGGGCACCTCGGTGACGCGTGCTTCGGCACAGACCGATTTCTCCAAGCGCGGCGCATCCTTCAGCATCCCGGGCGAGCAGGTCGACGGGATGGACGTGCGCGCCGTCAAGGCCGCAGGCGACAAGGCCGTGCAATGGTGCCGCGACGGCAAGGGTCCCTACATTCTCGAGATGCTGACCTACCGCTATCGCGGCCACTCGATGTCCGATCCCGCCAAGTATCGCACGCGCGAGGAGGTCGAGAAGGTGCGCACCGAGCACGATCCGATCGAGCAGGTGCGTGCGCGCCTCATCGCCACCAAGCGGGCGAGCGAGGACGAGCTCAAGAAGGTCGACGCGGACATCCGCAAGGTCGTCAATGACGCGGCCGAGTTCGCCACCCACGATCCCGAGCCCGATCCGTCCGAGCTATGGACCGACGTCATTCGCACCGCCTGATTTCGCAGCACGAGCACAAAGAACGCCGATGCCGATCCCCGTATTGATGCCCGCGCTCTCACCCACGATGGAGAAGGGCAACCTCGCCAAGTGGGTCAAGCACCAGGGCGACAAGGTCAAATCGGGCGACATCATCGCCGAGATCGAGACCGACAAGGCGACCATGGAGGTCGAGGCGACCGACGAGGGCACGCTCGGGCAGATCCTGGTGCCGGAGGGGACCGCCGACGTCGCCGTCAACACGCCGATCGCCGTGATCCTGTCCGAAGGCGAAGACTCGGGGGCGCTCAACAATTTCCACGCTGCGGCGCCGCCGACGCAGCCGTCGCAACAACCCGCGCAGCAGGAAAAGGGCGCCGAATCCGCCCCGCCGGCGGCGCCCGCCTCGGCTCCGGCCGCCCGGGAGGCGCGCGCCCCCGCCGAGCCGAAGTCGGCGGTCGCGGCGCCGCCGCAGCCGGCCGCACTGCCCGAGCCGGACGTGCCGGAAGGCACCGAGATGGTCACGATGACGATGCGCGAGGCGCTGCGCGACGCCATGGCGGAGGAGATGCGGCGCGATCCGGACGTCTTCGTGATGGGCGAGGAGGTCGCCGAGTATCAGGGCGCCTACAAGGTGACGCAGGGACTACTGCAGGAGTTCAGCAAGGACCGGGTGATCGACACGCCGATCACCGAGCATGGGTTCACGGGCCTCGGCGTCGGTGCCGCGCTCGCCGGACTGAAGCCGATCGTCGAGTTCATGACCTTCAACTTCGCCATGCAGGCCATGGATCAGCTGATCAACTCGGCCGCGAAGACGCTCTATATGTCGGGCGGGCAGATGGGCTGCTCGATCGTCTTTCGCGGGCCGAACGGCGCCGCGGCGCGCGTCGCCGCCCAGCACAGCCAGGACTATTCGGCCTGGTACTCGCACATCCCCGGTCTCACGGTGATCGCGCCGTACACGGCGGCCGACGCCAAAGGCTTGCTCAAGTCGGCGATCCGCCTGCCGAGCCCGGTGATCTTCCTCGAGAATGAGATTCTCTACGGCCATTCGTCGCCGGTGCCGAAGCTCGACGACTATACGGTGCCGATCGGCAAGGCCAAGATCGCGCGGCCGGGCGAGCATGTGACGTTCGTGGCCTGGTCGATGGGCATGAGCTACGCCCTCAAGGCCGCCGAGGAGCTCGCGAAGGAAAACCTGTCCGCCGAGGTGATCGATCTGCGCACCATCCGGCCGATGGACACCGCCACGATCGTCGAGTCGGTCCAGAAGACCGGACGCTGCGTCGTGGTCGAGGAGGGCTGGCCGCAGTCGGGCGTCGGCGCCGAGATCGCGGCGCGCATCATGGAGCACGCCTTCGACTATCTCGATGCGCCGGTCGTTCGCGTCACCGGCAAGGACGTGCCCATGCCGTATGCGGCCAATCTCGAGAAACTCGCGCTGCCGTCGGTTGCGGAGGTCGTCGAGGCCGCCAAGGGCGTGGCCTACAGGTAGCCGCCAGGTCAGCACCAGGTCTCTCGCCAGGTACTTCACCATGCCGATCAACATCCTCATGCCTGCGCTCTCTCCGACGATGGAGAAGGGCAACCTCGCCAAGTGGCTCAAGAAGGAGGGCGATCGGGTCAAGACCGGCGATATCCTCGCCGAGATCGAGACCGACAAGGCGACGATGGAGTATGAGGCGGTCGACGACGGCGTGCTGGCGAAGATCATCGTGCCGGAAGGCACCGCCGACGTGCCGGTCAACCAGCTGATCGCCGTGCTCGCCGGCGAGGGTGAGGACGTGAAGGCGGCGGCATCGAGCGCCGGCAAGGGCGCTGCACCGGCTCCCGCGCAAGCCGCTGCGCCGGTGTCGCAGCCGTCGGCGCCCGCGAAGCCTGCTGCCGCGCCGGCCCCACAGCCGCAGGCGGCGACCGCGGCCCCGCCGCCGCAGCCCGTGCGGGCAGCCGCCCAGGCGCAGCCGGCACCGCAAGCCAATGGCCACGGACGCATCTTCGCATCGCCGCTGGCGCGGCGGCTCGCCAAGGAAGCGAACATCGATATCGCCCGCATCGCAGGCTCGGGTCCGCATGGCCGTGTGATCGCGCGCGACGTCGCGCAAGCGAAGGCCGGCGGCGGGTTGCGCGCACCCGCGGCGCCGGCAGCGCCGGGCATCGCGGTGCCGCCTCCGTCACTGTCGGACGAAAAAATCCGCGCCTTCTACGAGCCGGGCTCCTACGACATCGTGCCGCACGACAACATGCGCAAGATCATCGCACAGCGGCTGCAGCAGGCGACGGTCACGATCCCGCACTTCTATCTCACGGTGACGTGCACGATCGACCGTCTGCTGGCGGCGCGCGAGGACATCAACTCGACCGCGCCCAAAGGCGACGATGGCAAGCCCGCCTACAAGCTGTCGGTCAACGATTTCGTCATCAAGGCGCTCGGCCTTGCGCTGGTGCGCAAGCCCGACACCAACGTCACCTGGACCGAGAGCGGCATGCTCAAGCACCATCATGCCAATATCGGCATCGCGGTCGCGCTGCCGGGCGGGCTGATCACGCCGGTGCTGCGCAATGTCGACGAGAAATCGCTCATCACCATCTCGAAGGAGATGAAGGATTTCGCCGCGCGGGCCCGTGCTCGCCGGCTCAAGCCCGAGGAGTACCAGGGCGGCGCCAGCGCGGTCTCCAATCTCGGCATGTACGGCATCGAGGAGTTCACCGCGGTGATCAACCCGCCACAGACGACGATTCTGGCGGTCGGCGCCGGCGAGCAGCGCGCGGTGGTGCAGGACGGTAAGGTGACGGTCGCGACCCAGATGAAGATCACGCTGTCCTGCGATCATCGCGCCATCGATGGTGCGCTCGGCGCCGAGCTGATCGGCGAGATCAAGCGCTTCATCGAAAGCCCGACCGCAATGCTGGTGTGAGGGCCTGCCCGGAGGCGCGCGATGATCTCGCGATGGCCATGGGTGACGTCGGTCGCGGCGGCCATCATCGTGTTGACGCCGCCGGCGCGCGAGATTTTCTACGACGCCTTCATCTCGTCCGAGCGGTTTCTGCAGGACTTGGCGCAGATGATATACCTCGGCGGGGTCGCGATCGCGATCCTGCTGGCGGTCATCGAATGGCGCGTGCGGGTCATCATCATCCGGCGCCGCGCCCTGGCGGCGGCCGCGACGGGCGAGCAGACAATCGAGAGCTAGGTTGGAAGAATTAGGTTGGGAGAGCTAGGTGGCTGAATCCTTCGACATCATCATCATCGGGTCGGGTCCCGGCGGTTACGTCACGGCGATCCGCGCAGCCCAACTCGGCTTCAAGACCGCGATCGTCGAGAAGGCCTATCTCGGCGGCATCTGCCTCAACTGGGGCTGTATTCCGACCAAGGCGCTGCTGCGCTCGGCCGAGATCTTCCACTACATGCAGCACGCCAAGGATTATGGGCTCAAGGCAGACAATGTCGGCTATGACGCCGCCGCCGTGGTGAAGCGCTCGCGCGCGGTGTCGAAGCGGCTCAATGACGGCGTCGGATTCCTGATGCGCAAGAACAAGGTGAGCGTGATCTGGGGCGAGGCGACGATCGACGCGCCCGGCAAGATCACCGTGAAGGCCGCCCAGGTGGAAGCGCCGAAGGGCGCGCTCGGGCCGGGCGGCTATCAGGCCAAGCACATCATCATCGCGACCGGCGCCCGCCCGCGCGTGCTGCCCGGGCTCGAGCCGGACAAAAAGCTGGTGTGGACCTATTTCGAGGCGATGGTGCCGGACCGGGTACCGAAGTCGCTGCTGGTGGTCGGCTCGGGCGCGATCGGCATCGAGTTTGCCTCGTTCTTTCGCACCCTCGGCGCCGACGTGACGGTCGTCGAGGTGCTGCCACAGATTTTGCCTGTGGAGGATGCTGAGATTCAGGCTTTCGCGCGCAAGAGTTTCGAGAAGCAGGGCATCAAGATCCTCACTGGCGCCAAGGTGACGAAGCTCGACAAGAAAAGCGACAGCGTCGTCGCGACGATCGATGACGGCAAGGGCAAGACCCAGACGATCGAGGTCGAGCGCGTGATCTCGGCGGTCGGCGTCGTCGGCAATATCGAGAACCTGGGCCTGGAAAAGCTCGGCGTGAAGACCGATCGCGGCACCATCGTGATCGACGGCCTGTGCAAGACCAACGTGCCCGGCATCTACGCGATCGGCGACGTCGCCGGCCCGCCGATGCTTGCTCACAAAGCGGAGCACGAGGGCGTGGTCTGCGTCGAGGCGATCAAGGGCCTCCATCCGCACCCGATGAACAAGCTGATGATCCCGGGCTGCACCTATTGCTCGCCGCAGGTCGCCTCGGTCGGGCTGACTGAAGCTGCCGCCAAGGACAGGAAGCTCGACATCCGCGTCGGCCGCTTCCCCTTCATCGGCAACGGCAAGGCGATCGCGCTCGGCGAGGACCAGGGACTGGTCAAAGTGATCTTCGACCGGAAGACCGGCCAGTTGCTCGGCGCCCACATGGTCGGCGCCGAGGTGACCGAGCTGATCCAGGGCTACGTGGTGGCGATGAACCTGGAGACGACCGAGGAAGAGCTGATGCAGACCATCTTCCCGCATCCGACCCTCTCGGAGATGATGGGCGAAGCGGTGCGCGACGCGTACGGGCGGGTGCTGAATATTTGAGCGCGCCGATGCGCCGCCAGGAGCCGGCCGAGCGAATCTGAAAGCTTCTCGACGTCGACACCAGGGGCTTCTAGCTAGGCGCCGCACGTGTGCAAAGCCGTCGAGGTTTTTGGCGCCGATCGCGTGATTTTCGGCACCGATTACGGACCGGTGTCGATCGGTCCGCACCAGGACGTCGAGATCGTCGTGGGGTCGGGCATCCCGGCCGCCGACCGGCAGAAGATTTTTGCGGCGCGACGCCGCGCGTTTTTTCAATCTCGCTCCGCTCAAATAGATGCGTCGCGACGCGGCGAAATCGGGCATTTCAAGCGCGACGGAACAGTTTATGATGGCGGAGCGCGCGAGGGGATGCGCGCACTGGCAGTACGGAAGCGACGTCCTGAAACTCGTGGGAGACGTCCATGCGTGCTCGTAAATTTCTCGACCGTCGATCATTCCTGACGCTCGCCGGGGCCGGCGCCGCGACGATCGCATCCGGCGTCGCGTTCGCCGACGACTATCCGTCGCGCCCGATCCGCTTCGTCGTCGGCTTTCCGCCCGGTGGCGGCGCCGACATCGTCTCGCGCATCATGGCGGCATGGCTGAGCGAGCGCCTGCGGCAGCAGGTGTTCGTCGAGAACCGGCCGGGCGCCTCGACCAACATCTCGATCCAGAACGTCCTCGCGTCACCGGCGGACGGCTACACGCTCTTGTTCGTGGCGGCCTCGGCCGCGGTCAATCCGTCGTTGTTCAAGAATCTCCCCTTCGACATACGGCGCGACATCGCGCCAGTCGCCGGGCTGATCGACTTTCCTCTCGTCCTGCTCGCCAATCCGTCGTTTCCCGCAAAGACCGTCCCGGAGCTGATCGCCTACGCGAAACAGCATCCAGGCAAGATCACCATCGGCTCCTACGGCGTCGGCTCGACGTCGCATGTGGCGAACGAACTCTTTCAGATGGAGGCGGGCGTGCAGCTCGTGCACGTGCCCTACAAGGGCGGCGCGCCGATGGATACCGATCTCATGGCCGGCCAGGTGCAGCTCGCGATCGACGTCATGACCGGCGTGCTGCCGCATATCCGCGCCGGCGCAATCCGGCCGATCGCGATGCTTAGCAAGACGCGCTTCCCGGGATTGCCGGATGTCCCGAGCATGAGCGAGACCCTGCCGCTGTATGTGGCGAACTCGTGGTGCGGGATCGGTGTCGCGCGCGGCACGCCGGCCGACGTCATCACCCGGCTCAATCACGAGATCAACGCCGGGCTCGCCGATCCGGGCATCAGGAAGCGCCTCGCCGACGTCGCGACCACCCCGATCGTGTTCACGCCCGACCAGTTCGGCGCCTATGTCGCGTCCGAGGTCGACAAGTGGGCGAAGGTGGTGCGCGCCGCGCACATCACCATCAAGGAGGGATGACGCATCGCGCCGTGAGGCTGGCTTGCGATGAGGGCGACGAGGGCGTCGCGGCGTGTGATCACGGCCCGGTGCCCGGAGATCACTTACGCGGCTCCTTGGCTCGCTTCGGCAGCCGCATGGGCCAGCTCACCACGTGGTCCTCGAGCTGCTCGGCGGACACGTCGTCGTCGCTGCCCTGCACGCGGCCGCGCACCGAGACGCCGGCGACGTGCACGGATTCGGGATCGCCCGAGACCAGTGGATGCCACCAGTAGAGGTCCTTGCCCTCGGCGACGAGCCGGTAGGCGCAGCTCAGCGGCAGCCAGCCGAGCGCCGCGACATTGTCGGGCGTGAGCTGCTCGCAGTCGTCGACCTTCGCGAGCCGGTTCGGATAGTCGCGGCAGCGGCAGGTCTCGCCATCAAGGAGCCGGCAGCCGACGTCCGTGTAGTAGTACTTGCCGGTTTCCTCGTCCTCGAGCTTGTTGAGGCAGCACCGACCGCAGCCGTCGCACAGGCTCTCCCACTCGGCCGCGGTCATTTCCGCCAGCGATTTGGTCTTCCAGAAGGGCTCGGACATCGGGTTCCGGTTGTGGCGAATAGCGGATAGGGAATAGCGAGTAGATAGACGTGTCGCCCTCTATTCGCCACTCGCCACTCGCTATTCGCCACGCGCTATTCGCTACTCGCCTTCTCCAGCGCCGCCCGCAGCCGCGCGATCATCTCGCCGCAGGTCGCGAGATGCGGTTCCTCGGCGTCGAGGATGCGGCGCACGGCGTGGCGCTTGAAGGCGTGGATCGCTTCGGGCGTGAGCGCGTCGGGGCCGGCCGCGTCGCAGACGATGTCGATCAGCCGGTCGGCCGCATGCAGGCGGCCGAGCAGGTAGTCGTTCTCGCGATAGGCGCGCGACAGGAAGGCGGCGAACTGGTTGAAGGCCGAGCCCTTGAGGCGGAAGGGGCCGAGCCGCGCGATGCCGGCCGCATCCTGCGCGCTGATACGATCGACGCGGATTTCGTTGAACTCGCCTGCCTCGCGCCACGGCATGACCGGAAACGTCAGCACGTCCCAGAACGGAAAGCCGAGATAGTTCACCAGCACCTCGTCGAGCCCGCTGCCCGGCCAGCCCTGCGCCTCGGCCAGCAGCATGTCGATGTCGCGCGTGCTCGCCTGCAGATCGATGACGGTACCGATGCGTGCGACCAGCCGGTCGAGGGCCTCCCGGTGCTGCTGCGCGAATGCCCGCGCATAGGTAGCGATGTCCTTCATGTCCGCTGCTGAGGGGGCGACGCGAAAGATATCGTTCACGAGGTCGCGCGCCAGCGGGTCGTCGGCCGCCATGCCGGCGCGCTTCTCCAGGGCGTCGAGGCAGTCATAGAACCAGCGCTTGAGCCGATCGACGGCGGCCGGATCGAGGTCCGCGAAACCGTCGCCGCCCAACATCTGGTACAGGCGGTTCTGCCCTTCAATGAGGAAATTGAGGCGGCGCTTGCGATAGTCGACATCGAGCGTGAGGAGAAATTTCACCCACGCGGGCAGGTCGGGCGTTGGCGCGGCGGCGTCCTCCTGCAACGGGTGGCCGTCCCCCGCCTCGTACATGACGCCTGCGGCGAGCGCCCAGGCGTCGACGATCTCGGCGATCCCGCGCGCGAACGGCGAGTGCGGCTGCACGCCGCGCATATTGGCGATCAGCCGGCTCACGAAGCCGCGCACCGCGGCGAGCTTGAGCCGCACATACGCTTCGTAGGCGAACCCGGCGTCCCGGGCCGCCTTGGCGTTGGCGAACGCGCGCCACGCCCCGACGCTGTCGACCGTGATCGGCTCATCGTTGGCCGCCATCATGTCGGCGACCAGCCGGCTGATGTGCGGGCGCGCGCTCGCGATGATGGCGCGCAGGCGCCGCGCCGTCTCGTTGAACCGCGCGATCCAACCGAGATCATCGGTGATCGGTTCGGCGAGCGGGATTTCCGAGAGCGCGCCCTTCAGCGTCGAAAAGAAGCCGGGCACACGCTGATGCGCCGCTGCCTGGGCGCGCCCCGGGTTGGGATCGATGTAGACCACGCGCCGATCGACCTCGCGAAATGCCGGCCGGCCGCGGATCGCCGTGACGGCCTCGCGAAACGGACGACTGTTGAGCACGCTGCCGTCGACGAACGGAACCGCGCAAGGGTCGACGTTCACCCGAGCATAGGCCTCGAAATTGCGGGCGACGAAATCGTCGCGGCGCGGCCAGGGCACGCCGCGTGCTTGCAGGAGCGCGTCCATTTCGAGGACCTGTGCGGGCGGGAACGCGCCCGGGATCGAGGCCGTCGCCCGCGCCGCGAAGGCGAGCGCGGGCGCATTGTCGAGGTCGAAATCGCTGTCGACCGCGCCGTTCGCCCGCCGCCGGTAGCGGAAATGAAGCACGTGGCGGTGCTCGCGCTCGTGCACGACCGGCGGATCGTGGATCTGCATGAGCTGCTGGCAGCCGTAGAAATCCGTCACCGTCACGAACAGATCGAGGCCGAGCCCGGAGGGCAGGAGCGATGCCTGGGCGTCGCGCGGCGCGCCCATGGCGGCGATGCCGTCGTACATCAGCGCCGCCATCTTGGTGCCGTCGAACGGCGGCCGAAACCAGCGCGAGCGCATCAACAGCGAGAGCTTGGCGCGCACCTCGCGATCGCGCATCTCCTGCCGGCGCGAAAGGCCGGCAGCCCAGAAGAATGGCCGCAGGAACCATTTGCTCCAGCCATGCGCCTTGGCATCGGAGGCGATCAGCTCGGTCACGTCCGCGTTGTCGAGCCAGAGGCCGCGCAGGCGATCCATCGGCAGGTCGTGGCTCAAGGCGCGCGCCAGCATGATGCTGTTGATGCCGCCCGCCGAGGCGCCCGCCACGATGTCGACGAACACGCGAAGATCGACACTGTGGCCGATCTCGCGCAAGAGCTCGAAATAAATTGTTTCGGTATCGTATTCGGGATCGTTCTCATCGTGGACATCGTGAAACGATGCCACCCGGCGCTTGGCGCGGTCGCGGATGCCATGCACGGCGCTCGAGGCGCGCGCGAGCTTGAGGATCTCCTTGGTGATCCCGTGCATGTAGACGGCAAGCGACACGCCGCCGAAGCAGACGAGCGCTATGCGGAGTTCCTTTTCGCGCACCCAGCCTTCCTGTCGGAATCGATTCGCAGGAACGCCCGATGATAGCGCACCGGGCCGCCGGCGCGGAGGTTATCGTCGGTAGTATGGGGGCGAGATGCCTCAGGCTGGGTCGAGGCCGCGCACCTTGATCGAGGTCGCGGCGGCAGGAGCCGTGAGGAACTCGACCAGTGCATCGACGGCAGCGGGCGAAGCAGGCGCCGGCGCGATGCCGGCCGAGAAGATCATGACGTGCTGCAGTTCCGGCGGTAGCGGCGTGACATCGACGCCGGCGATCGACAGGAGCTCCGAGACCTGCTGGGCGCCGAGCTCGACCTCGCCGCGGGCGACCAGCTCGGCCACGTAGCCGCTCGGCACCAGGGTCGTCTTGGGCTTCATCTGCTCGGTAATGCCGAGATGCTCGATCAGCGCTTTCATGTAGATGCCGCTGTCAGCGCCATCGTTGCGGGCGAAGGATTTGGCCGCCAGCAGGGTGCGCCGGAAGGCCTCCGCCGACGTGACATCGGGCGCTGGCGCGCCATGCCGCACCGCAACCCCGATGCTCGACCGGGCAAGATTGACGCGGCGGCTGAGCTTGCCCGCCTTGATCAGGCTGTCGGCCGCCGGCGCGGTCAAGACGGCGACGTCGACCTTCTCGTCGGCCATCAGCCGCGCGATGATGGCTTTCGAGGGCGCGTACACGATCGCGACGGTGTGTCCACTCGCGCGCGCGAAGGCGGGAACGAGCTCGCCAATGACCCCTCGCATCGGCGGCGGGCACATCAGCGTGATCTCGGCGGTTTGCGCGCGCCCAGTCGATAGGAGTGCGGCGAGCAGCACGATGGCGACGGCAACGACGAGCTTGAAACGGATCATCACGGGCCCCTCAGGTCATCAGCTTGGCACAGCTCCGCTGGTCTTCCTATGGGGACAGCGCGCGGATCCGCGGTGGCCACTTGCAGCTACTTGCAGCCACTTGCGCATCGCGTCGCGACCGTCTGTGATCGTGACATGAGCGAACAGGTCATGGGGCCGGGGCGCCTCGAAGCTTTCTCCGACGGCGTCCTCGCGGTCATCATCACGATCATGGTGCTGGAGCTGAAGGTGCCGCTGAGCCGCGATCCGGCAGCACTCCTTTCGCTATGGCCGACCTTTCTGAGCTACCTGCTGAGCTATCTGGTGGTCGCGATCTACTGGGTGAACCACCACCGCATGTTCCACCTGTGCCGGCGGGTCGACAACGCGGTGCTGTGGACCAACATGCTCTGCCTGTTCGGTATCTCGTTCATCCCGTTCGCGACCGCATACCTGGGCCAGGACGGATTCACGCCGTTCGCCACCGCGGTCTACGGCGCGAGCCTGCTGCTCGCCAACGTCGCGATCATGCCGCTGCGCATCGTCCTCGCGGGCCAGCTCAAGAACGAGCCGCAATACGCGGCGAGCATCCGCCGTGCTGCCATCAAGAGCTGGGTTTCGGCGACGCTCTACGCCGCCGGGATTCCGCTGGCCTATGTGAATCCCGCCCTGACGCTCTTTCTATGCTTCGTCGTTGCGGTGATCTATTTTCTGCCGAACGCGTGGCTCGGGGAAAAGAGTGGCCACTGAGGCCGCAGGCCTGCGCCGTTAGGTCCAATTTGATGGGCGCACCTCACCGGATAGCCTTGCGGGTGTGCGGGCGCCGCAAACGAGCGGCGTGCAATACGGGAGGAAACGATGATCGGGAGGCGGGATTTCCTCGCATCGGTGGCCGGGCTCGCGGCCGCCACGACGCTGGCGCGGCCCGCCTTTGCGGAAACTTATCCGACCCGCCCGATCCGCATGATCCTGCCGTTCCCGCCCGGCGGGCCGATCGACACCATGGGACGCATGGTGGCGGCCGAGCTGTCGAGCCGGCTGGGCCAGCAGATCATGGTCGACAATCGCCCGGGCGTCGGCTCGACGCTCGGCACCAAGCTTGCGGCTGCCGCGGCGCCTGACGGCTACACGCTGCTGTTCGGCTCGTCCGGCTCGCTCGCGGTCGCGCCGGCGCTCTATCAGAGCCTCGATATCGATCCGCTCAAGTCGTTGACCCCGATTGCCCGGGTTGCCCTGCTGCCGCACGTTTTCGTGGTGTCGAATGAGCTGCCGGTGCAGAGCGTCAAGGAATTCGTCGACTACGCCAAGGCACATCCGGGCAAGCTCAACTACGGCGCCGGCCTCGGCACGCCGCCGCATCTGCTCAGCACGCTGCTGGTAACCAAGGCCGGCATCGATGCGGTCTATGTCCCCTACAAGGGAGCCGCCGCCTCGATCAACGACCTGCTGGCGGGGCGTGTGCAGTTCACCATCGACGCGCTGATCAGCCTCTATCCGCTGATCCAAGCCGGCAAGGTGCGGGCCTTGGCGATCGCGCGGGGCGAGCGTTGGCCGACCCTGCCCGACGTGCCGACCCTCGTCGAGAGCGGCTTTCCTGATTTCACCATCGACGCCTGGACGGGCGTCGCGGCGCCCGCCGGCACGCCGGCCGACATCGTCGCCAAGCTCAACGCGACGATCAACGAGGGCCTCAAGTCCGAGACGAGCAGGGCCACGCTCGCCAAGTTCAGTGCGATTGCGGCGACCGGTACGCCCGAGGATTTTCACGAGTTCCTGGCGAGCGAAATCCCGCGCTGGGCCGCGCTGGTCAAGCTCGCGGGCGCCAAGGCGGACTGAAGGTATATTGAAGGCAGGGCGAACCGGGAGGGTCGATGATGCGCCACCTGATCGGTATGCTGCTGGCGGCAGCGCTCGCGCTCGGCGCGGCGCCGGCATCGGCGCAGACCTATCCGACCCGGCCGATCAAGCTGCTGGTGGCTTATCCGCCCGGCGGCGCCTCCGACCTGATCGCGCGGCTTTTCGCGGAGGCGTTATCGAAGCGGCTCGGCCAGCCGGTCGTGGTCGAGAACCGTGCCGGCGCCAACGGCAACATCGCGGGCGAGGTGGCCGCGCATGCAGAGCCGGATGGCTACACGCTGCTTCTCGGCCCGAGCTCGGTGTTCACCATCAATCCGCATCTTTATGTCAAGATGCAGTTCGATCCCCTCAAGGATCTGGTGCCGATCGCGAGCCTCATCCAGAACGAGCTGGTGCTGACCGCGAACAAGGAGCTCACGGCCGGCATGGGCTTCAAGGCCTTCATCGCCTTCGCGCGCAACGCCAGGCCGCCGCTGTTCTACGCCTCGATCGGCAATGGCAGCGAGCATCAGCTGGCGATGGAGCTGCTCAAGCGGGCGGCCAGCATCGAGATGACCCATGTTGCCTACAAGGGCGGCGGGCCGGCCGCGCTCGGGGTGATCGGCGGCAGCGCGGCGGCGATGTTCGGCGGCGGCTCGGTCGTCAGCCTGGTGAAATCCGGACAGCTGCATGCGCTGGCGATCTCGGGACCTCGGCGCTCCGCGGAGCTGCCCGACTTGCCCACCATCGGCGAGTTCTACCCCGGCTACGACGTGACACTGTGGCAGGGCCTGTTCGTGACCGCCGGCACGCCGCCGGCGATCGTCGCCCGACTGCGCGAGGCTGCGACCGCGATCCGCGTGCAGCCCGACATCGCGCAGAAGCTTGCCGCGGCCGGTGCCGGCGAGCCATGGGTGCTCGGCGAGGCCGAATTCGCGGCGCGCATCCGTGCCGACAGCGAGAAATATCGCCGCGTGCTCGAGCAGATCGGCGCCAAGGTGCAGTGAGCTGCTCGCCGTTGCCGTCCGATTGGGGCGCCGGCAGGCGGCGCATTCGTCGTGACGCGGTCCGCGCTGTTGGATAGGATGTCCTTGCGCGTCAGCGTCCGTCGAGATTTTGCATGCAGCTGGACACTCGAGATCGGCCCGTTCCCGAGCTGAAGGTGGAGAGCCGCTCGTTCGGGATGGCGGCGCTCGTCATCGTCGTGCTCTGCGTCGCGGGTGTCACGGTGGCGGTTCCGCAGGCGCGCGACGCCGCCAAAGGACTTTTCTTCGTCGTGCGAGAGGCGCTGGGACTGGGGTCGCCGGATGCCTATGCGGCCGTCTACCGGCACCTCGGAATGGCGCCACTGCCCGCAAGCCTTCGCGCGTCGTCGCAGGTTTCCACCGGGCTCGAGCGGCTCGTCCGCGAGCCATGCGACAAGACCGCAATCTTCTCATTCGGCGAAGGGCTCCTGGCGGCGCACGAGCCGCGCGCCGCCGCGGACGCCTATGTGGGATTCGCGGCCGGGTGCCCGAACGGTGAGGGCGAGCAGTACCGCGCCGCGGAAATCCTCTTCCAGCTCGGCGACAGCGAGAAGGTCATTGCGATCGCCGACGGTCTGGTGACCCGGAACCCGACGATCGCGGCCTATCGCTATTTGCGCGGCAAGGCACGCGCTGGCACCAACCGCTATGCCGAGGCGATCGAGGACTACAAGAGCACGATCGAGCTGCAGAAGAATTCGCGCGACGTCGGCGACTGGGTATTCGTCGAGATGGCCAACATCTACGCCGCCATGGGCCGCCCGTGCGAGGCAGCGACGACGATCCTGGCATGGATCGCGATCGACCCCTCGCTGCGTGACACGCCGACGGCACGCAAGCGGGCCGAGGCTTATGCGGGACAAGGCTGCGCGGGCGCTCGGCCACCGAGCACGACCCAGCTGTGAGCAGTAAGGCACAGTGATCCGCACTTTTGCGGTCACCACGCGAGGCCTGCTATTGTGCCAACCTCACATGGAGAAATGCCGGGATGCTTCGAGTCGCAATGGTTG
Source organism: Xanthobacteraceae bacterium (assembly GCA_035293985.1). Lineage (GTDB taxonomy): Bacteria > Pseudomonadota > Alphaproteobacteria > Rhizobiales > Xanthobacteraceae > JAVDCA01. The sequence continues at coordinate 68,818 of DATGLS010000015.1, forward strand.
TCTCACTGCTCGCCGCCGCGGCGGCGACAACGCCGTCCTTTGCCGTGTCGAACAAGGCCAAGCAGGAGACCTGCAAGGTTGGCGCCGACGCGCAGAATCTGCAGGGCCAGGACCGCGCCGAGTTCATCAAGAACTGCATGGCCAACCGTGACGACCCGCGCGGCCCAGCAAGCGCGCCAGCGGCGCCGAAATAGGCAAGATCAGGCTAATGCCAGCACGTCGCGTGACTGAACGGCTGCGCCTCACGTGATCGCCATCACGACGCCGCCGTCGGCGCGCACCGGTGAGCCCGTCATGGCGCTCGCCTCGCGCGACACCACGAACGCCACGACCTCGGCGATCTCCTCCGGCGTGGTCATCCGCCGCAGAATCGAGCTCGGCCGCTCGGTGGTGACGAACTTGCGCTCGGTCTCGGCGGTGAGCTCCTGTCCGGCCGCGGCGAACATCCGCTCGACGCCCTCGGTGCGGGTCGGGCCGGGCAGCACCGCATTGACGGTGACGCCGGTGCCGGCAAGCGCCTGGGCAAAGCCGCGCGTCAGAGCGAGGTCGGCGGATTTGGTGAAGCCGTAGTGGATCATGTCGGTCGGGATCTGCACGCCGGATTCGGAGGAGATGAAGACGATCCGGCCGAATCCCTTGGCGCGCATGCGAGCCCCGTAGTGACGGCTGAAGCGCACGCCCGAGAGCACGTTGGTGTCGAACAGGCGCGTCCAATCCGCGTCGGGAATCTCGAACGCGTCCCCGTTCTCGAAGATGCCGACATTGTTGACGAGGATGTCGACGTCGCCGGCCGCCCTGATGATGGCGGCGACGCCCTGTGCGCTCGCGGCATCGCCCGGCGCTGCCACCAGCTGGGCGTTCGGTACCGCCTTGCGGATGGCCGCGATCGCCGCCGTCACGTCAGCTGACTTGCGTCCGTTGATTGCGACCGCGCCGCCGCATGAGGCAAGCTTCTGCGCGATGGCGCGGCCGATGCCCTTGGTGGAACCGGTGACGAGGGCACGAAGGCCGGAAAGATCAGTGTGCATCGGGTGCTCCAATTGATGCAGTTGCGGGTGATGTGATGTCGCGAGCCCGGCTAGGCAGCCATCTTTCTGCGCAGCCGCGCCAGCAGGAGCGGCGACGGGATGGCTGGCCCTTTGTTCGCGAGCCAGCGCTCGAGGTCGGGGCGCGGAAGGCCGGCGCCGCTCAGCATGTGCAGTGCGATCACGATAATGGTGCCGCCGAGCGTGATCAGGAGCGTGATCCACATCGCCTGATGAAGGCCGCCACTGTCGAGCGTCGTCGGACCGGTGGACGAGGCGTTCCGCGCCACCCGGATCATCACGGGCGCGAGCATGAAGTCCGCCACCGAACGTACCAGCTCGACCAGCGCAAAGATGCGGCCGAGCAGCTGGCTTGGGAGAGCGAGCCCCGCGAGAAACAGGCCGGGGCTCACGGTCGCGCCCGCGCCGAGCCCGAGGAGACCGACAGCGGCGAGGATTTGCGCCTGCGAATTGTTGATGTCGAACAGCACCAGGATGGCGCCGCCGGCGACGAGCAGGGCCATCCCGGCGTAGGCCAACAGCGACAGATAGCGCGTGCGAAACACGACGCCGAGAAGGACGGCCGTGGTCACCGCCCCTGCGACTTGCGGCCAGAACGTCAGCCCGGCCGCGAGCGGCGAGGCGTGGGCGACCTGCACGCGAAACTGCGCCGCCAGCTCCAGGAAGGTGAAGAACGCTGCGCCGCCGAACATCGCCAGCAGCGTGCCGATGATCGGAAAAGCGTTCCACATCTTCGCGACCGGCGAGAGCGGTTCGGCCTTGTGATATTCGACCAGCAGCATGGCGACGAAAGCCACAAGCCCCACCGCCAGGGGCACCGCGACGATCAGCGTGCCGAAGCCGTGCCGGCTGAGCTCGCCGCTCGCCCAGAAGGGCAGCACCGTCGCGGCGAAGCCGAGCACGATCCCCGCGAAGTCGAACGGAAGGCCAGGGTTGAAAGCCTCGATGCGCGGCAGCGACATCGCCGCCAGAATGCCGTTGAGGACGCCGATGACGGCGAGTCCGGCATAGAGCAGATGCCACGCCGTAGCTGAGGCGATCGCGCCTCCGAGGAGGGGACCTGCCGCTACGGCGCCGAAGAAAGCGATGTTGACCGAGGCGGCCGAGACCGGGAGATGGGACGCCGGGAAGCGTCGCATCACCGGTGGTAGTGCCGTGACCAGCAGCGTTCCGGTCGCGAAGCCGGCGAGGACGAAGCCCGCGCCATAGGTCGGCAGATCGGTGCCGACCGCGGCGAGCGCCCAGCCGACCACGAGCAGCGCCTGCCCGGCGTAGAACAGGTTTCGCTGTGCCACACGCTGAATGAGATCGCCCGCGAGCAACGCGCCAAAGGCATAGCCGGCCACACTGAGCTGCTCGACGATGGTGAGAGCGCTCTCGCTCGTGCCCAGGTCGCGTGCGAGGCCTTCGCGATAGAGCGGCGCAGCGCTGGCAACGAGGATGTAGGGGATGAGCGCGGTGAGCGCGAGGATCAGCATGGGCGCGTAGCGCCCGCGAATGGACGACGACATGAACCCGTCCTGTGGATCGCCCCGGCCGGCCGAGATCGATCGAGATGCCCTCCCTCCATGCAACGCCGCGGGGGCGCATTATTTCCGCCTCACCGCAGAGTCGGTCGTCGAACAGGAGATGCTTGTTGCTGGCGCGCCTAATCGGCGGCGACGATCCTCGCGCCGTACCCTCCAGCACCTCGAGCAGATGGGCGACGTCGTGTAAGTGCCGGCCCGTGGCCGCTCTATTGCGCCTTGATCGACGGCTGGGTCGTGGCGCCCGTTGCACCGGCGTCAGCACATAGTGTCGAGACGCGCAGGCGATTTTGTCCGACCTCGATCTCCTTGAATCGCGGCGCGACGACGTGAAGCGGGGCGCGCACCTGCGCATTGACGCCTGGGCATTCGGCGCTGGCGATCCCGCCGAGATAGATCCATGACCCGTCGGCGGCGGCCTTGAAGGCGGCGGCTTCCGAGGTCGCGACGCCAAACAGCAGAATCTCGGGTGCCCCGTCGTCGTCGAGGTCGACCATGAAGGCGTTGCACTTGCTGTTGGCCGTGAGGCAGCTCGGCAGACGCCACGACAGCGCGTCGTGCGCCCAATCCTTGGCGAGGAAACGGTCGGGGAGGGATTGGCCGGATGGCTGCAGGACCGTGATGTTCGCGGCGCGAGACTCCGGCGTGGCCGTCACCCGCGGATACGTGTCGGCCCGAACCTTGAGGGCCAGCAGCGCTTTGGCGCGCCGCGTCGTGAAGCTCGCGGGCTGTTGGGCGGCGAGCTCGTTCAGCGCCGCAAGGCCGTAGCGGCCGCTCTTGAAGCGCAGGAAATCGAAGTCGAATTTTTCCGGCGTGATGCGGCCGTCGCGCAGGCGCGCCATCTGGTCGGCCACCGCGATGCGGGCCGGGTCTGCGGCCGGCGTCAACAGCGCGAGCATGACGGCGAGAACGACCAGCGCGGTCGCGATATTGGTGGGCGCGATACCGGCGAGCCGCGTACGCCAGACCAGGGCTGTGAGCGCATAGCCGATCGCGTAGCAGGCGGCGACCAGCACGCAGGCGGCGGCATTGACCCGAAAGGGCGTCCAGCCGTACTGCGCGACCCGCAAGGCGAGCGCGTAGCCGGCGAGCGCGACCAGCGGCACGAGGATGAGCGCGGCCGCATGCGCGGCAAAACGCAGGGGGCGCGCGGCGTCATGGCGGCCGTCCTGGTAGACGGCGTTGGTCAGCAGCACCAGCGCGAGGGCCGCGATCAGCAGGATGACGGTGGCATGGCGCGTGGCCCACAGCGGCTCGAGCCCGGTGAAGGGAAGCGCGAGCAGGAATGCGAGCGCGAGCAGCGTCATCACGGGCAAGAGCCAGGCGAGCGGCGTCAGGGCGAGCACGCGGGCGCTCTGCATGATGCCGGCGCGCGCGTCGGTGACATGCAGCGCGCACGCGAATGCCAGCGTGGTCGCTGGAATCCAGAACCAGTTGTGCGCGATCAAGCGCGCCGGCACCGTGATGTCGATCAGCTCGAACAATGCGACGCCCAGGTAGAGGACCAGCCAGAAGGCGCCCACGAAGGCGCCCGCGAGGGCGAGCTGCAACCCGAGCTTCCAAGAGCCGTCGAAATAGGTCTGATAGCCGGCAAGGTAGCGGCGGCCGGTGTCGCCGGCGACCACGAGCGCGTGGGTGATGAAGAGGCCGGCCGCGATAGCGAACCACACCACCGGCTCGGGAATGACCCTGGCGCTGACGGGCTGGGGATCGCGGAAGATGTCGTAGGCCGCGAGGCCGGCGCACAGCGCGAGGGCGATGACGGTCCAGAGCGCGAGCGTGCGCGGGCGGAGGTTGCCGATGCCGGCGAGGACGATCAGAGGCACGAAGAACGCGGCGGTGACGAGCGGGGCGTTCACGATCGGGCTGGTCGCCGGCCAGACCTTCTGGTCCCAGGCGTAAACGAGTAGGAAGAGGGCGAGGCCCTGCGCGAGCCCGATTGCGGCGCGGATCGGAAAGGTGGTCGGCGCCGTATCCGCCGTGTCGGTGGTGCTGAGCGTGGTCATGAGGATGCCTGATGCGGCGCGCCGCGCCGCCGATGTGGAATCGGATGAACCGGAAGAGTGTCGCCAGGGGCGCGACGGAAGCAATCACTTGGACGTCATTGTGGCCTGAATTTCACCGACCGATACGGGCGCCGATAGGGCGCTTCGAGCCGCATTTGCGGCACGCTGACTATGCTGCGACGCCAATATGCGGGCGGCACCGCGGTGGCCGGCTGGTCCGGGGGGCGTGCGAATCGAGCTTGTGACCTGCCCCATTTCTTCGGACCACAGCTAGGTTGAGACGGCCTCCCTTGTTAACTGCATTTGTCCCCGAAGGGACGGTTCAGCGACGGGCACATAGTATGGAAACTTGGAGTGCCAACTCCATCAAAATGAACAACAGGCAAATATAAGAAGCTTCCTGCTCCCCAACCGTCGCCCACTGGTCCTGGATGCGGGGGATCGCTTATCCAACCGGTCATCGATGAAATTCGGAATTGCCGAAATATCCATGGAAATCTCATCATTCTCGACGGATGCTGGTTCTTCACTCCAGGGATATCTCGACTTAACGCTACAAGGCGGGCAAGCTCACTCCGCCGCCTCGATCCGCTTCCTCTTCCGCGCCCCCGCGTCGCGCTCCAGCACCGGCTTGAGAAACTGCCCCGTATAGCTGCGCTTTGCCCGCACGATCTCCTCTGGCGGGCCGCTCGCAACGATCTCGCCGCCGCCGTCGCCGCCTTCGGGACCGAGGTCGATGATCCAGTCCGCCGTCTTGATCACCTCGAGATTGTGCTCGATCACCACCACCGAGTTGCCCTGCTCGACCAGCTCGTGCAGCACCTCGAGCAGCTTGGCGACGTCGTGGAAATGCAGGCCGGTGGTCGGCTCATCCAGAATGTAGAGCGTGCGGCCGGTGGCGCGCTTGGAGAGCTCCTTGGCGAGCTTGACGCGCTGCGCCTCGCCGCCGGAAAGCGTGGTCGCCTGCTGCCCGACATGGATGTAGTCGAGGCCGACGCGGTGCAGGGTCTGCAGCGTGTCGCGCACGCGCGGCACCGCCTTGAAGAACTCGGCGGCCTCCTCGACCGTCATGTCGAGCACGTCGGCGATCGACTTGCCCTTGAAGGTGACCTCGAGGGTCTCGCGGTTGTAGCGCTTGCCCTTGCAGACGTCGCAGGTGACGTAGACGTCGGGCAAGAAGTGCATCTCGATCTTGATGACGCCGTCGCCCTGGCAGGCCTCGCAGCGGCCGCCCTTGACGTTGAACGAGAAGCGGCCGGGCTCGTAGCCCCGCGCGCGTGACTCGGGCAGCTGCGTGAACCACTCGCGGATCGGCGTGAAGGCGCCCGTATAGGTCGCCGGATTCGAGCGCGGCGTGCGGCCGATCGGCGACTGGTCGATGTCGATGATCTTGTCGATGTGCTCGAGGCCTTCAATTTTGTCGAATGGCGCCGGGGCCTCGGATGCGCCGTTGAGCCGGCGCGCCACCGCCTTGTAGAGCGTGTCGATCAGCAGCGTCGACTTGCCGCCGCCCGAGACGCCGGTCACGCACGTGAACAGGCCGAGCGGAATCTCGGCGGTGACATTCTTGAGATTATTGCCGCGCGCGCCGACCAGCTTGAGCACACGGCGCGGATTCTTCGGCCGCCGCTCCGGCACCGGAATCGTGCGCTTGCCCGTGAGATACTGGCCCGTCAGCGACGCCGGGCTATTCATAATGTCGGCGGGCGTGCCTTGCGCCACGATCCTGCCGCCGTGCACGCCGGCGCCGGGGCCGACATCAACCACGTGATCGGCAATGCGGATTGCGTCCTCGTCGTGCTCGACCACGATCACGGTGTTGCCGAGGTCGCGCAGCCGCTTGAGCGTCTCCAGGAGGCGCGCATTGTCGCGTTGGTGCAGGCCGATCGACGGCTCGTCCAGCACGTAGAGCACGCCGGTGAGGCCCGAACCGATCTGCGAGGCGAGGCGGATGCGCTGGCTCTCGCCGCCCGACAGCGTGCCGGATGCCCGCGCGAGCGTCAGATACTCGAGCCCGACGTCGACCAGGAACTTCAGCCGCTCGCGAATCTCCTTGAGCACCCGCGTGGCGATCTCATTCTGCTTCGCAGTGAGCTGCTTCGGCAATTCGCCGAACCATTCGCCGGCGCGTTTGACCGACATCTCGGCGACGTTGCCGATATGCACCCCGCCGACCTTGACGCACAGCGCCTCGGGCTTGAGCCGGAAGCCGTTGCAGGCCGCGCACGGAATGTCGGTGAAGTATTTCGAGATTTCCTCGCGCGCCCACTCGCTTTCCGTCTCGCGCCAGCGCCGCTCCAGGTTGGTCACTACGCCCTCGAACGGCTTCCGCGTCTCGTAGGAGCGCAGGCCGTCGTCGTAGACGAAGCGGATCTGGTCCTCGCCGGTGCCGTAGAGGATCGCCTCCTGCACCTTCTTGGGGAGATCCTTCCACTTGGTGTCGACCGTGATCTTGAAGTGCTTCGCCAGCGCTTCGAGCGTCTGCGTGTAGTAGGGCGAGCTCGACTTGGCCCACGGCGCGATCGCGCCCTTGCGCAAGGTCGCGTCCTTGTCCGGGATGATCAGGTCGGCGTCGATCTTCTGCTCGACGCCGAGGCCGGCGCAGGTCGGGCAGGCGCCGAACGGGTTGTTGAAGGAGAAGAGCCGCGGCTCGATTTCGGGAATCGTGAAGCCCGACACCGGGCAGGCGAATTTCTCGGAGAAGATCAGGCGGCTGTCGCTGTCGTTCTTCGACTTGTTGGCCTTGGCGCCGCTCACCGTCGCGGGCCCGTCGGCGATCTCGGCGACCGCCAGGCCCTCGGCGAGCTTCAGCGCCGTCTCGAAGCTCTCGGCCAGGCGCTGCGTGATGTCGGCGCGCACCACGATGCGGTCGACCACCACGTCGATGTCGTGCTTGAACTTCTTGTCGAGCGCAGGCGCCTCGGCGATCTCGTAGAACTTGCCGTCGATCTTCACCCGCTGGAAGCCGCGTTTCATCCAGTCGCCGATCTCCTTGCGGTACTCGCCTTTCCGGCCGCGGATCACGGGCGCGAGGATGTAGAGCCGCGTGCCTTCGGGCAGCGCCAGCACCCGGTCGACCATCTGCGACACGGTCTGGCTCTCGATCGGAAGGCCGGTGGCCGGCGAGTAGGGCACGCCGATGCGCGCCCACAGCAGGCGCATGTAGTCGTAGATCTCGGTGACCGTGCCGACGGTCGAGCGCGGGTTCCGCGAGGTCGTCTTCTGCTCGATCGAGATCGCCGGCGAGAGCCCGTCGATCTGGTCGACGTCCGGCTTCTGCATCATCTCGAGGAACTGGCGCGCATAGGCCGAGAGGCTCTCGACATAGCGGCGCTGACCCTCGGCGTAGATCGTGTCGAAGGCGAGCGAGGACTTGCCCGAGCCGGACAGGCCGGTCAGCACGACCAGCCGGTCGCGCGGCAATTCGAGGTCGACGTTCTTGAGATTGTGCTCGCGCGCGCCGCGGATCGAGATCACGCGGGCGTCGGGACGGCGACGGTTCTGGTCGAAGAGATCATTCATCGAGTTTTTTGGATTTTGGGCCGGCTAGACACGAACGTAGTGAGAACGCAGCCGCTCCGCCAGCCCCAAGGCGCGCCGGTCTGTGGATGATCTTCATGCATGCGGAAATGTGATCGTAAACAAGCGGATGCGAGCCGCCACGCGATCGAATCCGCGTTGACTCGACCGCATCGCGCGAACGATGCTGCAGAGAAACCACCCGGGGGCCTCGTCGATGGATCAAAATCTCGTCGCATTTCCGCAACCCACCATCCTCGAGACGGCAGAGCCGGCTCGGCTCGGGCTGCGCCCCGAGGCGCTCGACCGGCTGTGCGCCATCATCGAGGGGCAGATCGCCGAAGGCCACTATCCGGGCGCGCAAATCGCGGTCGCCCGCCATGGCCAGCTCGCGCTCTTTCGCAGCTTTGGCGCGGCGCGGATCGAGCCCGCGCAGGTCGCAGCCGGACCCGACACGCTGTGGCTCATGTATTCCAACACCAAGGTGGTCACGGCCGCCGCCATCTGGGTGCTGGTCGAGGAGGGCGCACTCACGTTCCATGACAAGATCGCCGACCACGTTCCCGACTTTGCCCGCCACGGCAAGGGCGACATCACGCTGCTGCAGGTGCTGACCCACCAGGGCGGGTTCCCCAGCGCCGCCCAGCCGATGCCAGCGGCCGCCTGGGATGATCACGCGCTGCTGCGTCAGCTCGTCTGCGATTTCACCCTCGAATGGACGCCGGGCTCGCGCGTCTTCTACCACTCGGCCGCCGCGCACTGGACCGCCGCGGTTTTGATCGAGGCGATCACCAAGACCGACTATCGCGACTTCATTCGCACCCGCGTGATCGAGCCGCTCGGCCTCGGCCACGAGCTCTTCGTGGGCCTGCCGGACGCGCAATCGGCACGCGCCGCCGAGATGCATGAGCCGAAGGATGGCCGCCAGGTGCGCATCCCGGAGGCCAACACCGACGCGTTTCGCCGCGCCGGCGTCCCGGGCGGCGGCGGTTATGGTTCCGCGCGGGCGCTCGCGGCCTTCTACCAGATGCTCGTGCAGGGCGGGACGCTCAACGGCACGCGATTGGTTTCGCAGCGCATGGTCGAGTACGTCACGCGGAACTTCACCGACGAACGGGTCGACGGCGCCATGGGCATGCCGATGCACCGCGGCCTCGGGCCGCATGTGCGCGGCACGACGCCGTTGATCCGAGGGCTCGGCTCGATCGCGTCGCCGCGCACGTTCGGCCATGGCGGGGTCGGGTCGTCCTATTGCTGGGGAGATCCGGACAGCGGGCTGTCGTTTGCCTACCTGACCAACAGCCGCGTTCCCGACCCGTGGCATTCGCGCCGGCTCGACATCATCAGCAGCGCCGCCCATGCGGCGCTCGAGGACGTCTAGGTAAACGCTGCCGACCATCGAGGAATCCGTGTTGCTGCCCTTGCGGAGGCTGAGCAAAGGTGATAGAACAAAGCAAGAACAATGTGCAGATCATGTGGGAAAGCCCGCAACGGGCTTGCCGCGCGGAGCGGCGAGCCTAGGTTGGGCTAAGCGTCGGCGGGAAGTTTTCAGCGGAGAGCGCCATGGCAGGCAGCGTCAACAAAGTCATTCTGGTCGGCAATCTCGGCAAGGATCCGGAGGTCCGCCGCACCCAGGACGGCCGACCGATCGTTCAGCTCAGTGTCGCGACATCGGAAAACTGGCGCGACAAGAACACCGGCGAGCGCAAGGAAAAGACCGAGTGGCACCGGGTGGTGATCTTCAGCGAAGGCTTGTGCCGGATCGCCGAGCAGTACTTGAAGAAGGGCTCGAAGGTCTACCTCGAAGGTCAGCTGCAGACGCGCAAATGGACCGATAAGGACAACATCGAGCGCTACTCGACCGAGGTCGTGCTGCAGGGCTTCAATTCGACGCTTACGATGCTCGACGGCCGCGGCGGCGGGTCGAGTGCAGGCGACGATATGGGCTCGGCCGGCTCGATCGGTTCCGGCGGCGATTTCGGCAGCTCGGCCCCGCGCGAGCAACGCAAGCCCGCAATGGCGGGCGCGGGCAAGCGCGAAGACATGGACGACGAGATTCCGTTCTGACCGAGGCCTGCCGCACACTCCTTCGACTGAAATCGGTCACTTCGGTCGCTGCGCGCCGCCCACGCGCGCATTGATCGAACCCAACCTTACAGGAACTTGGCAGCGTCCTGACGACTTTGCAGTCAGGCGCCCGCGCGGTCGCGGGCAAAACCCCTGCCAAGGAGTTCCACCATGAGGAAGCTCGTCCTCGCCGCCGCGCTCGTGGCGCTGGCGACGCCGCTGCATGCGCAGAGCCCAGCCCCCGCAACCCGACCGACCGGAACGCACGCGACCGTGTCGCCGACGACGAAGAAATTCGTCGACAACGCCGCCATGACCGACATCTTCGAGATCAAGGCCGGCCAGCTCGCCCAGCAGAAAGCGCCCGATACCGCCTACAAAGATTTCGCCCAGATGACGATAGAGGACCACACCAAGACGACGGATCAGCTCAAGGACATGGCGCCGAAGCTCGGCCTCGAGCTGCCACAGCAGCTCGACAAGATGCATCAGGCCGCAATCGACAAGCTCAATTCGCAGTCGAGCGCCGCGTTCGAGCGCCTCTACAAGACCGACCAGGTCCGCGGGCATCGCGAGGCGGTTGCCATGTTCGAACGCTATGCCAAGAGCGGTGACAATCCCGACCTGAAGAAATGGGCCGCCGACACGCTCCCGACCCTGCGCAAGCACCTGCAGCATGCCGAGGCGCTGCCGCGGCCGGCTCCCGCCACGACGGGCACCGGCACGCGGAAGTGATTGACGGCTGAACCGGCAGAGCGTGTTGCCCGGATGAGACGCCAGCGGGGTCGGCGCGAAGCGCCGCCCTGGCTCCGCGCCGATATCCGGGGCTGCCGTCTCGGATATCGATTCGCTCATCCGGCTTACGAGCTGCGCACTTAGACCGTCAAGTCGACCCTGTTGCCGCTTGGCCCGCCCGATGTATTCGAAGTCGGACTGGAGCTGCCGGCGCTCGCACCTGCCGCCGCGGTCTCGCCGCGTCCGCCCTGGGCCTGCTGCAGGCTGGTCAGCGCCTGCTGGGCGCCGATGATATTGCCCGACTGCAGCGCCTGGCCGATCGCATTGAGCGCCTGCGCGAACGCACCCTTGGAATTGCCCGCGTGGGTATTGCCGAGCGTCTGCGTGAGCTGGCCGAAGGCCTGCTGCGCGCCCGTCAGATTGCCGGAGGTGACCGATTTGGCGAGCTGCGCGAACTGCGACAGCACATTGTTCTGCGGATAGTGATAGGCAGCGGGGCCCGACGATACGCCGGAGACGGCCATGGATAGCTCCCGAGGCGGATTCGGTTGAACCCAGTCGATGATCCAGCGCCCGCGCGCACCTTGCCGTCCGCAGGTTAACGGGGCATTGCATCAATCGTTCAATGTTCAGCCGGCGAGCACCGCCCGGATACCGTCGATCACGTACTGGACCGCGAGCGCCGCGAGCAACACGCCGAGCAGGCGCGACAGCACCACATTGCCGGTGATGCCGAGCGCCGTGGCGATGCGGCCCCCGGCCAGGAAGGCCGCGTAGCAGATTGCCAGCACCACCAGGATCACGCCGATCAGCAGCGCCAGCGCGGCGGGGTTGCCGCTGTCGCGGCCGGCGAGCAGCACGGTCGCCGTGATCGCGCCCGGCCCCGCCATGAGGGGGACGGCGAGCGGGAACGCCGCGATGTTGCGCACGTGTTCCTCGATCGCCTGCTCGGCCGTCTTCGACTGCCGCTCGATGCGCAGGCCGAACACCATCTCGGACGCGATCGAGAACAGCAGCAGCCCGCCGGCGATGCGGAACGCCGGCAGCGTGATGCCGACCAGGCGGAAAAGCCCGTCGCCGCCAACAGCGGCGCCGGCGAGCACCACGGCCGCGATGATGCAGGCGCGCGCTGCGACCTGGCGGCGCAACGCGTCGGGCAGGTCGTCCGTGATCGCAACATAGGTCGGCACGAGGCCGAGCGGATCGACCACGAGCAACAGCGTCACGAACGCGGAAAGCAGCGTATCAAGCGACATTCAGTGGACCTTCAGGAGCCCTCGTCGAGCGGTCAATGACGGCGCTACCGCGCCCACCGTGCCGCTATATGCGGGTGCTTCTCGAGGGTCTTGTGAACTGGCAGTAAGATGCTGATATATAGGGAGAAAATTGCCTGATCCAAGGCCGTTTTGCATTGGCGTTGCGACGCCGGATCAGCTAGATAACAAAGCGAAAATCGAACCAAGATTCGCGAAGGCATCCCGCGTTGGCTGACACCGACAATCCTGGGCCGGGCGACCAGAATCCACCCGGCCCGTCCGACATTCGCCCCGTCTCGATCGCCGAGGAGATGAAGCGCAGCTACCTCGATTACGCGATGAGCGTGATCGTGTCGCGCGCGCTGCCCGATGCGCGCGATGGCCTCAAGCCGGTGCATCGCCGCATCCTTTTCTCGATGCACGAGAACGGGCATCTGCCCGACCGCAAATATGTGAAATCGGCGCGCGTCGTCGGCGACGTGATGGGTAAATATCATCCCCACGGCGACAGCGCGATCTACGATGCGCTGGTGCGCATGGCGCAGGATTTCTCGATGCGCCTGCCGCTGATCGATGGGCAGGGCAATTTCGGCTCGGTCGACGGCGATCCGCCGGCGGCGATGCGCTACACCGAGTGCCGGCTCGCGCAGCCCGCCATGGCGCTGCTCGAGGACATCGACAAGGACACGGTCGATTTCACGCCGAACTACGACGGCAACGAGAAGGAGCCGGCCGTCCTGCCGGCGCGGTTCCCCAATCTCCTGGTCAACGGCGCCGGCGGCATTGCGGTCGGCATGGCGACCAACATACCGCCGCACAATCTCGGCGAGATCATCGACGCCTGTATCGCGCTGATCGACGATCCGGCGCTCGGCATCGACGACCTGATCAACATCGTGCCCGGCCCCGATTTCCCGACCGGCGCCACGATTCTGGGCCGCCAAGGCATCCGTGCCGCCTATCACCTCGGCCGCGGCTCGATCGTGATGCGCGGCAAGGTCGAGATCGAAACGCTGCGACGCGAGCGCGAGGCGATCATCATCACGGAAATCCCGTATCAGGTGAACAAGGCGCACATGGTCGAGCGCATCGCCGAGCTCGTGCGCGAGAAGAAGATCGACGGCATCGCCGACATCCGCGATGAATCGGACCGCACCGGCTACCGCGTCGTGGTCGAGCTCAAGCGGGAGGCCATGCCGGACGTGGTGCTCAACCAGCTCTACCGCTTCACGCCGTTGCAATCGACCTTCGGCGCCAACATGGTGGCGCTCGACGGCGGACGCCCCTTGGTGATGAACCTCAAGGACCTGCTCACGGCTTTCGTGGCGTTCCGCGAGGAGGTGGTCCAGCGCCGCACCAAGTATCTGCTCGCGAAGGCGCGCGACCGCGCCCACATCTTGGTGGGCCTCGCCATCGCGGTCGCCAATATCGACGAGATCATTCGCCTCATCCGCGCCGCACCCGACCCGAACACGGCGCGCGACGCCCTGATGCAGCGCGAGTGGCCGGCCGAGACGGTCGCGCCGTTGATGGAGCTGATCGACGATCCGCGCCACCGCATCTCGGCGACCGGTACCGCGCGGCTCTCGTCCGAGCAGGCCAAGGCCATTCTCGATCTGCGCCTGCAGCGCCTAACAGCCCTCGGCCGCGACGAGATCAAGGAAGAGCTCGACAAGCTCGCGGCCGAGATCCGCGATTATCTGGACATCCTTCGTTCCCGTGCGCGCATCCAGGGCATCGTCAAGGACGAGCTCGCCGCCGTGAAAGAGGAGTTCGCGACCCCGCGCAAGACCTTCATCGTCGACCAGGAGGGCGAGATGGAGGACGAGGACCTGATCCAGCGCGAGGACATGGTCGTCACCTTCTCGCACCTCGGCTACGCCAAGCGCGTGCCGCTCTCGACCTACCGGGCGCAGAAGCGCGGCGGCAAGGGCCGCGCCGGTATGCAGACGCGCGACGAGGATTTCGTCGCCCGCCTGTTCGTGGCGAACACGCACACGCCGGTGCTGTTCTTCTCCTCGCGCGGCCGCGTCTACAAGGAAAAGGTCTGGCGGCTGCCGGCGGCGGCGCCGCAGGCGCGCGGCAAGGCGCTGATCAACATCCTGCCGCTCGAGCAGGGCGAGACCATCACCACCATCATGCCGCTGCCCGAGGACGAGAAGACCTGGGGCGACCTCGACGTGATGTTCGCGACTACCCGGGGCACCGTGCGGCGCAACAAGCTGTCCGATTTCATCGACGTGCGCCGCTCCGGAATCATCGCGATGAAGCTCGACGAAGGCGACGCCATCGTCGACGTGCAGATCTGCACCGAGCGTGACGACGTGCTGCTCACCTCGGCCGCCGGGCAGTGCATCCGCTTCGCGGTGGACGACGTGCGCGTATTCACGGGGCGAACCTCGATGGGCGTGCGCGGCATCAGCCTCGCCGAGGGCGACCAGGTGATCTCGCTGTCGATCCTGCGCCACGTCGAGGCGAGCGCGGACGAGCGCGTGGCCTACATGCGTCGCGCCAGCGCGGTGCGGCGCGGCATCAACGGCGAGATCGAGGAGAACGGCGGCGACGCCGAGGAGGCCTCCGGCGCGATCGAGCTCGGTCAGGAGCGCTATGCGGCGCTCTCCGCCGCCGAGCAGTTCGTTCTCACCATCACGGCGAACGGCTACGGCAAGCGCACCTCGTCCTACGAGTACCGCACCACCGGCCGCGGCGGCAAAGGCATCGTCGCCATGAACGTCACGCCGCGCAACGGCCGCATCGTCGCCTCGTTCCCGATCGAGGAGACCGACCAGATCATGCTGGTGACCAATGGCGGCCAGCTCATCCGCTGCCCGGTCGACGGCATCCGCATCGCCGGCCGCTCGACGCAAGGCGTGATCGTGTTCGACACCGCCGAGGGCGAGCGCGTGGTGTCGGTCGAGCGTCTGAGCGAGGAGGGCGAGGGCGCCAACGGGGAAGGGTGAGGCCCGGCGCCTCGCCGAGGAACCAACTGATGCTGACGCTCTACTTTTCGCCGGGCGCGAGCTCGATGGCGGCACACATCGCGCTGCACGAGATCGGTGTTCCGTTCGAAGCGCGGCCGATCTCTCTCGCCAAGCGAGAGCAGCGGATGGCGGAATTCCTCGCCATCAATCCGGAAGGGAAGGTCCCGACGCTGCTCATCGACGGGCGCCCGCTGACCGAGGTCGCCGGCATCCTCTTCTACCTCGCCAAGCGGTTTCCCGCAGCGAGGCTGCTGCCGGACGATATCGAGGGCGAGGCGCAGGCGGTCTCGTGGATGTCGTTCATCGCCTCGACGCTGCATCCGGCGCGCGCGCGAGGTCTCGAATACGCGACACAGGTCTACACGATTGCCGATCGCAGGCTGGGCGCGCGAGATTGGGTGTTCGGACGCTATTCGATCGTCGACATTCACCTGTTCCGCCTCTATTGGCGCCTTGCCAACTCCCTGAAGCCGGCGCCCGGAACGTTTCCCAATCTCGATGCGCACTATCGGCGCATGATGGGGCGCCCCGCCGTGCAGCAAACCATCGAGGTCGAAGCGGGGGTTGGATACGAATTGCCGAAATAGCGAGGACAGACGCCCTTGCGATTTGTTTCGTGTGGGCGCCAGATTGTTCGCAATCAAGGGCTTGGAGGCCCGCCATGATCGTCGCCATCGTCACGTTCCGCTTGCCGAAACCCGTCAGCCTCGACGAGATCACGAAGACGTTCCAGTCCACCGCGCCGCGCTACAAAGGTGTTTCCGGCCTGCTGCGCAAGAACTATTGGCTGAGCGAGGACGGCCTTCGCGCCGGCGGCATCTACGTGTGGGAAACGCGCGCCGATGCCGAGCGTGTCTACACGGCCGAATGGAAGGAGCAGGTCGAGAGCAAATACGGCAATCCGCCTGAGATCGAATATCTCCACTCGCCCGTGATGGTCGACAATCGCGACGGCTCGATCAGCGTCGCAGCGTGAGCAGCTTCCGTCGTCATCGCGAGGAGGGCGTCGCGACGAAGCAATCGCGTCCCGCATTCTCCGCCATCGCGAGCCAAGCGGTCGCGGTAGGGACGCGAGTTACCTCGCGCCCCCCGCACAGATCCGTACGTGCGGCTTTCCCGCATACGGCTCCCACCTCGGGTGGATAACGGCGAACCGCTGGTTTGGCCAGGGATGTAGGATGTGCGGTGGTGGAAGCCAGTCGCGTATCAGCGAAGCCATGCGCTGCCAGGTGAGAGCGTCGCGTTGGCTGCGGCGACGCAGAACATGCCACCATGCCTTGCCGATCTCATCCCGGAACGCCGCGATTGCCCGACTGTTCGTCGGCACCGCATGGTAGTTGAAGTAGCCTCGCACGACTTGCCCCAGCCATCTTCCCTGCTGTGGAATCGACCGGTGCATGCACCGTCGCAGGACCTTCTTCACCTCTTTGAGCTTCGCCCGCATGCGGTCGCGCCGGGTCCGGCGTTTGACCAGGAACTTACCCCGACGCGATTTGCCGCAGATGAAGGTGAAGCCCAGGAAGTTGAAGGTCTCCGGCTTGCCGAGCCCGCGCCGCTTGCGGTTGTCCGCCGCGAAGCGCCCGAACTCGATCAGCCGCGTCTTTTCTGGATGCAACGACAGCGCAAACTTCGCCAACCGCACGCGCATCTCGTCCAGGAAGCGACGGGCGTCCGCCTCATGCTCGAACCCGACGATGAAGTCGTCGGCGTAGCGCACGATGATCATGTCGCCCGCGGCCTCATGCTGTCGCCAGCACTTGGCCCAGAGATCGAGGGCATAGTGCAGGTAGATGTTGGCAAGCAGCGGCGAGATTACCGCTCCCTGCGCCGTCCCCTCCTCACTTTCCCTGACGACCCCGTCCTCCAGCACGCCCGCCCTCAGCCATTTGCGGATCAGGCGGATGACGCGCTTGTCGCCGATCCGGTGCTCGATGAAGCAGATCAGCCATTCCTGGCTCACCGTATCGAAGAACGACCGGATATCGGCGTCGACAATGAAGTTCACCTTCCGGCGCTCGATCGCGACCACCAACGCATCGAGTGCGTCATGCGCGCCGCGCCCGGGCCGGAAACCGTACGAGAACCCGAGGAAGTCTTCTTCGTAGATCGCGTTCAGCACTGCCGCCGTCGCCCGTTGGACGATCTTGTCCTCCAGGGCCGCGACCGCGAGCGGCCGCTGCCGCCCATCCGGCTTGGCAATGTACACTCGCCGCGACGGCAGCGGCCGATACGCTCCTCGGTGTACCCGTCCATGCAGATCCTCGAGATTGCGCTCAAGGTCCGCCTCGTAGGTCGCACACGTCAGCCCGTCGATTCCCGGTGCCGCATTCCGCTTGAGCTCGCTGAACGCCTCACCGAGATGCTCGATGCTCACGTGGTGCAGAAGCGACGTGAACCTCTCCTTCTCCCTTTCCCTTGCCGTTCGTCGTATGCGCTCCAGCGCCTGGTCCACGGCTCCCCGGCTTGGCATCCGGCCCGTGCTTTGCTGGCTCGCATTCCCCTCGGTCCCTGCCCTTCGCTCCACCGGCTCCGCCGCGGATGGCTCCGCTTTGTTCACCGGCTTCCCAGCTACTATGGCAGGGTCCGACGTCCCACTCCCGTTCATCATCGGCTACGGCTCCTCGCCTTCCCGATGCGGACCGGGCAGCATGCAAGCTGAGGCCGGCCAGTCGTGGGACCTCCCAGTTTCCGACGCGATCCTTCCCTGCGTGATGTGGTCTTCGACTCCGTCGGAGCGTCAGCCCCTCGCGTAACGGGGCCGCACATGTTGCCTTCGACGTTGCTTACCGCCTCGGCCTCCGCGACTTTCGGGATTTCGGAGCTCAATCGCACACCCTGCAGGTCCCGCTGTGTACGCTTCGTGGCCGCCTTAGGCTCACGCAACACTCGCTGCCAGGCGGCCCGCTACGGCCTTACCTGGGCTGGACTTTCACCAGCTGATCGCGCCAGCTTACTGGCGCCTTCAAGCAATCTCGATCCGCATGCGCATGCGTTTGCGAGGGAGATTGCTTCGTCGCTCTTCGGGCTCCTCGCAATGACGGCCTCTTACCTCATTAGCCCGAGCTCGCTGGCCTTGATCTGCAGGGCGAGATACTTCGAGTAGATCCGGCACTGCGCGAAGCTGCCGGCGATGAACCACAGGCCGGGCTGCGGCGTGCGCATGAACATGTTGCGCAGCTCGAGCTCGTCGCCGAAGCCCCAGATCGGGCCGACGCGCGTCGCGACGGCGTCGCCGAACAGCTGACGCACCAGGACGTCCTGGCCCTTGTAGCCGGTCGCCAGCACGATCAGGTCGGCGGGAAGCGTCTCGCCGCTGCGCATGCGCGCGCCGTCCGCCACGAACTCGGCGATGTCGGCGAACTGCAGAAGGGCGATCTCGCCGTTGACGATGAGCTCCGAGCAGCCGACGTTGAAATAGTAGCCGCCGCCGCGCGTCAGGTACTTGAATTGCCAGCCGGTACCGTCGTCGCCGAAATCGAGCCGGAAGCCAGCTCGCGCGAGGCCATCGAGGAGGGGCTGGTCGAGCTTCTTCGCCTGCTCGGTGAGCATGATGTGGCTCTTGCGTGCGAGCGGCAACGGGACCGAGGTGGTGATGAGGTCGCAGTCCTCGAGCGATGGCCCTTCGTCGTAGAGCGCATAGGGCAGCTGCGCGCTCGGCTCGACATTGACCACCATGGTCGAGCGACGCTGCACGATTGCGACCTTGGCGCCGTTCGCGTGGAGGTCCTGCGCGATGTCGTGGCCGCTGGTGCCGGTGCCGACCACGATGGCGCGCTTGCCGCGCCAGGCCTCGCCATCGCGGTACGCGCTAGCGTGCATCACGGTGCCGGCGAAGCTCTTCAGACTCGGGATATCGGGCAGGTTCGGGATGCCGCTCGCGCCGGTCGCCATGATGATGTGCCGCGGATGCAGCTCGCGCGTCGTGCCGTCGGCGCGCCGTAGCACCACGGACCAGCGCCTTGTTGCTTCGTCGTAGCTGCCGCCCGCAAAATCGGTGCCGGTCCAGCAGTTGAGCTCCATGCTCTCCGCATAGGCCTCGAACCAGCCGGCGAGCTTGTCCTTCGGAATGTAGGCCGGCCAGGTGGGCGGGAACGGCATATAGGGCAGATGGTTCACGTGCACCTGGTTGTGCAGCACCAGCGCGTGATAGCGATGGCGCCAGTTGTCGCCGATGCGCGCGCCGCGATCCACCACCAGCGTATCGACCTGCAGCTGGCCGAGGCGGGCGGCGGCGCAAAGTCCGGCTTGGCCGGCCCCGACCACCAGAACGGTCGGATCGCGCTGGTCGTACGCGACCGCGGTCGTGCGGGTGTCGAGCCAATTGGGACCGTGAAAGTCGCGCGCATAGACCGATCCCGAGGGCCGTGTTCGCCCGAGCGGCTCTTCGTGGCCTTTGATCTCGTCGAGCGCGGTCAGCAACGTCCACGCCTTGATCTCGTTGCGCGCGTTGGCATCGCGCACGAGCCGCACCACGCCGCTGCCGCGGCCCTCCATGGTGTCGAACCGGAAGATCACCTCGATCGATTCGGTGCCGGCGCGTGTCACCCGGCGCGGCGGCGTCCGATCGGGATCGAGCGCGAATCCGATCGGCCGCGCGCGGCTTGCCGCGGGCCGCAGATCGCGCGCGATTGCGCTCGCGCCGGCGATCGTCTGGATGCGCCAGGTGAGCGCCAGGAGGTCACGCCAGTAGCTGTCGGCGACGAACAGGCTTGCAAGCGCATTGGGGTCCGGCGCAGTAAGCGTCCGTTCGAAGCGATCGAGCCAGTCTTCCGCCGCCGTCGCGAGCGTGTCGGGTCGCGTTTCCGCTTGCATCACGTCACTCCAGAAGACGACGAGATCCTGGTGCGACTTTCACACCAGCTGGCGCTGCAGTCCATCGGCAAGATCGCGCAGCTGGGGCAGGAACTTGGCATGCATTATCCTCGCTGTGCAGCGTTCGCTCTGTGCCCCGATATTCAATGACGCGATGACCTTGCCGTCGAGCCGGCGCAGCGGCACCGAGATCGAGCGGAAGCCGATTTCGGCCTCCTGATCGGCGAACGAGAAGCCGTCCGTGCGTGCTCTCTGGATCGCTCCGCGCAGCGCCTTCTTGTCGGTGACGGTGGCGGGCGTAAGCTTGGCCGGCTGGAGGCGCGCCAGGAAGGCATCGAGGCTCGCATCATCGAGCGCCGCGAGCAGCACGCGGCCGAGCGACGTCGCGAAGGCGGGGAGGCGAAAGCCGATCTGTGCGCTCACCTCGATCACCCGCTTGGGCGCCGCATGCGCGATCATCACGACGTGCTCGCCGTCGAGCACCGCGGCCGAGCAGGCCTCGTTGGTCTCGGCGCTCAGCTGCTCGACCGCCGGCTGCAGGATGCCTGAGACCGCGTTCGACGCCAGATATGCACTCGCCAGGTTGAGGATGCGTGGCGTGAGGCGGAAGAGCCGCTCGTCGGTCTCGGCGTAGCCGAGGTGCACGAGGGTCGCGAGGGTGCGGCGGACGGACGCGCGCGGCAGGTCGACCAGGCGGGCGATGTCGCTCAGCGTGAGCTGCCGGCGCTCGCGGTTGAAGGCCTCGATCACCCGCAGGCCGCGCGCCAGCGCCTCGAGGAAATCCGGCCCGGCGGTCTCGACCTGCATCTGCTCAGCGGGCGATCGGTCGAGGCGCGGCATGGCGGCGCTTGTCTCCTCAATCCGAGTTTGATCTAATTCGAACAATCGTTCGGTCAGCGAACATTTGGCACCCGCCGGCCGTCAGGTCAAGCTTGCCCGCCACCCCGAGGTCTCCATGCTCAGCGCCGAACAAAACGACCGCATCACGCTCACGGGCCCGAAGGCGCCCGCCGGCCACCTCATGCGTCGGTATTGGCAGCCGGCCGCGCTGGTCGACGAGCTCGCCGGTAATCGGCCGATCAAACCGGTGCGGCTGTTAGGCGAGAACCTCGTGCTCTTCCGCGACCAGCGCGGCCGCTACGGGTTGATCGGCCGCGCATGCCCGCATCGCGGCACTGATCTGGCGTACGGCCGGCTCGAGGATGGCGGCTTGCGCTGCGCATTCCACGGCTGGCTGTTCGATGTGAGCGGCCGCTGCCTGCAGACGCCGGCCGAACCGGACGATTCAAATCTGTGCTCGCAGCTGCGCCAGAAGGCCTATCCGGTGATCGAGCGCAGCGGCATCCTGTTCGCCTATATGGGCCCTGGCGAGCCGCCCGCGCTGCCCCTTTTCGACTGCTTCGTCGCGCCCGCGTCGCACACCTTCGCGTTCAAGGGCATGATCGACTGCAATTGGCTGCAGTCGCTCGAGGTCGGCATCGATCCGGTGCACACCTCGTTCCTGCACCGGTTCTTTCACGACGAGGATCCCAAGCAAGGCTACGGCAAGCTTTTTCGCGACACCTCGATCGATTCGGAAATGCCAATGACGAAGATCATGCGCGAGTTCACCCGCCCGCGTATCGAGGTGGAGGAAACAGGCTACGGCATGCGCGTCATTACGCTGCGCGAGATCAGCGCGCAGAGCACGCATGTGCGCGTCACCAATCTCATGTTCCCGAACGCCTTCGTGATCCCGATGAGCCGCGAGATGACGATCACCCAGTGGCACGTGCCGATCGACGACACGCGGCACTACTGGTACGCGATCTTCACCAGCTTCGGCGCGCCGGTCGACAAGGACGAGATGCGCCGTCAGCGCTTGCAGCTCTACGAGCTGCCCGACTACGTCCCGCGCAAGAACAAGAGCAACGACTACGGCTTCGACCCGCACGAGCAGGCGCACGACACCTATACGGGCATGGGCACCGACATCAACGTGCATGACCAATGGGCGTGCGAATCGATGGGCGCGATCCAGGACCGCACCAACGAGCACCTTGGCACGTCCGACAAGGCGATCAGCGCCTATCGCCGGCTGTTGCGCGCCGCGATCGACGAGGCCGGCAAGGGCGGCCGGCCCCTGATGGTGCTCGACGCGCAATCGGCGCCCGCGCTCACCGGCCCGGCCGCGATCGACGGCATCGGGCCGACCGGCGACTGGCGGGGCTACTGGCAGCGCACCGACGCCGCCAAGCGCCAGGCCGCGAGCTGGGCGAACGGCCGCTGATCACGATGCCGAAGCAGCGCGCGTCGGGCGAAACCTTCGTCGAGCGCCACGCCCTGTGGGACACGGCGCAGGCCGAGGCGGCGCGCGCGGTCGAGAGGGAGATCAAGCGCGAGAAGCTCGGCCAGCTGCGCTTCTCGTTCTGCGATCAGCACGGCACTCTGCGCGGCAAGACGCTGGTGGCCTCCGAGGCCGCCGCCGCGCTGCGCGGCGGCGTCACGATGACGAGCTCGCTGCTCGCCAAGGATACCTCTCATCGAACGGTGTTTCCTGTGTTCGGCGCCGCGGTGTTCGGCGCCGCGACCGGCCTCGACCTGCCGGCGCTGCGCAGCGTCGGCAACATCGTCATGGTGCCCGATCCCGCGACCTTTCGGGTATTGCCGTGGGCGGAACGAAGCGGCTGGGTGCTGTGCGATCTCTATTTCGCCGACGGGACGCCGGTGCCGCTGTCGACCCGCGCGCTCCATCGGGCGGCACTCGGGCGCCTGGCGAAGCTCGATTTCGACTATGTCGCCGGGCTCGAGGTCGAATTCCATCTCTTCAAAATCGCCGACCTCAACCTCGCGCCTGCGAGCTTGGCCTGGCCTGCCGAGTCGCCAGCCGTGACCCACACGACGCACGGCTATCAATACCTCACGGAGTCGCGCTTCGATCAGGTCGAGCCGTTCATGGAGGTGCTGCGCCGCACCGCGCTTGCGCTCGACCTGCCGCTGCGGTCGATGGAAGTCGAGTTCGGCCCGAGCCAATACGAGGTCACCTTCGGGTCGCAGGCCGGCATGGCGGCGCCCGACGCGATGGTGCTGTTTCGCAGTGCGCTCAAGCAGGTTGCGCGCCGCCACGGTTTTTTGGCCAGCCTGATGTGCCGGCCGAATTTTCCCAATATGCTGGCGAGCGGGTGGCATCTCCACCAATCGTTGCGCGACACCAAATCGGGCAACAACGATTTCGTGTCGGCCGACAAGAAAGAGCCGCTATCACGGATCGGGCGTACGTTTCTCGCCGGCCTTCTCGCCAATGCCCGCGCTGGCGCGGCGTTCGCGACGCCGACGCTCAATGGCTACAAACGCTATCACGGCGTCAACTCGATGGCGCCGATCCAGGCCGTTTGGGGCCACGACAACCGCGGCGCCATGGTGCGGGTGATGGGCGCGTCCGGCGATCCGGCGACGCACCTGGAAAACCGCGTCGGCGAGCCGCTCGCCAATCCCTACCTCTACATGGCATCGCAGATCCACGCGGGCCTCGACGGCATCACGCGAAAGCTTGCGCCGCCGCCGGCCACGTCGGCACCCTATGAGCCGACGGCCGAGCCGCTGCCGAAGACACTGGCCGGGGCGATCGACGCCTTGCGTGCCAACGCGTGTTTCCGCGCCGGCTTCGGCGACGCGTTCGTCGACTATTTCGTCGCGCTCAAACAAGCCGAAATCGCGCGCTCCGGTGCCAAGGCCAGCGACCCGCCGGATCAAGTGACCGAGTGGGAGCACCGCGAGTACTTCGATCTCGCCTGAGTGCTCCTTGCAGATACGGCACCGCCGGAACCCCACCGATCAGCCGCTGACACAACGGCAAGGCGGAACCTTGCGCGTCCCGCCCGGTTGGCCCTTGGGCAGCGCGGCCGCGGGCGGGACCGCCAAGCCAGCCATCCGAGAGGCATGAACATGTGCGACGAGCGGGATCGATATAGCGACGCAAGTGTCCGGCGGGCGCGACGCACCGCAGAGGGCGATCGCGCGGACCTGCCAAGCGCCGGCCCGCATGCGCGCGCCGACCTGACGGACCAGGACAAGACGCCCGGGACCGGCATGCTGCCGCCGCTGGACGGCGGCGGAGACGGCAATATGCAGCCCGGCGGCTGAGCGCGTGCCACGCGAGACGGATACCATCGCCGAGCCGGCGGGTTTCGGGGCTGCGGCCGAGCCGAGCGCTCCCTCCGCTCAGGTGGAAGCCTTCTCCGGCATGGCGGTGCGCGAGCTTGCGCGGCAGAAGATTCAGTTCCTCCTCGCCGGCAGCTATGCGGTGAGCGCCTATACGGGCATCACCCGCGCCACCAAGGATCTGGATCTCTTTTGCCGGCCGCTGGGTCTACCCCGGCGAGCGCGGATCCGGTGGCGCGCTGGCTGATGGATTGACCCGCCGCCGCGAAGCCGAGCGGACGTCCCTACGCGTTGCTGCACGTGTGATATCAACCGGTCATTTGCGACGAAGCGAAGCAATCGCGCCCCACAAGCTCACGCGTTTGCGGACCGAAATTGTTTCGCTTTGTTCGCAATGACGCTACTCCGCCTTGAGCCCCGACAGCTTGGCCATCGCGACCCATTTGGGATCCTCATCTTTGATGAACGCCGCGAATTCCTGCGGCGTGCCGATACGCCACTGGGCGCCAAGCTGGTTGAGCCGCGCCTGCAGCTTCGGTGACTGCAGTCCCGCGTTGATCGCCGCGTTGAGTTTGTCGACGATCGCGGCCGGCGTGCCGGCTGGCGCCATGATGCCGATCCACGAGTCGGCGATGAAGTCCGGCACGCCGCTCTCGATCAGGGTGGGCACCTCCGGCAAATCGGGCAGGCGTTTCGCCGTCGCGACTCCGAGCGGCCGGAGGCTGCCGTCGCGCAAATGCGCGAGCGTGACCGACGTAGGCTCGAAGCCGAGCTCGATCTGTCCGGCGATCATGTCGGGGATCAGGTTGGCGGCGCCTTTGTAGGGGATGATCACGATATCGGTCGCCGTCCTGGCGCGAAACCATGCCGCGATCATGTGCGGCGGTGCCCCGTTGGGCACCCCGATGTTGAGCTTGCCGGGATGCACCTTGGCATAGGCGACCACGTCCTGCGCGGATTTGAACGGCGTCTTCGGTCCGGTCACCATCACGTAGGGGGTCGACGAGAAGAAGGCGACCGCCGCAAAGCTCGTGGCCGGATCGTAGCCGATGTTCTTGTAGATGGCCGGCCCGATCGCGGTCGAGGCAGCGCTGCCGATCAGCAGCGTGTAGCCGTCCGGCGCGGCGCGGGCGACGTCGCGGCTCGCGAGCGTGCTGCCGCCCCCCGGTCGGTTGTCGACGATCACCTGCTGGCCGAGCGCCTCGGTCATCGCCTGGGCCGCGAGGCGGCCCATCACATCGGACGGGCCGCCGGGCGGATACGGCACGATCAGTCGGATGATGTGGTTCGGGAAGTCCTGCGCATTGGTTTGCGCGTGCGCCCGTGCGCCACAGACGAGGGCCGAGATGATCGCTAGGGTCGCCGCGATGCGCCGCATGGGATGCTCCGCCGTGGTCGGTCGATCAGGCGAAGGATAGACGGAGGAATAGCGCGATGTCAGCCGGGGGTGCGCTTGCGGGTCCCGGATTACTGAACGCCGGAAATGCGGTCCGTGCTGACGTTGCGGATCACCCGCGCCTGGCGGGTCGGCGAATTGGTGTCGCGCAGGCAGGATGCCTCGAAATAAGGCCAGCCGCGGTTGGAGCAGGCGGTGCCGTAGGTGTGCACGTCGAGCCGGTCGCCCTTGATGGCGTACTTCTTTGCCTCGACCGTCGAGGACATGCCGGTCATCAGCACGAGGGCGCCGGCCAGAACGGCGGCTCCGGAAACGGCTGCGATCAGCTTGATCATGACGGCCACCCTGTGTTGCGCCCCGGCCGTTGAGACGGCCCATTCGCTCATTGGTCGCGCGAGGTGGCGTTCAGGTTCACGTCCGCGGACACTTTTTTGCCAAAGGCTTAACCAGAGCCGGCTGAAGCGGCCTTGCGGCCGGGGGGCGGGGCAGGGTAGACCGCCCGCATGCCTCGGGTCGCGCTCTATGCCGGGTCGTTCGACCCGGTCACCAACGGCCATATCGACGTGGTGCGGCACGCCGTGCGGCTCGCCGACCGGCTGGTGATCGCGGTCGGTGTGCACCCCGGCAAGGCGCCGCTGTTCTCCCCCGACGAGCGCCTCGCCATGCTGCAGGAGACCTGCGGGCCGATCGCCAAGGCGGCCGGCTGCGAGCTCAGTTGCGTGACCTTCGCCGACCTGGCGGTGTCGGCCGCGATGCGGGCTGGCGCCACGATGCTGATCCGCGGGCTGCGCGACGGCACCGATCTCGATTACGAGATGCAGATGGCCGGCATGAACGACACCATGGCGCCGCAGGTGCAGACCGTGTTCGTGCCGGCATCCCCGCTCGTTCGCCCGATCACCGCCACTTTGGTGCGCCAGATCGCCGGCATGGGCGGCGACGTCTCGGCCTTCGTTCCGGCCTCGGTGGCGGCCCGGCTCAAGGCCAAGGTTGCCGGCAAAGCCGGCGCCTGATCCCTACATCTCGTTCAACCAGGAGCTTCCATGATCCGCATTCTCGCCGTCCTGATCGCGCTCGTGGGCATTTCGCCCGCCCTGGGGGCGCCGCCGAAGCTGCCCACCGGCGTCGATCCCAACAACGCGATCGTGATCGACACCACCAAGGGCCGCATCATCATCAAGCTGCGCACCGATCTCGCGCCCAATCACGCCGAGCGCATCAAACAGCTCGCCCGCGACGGCTTCTACGACAACGTCCCGTTCCACCGCGTGATCGAAGGCTTCATGGCGCAGACCGGCGACGGGCAGAACCACAACGGCACCGGCGGGTCGAAGTATCCCAACCTCAAAGCCGAGTTTTCCAACGTGCCGTTCAAGCGCGGCATCGTCGGGATGGCGCGCAAGGGCGGCGACGACAATTCCGCCAACAGCCAGTTCTTCATCATGTATCGGGAGACCGACAGCCTGAACGGCAAGTACACGGTCATCGGCGAGGTGGTCTCCGGCATGAACGTGGTCGACAAGCTCGCCAAAGGCGAGCCGGTCGAGAATCCCGACACGATGACCAAGGTGCAGGTCGCGGCCGACATGAAATGACCGGCGAATGACGCGCTCGGGACGATACGCAATACGACACGCGATCTTTGGCGGCACGGCTTGCGCCTGTGCCGCCATCGCGTTCGCCGAGATGAGTGCCGTCGCCCATGCGCAACGGGGCGGAATCACCTGCAGCGTGCTCAGTGGCCATCCCTGCCTGCCGACCGTGTGCAGCGTCTTCCGCCATCGGCCGTGCCAGCCGCAATATCCGTTCCCGCTCGGCGACAACTTGCAGGTCACCGTCGACAGCACCCAGGCGAAGCAGGGCGAGCCCGTCGACCCCGACCACAAGATCGACACCATCCGCGCCATGTTCGCGGCGTTGCGCACCTGCTGGCAACCGCCCGCGGCCGACAAGGCGCACGACGGCATGCAGATGTCGGTACGCTTCGCCTTCAACCGCGACGGCGGCATCATCGCCGAGCCGCGCGTGACCTACACGACGCCGGGCATCGACGACGACACCCGCAAAATCTACCGCGACGCCATCAAGGACGCGCTCGACCGCTGCACGCCGCTCCCGTTCAGCCGCGGGATGGGCGGCGCCATCGCGGGCCGGCCGATCGCGGTCCGCTTCGTCGACAACCGCAGGCGCGACACGCAAGGACAGGATCAAGAGCAGCATCGGGAGCAGCATCCATGATCGCGGCGCGATCCGTCGCCCGAACGCTGGCGCTCGTCGCGACGATCACTGCAACGATTGGACCGGCGGCCGGCCAGGGCCCGCGCAAGCTCCACTTCCGCGTCCTCAACACGCTGGTCGACGTCGCGGCGGCGCTGGAAACCTGCTGGCTGGCGAACGAGCCGCCGCTCGCGCAATCGCGTCCCGGCATGAACGTGACCGTGATGCTGAATTTCACTCGCACGGGGGAGATTTTCGGCGAGCCTCGCTTCACCTACATAACGCGGGAGGCCACGCCCGAGACCAAGGCGCTCTATCAGCGCGCCGTGGTGGCGGCGCTCGACGCCTGCACCCCGCTGCCGTTCTCGCCGGCGCTCGGCAACGCGTTGGCGGGAATTCCGAAAGTCATGCCGTTCATCGATCGGCGCAACGAGAAGGGAATTTGAACATGTCCGACAACACGCTGGTTCTCGACACCACCCAAGGCGAGGTCGTGATCGAGATGCGGCCCGATCTCGCGCCCGGCCACGTCGCACGGATCAAGGAGCTGGTGCGCGACGGCTTCTACGACGGCATCGTCTTTCACCGCGTCATCGACGGCTTCATGGCGCAGACGGGTTGCCCGCATGGTACCGGCACCGGCGGCTCTGGGCAGAAGCTCAAGGCCGAATTCAACCGCGAGCCGCATGTGCGCGGCACCGTCTCGATGGCGCGGGCGCAGAGCCCCGATTCGGGCGACAGCCAGTTCTTCATCTGCTTCGACGATGCGAACTTCCTCGACGGCAAGTACACGGTCTGGGGCAAGGTCACGTCCGGCATGGAGAACGTCGACAAGATCAAACGCGGCGAGCCGGTGCGCGATCCCGACAAGATCATCAAGGCGCGCATGCAGGCGGACGCGGCCTAAGCGCTAGAGTGTCGTCATGGCCGGGCATAGCCGTTCGAAGAACGGCATCGCATCGCTCGCCTATGTCCCGGCCATCCATGTCTTCATCTGTTGCGAGCAAGACGTGGATGCGCGGGTCAAGCCCGCGCAGGACGCTCGAGGCTCGTATGCGCACTGATCTCTTTGACTTCGAGCTGCCGCCCGACCGCATCGCCTTGCGGCCCGCGAGCCCGCGCGATGCGGCGCGGCTCATGGTGGTGCGGCCGGGCGGCACGCCCGAGACCGAGGACCGCATCGTTCGCGACCTGCCCGACCTGCTGCGGCCAGGCGACCAGATCGTCGTCAACGACACCAAGGTCATTCCGGCTCAGTTGCATGGGCGGCGGATCGGACCGGCGACCGAGCCGAAGATCGAGGCGACGTTGATCCGCCGGCTCGACGGCTCGCGCTGGCGCGCGCTGGTCAAGCCGGCGAAGAAGCTCAGCGTCGGCGATGTGGTACGGTTCGGCGAAGAAGGCAAGGTCTGCTTTCTGGGCCAGCTCGACGCGACCGTCGAGCACAAGGGCGAGCGCGGCGAGGTGACGCTGGCATTCGCGTTCCACGGGCCCGTCCTCGACCAGGCGATCGAGGAGCGCGGCGACATGCCGTTGCCGCCCTATATCGCGGCGCGCCGCCCCGCCGACGAGCAGGACCGTATTGACTACCAGACGCGGTTTGCGCGGGAGGAAGGCGCGGTCGCGGCGCCGACCGCCGGGTTGCACTTCACCGACGAGCTGATGGCACGCCTCGCCGCGCACGAGATCGGAGTTCATACCGTTACGCTGCACGTCGGCGCCGGCACCTTCCTGCCAGTCACGGCCGATGACACAGGCGGGCACAAGATGCATGCCGAGTGGGGCAACCTCGACACCGCGACCGCGGATGCGCTCAACGCGGCGCGGGCGCGCGGCGGCCGCGTCGTCGCGGTCGGGTCAACCTCGCTGCGGCTCTTGGAGAGTGCCGCGCGCGATGACGGCACGATCGGCGCGTTTTCGTCCGAGACGTCGATCTTCATCACGCCCGGCTACCGCTTTCGCACCGTCGACGTGATGCTGACCAATTTCCATCTGCCGCGCTCGACCCTGTTCATGCTGGTCGCGGCCTTCAGCGGGCTCGACACCATGCGGCGCGCCTACGCGCACGCGATTGCGGCCGGCTACCGGTTCTATTCCTACGGCGACGCGTGCCTGCTGTTTCGCAGCGCGAACCCGCCGTGACCGACGCCTTCTCGTTCGAGCTTCTGCATCGCGACGGCGCGGCCCGCGCGGGCCTCATCCGCACGCCGCACGGCGAAGTGCGCACGCCCGCCTTCATGCCGGTCGGCACCCAGGGTGCGCTCAAGGCCGTGCACTGGCATGAGGTGCGCGAGGCCGGGGCCGATATCGTGCTCGGCAACACGTACCACCTGATGCTGCGGCCGGGCGCCGAACGCATCGCGGCGTTCGGCGGCCTGCATCGCTTCATCAACTGGCCGCACCCGATCCTCACCGACTCGGGCGGCTTCCAGGTGATGTCGCTCGCCGAGCTGCGAAAGATCGACGAGAACGGCGTGATGTTTCGCTCGCACCTCGATGGCGCGATCGTCGCGCTGACCCCGGAACGGGCGATCGAGATCCAGACGCTGCTCGGCGCAGATATCGCGATGCAGCTCGACGAATGTCTGCGCCTGCCGGCCGAAAAAAGCGAGATCGACCGCGCGACGCAACTGTCGTTGCGCTGGGCGGAGCGGTGCAAGCGCGCGTTCGAGAACGCGCCGCCTGGGCGGGCTCTGTTCGGTATCGTGCAAGGCGGCGACGACGAGGCGCTCCGGCGCGGCAGCGCCCGCGCGCTGGTCGACATGGGCTTCGACGGCTATGCGATCGGCGGGTTGGCGGTCGGCGAGTCGCAGGACGTGATGCTCGCCATGGTCGACGAGGTCGTGCCGCATCTGCCGGCCGACCGGCCGCACTATCTGATGGGTGTCGGCACGCCGGATGATCTGCTCGCCGCGATCGCGCGCGGCATCGACATGTTCGATTGCGTGCTGCCGACCCGCAATGGCCGCCATGGTTTGGCTTTCACCCGGTTCGGCGCCATCAACCTCAAGAATGCGCGCCATGCCGACGATCCGCGCCCGCTCGATGCCGCGAGCCGTTGCCTGGCCGCGCGCGATTATTCGCGCGCCTACCTGCACCATCTGGTGAAAGCGAACGAGCCGCTTGCCGGCATGCTGCTCAGCCTCGTCAACCTGTTCTACTATCAGGACCTGATGCAGGGGGCGCGCGCCGCCATCGCGGCGGGGAACTTTGCCGACTATCACGGCATGACTAGGGAGGGCTGGGCGCGCGGTGACATCGCGCCCTTGTGAGGCTACCGCGCGGCCCGGGCCTCGACCGTATCGGCAGCGTGCCGCAAAATGCCTCCGAACCGACCGGTGTCGAACGACGGGGATTTCATGACCATCAGCCTCAAGGTGAACGGCACGACGCACAGCGTCCCGGCCGAACCGGATACGCCGCTGCTCTACGTGCTGCGCAACGATCTCGCGCTCAACGGCGCGAAATTCGGTTGCGGGCTTGCACAATGCGGCGCCTGCACGGTGCTGGTCGACGGCCAGCCGGTGCGCTCCTGCGTCACGCCGGCTGGCATGCTCGCGAGCTCCGAGGTCACCACCATCGAGGGGCTCGGCACGATCGAGAAGCCGCACCCGCTGCAGCAGGCCTTCATCGACGAGCAGGCCGCCCAATGCGGCTACTGCATCAACGGTATGCTGATGACCGCCAAGGCGCTGCTGGCGCAGAATCCCCACCCGACCGACGCGCAGGTGCGCGAGGGCCTCGCGCTCAATCTCTGTCGCTGCGGCACCCACAACAGGATCGTGCGCGCCGTGCTGCGTGCCGCCGACGTCATCGGGAGGAGCTGACATGAACACGCCCGTCCTCACGCGCCGCGCCTTCACGGCCGCCGCCGGCGCCATCGTGCTCGCGTTCACGCTCGATCCGAAACGTGCGCTTGCCGAGGGCGCCAAGCTCCCGGGCGACCTG
Organism: Xanthobacteraceae bacterium; assembly: GCA_035293985.1. GTDB lineage: Bacteria > Pseudomonadota > Alphaproteobacteria > Rhizobiales > Xanthobacteraceae > JAVDCA01. The sequence continues at coordinate 100,467 of DATGLS010000015.1, forward strand.
CAGAAGGACCCCAGGCTCGACGCCTGGATCCGCATCGACGCCGACGGCAGCGCGACCGTATTCACCGGCAAGGCCGAGCTCGGGCAGGGCATCGTCACGGCGCTCACCCAGATCGCCGCCGAGGAGCTCGATCTGCCGCTCGACCGCGTGCACATGATCACGGCCGACACCGCGCGCACGCCGGACGAGGGCGTCACCGCCGGCAGCCAATCGGTCGAGTACAGCGGCACTGCGCTGCGCTTCGCCGGCGCCGAGGTGCGCGCGATCCTGCTCGACGCGGCCGCGAAGAAGCTTGCCGTCGCGGCCGACACGCTCACCGTCTCGGCCGGGACGATCAGTGCCGCCGACGGGCGCAAGATGACCTACGGCGAGCTCGCCGCCGCAGTCGACCTCAAGCGCGACGCGACTGCGAAATTCCGGCCCAAACCCGCGAGCGCACATACGATCGTCGGCACCGCGGTCAAGCGCGTCGATATTCCGCGCAAGGTGACGGGCGGCGTCGCCTACGTGCAGGACATGCGCCCGGCCGGCATGCTGCACGGGCGCGTCGTACGGCCGCCGCGCTACGGCTCGAAGCTCGACAGCGTCGACGAGGCGGCGGCGAAGACGACGCCCGGCGTGGTCGCGGTCGTGCGTGACGGCAGCTTCCTCGGCGTCGTCGCGGCGCGCGAGGAGCAGGCGATCGCGGCGCGCGCGGCGCTGACAAAGAGCGCCAAGTGGACACTCGGCCCGCCGCTGCCCGATCCGGCGACCATTCATGAGCACCTCCTCTCTTTACCGACCGAGGACACCATCATCAGCGACAAGCGGCCGCAGAGGCTCGCGAGCCTGCCGCCGGGCGCGCAGGTGATGGAAGCAACCTATCGGCGGCCGTACATGGCGCATGCCTCGATCGGTCCGTCCTGCTCGCTCGCCGAATTCAAGGATGGCAAGCTGACCATCTGGTCGCATTCGCAGGGCGTGTTTCCCAATCGCGGCAAGGTCGCGGAGGCGCTCGGCATGAACGTTGCCGACGTGCGCGAGATCCACACCGAAGGCTCGGGCTGCTATGGCCACAACGGGGCCGACGACGTCGCGCTCGACGCGGCGCTGCTCGCCCGCGCGGTGCCGGGGAGGCCCGTGCGCGTGCAGTGGATGCGCGACGACGAGTTCGGCTGGGAGCCTTACGGCGCCGCCATGGTGATGAAGGCCAAGGCGACGCTGCATGAGGGTCGCGTCCTCGACTGGAACTACGACGTGTGGAGCAACACCCATTCGATGCGGCCGAGCGAGCCGGGCGGCGTCAATCTGCTCGCCGCCTGGGATCTGGCCGACGCCAAGAAGCCGGCGCCGCCCCGCAACATTCCGCAGCCTGCCGGCGGCGGCGACCGCAACGCGATTCCGCTCTACGATTTCCCCCGCCAGCACGTGGTCAATCACCTGATCAAGGAAATGCCGCTGCGCGTTTCGGCGCTGCGCACGCTCGGCGCCTACGCCAACGTCTTCGCGCTCGAGTCTTTCATGGACGAGCTCGCGCTCGCGGCCGGCGCCGATCCGGTCGCATTCCGGCTCGCGCATCTGACCGATCCGCGCGCCAAGGCAGTGATCGAAGCGGCCGCCAAGCGCGCGGGCTGGAAGCCGGGCGAGCAAGGCGGCAATGGGCGGGGACGCGGCATCGGCTTTGCGAAGTACAAGAACCTCGCGAGCTACGTCGCAGTGATCGCTGAGGTCGAGGTCGACCGCGGCTCCGGCGCAGTGCGGGTGCCGAGCGCATTCGCGGCGGTCGACTCCGGGCAGATCATCAACCCGGACGGCCTCGCCAACCAGGTGGAGGGCGGCGTCATCCAGTCGACGAGCTGGACGCTGAAAGAGGAGGTCCGCTTCACGCCGGACGGTATCGTGTCGCGCGACTGGGAGTCTTACGCCATCCTGACAATGCCCGAGGTGCCGCATGTCGAGGTCGAGCTGATCGACCGGCCCGACGAGCGTCCGCTCGGCGCCGGCGAATGCTCGCAAGGGCCCACGGTGGCGGCGATCGCCAATGCGGTCGCGCATGCAACCGGGCGCAGGTTGCGTGATCTTCCGTTGACACCTGCCCGCGTCAAAGCGGCGCTTGGATAAGCTCACCGTTTTGCTCTAAGTCAGACTTGATGATCCTTCGGGTTGGCCGAGGGGGGCTCTCGCGTCGATACGCGAGAACAGGATTGGAAATGGCCGGCAAAGCCCAGGTCATGGGGGCGCTCGCGCTCGCCGCCCTGACCGCGATCGCCACCGAGGTCGCCTGGCCGCCGGTTACCGATGCGCAGGTGAAATATCCCGAGCGGCCGGTGCGCATCATCGTTCCGGCGGCAGCGGGTGGCATCCCCGACGTCACGATCCGGCTGGTCGGCGATAAGCTCGGCGCCAAGCTCGGCCAGCGTTTCGTGGTCGAGAACGTCCCCGGCGCCGGCGGGGCCGCAGCCGCGCGGACGACACTCGCGGCGCCGGCGGACGGCTATACGCTGACCTTGCTGACCAACGCCACGGCGATCAGCGTGCCGCTGTTCAAGCACCTGTCGTTCGATCCGCTCAAGGACTTCGTGCCGGTGTCGAGCATCGGCTATTTCGACGGCGTGTTCGTCACCAATGCGGCGTCGCAGTACAAGACGCTGGGCGACTTTCTCGCCGCTGCACGCGCAAAACCCGGCGCGCTCAACGTCGGCACCATCAACGTCGGCAGCACGCAAAATCTTTCCGCCGAGCTCTTGAAGTCGCTCGCGGGCGCGAACTTCGTCATCATTCCGTTCCGGACGACGCCGGAGGCGGTCACGGCGCTGATGCGCGACGACGTGCAGATGGTGGTCGATTTTCCGTCGGCACTCAAAGCCGGACTCACCGACCACAAGCTGCTGCCGGTTGCCGCGACCGGTCCGGTGAGCGCGCGAGCGCTCGGGGGCGTGCCGACGGTCGCGGAGGCGGGCGTGCCGGGCTACGAGGTCAGGTCGTGGAGCGCCCTCTACGCGCCGGCCGCGACGCCCAAGGCCGATATCGACGTGCTCAACGCCGCGCTGCGGCTGGTGCTCGACGATCCCGATCTTCGCAAGCGCGCCGCCGAGCTCGGCATCGAGACGCACGCCGGGACCGCGGCCGAGATCGATGCACAGCTGCGTGGCGACATCGAGAAGTGGAGCAGGTTGATCGAGGACGCGAAGATTCCGAAGCAGTGAGAGCGGCACATCATCACTGCTGTCCTGACGATCACGCCGCCGAGCAGTCTTTTCGCGATCAAGACGCTCGCCGCCTCAATGATGGGCTTGCGCCCGCGTCGACGTTGGACAATGAGCCACGGCGCGAGCAGCAGCGCGAACCCAACGGCCGCGAGCATGAACATGACGGCCAGCCGCTGCGGCCACGGCCGAGCGCCGCAACCGTGGGCGGCACCGTCAGATCGGCGGGTGGACTGGCAATGAAGCCAGTCATCGCGTCGCCCAATCGAGCCGCGACAGACTCGGCACAGCGATGTGACCGATTTGCAAAATGCGCGGGCCGGGAAACGTAATTACCCCGATGGTCAGAGAATCTGACTGAGGAACTTGCGCGTGCGCGGATCGCGGCTGTTGGTGAAGAACTCGGCCGGCGGCCCGTGCTCGACCACGATGCCGCGATCGGTGAAATAGATCTGGTTGGCGATCTCGCGGGCGAACCCCATCTCGTGGGTGACGAGCATGCAGGTCATGCCTTCCTCGGCGAGCTCGCGGATGGTGACCAGCACCTCCTTCACGGTCTCGGGATCGAGCGCGGCCGTCACCTCGTCGAACAACATCACGTCGGGCTGCATCGCGAGGCTGCGCGCGATGGCAACGCGCTGTTGCTGACCGCCCGAGAGTTCGCCCGGATAGGAGTCCTCCTTGCCCTCGAGCCGCACCTTGCGCATGAGCGCACGCGCCAGCGCCTCGACCTCGTGCTTGTCGCGCCTGAGCACATGGATTGGCGCCATCATGACGTTTTGCAGCGCGGTGCGGTGCGGAAACAGGTTGTACTGCTGAAACACCATGCCGACCTTGCGTCGCAACGCGAGCTTGTCGAGCTTGGGATCGTGCACCTCCTGGTTCTCCACCAGGATCGACCCGCTGTCGATCGGGACGAGCGCGTTGATGCAGCGCAGGAGCGTCGATTTGCCGGCGCCGGACGGGCCGATGAGGCAGATCACCTCGCCCTTCATCACGTCGAACGTGATGCCGCCGAGAATGACATTCGCGCCGAACGACTTGTGCACGTCGCGGATGCGGATCAGCGGCTGATCGGGCGTCCACCCCGAGGGGGCAGCGGCGCCGGATGTGGGAGCAGAGGTGGCCATGGGGATGCCGGCGTCAATGAACCTGAAAGCGCCGCTCCAGTGCCTTGGTGGCGAGCGCGATCGGATAACAATAGGCGAAGAACCATAGCAGGAGATAGAGGTACATCGGCACGAGCAGCTCGTTGCGGCCCTCGGCCGCGAGAATATCGCCGGTCAAGGTCATGGAGTCGCTCACGCCGACGATCGAGGTGAGCGGCATCGCGGCGACCAGGATGGCATAGAGGTTCATCCATGGCGGCGTCATGCGCTTGACGCACTGCGGCAGGATCACCATCCGCAGCGTTTGCGTCCGCGTGAGGGCGAGCGCCTCGCTCGCCTCCCATTGGCCGAACGGGATCGACCGCACGGCGCCGCGCACGAGCTCGGCGACGTTGGCCATGACCGGCAGCGCGAGGCCGAGCGTCGCCTTGAGCCAGTCGGGCAGCGGGACCGTGAAGCTGCCGATGCGCAGCTCGAACGGCAGCAGCAGCATGCAGTAGAACAGCAGCACCAGCCAGGGAGCATTGCGAAAGATCTGCGTGACGACCCATGCGGCGCCGCGCACCGGCGCCCGCAGCGAAATGAGCGCGAGCCCGACCGCGACCCCCGCGATGGTGCCGATCGCCATCGAGAGGAAGCTCATCGCAATATCGAGCCCGAACCCCTTGGCGAGCAGCGGCGTCCATTTGAGCAGCGTCGCGAGGATCGACGGCGCCGCCGGAGCGGCCGCGGCATCGCCGATGCCGGCCGCGAGGCAGAGAGCCAGCGCGATGAAGATGCCATGGCGCGCGCTGAGCTGAAAATGCCGCGGCGACGGTGACCCTGCCAGCCGGAACGGCTTGAGTACGGGCAGGGTCCGGCTGGCCGCGATCCTCATGGCATGTAGCCCGGAACGCGCAGTGCCCGCTCCCAGCGAGCCATGATCCAGACCAGCACGCCGACCAGGAAGAGATAGACGATGAGCAGCACGTTCATCATCTCGGGCACGTTGAGCTCGTCCGACCAGATCTGGGCGGAGACGTAGAGCATTTCCGGGACCGCGATCGCGTAGGCGATCGTTGTGGTCTTTATCAGGTTGACGAGGTTGTTGTTGAGCGCCGGCAGGCTGATGCGGAAGGCGAGCGGCAGGATGATGTAGGCATAGGCCTTGAGCCGCGTGTAGCCGAGCGCCTCGGCCGCCTCGACGGTCTCGCGCGGCACCGCCTCGATGCCGGCGCGGAAGATCTCGACGTTGAACGCCCCCGCATAAAGCGACAGGCCGATCACCGCCCAGGTGAAGTTGGAGACGATCGGCACCTGAAAGCCGGTCGGCCCCATCATGTGCAGGTAGGAGCCGAGCGCGAAATAGAAGAAGTAGAGCTGCACGAGCGGGGGCGTGTTGCGGAAGAGCTGGATGTAGCCCTGGGTGATCCAGCGCACGATCGCGAGCCGCGATCCCTGCAGCCAGGCGCCGATCACGCCGATGAGCAGGCTCGCGAGCAGCGAGAGGCCCATCAGGCGCAGCGAGGTGAGGAAACCGTTGAAGAAGCGGGCGCGATCGAACGCGTCATAGAAGATCGTAAGATTGATTCCGGTCGTGTCGTGGAGCGTCCGGAACCAATCCCATATCGGTTGGAGATTGATCATGAGGAAACCGCGCTGGCGTCCCGCTTGTGAAGCTCGCAACCCATTGCAGCAACCTCCAGCACGACCTTCGACGTGAAAAGCGGCACCAGCAGGCGCGTCTGGTGCCGCTCATTCATTTGACGTTCCAGAGCAAGCTTGCTGCAGGTGATGCAGGAACGTCAAGTCGGCGGCACCAGGCAGTCGCTCACACGCTTGGACCGGGTGCTTCGCCACTTCGTCTTCACTTGGCCTTCACTTCGCCTGGTCGTGCATCTTCTTCAGGAACGACGACGGCGGAATCTTCCATTTCGCCTCGAGCGCGATCAGCTTTCCGCTCTTGTGCCAATCCTTCTCGATATTCGAAATGAACTGACCCCATGGGCCATTGACCTCCTCGAGCTTGACCGCGAGGCCCCACGGCACGACGTCGATGCTCTCCAGCGGCATCTCGTAGGCAGCCCATTTCGGATCGTTGAGATGATCGACGAAGTAGGTGTCGTCATAGACGAAGCCGACGCAGTTGCCCTGCTGCAGCGCGGTCTCGGCTTCCGCGGTGCCCTTGAACGCGACGATCTCGGCGCCGTATTGCTCGGAGATCGGCTTGTTGTACCAGGCACCCTGGATGGCGCAGACTTTCTGTCCCTTGAGCTGAGCCCAGGATTTCAACGCTGCCTTCTTCACCGCGAACACGTTGACGCCGGACGCATAGTAGTCGGGCTCGACGATGCCGACGATCTTGCGCCGTTCCGGCGTGTCGTTCATCGTCGCGATCATCAGGTCGATCTTGCCCTGCTGCAGGAACTGCATGCGGTTGGACGACACGACCGGCTCGAGCTGGAGCTTGACGTGCAGGCGATCCGCCACCTCGCGGGCGAGATCGGGCTCGAAGCCGATGATCCCCCCGCTCGGATCGCGGAAGCCGAACGGCTTGTAGTCGGCCTTGGTGCCGACGACCAGCACCCCGTCCTTCTTGATCTTGTCCAGTGTCTGCGCCGCCGCCGAACCCGCGACGGCGACAATGCCGATGGCCGTGGCGGCGGCCACGATGAAGCGTTGCAACATGATACTCCCCCGTGAATTCACGATACCTTCGCGGGCGCGAAGGCCCTGAGACCTTCGCCCCGATTTCCGAATGCGCTTCGATATCAACCGCGCCATCCGGCCGCAGTCACTTCGTCGCCTCGTCGTGCATCTTCTGGAGGAACGGCGAGGGCGGGATCTTCCACTTCTTGGTGAGCTCGATCAGCTTGCCGGTCTTGTGCCAGTCCTTGACGGTGTTCGACATGAACTGACCCCACGGGCCGTTGAGCTCCTCGAGCTTGACCGCGGCGCCCCACGGGACGACGTTGATGCTCGCCAGCGGCATCTCGAACGCCGACCACTTCGGATCGTTGAGATGATCGTAGAAATACGTGTCGTCGTAGAGCATGCCGACACAGTTGCCCTGTTGGAGCGCGGTCTCGGCTTCCGCCGTGCCCTTGAACGCGACGATGTCGGCGCCGTATTTCTCGGCCACATCTTTGTTGTACCAGGAGCCCTGGATGGCGCAGACCTTCTGGCCTTTGAGCTGATCCCAGGATTTCAGCGCCAGTTTCTTCACCACGAAGACGTTGACGCCGGACGCATAATAGGGGGGCTGAACGATACCGACGATCTTTCGCCGCTCCGGCGTGTCGTTCATCGTCGCGAGCATCAAGTCGATCTTGCCCTGCTGCAGGAACTGCATGCGGTTGGAGGCCACGACCGGCTCGAGTTGGATCTTGACGTGGAGGCGATCGGCCACGTCCTTGGCGAGGTCGGGCTCGAAGCCGACGATCGCGCCGCTCGGGTCGCGAAAGCCGAACGGCTTGTAGTCGGCCTTGGTGCCGACGATGAGCACGCCGTTTTTCTTGATCTTGTCCAGCGTCTGCGCCGGCGACGGGCTGGCCGCCGCCAAGAGACCTGCGGCGGCCAATCCCGCCACAACGAAACGTCGCAACATTTTATCTATCCTCCGAGGGGTCTTTAGGAGTTATGGCCCCGCAACGAGGCCCTGGCAGAATGTTACATGGTCGCAACGAGCATGTCGCCGGTATCGTGGTCGCAGTCTTGTCGCGTTTCCCGCACCGGCGCGGGGGTGGGCCGGCGGCTCAACCATTGGTACCGCCGTGTCTGGAATCAGCCTCCGGATCGAACCGCTTGAGCCCCACCGCCCCGCAAACTACCCTGCAAATGCCGCGCCAAGTCCGCCGAGCCCTGCGGCTGGCGGACAGGCCAGGGCGGCACCCGATTGAAGAACATCAGCGATACCGAAGCCTACACGGTCTACGACTTCGTGTTCAGCAAGGCCGCGCGCACGCTGTCGAACTTCATCGGCGTGAAGCGGATCACCCGGCCGTTCTGGGATCGCTGGCGGGCGTCCGGGATCGACGACGCGACGATCTTTCGCGTCCTCGACGGGATCGCGACCATCGACAACTGGGCGACGGTCGCGGGCCGGGTCGTGGACGAGGAGATCGCCGCCTTCGCGCAGGTGCGGCCGGGCCTCACGCGCGAGCAGGAGGTTTCAGGCCTGCGCCGCCTGTCGTACGTCGCCAACATGGCGCAGTGGGGCTCGCTGCCGATCACGGACGAGAAGTTGCGCCTCTATCGGCTGTCGCGCGACCTCTACGTCGAGGGCGAAACGCTGGCCAACGGCGATCGCTACCGCCGCATCGACGTGCCGTGGAAAGGACGGACCCTGCACGGAAACCTGCACCTGCCGCTGTCGGAGGCAGGACCGGCGCCAGTGGTGATCGTCGTCCACGGCATCGACGGCTGCAAGGAGGAGCACCTCGCGACCGAGCTTCGTCTGCAGGAGGCGGGCTTTTGCGCGCTGGTGATGGACGGTCCCGGCCAGGGCGAGGCCATGCTGCTCGATCGCATTCTTTGGAGCGAGGATTTCCATTGCATGGTCGGGGCGGCGCTCGATGTCCTCGCGGACAACCCGGCAGTCGACACGACACGGGTCGGCCTGTTCGGCATGAGCGTCGGCGGCCTGTGGGCGCTGCGTGCGGCCGCCGGCGATCAGCGTGTGCGCGCGTTCTATGATCTTGGCGGTCCGATCAGCCCCCCCCGGTCGTTTTCGCATCTGCCCTTTCTGATGAAGACCAAGATGTGCCAGGTGACGGGCGCGCGGGACGCCGTTGCGATTGCGCAGGTGCTCGGCAAGAACAGCATCGAGAACGACGCGACTGTGTCGAAAGTCTCGTGCGCGGTGCGGATCATGCATGGCGGGCGCGACCGCGTCGTCACCGTCGCCGAGAAGGAATGGCTGCGCGACCAGCTGCGCGATTTCGGCCACGTGCCTGAGGTGACACTCGAGGTCATTCCGGCGGGCGACCATTGCTGCACCGGATATGCGACGCAGGTAAGAGCCGATATGGTGGCGTTTTTCCTCCGCCATCTCACCGGGTTGGCCGTGCCGGCGCGATAGACGTTCAAGCACGGCGTGCGGCGCCTTGCGCGTGAGGGAGTCCCGAGGCGCGGAGCGCGCGCATCCCTTGCCGGTTCCGCACGCGCGGCGGGACAAAGCGCACGCAGATTGCCGTGAGCGCGGCGCCGGCCGCGAGGTCGACCAGATGGTGGTGGTGGATCAGCAGGGTCGAGACCGCAATCGCGCCGGCCCATGACCAGACCAGCAGGCGCCAGCGCGTGCCGCCGACCTGCGCGAACGCCCAGGCTGCCGTGAGGGCGAGGGTGACATGAAGCGACGGCACACAGTTGTAGGTGAGGGCGACCGTGCGAGCCCAGCCGTAGACAACGCCGGCGGCGCCCGGGACCTCATGGGGCGGAAAGGACAGCTCGACCGGGAAAAGGAAGAAGATGACTCCGGCGATCGTCACCTCGGCGCATAGCGTCGCAAACAGCGGCAGCATGCGTTGCGGGGTTCGCAACACCACGAGAGCGAGGCAGAGGAACGGCGTGATCGTCAGGTAGATCGCGGCGGCCCACGGCAAGAACGGGATCATGCTTTCGAACGGCAGCGCCACATGGTAGCGCCACGCCGCATGCGCGGCGAGGGCGTCGCAGGCGCCGTAGACGATCCAGAAATAGGCCGCGAAGAGCGCCGCGAGCGCGGCATTGATGGCGAGCGCCCGCGGTTGCGGTAAACCGAGGAGTGGCTCGGCTTGCGCCGCTGGCGCATCGGGTCGCATCGTTCAGGCCCGCTCGGGGTTCTTGCCGGGCAGCGGCCGCGGGCCTGCCCACATGCGCCAATAGACCGACCAGAAGCTCGGGTTGGGATCGCCGGCGCGCACCAGGCCTGGCAGCTCGGTCCATGGCGCGCCCGGATGGCGGTGATGCGCCAGGTGATGGTGATAGTTGAGGAAGATCAGCCGCACGATCGGGTTGACGCGCAGGTTCCAGGCCCCCTCCTGCCGATCGAGGGCCGAGAAGGCGTGGTCGGTGTATTGCAGCGAGCTCCAGTTCACGGCGAAGCAGGCGTAGCAGAGGACCCAGCCCAGGACGTCGAGGTGGAGGAAGTAGATGAGCGCCGCCTGGATCGCGATGCTGGTCGCGACGTCGACGCGGGCCGCCATCGGCGAAACGCCGCGCAGGCTGTTCAGGAAGGGCTCGGCGCTGGTTTGGCGGCCCAAGCGATCGTCCGGCGCAAGCAGCTTCGTCCAGGGCACGAGGCCCGCGGTCGCGGCGTAGACCAGGCAGAACAGCGGCGAGGCGATCCAATAAAGGCCGGTGAGAATGCAGTACCATTGGGCGAACTTGAGAACGCGGTTCTCGCCCGGTGCATAGAAGTCGAAGCGCTCGCAGTCGCCGCGGTTATTGCGATGGTGCGCCAGATGAAAGGCCCGCTGTAGCGACAAGGCGGTCGGGAAGAAGCCCGCCGCGAGGCGGCCGGCGAGCTCGTTGACCGTAGCGTTGCGATGAAAAACCCCGTGCACGGCCTCGTGCATCAGCGAGAACATGGTGTTGTTGAAGAACGAGAACGCGATCGCCGCGCCGATCCGCAGCGCCAGCAAGCCGCCGTTGGATGCGAGATGAAGGCAGCCGCCGGTGAGCACGATGGCGCCCGCCAGCAGCGCCAGGTTGAGCCGACCGGGTATGTCGCCGCGCAAAGTGGCGGCTGACTCGCTACTCATGTCAGGCGCCTCCGCTGGCCGCGCGCAGCGGCGTGCGCGGCACCGGCTGCTCGGGCGCCGGCGCGAACGCGGGCAAGCTGCGAAAGAAGGCGCACAGGCTGCGCGTCAGCGCATCTCCCTGGGTGATCTCGTCCTCGGGCTCATGCCACTGCATCCCTTGCAGCACGCCGACATCCTTCCTGAGAAACGCGTGAAACAGCCAAGCGGCAACACGCGCGGCTGTCCGCGCCGCCAGGCGATGCGGCTCGCCTGGCACGCCAACCACGGCACGAATCGTCGATCCAGCATTGCGGTCGGGGCACATCGACAGCATCACGAAGGTGCGATGGCGGCCGACCGAGCTCTCGACCAGCATCATGCTGCCGCCGATGCAGGTGATCGAGGTGCGGATATCGTCCTCGGCGATCCATTTCATCATCCGGTCGCTGAGATGGCGGCCGGTGACCTGGGCGCGATAGTCGAGCCGCATGCGATAGGGGTCGAGCCGCCGCAGCGTCGGCGGTTCGCGCAGCCTGCGATCGTGCACCGCCTGCAGGTGGTCGATATCCATGCCGTTGGAGATCAGTGTGCTCCACGGCAGCGCGAAGGATCGAGAGGGAAGAGCCCGCGTCGTGATCGGCCCGAGCGCGCTGATGTCGGGAGTCGGGAGGTCGAAAGTCGCGGTCTCGCCGGCGAAGACGAAGATGCAGCCGAAGCGCTCGATCGTTGGCAGGCAAGGCTGCGGCGCCGTCGCGAGCGGGCTGCGGTCCGGCGCGATGAAACGTCCATCGGCGCGGATCACGCGCCGATGCAGCGCGCATTGCAGATGGTCGCCGATCACCTCCCCGTGGCGCAGATGGCATCCGGCATGGGCGCAATGCGCCGCGAAGGCAGCCGCGCGGCCCGACTCGTGGCCGCGATAAAGCACGATCTCGAGTCCGCCCAGCCGGCGCGCCAGGATGCCGCCGCGGCCAAGCTCGGCCGAACCGGCGAGCAGATACCAGTTCTGCGGACAATCGGGTCCGACGGCGCGGGCCGCGCCGCCACCCGGCGCATTTCTCTCCATGCTCATGCGGTCTTGCGGCGCGACCAGCGGCCGACCAGGAAGCCGAGAATGATCGCGACGACGCCGGCGGCGATCGCGATCCACTTGGTGGTCCATTTCACCGCGTCGAGGAGCGGATTGTCGAACACGTTGGCGGAGAAGTGGAGGTTGAGGATCGACCACTTGTCGTTGGCACGATGCAGGGTCGCGCTCCAGCGCAACGGCATGTCGAACTCGGTCCCGGTCACGAGCCTGAAATGCCCGATCGCCGTGCCGGTCGCGAGGCCGATGGTGTTGTTCTCATAGAGCTTGGTCAACTCGTCGACGTCGACCTTAAGCGACATGTCCTCGAGGATGCGGGCGGAGCCCACCAGCATCTTCTGATAATACGCCTTGGCCTGCTCGATGCCGCGCACGACCTCGTTGTTCATGGCCGTGAAGGTGACGCCCGGATCGAGCTCACTCATCAGCGCATCTGGATCCCGCTTGTTGACGGCGGCGACGGCGCGGTCCTTGAGCCCGCGCAGCTGATCGTGCAGAGCCGCCACCTCGGGCGGCATGGCGGCCGGTTGTGGCGCCTGGGCGACGGCGGACGCGCCGAGCAGGCCGCCGAGCAGCAGGGCAAGTCCGAACCTGCGAGCGCAAAGACAAATCGACGACATCATGATGCTCCCCAATTTGCGTTTGATGATTGAATTCGTCACATGACGGCGATCTCGGGGTGCGGCAGGCGCGGCGCGCGAGCGTCTGAGCGCATGGGCGCGTCGGGCCAGCTGACCAAGTGCAACAGTGTCCGATATCGAATCACGCCGTGTTGCGCGACCGGGGCGGCAAACGGGTGGGTAGGCGCCAGTCCGATCAGCGCCAGCGCGCAGCCGCGCCGCTGTGCCTGGGCGAGGCCGGAACGCAGGAGCGCGCGGAAGACGCCGACATCCTCGTCCTCGACCGCGACATGGGAGAGATAGGCTTCGCGCAGCGCAGCGCCGACGGGCGGAAGATGCGGCAGCGCGGCGAGTGGGGCCGCCAGATTCAGCAAGGGACGCAGCCGCCGCAGCCATGGCGGATAGCCGCGCACGACGGTCTGCTTGGTGGCGCGCTGGTCCCATACGGCGAGGCAGGCACGCACGCCGGGGCCGCGGCGGACGATCAGGAAATCGTCGATCCTCAGCGCGCCGGTGGCGATCAATCGTTCGAGATCGGATGCCCGCCATACCGGGGCGAACTGGTAGCGGCGATAGACGCGCTGCAGCAGGACAGCGATGGCGGCAAGATCCGCGGTGGTTGCGGGCTCGATATCCGGAGCAGACGGACGTGCGACCGTCCGCAACGCGAAAGTCGTCAGCTCGCCGACCGGTCGATAGGTCGGCAGCCCCGGCAGTCCGGCGCCGAGCAGGCGGCGGGCGGCCGCATTGTCGGCGGTGATCGACGTGAGCGCGAAGGGAAGGTCGGCCGGATCATCGAGCAGCGCGCGGACCGCCGCGAAGCCGCCCTCGAGCACGGCGATGCGATGGCGATAGCCGGGTGCGATCCGCAGCGCGCCGAGATAGGGCAGGCCGCATACCTCGCCGTCGACGAAGGCGTCGCGCACCGAGCGCTCGCACAGGCCTATCGCCGCGCCGGTCGCGCGATCGCGCGCGATGATGAAGGCGTGTGACCGGCTCAGCCCGAAGTCGGCCGCGAACGCATCCGGCTCGCGCTCGAGCGACAGCGCGATTCGGCCGCCGAGCGCGTTCTCGCGCAGGAGGCGGCGGATGTCCGGCTCGTCCGCCCGGCCGGCGGCCGCGAACACGAGGCTGCCATGCGGCAGCGAGCGGCCGGTCAGGCCGCCTTGAGCAGCTCGCCGGTCCATGTCGGGTCTCCGAGCGGAAAGTGGTCGCGCTTGCCCACCTCCACACGATGCATGCCGTTGATGACGAAGAAATTGCGGAACATGAACGGGTCGGCGCGGTTGACCCGGTCGAAACCGCGACGGAGCATGCTGCGCCAGGTGTAAAAGCGCCGGCGGGCGCGCAGGCAGCCATGGCGGACGTCGTCGGGCGCCATGGTCAGGGGCCGGAACGGAATGCCGTTGTAGCCGTAACGCTCGTCGAGCCACCATTTGTCGTAGAGGAGGCGGCCCTCGCGCTGCAGCCGCGCGAACAAAGGCGTCCCCGGAAACGGCGTCAGGTGGTTGAACGCCGCAAGATAGAAGTTGTTGGCGACGGCGAACTCGGCCGCCTCGTCGAACGAGTTGGCGCGCTCGCCGTCGTAGCCGAACACGAAGGTGCCGTAGACACGGATGCCGTGCCGCCGCAGGTTCGCGAGCGCCGCCGGGAAGCCACCGCGCATCGTATTGAAGCGCTTGCGCATGGTGCGCAGCACCTGCTCGTCGAGGCTCTCGAAGCCGATCAGCACGCCGCAGCAGCCGCTGCGGGCGAGGGCGGCGAGGAAGGTCTCGTCATGCGCCGCGTTGATGCTCATCTGCGTGACCCAGCGCACCCTCAGTGGAGCGAGCGCCTCGGCGAGGTCGCGCGCGAAGGCGAGATCGGCCGCGAAATTGTCGTCGACGAAGAAGAAAAGACGTTTCTCGGGCTTGAGCGCCGCGATCTCGGCGACGATCTTGTCGATCGGCCGATGGCGTGCGGTGCGTTGGAAGAAGGTCTGCACGGCGCAGAATTCGCACGGGAAGCGGCAGCCGCGCCCGGTCTCGATCAAGCCGATCGGCAGATAATTGCGTCCGGCGAAGATCGAGCGGTCGTAGCGCACGGCGCCGAGGTCGGGCTGGTGGTTCGCGCTGTAGATCGGCCGCAGCCGGTCCGCGCGCGCATCGTCGATGACGCTGGTCCAGATGTCCTCGGCCTCGCCGACGACGATCGCCTCGGCATATTGCTTGACCTCCTCGGGCACGAGCGTCGCATGGAAGCCGCCCATGACCACCGGGACGCGCCGCGCCCGAAACTCGCTCGCGATCTGGTAGGCGCGTTTGGCCGTGTAGGTCTCGACCGGAATGGCGACGAGGTCGGCCGGCCGGTCGAAGGGGATCGGCTCGACGCGATCGTCGTGGAACGCAATCGAGACATCCTTCGGCGTGAGCGCGGCGAGCAGCGCGATCGACAGCGGCTCCATCTGCCAGGTACGCATGTAATCGACGCCGACCCGCCGCCCGATCGCCGGCTGCACGAGGGTGAGTCGCATCAGGCGGCCTCTCTGAGACCGATCGGCCAGTCGCAGGTGTAATGGGTCGCGAGATGTCGCGCGTAATAGCGGTAGCCGAGGTTCGCCATGACGGCGAGCGGCAGCTGGGTGCGCGAGCGCCCGAGGCGCCGCGCGATCGCGCCGAACGAATAGACGCTGCGCCAGGCGCGCTCGTGGCCGAGCTGCAGATCCTGCAGCGACATCTGCTTGGGGCGAAAGACGACGTGCTGGCCGTCGTAGAGCTCCCAGTTGCGGGTCAGGATGCGCCCCTCGCGCTCGAGCCGCGCGTAGAGCGGGGTGCCCGGGAACGGCGTCATGATGGCGAAGCGCGGTAGGTCGATTGCGGTGTCGATTGCGAACTGCACGGTCTCGTCGAACGTCGCGAGCGTGTCGTGATCGTTGCCGAACACGAAGCACCCCTGCAGGCTGATGCCGAGCGCGTGCAGGTCGGCGATCAGCGCGCGATAGAGTCCAGGATCGTTGAAGCGCTTGCGGATGTCGCGCAGGCCGGCGTCGTTGATGGTCTCGAAGCCGATCAGCAGGCCGGCGCAGCCGCTGCGCGCCATCAGCTGCATCAGCTCGGGATCGCGTCCGATGAGGCTGGTCGAGAGCCCGAACCAACGCACGCCCAGCGGGATCAGCGCGGTGAACAGCTCCGCCGCGTACGCGCGATCGGAAATGAGGTTGAGGTCGATGAAGATGATGCGGCGGGCGCCGACCCGGCGGATATCTTCGACCACGTGGCCGACCGGCTTCTGAAACTGTTTGCGCCCCCACGCGGCCGGGGCCACGCAGAACTCGCAATCATGGCCGCAGGCGCGGGTCGCCTCGAATATGGCCTGGGTCAGGAACTTGCGCCCATCGAGCAGATCGCGCCGCGCGAACGGCAGGTTGGTGAGCGCGAAGTCCGGGCCCTGGTCGTAGCGCGCCAGCATGCGGCCTTGCGCGAAATCGCGCAGAAGCTGCGGCCAGGACTCCTCGGCGTAGCCCACGCAGATTGCGTCGGCGTGCTGGGCGGCTTCCGCCGGCATGAGGGTCACGTGCGGGCCGCCGAGGACGACCGGAATGCCGCGCGCGCGGAAGTGACGCGATAGCTCGTAGGCGCGCATGGAGCTGCCGGTGATGACGGTGAGCCCGACGAGGTCGGCCGCGAGGTCCAGCGGCACGTCGGCGATGCCCTCGTCGTGCAGCGTGAACTCGATATCGAGCTCGGACGGTGCGAGCGCCGCGAGCGTCGTCAAGGTGAGCGGCTGGTAGCGCAGCGATTTCCTGAAGATGCCACCGCGGCTGCGATAAAGCGGCCCCTTCGGCGAGAGCAGCGCGATCCGCATTCGGAAGCTCCTGTCGTCGCCTCAGGGCTCAGGGATTGGACGATTGCTCGATGGAAGCATGCCCAAATTCGTCGGTAGCGTCTACGGGCCCCGCCGGCATATCAACCAGTGATTGATCGAAGATCAGGGCGATCGGCTTGACGTCGCCCATGCGGCGGCCGCGCGCCTGCATGGCTGTCACAATCCGCAGTGCCAGGCCCGGGACGGCACGCGCTGCGATCGCGCCGAGCTGCCCGATGGCGCGCGCATAGGCATATTGCGGATTGGCCCGCAGGCGCTGCTCGATCCGCGCGCTCGCGGCGGCCAGATGAGTTTGGCGCGGCGTATCGATGAGCAACTCGTAGTGCGGTCGCGGTTCGGGCCGAGGCACCAAGGCCGCGGGCTCGTCGAGTATGCGCAACGCCTCGGCAACGAACGCCTCGGTCAGCTTCTCGCCGACGAGATCGCTGACGATGCCGGCGCGGCCGATGAACTCGAGCCGGGCGGTGCCATTGGCGAAGCCCCGGCAGCGCACGCGGTCGGCGAGATCGTAGCGGTAGAGGCCGCCGGGCGTGGTGATGACGACGCGATAGTCTTCGCCGGCGCGCAGTTCGTCGGCGAGCCGCGCATCGCCGGCGTCGTCGATGAACTCGATCACGCAGCTCGTCAGCGCGGGGGCAGGATACGGCGAGCCCGACCATGGGATGCTGACGGGCGCCTCGGTCGCCAGCAGGCCTTTCGGCTGCAGGTGGACGGCGGGAAACATCTGCGCGAGACGATCCGCATGGGCGCGCGAGGGCCCGTGCGCCCAGGTGCTGATCGTATCGAGTTGCGGCCAGATGGCGCGGGTGTCGATCGGCTGTCGGGCGAGGGCGCATTCGACGACGCGCAGCCGTGCGGGATCGCGATCGCCGTCCTGCAGCGCGCGGATGAGCGGCGCCGCGAGCGCGGGCAGGGCCTCAACGAGCCCGATCAAAAAGGTCGGACTCCAGACGGACATGAAGGTGAGATCGTCGGCCGCGAGGAGACGCAGCAGGGTCGCGCGGCGCCATGCGGACAGCTCCGCGAGCCCGCCGACCTCGGGCGAGACGACCAGGATGTCGGCAAATGCCTCAGCGAGATCGGCCCCGAGATAGGCGCCCTCGCTCGCAAGCCCGATTGGAATTCCACCCGCGGTGGCGCATGGCGCTCGGCCGGCCGGACTGATCGCCACGTAGGCGCGCCCCGCCACGGCTGCGGGGCGTTGGCGCGCGAGATCGGCAAGCCACGGAAGGACCGCCGCGCGGAACGACGCGAGGACGGCTTCGGTATAGGGAATGAGCTTGCCGCCGGACGCACTGCCGCCGGTCTCCTCGCAGCAAATGACGGGAGCCGTCGTGAGAACCCCGGGCGCGCCGTCCGCCGCGCGGTCGATCCACGGGCGCAACTCGTCGTAGCCGCGGATCGGGATGGCGGCGCGAAAGCTCTGGATATCGTCGATGCCGGCGAATTCGTGCGCGCGACCGAATGCGCTTTGCGCATTGTTGCGCAGGATTCTCCGCAGCAAAGCGAGCTGGGTCGCGCGGGGATTCGCGCAAGCATTGCAAAAGGCATCGTATTCGGTTGCGGCGGCTTGAAGGATCGCGGCCCAACCGGTCATCCGCCCATGCCTTGCTCGAACACGCGACGGGCGATAGGGCGCAGGTTTGCGGGAGCAAGCTCGGTCAGACAGGCGAGCTCGTCGCCGCGCACATAGCCGGGATTGCTGCGCAGGAAGAATGCCACATCGAGCCGCGCGAGCTCGTCGGGCTCGACCTGCGTCCACGGCGCCTTGAGGTGGCCGCGCGACTGCGGGAACGACACCACGCCGCGGTCGGACCGGTAGGCATCACCGAAGCGATCGCGCGCCAGGTCGTCGATCAGGCGCCGCGCCGGCGCGGGCGTCGCCTTGCTCCAATGGGGAAAGAAATCGATCGCGAAGGTGGACATGTAACGATAGGTGCGATGGCCCTTCGCGATCAGGAACCAGTAGAGCGGCCGCTCAGGAGCTTGCGCCTTCAAAGTCCCAGCAAAGCGAATCCACGTGAAGGCGAGCGCCTGCGTTCCCCAATAAGGGCGATCGATGATGGTGTCGCCCGAATAGACGATTCGCGCCGCGGCGCCATCGGCCGCAACGTCGGACACCGCGAGCGTCGAGAACCCGGCCAGCTCGCCGCGCGCGCCGTGCAATGCGACGACCCAATGCTTCTCAAGCAGATCATGCTCGAACAGCGCGCGTGTGGTGCCGTCGTAGTAGGCGGCGTAGAGCTCGAACATGCCGTCTACGTCGGCGGCGCTGAGCGACGACACGGCCGTCACCGCGGCACGCAGGCGGCGATGATTCACCGCCCGCGCGGCGTGATCGACGTCACCGATCTCAGCGATCGTCATTCGCCCCTCAACCCGCGCTCATATCCAGTCGTGTCAGCCATGATCATAAAGATGGAGATGGTTGAACGGCAATGTGGCTTGGATCGGGCAGAGCTTGGTTGGATAAGTGGCGCCTCGGCGCCTCGGAAGGTGCTTGGCGCGGCGTGGGACGGTCCGGTACAATCGAATTATGAAGGAAATCTTTGTCGCGCACGAGCATGAGATATCGGATGGCGGGCGCAAGATCGTCATCGACGACGACAACATCGAGATCGGCGTCTTCCGCGTGGACGGCGCGTTTTATGCTTGGCGCAACGATTGCCCGCACCAGGGCGGTCCCGTCTGTCAGGGCAAGCTGATGCAGGGCACCGAGGAGCGGCTCGATGCCGACCGCCGCAGCCTCGGCATCCATTATCGCGCCGGCTCGCTCAACATCGTCTGCCCGTGGCACGGATTCGAGTTCGACGTGCGCACTGGCCGCCATTTCGGGCATGCCAAGATGCGGCTCGCCAGCTATCCGGTGACGGTGCGCGACGGCGGCGTCTACGTCGTCGCGAAATGATCGGCAGCCACGAGGTTTCATGACATGACCACCAGCCGCGTGAAGCCGCCGGAGCTGTCGGTGATCACCGACGTGACCGATTCATATGAGATCCTGGCCCGCGCCACCCGCCAGGCGGCCGAGCGCGGGCTCGACAAGTATTTCATCGTCGATGCCGACTCGCATATCGGCGACGGGCTCGCCTGGGCCGAGGTGCTCAAATTCGTCGAGAACGAGACGGTGCGCGACGCCGCCATGTTCTTCGGCGGCGGCACCGGGCGCAGCGCGTTCCTCAACGACACGCCGGGCCTGCAGCACCAGCACGCCGGCGGGCGCATCCCCCACGGCGCGCACCTGCGCGAGCCGATCGCCGACAAAAGCGTGCCGCGCGAGGTCGCGCTGTCGCGCAAGGCGATGGACTGCATGGGGCTCGACTACCAGATCTTCTTTCCGAGCGCGCTGCTCTTCCTCGGCATGCATCCGCAGCGCGAGATCGAGGCGGAGCTTGCGACCGCCTACAATCGCTGGATCGTCGAGCACGTGCTGCCGCACGAGCCGCGCATGAAGGCGATGCTCTATCTGCCGTACAATACGCCGGACGCCGCCGAGGCGACGGTGAAGCGCTTCCTCGGCGCGCCCGGCGTTGTCGGCTTCCTGGTCACCAGCACCCGCTATCAGCCGGTGCACGCCAACGAGTACATGCGGCTCTATCGGATGCTCGAGGAAGCCGACATGCCGATCGGCTTCCACGCGCACCACAATTGGCACAACGAGTACACGCGCCACCTCAACCGCTTCCTCTCCATGCACGCGATCTCGTTCGTGATGAGCAACGTGGTTCACCTGACCAACTGGGTGATCAACGGCCTGCCGGTGCGTTTTCCTAAGCTCAAGGTGATGTGGATCGAGAGCGGACTCGCGTGGCTGCCGTTCCTGATGCAGCGGCTCGACCACGAGTACCTGATGCGCGTCTCCGAGGCGCCGCTGCTCAAGCGGCTGCCGAGCGAGTACATCGGCGAGATGTTCTACACGATGCAGCCGATGGAGGCGACGAACCTAAAGCTGCTCGAGGGCACCTTCGAGGCGATCCGCGCCGACACGCAGTTGCTCTACGCGTCGGACTGGCCGCATTGGGACTTCGACGTGCCTGCCAAGGTGTTCGACCTGCCGTTCCTCGACGAGCGCGCCCGACGCAACATCCTCGGCCTCAACGCCGCGCGCGTGTTCAACCTGCCGGTCCCGGCGCGCTACCAGCAGAGCGTCGCCGCGGAATAGGACAAAACCCCTTCCGTACTTGCTGCATTTGGAGAGCAAGCGTCGGTGCAGATGACCTTTTCTGCATCTTGATGTCCGCCGCGCCGGTCACAGCGAGGGATGGTGCCATCAAAGGGCCGCAAGGGGATGACTTCTCGGCGTGAACGCCGGTCACGGCGCCCTATGGTCCGTACAAGACAATGCTCGATCGCAGATCGCTGCTGCTCGGCGTCGGCGCGAGCCTCCTCGCTGGCGCGGCGCGGCCTGCCCCGGCGACAGTCGAGGCAGCGCCCCCGGCGGTCAGCAAGAGGACGCAACTGACCGCTGCCGCGCGCGCGCAAGTGGGCGTCACGCTGGACTACGACCCCGCCTATACGGCCATCCCGTTTCCCGGCGGGGATGTGCCGCGCCAGAAGGGGGTCTGCACCGACGTGATCATCCGCGCCTATCGCGATGCGTTTCGACTCGACCTGCAAGCGCTGGTCAACGCCGACATGCGCGCTGCCTTCGGCGCCTATCCGAGGAACTGGGGCCTCAAGGCGCCCGATCGCAACATCGATCACCGCCGCGTTCCCAACTTGCGCACCTGGCTGACGCGCCATGGCGCGGAGCTTCCCATCCCGCGCGACCCGTCGGGCTGGCAGCCCGGAGACATCTTTACGTCGGTCCTCGACAAGACCGCCCCGCACATCGGGTTCGTCTCGGATCGGCAAGGTGCCCGCGGCCCGTTGGTCATCCACAACATCGGCTCGGGTGCGCGCGAGGAGGATGCCTTGTTCGATTGGCCGATCTCCGGACGATACCGCTGGGCGATATGATCGGGACGGGCCGGCTCGCTACTCCACCTTGATGCCAGTGAGCGTGACGATCTCGTCATATTTCGCGGTATCATCGGCCAGCTTTGCGGCGAAAGCCTGGGCGGTGAGCGATCGCGCCTCGATGCCGAGCTTGGCGAGGCCCGTGCGGAACGCCTGCGACTGCATCGCCTTGCTGACGGCGGCGTTGAGCGTCGCGACCGCGGTGTCGGGCGTGCCGGCCGGGGCGAGCAGCCCGTAGACGATATCGGTCGGAAATCCTGAGAAGCCTGCTTCCGCCATGGTCGGCACGTCCGGCAGCTCGGGCCAGCGCTTGTCGGCCACCACGGCGAGCGGGCGCAGCTTGCGATCCTGGATCAGCGCCAGCAGCACCGCCTTGTTGTTGAACAGCATGTCGATCTGGCCGCCGAGCAGGTCGGTGATGGCCGGCGCGCCGCCGCGATAGGGGATGAACGGGACGTCGATTCCGGCGCGGTACTTCAGGAGCTCGGAAGCGAGGTGCGACGCGATGCCGGGCGCCGAGCCGTATTTCAGCTTGCCGGGATGCGCCTTGGCCTGGGCGACGAACTCGGCGAGTGTCGTGGCCGTGATCGACGGATTGACCACCATCACCATGCCGTCGCTGGCAATGGATGCGACGGGCACGAACGATTTCACCGGGTCGTAGTCGAGGTTCTTGTAGAGCGCCGGGATGATCGCGTTGAGGTTGGTGCCGCCCAACAGCAGCGTGTAGCCGTCGGGCGCCGCGCGCGCGACGTAGCGTGAGCCGGTGCGGCCGCCGGCGCCGTTCTGGTTCTCGATGATGACGCTCTGCCCGAGCGCCTCCGAAAGCGGCTGGACGATCAGCCGGGCCGCGACGTCGGTCGGGCCGCCGGGCGGGAAGGGCACGACGATGCGGATCAGCCGCGTCGGATAGGATTGCGCGCCCGCTGGCGCGGCCGCCAACGCGGCCAGGAAACAGACCAACGCGGCGATCCAGGCGCGAACGGTCATACGGATGCTCACGGCTTGCGGCCCCATGGCCTCGTCCTCACGTGTTCTGCCCGGACTATGGGACGAATTCGGCGCCGGTCCAACCCGGCGGCGCGGTGGGCGGATATGTCCGCCAGGATGGCCTTCGACAGGCTCTCGCGGCGCGCGTAGACTGCCCACTTCACGAGCGACATCCGGGAGGCTCGCAATGCCCATCAATTTCGCGATCAACGGCAAGTCGGCGCAGTCAGATGCGCCCAAGGCGACGCCGCTCCTGTGGGTGATACGGGAGGAGCTCAAGCTCACCGGCACCAAATTCGGTTGCGGCACCGGGCTCTGCGGCGCCTGCATGGTGCATATCGACGGCGAGCGCGCGTTCTCGTGCCTGACCCAGGTCGGCGAGGTCGCCGGCCGCAAAGTGACGACCATCGAGGGTCTTTCGACGGATTCGTCGCATCCGGTGCAGAAGGCCTGGCTCGCCGAGCGGGTGCCGCAATGCGGCTACTGTCAGTCCGGCCAGATCATGAGCGCGGCCGACCTCTTGGCGCACAACCCGAAGCCGGACCGTGCGCAGATCGTCGAGCACATGAGCACCAACATCTGTCGCTGCGGGACCTATCCGCGCATCGTCCGCGCCATCGAGCGCGCCGCGAAGGAGGCCTGATCATGACCGAGGTTCATCGCAACGCCCTTCGCAAGGTCCCTCGCAAGACCGACATCAACCGCCGCCATTTCATGGTCGGCGCCGCCGGGCTGACGTTTGCGGTCGCGTCCGGCCTGCGCGCCGCCGCCGCCGCGCGCGGCGAGGTCGCCGTCAATCCGTGGGTCACGATCTCGACCGACGATACGGTCGCGATCATCTCGCCGGCGGCCGAGATGGGACAGGGGTCGCTGACCTCACTGCCGCTCATCCTCGCCGAGGAGCTCGACGCCGATTGGGCCAAAGTGCGTGTGGTCGTCGCGCCGCCGAACGACGCGCTCTACAAGAACCCGCAATACGGCTACCTGTACACGGCCGGCAGCAATGCGGTGACGTCCTACTTCAACGAGCTGCGCCAGTTCGGTGCCCAGGTCCGCAAGGTGCTGCTCGCCAATGCGGCGGAGCACTGGCAGGTCCCGGTTGCCGAGCTTGCGACCGAGCCGAATGTCGTGGTGCACGCGAAGTCCGGCCGCCGGCTGACCTATGGCGAGATCGCCGCCTTCGCGCAGATCCCGGCGCAGGCGCCGACGGTCGCCGAGAGCGAGCTCAAGCATCCCGACAAGTTCCGGCTCATCGGTCATGACGTCGTGCGCGTCGACATGCCCGGCAAGATCAACGGCACGGCGCAATACGCAATCGACGTGCAGGTGCCCGGCATGCTCTACGGCGCCGTCCTGCGCGCGCCGGTCGAAGGTGCCGCGCCCGACAAGATCGACGACGCCAAAGCCAAGGCGATCGCCGGCGTCGTTCGTATCGTGCCGCTGCCCTATGGCGTCGGCGTTGTCGCGCAGACACCGTGGGCGGCATTCGACGCCAAGGATGCGCTCAAGGTCACCTGGACGCGCACCGGCAAGGGATGGGGCTTCGACAGCGAGAAAGCGCTGCCGCAATTCGCCGCGGCTGCGCGCGACATGTCGCGGCCGACCAAGCTTTGGGCCAAGACCGGCGACGCGCCGGCGGCGCTCGCGACGGCCGCGACCGTCATCGAGGCGGACTATCGCAACGACCTCGTCTATCACGCGCAGATGGAGCCGCTGAACGCAGTCGCTTCGGTCGCGGCCAATGGCGAGGCCTGCGAGCTGTGGAGCGGCGTACAGTCGAAATCGATCGCCGTCACGGTCGCGGCGAGCGCGCTCAACATTGCGCCCGACAAGATCGCCTATCACGACATGCTGCTCGGCGGCGGTTTTGGGCGGCGCGGCCATCGCGACGAGGAATACGTGCACGATGCCGTCGTCCTCTCGAATGCCGTGAAGAAGCCGGTCAAGATGATGTGGACGCGCGAGGACGATTTTCACAACGGCCGTTTCAACCCGCTGTCGGCGCATTTCCTGCGCGCCGGCTTCGATGCGTCGGGCAAGCTGATCGCATTCCACCACCGCAAGGCGTGCGACGAGGTGACCGCCTTTCAGGACCCGGTGCGGTTCGCCCGCCAGAAGGGCCGCGACGGCATCGCCTACAACGGGCTCGATGCGCCCTATTACGACGTTCCCAACCGGCTCGCCGAAGCTGTCCCGCAGGATACGGGCCTGCGCACCTCGAGCCTGCGCGGGATCGCACATCTCACCAATATCTTCGCGATCGAATCCTTCATGGACGAGCTGGCACGCAAGCGCGGCGTCGATCCGAGCGACTTCCGTCGCGACCTGGTCAAAGGCAACGCCCGCGCGGTGCACATCATCGAGACCGTGAAACGGATGGCGGACTGGGGCAAGAAACGCGACGGCAGCGCGCTCGGCTTCACCTACATGAACTACTCGGGCACGCAGATCGCGCTGATCGCCGAGGTCGGCGTCGACCGCAAGAGCGGTGCGCTGAGCGTGCCCAACGTCTGGGTCGCGCTCGATCCCGGCATCACGGTGCAGCCCAACAACATCCTCGCCCAGACCGAAAGCAGCATCATCTACGGCACCGGCTTCGCGCTGTCCGAGCGGATCACGACGGTCGATGGCGTCGTCCAGCAGTCGGGCTTCTACGATTACTACGTGCCGCGCATGCGCGACGTGCCGCAGACCCACATCGAGCTGGTCGCGACCGACAACCACCCGACCGGCGTCGGCCAGATGGCAACGCCGCTGGTCGCGCCGGCGATCGCCAACGCGGTCGCCGAGTTGACGGGCGTACGGTTGCGGCATACGCCGATGACACCCGAGCGGGTCAAGCAGGCGTTGGGATGAAGCCGCGGATCGACGCTGAGATCGATGCAGGAATAAATGCCGCCCTGACGTCCGAGTTGCCCGCAGCGCTGGGCAACGGACGTACCGTGCCGGGTCGCCGCGGGTTGCGCCTGTGGAACGCCACGATCAACTCGATCAACGGCCTGCGCTGGGCCCTGGGGCACGAGTCCGCCGTGCAGGAGGAGGCCGTCGCCCTCCTGATCTGCGTGCCGCTGAGTTTCTTCATCGCCAAGAGCATTGCGTGGTGGCTCGCGCTGGTCGGCTCGCTGCTGATCCTGATCGTCGTAGAGCTGCTCAACACGGCCGTGGAGAAGCTCGCCGATCATGTGACGCCGGAGCACAGCTGGGCCATCAAGGTCGTCAAGGACTTAGGTTCAGCCGCCGTCCTGCTCACGCTGGTGCTGGCGTTTGTCGTGTGGGCGGCGGCGCTGTGGGTGCGGTTCGCGTAGCTCCTGTCTGGCCTTGCTCGACCGAGTTTCGGCCGCGGCGATCGATGCCATGGCTCGCGTCGGCTCCGGCTGCAATACAACCAAAAGTGACAAACTACGAATTGGATGCAACCGTTTTCGGGCGCGCGCAGAACAAACCCAATGTGGCCGATGTCCTTGTCGGTGCAGTGCTTTCGGCCCTTCCGCAGCCTCGACACGAAGCGCCGCGCAGGCGTCAGAATTTTTTCAAAAAATACAATCGATTTACAATGCGAGATACGACGCAAACTAGGTGCAACGCCTTGTTCGGACGAAAGAAAAGCCGCCGGCTCAGGAACAATGGATATCAATGCGAAGAACAATGAACAACAGCTCGCGCAGGCCGAGCGGCGGCGCGTCGCGTAGCTCCATATGCAGGCCGCCGGAAAGCAAAACGCGCCCGAAGCGATGCCGCGGACGCGTCAATCTAACTCTGCACTTAATGCCATGCGGCTCTCGCGGCCGCAACGCAAGCGAAATGAGATCTATCCCCGCTATTCAGGGTGCGCTGACAAATGGCCCGCCCCTTGGCCCGGATCGAGCGGCCGTCGTCAATTACCGTCCGAATACGCTCGAGGAACAGGACCAGACAGCGCGCGGGCTACACCAGAACGCTAATGCAATTCCTTGCGCAGGATCTTGCCGACGTTGCTCTTGGGCAGCGCGTCGCGAAACTCGATGGTCCTCGGCCGCTTGTAACCGGTCAGGTTGTCGCGGCAGTAAGCGCGGACCGCGTCCTCGGTCAGCTCCGGATCGCGCCGTACCACGAACAGCTTGACGACCTGGCCGGCGTGCTCGTCCGGCACGCCGATCGCGGCGGCCTCGAGCACGCCGGGCATCTGGCAGACCACGTCCTCGACCTCGTTGGGGAAGACCTTGAAGCCCGAGACGATGATCATGTCCTTCTTGCGGTCGAGCAGCTTGACGAAGCCGTGCGCGTCAATGACGCCGACGTCGCCGGTGCGCAGCCAGCCATCGGCCGTGAGCACGCGTCTGGCCTCGTCGGGCCGCTCCCAATAGCCCTGCATCACCTGCGGGCCGCGCACGCACACCTCACCCATCTCGCCCTGCGCGAGGGGCCGGCCTTCCTCGTCGCGGATCGAGACCTCGGTCGAAGGGACCGGCAGGCCGACCGTGCCGATGCTCGGATTGGCGAGCGGATTGATGCACACGACCGGCGAGGCCTCGGTCAATCCGTAGCCCTCGACCAGCGCGGTGCCGGTGACTGCGCGCCAGCGCTCGGCGACGGCGCTCTGCACGGCGGCGCCGCCGCCGATCGCGAACTTGAGCGTCGAGAAATCGAGGGTGGCGAACTCCTTCGAGTTGGCGAGCGCGTTGAACAGCGTGTTGACGCCCGACATGGCGGTGACGCGGGTGCGCCGCATGGTCGCGATCAGGCGGCGGATGTCGCGCGGATCGGGCACCAGCACGTTCATGCCGCCGATCGATGCGAAGGTGAGCATGTTCGCGGTGAGCGAGAAGATATGATAGAGCGGCAGCGGCGTGAGCACGCGCTCGACGCCCGGCACGGCATCGGTGCTGATCCAGGTCGCGCATTGCAGCGCGTTGGCGACGAGGTTGCGGTGCGACAGCATCGCGCCCTTGGCGACGCCGGTGGTGCCGCCGGTGTATTGCAGAACGGCAGGCGCGGCGGGGACGATTGCCGGGTCGGGCAGCGGCTGCGCCGGCGGATGGCTGCAGGCGTCCTGCAGCATGGTGTAGCGCTCGAAGCGCCAGGCCGGCACTGCTTTGCGCAGCCACGTGTTGGCGAAGTTGAACGCCCAGCGCTTGAGCGGCGCGACGAGATCGCCGAGGCGGGCCACCACCACGTGCTCGATCGGCGTCTCGGCAATCACCGATTCGAGCTTGTGGGCGAAATTCTCCATGATCACGATCGTGGTCGCGCCGGAGTCCGAGAGCTGGTGCGCGAGCTCGCGCGGCGTATAGAGCGGGTTGACGCTGGTGACGGTGAGCCCGGCGCGCAGGATCCCGAGGAACGCAACCGGATAAGCGAGCACGTTCGGCATCATGATCGCGACGCGGTCGCCGGCCTTGCGGCCGAGCCGCTCGCGCAGGAAGCCGGCGAACGCAGCGCTCAGGCGCTCCCAGTCCGCAAACGTCATGGTGGCGCCGAGGAAGTCGAAGGCGGGACGCTCGGCGTGCTGGCGGCAGGCGGCGAGCAGTAGCGCGTGCAGGGACGGGAAGGCGTCCGGATCGATGCTCACCGGGACGCCGGCCGGGTAAGAGGCGCGCCACAGCGCGGCCGACGCCCCCGTGTCGGCGGGCTCAAGCGTGGACATCGGTAAGTATCGCGTAGGGCGGCGACGCCGATGCGTCCCCAGCCGATTGATTGGCAGTCCTCATGCCGGGCCCGGACTTGCGGATCACGCCCGCGTGCCGCCGATATAGGCGATTCCGGTTAATGATTGAACGCGCCGGAAAATCGCAGCAGGGCTGCAGACACAAATAACCCCGGTGGGGACGCACCGGGGTTATTCTTCCACCGGACGTTTGGGGAGGGGGGCATGGGGGGCACGTCCGGCTTCACACGATATGTAGGTACCCGACTCGGGTTTGCCAGTAGGGGCGAGAGGCAGGATGCCGCATCACCTCATCGTGAACTCGCGCGGCCCGCCATCTCGCGCAGCTCGTAAAGGGCGAGCACCACTACCAGCGCTCCAATGACGATGAAGTTCCAGCGGGCCGCCACGCTGGCGACGCCGAGGACCCAGGGCGACACCACGAGCCAGGCGCCGGCCGCGATATTGATCCACTCCTCCCAGTCGCGAAAGATCGACAGCTCGACCACCTCGGCGACCAGGATCAGGGCGCCGACCGCCACCGCGTTCTCCATCGCGCGCGTCTCCTGGTCGTAAAAGAACGCCCAGGGCGACAGCACGAGCCAGATGCCGAGGAGCCAGCTCGCCCAGTCCTCCCATTGCTTGGGAAACGAGAAGGCCGATTGCGCCATGGGATCTTTCTCCGAAGTCGGGCGACGAAATCTTAGAGCGCAACCGCTCCGCTTTCTCAATCCCGCGACGACGAGACAAAAGCAGCCGCAGCCGCACATCGGCTGCCAGCGCTGCATGAAGGGCCGCCGGAATGTCGCTGAATCGATTGAGATTTTCGGCCTGGCTTCGTTCTGCCAAAACCGCGCCAGCCCCCAAGTTCCGCCTCGAGGGGCGGCGCATTACCTCCGGATCAATCGCGGGCCGCCCGGCGTTGTGATGCCGGGCGCGGCCGGGGCGTGCGCGTCCGAACGCTATTCGTGGAGGAGGTTCCCGCATGGCCAAACACAGCAAACCGGCGCAAGTCCGTGAGCCCGCCCGTGAGCAAACCCCTGAGAAGGTCGACATCAACAGCGCGACCGTGGATCAGCTCAAATCCGTGCGGGGCTTGGGCAAGACGCGCGCGCTGGAGATCGCCCGCTGGCGCGACCGGCACGGCCCGTTCAAGAGCCTCGACGAGCTCGAGCGCGTGCCGCACATGGGCGACATGCCGTGGGGCGAGCTCGGCGAGGTGAAGAAGCATCTCATCGCGCGCATCGACGGTGAGGCGCCCCCGCTCGCGCCCGAGCCCGAGAAGGTCGACATCAACGGCGCCAACGTCGAGGAGCTGCGCGCCGTCGAAGGCATCGGCATGGAACGTGCGCAGGAGATCGTCGAGCACCGCGAGAAGTACGGGCGCATCGCCGACCTCAACGAGCTCGACGCGCTGCCGCATTTTCGCGACGAGCCCGAGGGCCAGCGCGCTCCGATCAAGGCGCGGCTGCGGGTGTGACGTAAGTCTTCAGCCAGGCGAGAATCTGCGGCCAGCCGCGGTGGATCTGCCGGGCCTGCGGCGTCAGGCCCGAATGAGTGAGGCGCACGGTGGTGACGCCGTCACGCTCCTCGAGGTCGAAGCGCACGAGCGAGGCCTGCGCGTCCGGCTGCCATGAGGGTAGCCACGTGAAGGCGAGCACGCGCGGCCGCTCGACCACGCGGTACTCGCCGCGGATCGTAAAGGGTCCGCCGTCGCGCCCGGTGCCGCTCTGTAGCCACGCGCCGCCGACGCGCAGGTCGGACTCCATGCGGGTGGTGTGGAACATGCCTGCACCGCCCCACCACTGCGCGCTGTTGCGGATCGACGAGGGCGGCAAAGACGCGCTCCGCCGAGGCCGCGATGGAGATCTCCTCGGTGACGGTCTCGCCGTGCGTGCCGGCGGTCTCGCCGGAGGTCATCGGTTGGATCGGGGGATGGGTCGTGGGTCGGGTCACGGGTTCTCCTCCACATTCTTTTCGACGTGGCGCTTGAGGCTGCGCAGGCTGGCGCGCCAGAACGTCTGGTAGTCGCGCAGCCAGTCGTCGACGGCGCGCAGCGGCGCGGCGTTGAGCTCGCAGATGCGCGCCGTGCCTTCGTGCCGCGCGACGACGAGACCGGCCGTGCGCAGCACGCGCAGGTGGCGCGAGATCGCCGGGCGGCTGGTACGAAAATTCCGCGCGATCTCGCCGACACTGTGCCGCCCGGCGCGCAGCAAGCCGAGGATCTCGCGCCGCGTCGGATCCGCGATCGCGCGGAAAACGGCCTCGCGGGCAGGTGGGGCGCCTCGCATCGTCATGTTCGTAACGTTAGTAACCTGTTGGTTACGTTATACGTAACCGTCCGGTTACGTCGAGTCAAGCCTCGCTACGCTGACATGCCTGCGACGGGGGCACGGATCGGCTGCGCTCGCGCGCGCCCGCAAACGGCGAGCAGCGCCCGACGGGCCGCGACGTGACGCGGTGCACTGCAGCACGCCGCACCGGCGCGGCAGAAACAACTCACGACCAGCATGCGATCAATTTGAGCGAATCGGTTTAAAGTCTGGCGATCGACTCGACGCGAACCGACGGCCGACCCACGCGTTTGACTTGACGCGGGTGCGTGTCGCCACGATGACGGCACGGAACCGCCCGCAGAGGAGGGCAGCACCGTGCGATTGCGCGACTACTGGCTCGACGCGCTTGCGACAGGTGTGACGGCTGTGATGCTCGCGTTCGTCTACAGCATCCTCGCCGGCTACGCGGCGGGGCCGATTCCCAACACTCCCGGGGCGTCGATCGCGGCACCGGCGCCACAGCCAGGCCGGATCGTCGAGTCAACATTGCGGTGAGGCCATCGCGCTGAAGGGCGCGGCGCGCGCGGCTCTT
Source organism: Xanthobacteraceae bacterium (assembly GCA_035293985.1). GTDB lineage: Bacteria > Pseudomonadota > Alphaproteobacteria > Rhizobiales > Xanthobacteraceae > JAVDCA01. Next base: position 131,473 of record DATGLS010000015.1, read on the forward strand.
TCAGCTTTTGCGCATCCTCCACGAGCGGCAGACTGCGGCGGTCCGCGGCGCGGGAATGACATGCGGAAGCTCGCATCTATCGGTGGCTTGGCCGCCGGCCTTGCCTGTCGCTATGGCGCCGCGTGCTTTCGCCGGCGACGATCTCATGCGGCGCATCCGGAATCGGCTCGACCATCTCCCGCCGGCCGCTCCATCGACGGTCCAGCCAGCACCATCGGGCGCGGCCGTGCTGAATGAACCCGCTGTTCGCCAAGGCGGCCGCGCGTGCCGTCCGCGCGGTGCGCAAGTGCGCGCCGTTCAGCTTCCTGCCTCCATGAGCTACAACACGTGGAACGAGATCGTGTTAGATTTCGACCCGCACCAGATTTTCACTAGCCGTACGGCGCCCTTTCCACCATCCCGATCCCGCCCTATCGTCTCGCGTGTCCGCCGTCGGGCAGGGGCACACATGGAACTCTCCTACACGCAGAACCTCGAGGACTATCATCTCTCGCTCGCCTTTGCGGGGCAGGCGAGCGGGACCTATATCGACGTCGGCGGCGGCCACCCGGTCGCCGACAATGTGTCGTTCTGGTTCTATGAGCGCGGCTGGAACGGCATCGTCATCGAGCCGCAGGCGGATCTGGCGGCGCTCTACAAGCAGCTGCGGCCGCGCGATCGTGTCGTGCGCGGCCTCGTCGGGCGCGCGAGCGGCGAGATCGACTTCTATCATGTCGATCGGCTGCACGGCTTCTCCACCACGGTGCGCGAGCACGCCGAGAAAGCGAAGCAGTTCGGCGTCGGCTACGCGACCCTGCGCATGCCGGTCCTGACGCTGGCCGAGCTGTGCGCGGCGCACGGCCTCGAGACGATCGACTTCCTCAAGGTGGACGTCGAGGGCGGTGAGGCGGACGTCCTTTACGGCAACGACTGGACGCGTTTCCGGCCCAAGGTGATCGTGATCGAGGCGATCGCGCCCGGCTCGGGCGAGCCGGCCTGGGAGGCGTGGGAGCCGTTCCTGCTGGCGCAGGGCTACCGCTTCACGCTGTTCGACACCCTCAACCGGTTCTACGTGGCGCAGGAGCATCCCGACATCCTGGCGCGGGCGCCGCGCGAGCGCGCGCCGTGGGACGCGGCGCGGCACATGTACGAGATCGGCCGCGCGCCCGAGAACGCGCTGCATCCCGATCACGCGCTTGCGCGCGAGCTCGCGCGCGGCTTCTGGGCGACGCTGCCCTATCTCGATCCCGAATTGATCAAGACGTTGCTCGCCCGCGCCCGCCGCCTCGACGATCCGGCCGCGCTCGACGCGCTCGCGGCCAACATCCGCAGCGAGGCGTTTCGCGGCTCGCTCGGGCGCATCGCCTGCGGCTATGATGGCGGGCAGATCGTCGACGACTGACAATTGTCGAGGGAGAGACCACCTATGCGCAGCCTCGCCCGCCTCTGGCTCATTGTCTTGGTCTGCGTCATCGCCGCGCACACGCGCGCGATCGCCGACGATGCCGGCAAGCTCGTGGGAATGTGGCACGAGTACAGCCCGAGCGACAACCTGGTGAGCTTTTCCGCCGATGGGCGCGTCGTGATGTATCTGCGCAAGGGCGAGATCGGCGACCTGCGCGAGCTCGACGGCAAGTGGACGCTCGCCGGCAACGGCGACCTCACCGTGACGTTCGAGGCGCTCGGCCGCACGGTGACGCAGACGACCAGGCTTTCGTTCAACGGTGAGGAGATGATCCTCACCGATGACAAAGGCGAGGAGACGAAGCATCGCCGCCAGAGCGGGCCGCTGCCGGAGTGGACGAAGTGGTAGCGGGGCGCCGGCCCGACAGCGACGCCGATCAGTAGCAGCGCGTGATGCGGATCGTGCGGATGCCGCCGCTTTCCGCCGGCACGGTTTGAGTCGTGGTGCGGCAACCGGGGCGATACGCGAGAATGGGCGCGGGCTGGTTTGCCATGGGTCCGGAGTCGACGGCCGGCGCGGCTGGCGCGTTCGGATCCGGCGAAATGCCCGGATAGCCGTAATAATGGTAATATGGTCCCTGGTCGTCGTAACCCAGCAGCCAGGGGAAGCCGAAAAATGGAGGCCGGCGAAACCCGAAGGCGCGCCTGCGAGGGTTTCGGATTCCGTGAGCGACGATCGGGTGGGAAACGTGCCCAACGAAGTGGTGGCCGACGAATCCATGGCCGGCGGCAAATCCCCGGGCCGAGGCCTGTTGCAAAAATCCGATGGTCGCGAAGCTGCTGAGGAAGACCAGCGAGATCGAACGTCGCCTCGTCATGAACGCGCACTCCTGTCTCGGCGTACCCGGGCCTCACGCGGGACGCACAGCCGCGCCTTGTTGAACAACATTTAGCCGGAAAGTCCAAGCCACCCTGAGCGTGGAAGAAAGCGCCGCGCAGTCGACCCTAGACTTTGCTGGATTTATGGCCGAGGAGCCGCGGCGCGAGTAGCGCGAGCGAGACGGCGGGCGCGCAATGCGCGGCGCTTGCGGCGGCGTCTGGTGCGACGTCGATCAGATCGTCGAATGCCACACACGCGCGGTGCAGCCGGCGCGACACCTCCGCGACGACGCCGCTGCCGATGCCGGCGGCGACGACCGGTGCATCGGTCGGCAGCGCGGCGGCCGACGCGACCAGCATGGCGCCATCGACGATGGCGCGCAGCTGCGCTTCGGCGAGCCAGCGCGCCAGGGTGAGCATCGCGACCTCGTCGAGGTCGGCCTCGTCCGCCCCCACCATGCGGGCGAGGCGGGCGCGCGAGGCCGTGACGGTCTTGGCGCGGCCGTCGGCCGTGCCCATCAGGTCGACGCCGTCCGGCAGGCTTCGCAGAATGCGATGCACGTCCGCCATGGTGGCGAAATTCTCGTTGATCAATGTGGTCCAGATGCCCGCGACGGGCGCGCGATCCGCAGTCGCCATCACGAAGCCGCGCACCAGCCCGGTGTAGACGAGCTCGCCGGCCGCCAGGCGCTGGGCGTCCGTGTAGCCACGCGCCACGACCTCGCGGTCGGCGATCGGGATCACATCCGTCGTGGTCGATCCCATGTCGATGAAGAGCGCGCTCGCACATTTTTCGGCAACGAGGCCGGCGCAGACGTGCCAGTTGGCGGATGCGATCTCGACCGCATGCTTGCGGGCGTCCGGCGGACGCACCACGCCGGCCGGGCCGGCATAGAGCAGCACCGGTGCGTCATCGAGCTCGCGCGCCGCGAGGGCGGCGAGGCTTTCGACCCCCTCGGCGCGCGACGCGAACGTGTCGGCGAGCTCCCCCGTCATTGTCACGACGTGGTGGTCGGCGCGTCCTACCAGAGTCTTGGCTTCGCCGAACGCCGCGATGAGACGCTCGAGCCCGTCACGCAACGGCGAGGCGAGCTGCACCACCCGGACGATCCGTCCGTCATGCGCATGCGCAGCCTTGAGATGCACGCCCCCCACATCCCAGCCGATGATGTCGACCATTTCCAAGCGATCCGTTGCAGGTGTAATGCTGCCGATCCTATACACTTGCTGAATAGCGAGTGGCGAATAGGGAGTAGCGAATAGGCAGTAGCGAATAGGCAGTTGCGAAGAGTAGGTTCTATCAGCTGACCGCGACGCGCTAATCGCTACTCGCACCTATCCCACAGGGCCCAATGGAAATCATCCCCGTTCTCGACCTCAAGGGCGGTGCGGTAGTGCGTGCCCGGATGGGACAGCGCGACAGTTATGCACCGATCGTGACGCCGCTCGCGGCGACCAGCGATCCGCTCGATGTCGCGCGCGGGTTGCTCGCGGTCTATCCGTTCGCAACGCTCTACGTCGCCGATCTCGACGCCATAGAGGGGAGGGGCGACAACAGTGCCGCGCTGCGCCGGATCAGGTTTGCCTATCCCGGAGTGTCGCTGTGGGTTGACAATGGCATTGCGGAAGCCGGCGCGGCCGCGCGCTGGCTTGCGGCGGACCTCGGCTCCCTCGTCCTCGGCAGCGAAACGCAAGCGGATCCTGCGCTCGTCCGCGCTCTCGCGGCGGATGACCGCGCAATCCTGTCGCTCGATTTTCGTGGCGACGCGTTTCAAGGTCCGCAAGCCATTCTCGACGCCGCGTCGGCATGGCCTACGCGGGTGATCGTGATGACGCTCGCGCGCGTCGGCAGCGGCGCGGGGCCGGACGTCGACCGGCTCGCCGCCGTTCGCGCCGTCGCGCCGGGACGCCGCATCTATGCGGCAGGCGGCGTGCGCGACGGCGCCGATCTCGCCGCACTCGCCGCCGCCGGCATCGCGGGCGCGCTGGTCGCCACCTCGCTGCATGACGGACGCTTGCGACGCGCCGACATCGACGCGTTGACGGCCGCAGCGTCACCGACGCACGAGACGCCCTGAGCTGGATGATGGACGTGCGGCTTCCGCTTGCGGGCAAACGGAAGCCGCGCTGCCAATGGATCTGCGCCTGTCCGCCTATGCGGCGAACGGATGCTTGACCTGATCGCGCTTGGCGACGACCTCGGCGACCTTCGGCTCGCCCGCGACCGCACGCGCGATGGATTCCTTGGTGGCCTGATAATTGTATTGCTGGATCTTCTTGTCGTCGGCGGCGTCCCAATGGATGAACACGCCGACGCAGATGAACAGGTTCTCGGCCTCGTCCTGCGGGATGATGCCCTCGGCGACGCTGTCGGCCACCGCCTTGGCGACCGCGTGCTGGGCCGGTCCGAACATCTGCACCGCCTGCTTGGCGCCCTTGATCGTCACCTTGTTGAACAGAATGGTCGCGGGCTTGCACATGAGGTTCGGGGCGACCACCGCGAGCAGCGACGTGAAGCCGTCCTTGTTGTTGGTCAGCGCGTTCGCAAAGGCGGTCTCGGCCGCGCTGCCGCGCGGTCCCATGATCAGATCGATGTGCGCGACCTCGTTTCCTTCGCCGACCAGCGATTCACCGACGCAGAGTCCATTGATTTTTGCCATGGCCATCTCCCTTAAAGGAAAAGCAAATCCTCCCACGCAGGCCGGATGGCCTGCGACGTTCGACACGGCATCTATCCTTGTTGTCAGCGCCCGGCGCGTATACGGCCGGACCGGTTAGCCAGATAGCGGCGAGACTTCGTCCGCACCAAGCGGAGCCACGTCCCACGGCTACGAAGTCAACCACTGTTGCGTGCCGACGGCAAGATGGTCGCCAGACGACGGGCGAAGAGAGTCGCAACCGTAAGGTCCGCGCTCGTTCCGGGATTGATGTTGCGCGCTTTCAGCTCGGCATCCCACGCGAGCAACTCATCGACGAGGCGGGATCGGTCCCACGATGGCTGCAATGACGAATGCAATGCCGATTGCAAGTCGGCGTGAAACTTTTTCGCGGTTTTTCGTACCTCCTCGGCAACCGCCGCGCCGTATTTCCGCACGATGTGGCTGTCGGGAAAGCCGGCGAGAAAGCCGAGGTATGTGGCCACAATGATCCATTCTTCTGCCCAATCTCGCGCCGCGGCGGTCGCGAGAGCGGGAAGGCCGACGTCGAAGATATCCTCGTAGGCGGTGACGTATTGCCGCGCAACGCGATCGCGGTCCGCTGCATCCGCCATGGCGTCCCGCAACGTGACGAGAGCTGGGCGGGTGACGTCGTGCCTCTCCACCTGCCCGAGGCCCGCCGGCGCGGCGCGTACGATGGCGCGAAACGCGAGGTCGGCATCGGGGGTATCGAGATCATCGAGCACGGCGGCGACCGCCGAGCGCAGATCGGCCTGGTCGGCCTCGGCCGCGGCCGCGAGTGGGGCGCAGAGGAGGATGATACCGAGATTCGTGTTGGTGCCGACGGCACCATGGGTCGCCTCCACGGCGTCGAGGATGCGCCGTCCGACGCGCGCGCCATGCGCCGACAGCGGCACTGCCGCCGCATCGGCGCTGCGCACGAACTGCTCGGCCGTCATCCGGTGGCCGTCGGCGAACACGTGGACGTTTCCGGGCTTGAGTGCCGTGAGCTCGGCACGGCAGGCGCCGCGGAACGCGTCGGCGATCCGCTCGGCCTCGCTCACGCCGTCGCCCCGCGACGCGCGTGACCGTCGAGTGCGGCGACGAGATCTGCCGCCAGGATGCCGGCGATGTCGGCGGAGGCAACCTTTTGCAGGCCGGCCCACGCCGGCATGCTGTTGACCTCGAGGACGGACGGCCGCTGGTCACCGTCGTAGAGGATATCGACGCCGGCGAAATCGGCGCCGACGGCGGCGGCGGCGCGCACCGCCAGCGTCTTCAGGTCGTCGTTCGTCGCGACCGCCACGGGCCGGCCGCCGCGCTTGATGTTGGTGATCCATTCGGCCGAGTGGCGCATCATCGCGGCAACGACGCGCCCGCGCGACACCAGCAGGCGAAAATCATGGAAGCCGTCGCGCTCCACACCGACGGACCGGCCGACGAACCGCTGGAGATAGTAGACCCCGGCGACGCTGCCCGGCTCGGGCAAGTCGTCCGGCGTGCGGATCAGCCGCAGGCCGCGACCTTGCGAGCCGAACAGCGGCTTGAGCACCAGCGGCGCGCGGGGTGCTTCGCGCGTGACGATCGCACGGGCGGCCTCGAGGCTTTGCACCGTCCACGTGTCCGGCGTCGCAATGGCGGATCGCGCGAGCAGGAAGCTCGTCATCGACTTGTCGACGCAGCGCTCGATCGCGCGCGCATCGTTCCACACCGTGACGCCGCGCTCGCGTAGCGCATGCAGGATGCCGAGCCGCAGCGTGACCGACTCGAAGCTGCCGCCGACGATCGTGCGGACGAAGACACCATCGGGTAGTCGCTCGCCGAAGCCGTCGAGATCGAGACCGGAGGCGCTGGCGGTCGCGAACGCGCAGGCCTCGAGCCGCATCGGCACCGGTGATACGCCCAAGGCTTGCAGCGATTTCGTCAGCTCGCGGGCGTGCCAGTCGTTGCCGTCGATCACCATCCCGACGCGCGGCGCCGCAGCCTCGCGCCCGCGCGGATCAGCGGAATGAGGCATCGAGCATGTCCGCGTTGATCTCCCCGCGCCGGTAGCTTTCGCCGCTCTCGAGCGCGGTGACGACGACCTGCGCCGGGCTGAACAGCATCGGATCGATGGCGTAGAAGTCGCCTTTGACGCGCTTGAAGATTTCGGCGAACGGGCGGCCGTAATCGCGCGAGCCTTTGCTCGGCAGGCGCTCGGCCAGCGATCGGGCATCGTCCGGCGGGCCGGTCACGAACAGGTGGACCTGGCCGGCGTAGATGATCGCATCGTTGGTACGCCCCATCGCGGCCACGAAATCGGGATGCGGCGGCGACAGCGGCGCCGCGCCCATGCCTTCGACGACGCGGTCGAGCGGGAAGCCGAGCTCGAACGCCTTGTGCAAGGCCACCTCGAGCACGCGGGCGACCACCTGCGTGCCGCCGGCGAGGCTTTGCGTCGGCGCGAAGATGATCGTCAGCCGCTCGCGCTCGACGCCACAGTCATTGGCGACCTTGGTGACGATCGGCGCCGGCGGCGGCCGCGCGCTTTCGAGGACGAGCGTCGCCATGCTCGCCTTGTCCGCATAGCCGAGCTTCTCGAACAGCGGCTCGCGGCGCGCGAGCGCGCGCGCGGGCCCGGAGCCGAGCGCGAAAAAGGCGTCCTCGCCTTCCCCGTGTGCGAGCTTCCAGCCCGCATACTGGCTCGCCAGGCAGGCGACCACCGGATCGGCCGAGCGCGCCACCACGGTCCATGGCCAGCGCGGCGTCACCGGGGAGGGAATGAGGTCGACATGGCCGAGCCCGCCCATGCAGATGGCGGCGATGCGCAAGCCCGCCTCGATGCTTCCCCGATGCCGGCTGCCGGCATCGACGCAGGTTTCGCCGAGCTCGCCGCGCGCGACGCCGATCTTGAGCGCGGCCGCGTCGGCGAGCAGCCGCTCGACGAGCACGGCCGCACGCTCATTCACGCTGATGGCTGCTGTCACGCTCATGACATCCTCGCGTGTGTCCAGTCGCGAACCATTGCGAGAACCATTGCGAGTCGCTCATCCACGGCGGCCTTCGCGGCCGCCGCGGTCGTCGCCGCCGCCTTCACGGTGCACAGTGGCTCTCCTGCTTTCATCGCGGTACCGGGCTGAGGCCGGTCCGCGATCCAGTCGGGCCATCGAATGGCAGGGACCGCGGTGATATCGCGATCGGCGTAGACGATCGCCGCGGCGCATGCGCCTTCGAAACGGGGCGGCACGCAATCCAGCTTCCCCTCGCAAGCCGCCACATGCAGCGCAAAGAGCGACCCCTCGGCCGGCTCGAACACATCGAGCGTGGCGCCCGGCCGCGGGTTTATTTCCAATAGCCGGAATTGATCCCCGTCGACAAGAAAATCCGCGCTGTTCAATCCGACCAGCGGTATCGCTTGCAGCAAACGGTCGACCGCATCCGTGAGTGCGCCAGCCAAAAGCGGGGCGAGCGCGGGGGGCCGCACGGCGCCGCCGTAGCGGAAAGGCCGGCGCGGGGTGGGCGATGCCCACTGCGTGCTGAAGCCGAGCGTCATGGCGCGACCGCCATCCGCAAGGAAGAGCGCCGACACCGGCACGCCGGGCGTCGTGCGCTGAAAATAGAAACCATCGCTCGCCTGGCTTTGCGCGCTCGCGCCTGCGATGTGGCTGCCGCCTGCGCCGCCCTTCCGCTTGGCGACCCAGCCGGCCCGATCAGGTTGCAGCGAGTGGACTGTCTCGGGATGTGGGATGGCGCAGTCGCGGCACAACGCCGCGAAGGCGTACGGGTCTTTGACCGTGGCGACGATCTGCGCATCGTTACCCAACAATCGCCAACGCTCACTGATGCGGGCGAGAAGCTCGGGTCGATCCTCGAAGCCGGTGCCGCAAACGGCGCCGATCGGTTGTCGCGATCGGGCAAGGGTTTGGAAAGCGGGCAGCAATCGATCCGCGTCCATGCCGCGCGCCAAGCCATCCTCGATACGCACGTGATCGTGCGCGAGCATAACTGTGTCTTGATCGGCGAAGAAATCCGCCACCAGCGGGAGATATCCGCCGCGACGCGCCGATTGAGCGAGTGCGCGGCCGGAGGCGGCGGCAATGAGGACAGCCGGCTGGTCAGGCATTGAATTCGCGCGCAAGCGCGAAGGCGTCGCGAAAATCGAAACGCACCGGCTTCTCGGCCTCGATCATTTTGCGAAACAGGCCGAACTCGGTCTTGTACTTGATGTTTCCGATCGCGAGCGGCCCGATGCCCAGCACGCCGTGCGGCGTGAGTTCGGCGCCATTCGCGGTCATCTCCAGGCCCTCGACGCCGGTCGGCGGCACGGCGTTCACGTCGGCGACGACCGCGAGCCGCGGGGCCGCGGCGAGCTGCGCGCCCGACAGGATGGCGACGCCGGCGCGTCCGGCGCAGAGCGCGACCTCGGTGTCGGCCAGGATCGCGGCCTTCTTGGCATCAGCGCTGCCGTCGGCGCTGCGTACGTCGGCCTCGAACCGGCTCTTGATCTCCGCCGCCGCATCGCTCACGCGCTTGATGCCGTCATAGCCGACCAGCACGACGTCCGCGCCTTCGAGCGCGGCGATCACGGCGGCCGAATAGCCAACGACGCCGGTCGCACCGAACACCGCGATCTTGCGCCCTTTCAGCGCGAGGTTTTTCTTCGTGCGCAAAGTCCTCTCGACGCAGGCGACCATCGCGCCCGCGGTCGTGAACGACCCGTTCGGATCGACGAAGAATGAGATGCCGAACGGCGGCACCAGCGCCTTCTTGGCTTTCGCCAGCATATCGAGCGCGAGGGTCGCGTTCTTGCCGCCGATGAACATTCCGGTCTTCACGCCGACCTTGGGCGGCCGCGAGAAGATCGCGTCCTGCACCAGGCCGGTCACCTCGTCGAGCGTCACATTGGTGTAAGTCAGGGCCGCGTCATAGCCGGCATCGAGCGCCATGTTCACGTCGAACGGGCTCATGTGCTTGAGCGGCGTCACCATGTGAAGGATGTGCTTGTCGGCCATGAAGACCTCTCATACTAACCCGCGATCAGCTCGGCGCCGCGATTGAGCCCTACGCAAATCCGAATGTCGAGAGCGTGCGCCTGCGGATGGCGTCGGGCAAGCGTCGCCATCCGCTCGGCCTCGGCGCGCGACGGCGCGAAGGCGAATGCGGTCGGGCCCCATGAGCTTTGTCCGATTCCCGTCGCCCCCGCGCCGGCGAGCGCATCCAGCACCGCGGCGACATCCGGGCTCATGAAGCGCGAGCCGCCTTGCGTCGGCGCATAGTAGTCGCCGAGCCGCTGCTGCAATTCGGTGATGGCGGCGCCGAACCCCGCGAGATCGTGCTCGGCCAGGCTCGGCAAGGCTTTCATGATCATCAGGCGGCAAAAGTGCGCGGCGAGCTCGCCGGAAAACGGCGGCAGGTTCGCGAACGCGGTCATCTCGTCGGCGCCGTGCTTGCCCTGCCGCGCCGGATCGAGAACGACCAGAACGCGCCAGGATTCCGGGAGAGGCATGTGGGCGATCACCGGCGCCGGCCGGGTCGTGGGGCCGCGCCCACCGTCGAGCACGACGCCGCCGTGGTGAAAGAGCCCGACGCCGATGCCCGAGCGCGCACCGCGATCGAGCCGGATCGCATCGGCCGCGACATCGAGTGGAAGGCCGTGCAGCCCGCGCACCGCGGCCGCAACCGCAAGCGCGAGCTGCGTGCCGGAGCCAAGTCCGCTGTGGGATGGAACGGCGTCGAGCACATCGACCCGATAGTCGCCGCCGACGCCGAGATCGCGGCGCAAGACGTCGATGTAACGCGCGATGCGATCGCTGTTTGCTCCGCCGATTCGCATCGTGTCCGCGCGTTCGACGGCAACGCGAGTCTGGAGATCGCTGATCGCGACGCCGATGCCGCCGAAGCGGCGGCCGAGCCCGCCGTCGAGATCGAGGAAGCCGAGGTGCAATCGTGCCGGGATGGCGACCGTCACCTTGGTCGGGTTCCGCGCAGCAATCATTTGCAAACATCGGCTCCCGAAGTTTTTACCTCGTGCAGGTTTTTCACCGATAGAGCTCGATCTGGAGCATAGTCCGTTCCGTCCGGATCCCAGCTTTCTTTCTTCGATGCATGTCGTTGTCGGCGAACCGGTGGCCACTTCGCCGTTTCATGCGCTAGACTGCGTCATCGAGGAGAGGTTGGCAATTGCAGTCGACGCGCGGAGATCGCCCAGGAGATCGCCCATGGCCGAGCAGAAAGAGCGGACGTATTCCGATGACGAAGTCCAAGCGCGGCTCGCGCGCGAGCTGCCGCATTGGTATTTGGAAAACGGTTGGATTCGCCGCAAATACCGCACGCACAGCTGGAAGGGGACGCTGATGGTGATCAACACGGTCGGCCATCTCGCCGAGGCGGCCTGGCATCATCCGGACATTACGGCGTCCTACGCGTGGGTGGAGGTCCGCCTGCAGAATCACGCCGCCAAGGGGATCACCGACAAGGATTTCGAGCTCGCCAAGAAGATCGAAGACGTCGTGCACTGGCAGCCCGGCAAGGCGGGCGGGGCGCTCGAGGGCACGCCGGAAAAGGATCAACGCTTCGCGTACCTGAAATACGACGACTGACCCTTACGGCCGGTTTGCGTCGCGGGGATTTGGAATGGCCAGGGCGTGGATCGGCGGCAAGCCCGCCGCACTCGAGCGTGCGCTGACCGAAGCCGCCGGCTTGCTGGCGGTCGCACGTTGCCCGCTCATCGCCGGCCTCGGGACCGACATCGCCGGCGCCCGCGCCGCGATCCGTCTCGCCGAGCAAACCGGCGGGGTCATCGATCATATGAATTCGGATACGCTGTTGCGCGACCTCGCGGTGCTGCGCGAGGCCGGGATGATGATGACCACGCCGAACGAAGCGCGGCTGCGTGCCGATACGCTGCTTCTCGTTGGGCCAAGCCTGGAAAAGGACGCATCCGACCCGAGCCGATGGCTCGGTCTCGATTCGTCGGGCAAGGGTGATGCCGTAGAAAAACGTTCGCTTGCCCGACTGTGCCCGGGTGGCGCCGTCACCATCCCCGGCGAAGCGGTCGTCAACTGTGGCGTCGACCGCTTGCCTGTGGTGCTTGCCGCTTTGCGCGCACGCCTGCGGGGTCGGCGGGTCGCAACGACCGGCGTCCCGGCGAAAACGATCGACGACGTGGCGACGCTGCTCAAAGCCGCGCGGTTCGGTGTGGCCATGTGGTCGGCGGCCGATCTCGACGCGCCTGCGATCGAGATGCTGTGCGGCATCGTGGCCGACTTGAACGCGGAGACGCGTTTCACCGGCATTGCGCTTCCGCCCGCCAACAACGCGATCGGGGTGTTGCAGGCGTGCGGGTGGATGACTGGTTTCCCAATGCGCACCGGCTTCGGCCGAGGTCACCCCGAGCACGATCCGTGGCTTCACGATGGCGCCCGCATGATGGCGACGGGCGAAGCCGATTGCGTGGTGTGGATTTCCGCCTATGGGGCGGCAGCGCCGCGGTGGCCCGACGGAACGCCCGTGATCGCGCTGACGGCCGGTGAGGCGGTGCCCGCCGCTGGTCCGGCCGTGCAGATCGAGGTTGGGCGACCCGGCCTAGATCACGACGGCGTCGAGCACTGCCCGATGCTTGGAACGCTCCTTGCCGTCGCAGCCACGCAACCCAGCGAGACGACCTCCGTCGCCGATGCGATCGGCGGCATCCTGGCGGCAATGCCCGGCACGCAGGTGCCGGCATGAAGACGCGCATCGCCGGTGGACGGGTGATCGACCCGGCCAACGGCCGCGACGAGATCGGCGACATCTGGATCAGCGATGGGCGCATCATCGAGGCGCCGCCGCCCGGAACGACCCCCGACGCGAGCTATGATGCAGCCGGCAAGATCGTGATGGCGGGCGCGATCGACATCCATTCGCACATTGCGGGCTGGAACGTGAACACGGCGCGCCTGCTGCTGCCCGAATTCCATCGCGCGGCCGCCGCGCGTCCGGCCGCGACGCCGCTTTCGAATGCCGGCTGGTCGACGTTCGCGACCGGTTGTCTCTACGCGCAGATGGGTTTCACCACCGTGGTCGAGCCCGCGGTCTCGCCGCACTACGCGCTGCATGCCCATCTCGAGCTCGCCGACATTCCCATCATCGACAAGGCGACGCTGGCGGTGCTCGGCAACGACGATTTCCTGCTCGGGCTCATGCGCGAGCGCGACAGCGGGTCGGCCGTCGAAGATTACGTGGCGTGGACGCTCGATGCGACCCGCTCGCTCGGCGTCAAGGTCGTCAACGCGGGCGGCTCGCTCGCGCTGAAAGCAAACGTGCGGCAGTTCGCGTTCGATGACGTCGTGCCGCACTACGGGGTATCCTCGCGCGAGATCGTCAAGACGCTCCAACGCGCGACGCATGCGTTGGGCGTGCCGCATCCGCTCCACGTCCACTGCAACAATCTCGGGATGGCGGGAAGCGACGCGTCGGCGCTCACCACCATCGCGGCCGCCGAGGGGCTTCCGCTTCACCTCGCCCATCTGCAGTTCTACGGCTACGGCAAGGAGGGCGCGCGCGGCTTCTCGTCCGCCGCCCCGCGGCTCGCCGAGGCCGTGAACGCCGCCAAGAGCGTCACGATCGACGTCGGCCAGGTGATGTTCGGCCAGACCGTCACGATCTCGCTCGATACCTTGCGCCAGTTCAATTCGCGCGGCCACGCGCGTCCGCGCAAATGGGTTCTTCTCGAGGGCGACGCGAACGGCGCCGGCATCGTTCCCTATGACTATCGGGCGAGCGATTTCTACAATGCGGTGCAGTGGGCCGCCGGCCTCGAGCTTTTCCTGCTGATCGACGATCCGTGGCGCGTGTTCTTCACCACCGATCATCCGAACGGTGCGCCGTTCACGACCTACCCGGACATCTTCGCGCTGCTGATGGATCGCGACCTGCGCGCGCAGCAGATCGCCGCGCTGCCGCCGGACGCCATGGCGGTGACCACGCTACCGGCGATCACGCGCGAATACACGCTGACCGAGATCGCCACCATGACGCGGGCAGCGCCTGCCCGCCTGCTCGGGCTCACCGATCGCGGCCATCTCGGCGCCGGTGCGATCGGCGACGTCGCCGTCTATGCCGACGAGCGCGATCGAGCAAAAATGTTTCGCGCGGCCGCGCTGGTGTTCAAGGACGGCGAGCTGGTGGTGCGCGAGGGCGCAGTCACGGGTTACCGATGGGGTCGCGCCTTGACGGTGCGGCCGGCGCGCGACCGCGCCATCGATCAACGCATGACGCGCTACTACGAAGATCGCTACGGTCTCTCCGACGCTTTCCTCAAGGTTCCCGACCGCGCGATCGGCCGGCCGGAACCATTCGAGCTCGTCCGATGCGCACGCTGACCGTCAAGGGCGTCCGGATCGATGACACCTTCGCGGAAGCCTTCGGGATGCGCGCGACCGCGCTCACCGTCACGGCGGACACCCCCCGTTGGGCGCGGCAGGCGGCGACGACGATGACGGGCTTTGCGACCTCGGTCATCGGCTGCGGGTGCGAGGCCGGTATCGATCACGCGCTGGCGCCGAGGGAGACTCCCGACGGGCGGCCCGGGGTGCGTGTTCTCCTGTTCGCGGTCTCGAGCACGGAGCTGCAGAAGCAACTGCAGACGCGGGTCGGGCAATGCGTCCTCACCAGCCCGGGGTCGGCGTGCTATGCGGGAATGTCGGGGGCGGAAACGCTGCGGCTCGGCGATGCCCTGCGCTACTTCGGCGACGGATGGCAAATTTCCAAGCGGCTGGGCAGCAAGCGCTATTGGCGGCTCCCGGTGATGGACGGCGAGTTCGTGTGCGAGGGGACGACCGGCCTCACCAAGGAAGCGGTCGGCGGCGGCAACCTGCTGATCATGGGCGCGACCGCGCAGACGACGCGGCTGGCGGCTGAGACCGCCGCGGCGGCGATCGCGGCGGTGCCCGATGTCATCGCGCCATTTCCGGGCGGGGTCGTGCGGTCGGGCTCGAAGGTCGGCTCGAAGTACAAGGGCGTCGCCGCGTCGACGAACGACGCCTACTGCCCGACGCTGCGGGGGGCCGTCGCGACCGCGCTCGATGAAGACATCGGCGCGGTGCTGGAGATCGTGATCGACGGGCTCACGTCGGCGGCGGTCGCCGACGCGATGCGCGCGGCCCTCGCGGCGCTCATTCGGCTCGGACCGAAACGCGGCGCGCTGCGCATCGGGGCGGGCAATTACGGCGGCAAGCTCGGGCCGCATCACTATCGCCTGCGGGATCTGCTGCCATGAAACCGCTCGTGCTGTCATTGCGCCGGCGGCCCGATCAGCGGCTCGACATGTCGCCGCTGGTGCCGCATCGGCTGACGGGACAAAGCCCCGCCGAGATCGGCCGGATCGCGCTGCAGACCACCCGCACGCCGGTCGCGGTCGGCGACATTTTCGATGTGCGGGTGGGCGATCCGACGCACCTGCGCATCGAGGGCTCGTGCGACCGGCTCGATCAGGTCGGGGCCGGTTTGATGGACGGCGAGCTCGTGGTCGACGGCGACGTCGGCGCGCAGGCCGGCCGGCTGATGATCGGTGGGCGCCTCACAATTCGCGGCCATGCCGGTCCGTGGGCCGGATCCGCGATGAAGGGCGGCGTGATGGAAATCCTGCGCAGCGCCGGCGACCATCTCGGCGGACCATTCGCGGGCGAGACCATGGGCATGGGCGGCGGCGTGATCGTGGTGCGCGGCGGCGCCGGCGAGCGCATCGCCGACCGCATGCGGCGTGGGACGATCGTGGTCGAAGGGCCGTGCGGCGCCTATGCGGGCAGCCGGATGATCGCCGGGACACTGGTGGTGCTGCGCCGTACCGGCGCGCTTCCGGGCTATCTGATGAAGCGCGGGACCGTGGTGCTCGGCGCCGGCAGCGAGGAGCTGTCGCCGACCTTCATCGATTGCGGCGACCACGAGCTGGTTGCGATGCGTCTGCTCTCCGACTTTATCCGCGGCTACAGCCCACGGGCCGCCGCCTGCCTGCGCGGTCCGCTGCGCCGGTATGCGGGCGATATGGCGGTCCTCGGCAAGGGCGAGATTTTCGTTGGAACCCGGACCTGATCAAATACGTATCTACCGCAGATGATTCGCCGCCGGGGCGCGAAGCAGCCTCAGAGGACCTGGAACATGATCGAATTGATCGTAACGGTCTGCGCGCTGGCGCACCCGAGCCAATGCGAGGATCAGCACCTGCAGTACGGCTTGCAGGGATCGCTGCGCCAATGCGCCATGAACGCGCCGCCCTATCTCGCGCAATGGAGCAATGCGCACCCCAAATGGTCCATCGTGCGCTGGCATTGCGAGGTGCCGCACGTGCGGGAGAAGGCCGATGCGCGCGGACCAGCGCGCCAGGCGTGACGATTTCCTGAACAAGCTCGGCGCTCATCCGGTCGTGATGGGCATTCTCAACGTGACGCCGGATTCGTTTTCGGACGGCGGCCGCTTCCTCGAGGCCGACGCGGCCGTCGCTCACGCCAAAGCGATGGCCGCGCAAGGATGCGCCATCATCGACATCGGCGGGGAGTCGACGCGCCCGGGCGCCACCGCGGTATCGGAGGGCGAGGAGCTCGCGCGGATCGGCACGGTGGTTCGGCGGCTCGCGAACGAGCTCGCGGTGCCGGTGTCGATCGATACTTACAAGGCGAGCGTCGCGGCGCGTGCGGTCGAGCTCGGCGCGATCCTGATCAACGACGTGTGGGGGCTGCAGAAGGATCCCGCCATGGCCGACACGGTGGCCGCGGCCGAGGCCGCGGTCGTCATCATGCATAACCGAAGCGACAAGGACGAAGCGCTCGATGTCGTCGCCGACCTGCGGCGCTTCTTCGACGGCTCGCTCGCGCTGGCGGCACGCGCCAACGTTCCGGAGCACCACATCATCCTCGATCCGGGCATCGGCTTCGGCAAGACCGCGCGGCAGAACATCGAAGCCATCGCGCGCTTGGGTGAGCTCGCCGACTACGGCCGCCCGATCATGATCGGCGCCTCGCGCAAGAAGTTCTTCGGCGCACGTGTCCCGGAGGGCATCGAGCGTGGGACCGAGGGCACGCTCGTCGGCACGCTCGCGGTGAATCTGGCGGCGGCGGCGGCCGGCGCGTCACTGTTTCGCGTCCATGACGTCGCCGAGCATGTTGCGGCGCTTGCCCTGTTCGCCGCGCTCAACAAGTGCGGGGCGGCGCCGCCGACCGCTTAACCGCCGCAGTTCGTCAGATCCTTTTCCTCGATCGTGAAGATCGCGCCGTCCTTCACGTCGATGTTCTTCACGACGCAGACGCGGCCGGTCTTGTCCTGAAGGCGTACGTCGTAGCGTCCGGGCGCAATGTCGGTGATCCGCAGCCGCTCGTCGTGGTCGACCTCGTGATCGCGGTCGTTGTCGCACTGATTGCGGCCCCAGGCCTGTTGCCCGGCAGGCGACATCTGCAGCGACACGATGGTGTTGGCCGTCAGGTTCCAGAACCGCGTCGGCTTGCGATCGGCGGCGAGCACCGCCGGCAGCAACAGGCCGAGCGCCAGGGCGACGAGGGCCGCGCGATGCATGGACTTCCTCCCTCAGAGGTGATCGAGCGAAAATCGTATCATGCGGTGAGCGATCGGACGATCGCGGGCAATTCGTCCATGGACCGGATGACGACTTCGGCGCCGGCGCGGCGCAGATCGTCGGCGGCCGTGGGCGCCGCGTGGGCAGCGCCGGCAAACCCGATCACGCGCATTCCGGCGGCACGGCCGGCCACGACGCCGCGCGGCGCGTCTTCGATCACGATGCAGCCCTCGGGCGGCTCGGCGAGCGTTCTTGCCGCGAGCAGGTAGAGATCGGGGGCAGGCTTGCCGCGATCGACCTCGACGGCGCTGAACACATGCTCGAACAGCGGCGCGAGCCCACTCACGTCGAGCGACAGGCGCAGCCGCTCGGGCGAGGACGACGAGGCGACGCAGCGCCGGTAGGGCAGGGCGAGGATCGCGTCACGGACGCCTTGGACGGGCTTGAGCTCGCGCCGAAAGCGATCGAGAAGAAGCTGCCCGAATCTCTCGCCGATGCCGGGCGGGATCGGCCGGCCGAGGAGCCGTTGCGCGGTCGCGAGCGTGTCGGCGAGGCTGCCGCCGGTGAACTCCCGGTCCGCCTCGCCCATGGTCATCGGGCGGCCGAGCGAGGCCATCATCTCGCGCAACGTGTCGAGGGCGAGCACCTCGGAATCGACCAGCACGCCGTCGCAGTCGAAGATCAACAGGGTCATTGCTGCTGCTGCGCGATCGCCGCCTTGAGCGCGGTGATGTCGGCGGCGCCGCGCATCGCGCGCGGCTGCGCGACCGGCATGGTGGCGACGATGCGGGCGGGCCGCGCCGAGAGGAGGAACAGCCGGTCGGCGAGCCGCACCGCCTCGTCGAGATCGTGCGTCACCAGGAGCGTCGTCACCGGCCGCCGGTCGACCAGGAGGCTAAGCTCGTCGCGCAGACGCACCGCAAGGGGCCGATCGAGCGATGCGAACGGCTCGTCGAGAATGAGTAGCGCCGGCTCGACCGCGAAGGCACGGGCGAGGGCGACGCGCCGGGCGAGCCCGAGCGAGAGCTCGCCGGGAAAATGCGCGCGATGCGCTGCGAGCCCGAGGGTGTCGAGCAGCGCGCCAAGCGGCGTCTCCTCGATCGCCGGTGCGATCAGGCGGATATTGTCCTCGACGGTGCGCCACGGCAGCAGCCGGGGCTCCTGAAAAACCATTCCGATCGCTCCGGCCGGGCGGGCGACCGCGCCGTCGAATTCTCGATCGAGCCCGGCGATGATGCGCAGCATCGTGGTCTTGCCGCAGCCGGATGGGCCGACGAACGCGCCGACCTCGCCATGCGGAAGGGTGAACGCAACGTCGTGCAGCACGTCGGCGTGCGCGCCCGACGCCGAGCGGAACGCCTTGCGCGCGATCCGCACGTCAAGCAGGTCGGGGTCGCCAACGGGACGCGCGTCGTTCAAGGGGTTGCACCAGGAAGGTCTCGATCGCCAGCACGAGGGCCGTGAAGGTCAACGCATAGGCGAGGAGTCGTGTCACATCGAACAGCTGGAACGCAATCCCGATCTCGAACCCGACGCCGTTCGGCCGGCCCAGCAGCTCGGCCACGAGCACGATCTTCCACACCAGCGAGAGGCCGGAGCGCGCCGCCGCCGCGAGATACGGGAAGAGCTGCGGCAGCATCACGTGACGAAACGCGCGCCAGCGCGGCATGGCGAAGACCCGCGCCATCTCGTCGAGCGTCGGATCAAGCGCGCGCGCGCCTTCCCGCACCGTCACGACCGTGTTGGGCAGCTTGTTGACCGCTACCGCCGCGATGGTCGCGGTCTCGGTGAGGCCGCCCCAGATGTAGGCGAGCACGATGACCACGAGAGCTGGCAGGTTGAGCAGGATCAGCAGCCAGGGATCGCCCACGCGATCGGCCGCACGCATCCGCCCCATCGCAATGCCGAGCGCCGTTCCGAACGCCATGGCGAGCGCGAACGCGAGGACCACGCGGGCGAGGGTCACGGCGAGATTGAGAAAAAGCGCGCCCGAGCGCGCTTCGGTCACGATCACCTGCGCGACCGCGTCGGGCCCGGGGAGCATCTGCGGGCCCGCCAAGGCGGAGCCGATCAGCCAGGCGGCGAAGAAGGCGACGAGCGACAGGAGGCGCAGCATCGGTCGATCATTCCCCCGGCCGGTAGAACGTGCCGGGCGCGAGCTCGGGCGCGGGACCGACCAGCGCGGGACCGCCGACGCGCGCCAGCACTCGGTAGAGCGCTCGCGCGTCGGCTTCCTCGTCGGCGATCGGACGGCGGGGAATTCCGGCACGATAGCGCTCGCGCAGAATTTTCAGCGTCGCGGGCTCCGAGACGCCGGCGAGCGCCGCGACCTTCCGCCACGCGTCGTCGGAGGTCGCGAGCTCGTTCTTCGCCTTGCGCGTCACCGCGATGAAACGATCGATCGCATCACGGTGCTGCGCCGCCCAACGCTCGTCGAACACGTAGCCGAGCATCGCGGATACGCCCGTGGCGCCGAGCCTCGGCAGCACGTCCTCGATGCCGGCGACGCGGCGCAGCCCTTTCGCCTCCAGCTCGGCGCACAGGTTCCAGTAGTTGAGCGTCGCGTCGAACTCGCCGCGCAGCGTCTTGGCGGCGAGCAGCGCCGGCGCGCCGTACGAGATGGCGGCCTGCTGCTTGAGCTCGATGCCGTCCTGCGCGAGCGCGGCCTGCAGCAGGAGCCAGCTCTTGTCGAGCGGTCCGCCCGCGACCGCGAGCGAGCGCCCCTTGAGGTCGGCAAGCGCGTGGATGGGCGCCGTCGGCGCCGCCATGACGGCGCCGAGCGCGCTCGAGTACGGATAGAACACGAGCCTGCCGCCGAGCGCGCGCTCGCGCGATACCCAGAGCCAGTCGGACACGATCACGTCGACCGAGCCGCCGCGCAGCGCGATTCTGCCGGCTTCCGGCGTGGCGAGGTCGCTTATGCCGATGTCGAGGCCGGCCTGCCGGTCGAGGTCCTCGGCACGAATGATCGCGAGCTCCCAGGAAAGCGTGCCGGTCTTCTGCGCCGCGATACGAATGGCATCGGCCGCCATCGCGGGCGCGGCGATGAGCGCCAGCGCCGCGATAGCGCCGGCGCGGGCCCGCGCCCACTTCTCGACATGATCACGAATGCAGGCCATACGCGTTCGATCCGGAAGCGGTGTCTACATCGAGGCAAGATTGCTCTACTGTCGCAGCTTAGTCGATGGCGGCGGCGAATTGCCACGGTGGCTGCCTTCATGACATCGCAGTATGCGGCTCGCAGAAGCGAACCAGACGGCTGTGCAGTGATCGGGAGCGCTCCATGACGCGAAGTCGGGCCTTGATGATCTTTCCTGTCGTTGCGCTTGTCGCCCTGGCCAGCGCTCCGACACCATCGAGCGCGGATGATTTGAACGACTATCCGACCTCGGCGCGCGCCGAATACGTCTTCGGCTGCATGAAGGCCAATGGCGAGACGCCGCGCACGCTCGAGCAGTGCTCATGCTCGATCGACGTCATCGCGTCACTGCTGCCGTACGATCACTATGTCTCGGCCGAGACGGTGCTGCGCATGTCGCAGGTGCCCGGAATCCTGGGTACCCAGTTTCGCTCGACCGAGCGGGCGCGAGCCGCGCTCGACGACCTGCGCCGCGCGCAGGCGGAGGCCGAGGTGCGATGCTTCTGATCGAGGCTGCAGCGGATCAATCGCTTGTCGATCACGTCTCGAGTCACATGGACTGGTCGGCCGGCCACTCGGCGCGGAAGACATGGCCGTCGGTGTCGCGCGCTTCGGCGTGGAACGTGGCGGCGCCGTTCGGCCGGTAGGCGAAACGGATGTTCGGATCCTCCGAGATCGAGATGCCGCCGTCCATGGACAAGAGCAGCTGATCGCCCTGCCAGACACGCAGCTCGCTGACGATGAACAGGGGCACGTAGAGATGCGTGATCTGGTCCATCTGCAGGCCGGAATTGTTGGGGTGGCGGATCATGATCTGTGCTTCGCGCGTGGTGCTGGCCGGCGTCTGCTTCGGCGCGGCGAACTGGCGGAACCGCATCAGTCCGAGATTGGCTTTGGCCTGCTGGGTGTCGGATGCGGCAGGCGCCGAGCAGCCGCCCGAGGCCTTTACGTAGGTCTGCACCACGTAGAGCGCGCCGTCGCTGAGCTCGGCCACGGCATGCACGTTGGTGTAGGAATTGACCCGCACGCGAGTCGAGATCATCGAGACGCCGGGGTCGACCGTGAAGACGGCGGCGACCGGGGAGGGGTTCTGATCAATCACCAGCGTGATGGCCTTCACGGCGCGCGTGTCGCCGGCGGGCAGCGTGATGCGCAGCGTGACCGGGACGATCGCCGCGTCCTCGGCACGGGAGGGCATCTCGATCGAGATCAGCCCCTTGCCGTCGACCAGCGGCTTTCCTTTGAAGATATCGCGTACGAGATCCGGCCATGGATCTTGCGGCTCCGCACGCAGTGCGCCAGCGCCGAAGCAAAGCGCCAAGGCGAGGGCGCAAAGAATTCCGAACTTGCGGCGCATTACATGTGCTCCGTCCAAATGCCCAAGCCGGCAACTCCGCGCGGGATGTCAACCGGGCACGTCAGTTCCGCCTACTCCCATTCGAGTTCCGAATAAGCCGCGGTGGCGTTGCGGACATTGTACTCCTCGAAGAGCTCCCATTGTAGCTTTTCGCTCGTGCCGGCTGATTTGACCGCCGTGGCGAGTGGTATGCCTTGGGCGATCAGCGAGCGGGTATCCTGGGCGAGCCGTTGCAGATAGCGCCGCTCGTCGGCGAGCCCGCCGGGCCATGCCGACACGGGTCCGTGACCGGGCACGACGCGCGCCGCCCGAATGGCGGAAAGCTCGTCCATGGCGGCGAGCCAGCCGCGGATGCTGCCGTCGAGGACGGGAATGTGCCGCAGGAAGACGAGATCGCCGGCGAACAAGGTTCCGGTGGTCTCATCCAAGACGGTGAGATCGCTGTCGGAATGCGCGGTCCGCCAAGACCGCAGCGTCACCACGCGTTGGCCGAGATCGAGGCGGAGCTCGCCGCCGACCATGAGCGTCGGCGGGATGAGCTCCACCTCGTCGATCAGGCGCGACCCCATGATGCGACGGAATGCGTCGAGGTAGAGCGCGCCGCGCACGGAGAGCGCTTGCGGCAAATTTGCGTGGCCGACGAATGTCGGGCCCTCGTGCGCGAACGCCGCGTTGCCGAACAGATGGTCGGGATGCGCATGGCTGTTAATCACATATCGGATGGGTTTCGGCGTCACTCTCCGGATGGCGGCGAGAAACTTGGCGCCTTCGCGCACACTGCCGCCGGTATCGATCACCGCGACGAAGTCGTGCCCGACGATGATACCGATGTTCGCGATATCGCCCTCGTTCTCTGCAGTCATCAACTCGGTCTTGCCGACGTGCACGTAGACGCCCGAAGCAATTTCGCTGAGCGAGAACTGCTCTTCCGCATACGTGGTCTTGTAAAAGGTAAGACCGGTTGACCTATCTAAATTTACGAACAAGCAACTCAGGATGAATATTGCCCGCGTAAAACGTATCAGGTGGTGGCCGAGTAGCTGCCCCATTTGCGTTCTCCTTCGTCGCAAGTGTGCGACGCGGCCCAATGCGTGTGGGTATGATGAGATTGGGCATCGTTGGGATGATCAAAGCAGCGCGATAGTAAATCCTATTGCGTGGCGAAAAACGCAAGCTTAGTATCTTCGCAGGTTTCCGGCTTCAAGGACGTCAGCTTCTAGGGATGGCTGGCGTTTCTTCGAAGGCCCGAGCAGGCGAGTGAAAACCAAGCTCGCGTTGTTTGAGCCGTGACACGCTGCCGGGAGCTCTTCCCATATCCAAGGGCTGTGCCGATCGCCGGGCACCTAGACATGGCCCGGTCGCATCGGCTCACCCCGACGTTCAGACGTCGTAGGGAGGATCAACGATGCGTCGTCTTCTAATAGCAGCCTGCCTCGGCGTTGCGGCGTCCTTCGCCGTCAACGCACAAGCCGATGACTTGCAAAAAATGTCGCAGAACCCGAAGGATTGGGTGATGCCGACAGGCGACTACGCCAACCACCGCTACTCGAAGCTCAACCAGATCAACGCGCAGAACGTCAAGAATCTGAAGGTTGCCTGGACCTTCTCGACCGGCGTGCTGCGCGGCCATGAAGGTGCGCCGCTGGTGATCGGCAACGTCATGTATGTGCACGGACCGTTCCCCAATCCGGTGTTCGCCCTCGACCTCGACCATGACGGCAAGATCCTCTGGAAGTACGAGCCGAAGCAGGATCCGAACGTCATTCCGGTGATGTGCTGCGACACGGTCAACCGCGGGCTCGCCTATGCGGACGGAATGATCTTCCTCAACCAGGCCGACACCACGCTGGTGGCGCTCGACGCCAAGACCGGCAAGGTGATCTGGTCGCAGAAGAATGGCGACCCCAAGCGCGGCGAGACCGGAACCTCGGCGCCGATGGTGATCAAGGACAAGGTGCTGGTCGGCATCTCGGGCGGCGAGTTCGGCGTGCAATGCCACGTGACCGCCTACGATCTCAAGACCGGCAACCGGGTCTGGCGCGCCTATTCGGAAGGGCCCGACAACCAGATCCTCGTCGACCCGAACAAGACCACGCAGCTCGGCCACCCGATCGGCGCGGACTCGAGCCTGAAGACCTGGCAGGGCGATCAGTGGAAGACCGGCGGCGGCTGCACGTGGGGCTGGATCTCGTACGATCCTGCGCTGAACCTGTTCTACTACGGGTCCGGCAATCCCTCGACGTGGAATCCGAAGCAGCGTCCGGGCGACAACAAATGGTCGATGACGATCTGGGCGCGTAACCCGGACACCGGCGAGGCCAAGTGGGTCTACCAGATGACGCCGCACGACGAGTGGGACTATGACGGCGTCAACGAGATGATCCTCGCCGACCAGAACATCGGCGGCAAGAACCGCAAGACGCTCGTCCATTTCGACCGTAACGGGCTCGGCTACACGCTCGACCGCGAGACCGGCGAGCTCCTGGTCGCGCAGAAATACGATCCGAAGGTGAACTGGACGACCGGCGTCGACATGGACAAGAACTCGCCGACCTACGGGCGCCCGAAGGTGGTCGATCAATACTCGACCGAGCACAATGGCGAGGACCACAACAGCAAGGGCATCTGCCCGGCCGCGCTCGGCTCCAAGGACGAGCAGCCGGCGTCCTATTCGCCCGACACCGGCCTGTTCTACGTGCCGACCAACCATGTCTGCATGGACTACGAGCCGTTCCGCGTGAGCTACACGGCGGGCCAGCCCTACGTGGGCGCCACTTTGTCGATGTATCCGCCCCAGGGCGAGAGCAACATGGGCAACTTCATCGCCTGGGACGCCAAGCAAGGGAAGATCGTCTGGTCGATCCCCGAGCAGTTCTCGGTGTGGTCGGGCGCCCTGTCGACCGCCGGCGGCGTGGTGTTCTACGGCACGCTCGAAGGCTATCTGAAGGCCGTCGACGCCAAGACCGGGAAAGAGCTTTTCAAGTTCAAGACCCCGTCCGGCATCATCGGCAACGTGATGACCTATGAGCACAATGGCAAACAGTACGTCGCAGTCCTGTCCGGCGTCGGCGGTTGGGCCGGCATCGGCTTGGCGGCGGGATTGACCGATCCGCAGGCGGGTCTCGGTGCAGTCGGTGGCTATGCGGCCCTGCGCAATTACACCGAGCTCGGCGGACAGCTGACGGTGTTCGCGCTGCCCTGATCGGGCGGACCGCATCCACACGCATCGTTGGCGCGTTGCCCTCCGGGCAACGCGTCGACATGCGGTCACGACGGCTTGTGCGCTGACGGCGCCGAGCTCAATCATCGAGAAACTTGCATCAAGAAACCCGTTAGAGGGAACGCGTTGTGAGATATCGTCTGTGGGCGAGCGTGCTCGCGATGCTGGCGCTCGCGGCGAGTGCTGGCGTGGTCTTGGCGGATGGTTCGGGCGATCCGGCCCCCGTGAAGAGCGAGAACGGCAAGTACTTCGACAAGGCTGGCAACCCGACCTACAACATCAAAGACGGCATGGTCGACTGGTACACCTACTCCGGCTATCGCCGCTATCACTCCGAGTGCCACGTGTGTCACGGCCCCGATGGCGAAGGCTCGACCTATGCGCCGGCGCTGAAGGACTCGCTCAAGACGATGAACTATGCGGATTTCGTCAGCACGGTCGTCGGCGGGAGACAGAACGTCACGACCGCGTCGGAAAACGTCATGCCGGCATTCGGCACGAACCCGAACGTCATCTGCTATCTGGACGACATTTTCGTCTATCTGCGCGCCCGCTCCAACGGCGCCTGGGGACGCGTTCGGCCGGAGAAGCACGAGGACAAGCCGAAAGCCGCAACGGAAGCGGAGACCAGCTGCATGGGGACGAAGCCCTGATGCGTGCCGGTTCACCGGCGATGATCGCCCCAGGCCTTCCACGCTGGTTGCGGGCGATCTTTCGCGTCAAGGCGGTGGCATTCGTGGCGATGGCGTCGTGGTCAACGGCGTTCGCCCAGCAACCCCAGCAACCCTCCGGCGGCGACAATCTCGGCCTCGAGCTCGTCGATCCGAAGGTGCTGCGGGTCTGCTCGGATCCGGCCAACATGCCGTTCTCGAACGAGCACGGCGAAGGTTTCGAGAACAAGATCGCCGAGCTGGTCGCGGCCAAGGTCGGCAAGCGCCTCGCGTATACGTGGTACCCCCAGTCGACAGGCTTCGTGCGCCAGACCCTCGGCTCGTTTCGCTGCGACGTCATCATGGGGTTCCCGCAGGGCAACGACCTCGTGGAGAGCACCAACCCGTACTACCGCAGCGTCTATGCGCTGGTGTTGAAGGATGGCTCGCCGCTCGCCGGCGTCGACGCGCTGGGCGACCAGCGTCTGCGCGGCAAGCGCATCGGCATCGTTGCCGGGACGCCGCCGTCCAACTACCTGGTCGCGGACGGCCTGATGGCGACAGCGAAGCCCTATCCGCTGGTGGTGGACACGCGGTTCGATTCGGTGGGGCGGGCGATGACCAAGGACATCGCGAGCGGCGAGGTCGACGCGGGGATCCTGTGGGGGCCGATCGCCGCCTGGTTTGCGCGCCAGGCCCAACCGCCGTTGCGCATCGTCCCGCTGTTGAAGGAAGGCGGCGGGCCGTCGCTCGCTTATCGCATCACCATGGGGGTTCGCCCGACCGACCAGAACTGGCGACGCCAGCTCAACGGGGTGATCCGCGCGATTGAGCCGGACATCACCAGGATACTGCTCAGCTATGGCGTGCCGCTGCTCGACGACAGCGGCCACATCAAGACCGGCGAGCCGGCGGCCGTGAAGCCGTGAGGCGCTGGCGCGGCACCCTGGCGCTCGCCTGCGTGGTGCTGGCAACCTTCGCGGCGCGAGGAGCCGACGTTCCAGAGCCGCAGGGCTACCGCACGGCCCAGTATCGCGCGCCGACGCCCGCGACCCTGCGGGGCGCGCGCGTGCTGACCACGGCCGACGCCAGGCAGCTGTGGGAGAGCCGCGCAGCCGTATTCATCGACGTGATGCCGCACGCGCCGCGTCCCGCCAACCTGCCGGCCGGCACGATCTGGCGCGAGCGGCCGCGATCGAACATTCCCGGCAGCATCTGGCTGCCCGATACCGGGTACGGCGAGCTCGCGCCCGTCACCGAGAAATATCTGCGCGACAATCTCGCGCGGGCGACGGCGGGAGATCGCGCCAGGCTGCTGGTCTTCTACTGCCTCAAGGAGTGCTGGATGTCGTGGAACGCGGCAAAACGTGCGTTGACGATGGGATATGCCAATGTCGCCTGGTATCCGGACGGCACGGACGGATGGGCGGGCGCCGATCTACCGTTGGAGCAGGCGACGCCGGTGGGAAACTAAGGTCATTGCGCGGCGCGCGTTAGCGCGTTCGAAGCAACCTCGATCTACGTATGCAGGAGAGATTGCTTCGCCTCGATCGCAATGACGGCTACTGGACTGCCTGGGTGATGGCGCGCCCGAGCGCGAACAGCCGGCGCTCGATCGCAGTCGGGACATCGCACACATAGCGGATGGTCTTGCGCCGATCTTCGTAGATCCGCGTTCCCCAGGTCAGCTTGTTGGCAAGGTCGTCGATCTGGTGCTGATCCGGGTTGGGCTTGTCCTGCAGATCGCTGAGCGCGGCGCGGTCGGCGCGGATCTGATCGGCGAGCTCCTTCTCCTTCTGCGTGATCCGGTCGATCCCGTCCATGACTTCGGTGCGCTGCTGGTTGAGCTCCTGGAAGAGGCCGGCAAAGAGCAGCTTTGCCTTTTCGGCCTTGTCGGCGCCACTCGCGGCGATGAAATCGCCGGCAGCCTTCTGCGCCGCATCGAGGGGCGTGCGCCGGGCCGCGAGCCGCGCGACCAGATCCCTCACTTTGGGATCGTTCTTCCAGGTGTCGCCGACCGTATCGATCGAGGGACCATCCCAGACCGCGGCGACCGACAGCTCGGGGACCTTCGCCTGCACGCACGGCCAGTCCGGGTAGCGCGGATCGGCGGCGTGCGCCGCGCCGCAAATCGCGGCGGCGGCCGCCGCGATGATGAGCATCGTGCCACGCATCATGCTTCTCCTCCCGGTCCGCCACGTCGGGCGATGACGCCGCGGGACGGGTCGTAAGCCAGGATGGCGCCCACCATGAACACGCCCGTGCACCCGCACACGACCGCGAGCGACACCCAATTGATCTTGGCGTAGAGCGCAAAGCGGATGAGCTCGGTCGCGTGCGTGAACGGGTTCATCTGGCAGATATCGTAGAGCACGGGGCTCGCCTCCTGCACGCGCCATAGCGGATAGAGCGCCGAAGATGCGAAGAACATCGGAAAGATCACGAAGTTCATCACGCCGGCGAAGTTCTCCAGCTGCTTGATCAGCGACGAGACGAGCATGCCGAGCGCGCCCAGCATCAAGCCCGCCAGGACCAGCGCGGGGACCACCGTCAGATAGCCGATCGGCGGCGGCTCGATGTCCCAGAACCAGGCGATCGCCAGGAATGCATAGACCTGGAAGAGCGAGACCGCGGTGCCGGCGATCAGTTTGGAGAAGAGCAGGTACCATCGCGGCAGCGGGCTCACCAGCAGCGTGCGCATGTTGCCCATCTCGCGGTCGTAGACCATCGACAGCGACAGCAGCATGCCGTTGAAGAGCTGGATCATCGCGATCAGCCCCGGCGCGATGTAGACCTCGTACAATATATATGTGTCGTAGGGCGGGATGATCGAAATGCCGAGCACCTGGCGGAAGCCGGCCGCGAAGATGAACAGCCAGACCAGCGGGCGCACCAGCGCCGAGACGAAGCGCTCGCGCTGATGCAGGAAGCGCAGCGCCTCCCGCCAGACGATCCCCTTGAGACAAATGGCATATTGGCCGAGGGTGAAGCCCCGGGGCTGCGCGAGCGGCACGGTCATGGGGGCGACCCCGGCTCGCGTCCGGGCTCGGCGGTCAGGCGCGTGAACGCGGCCCTGGCGCTTTTCTCGCCGGTCTGGGCGAGCACGGCCGGGACCGGCCCGTGCGCGAGCATGCGCCCTTGATGCAGCACGATGAGGTCATCGGTGTCGGCGATCTCATCCACCAGATGCGTCGCCCAAAGCACGCACACACCCTCCTGCGCCACCAGCGAGCGCACATGTGCGAGAATGTCGGCGCGGGCCTTGATGTCGAGGCCGACGGTCGGCTCGTCGAGCACGAGCAGGCGCGGCCGGTGCAGCAGGGCGCGCGCGATCTCGACCCGCCGCTGCTGTCCGCCGGACAGATCGCGCACCTTGTCGTCCATGCGATCGGCGAGGCCGATGCGGGCGAGCCCATCGCGGGCGCGCTCGCGCGCCTCGCGCTTGCCGATCCCGCGGAGTGCGGCGTGGTAGATCAGGTTCTGCATCACCGTCAGGTCGAGGTCGAGCGTGCGCGGTTGGAAGACGACGCCGAGAATGCGCAGCGCCTCGCCCGGCTCGCGCGCGACGTCGTGGCCGAAGATGCGGATTGCGCCGCGCTGGGTCGCGAACAGCCGCGTCACCAGCGAGAACAGCGTGCTCTTGCCGGCGCCATTGAGGCCGAGCAGCACCGTGAAGCTTGACGGCGCGATGGCGAAAGTGACGTCGGCGAGCGCTTGCCGCCGGCCATAGGCGTGGCTCACGCCCCTGACGGCGAGCGCGGGCACCGCTTGCCTGGCCGTGGGCTCGGCCGGCGCGATGTCGGTCATCGCTCGTTCAGTGCCGTGCAATCGTCACGCCCCATGGAAGCTCGCCGACCTGGATCGTCTTGACCACCTTCAAGGCGGGGACGTCGATGATGCTCACGTCGTTGGAGACGCCATTGGTGGTCAGGAGATACTTTTCGTCGGGTGTGAACGCCATATGCCAGACCCGCTGGCCGACCAGCAGATATTTGATCACCTTGTGCGTCGCCGCGTCGACCACCGCGATGCGGTTCGCCGGGCCCAGCGCGACGAACCCGGTCTTGCCGTCGTGCGTGATGCCGATGCCGACGGGCTGGATCGCCTCGGCACGCAGGCCCGCGATCGCGAAGGTGATCTTCTGCGTCACCACGTGCTTGACCGGGTCGATGACGCTGACCGTGCCGCCGATCTCCGACGATACCCAGAGCTCCGAGCCGTCCGGCTTGAACGCGGCGAAGCGCGGGCGGGAATCGACCAGCACGTTGGCGACGATCTTGCGGCTGGCGAGATCGATGAAATGCGCCATGTTGGTGGTCTCGGAGGTGCAGATCAGGATCTTTCCGTCCGGGCTCACCTCCATGCCTTCGGGCTCGACACCGACCTGCACGGAGCCGAGCTGCGTGCGCTTGTTGATGTCGATGATCGTCACCGTGTTGTCGTTCTCGTTGGCGACGTAGACCAGGTTACCGCGGGTATCCTCGATGAACAGCTCGGGATCGGGCCCCGACGGGAGCGTGTCGACCACCTCGTCCGTCTTGGTGTCGATCATCTGGATGGTGTCGTCGTCGCCGACCGCGACCAGCACGTATTTCCCGTCCTTGGTGATCTCGATGCCGCGCGGCCGCTGCCCGACCTTGATGGTCTTGACCACCTGCCACTTGTCGGTATCGATGACCGATACGGTGTTGCCTTTCTCGTTCGACACATAGGCCATGACGGCGGCCGCCGGCTGGGCGAGGCAAACGGCCGTCGCGGCACCGAGGAAAGCGCCCAGGAAAGCGCCGCGCCACCACATGGTTCGGGTCATCCTTTCGAGAGCCGGCATTTCGTCTCCGGGCGATCGACCCCGAGCGTATCGAGCTCGGAGAACTGGTGCAAAAATCCCGGCTCGGGCGCCACCGAGACGATGACGCGTCCGTCGCTCAGCAGGATCGGCTGGCGCAGCTGCAGGTTCCAGTCGCGCAACGTGAGCTTTTGTCCCTTGAAGGCCGCCAGCGCGAAATCGCGGCTTTTGAAGAAATCGAGCATCTGCTTCGGATCGTGGGCGCGCTGGTGCGTCGCCGCCTCGCCGATCATGCGCACCGCCATCCATGCCTGCATGTCGCGCGCCGTCATGCGACGGTGAAAAAGCTGAACGAAACGGTTCTGCAGCTGGACCGCTCCCCATTGATCGTGGGAGCCATCCCAACTTGTAGGCACCAGCCCGGCCGAACCGGCCACCGGCCGCGGCAGCCACGTGCGATACGGCAGGTATTCGGCAAAGACTTGGCTTTCGTCGGCCGCGACCAGGATGTCGTAATCGGGGGCCGATTGGGTGAACAGCGGAATCTGGCTCTGGATTTGGCTGAGGCCAGAGTCGGTGCGGCGTGCGCCACCGGTATCGGCGAATATTTTTTCCTGCATGATCTTGGCGCCGAACCGTTTGGCGGCGCGCCGGAGCGCGTCGGCAAAAAGCTTGTCGGAAATGTGTGAGCCGACGACGAGCAGCCATTTCTGCCACTGCTTCCACACGAGGTACTGCGCGAGCCCGTCCGCCAGCATGGAGCGCGAGGGGGCGGTGTGGACCACATTGGCGCGGCAGTCCTCCTCGCGCAGCCGATCGTCGCTGGCGCCGACATTGAAGACGAGAAGGCCGCGGCCTGCGTCGGCCGCCTTGAGGAGCGCGTCGGCCGGAAGATCGAGGAGGGCGAACGAGACGCCGCTTGCCGCAAGCTTTGCGACCGCCGCGGCGGGGTCGTCGGCATTGTCGAGGTGGGTCGCCTCGAGCGCAAAATGCTGATTGAGGAACTTGCCGGTCGTATTGTTGTCGTCGATCGCGAGCTGGGCGCCCGCCAGGCCGTCATCGGGCGCGGGAATGTCGAGAAGCGAGATCGCCGTTTTGGACTGGGCCTCCCGCAGGTAACCGATCTTGATCTCGGTGGTCTGTGCGGCGGCGACTTTCGATACCAGGACGCAAAGTGCGGCGGCCAAGAAAAGCGTTCGGATCAAAGCTGCCCTCCAGGCGCGTCGGGCCCCGCCAACGTCCCGATGCTACTTTGATATCGGGGTTGAATCACGCAATATTTGGGCTAGCTTTTTGGCTGTGACCTCGTGTCCGTCGTCGCAAGGCGAGCGGTCGATCCGCGATTGTGGGCGTTTACCTAGCGCCGGATATTTGGCGACGGAGTGTCGCGATGACCCTTCTGCTTGCGAGCGTGACCGGGCCGGACGAAGCCGAGATTGCCGATCGGCACGGTGTCGACATCATCGATCTGAAGGATCCCCGAGACGGCGCCTTCGGGGCAGTCGCATCCGACGCCGTCGCGGCGACGCTTGCGGCGATCGGCGGGCGCCATCCCATCAGTGCGGTCACGGGCGAGCTCGCCATGGAACCGGAGGGAATCGTGCGCGCCGCATCCGCGCTGGCCGACGCCGGCGTCGACTATGTCAAGGTCGCGCTGTTTCCCGATCCGCGACGTGAGGATTGCATCCGCGCCCTCGCCGCGTTGGCACGACGCGTGAAGGTCGTCGCCGTGATGTTTGCCGATCATGGGTTCGACGCCTCGCTTGTGTCGTCGATGGCGCAGAGCGGTTTTGCCGGCGCGATGCTCGATACGGCGCGCAAGGCCGGCGGCCGCCTGCTCGACCACATGAGCATCGCCTCCCTCGGCGGCTTTATCGACGCCTGCCGCCGGCACGGGCTGATGGGCGGTCTTGCCGGATCGCTCGAGGCACCGGATGTCCCGCGCCTCCTGTTGCTGGCGCCCGACGTGCTCGGCTTCCGCGGTGCCCTGTGCCGTGATCAGGACCGCACCGGACACATCGATCCGGCGGCGGTCGAGGTCATTCGTGCGCTCATTCCGCCGGATCCACGCGCCGCCCGTGCGGGCGGCGACGACGCCCCCAAAGTGGATTATCGCCTGCTGGCGGCGCGCGGATATGTGGTCGAGGACGACGTTCCGACGGATCGTATTCTGGTGCGCGATTTCGTCACGCCGATCTCGATCGGGGCCTACCGGCACGAGCGCGAGAAGACGCAGAACGTGCGGTTCAACGTCGACGTCGCGATCGTGCGCTCTCCGCACGTGGCGCAAGACATGCGCGACGTCTTTTCCTATGACGTGGTCCTCGACGGCATTCGCATGATCGCGGCGCAGGAGCACGTCGTGCTGGTCGAGACGCTCGCCGAGCGCGTCGCCGCGCTCATCCTGGCACAACCGCGGGTCGTCAGCGTCACCGTGATGGTCGAGAAGCTCGACGTCGGCCCCGGTGCGGTCGGGGTCGAGATCGTGCGCAAGCGTTCGGCCGAAAG
This sequence comes from Xanthobacteraceae bacterium, assembly GCA_035293985.1. Lineage (GTDB taxonomy): Bacteria > Pseudomonadota > Alphaproteobacteria > Rhizobiales > Xanthobacteraceae > JAVDCA01. Next base: position 164,575 of record DATGLS010000015.1, read on the forward strand.
CGCCAAGGTGCGCCTGCTCCATGCGTCCGGGAGCGAAAGCGATCCGAAGGTCGCGACCTAGCGCCGCCGCATGACGTCAAGCGGCAACGGGCTCACGGTCATCAAGGTCGGCGGAAGCTGCGTCGGCGCGCTCGATTTGCGCCGCTGGACCGCCGCGGTCGCGGCGTGTGCCGGTCGGGTCGTCATCGTGCCGGGCGGCGGCGCGTTCGCCGATGCGGTACGCGCCGCGCAGCGCACGATGGGGTTCGACGACGCCGCGGCGCATCATATGGCGCTGCTCGCCATGGAGCAGCTCGGCCATGCACTGGCGAGCTTCGATGCGCGGCTGTCACCCGCCGACAGTGTCGCGGAATTGCGGCGCCGCCTGCGCGACAACAAGGTGCCGGTGTGGCTGCCGACCCGGATGACACTCGCCGCAGCCGACGTGCCGGCCTCGTGGGATGTCACCTCCGACAGTTTGGCGGCCTGGCTCGCCGGGCGGCTCGGCGCGCGTCGGCTCGTGCTCATGAAACAAATCGATGTGCCGGGCGATTCCTCCGACAATCTCGCCTCCCAGGGCATCGTCGACCGGGCCTTTCCAAGATTTCTCGCGGCGAGCGGCGTGCCGGCGCTCATTCTCGGTCCGGCCGACCATATGGCGGTGGCCGCAACCCTGTGCGACGATCCGCAGATCGGCACGCGGATCGTCGCGCGCTGACCCGGACGGTCAAGTCATGGCGAAGGTCAAGACGCCGCGATGGGGGTGGGCGCTGACGGGATCGGGGCATTTCTTCAAGGAATGCCTGGCGATGATCGGCGCGCTCGAAGATGTCGACCTGTTCGTCAGCCGGGCCGCCGCCGAGGTGGTGCGCATGTACAGGCAGGAGCTCGAGCTCCCGAAATCGTCCCGCATCTTTCGCGACACGGCCGCGAGCGCGCCGCCGGTCGGCGGATTCTACTACGGGGTCTATCACACCCTCGTGGTCGCGCCAGCGACGTCGAACACCGTCGCCAAGTGCGTGTTTGGGATCTCCGACTCGCTCGTCACCAACGTGTTCGCGCAGGCCGGCAAGTGCCGCGTGCCGACGATCGTTTTCGCCTGCGACACGGCCCCGGAGCTCGAGACGGAAGCACCGAAAGGGATGGTCAACGTCTTTCCGCGCCGGATCGATCTGGAGAACACCGAGCGCCTGAAGGCATTCGAGTCGACCGAGGTCGTCGAGACGCTCGACGCGCTGGGCGCGGCCCTGATGCGGCGGCGAAACGAGCTCGCGGCGCATGGCTGAACGCGAACGCATTCTCTTCGTGACCGGGCATCTGGCGCGACCGCGGCTCGAAAAGGTCCTGGCCGGCAGCGAGCTGGGATTCGATTGGTCGATCTTCGACATCGGCGTGAAGGTCGCGGCGCTGATGTCCGAGGCGATCATCGTGCGGCGGCTGCCGCGCCCGGTCATGGCCGATCGCGTGATGGTGCCGGGCCGCTGCCGCGCCGACCTCGCGCGGCTCACCGCCGAATTCGGTTTGCCGTTCGAGCGCGGACCGGACGAGCTCAAGGATCTGCCTGCCTGGTTCGGCAAGCGCGGGCACGCCGTCGACCTGACGCGCTACGATATGCGGATCTTCGCCGAGATCGTCGACGCTTCCGCGCTGCCGATCGAGGTCATCGTCGCGCGGGCGCGCGCCATGTGCGCGGCCGGAGCCGATGTCATCGACCTCGGGTGTCTTCCCGACACGCCGTTTCCGCATCTCGAGGAGGCGGTGCAGGAGCTCAAGGGCAATCGCATCCGCGTCAGCGTCGACTCGGCCGACCCGCAGGAGCTGCGGCGTGGCGGGAAAGCGGGCGCGAGCTTTCTGCTGAGCCTGACGGAACGAACTCTCGACATTGCGGCCGAGACCAGCGCGCAGCCGGTGCTGATCCCCGAGCCGCACGGCGACCTGTCGTCGTTGTGGCGCGCCGCGGAAGCGGCCGACAAGCGCGGGATCGCCGCGATGCTCGATCCGATCCTCGATCCGATCCACTTCGGCTTCATGGCCTCCCTCGCGCGCTATGCCGAGGTGCGGCGGCGGCTGCCCGATGCCGAAATGCTGATGGGAACCGGCAATCTGACGGAGCTGACCGACGCCGACTCGGCCGGCACGACCGCGATGTTGCTCGGCATCTGCTCGGAGCTTCACATCCGTAATCTGCTGGTCGTGCAGGTGAGCCCGCACACGCGCCGGACCATCCAGGAGCATGACGCGGCGCGTCGCATCATGTTCGCGGCGCGGGAGGACGCGAGCCTGCCCAAGGACTACGGCGCCGCCCTCCTGGCGCTGCACGAGCGCAAGCCGTTTCCCTATTCCCCCGCCGAAATCGCCGAGCTCGCCGCCCAGGTCAAGGATGACAATTTCCGCATCGAGATCGCCGAGGACGGCATTCACGTCTACAATCGCGGCGGACATGCGATCGCACAGGATGCGATGTCCCTGTTCGACAAGCTCGCCGTCGAGAAGGATGGCGCACATGCGTTCTATCTCGGGACCGAGCTGATGCGGGCCGAGATCGCCTGGCGCCTCGGCAAGCGCTACGCGCAGGACGAGCCGCTCGATTGGGGCTGCGCGGTCGATCGGCCGAAGCAAGAGGACTTCACCCGCCTGCGCGCGGCCGGGCACACCCTGCGCCCGGCGCGACCGGAGTGATCCGATGCCGATGATCCGCGAGACGATCGTCACGACCATGAACGCGGCCGGAGCGGTTCACATCACGCCGTTCGGCATCATCGCGGACGGTGAGGGGTGGGTCATCGCACCGTTTCATCCGTCGGTGACGATCGACAACCTTCGCGCGGTGCCGTTCGCGGTCGCGAGCGCCACGGACGATGTCAGGGTATTCGCCGGCTGCCTGACCGGGCGACGTGATTGGCCGACCGCCCCGTCCGACCGCGTGCCGGTGCCGCGGCTCGCCACGGCCTTGGCGCATACCGAGCTTGCGATAACGGGCGTCACCGAGGACGCGCAGCGGCCGCGGTTTCATTGCCGGGTGGTGCACCGCGCCGCGCACGCCCCTTTCGAAGGCTTCAACCGCGCCCAGGCCGCGGTGGTGGAGGCTGCCATCCTGGTCAGCCGCCTCGACATGCTGCCGCGGAAGCAGATCGAGCAGGAGATGGCGTATCTTGCCAGCGCCGTGCGTAAGACTGCCGGGCCGTCCGAGCAGCAGGCCTGGGATTGGCTGGTCGAGCGCGTGCGCACCCAGTACCCGGATGGCGAGTTGCGAATAGGAAGCAGGGAGTAGGCAGTAGTAGTAGGGAGTAGGAGTAGGGAGTAGCGAATAGAGGGTCGCGGAGAGCCGGTGCTATTCGCTACTCCGTGCTCGCTGTTCGCTTCCACTACTTGTCGAGATGGCAGGGCGTCTCCGGCTCGTCGTCGCCGAGCGTGTCCAGATCGTTGAGGCGGTGGAGGGCACCTTCGACCGGCGCGCTGGCGACCACCGCGTAGGGGCTCGCGAGCAGCATCGCCTGGCGCAGCTGGTGATCCCAGGGCCGCACGCTCACGGCGAGGCCTTTGTCGCCGTCGAACGCGGCACCGAGGATGAACTTGCGCAAAGCGGAAACGTCGGTCGTGCGTGTATGTAGCGCTGCCTGGACGACCATCTTGACCGCAATCCATGCCGCCCAGTCGGCGCCTTCCATGTGGCGGCCGTCCGCGCGTGCCTGGAAGCGCGCCTGCACCTGTGGGGCGCCGTTGTGCTCCCAAGTCCAGTGCCAGGCGACCGGCTTAAGATCGATGCTGCCGACCACCGGGCGTGGCCGCTGGGTGCGGTACGGCACCTCGCGGGCGAAGTCGAACGCCGCGTCGGCGACGAACACCGCGTCGTAGTCGCGGTTGAGCGCGGTCAGGAGCGTCGGATTGTTCTGGTCGCGCTCGCGCGGATCGGTGCCGGGCTTGAAGCGCTCGTGGGCGATCACGTGGGCGCCGAATTTCTTCGCCGAGTGCTCGAATGCCTCGGCGGCCTGCGCGTCGGCGGGGAGGGGGCCTTCCAGGACGATGACGTTTCCCCATTTGCGCGCGGCGAGGAACTGCACCAGTGCGTCCATGCTCATCGCGAGGCTTGGAAACGTGTGGATCAGCTCGGGCGCGCATATGTTGCGGCGCAGCTCGTCCTCTCCTGCGCTGATGTTGAACAGCAGCACGTCGCGGCCGCGCACCGCCGCGGCGAGCGGCGCGAAGGCGGGTGCCGGCGCGTCGATGAGAAAGACATGGATGTCGCGGCTCTCGAGCGCCTGCAGCACCGCGGGCGCGACCTCGGCGGCCGAGTCGACGCTGATGCGCGCCAGCGCGAAGTCGACCGGTAGCACACGGCGCACCGCCCGCGCGTCGTCGACCGAGACCTCGGCGCCCGCATAGGGATGCGCTCGCGCTTTGAGCAAGATGCGGTCTGCGCCCATGATCGGCGCGTAGCGGGGATCATTCGCGATTTCGACATAGCCGATTGTGAGGGTATGGCGCGGCAGGCTTGCCTGCCCGAACGCTGGAGTGAACGCGAGGAGGAGGCTGAATAGCCAGAATGACATGGCCGCGCGCACGGCGGGCTCGCGACGCTGCCTGCGGCGGGCAGCTGGGCATTGCGACCTGATTGCAAGATCAATCATCGATCGCGATTCCCCACGGCACGCGACCGACCGCGATCGAGATCACCGCCTTCCGGCTCGCGGTGTCGACCACCGTGATGTCATCGCCGAATCCGTTGGCGACATAGAGCGTCTTCTCGTCGCGCGAGAGCGCGACGCCCCAGGCACGCTTCCCGACCAGGATATAGGACAGCACCTTGCGGCTCGCGACGTCGACTACGGCGACGTGGGCGGCGTGGCCCAGGGTCACATACGCGGTCCGTCCGTCGCGGGTCATGACCAGGCCGACCGGCGTGACATCGCTTTTGCGCATGCCCGGCGGCAGGAACTCCACCTCGCCGACGACCGCAAATGTCCGCCGATCGATGATGTCGACCACGCCCGATAGCTCCGCCGAGACCCACAGCTCGCGCCCGTCCGCCGTCGCGGCGAAGCGGCGCGGCCGCGTGCCGACGACCACGTCGTCGTCGACGTGGTCGGCGTCGGCGTCGATTCTATGCACGACGTCGCCGACCTCGGAGGCCACATAGATGGTCTTGCCGTCGGCGCTCACCAGCACGCCCTCCGGCTCGCCGCCGGTCGGCACCTCGTGCACGATGATGCCCTGGTCCATGTCGATGACCGAGAGCGAGGAGCCTTCCTCGTTGGCGACGTAGATGCGCCGCCGCGCCTCGTCGATCGCGAAGGTCTCGGGGCTCGGCCCGGTGGCGAGCCGGCCCACCACCCTGCGGGTTGCGACGTCGATGATGTCGATCACGTCGTCGTCGCCACACGCGACGTAGAGTTTGGTGTGGTCGGCGCTGAAATGCATGTCGCGCGGCCGGCGTGACGTCTTGATGTCGCCGATGACCCGGTAGGTCCTGGGATCGATGATCGTGAGGTTGTTCGTCTTCTCGTTGCTGACGAAGATCAGCCCGGTGTCCTTGGCGGCGCCGGGCACGATCAGGAGCAACAAAAGAGCGGCAGCGCAGGCGCCGCGGACGAGCGGCGGAAAGATCGCGCCCATCGCTCACGGTCCTTTCAGCGGCAGCGTCGTCGTCGCGAACCCGGGCGAGTGTGACGTAAGTGCCCGACCCGTTCAAGCGTGCGCCGCGGCGCGATGCTGCGCTGCCGAGAGTGGGCAGCGCCCCCACGCAGGAGGGGCATGCGAATGCATCATATTGACCGGCCATCGCGGCGAGGAATAGCTTTGCAACCAGAGCGAAAACGTCGCCGGTCGTCGGACACCGACGCTACAACACCAGGGGAGGAAGACGATGCGCCGCGTATATCTCGCCGCAATGCTGGGCTCTTGTCTCGCCGCCAGTGCGCTCACGCCGGTGCGCGCCGGTGACATGACGTTCGAGCGTGCGCTCAAGGCCGACAACGAGCCGCAGAACTGGTTGCTGCATCACGGCGACTACGCCGGCCATCGTTTTTCGCAGCTCACCACGATCAACACCGACACGGTGAAGAACCTCAAGCTCGTCTTCAGCGTCGCGCTCGGCGGATACGAGAGCGGCGGCCGCTACAAGTTCGGCAATCTCGAGGGCACGCCGATCGTCGAGGACGGCATCATCTATGTCACCGACGGTTGGGGTTCGGTCTATGCGATCGACGCCACCAGCGGCCACAAGGGGGTGATCAAGTGGAAGATGGACCCCGGCACCGATCGCGCCTGGGCGGGCGATGTCGCCTGCTGCGGCGTCAATAATCGGGGCGTTGCGCTGTGGAAGGACAAGGTCATCTCGGTCACGCTCGACGGTCGGCTGATCGCGACCAACAAGGCGACCGGCGAGGTCGTCTGGGAGCGCAAGGTGGCCGATCCGGCGCTCGGCGAGACGATCACGATGGCGCCGCTCGTCGTGCGCGACCTCGCGATCCTCGGCGCCGCCGGCGGTGAGTTCGGCATTCGCGGCTACATCGACGCGACCGACCTCAACACCGGCAAGCAAGTCTGGCGTACCTTCACGATCCCGGGCACCGGCGAGCCGGGCAACGACACCTGGAAGGACGGAAAGAATCGCTGGCGGCACGGCGGCGGGTCGGTATGGGAGACCGCGACCTACGATCCGGCGACCGACACCATCTTTCAGGGCACCGGCAATGCCGGGCCGGACTGGGACGCGCAGTATCGGCCGGGCGACAACAAGTGGGCCGCGAGCGTGCTCGCGCTCGACCCGAAGGACGGCAAGATCAAGTGGGGTTATCAGTACACGCCCAATGATCCGTACGATTTCGACGAGATCTCCGAGCATCCGTTGGTCGACGCCAAGGTGAACGGCGTCGAGCGCAAGCTGGTCGTGCACGCGGCGCGCAACGGCTTCTTCTATGCGCTCGACCGTCTCAACGGCTCGTTCGTGCTGGGCCGGCAATATGTCGACGAGCTCAACTGGACCAAGGGGCTCGATCCGAAAACCGGCCTGCCGGTCAGCTATGATCCGGACAGCGACGTCCAGGCCTACGTCGTCGGCAGCCACAGCTTCCGCGGCTCGGCGCCGTCGCGCACCTGCCCGTCGCATTTCGGCGGCAAGAACTGGGAGCCGACGGCCTACAATCCACAGCTCGGCCTCCTCTACATTCCCTCGATCGAGGGCTGCAACTCGCTCGAGACCGTCGAGCAGAAGGATTTCGTCGACCAGGGCGGCCCGATCAAGCCGCGCGAGCGCTTCTCGGGAGGCGGGCAGAAGACCACCACGCGGCTCTACGGCAGTCTCAAGGCGATCGATCCCGCGACCGGCGAGATCAAGGCGAAGCTGCGGCTCGATTATCCGAACTACAGCGGCGCGCTCGCGACCGCCGGCAACCTCGTCTTTCTCGGTCACGCCGACGGCGAGTTCGCTGCCTATGACGCGAAGACGCTCAAGCAGGTGTGGAGCTTCAACGTCGGCACCGGGATAAACGCGCCGGCGGTCACCTTTGCGATCAATGGCAAGCAATACGTCGCGGTGCTGGCCGGGTCGCGGCAGTCGCCGTTCGTGGTTGGGCTCGCGCCCGAGCTCAAGAATACGGCGACCGCCTCGATGCTGTTCGTGTTCGGGCTTTGAGGGATCGCATGGGACGGAGCGCAAGGCGTGCGAATTGTCGCGCCGTCGGGGCGGGCGTCGCGATCTGCATCGTGACGCTCGCCGCGCCTTCGGTGCACGCGCAGACGACGCTCAGTCCTGACGAGGCGCGCACCATCGAATACGGCAAGGAGATCTTCAAGACCAAGGCGACCTGCCAGTTCTGCCACAAGTGGGACGCCTCCGGCGACCAGGGCTATGGCGGCAACGCGCTGTCGCTGCGCAAGACCACGCTTACGCCGGCGCAGATGGCGGAAGTGATCAAATGCGGCCGGCCCGGCACCGGCATGCCCTACCACGACCGCTTCGCCTACACCGATAAACGCTGTTATGACATGACGCGCGCCGAGCTCGGCAACAACATGCCGCCTGCCGGCAACGAGTTCCTTCAGCCGCGCGAGATCGACGCGGTGGTGAAATATCTGTTCGCCAAGGCGGTCGGCCGTGGCCAGTCGACCTACCAGGAATGCGTCGACTTCTGGGGCACCGATACGCGCGAATGCGAGCCGATGAAGAATACCAAATGAGCCCCATCCGGCCGGGCGAGCGCCTGCGGCTCGTCGCCGTCGCGGCGCTCGTTCTGATCGGATCGGCGAGCATCGTTTTCGCACAGGCGCAAGCGGATCCCGGCGAGATCCATGGACTGAGGCTCGGTCTCGAAGCGCGGCGCATGAGCACCGACGCGTTCGGCGAGTTCGCCTGCGGCAGCAACGGAGGCCCGCCGCGCGCCAACCTCGAGGGATTTGCGGATTTCGCCAAATGCCGCGCGGAGGCGAGCGGTCTGCGCGAGGTCTATGTCCGCTTCGACGACGAGGCGGAATATATCGCCAAGGCGATCGGCGACGATCAGTACACACGCAATATCGGCACCCGCATCGCCGGCCACCCGGTGATCCTCTCGGTGCTGTTCGACGACGGCGGCATCTTGCGCGGCATCCGCGCCGTCACGGATCCGCGCGCTGCGCCGGCCGAGCGCCGCATGGCGCATCTCATGCGCCTCGCCGTCATCAACCATTATGGACCCGAGGGCTGGACCTGCGCCGACGAGCCGGCGGCGGCGGGGGAGACCCCGGTCGGCGGCATCTTCATCAAGCAGCGCTGCCACAAGACGACCGCCGCGCGCGACATCACCGTCGAGGCGCATTTTCTGCGCAAGCCCGGTCAGAGCGGGACCGACCGGGTGACCGGCGAATACCGCGGTGGCCAATACGAGAGCTGGACCCGCTTCGAGCTCATGGATCCCGCCTATCACGCGCCGTGAGGCGCGGGAGGAGAAGCCGCATGACCCGATTTGCTGCGCTCGTTTTGCCGTTGGTGCTTGCGCTTGCATTTGCGCTCGGCGCACCCGCGGCGTTGGCCGACAACCTAATCGAGTTCAGCGCCGAATCGCAGATGCAGCTCGATTTCCATGTGCCCGACGCGGCACTCGCCGCCATGCTGCCCGCCGGTTGGGTGCCGAACGTCGCGAGCCAGGGGCCGGCGAAGAATGCCAACATCCGCATGGTGTTCATCGATCGCAGCGACATCACCGGTCCCGACAACAAGCCGCTCGGCCACGGCGCCAACCAGCTCGTCTACCTGATCGTCCCGATCAAGCAGACCTCGAGCGGCGAGACCGGCCAGATGGTGCTCGCCGGCATCACGGCCGATCCGGCCGATGCGCCCGGCCCGTTCGGCGTTTACCTGGCGGCGAGCGACCATCACATGTCGCGTGCGGTCGTCACCGACGGCGGCGCGACGCGGGTCGAGGAGACCTGGGCGTTCGCCGCCGCCTCGGGCGAGCGCATGGAGGTGCATCTCAAATACGAGCGCCGCGGCGCGCCCAAGGCGGCCGCCGTGGTGAAGTTCTTTTCGGCCAAGGACCCGGCGACGGCGCAGACCTGGAAGTACGAGCGCGGGCTCGACATCATGCGCAACGCGACCGTGAACGTCGGCGACCGCGTCACCGATTTCAGCTACCGGGCGGCCGGTGGTCGCCTCGGTGCGCTGTTCGACGGCAGCGAGAAGGTGCTGAGCATCGACGCCATCCACTGGTCGACGCGCGCCGTGTTTGGCCCCTAGCTAGGCCGAGCAAGCGGCGCCACCCACCCCCGGCCCCTCTCCGCCACGCGCTGCGCGCGCGGGGGAAAGGGAGCAGCAAGCGCCAGAGCAAGCGTCACTCCTTCTCCCAACCCTCGGGCATGATCGCACCGACGAAGGTCGCGCCCTCGCGGCGCGTGTCACTCAGGATTGCGTTGGTGAGCTTCGCGCCGTCGAAATGCGCGCCGCGCAGGTCGGCACCGTGCAGGTTCGCGGCCGTGAGGTCGACGCCGGCGAGATTGGCGCCGCGCAGGTCGGCGCCGGTGAGGTCCGCCTCGATCATGTCGGCGGTCGCGAAATCGACGCCGCGCAGGTCCATGTCGCGCAGGTTCTGCTTGTTGAGCTTGACGGCGCGCAGCATGGCGCCGGCGAGCTTGGCGCCCGCGAGCCGCGCGTCTGTGAGGTCGGCGCCGGTGAGGTTCGCGCCGGTGAGGTCGGCCTCGTTGAGGCGTGCGCGGCCGAGCAGCGCGTCCTGCAGATTGGCGTTCGCGAGCTTGGCGCCGGCGAGATCGGCCTCGAAGAGCAGCGCATGACTCAAGTCGGCGCGAGAAAGATCCGCCCACTTGGCGTCGACCAGGTTGAGGTTGGCGCCCGCGAGCGTGGCCGCGGCGAGATTCGCATGGGCGAGCCCGGCGCGAAAGAAATCCGCGCCCGTCAGGTTCGCGCCAGCGAGCTTCGCCCACTCGAGCCGGGCGCGCTTGAAGACGCGTCCGTGGAGATCGAGGCCCACGAGGTCGCACCCGCCGCAGGTCTTGGCTGTGCCGGCGAGGAAGGCCGCGCGATCGTCTGCTGCGGCCGGCGCGGCGGCGGCGCAGATCAGGACCCCGGCGCCCACCATCCGCATGACCCGGTTGTGCATGGCGAATGCTCCCATGCGGAGGGGGGACTCGCAAGCATGCGAGTGGCGAATGGCGATTGGCGAATGGACTGGCGCGGAGGTCCAGTTCTCCTCGCTATTGGTCTACTCGCTATTCGCCAATCAGAACTTCACGCGCACGCCCGCATAAGCCGCAAGCGGCATTCCGGGAACGAACGTGCGCGGATTGTTGAGGACGAAGAAATTGGGATTGCCGAACGTGTTGCTGTTGAAGCCGGCGGTGCTGAAGAAAGTGCCCACCGAATAGTAGTGCTGATTGAACAGGTTGTTGATCAGACCGAACAGCTCCACGTTCTTGTCGACCTGATACGAGCCGTGCAGGTTCACGACCCAGTAGGGTGGCACCTTGGGATTCTGGTCGGCGTCGTCGTGGAGCAGGTACTGGCTGCCGACGACATTGAGGTCAGCGCCGACCTTCCACTGGTCGGTGACGGCATATTCGGCGCCGGCCTTGAATCGGTGCGCCGGAATGCCTGGGATGACGTCGCCGGGGTGCACGAAGATGTTGCCGTTGACGTCGGCTGCCGGATTGTTGGGCGAGGACAGGATCAACGAGCTGCGATAGGTCGCGTCGACATAGGTATAGTTGGCATACACGTTCCAGCGATCGTGCCGGTAGTCCACCTTCGCCTCGATGCCCTGACGCAGGGTTGTGCCGGCGTTCTGAAAATATCCGAACATCGGCACCGCGGCGCTCGCCACATTGAGGATGTCGTCGCTGTTCTGGGTGCGAAAGACGCCGAGAGCCCAGGTGAGCCGATCCTTGTCGCCGCCGTAGGTGCCGCGCAGGCCCGCCTCGGCAGTGTGCGATACCACCTGCTTGAGAGCGGGGTCGGAAATCAGGAAGTTGTCGATCATGCAGGGATGGACCGGATCGGAGCAGCCGAGCTCGAGCGGGGTGGGGGCGCGGTTGGCTTCCGAGTAGCCGGCATAGCCGGTGAGGTTCGGGGTGAGCTTGTAGGTCGCGCCGATCACCGGGTTGAAGCGTTGGAACTGGTTGGAGCTGTTGAGCAGGGGATTGGTCCCGGTCTGATCCTGCAGGTTGACCTGGGCGAAATTGAACCGCCCGCCGGCGGTGACCGAGAGCCGCCGGGTGACGTCGAACGTGTCGGTGGCGTAGAGACCCAGATAGGTGTTGGTCGCAAGCAGGTCGACCGGGGTGAGGTCGGCGGCCGGCTGATTGACGAAGATGCCGGTGCCGGTGATGAACAGGTTCTGGCCGATCGTGCCGAGCTCGCTGTTGCCGGTGAAACTGGTGTGGCCGTGATCGAGGCTTGTTCCGACCACGAAATGATTCTCGTGGCCGAAGAGCTTGTCCCTGCTCGCGATCTGGGCGGAGCCGCCGAAGCTGTTGGTGGCCGTCTGGTTGCGGTCGATCTCGCCCAGGAAGGCGGATGGTGGCAAGGTGTTGGGCGTCGCCATGCTCTGGTTGATCGGCGTATTGCCGTCGCCGATGCAAAGCTGGCCGGGAAGTGCGCCGCCTGGGTCGCAAGGCTGGCCGTTGGTGCCGTTGCCGTCGAAATGCGATTGCCGCAAGCCACGGTAATAGGCGTTGCCCTGGATCGACAGCGTATCGGTCGGCTCGTAGCTCAGGCTCGAGGTCAGGAACGCGAGCCGCAGATGGGTGGTCTGCGGCCAGGTGTAGACGCTCGACCAGCGGTGGTTGAGCATCTCGATCGGCGTCGCGACGGTTGCGCCGAGATCGTTGTCGGCGCCGGTGAAGTTCACGTGGAATTCGCTCACGCTGTTGCGCGCGCCGAGGTCGACGTACATGCGGCGAACGTCGGAGCTCGACGAGAAGTCGCGCCAGCCGTCGTCATGGATGACATCGAACGTCGCGTAGGCCGCGAGGTTGTCCTGCTGCATGCCGGCCTGCCCGCTGCCCTGCCGGCGCCCGAACGAGCCGATGAGCCCCTCGGCGTCGGTGCCGTGATACGTGAAGCCGTTTTTCATGTCGAAGCTCAGCGCGCCGCCGATGGCGTTGAGGCCGAAGATCGGGCTGCTCGGCACCAGCGCGAGCCTGTTGATCGCCATCTGCGGGATGAGGTCCCAGTTGACCACGTCGCCGTAGGACTCGTTGATGCGCACGCCGTTCTGGTAGACGGCGAGGCCCTGCGGCGTGCCGGGCACCGGCGACGCCGTAAAGCCGCGATAGTCGAAGTTGCGCTGGAAGGCATTGCCGGACTGATCGGAGAGCGCGGCGCCGGGCACGCCCCGGGCCAGCGAATCGAGCAGGTTGGTCGATTTCTGCAGCTCGAAGTCGGATGGCGTCAGAACCTGCGTGTTCGACGGCACCTTGTCGCGATCGATCGCCGCCGGATCCGGTCGAGCCGGCGCAGGTGCAGGTGCGGGTGCCGGCTGCCGCGGCAGAGCCGCCGTGGTCGTCGCCGGCCGCCGCCGGGGTGCGGGGGCGCTCGTCGTCGCGTCGCGGCGCGGCCGTGTGGTGCGCGCCGGAATGGGTGTGCTCGAGATCACCTCGATGGTCGGCAACGTGACGGATTGCTGTGCCAGCGCCGGTCGCGCCGCGATTGCGGCGACCGTCAGCATTGCTGCGACGACAGATTGTCGAGCAATGGTTCGGAACGCCCCCTGGCCACTCATCACGCCGCCCAATAATCCGACCCGCTCGGATTATTCGACGAAACGCGTCCGTTGTCCCGGCAAGCTTTGGCAAATCCGATCGGGAAGTTTTGGCAATGGGCGTTGGCCCAACCGGAAGGCCCGTCACTTTCGATGCGCCCGTAGCGCGCCGACGCAATCTCGATCCGCATTTGCATGAGTGCGCGAGTCGAGATTGCTTCGCAAGGCTCGCAATGACGGCTGAAAGGACGGCGCCTCAGGGCGAGCTAGGTGCGGACTGCACCGCGATGCGGATGAGATCGGGCAGGTTCCTGGCTCCGAGCTTGCGCTTGAGCTCTGAGCACACATTGGCGACGGTCTTGTAGCTGAGGTTCAGCTCTTCGGCGATGTCGCCGTACGGCTTGCCGCGCGCCAGGAGGGCGAGCGTCTGCAGCTGCCGCGGCGTGAGGTCATCGAGCGGATTGCGCCGTAGCCCGGTGCGCGCAAGCGCCACGTCCATCGCGATCTCGCTGCTCAGGTAGGGTGTTCCCGCCATGACCTGCTCGAATGCGCGCACCAGCTCGCCCGACGACGTGTCCTTGTTGACATAGCCGAGCGCGCCGGCCTCGAGCGCGCGCGCAACGATCGCCGCGTCGCTGTGCATGCTGAACACGAGGATGCGCGTGCGCGGGTCGTGGGCATGGATGCGCTGGATCAGCGACAGACCGTCGAGCTCGCGGTGATGCAGCTCGAGGTCGACGATGACGGCGTCGGGGCGATGCCGGCGATACAGCCGGTAGCCGTCGACGAGGTCGCGCGCCTCCATCACGCGCTCCACTCCCGCGTCCTGCAGGATGCGCCGGCAGCCCTGCAGGACGATCGGATGATCGTCGACGATCAGGACGCTCGCCATCGCGTTCAGCCCGCCTCGCTGCCGTTGACGTCGCCGCGGTCGGGCAGCGGAATGACCACCCGCACGCAGGTGCCGCCGCCGGCCGCGCGACCAAGCGAGCACGCGCCGCCGAGTGCATGCACGCGTTCCTGCATGCCGCGCAAGCCGAAGCCCGCCGGCGCGGGCACCACGATGCCGCATCCATCGTCTTCGATCGCGAGCTCGAGCTGCGCTTTCGCGCCGCGCGCACCGGTGAGGGCAGGGTCGGGAACGGTTTCGGCCAGCGTGACGCCGATGCGGCGCGCCTGCGCATGCTTGATGGCGTTGGTCAGGCCCTCCTGGGCGCAGCGATAGACCGTAAGGTCGATCTCCTCGCCATAGCTCGATGCGATGCCGGCGGCCGCAAACGGAAAGGCGATCTGCGGAAGCTCGCGCGCGCGGTGGTGGATCATCTCCGCCAGGAGGTCGGCGAGCGGGACGTGGCCGAGCGCCATCGGCCGCAGCCGTGTCAGCAGGCTGCGGTTGATCGACTGCAGATGCTCGACGATGGCAAGGATATCGCCGGCGCGCTCCTGCACCGCCGCGCGCGGGGCGTCCGGCAGCGCGGCCGCGACGCTCGCGATCGAGCCCGCGTTGGCCTTGAGGCCGAACAGGCTCGGTCCGACCTCGTCGTGCAGCTCTCGGGCGGTGTTGCGGCGCTCGTCGTCCTGCGTGGTGATCAGCCGCCGATAAAGCGTGGCGTTCTCGGCGCGCGCGCTCTCGAGCGCACCCGCAAGCGCGTTGAACCGGTCGGCGATTGCGGCGAGCTCGCGCGCGCGGGGGCGCGCCAGCCGCACGCCGAAGCTGCGCCGCTCGAGATCGAGAAGGCCGGCGCCGAGCGCGCGTAACGGGCCGAGCACGCGCCCGAACAGGACATAGAGGATGGCGTTCATCGCGAGATTGACCAGCGCGGCGACCGTCGCCAACGCGGTCAGGTTCTCCCAGACTTCGGCGATCTCGTCGCCGGGCTCGCCGGCGATCAGCACTGAGCCGAGCGCCCGGCCTTGCACGACGACGGGCAATTCACGGTGCTCGATCGGCGGAGAGACGAGCGCCGCAAACCACGCGGGCGCCGGAGCGCGGGCGTGGAAATCGACTTCCTCGGCGACCTGCATCGGCCGGGTCGCCACCACGTGCCCGGCCGTATCGCGCACCGCGATCCGCACGTGGCGGGCAAAGCGCTGCTGCAGCGGCAGGGCTTCCAGGAACCGCTCCGGCGGGGTGTCGGCCGGCATGAGTTTGATCGTTTCGCGCACCAGCACCTCGGCAAGATTCATCGACGCGTCGATCTCGATCTGCGTCGATGTCCTCGCCTTCATGATGACCACGCCGCCCGCGACCAGCGCCGCCACGAGGTCGATCAGGATCACGGTGAGCAGGAGCTGCGCGCGGACCGATTGCCGGTACCAGCACGCATCGAGCAAGCCGGCAACACGCGAGCGCAAAGCGCCGTACGTTGCCGCATCAGCCGGTTCGGCCCTCGCGGCGACGGCGTACGCCACGCGGTCGTTCGTCGTTGTCGGATTCCGTGTCGCCACCGACATCACGGGTTCCCCGCCGCGGCGCCTTCATGGGCGTCGACCAGCACGAACCTTAATCGATTGCGGGCAAGCCTTCGAGTCGGCGATGCGGCCGGAGCCGAGGAGTGTCAGCGCAACACGCCGCGCGCACAACGTGCTGCATTCACGGCGCCCGGCACCGACCACGATGCAGGTGGTCGCCCCCGCCCGCACAGGACCCGCACAGGGGGCCGGGCGTCGGAGGATCAGAAATTAGATAAGATAATCAGATCTCGGAATTTGGGGAGTTTGGGGCGGCCCCGATCTCCGGGAACAGGGGGCTCATAGTGGAGATCGGGGCCGGCTCGAGCGGGTTGAACGTATCCCGGCTTGCGACCAGCGAGCGTCAGGAAGATACCGGATGTCGATTAATCCGGCCGTATCGTTAATGGCGCGCACAACGCTGGCCCTTGTTCGAAGTTCAACGCAATTATCTTGATGTTTTGGTGAGCGCGCTGGGACTCGAACCCAGGACCACCTGATTAAAAGTCAGGTGCTCTACCAGCTGAGCTACGCGCTCGTTGGGCGTTGGCGATATCAGGCGCGCGTGACGGTTTCAAGAGGCGCGGCTCGGCGCAAGCCGGATTCTCGTGGGAAATTCGGCAGTTAGAAGCGATCGCGAGCTCAGGCGGGAGGCGGGCGCTTGCGCTCGTAGCCGGTCAGCGCCTTGACGAGGCCGCTCAACCGCGCCCGCGTGCGCCAATAGGCGTGGCGGGCGCGGCGGAAGCGCAGCGGCGACTTGGCGAAGCCGTCCGCGAGCTCCTCGCCGCCGAGCTGGGCGTGGAAATCGTACCAGCCGTGCGCGAGCGAGCTGCGCTGCGGTCGGCCGAGACGCACGTGCAACCAGTCGTACGCGGCAGTCTCGAGACAGTCCCAGTCCGTGATGGTGTCGCTCACCGGGCCGGAGGCGCCGGTCGGGAAGCCCCGGTGAGTGTTCTGATTGACGACCTTGAACCGGCGATAGCCCTTGGCATAAAGCAGGGCCAGATATTCGAGGCGATGCGCCTCGACCGAGACGTATTGCGGCGTCGCGGTGAGGTCCTTGAGGCAGAGCCACTCATAGCCCTCGACGTCGATCTTGACGTAGTAGGGCGTGCCGTATTCGGCAAAGAGCGTCGACATCGTCGTGATCGGCACGGCGACGGCGGAGAAGTTGCCGCCGCGCTGCCCGAGCTCAGGGATGAAGCTCGACCATTTGTCCTCGGTGCGATTGATGTAGAACGTGGCGCTGCCAGGCGCCTCGCCGACGCCGACGCCCAGCAGGCGCAGCCTACCGGCCGCAATCGCGTCGGCGAAGCGACGACGGCCGGCTTCGGCGAGCTCCGGGCTCGCCTCGACGGCGACGACGTCGAAGCCGCGCGCGAGGTAGTGGGCGGTGTCGTCGCCGTTGTTGAAGCCGATGTCGAAGATCAGCCGCGTTGGCGCCCGCGGATCGTCCTGCATGGGGGGAACTTATCGCCTGGGCAGATGGGGTGTCCACGGCGCGCGTCGGCAGTGGAGCGGGCTGGAGGCGTTTCACCCCCTCGCGGGGTTCTGCTAGGTTCACGACCCGGAGCCGCCAAATGGATACGCAAAGGAGACCGTCCGAATGCCGATCGTCAACCGCCTGTCCGACCTGCATGCCGAGATCACCCAATGGCGGCGCGACATCCATGCGCATCCGGAGCTGCGATACGAGGTGCACCGCACGGCCGCGACGGTCGCGGACAAGCTCAAGGCCTTCGGCTGCGACGAGGTCGTCACTGGGATCGGCCGCACCGGCGTTGTCGGTGTGATCCGCGGCAACCGCAAGGGTGGCGGCGCCCGCAAGGTGATCGGGCTGCGCGCGGACATGGATGCGCTGCCGATCGAGGAGGCGACCGACGTTCCGTACAAGTCGACCGTGCCGGGCAAGATGCACGCCTGCGGCCATGATGGCCACACCGCCATGCTGCTCGGCGCCGCCAAATATTTGGCCGAGACGCGCAACTTCGCCGGCACCGCGGTGATGATCTTCCAGCCGGCCGAGGAGGGCGGTGCCGGTGCCAAGGCGATGCTCGATGACGGGCTGATGGACCGCTTCGGTATCGAGGAGGTCTACGGCATGCACAATCACCCGGGCATGCCGATCGGCGCATTTGCGATCCGCCCCGGGCCCGCGATGGCCTCGGCCGATGTGATCGAGATCGACATCGAGGGCAAGGGCAGCCATGCCGCGAAGCCGCATCTCGCGATCGACTCGGTGCTGGTCGGCGCGCAGATCATCAATGCGGTGCAGTCGATCGTGTCGCGCAACGTCAACCCGCTGCATGCGGCGGTCGTGTCGGTCTGCACGTTCCACGCCGGCAACGCCGACAACGTGCTGCCGCAGACCGCAAAGCTCACCGGCACCGTGCGCGCCATGCTGCCAGAGGTGCGCGAGCTGGTCGAGAAGCGCCTGCACGAAGTAGTGGAAGGCACCGGCCGGCTCTACGGCGCGACCGCCAAGCTCGCCTACCGCCACGGCTATCCGGTCCTCAAGAACCACGCGCGGCAAACGGACTTCGCGGCCGCGGTCGCGGGCGAGATCGTCGGCAGCGAGCGAGTCAACAAGGAGGCGCCGCACGTGATGGGCGCCGAGGATTTCTCCTACATGCTGGAAGCGCGGCCGGGCGCCTTCATCTTCATGGGCAATGGCGACACCGCCGGCCTGCACCACCCCGCCTACGACTTCAATGACGAGGCCATTCCGGTCGGCACCTCGTATTGGGCGCGCCTGGTCGAGACGGCGATGCCCGGGTGAGGAGCAACCGGGCAAAATCGCCCCCGGCGACTCAAGATTGAGATTGGATATGTCGGTCGGGCGATTTTGCGCACGCGTCAGATTGACGATCGGGCCCACGTGGGCAACGGCGAAGGCGCCGTTGCCCACCACGCGGCGCCTACGGCGCGGCCTCGACCTGCCGGTTCTCCACCGGCGCAGCAGTGGGCGGCGCGACCCGGGCGCGGCGGGGCAGCAGCGGCGCGATCGCACCCGCGAGACGGGCCTCGGCATCGCGCAGCGCGCCAACGAGGCGCGTCTCGGCGGCACGCCAGAAGGCGAAATCGTTGAGCCGCGTCTCCTCGATCAGCGCGAGGCCGGCGGCGGCGAGGAACGGCAGGCTCTGCACGATCAGCACGCCGCCGAACAGGTTGATCTCGCGTACGCCCTCGTGGTTGGTGATGAACACCACGCCGGCGCCGGCGATCAGAAGTGAGCCGATCAGCGCCTCGTAAAAGGCCGGGAAAGTGACGCGCTTCTTGCGCGCGTGGCCGCCCTTGGCGGTGCGCACGAACGGCAGGTGATCCTTGACGAGGCCGTATCCGACAGCGCGCGCGACGGTCCACTGCATCGACATGGCGGCGAGCATCGCGGCCGCCATCTGGCTCGGCTTGATGGCGACGCGGCGGCGGTAGAGCGCGACGAAATGCGCGACCGAGACCGCGAAGGCGACCATGATCGGCAGGGTCAGCACCTTGTCCGGGATCGCGATGCCGACAAAGGCGACGACCGGAACCCAGATCAGGTTGAACATCGCGACGACGACGCCAACGCTCTCGGCGCCGAGCCAGTTGAGCCAGCCGAGCGCGAATTCGCGCTTCTGGTCGCTGGTGAGCCGGCTCGCGCGCGGCAGGAAGCGCCGCCAGTGCTTGCGCACGATCTGCAGGCCGCCATAGGCCCAGCGGTCGCGCTGCTTCTTGTACGCCTCGAAGGTGTCGGGCAGCAGGCCCTGTCCGTAGCGGCGGCGGGTATAGAGTGTGAGCCAGCCCTGCTCGATGATGGTGAGTCCGAGATCTGTGTCCTCGCAGATGGTGTCGCTCGACCAGCCGCCGGCGGACTCGAGCGCGGAGCGGCGGATCAGGCACATGGTGCCGTGCACGATGATGGCGTTCTCCTCGTTGCGCTGGACCATGCCGATGTCGAAGAAGCCGGCATATTCGCCGTTCATCGCCCAGTGCAGCGGGGTCGTCTCGTCGCGATGGTCCTGCGGCGCCTGCACGAGGGCGACCTTCGGGTCGGCGAACGCCGGCACCACGTCCTTGAGCCAGTCGGGATGCACCACGTAGTCGGCGTCGATCACGCCGATGATCTCGGCGTCGGGCGCCGTGTAGGTCAGTGCGAGGCGCAGCGCGCCCGCCTTGTAGCCGTCGATCTTCTCGGCATTGACGAACTTGAAGCGGGGGCCGAGGGCGGCGCAGTGCTCCTCGATCGGCCGCCAGAAGACCGGATCGGGTGTGTTGTTGATGACGACGACGCATTCGACGTTGGGATAATCGAGCCGGGCGACCGCATCGAGGGTCTGCCGCAGCATCTCGGGCGGCTCCATGTAGGCCGGGATGTGGATCGACACCTTCGGCATCTGCGCCGGCACCAGGGAAGGGGACGCAGTCGTCGGGACGGCGGTCGTGGGCGCGAGCAGGCGAGACGGCGCCGGCCCGAACAGGACGGCGGCGATCTCCTGAATGCGAGCGAGCGCGATGATCACGAGTGGGATCAGCAATGCGAGACCGAGGCCCAGCGCGATCGCGGCGCCGACGACGAAATAATGGGCATTCCAATAGTTGAACACCGTCGCGGTCCAGGCGCCGACCGCATGGGCGGCGATCGCGAGCAGGATCGACTGGCGCAGCGTCGCGCCCGCGATCCCGAGGATTGGCAGCGAGATCAGGAAGCCGACCGCAACTGCGAGCAGCGCCATTTTCCAATAGTTGGCGGTTCCGACGGGGCCATCGAGGGTGAACTTGGCATGCCGCTGCGTATCGAGGACGCCCCAGTATGCGCCGACGCTACCCTCGAACGATTTCCATGGCTGGTCGTAGGCTTCGATGATGTTGTAATCGATGCCGAGCCGGTTGGCTTGGGCGACGAAATCGCGCAGCACCGTCGCTTGCTCGAGCTCGCCCGGCTGTGATGCGCCGCGATTGTAGCCGGCGCTCGGCCAGCCGAACTCCGCGATGACGATCCGCTTGCCCGGCAGCATGCGTTGCAAAGTGTCGTAGATCTCGAGCGTGTGGTCGACGGCCGTCGCGGCGGGAGCCTTGTCCCAATACGGCAGGATATGAGCGCCAACGAAGCTCACGGCGGTGGCGAGCTTGGGATACTTGACCCAGATGTCCCAGATTTCGCCGGTCGTGACGGGTAGGTCCTGCGGCAGCTGCTGCCGGACGCGCTGGATCACCTTCATCAGCTCGCCGACGTTCCACTCGGCCTTGACGTCGTCGACGGTGCGGTTCTGCTTGGCGGCTTCCTCACTGATGCCGCGGTCCCACTCCCGCTTGATGGCGGCAAGCGCCGTGCGGAAGTCGGGGTAGGTCATCTTCTGATGCGTCGCCGGATCTTCGTGCGAGCCCGGATGCGTGAGTGCGTCGTAGGCCTCATCGGCCTCGGCGGCCTCGACCATCGAGCGGCGCAGCGTCGTTTCGTTGCCGACCACTAGGGCGTTGACGGTGCCGCCATAGCGGCGCGCGAGCTTGATCCCGGTGCGGATCTCCAGCTCGTTGCGACTGATGCGCTTGTCCTTGTCGTCGGGATCAGGGACGAGGTCGTAGTTGCCGTCGCGGGTGAGATTGGTGTCGAGGTAGATGCCGAGCATCACCTTCATGTCGAGATCCGCGGCGATCTGCGGGACCACCTCCATGCCGCGTGTCGACCGGTAGGTGCGGATCGCGCCCGTGTAGGGCTTGATCGCAGTCAGGTCGGCGCGGACCTGGTCGGGCGTCGGAATCGGCGCGCTGTCGGCGTTATCGCGCGCGCCGGCAAATGGAGAGTATGAAACGCTGGCGAATGAATTGATGGGCGCAGGATTGGCCGTGTCCCGGAGGGATGCCCACAGGCCCGCATGCAGGCACGCTGCAAGCGCGACCACGGCTGCGACGGAACGCATTGACTCAGAACCGTATGGGGCGGGAGGGCGCGGACCCGGGCCTGTCCCCTAGGCCCGACCGGGACACGTTCCTGGCAAACATTTCCCGGGAGAGGCAGTTACACATGTAGTCGATCCACATGGCAATTCAATGGCAGCGATGCTGCCACATCGCAAAATCAGGCGGAGGGAATTGCCAAAACCCCACTACACAACGCGTTTAGTGTGCGGCGGTTCCGGGAGCTGGGGCGGGAGGGGCGGCAACGGCGGCAGGGGCAGGAGGAGCAGCAGCAGCGGCGGCGGGCGCGGCTGGTATGGCCGTCGCCGCCGTCATCTCGGGCGTGAGCCAGCAATCGCGAACGCGATCTTCCAGGGTCACCTTGTCCTTCTGGTTGGGCATCCCGAAACGGAGCAGGCAGCGAAAGCTTGCCCGTAAATGCGCCCCCGGGCACCCGAAACGATCGTAGACGGCGAGATGGCGCGCCGCCGTATCCATATCGTTCTTCATCCAGAGCGTGATGGTGAGCTCGCCCGTATGCACGCATTCGGGAAAGCCGGCTGGGCCGGGGATCGCCTTGGCCGCCTCGGCAATGTGGACCGCTTCGGTCTTGGGCTCAGGTTTTTGCTGGTCCGGCTTGGCGTCGCCGGTCGCCTGGGCAACGGCAGGGCACGCGGCGACAAATGCAGCGAGGAGAAAGAACGCGAGGCTACGCAGACCGAGAAATGACATGACCTTGCTGCAGTTGGTGTTCGGTGCCCGGTTTGCACCATCCGAATGGGTCGGCAATACGGCGCCCCGCCGGACCCGGGAGACATGCAACGAAGGCAGCCGTCTTGTCCAGCAGGGGCGGTGAGATTGCTTAAGACGCGAAAGGGTTGGCGTACCGCCGCCGGCGCGGTAATCCCTCAGCCAGCTCTGCCCGGTTTTCTTGTCTGGGTTCTGAACAGCAGATGAACGTCCGATGAAACTGCCTTTGGCTCTGCTTGCAGCTTCGATCACGGCGATCGTTGCGGCCTGGTGGTGGCTCGGCCTGCCGATCGCCATGCCACCGGCCGGCCCGGGCGACGATGGAAAGCTGCAATGCGTCTCCTATGCGCCGTACCGGGCGAACCAGAATCCGCTCGACGACAGCACCCGGGTCGACCCGAAGGACATCGAGGCGGATCTGGTCCGCCTCAAGCAAATCACCGACTGCGTGCGCACCTATTCGACCGAGCATGGCGACGACCAGATCGCCGTGATCGCGCATAAGCTCGGCATGAAGGTGATGCAGGGCATTTGGGTGAGCCCGGAGCCGGCGCGCACGCGGGCGCAGATCGACAGAGCGGTCGAGCTCGCGAAAGCTTATCCCGATACGGTGATTTCGATCGTCGTCGGCAACGAAGTGCTGCTGCGCGGCGATATGTCGGCGACCGATCTTGCGGCGATCATTCGCGAGGTGAAAGCCGCGGTGGCGTGCCCCGTCACTTATGCGGACGTATGGGAATACTGGAATCGCAACCCGCAGCTCGCCGGCGTGGTCGATTTCGTCACAGTGCACATGCTGCCTTACTGGGAGGATGTCCCGATCCCGGTCGAGAAGGCGCCGGCGCACGTGGAGGCAATCCGCGAGCAGATGGTGACGCGCTTTCCCGGCAAGGAGGTGCTGATCGGCGAGATCGGCTGGCCGAGCGCCGGGCGCATGCGCGAAGGGGCGCTGCCATCGCCCGCGAATCAGGCGCGGTTTCTGCAACAAGTGACCGCCAATGCGCGCGCCGGCCATTACCGGGCTAACGTGATCGAGGCGTTCGATCAGCCTTGGAAGCGCGCGCTCGAGGGCACGGTCGGCGGCTACTGGGGGGTTTTCGATGCGTTCCGACGCGAGCCGAAGTTCGTCTATGGCGCGCCGGTCTCGAACCATCCGGCCTGGCGCTGGCAGGCGGCGGGCGGCGCCGCGCTGGCGATCGGCGTCTTCGCACTCGCGGCCGCACTGGCGCGACGCCGCAGAGTCGCCGTGTCGACAGATCGCTGGATCGGCCTCGCCGTCATCGCGACGGTCGCGGGCATCTTCGTCGGCTGGGCGTTCGAGAACATTGCGATCGAAAGCTTGGGGTTTGGCGGATGGATGGAGGGCATCGCCTGGAGCGTGGCCGCGCTGGTGGGGCCGATCGCGGCGGGTGCGAGCCTCGCGGTCGGCGTGCCGGCGCCCCCCTTCGGCGCGCTGCTCGGTCGCCGCGATGAGCGGCCCTGCGCGCCGATCGCGATCGTGAGCGGCGTCGCGCGCATCGTGCTCACCCTGCTCGCCCTGCAGATTTCGCTGATGCTGGTGTTCGACCCGCGCTACGTCGATTTTCCGTTCGCGCCGCTGCTGGCGGCAGCCGTGCCGTTCTTCGCCCTCTCATGGATGCTGCCGGCCGACAAGGGGCCGCGCCCGGCGGCCGAGAAGCTCGCGGCGGCGGTGCTGGCCGGCTGCGCGGTCTACATCGCGATCAACGAGACGTTCGCGAACTGGCAGGCGCTGCTCACCTGCGCCGGCCTCCTGATGCTGGCGCTTACTCTGGCAAGGGTGCGGGCCGCGCCAGGCTGACGATGAGCACCGCGCCGGCAAGCGCGGACAGGCCCGGATTGTGCAGCACGATGCCAAAGCCCGCAGCGGCGAGCGAAATCGCAAAGATGGGCAATGCCGGGCGCAGCAGATGGATCACGGCGGCGCCGAGCGCGACGGCGCCGAAGACGTAGTGGTTGTAGAGCACGATCACGGTCCGGAAGGTGCCGCACAGCCACGTCTGCAAACCGGCTTGGCAGGCAAGCGACACGTCGGCGAACTCGAGCGCGCGATAGCGCAGATACATCGCATAGCCGACCGACACAAAGCCGATGCACAGCAGCCAGTTCGTCTGGCGCGCGGTCGGGACGAACCGGGGCGTCATGCGCGTGCCTGGCTTTGCTCTCTGACTTTTCTCTTCGGTCAGCGCAGCTCGAGGCGCTGGCCGTTATAGACCGTCGGCCGGCACGCGACCCGCACCGAGGCCAGCGCCGAGCAGAGGCGCGCGGCCGCATCCGGATCGGAGACCGGGCCGGCCACGAGATGGAATTCGGTGAAGCCCGGCCGACTGCTCTGGCGCACCGATACCAGTGGCTGAAGGCCCTCGAGCAGCGCCCCGTGCGCAGCCCGCACGGACCCCCAATGGGCGCGCAGGCTGTTGACGTTGGTCGCGGTGCCGAGGTCGAGCGCGTAGGCCTTGTCACCGGGTGGCGGCGGGGGGGTGTCCGCGTTGGTCGAGGCGAGCCGGGTCGGCTGGGTGGCGGGCGGCGAGGCCGAATACACGTAGGACTGGATGGTCGCGAGCGGCCCCGGCCGGGGCAGCGGCACGTCGACGGGATGGCCGACACCTGGCTGCGGCTGGGAAGGCGGGGGCGCGGCGGCCGCGACGCGCGCCTGGTCGTCGTTACTGCCGGTGAAATTGATCGGCGGCACCTGCGGCTCAGCGGTCGCGGCGGGCGCGGCCGGCGGCGCCGCATCCGTCCTGTCGTCGCGCGGCGCGGCCGGCGCGACGGTGGGCGGGGCATTGAGCGTGACTGTGGTGGGGGCGCCGTTCGCGGCGGGAGCGGAAGCCCGAGCAATCGATCCCGTGAGATCGCTCAGATTGTGCTCGAGGCTCGCGACGCGCTCCGCCAGCCGGTCGCGATCCGCCGTCAGGGCACGGACCTCCTCCGCCAGGCGCTTCTCGGTCTCGTCGGGACCGACCGGCCGGCTCGCCAGCATGTCGTTTGGATGCTTGAGGAGATCGACCGGTGCGGTGCGGAAAGTGGCAAGCGCCACCCGCGCGCGGGCGGTGCCCACGTCCGTGCGGCCTGCCAGGACGGTCGCGCCGACCGCGATGATCGCGCCGCACCCCCAAACCGTCAAACGCAACAACGGACGCATATCAATGTGATCCTCGTCATCGTCGTCGTGATAGCGGGCCATGGCGCACCGTGGGAAGCATTTGCGTGGTCGAATCGACCCAACGCCGGTGCCGGGATGCTAGCAGATTCGCTGCCGCCCGCTGCCAGTTGCCCCGCGTCCTGCGGTCCCCGCCTTTTCCGTTCTGTCCCCGCAGGTTATGACGGCGCTGCGACGAGGTCGAGCGAAATTAATAGCTGATAGGGCGTGATCCCGCAGGGTGGACACCGATCTTCGAAAAAGATCACGCTGAGACAAGGATTTGACGGCGGTGGGCGCCAGAACCTGCGTTACGATCGTACTTGCCGCGGGCGAGGGGACGCGCATGCGCGCCTCGCGCCCTAAAGTGCTGCACGCGATCGGCGGCCGCACGCTGCTTGGGCATGTGCTGGCGACCGTAGGGGAAACCGCCGGCCGCGCCGCCGTCGTGATCGGGCCGGGCCAGACCCGGGTCGCAGAGGCGGCGCGGGCGGCGCTCCCGGAGGCGGCGATTTTCGTGCAGGCGGAGCGGCGTGGCACCGCGCATGCGGTGCTGGCGGCGCGCGCGGCCTTGATCGAGGGCCCCGACGATGTCCTGGTCGTGTTTGCGGACACGCCGCTGGTGCGGCCGCAGACGCTCGCGCGCCTGCGCGAGCCGCTCGCGGCCGGCAAGGCAGTGGTCGTGCTCGGCTTCCGCCCGGCCGATCCGACCGGCTACGGCCGGTTGATCGAGCGGGATGGCGTGCTCGTCGCCATTCGCGAGGAGAAGGACGCAAGCCCGGACCAGCGCGCCATCACGCTGTGCAACGCCGGACTGATGGCTTTGCGCGGCGACGTCGCGCTCGCGATCCTCGATCGCGTCGACGACCGCAATGCCAAAGGCGAATTCTACCTGACCGACGCCGTCGCGATCGCGCACCAGATGGGGCTCGATGCGGTCGCGATCGAAACCGAGGAGGACGAGGTGCGCGGTATCAACAGCCAGGCCCAATTGGCCGAAGCCGAAGCCGTCCTGCAGCAGCGCCTGCGCCAAGCCGCCATGGATGCGGGCGTCACCATGGTCGCGCCGCAGACGGTGCACCTTGCGGCCGACACCAGGCTTGGCCGCGATGTGACGATCGAGCCCTATGTCGTGTTCGGGCCGGGCGTCACGGTCGAGGAGGGGGCGACCATCCGCTCCTTCTCGCATCTCGAGGGCGCCCATGTCGGCAAGGGCGCGACGGTCGGCCCCTATGCGCGCCTGCGGCCGGGCGCGCGCCTTGGGCCCGACGTGCGCATCGGCAACTTCGTCGAGGTCAAGCAGGCTGATATCGGCGCCGGCGTGCGCGCCAACCATCTGAGCTATATCGGTGACTCCCGCGTGGGGGCCGGCACCAACATCGGCGCCGGGACGATCACCTGCAATTATGATGGCCACAACAAGCACGTGACCGATATCGGCGAGCGCGCCTTCATCGGCTCCAACTCGGCTCTGGTCGCCCCGGTCAAGATTGGCGACGGTGCCTATGTGGGGTCGGGGTCGGTGATCACCCGCGACGTACCGGCAGATTCGCTTGCGATCGGGCGCGGCCAGCAAGTCGTTAAGCAAGGTTGGGCCGCGCGCTTGCGCGCGCTCGCCTCCACGAGCAAAAAGAAAGCCGAATAGTCATATATGCCCATAGTCCTAACGGCTTAGCGGCCCGCGTCACGAAGCGCAAAAATGCGAAATACTTCGTGATTTCATGCGGTTGTGCCGGCCGCTTAAAGGGTTGAGCAAGCCGGGGCCAATCAAGGGGGCACTCTCAATGTGCGGGATCGTCGGCATTCTGGGTCGCGGGCCGGTCGCACCGCTCATCGTCGATGCGCTCAAGCGCCTCGAATACCGCGGGTACGATAGCGCCGGTATCGCCACGCTCGAAAGCGGCCGCCTGGAGCGCCGCCGGGCGGAAGGCAAGCTGCGCAACCTCGAGCAGCGGCTCGGCCAGCAGCCGCTCGCCGGTAACAGCGGCATCGGCCATACGCGCTGGGCGACGCATGGGCGGCCGAACGAGACCAATGCGCATCCGCACGCGACCGATCGGGTGGCGGTCGTGCACAACGGCATCATCGAGAACTTCAAGGAGTTGCGCACCTCGCTCAGACAGCAGGGCGCCAAGTTCTCCACGGAGACCGACACCGAGGTGATCGCCCACCTGGTCACCAGCGAGCTCAAGAAGGGCCGCAAGCCCGCGGAGGCCGTCGCGACCGCGCTGCCGCAACTGCGCGGCGCCTTCGCGCTCGCGTTCCTGTTCGAGGGCGAGGAGAACCTGCTGGTCGGCGCCCGCCATGGTCCGCCGCTCGCGGTCGGCTTCGGCGACGGCGAAATGTTTCTGGGCTCGGATGCGATCGCGCTCGCGCCTTTCGCCGACTCGATCAGCTACCTCGAGGACGGCGATTGGGTCGTGGTGCGGCGCGAAGGCGCCGAGATGCGCGATGCCGCCGGCCACGTGGTGACGCGGCCGGTGCACAAGCTGATCGCCAGCGCCGGGCTGATCGACAAGGGCAATCATCGGCATTTCATGGCGAAGGAAATCCACGAGCAGCCCGAGGTCGTCGGCCACACGCTTGCCCATTACATCGACATGGCGGCGGGGCGCATCGCGCTGCCGAGCCCGCTGCCGTTCGACTTCAAAGACATCAAGCGCATGACCATCTCGGCCTGCGGCACCGCCTATTATGCGGGTCTGATCGGCAAGTACTGGTTCGAGCGCTTTGCCCGGCTGCCGGTCGAGATCGACGTCGCCTCCGAGTTCCGCTACCGCGAGGCCCCATTCGATCCCGGCAATCTCGCGCTGTTCGTTTCGCAATCGGGCGAGACCGCGGACACCCTGGCGACGCTGCGCTATGCGCGCGAGGCGAAGCAGCACATTGTTTCCATCGTCAACGTTCCGACCTCGACGATCGCGCGCGAAAGCGACGTCGTGATGCCGACGCTGGGCGGGCCCGAGGTGTGCGTCGCCTCGACCAAGGCGTTCACGTGCCAGCTTGCCACCCTGGTCTGTCTCGCGATCGCGGCCGGCCGCGCCCGCGGCGTGCTGAGCGAGGACGACGAGCACAAGCTGGTGCAGGCGCTGATCGAGGTGCCGCGCCACATGACGCAGACGCTCACGCTCGAGCCCGAGATCGAGAGGCTCGCGCGCGACCTCGCAAAGGTGCGCGACGTGCTCTACCTCGGCCGCGGCACGAGCTTCCCGCTCGCGCTCGAAGGCGCGCTCAAGCTCAAGGAAATCTCTTATATCCACGCAGAAGGTTATGCGGCGGGCGAGCTCAAGCACGGTCCGATCGCCCTGATCGACGAAAGGATGCCGGTGGTCGTGATTGCGCCCTATGACCGGGTGTTCGAGAAGACGGTGTCCAACATGCAGGAGGTCGCGGCCCGCGGCGGGCGGATCATCCTGATCACCGACGCGCAGGGCGCGCGCGAGGCGACGGTCGATTCACTGGTGACGCTGACGGTTCCCGAGATGCCGTCGACGGTGACGCCGCTCGTCTATGCGCTCCCGGTGCAGCTGATCGCCTATCACACAGCCGTCATCATGGGCACCGATGTCGATCAGCCGCGCAATCTCGCCAAGGCCGTGACGGTGGAATAGGGCCGCGACGCGGCGCCAACTGGCGAACCGCCACAATCTTCCCCTATATTTGACGGTGAATCGGGCCGCGCGCCGGCGCGTCCCCGGCAACCCCGCGAGATCGTTTCGCGCATGTCGCTCACCGAGCCAGCGTCCGACCCCGCCGCCTCGCCGATCATCCCGGAGCCGACGCACCAGCGCGGCGCCGCCTACCGGCTGCGCACCTATTTCTTGACCGGATTGGTGGTGGCCGGACCGCTCGCCATCACGGTGTACCTCACCTGGTCGTTCGTCACCTGGGTCGATGACCTGGTGCGGCCGTTCATTCCGGTCGCGTACCGCCCCGAGACCTACCTGCCATGGCGGGTGCCCGGCACCGGCCTCGTGGTCGCGTTCTTCGCCATCACGATGCTCGGCTTCCTCACCGCCAATCTGGTCGGGCGAACCCTGGTCGAGGCAGGCGAGACCCTGCTCGATCGCATGCCGCTGGTGCGCTCGATCTACAAAGGCCTCAAGCAGGTGTTCGAGACGCTGTTCTCGGAGTCGGGCTCGAGCTTCCGCAAGGTCGGCCTGGTCGAGTTCCCGGCGCCCGGGATGTGGTCGCTGGTGTTTCTGTCGCAGCCACCCGGCGGCGAGATCACGGTGCGGCTGCCGCTGCAGGACGAGTACGTCTCGGCCTTCATGCCGTGCACGCCCAATCCGACCACCGGCTTCTTCTTCTACGTGCCGCGCCGCGAGGTGATCGAGCTCGACATCCCGGTCGAGGCCGCCGCCAAGCTGATCATGACCGCCGGCCTGATCCAGCCGAATGGTGGTGCCGAGACACAGAAGAAGCTGCAGGCGATGGCGGACACGGCACGCGCCGCGCAGGCGATGCGGAAAGAGACCGAGAGGGTGGCGACGGAGTGAGTCCTCGTCATTGCGAAGAGCCTAAAGCGACGAAGCAACCTCGTCCCACAGGCGCATGCATTCGTGGACCGAGATCGCTTCGCTTCGTTACGCAATGACGCACGTTACCCCGCCCGCAATAGCCTGATCGCCTCATCCCGCTCGAACAGATAGAGCAGTGCCCGCAGCGCCTCGCCGCGCTCGCTTGTCAGCTCGGGATCGCGCGCGAGCGTCAGCGCGGCATCGTCGCGCGCGACCTGCAGCAACTCGCGATGGCTCTCGATGCGCGCGACACGGAAGCCGGGCTCGCCGCTCTGACGGGTGCCGAGCACGTCGCCTTCGCCGCGCAGCTTGAGGTCCTCCTCGGCGATGCGGAAGCCGTCCTCGGTGTCGCGCATGACGCCGAGGCGGGCCTTGGCGGTCTCACCGAGCGGCGCGCGGTAGAGCAGGAGGCAGGTCGACCGCTCGGCGCCGCGGCCGATGCGGCCGCGCAGTTGGTGCAGCTGGGCGAGGCCGAACCGCTCGGCATGCTCGATCACCATCACGGTCGCGGCCGGCACGTCGACGCCGACCTCGATCACCGTGGTGGCGACGAGGAGGCGCGTCTCGCCCGCCGCGAAGCTTTCCATGGCGCGGTCCTTGTCGGCGCCCTTCATCTGGCCGTGCACGAGGCCGACCAGCTCGCCGAAGCGCTCCTTGAGCGACACAAAGCGGTCCTGCGCGGCGGCGAGGTCGCTGGTCTCCGATTCCTCGACCAGCGGACAGACCCAGTAGACGCGCCGGCCCTCGTCGATGGCGCGACCGACCGCGGTGACCACCTCGTTGATGCGGCCGAGCGGGACCGCACGGGTATCGATCGGCTTACGGCCGGCCGGTTTCTCGCGCAGCTCGGAGACATCCATGTCGCCGAAGAAGGTGAGCACCAAGGTGCGCGGGATCGGCGTCGCGGTCATCACCAGCATGTCGACGGCCTCGCCCTTGGCCGCCAAAGCGAGACGCTGGTGCACGCCGAAACGGTGCTGCTCGTCGACGACCGCGAGCGCGAGATCGCGGAACTCGACGGCCTCCTGAAACAGCGCGTGGGTACCGACCAGAAGATCAATCTCGCCGGCAACGAGGCGGGCGAGCAGTTCGTTGCGGGGGCCGCCGCGCTCGCGCCCGGTCAGCAGCGCGACCCGCAGGCCGACGGCCTCGGCGATCGGTGCGATGGTGGCGAGGTGCTGGCGCGCGAGGATCTCGGTCGGTGCCATCAGGGCGGCCTGGCGGCCGGCCTCGATCACGATCGCGGCGGCGAGCAGGGCGACGACTGTCTTGCCGGAGCCGACATCGCCCTGCAGCAGGCGCAGCATGCGGTGGGGCGCGGCGAGATCCACAGCGATGTCGGTCACCGCGCGCTCCTGCGAGGCGGTGAGCCGATAGGGCAGGGCCGTAATGATCTTTTTGCGCAATTTTCCGTCGCCGGACGTGCGGCGGCCGCTGATGCGGCGCAGATGTGCGCGGGTGAGCGCCAGCGCGAGCTGGCCGGCGAGCAGCTCGTCGTAGGCGAGGCGCGACCAGCCGGGTGAGTTCGGCAAAAGATCCGTCGGGTTTTCCGGCCGATGCAGCCGGCGCAAGGCATCGCCGAAGCCGGGAGATCTCGTCTTCGCCAGATGGGCCGGATCCTGCCACTCTGGCAGCTCCGGCAGCCGGTCGAGCGCACCCTCGATGGCGCGGCGCAGCTGGTTGGCATAAAGGCCTTCGGTGAGAGGGTAGGTGGGCTCGATCAGCGGCAGCTTGGCGAGCCCGGCCTCATCGACCACCCGGTCGGGGTGCACCATCTGCAGCATGCCGTCGTAGAGCGCGGTGGTGCCCGAGACGTAGCGGACCTCGCCGACCGGCAGCAGCTTGGCGATGTAGTCGGTGTGGGCGCTGAAGAAGGTGATGACGAGGCTGCCGGTGTCATCGCTCGCATAGACCAGATAAGGCGCGCGGCTACGTCCGGGCGGTGGCGCGCGATGGCGGTCGATGGTCACCGCCACGGTGACGACCGTGCCGGGCTCGACGTCGCGCAGCTTCGGTCGCGCACGGCGATCGACGGACCCGGTTGGCAGGTGGAACAAGAGATCGACGACGCGCGCGCCGTCGTCGCGGCCGGTCAGGCGCGCGAGCAACTTGCCGACCTTCGGGCCCACGCCCGGAAGGGTGGTGACTGAGGCAAACAGTGGGTTGAGTAGAGCAGGGCGCATGCGGTGCCGCTTACACGGTCAATGCCCGAGCTTGTCCCGGGCATCCACGTCTCGTCCGTCGCGCAAAGTGGAAGACGTGGATGGCCGGGACAAGCCCGGCCACGACGAAAACTGGCGTCGTGACCCTGACTTCGGACCTTCGCGACGTTATATGAACATCGCCCGGCCCGTCCGGGCTTTTGGCGTTTGGAGGCAGCGGTGACCGGAATCACGCGATCGAGCGA
Source organism: Xanthobacteraceae bacterium (assembly GCA_035293985.1). GTDB lineage: Bacteria > Pseudomonadota > Alphaproteobacteria > Rhizobiales > Xanthobacteraceae > JAVDCA01. The sequence goes on from DATGLS010000015.1 coordinate 196,903, forward strand.
AGGGTTGGATGCCCGCCGGCGGCGGTTGCTCTATCGCGCGTGGCACCGCGGGACGCGGGAAATGGATTTGATCATGGGGCGTTTTGCCGATGCGTTGATCGGCACGCTGACGGAAGGCGAGATCGCCGAGTTCGAGCGGCTGTCCGATGAGCCGGAACCCGATCTCTATGCCTGGATCACCGGCGATCGGCCGGTGCCGGCCGACTGCGACACCGCCCTGTTCCGCAAGTTGCGCAGCTTTGCGCGGGACGGCCGTAAATGAACATTCTGTCGCGCTCGCCGATCGAGGGCCTCCGGCCCGGCCGGCCGCTGACGCTCGCGAGCGTCGCCGATGGCGCCGAGGGGCTGGTGCTGTCCGATCTCGCGCGCGCGATCGCGGCCGGGCCGCAGGCGCCCGCGACCAGCCTCGTGGTGGTCTGCCGCGACGGTCAGCGCCTGGCGCAGCTCGCCCGCGCGCTCGCGTTCTTCGCGCCCGACATCAGCGTGCTCGAGTTCCCGGCGTGGGACTGCCAGCCCTACGACCGGGTCTCGCCGCATGCGGGCTTCGTCGCGCAGCGTATGATCACGCTGGCGCGCCTCGCGCGGCTCAAGGGCCGTGAGGGCGCCTCGATCCTGCTCACGACCGTCAATGCGGCGCTGCAGCGCGTGCCCGCGAAGGCGCTGCTCGCCTCGCAAACGCTCGCCGCCGCGCCCGGCAACATGCTCGCCATGGACGGGATCGTGAAATGGCTCGATCTCAACGGCTTCATCCGCGCCTCGACGGTGCGCGAGCCGGGCGACTATGCGGTGCGCGGCGGCATTCTCGACCTGTTCGCGCCCGGCATGGCCGAGCCGGTGCGGCTCGACTTCTTCGGCGATACGCTCGAGTCGATCCGCTCGTTCGATCCGGAGACGCAGCGCACCACCGACCAGCTGCGCGCGCTCGATCTCGTGCCGGTGGCCGAGTTCCAGCTCACCAGCGACACTATCCGCCGTTTCCGCCGCGGCTATGTCGAGGCGTTCGGTGCGGCGAAGAGCGATGACCTGCTCTACCAGGCCGTCAGCGAGGGCCGCCGCTATCCCGGCATGGAGCACTGGCTTCCGCTGTTTCATCCGAGCCTCGACACGCTGCTCGACTACGTGCCGGGCAGTGTGATCGCGCTCGAGCCGCTGGTCGAGGATGCGGTGCGCGAGCGGCTCGCCCAGATCGCGGACTACTACGAGGCGCGTCGCCAAGCGCTCGACCAGGATGGGGGTGGCCCGCCCTATCTGCCGCTACCGCCCGAGCGGCTCTATTTCACCGAGACCCAATGGCAGCAGCGGCTCGACGCGGGCCGGCTCGTGCGCGTGACGCCGTTTGCGTCACCGGATGCAAGCGGCAGTGCGCTCGAAACCGGCACGCGGGCCGGGCGGAATTTCGCGCCCGAACGCCAACAGCAGGACGGCAACGTGTTCGATGCACTGCGGGAGCATGTGGAGGCGCTGCAAGGGGCGGGCAAGCGCGTCACCATCGCGCTGTGGAGCGACGGCGCGCGCGATCGCATGAGCCATGTGCTGAGCGAGCACCGCATCTTCAACCTCGTCAACGTCGCCGACTGGCGCGACGCACAAGCGCGGCCGCGCCCCGAGGTCGCGCTCGCAGTGCTCGGCCTCGAGGCGGGCTTCGAGACCGCCGATGCCGCGGTCATCGCCGAGCAGGACATCCTGGGCGATCGGCTGGTGCGGCCGCGCAAGGCGGCGAAGCGCGCCGATAATTTCATCGCCGAGGTCACGAGTCTCACGACCGGCGACCTCGTGGTGCACGTCGACCATGGCATCGGCCGCTTCGTCGGGCTGCAGACAATTCAAGCGGCGGGTGCCCCGCACGACTGCCTGGAGATCCACTACGCCGGCAAGGACAAGCTGTATCTGCCGGTCGAGAACATCGAGCTCCTGTCGCGGTATGGGTCGGAGGACACCGCGGTCGAGCTCGACCGGCTCGGCGGCGTGGCCTGGCAGACGCGCAAGGCGCGGATGAAGAACCGCATTCGCGAGATGGCGGGCGAGCTGATCAAGATCGCGGCCGAGCGCCAGCTGCGCGAGGCGCCGAAGTTCACGGTGGAGACCGGTGCCTATGACGAGTTCTGTGCCGGATTTCCCTACGCCGAGACCGAAGATCAGCTCACCGCCATCAATGCGGTGCTCGCCGACCTCGCGTCCGGACGGCCGATGGACCGCCTGATCTGCGGCGACGTCGGTTTCGGCAAGACCGAGGTCGCGCTACGCGCCGCCTTCGTCGCCGCCATGTCGGGCAAGCAGGTTGCCGTCGTGGTGCCGACGACGCTTTTGGCGCGCCAGCACTTCAAGACGTTCACGGCCCGCTTCAAGGGATTTCCGGTCAAGCTCGCGCAGGCTTCGCGGCTCGTGCCGGCGCCCGACCTCGCCAAGGTGCGCGCCGGCCTCGCCGACGGGACGATCGACATCGTGGTCGGCACCCATGCGCTGCTCGGTAAGAACATCAGGTTCAAGGACCTCGGGCTGATCGTGGTCGACGAGGAGCAGCATTTCGGCGTCGGCCACAAGGAGCGGCTGAAAACCCTGCGCGCCGAGGTGCACGTGCTCACGCTCACCGCGACGCCGATTCCGCGCACGCTGCAACTGGCGCTCACCGGCGTGCGCGAGCTCTCGATCATCGCGTCGCCGCCGGTCGATCGCCTTGCGGTGCGCACCTTCGTGTCACCGTTCGATCCGCTGTCGGTGCGCGAGGCGGTGCTGCGCGAGCGATATCGCGGCGGGCAGACGTTCTACGTGTGCCCGCGCATCGAGGATCTCGGCGAGGCCAAGGCGTTCCTCGAGCAGAATATCCCCGAGGCAAAGGTCGCAACCGCGCACGGGCAGATGGCGCCGACCGTGCTCGAGGACGTGATGTCGGCCTTCTATGACGGCAAGTACGACATCCTGCTCTCGACCGCGATCGTCGAGTCGGGTCTCGACATCCCGACCGCCAACACGCTGGTCGTGCACCGCGCCGACCGCTTCGGCCTCGCCCAGCTCTACCAGCTGCGCGGACGCGTCGGGCGCTCGAAGGCGCGCGCCTTCGCGCTGCTGACGCTCCCGGTCAACCGCAAGATCACGCCGCAAGCGGAGCGGCGGCTCACCGTGCTGCAATCGCTCGATACCCTCGGCGCCGGCTTCCAGCTCGCCTCGCATGACCTCGACATCCGCGGCGCCGGCAACCTCTTGGGCGAGGAGCAATCCGGCCACATCAAGGAAGTCGGCTACGAGCTCTACCAGCAGATGCTGCAGGAGGCGGTCGCGAGCCTCAAGGCCGGCATTGCCGAGCCGGTGGCCGATCGCTGGTCGCCACAGATCACCATCGGCATGCCGGTGCTGATCCCGGAGGACTATGTGGCGGATCTATCGGTGCGCCTCGCGCTCTACCGAAGGCTCGCCGATCTCGACCACGAGCACGACATCGACAGCTTCGCGGCCGAATTGGTCGACCGCTTCGGCGCGCTGCCCGAGGAGGTCAAGTATCTGCTCGACACCGTGAAGATCAAAGCCCTGTGCCGGCGCGCCAACGTGGCCAAGATCGACACCGGCCCGAAGGGAGCCGTGATCTCATTCCGCGACGACCGCTTCGCCAATCCGGAGGGGCTGGTGCGCTACATTCGTGACCAGGGCCCGGCAGCGCGCGTGCGCCCCGACATGAAGGTGGTGCTGTTCGAGGACTGGGAGCAGCCCGAGCAGCGGCTGCGGGGGACGGAGAAGATCCTGCGCGACCTGGTGCGGATCGCGGGGCGCGCGAAAGCCGCGTAGGTGGGCAAAATCGCCCAAAACACTCCGTCCACTTTCGATGTATCGCGGGGCGATTTTGCCCACGCGCGGATCGGCGATTGGAAACGCGTGGGCAACGGCGAGGCCGCCGTTGCCCACCCTACGCAGGCTTTAACACCGAACCCAATCTCATCGCGACCGCCCGCAGCACGCCGCACTGATCGAGATAGGCCGGCAGCTGGCGCGTGGTGCGGTCGTGACGGAAAAAGCCCGGGATCGCGAGCACCACGTGGCCATTGCCGGGCGGCACATCGGCATGGCTGGGCAGGGGCGGGAAGTAGGTCAGATGCGAGTAGGTCTCACGAAAGACGGCGGCCGTCGGACCGCGCCGGTGCGATCGAAAATGGCAGACGCGTGCATCCGCTCTGCATGAAAGCGACTCCTACGCGGTCGCTACGCCCGTGGTCTCAGCCTCGCGCTTCTTCTGCTGCTCGGCGACCGCGCGCTCCATTGCGGCGGCCAGATACTCCGGCGATTGCGCGCCCGACACCGCGAGCAGGCCGCCGAAGATGAACATGGGCACGCCGTCGATGCCGGCCGCCTTGGCGGACTCGGCGGCGCGCGTCACGGTGTCGACGTCGGTGTCGCTCGCCAGAAGCTCCCGCGTGCGCGCCGGATCGAGGCCGCAATCGGCCGCAGCGTTCACCAACACCTCGCGGTCGGTGAGGTCGGCGCCTTCGGTGAAGTAAAGCGACATCAGGCGCTGCTTCATGCGCGGGGCGTTGCCATGCTGGTCCGCCCAATAAATGAGGCGGTGGCAATCGATCGTGTTGGGTTGGCGTTGGATCTTCTCGGGCGAATAGGTGAGGCCTTCACCCGCCGCAACCGCGACGATGCGCTTGGCGTTGTGGTTGTAGCGGTCGACCGAGCCGAACTTGGTGGTGAGATACTCGGTGCGGCTGACGCCCTCGCGCGGCACCCAGTCGTTGAGGAAGTAGGGCCTGAAATGCACCTCGACGGACAGGTCGGGCCGCGATGCGATCGCCTTTTCGAGGCGGCGTTTGCCGATGAAGCACCACGGGCAGACGACGTCGGAGACGACGTCGATCCTGAGCGGTTCCTTGGTGTCCGTCATGGGCGCGCTCCGTTGGCCTGGAACGCCAAAGATAAGCGCGCGCCTACTGCGCCGCAACCGCGACCGGCTCGGACACCCGGGCGAGCAGGGTCTCGACGGTGTCGTTCGACTTGAGCGATGCGAGCGTGATGGTCGGGTCGACCCGCACCGGCTTGCCATCGTCGCCTTCGGCCGAGAGCATGGTGTGGCGCAGCACATTGGCGATGCGGCGCGCCACCACGTGGGCGCTGCGTAGCGCGGTCTCCGAGAAGGCGAGCAGGATCGACCCGTCGCTCGCCCGGCACGCGAAATCGGCGCTGCGCACCAGGCGGCTCACCAGCCGCGCCGCGTCCATGTTGACGCGGCGGTCGACCGGGATCGGGAACGTGAAGCGCGCGAGCGTCATGGCGTTGCCTCGCACCTTGGCTTCCTCGACGGCGCGGTTGAGATCGCGCAGGAAGGCCGTGACGGTAAAGAGGCCGGTCTCCGGGTCGAGCATGCCCTTGGCCTCGAGGGCGGTGAGCTGGCGCTGCAGGCGCGCCTCGAAGGCGTGCTGGCGCACCAGCGGCAGGATTCGCTCGACGATCGTCGCGGGATCGCCGCCGACGGGCTCGAGGTTGGGCAGCTTGCCGGCGTTGATCGCGGCCGGCAGATCCGGCAGGAGCGCGATCGGAATGTCGCGGAAGCGCGTGTCCTCGCCGAGCACGGTGAGAAACGCCTCGACGGTGCGCGGGTTGAACCCTTCGCCGATCACGATGCCGTCGACGTCGCGGGCGTTGAGATATTTCGCGGCGGTCTCGACGCTGAGCGCGCCGATCAGGCCGACGCGCTCACCGACCGCGGTCGAAAGCGCCGGATAGCCGCGGCCCCGTCCGGTGACGATCACGGTCGCATCTTCGATCGGGTCGGTCGTGGCCATGACGGGGAGGTCGTCGCACTCGGGCGCGAGCGCGGCCGAGCGGCGCAGCTCGGTCGTATGCAGGGTGCGCACCCGCAGCGCCGAGGCGAGGCGCACGGCGATGCGCGCCGGCGACGCATTGACGGCAACCGGCAGCGCGCCAAGGAGCGGAGGCGAAGCCGCATCGCCCACGCGGGCGACGACTGGGAGATAGGTGTCACCGGCTTGCTCGATCGCGTTGCCCAGAGCGGCCATATCGTTGGGCGATTTCGCTGGGCCCGCCACCACGACCGCGGATGGCTCGATACGGGCGATCGCGTTGGGGGCGTCGCGCCAGGAGGCCTCGACGACCGGGAAGGCGCCCTCGGCCGCCAGCGCGGCCACGAGATCGGCATCCTTTTGATCGGTGACGACGACGATCGGACCCTGCAACGACATCGGAGCCACGCGGTTGGTGACGAGCGCAAAAGAGAAGCGTGCCACCCTAGGCGAACGCCATTAACGTCTCGTCAATGACCGGCGCTAAAACCCACCCATCGCGAGCTTGCGAGGCGTCCCGGCCATGAGCTCGGCGAGCGCCCGCTCGCCGAAGCGATAGCCGACACCGACGCTGCCGGCAGGCGCACCCGCGATCGCAACAGCGTGACTCGCCGGATCCACGGTGCACGGATAGCCCGTATCGGCAAAGCCGTCGGGGCCGACCGCGAAAGCCGGTTTGGCGGCCGGATCGAGCTCGAACGGCAACCGGAACCGCGGCACCTGCGGCCCGCGCACCGCCAGCGTGCCGGCCGGCGTGCGGTCGAGCTCGATCACCTGCAGCGCACCGGGCGCGCTGCGCGGCGCCGTGACGGGGCCGAGCGCGAGCGGTGCCGGGCGGCCGTTGCCGCCGCGCCGCGCCGCGAACAGCGCGGCCTCGCCGAACACCGGCACGTCGACGAAACCGATCGCCGGCTCGATCCAGTTCGGGCTCGAGGCCATGCGCTCGGGTGCGCGCCATGCCGCGATCACGGTCTTCAATCCATTATCGCGGCTCAAGGCCTCGGTCTCGCCGAGACGCAGCGCGAGCGGCGCCGGGACGACCGCCACGGTCGGCTGCTCGGCACGGCATTGCGCCATGAACGCCGCATCGTCGAAGGGATGATGCAGCGCGAGCGTACCGCCGATGAGCAGCCAGGGGACGAGGCCGAGCCCGAGGCCGGCGAGCGACGGGAGGGTGAGCGAGGAGAGGATCACGGCGCTCGGCTCGATGCGGCTTTCCAGCGTGACGGCCGCGCCGGCGGCCAGCAGCTCGAAATGGTTGCGCACGACCGGCACCGGCCCTTCGGCGCCGACGTCCCAGGTGATGATCGCCGCATGCGCGGCGGGATTGACCGAGCGCGTGATCGCGGGCGGCGGCTCCGGCACCTGCGCCTCATAGAGCTCGTCGAACCCGATCACGCCGTCGCCGACGCCGGGGCCGAAGCCGCACACCTGGCGGATCGGAAAGACCTCCGCGGCGACGTGCATGGCGAGCTCGCAATGATCGACCCCGCCGATGCGGCCGCTGACCATGAGCGCGCGCGCGCCGACCCGGTTGAGGGCGGCGACGCAATCGGCCTGCCGCCATAGCAGCGGCAGCGGCATGGCGATCAGGCCGGCGCGCAGGATACCGAGCAGGGCGACGACCGCGTCGACTGTGTTCGCCATCTGCAGGGCGACGATCTGGTCCGTCTGCAGGCCGAGGTGGCGCAGCCGTCCGGCGACCGCCGTGATCATGCGGTCGGCCTGCGCGAAGGTGAGGCGGCGCGGCGCGGCGCCGGTGACGGCCGCCGCATTGGGCGGATCGGCGAGCGCGATCGCGTCGGCGCGGCGGGTGACGGAACGGCGGAAGACGTCGTCAAGGGTCGAGCGCCCGGCCTTGGCGAGCAGCGCGGCCTGCTGCGGGGAGGACTGCCCGATGATCATGCGGGTCTCACTTCGAGGGCCGGTTGGCAGGTCATTTTGTTTGGCCTGGCGCCTGGTGCCACCAGGTCTCGGGAAGGAATCCGGACAGCGACGTCTTGGTGGGATGGCGCACGTGGTCCCAGTGCGCCACCCATTGCTGCGGCGGGTAGAACAGCGGCACCGCGTAGCTGCCGGACATCAGCATGCGGTCGAGCGCACGCACGGCCGCGACGAAATCCTCGCGTCCGGTGGCGGCCAGCATGGCGGAGATCATGGCATCGATGGCCGGGCTCTTCACGCCCATGTAGTTGCGCGTGCCGGGCTGGTCGGCGGCGGCCGAGCCCCAGTAGAACGCCTGCTCGTTGCCAGGCGAGAGCGATTCATCCCAGCGGTACTGGATCATGTCGAAATCGTAAGTGATTCTACGCTGATCATATTGCACGGCGTCGACGTCGCGAATACGGGCCGTGATGCCGGCGAGCCGCAACGTCTGGGCGTACGCCAGCGCGAGGCGCTCCTGCTCGGTCGTATCGACCAGGATTTCGAACTCGAGCCGCCGTCCGGTCGCGCGGTTGCGCAGCTCGGTACCTTGGAGTTGGTATCCGGCCGTGGCGAGCAGCGCGAGCGCGCGGCGCAGGATCGTGGTGTCGCGCCCGGTGCCGTTGCTCACCGGCAACGACCAGGTGCCGTCGAGGATATCGGGCCGCACGCTGTCGGGAAACGGGGCAATCAGCGCCCGCTCGCGCGCGTCGGCCGGCCTTTGGTAGGCGGACAGCTCGCTATCGGCGAAATAGCTCGCCGAGCGGCGGTAGAGGCCGTAGTACAGGTTTTTGTTGATCCACTCGAAGTCGAACAGCAGCGTGAGCGCCTCGCGCACGCGGACATCGGCGAAGACTGGCCGGCGCGTGTTGAATACGAACCCGAGCATCGCCTTGGGCAGCCCGCTCGGGAACGCCTCCTGGACGACGCGATGGGCGCGCGCGGCGGGAAAATCGTAGGCCGTCTGCCAACGCCCCGGATCGGTCTCGGCGCGCGCGTCGATCAGACCTCGCTTGAACGCCTCGAACGCCGCATTGTCGTCGCGGTAGAAATCGTACCGCAGTGTATCGAAGTTCCACAGGCCGCGATTGACCGCGAGATCGCGGCCCCAATAGTTCGGATCGCGACGCAGCGTCACGCTGCGGCCGGGATCGACCTGCGCGACCACGTAGGGCCCGCTGCCGATCGGCGGCTTGAGCGTCGTCTCCTCGAAGGTCGTGGGATCGACGGCGTGCTTGGGCAGGATCGGCATCAGGCCGAGGATCAGCGGAAGCTCACGATCGCCCGCGCCGGCGAGGTCGAAGCGCACGACGCGATCGGAGAGCGCCTGCGCCTTCGCGACCTTGGCGTAGTAGAAGTGGAAATTGGGCCGGCCGTGGTCGCGCAGCAGCTCCCAGGAGAAGATCACGTCGGCGGCGGTGACGGGCTGCCCGTCGGAGAATCTGGCGCGCGGGTCGAGTGTGAACGTCACGTAGCTCCGCGCCGCGTCCGTTTCGACGCTCTGCGCCAGCAGGCCATAGAGCGTGAAGGGCTCGTCGTAGCCGCGCGCGAGGAGGCTTTCGATCACATAGCTGCGGGTCGAGATTGCGGGCGAGCCCTTGACGATCATCGGATTGAGGCTGTCGAAGGTGCCGAGCGCGCCCTGCACCAGGGTGCCGCCCTTGGGCGCCTCGGGATTGACGTACGGAAAGGACGAAAATCCCGGCCGCATGGCCGGTGCGCCCTGCATCGCGATGGCGAAGCTGGGCTCGCCCGCGCAGGCGGAGGGGGCACACGACGCGGCGAGCATCGCGAGCGCGCAACCAAGCCAGCGCGCGAGCGCCCGCCGCGGCTTCATCGTCGCGATTGGGATTTTTCCTCTCGGCATCGACGTAGAATTAGCATGGTGTTGCGGGCGCAAAGCGGCGCCGGCGCGACCGCACGCAGGCGCCTTGAAGTTATCACCATCATTTCGGATAAAGCGTGCCCGGGGGCGCGTCATTGCGCTCGGCCGGCCGGCCGCGGATGTCACTGTCCTGCCTTATTTCACGTCGAGACAGCCGATCCTGAGGGGGGCGTCCGTCCCATCGGCTTCAGCCAGGGAACGGCGATTGAGAGGATTCAATATGCTTGATCGGATCGTGTCCGCGCCGGCCCGGCCGGTGCGTTGGTCGCTCGTCACGACCGTCGCCGCCCTGATCCTCGGTCTTGTCAGTGTCGCTGGTGTCCATGCCCAGGCGCCCGCACCTCAGCCCAAGCCGAAAACCCCGCCCCGGACCGCACCAAAGAAGCCGCCGACCCCGCCACCCGCCCAGGCGCAGGAGCAACCGGCGCCGCCGCAGCAGCCGGGCACGGTGCAAATGCCGCAACTCATCTACTCGCCGTGGGCGAAGTTCTGCGGCAAGGGCCAGCAGGCCGATGCCAAGCAGGTCTGCTTCACCGGCAAAGACGCGCGCACCGAGGCAGGCGTGCCGGTCGTCGCCGCGGCGCTGATCGAGCCGGATGGAGAGCCGACGAAGCTGTTTCGCGTGACGCTGCCGAGCCCGCTTCAGCTCAAGTTCGGCACCCGCCTCATCATCGATACGCAGGAACCGATCAGCGCCCCGTTCGTGACGTGCTTCTCCAATGGCTGCCTCGCGGAATTCCCCGGCACGCCCGATTTCATCGCCAAGCTCAAGAAAGGGCAGATGCTGACGATCCAGGCGATCAACCTCGCCGGCGTCCAGATCAGCTTCCCGCTGCCGCTCAACGATTTCGCCAAGGCGAACGAGGGGCCACCGACCGATCCGAAGGTTTACGAGGAGCAGCAGAAGAAACTGCAGGATGAGCTGCAGAAGCGGGCCGAGGAAGCGCGCAAGAAGCTCGAGCAACAACAAGGCGCGCCGGCGGCGGCGCCGAAATGATCACGGGGATTGCGATGGCGAAGTTCTTCTCTCGCGGCGTCGGCAGCGTGTCTGCCGGATGGCGCCGGACCTTGGTGATGGCGGCCGCTGCCCTTGCGGCGGTCTCGCTCGTGGCTGCTGCGAATGCGCAAGCACCGGCAACCAAGCCCAAACCCAAGACGCCGAAGCCACCCACCGCGCAGGCCCAACAGCCCGCGCCGCCCGCCCAGGCGCCGCCTGCGCAGGCGCCGGTCGCCGCCGCGATCCCCACATTCGTCTCGACGCCGTGGGTGAAGCTGTGCGAGGCGCAGCCGAAGAAGATCTGCGTCACGCGCACGCTGCTGCGCACGACGCAGGGCGCGCCGGCGGCGCTCGCCGAATTCGCCGAGCCGGAGGGCTCGCCGAAAATCCTGCGCATCACGCTGCCGCTCGGCATGCTGCTCGAGTATGGCACGCGTATCCTGATCGATCAGACGCAGCAGCCGTATGCGACGGCCAAGTTCGTGACGTGCCTCGAAGGCTGCATCACCTTTTACCAGGTCAGCGACGACCTCCAGGACAAGATGAAGAAGGGCAAGACCCTGAACGTGCAGGCTGTCAATCTCAACAACGCGCCGATGAACTTCCCGCTCTCACTGGAAAACTTCGCCAAGGCGATCGACGGGCCGCCGACCGATCCCAAGGCGTATGAAGAGCAGCAGAAGAAGCTCCAGGAAGAGCTGCAGAAGCGCGCGCAACCGCAAGCCGCGCCGCCGGCGCAGCACTAGCGGCTTTTTCCGAATTCATAAAGCCTTCATGGCCGGGCTCTTCCCGGCCATCCACGTCTTGCGGCTTGCAAAGACTGGATGCCCGGCATTCGCCGGGCATGACGTGGTGATATCTCGGTGCCTGTCAGTTCAGCGTGGCGTTGCGCAGCCGGTAACTGCCGCCGTCATCGCGCTCGAATGCCTCGGCCACTTGCGGATGGCGGATCGGCTCGTTCGATGTATCGGGCAACAGGTTCTGCTCCGACACATAGGCGATGTACTCCGTCTCGGCGTTCTCGGCGTAGAGGTGGTAGAACGGCTGGTCCTTGCGCGGCCGCACGTCGGCGGGGATCGCCTCGTACCATTCCTCGGTATTGTTGAACACGGGATCGATGTCGAACACGACGCCGCGAAACGGAAAAACGCGGTGCCGCACGACCTGTCCGAGCGTGTATTTGGCGATGCGTATCTTGCTCATGGCGGCGGGATCAATAGCGCAGTACCGACCGGCGGAACAAGCCTCGCGAAAAGGCCCTCGGGACCCCCGTCACAATCCGTAGCGCGCCGCCATCTCGGGATCTTTGGCGGCGACGAGGCGGGCGAGATCGACCACGACCTTGGCCTGCTTCCAGGTGGCATCGTCCTGCATCTTGCCGTCGATCATGACGGCGCCGCTGCCGTCCGGCATCGCGTCGAGGATCTTGCGGGCGAAGGCCACCTCGGTGGGATCCGGGGAGAACACCCGTTTGGCGATCGCGATCTGTGAGGGATGCAGCGACCAAGCACCGGCGCAGCCCATCAGGAAGGCGTTGCGGAACTGGGCCTCGCAGGCCGCCGCATCGGAAAAATCCCCGAACGGACCGTAGAACGGCTTGATGCCGGCGGCCGCGCAGGCGTCGACCATTTTTGCGATCGTGTAGTGCCACAGATCCTGCTGGAAGCGCGCGCGCGGCGCATCTCCGGCGGGGTCCGTCAGCACGACGTAGTCCGGGTGGCCGCCGCCGACCCGCGTCGTCTTCATCGCGCGCGAGGCGGCGAGGTCGGCGGGGCCGAGGCTGATGCCGTGCATGCGCGGCGAGGCGGTCGCGATCGCCGCCACATTGTCGACGCCCTCGGCCGTCTCGAGAATGGCGTGGATCAGGATCGGCTTATCGACCTCGTGCCGCGCCTCGAGCTGCGCGAGCAGCTGGTCGAGATAGTGGACGTCCCAGGGGCCCTCGACTTTGGGCAGCATGATCACGTCGAGCTTGTTGCCGATCGCAGCCACGATCTCGAACACGTCGTCGAGCGCCCAGGGCGAGTTGAGCGCGTTGATGCGCGTCCACAATCCGGTCGAGCCATAGTCGTGTGCCTGGCCCATCGCGATGAAACCGGCGCGCGCCGCTAGCTTGGCGTCGACCGGCACCGCGTCCTCGAGATTGCCCAGCACCACGTCGACCTGGGCGATGAGCTCGCCCACCTTGGCGCGGACCTTGTCGTTATGCGGCGGCACGAAATGGATCATGCGCTCGAGCCGCACCGGCAGCTCGCGCAGCGGCGCCGGCGCGCCGATCGCCAGCGGCTTGAAGAAGTTGCGCGGAGGTTTCATGCAGCATGCCTTTCGCGGTCATCAGCCCATGGTGGTGGAACGCTTTTGAGCCGCCAAGCCCAATTTGCAGGCACCCCCCTTGCGGTCGCATTTATTCGATCGACTCGCCAGCGACTAATCCATTGACTCTTGCGCGCTGCGCCGGTCTCGTTCGCTGGTTGGAAAGACAACAAGATTCGAAATGCCCAGGGAGTTGTCATGCCGCAGCCATTGTCCGGCGTGCTGGTGCTCGACTTTACCACCTTGCTGCCTGGGCCGCTGGCGACGTTGATACTGGCAGAGGCGGGCGCCGAGGTGATCAAGATCGAGCGCCCCGGCGGCGAGGACATGCGCCGCCGCCCGCCCCCGATGGGCGACACCAGCGCCGCCTTCGTGCTGCTAAATCGCGGCAAGCATGGCTTGGTGGTCGATCTCAAGAGCGCGGAAGGCCACGAAACGCTGACGCCGCTGCTGCGCTGTGCCGACGTCGTGGTCGAGCAGTTCCGGCCCGGCGTGATGGACCGCCTCGGCCTCGGCTACGAAGCCGTGCGGCAGCTCAACCCGGGCATCATCTATTGCTCGATCAGCGGCTATGGCCAGAGCGGACCGCGCGCCGGCGAGGCCGGGCACGATCTCAACTACATCAGCGCGACCGGCCTGCTCGCGCTCAATCCGGGCGCACCCGAGCATCCGACCGTGCCGCCGGCGCTGGTCGCCGACATCGGCGGCGGCACATTCCCGGCCGTGATGAACATTCTGCTGGCGCTGCGCCAGCGCGAGCAAACCGGCGAAGGCTGCCACCTCGATATCGCCATGGCGGATGCGATGTTCACTTTCGCCTGGCAGGCGCTCGCGATCGGGCAGGCGACCGGCCGCTATCCGGGACCGCGCGAAGCCTGGACGGCAGGCGGCTCGCCACGCTACGCGCTCTATCCGACGCGCGACGGCGCGCTCGTCGCTTGCGCGGCGCTGGAGCAGAAATTCTGGCTCGACTTCTGCGCCGCGATCGGGCTTGCGCCGGCGCTGATCGACGAGGGCGTCGATCCGCCCGCGACCCGTGCCGGGATTGCGGCGATCATCGCGGGCCGGACCGCGTCCGAGTGGCGGCCGATCCTCGCCAAGGCCGATTGCTGCGCCACCATCGTCGCGTCGCTCGAAGAGGCCATGCGCGATCCGCACTTCGTCGAACGCGGCCTCTTTACCCATGAGGCCGCCAGCAGCGAGGGCCGGGTCATCGCGGCGCTGCCGCTGCCGATCGCACCCGCATTCCGCGACGGTACGGTCCGCAAGGCGAGCCCCGCGCTCGGGGAAGATCCATCTTGAGGGGTTGGTTTAAGGGGAAATTCAGCATGCGCGGCTAAGGTGTCCGTCCCGCAGGGGAGTCCGCAGAAGCCGGAGACGCGCGTGAGCCTGTTCGATCCGTCGTACGTCGTGCAGATGCTGGGCGCCATCCTGTCGCTCCTCGCTGGCAAGCTCATGCAACTCGTCCTCTCGCCAGGCACCTTCTCGGTCGCCTCGTTGCTGTGCGCGCTCTCCATCGCGACGATCTTCGTCGCGAGCAAGCGGCGGGGACGGCCGGTGCGGCCGCGCGTGCTGCTGCGTGCGCTGTTTCCCCGCCGCCTGCGCCGCAGCCGCTCGACGCGCGCCGACATCGCATTCTTCTTCTTCAGCTTCTTCCTGGTCGGCGCGCTGTTCGGCTGGGCGGTGCTCTCGCTGCAGGTGATCGACAACGCCACCAACCAGCTTCTCGTCGCGACCTTCGGCACCCAACCGGCGCGGCTGTCCGGCTGGGCGGGGGCGGGGCTGATGACCGTCGTCCTCTTCGTCGCCTACGAGCTCGGCTACTGGATCGATCACTATCTCAGCCACAACGTTCCGTTCTTGTGGGAATTTCACAAGGTCCATCACACCGCCGAGGTGCTCTCGCCGCTCACCAATTTCCGCGTCCATCCGGTCGACACCATCGTGTTCAACAATATCCTCGCGGTCGTCATGGGCGTCGCGGCCGGGCTTGCACACTATGGTCTGGGGCACGGCACGGCGCCGCTCACGATCGCGAACAGCAACGTCTTCGTGGTCGTCTTCTTCTTTCTGATCGGCCACCTGCAGCACACCCATTTCTGGATCGCCTTCACGGGCGTCTGGGGGCGCATCATCCTGAGCCCGGCGCATCACCAGATTCACCACTCGACCGATCCCCGGCACTTCAACAAGAACCTGGGCAGTTTCCTCGCAGTGTGGGACTGGATGTTCGGCACGCTCTATATGCCGAGCAAGCGGCGGCAGCAGATCAACTTCGGCGTCGAGCCGAAGGGCGCGGAGGCGCATACGGTGACGGGCGGATTGGTATCGCCGATCTTGCGCGCGGCGGAGCACCTTACACGCAAGCCCCAGCCCGTCGCGGTCCGCAACAGCACGCTCGCACCAGCGCCTGAGCTATAAAGCCTCGCCGCGCATCAGTCGCGGCTCGGCCAGGCGCGGCGCGATGCCTTCGCGCATCATCGCCCGGCGCAGCGGCCCGATCCGGTCGAGCACGTAGAGCCCGAGCCCGCGCGCGCTTTGCGCCGGGAGGAAGTCGGTCAGCAGGGTGCGATTGAGCAGGTCGACCGCGGCGGCACGGCTCCTCACGTCGGCGCGCCGTCGTCGGTCGTAGTCGTCGGTGAGCCGGGCGCCGCCCACGTCGGCGCCGTCGCGCCGCGCCGCGACCACGAGCTCGCCGACGATCGCGGCGTCGCGCAGGCCGAGATTGAGGCCCTGCGCACCAATCGGCGGAATGACGTGCCCGGCCTCGCCGACGAGCGCAACACGGCGCGCCGCGAAATGGCGCGCCGTCTCGACGCCGAGGCGGAAGATGCCATGGTGAGGCTCGGCCGCGACCTTGCCGAGGATCGAGTGGGCGCGCCGCTCGAGCTCGATATTGAGGCCTGCGGGATCGAGCCGCTCGATGCGCTCGGCGTCCTCGGGCGCGACGACACAGACGAGGCTCGAGCGCTCGCCCCGCAACGGCACCAGCGTGAATGGACCCTGCGCGGTATGGAATTCGGTGGAGATATCGCGGTGCGGACGCGCATGGCCGAGGCTGAACGTCAGCGCGGTCTGCGGGTAGCTGCGGCTCTCGGTCGCGATCCCGGCCGCCGCCCGACAGACGGAGCGGCGGCCATCGGCTGCGACGACGAGCTTCGCGTTGAGCGTGCCGCCACCCGCAAGCGTCACCGTCACATCATCGTCCGCGATGGCAACGGCGCGCGCCTCGTCGTCGATGCGCAGCAGTTGCGCGATCCCGTCGGCGCGCGCCTGCAGCGCCGCGACCAGATGGCGGTTCTCGATGTTCCAGCCGAAGGCTTCGAGACCGATTTCCGCGGCCTCGAAGCGCACCTCAGGGGCGCGCCACAGCCGGTCGGTGTCGTCGACGATCCGCATGGTGCGCAGCGGCGCGGCCTCGCCGGCGCAGGCCGTCCAAACGTTGAGCGCCTGCAATGCGCTGACCGAGCCAGCGAGCAACGCCGTTGTGCGGTTGTCGCCGCGCGCGGGACGGGCGACCAGCGCGGTCGGCACACCGGCGCTGGCGAGCGCGACCGCGGCCGTGAGGCCAGCGGGCCCGCCGCCGACCACCGCCACCTCCGCCTCGTATCGGCCGTCTGCAGCGCCCACGGTTTCCGTCGTGGTTTCGGTTGGGATATGAAGGTGTTATCCGAGATGACCGAAGAGGCGTCAACAGCACTGGAATGAGCGGTACGACCGATGAAACGAGATTGACCCGGCTGCCGCCCGCGGCGGCGCGGCTCGGTCATGTCTTGGCTCGGCCGATGCCGATCGCGGTCACCTGCCTGGCGCTGCTCGCGGGGCTCGGCTGGCTCTATCTCGCCACCATGGTGGCCGAATGGGCCGGGCGCGGCCATGCGGCGGCGCTCGGGCCCGGCATGGGCCTGTTTGATCTGCTGACCCGCGGTGCCGGCCACGACCTCACCGGCGGCGCGCTTGTCGAGGTGCTGTGTCGGCCGAGCTTCGGCGCGTCCGGCGAGAGCGCCGGCCAAGCCGTGCTCGTGTTTGTCATGTGGGCCGCGATGACGCTCGCCATGATGCTTCCGACCGCGGCCGGCATGATCGTCACCTATGCGCAGATCGCCGATACGGCGGCCCGCAAGGGCGAGCCGGCTGTCTCGCCGCTGATCCTGACCCTCGGCTACATCGTGGTCTGGCTCGGCTTTGCGCTCGCCGCAACCGCACTGCAGGCCGCGCTCGCGCGCATCGCGCTGATCGATCCCGCCATGGCGTCCGCGAGCCCGCTTTTCTCCGGCGCGATCTTCCTCGGCGCCGGCGCCTATCACTTCACCGAGCTCAAGCATGCCTGCCTGACGCGCTGCCAGCGCCCGTTTCCGTTCTTCTTCGCGAACTGGTCGGATCGCCGTGCCGCCATCTTTCGCCTCGGCCTGCGCCAGGGTCTCTACTGCCTCGGCTGCTGCTGGGCCACCATGCTGGCGATGTTCGCGGTGGGGCTGATGAACGTCGTGTGGATGGCGGCGCTCGGCCTGCTGATGACGGCGGAGAAGCTGACGCTCACGACCCGCTTCAGCCGGGTGATCGGGGTCGCGTTTACGATGATCGGCATCGCCTTCATCGCACTGTCCGTTTGGAACCACTGGCCGCAAGCGTCTTGAGCTGGAGCCTGCTATAATGGCGCCGCGGCGCAGGCAAGGGAGCTGATGGGTGTCGGGAGCGTGGAGTCTGCGGGGCGAGCTCGTCCTGTCATGCAGTTGCACTGTTTTCTGCCCTTGCACGTTGTCGCTCGGTCTCGCGCCGCCGACCGAGGGCTATTGCCAGACCTGGGCCGGTATCCGCATCGACGAAGGGCGCTTCGACGAGACCGACCTTGCGGGCGTCAAGGTCGGGCTCATCATCGAAATCCCCGGCCTGATGTCGCGCGGCAACTGGACCGCCGGCATGTATGTCGACGACAAGGCCTCGATCCACGCCGTCAAGGCGCTCACCCGTATCTTCACAGGCCGCGCCGGCGGCTCGACCCATCTGCTGTCGATCCTGGTCAGCCATTTTCTCGGCGTGCAGCAGGCGCCGATCGTCTACCGTACCGAGGGCGAGACGCGGGTCTTCTCGGTCGAGAAGATCATCGACGGCGCCGTCACGCCGATCACCGGCAAAAAGAAGGACGAGCCGGTCGTGGTGCGCAACTCGGAATACTGGATCGCGCCCGACATCACGATCGCCCGCGCGGACAAGTCGCGCGTGCGCGCGTTCGGCCGCAACTGGAATTTTGCCGGCCGCTCCGCCGAGATTTGCCGCCTCGATTGGGGCAGCTGATGCCGCGCGTCCACGCGGCGTTCCTGATCCACGTTCTCACCGCCTCCGGCGCCGCGCTGGCGCTGCTCGCCATGAGGGCTGCGGTCGCGCACCACTGGCCGGCGATGTTCGCCTGGCTCGGCGTCGCCCTCGTCGTCGACGCGGTCGACGGGCCGCTCGCCCGCCGCTTCCGGGTCGCCGATAAACTGCCGCGCTGGTCGGGCGAGACGCTCGATCTCGTCGTCGATTTCGTCACCTACGTGTTCGTGCCCGCCTATGCGATCGCGGCGAGCGGCCTGCTCACGCCGCCGTTCGACGTCGTCGCCGGCCTAGTCATCACGATCACGGGCGGGCTCTATTTCGCCGACCGCGAGATGAAGATGCCGGGCAACTATTTCCGCGGCTTTCCGGCGCTGTGGAATTGCATCGCGTTCTACCTGCTGCTGATGCGCCCTGCGCCGTGGCTTGCCGCAGCCGCCGTCGCGGCGCTCGCCGTTTTGACCTTCGTGCCGTTCCGGTTCGTGCACCCCATGCGGGTGGTGCGTCTGCGCGTGCTCACCCTGCTCTTGCTGGCGGCCGCCTGCGTGCTCGCCGCATTTGCACTGACCCGAGACCTGCACCCGGGCCTGTGGGTCACGGCCTCGCTATGCGCAATCGCTTGCTACATGTTTCTCATCGGCACGTTTAGCGCCACTGTGAAGTCATCTGTGCGCGGATGATGGCGCTGTTGACCGATCCGCAGGCCTGGGCTGCGCTCGTCACGCTGAGCGCGCTCGAGGTCGTGCTCGGGATCGACAATGTCGTGTTCATCTCCATCCTGGTGACTCGGCTCGATCCGGCGCGGCGACGACAGGCGCGGCAAGTCGGGCTCCTGCTCGCGCTCATCTTGCGCATCGCCCTTCTGTTCGGCCTGACCAGGCTTGCCGCGCTCTCGACGCCGGTCGTCACCGTGCTGGGACAATCGATCTCATGGCACGACGTGGTGCTGATCGGCGGGGGCCTCTTTCTCATCGGCAAGGCCACGCTCGAGATGCATGGCGAGGTCGAGGGCCAGGATGAAGAACCGTCCTCGACTGGCGCGGCGGGCGCCGCGTTCTGGCTGACGATCGGCCAATTGATCCTCATCGACCTCGTGTTCTCGATCGACTCGATCGTCACCGCAATCGGGATGGCGCAGGACATCCGCATTATGATCCTGGCGGTGTTGATTGCGATCGCCATCATGTATGTGGCGTCGGGATCGGTCTCGGCCTTCATCGTGGCGCACCCGACCACCAAGGTGCTGGCGCTCGCATTCCTGGTTCTGATCGGCGTCGCGCTGGTCGCCGACGGTTTCGACTTCCATGTGCCGCGCGGTTATATTTATTTCGCGATGGCTTTTGCCGGCGCCGTCGAGGCGATCAATGTCCTGGCGCAGCGCCGTCGGGCGGCCAAGCGCAACCGCAACTCCTGAAAGGCTCTCATGGCGGCCTCATCTCCCATCCTGCTGGTCACCGGCGCGAGCCGCGGCATCGGCGCCGCGATTGCGCGGCTCGGCGCCAGGCGCGGATTCGACGTCGCCGTGAACTATCTCAAGGACCGCAAGTCGGCAGATGCGGTGGTCGCCGACGTCAACGCCGCGGGGCGGCGCGGGGTCGCGGTCCAGGCCGACATGGCGCGGGAGGACGAGATCATCCGCATGTTCGACACCGTCGATCGCGAGCTCGGGCGGCTTACCCATCTGGTCTACAACACCGGCATCATCGGCCCGGCCTCCCGCGTCGAGGCGCTGCCGACCAAGGAGGCGAAGGAGATCCTCGACGTCAACGTGCTCGGCGCCTTCATCGCGGCGCGCGCCGCGATCCCGCGCCTTTCGACCAAGCATCGCGGCGCAGGCGGCAGCATGGTCTTCCTCTCCTCCGCCATGGCGACGCTCGGCGGTGCCGGCGACTACGTGATGTATTCGGTGTCGAAGGCCGCCATCGACACGCTCACGCTCGGGCTCGCGCGCGAGCTCGCTGCCGAGGGCATCCGCGTCAACGCGGTCGCGCCCGGGCCGATCGCGACCGACATCCATCCGCCCGGCCGGCTCGACCGCCTCGCCGCCGCCGTGCCGCTCGGACGCGTCGGCACCGCCGAGGAGGTAGCTGAAGCCGTCATATTCATGCTTTCGGACGCCTCGACGTTCACGTCGGGGGTGGTTCTCCGCGTCGCAGGTGGACGTTAAGAATGGCGCATGTCCTTATCGGCGAACCGGATTCCACTTCGCCGGGACATGCGCAGACCAACGCCCTTGCGTCAACACGATCTAACCCTATGATCCGGCCGCCGGCAGCCCCGCCGCGCAACGAATTCAGCCGAATTCACCCGATTTCGAGCCCAGCCTGAGGAGATTGCCATGGTGGCAGGTGTACGCGTTCACAAATACGGCGGTCCGGAGGTCCTGACCTACGAGCAGTTCGACCTGCCGGCGCCCGCGCAGGGCCAAGTGCGGGTGAAACACCATGCGTCCGGCGTGAACTTCATCGACACGTATTTCCGCAGCGGGCTCTATCCCTCGCCGGTCGGGCTGCCGTTCGTCTCAGGCAACGAGGGCGCCGGCGAGGTGACCGCCGTCGGCCCGGGCGTGACCGACCTCAAGGTCGGCGACCGCGTCGGCTACGTGGTGGCGCTCGGCGGCTATGCGGAGGAGCGCAACCTGATGGCCGACCGCGCCGTCAAGCTGCCGTCCTCGATCAGCTACGAGCAGGCGGCCGCCATGATGCTCAAGGGCATGACGGTCGAATACCTGGTCAAGCGCACCTTCAAGGTCGAGAAGGGCATGAACGTGCTGGTGCACGCGGCGGCCGGCGGCGTCGGCCTCATCCTGTGCCAGTGGGCGAACCATCTCGGCGCCAACGTGATCGGCACCGTCGGCTCGAAGGAAAAGGCGGATCTCGCCAAGGCGAACGGTTGTCACCACACGATTCTCTACTCGTCGGAGAACTTCGTCGACCGCGTCAAGCAGATCACCAACGGCGCGCTGTGCGAGGTGGTCTATGACGGCATCGGCAAGACCACGTTCCCGGCTTCCCTCGACTGCATCAAGCCGCTCGGCATGTTCGTGAGCTTCGGCAGCGCGTCCGGCCCGATCACGTCGTTCGACATCAACCTGCTGCAGCAGAAGGGCTCACTGTTCGCCACCCGGCCGACGCTCAACACCTATGCGGCCAAGCGCGCCGACCTCATCGCCATCGCCAACGACCTGTTCGACGTGGTCGGCAGCGGCAAAGTGAAGATCCCGGTCAACCAGACCTATCCGCTCAAGGACGCCGCCAAGGCGCACAAGGACCTGGAGAGCCGACACACGACGGGTTCATCGATCCTTGTGCCGTAACGTCAGGCCAGAATGACCGACATCGCCTCCGCGACGCCCAGCGATCCGGCTCGCGGAGACGAACCCGATCTGTTGCCCAAACGGCTGGGCGTCTGGTCGACGCTCGGCTGGGGCCTGCTCGTCTTTGCGGTCACGCAGGCGGTGGGCATCATCGCGCTCGCGGTCTGGAACGTGGCGCATGGCGTGGAAGCGCTCGCCATTTCGGGCTATGACGGCGCCCAGATCGCGCTCACAACGCTGGTCATCAACGCGCTTCAGGTGGCGCTGCTGATCGAGATCCCGCGATGGCGGCTCGGCGCGCGCGCGTTCGACTATCTGGCGCTGACACGGTTTTCCTTCGGAAATCTCCTGATCGGCGTGGTCGCAATCATCGCCGTCGTGGCGGCGCTTGACGGCATCAGCCATCTGGTGCGCTCCGATACGGTGACGCCGTTCGAGACCGATATCTTCACCAGCGGCCGCGCCGAAGGCTGGCTCACGGCCGTGATCATTGCCGTGGTTGTGGTCGGGCCGATCGGCGAGGAGGTGCTGTTTCGCGGCTTTTTGTTTCGCGGCTGGGTCACGCCGGGCTGGGGCGGCCCCATCGGGGCGGTGGCGATTCCGGTGTTGTGGTCGGCGATGCACCTGCAATACGACTGGTTCGGCATGAGCCAGGTTTTCCTCATCGGCCTGGTGCTCAGCTGGCTGCGCTGGCGCAGCGGTTCGTGCCTGCTCACGATCGCCCTGCACATGCTGGTCAACCTCGTCGGCATGGTCGAGGTCGCGCTGAAGGTCGGCTGGTCGGGGGGCTGATCCCCAGGTCAGGCCGCGGCGCTGCCGTGGGCGAGCTCCAACTCCGTGACGGTGCGGTTGCGGCCGCCGCGCTTGGCGGCGTAGAGCGCGCGGTCGCAGCGCTCGAACAGGCTCGCGAGCGTCTCGCCGGGCACGAATTGCGCGACGCCGATCGATACCGTGATCCGGGAGAGGAGCTCGCCCGTGGAACGCCGCTTGATCTCACGGCTCGCGATGAGCTGGCGGATGCGCTCCGCGATCGCGACGGCGGCGCCGATGTCGATGCCGGGCAGAATGCCGATCATCTCCTCGCCGCCGTACCGCGCCGCCAGATCCTCGTCGCGCATCCCGCCCTGGAGCACCTGAGCGATCAGGCGCAGGACCTGATCGCCGAATTGATGGCCGAACCTGTCGTTGAACTGCTTGAAGTGGTCGACATCGACCAGAAAAATGCTCAGCGACTGGCCGCTCTCCATCGCCGCGATCTGCCGCAGCCGCAGGAAGTCATCGAGCGCATGGCGGTTGGCGAGCCCGGTCAGGGCGTCGGTGCGGGAACGCTGCTCTACGGTGGCCAGCGTGCCGCGGATCTTGTCCAGCTCCTGCAAGGAGGCGCTGAAATTCGCCTCGAGCTTCGTGGCCCGCGTGAGCGAGCGCGACAGCTCGGCCACCAGGCCCTCGATGATTTCGCGAGACTCGAGGTCGCGCTTGATCTGCGACGCGACGCCGCCCAGCGCCGCCACATGGTCGCGGCTGTCCGCGATCGAGGTCGCCAGATAGCTGCGCGCGGTGTCGACGAGCCCGTGCAGCTCCTCGGAAATCTTCACCTGCTTGGCGGTCCAGTGCGCCTCGCCGCCCACATAGGAGAGAAACAGGCTGCGGTTCGTTTCCGCATCGAACGCGCGCTTGTTGGCGACAAGGATGTTGATGATCCGCGTGAGCTCGGGCGCGGTGCCGAGCGCGAACGTGAACCAGGTCTCGAAGTTCTGCGGCGTCGCCGGCACGTTGTGCTCGGACATGAGCTGCAGCGCGCGGCCCGCCGTCGCGGTCGCGCCCTCGAAATCGGTTTCACTGGTCGGTACCGGGCCCATGGATCGGTCGCAGCCCCCGAAGACGGACGTCGTCGGAGCGGCTCGAATGGTTGCATTGAAAAGTGAGCAATGCCTCAACGGCGCAGGAAAAGACTGCACAAAATTGCTAGGCATTTACACGTATATCGACGTGAAAAAGTGCGGATCGATGCCTTACGGTATCATCTGCACGAGCCGATCGAAGCCGGCGTGCTCGGGTGTGGAGGCGGGCAGGCGCGGGACCGTGATGATGTCGATTTTCGGCGCGAAGCGCGCGATGGTGTCCCTCGTCTCGTCGAGGCGCACCGGACTGCCGGCGCTTTCGCTGATGACCAACGCGGTCACCGCAAGCTCGTGGCGCGCCAGCGTATCAAGCGCCGTCAGCGTGTGGCTGATGGTGCCGAGATAGCTGCCGCCGACCAGGATCACCGGCAACCGGAGCGCCTTCATCCAGTCGAGCATCGTGTGATCGCTGTCGGCCGGCGACATGAGGCCGCCGATGCCCTCGATCAGCAGACAATCGTGGTCCGCCGCGATCGCGGCGCGGCAGAATTCGATCAGCCTCGGATAGTCGAGCTTGCGCTTCTCGCGCGCCGCAGCCATGTCGGGCGACAGCGGCGCCCGGAAACGCCACGGCGAAATCTCGGCGATGGCTTCGAGAGTCGGCTCGCGGCCGAGCGCCGCGAGCAGAAGTCCGCCGTCACTGCCGGCGGCCTCGGCGGGCTCGAAGCCCGAGACGATCGGCTTGAGCGCCGCCACCACACGCCCACGCGCGCGCAATGCGCGGATGAGGCCGCGCGCCACGAAGGTCTTGCCGACGTCGGTGCCGGTTGCGGTGATGAAGAAGGCGCTCATGCGCCGACCCCTTGCACCCCTTGCACCCCTTGCACCCTTGGCGCCCACTCGCGCACCAGATCGGCGAGCCGCTCGATCTCCTCATCGGGATGGCCGGCCGTGAAGGCGAGGCGCAGGCGCGCGGTGCCCTCCGGCACGGTCGGCGGACGGATCGCGACCGCGAGGAAGCCCGCCTGCTCGAGCCGGCGACTGGCCGCCAGCGCGTCGGCCGCCTTACCTATGACAATCGGGACGATCGAGCTCTGCGCCTGCGGCAATCCGGCGCGGCGCGTGAAGGCGCGCGCCTTGGCGAGGGGCAACGCCACATAGTCCGGCTCGCGCGCAATCAGGTCGAGCGCCGCGATCGCGGCGGCGACCGTGCCCGGTGGGAGGCCGGTCGAGTAAACCAGGCTGCGGGCGCGGTTGTGCATGAGCTCGATCACGGGGTGCGACGCGCAGAGATAACCGCCATAGACGCCGATCGCCTTCGATAGGGTGCCCATCTGCAGCGGCGCGTCGGCGGGCGTGCGCCCCGCATAGGTCGAGCCGCGGCCGCCGCCGACCACGCCGATGCCATGCGCGTCGTCCGACAGCAGCCAGGCGTCGTGGCGGCGCGCGACGTCGCCCAGCTCGACCAACGGGGCTAGGTCGCCATCCATCGAGAAGACGCCATCGGTCGCAATCAGGGCGCGCGGATGGCGGGCGCGATGGGTGCGCAGCAGCGCCTCGGCATGCGCCACGTCATTGTGCCGAAACGTCAGCACGCTCGCCCGCGCCATCCGCGCGCCGGCCCAGATGCAGGCGTGGGCGAGCTCGTCGAGGATCACGATGTCATCCGGCCCGATCAGCGCCGGGATGATGCCCGTGTTGGCGAGGAAGCCGGAGCCGAACACGCAGGCCGCATCGGTACCTTTCAGCCGGGCGAGGCGCACTTCGAGCTCGCGATAGAGTGGATGGTTGCCGGTCACGAGCCGCGAGGCACCGGCGCCGACGCCATAGCGTTCGGTCGCCGCGACGGCGGCGGCCTTGAGGGCCGGGTGCTGAGACAGATTGAGATAGTCGTTGCACGAGAAGGACAACAGCCGGCGCCCATTACGCTCGACGTAGAGCGCTCCACGCGCCGTGTCCGCGAGCGCACGGCGCAGCCCGCCGCGCTCGAGCGCGGCGAGCTTGGCGGCCGCGAACGCATCAAGCGATTGCATCGGACAATTGGCCTCCATCCGGCGTGACCGGGGCCGCATGCCCCGACACAATGCGGCCATTAATGACGGCGGATCAAAGGCGAGCTCCGCCACGACGGGCTGGGATGCGGCAGTTTGCGGGACGCAACGGCCGCGGGGTAGGCCGCTCAAAACGGATCGAATGCGCTGATGGTGACGTAATATCCGTCCGGGTCGCGCAGCGAGAACTCCATTGTTCGCGTATTGGGATTCACATGCGGCTCCTCTTCCAGCTGGCTGACGAGCCCGCGCGCTCGGGGCAGGGCGTGGGCGAAATCATCGACGCGGAAGAACAGGAGGAGGCCGTTGCCCGGGGTGGCGCGATCGGAGCTCGTCAATGAAGGATGCTCGTGCGCGCCCCATGCGTGGAGACACAGCAAGACCGTTCCATCCGCGTCGACGATTTGCCCGAAGTAGCTGTGGGCGGGAGCCGTCTCCGGCAGGCCAAGCAGGGACTGATACCATCTGAAGCTCGCCGGCACGTCGGCCACGCCAATGATCGTCCATGTGCGCTTCATTGGGCTCCTCCTCGGCCGTCATGAGTGTGTTTACGATTTGCTTACCACATCCGCCGGCTCGCCTTGATGCATCGTCGAGAATGCCCGAGTTTTCTGCGGTCGTGTTGACCAGGAGTAAACCATGAGCGGACCGACTGACATTCCAGGCGATCAGCTGCGGACCATCGTCGAGCGCATCGAGCACATCGACGAGGAGATCAAGGAGCTCAACGAGGCCAAACGGGAGATCTTCACCGAAGCGAAGAGCAACGGCTTCGATGTCAAGATTCTGCGGGAAGTGATCCGCGTTCGCAAGAAAGACAAGCAGGAGCGCGACGAGCACGAAACGCTCCTCGACCTCTACATGCAGGCGATCGAGACCCCCAAGCCGGCCAAGCCGACCGCGAAGGCCGCCTGAGCGAGGGAGGGCCGACCACCCCACCTGACCACGCAACGGGTGCCGACTGCGTCGGCACCCGTTTTCGCGTCCGCCGTCCTCTCGCACAAACCGATCACCTGACCCATCCACGTGACCGGGCCGGCGCTTGCGGGCACAATATGCTCATGGACGATCTTGGATCCCGAGCCCACCCGGTGCCGACCGACTGGTATGCGGCCGGCCGGCCGCATGTCTGGCTGCCCTATACGCAGATGAAGACGGCGGCGCCGCCACTCGCCGTGGCGCGCACCGAAGGCTGCCGCATCGTGCTCGCCGACGGGCGCGAGCTGATCGACGGTATCGCGTCATGGTGGACCGCCTGCCATGGCTACAATCATCCGCATATCGGCGCCGCGCTGACCCGCCAGGCCGAAATCATGCCGCACGTCATGTTTGGCGGCCTCGTGCACGAGCCGGCGCTGCGGCTCGCCCGCCGCCTGGCCGACATGCTGCCGGGCGACCTCGACCGGGTGTTCTTCTCCGACTCCGGGTCGGTCGCGGTCGAGATCGCGCTCAAGATGGCGATCCAGTTCTGGCGCAACGGCGGGCAGGAGGCCCGCTCGCGCTTCGTTACCTTCCGCGGCGGCTACCATGGCGACACCACGGGCGCGATGGCGGTGAGCGATCCCGACGACAGCATGCACGCGCTGTTTCGCGGGATTCTGCCCGAGCACGTGAACGTCGCCCTGCCGATGGACGATGCAAGCGCACACGCGCTGGAGCAGGCACTCGAACGGCACGCCGAGAGCCTCGCCGGCATCATCGTCGAACCGGTGGTGCAGGGCGCGGGCGGCATGTTGTTCCATGACGTCGCCGTGCTGCGCCGCTTGCGTGACCTCGCGGATCGCTACGATCTGCTGCTGATCTTCGACGAGATCTTCACCGGCTTCGGCCGCACCGGCACGATGTTCGCGTGCGAACAGGCCGAGGTCGTGCCGGACATCATCTGCCTGTCCAAGGCGCTGACCGGCGGCACCTTGCCGCTCGCCGCCACGGTTGCGCGCCGGCGCGTGTTCGAGGCGTTCTGGTCGGACGATCCGCGCCATGCCCTGATGCACGGCCCGACCTACATGGCGAACGCGCTCGCCTGCGCGGCCGCCAATGCGTCGCTCGACGTGTTCGAGCGCGAGCCGCGGCTCGCGCAGGTGAAGGCGATTTCGCGACAAATCGCGCGGGGGCTCGAGCCTTGCCGCGGGCTGCCGCGCGTCAAGGATGTGCGTGTGACGGGCGCCATCGGCGTGGTCGAGCTCGATCGCATCGACGATCTCGACGCCATGCGGCGCCGCTTTGTCGATGCCGGTGTCTTCATCCGGCCGTTCGGCTCGATCGTCTACCTGACGCCGGCATTCACGATCACCGATACGGACCTCGAACGATTGGTCGGCTCCGTCGTGAGGGTGGTCAGCGAGCTCGACAACCACTCGGCATGGTGAGGAGCTCGGCCGCGCTTGCGGCCGCGCGTCTCGAACCATGGCCCGCACACGCTTCGAGACGCCTCGCGCGAAGACGCGCACGGCTCCTTCAGGATGAGTCGGAACGGGGGCTCAGAACCCGACCGCGGTCCCGTGCAGATCGTAGGCGTCGGCGCGCTCGATCTTCACTGTGGCGATCTCGCCGACCCGGAGCGGCCGGTGCGCCGCCACATAGACGGCGCCGTCGATCTCCGGCGCGTCGCCTTTGCTGCGGCCCTTGGCGATGCTTGGGCCGACCTCGTCGATGATCACCTGCTGGCGGGTTCCGACCTTGCGCTTCAGCCGCCGGGCCGAGATCGCCTGCTGGCGCTGCATGAAGCGGTCGTAGCGCTCGGCCTTGATTTCGTCGGGCACCGCGGCAGCGAGGTCGTTGGCGGTGGCGCCGCGCACCGGCTCGTACTTGAAGCAGCCGACCCGATCGAGCGCGGCCGCATCGAGCCAGTCGAGCAGGAAAGCGACATCCGCCTCGGTCTCGCCCGGGAATCCGACGATGAAGGTCGAGCGTAGCGTCAGGTCGGGGCAAATCTCGCGCCAGCGCGCGATGCGTTCCAGCGTCTTCTCCTGTGCGGCCGGACGGCGCATGCGGCGCAGCACGTCGGGCGAGGCGTGCTGGAACGGCACGTCGAGATAGGGCAGCACCTTGCCGTCGGCCATCAGCGCGATCACCTCGTCGACGTGCGGGTAGGGATAGACGTAGTGCAGCCGCACCCACACGCCCAGCTCGCCCAGCGCCTGCGCGAGGTCGAGGAATTTCGCCCGCACCTCGCGGTCCTTCCAGGTGCTGGCCGCATATTTGATATCGACGCCGTAGGCCGAGGTGTCCTGCGAGATAACCAGCAGCTCCTTGACGCCGGCCGCGACCAGCTTCTCGGCTTCGCGCAGCACATCGGCGGCGGGGCGTGAGACGAGGTCGCCGCGCAGCTTCGGGATGATGCAGAAGCTGCAGCGGTTGTTGCAGCCCTCGGAAATCTTCAGATAGGCGTAATGGCGCGGCGTGAGCCGGATGCCCTGCGGCGGCACCAGATCGAGGAACGGATCGTGCTGCGGCGGCGCGGCGCGATGGACGGCGTCGAGCACGCTTTCGTATTGCTGCGGCCCCGTGACGGCGAGCACGCCGGGGTACCGCTGGGTGATGCTCTCGGGCTCGGCCCCCATGCAGCCGGTGACGACCACCTTGCCGTTCACCGCGAGCGCTGTGCCGATGGCGTCGAGCGACTCCGACTTGGCGCTGTCGAGGAAGCCGCAGGTGTTGACGATGACGAGATCGGCGCCCTGATGCGTGCGGGTGAGCTCATAGCCCTCGGCGCGCAGCCGCGTGATGATGCGCTCGGAATCGACCAGCGCCTTCGGACAGCCGAGCGAGACGAAGCTGACTTTCGGTGCCGTCGGCGCTTCCGCGCGCGTCTGCTCTTCAGGCTTCGTCGGCACGCGTTGATCCAAATTCGTTCAGTGCGCTCGTTCGCTCTTCGCCAGCGCGGCGCTCACGGCCTTCAAGGCCGCGTCGCCGCTCTGCGCGATCGCGTCCTGGATATCCTTGCCCTTGCCGAGTGCGCCCATCTGGCGCTGCCGCTGCACGGTGGCATTCGCCATATGGGGATCGATGCCGAGCTCGCGCAAGGTGTCCGCGACCTCTTCCATCTCGGCGGCGCGCCGGGTGCCGTGATTGGCCATGCGCTCGAGGTTGTAGGCGACGATCTTGCTCCAATCGAGCGTCGGGAAGCTTTTGGAGAGCGAGGCAAGTATCTGCGGCGTGACGCCCGCGCGAGTCGCGGCGAGGAAGCATTCGGCGGTGAGCGCTTCCATGCCCTTGATCATCACGCTGCGCACCATTTTGATCGCGGCGGCCTGGCCGATCTCCGGCCCGGCGATCGCTGCTTTCATGCCGAGCTCCTGCATCACCGACTGAATCGCCGGCGCGTGCGGGCCGGCGAGCAGCACCGGGGTCTGGTGGCGCGCCGGATAGACCGGCGCCATCACGGCGACGTCGACATAGCGAGCCGCGCCCGCGAGGTGCCGGTCGGTCGCCTGCTTGCGGCCGGGCGAGACCGAGTTGATGTCGAGGTAGAGCTGCTCGGCCCGCAGATGCGGCTTTGCCTGTTGCGCGGCATCGAGGCTCGAGGCTGCCGTCACGGCCGCGATGACGATGTCGGAACCCTGGATCGCGTCCTCAGCCGAGGTGCCGAGCCGCACCCCGATCTGCTCGCCGGCGGCCCTTAGCCTGGCGCCCGCGGGATCGGGAAACAGGATGTCCCACGCCGCCATGGTGGTGACGCCAGCCGTCTTCAGGCCGGCCGCAAAGGCCTGCCCGGCTTCGCCGAAGCCGATGAAGCAGAGGCGGGGGGTGTTGTGACTCATGGAACAGATCCCGTTGATTTGCCCGTACTTACGGGATCCACGTCGGTTGGGCAATAAACCAACCCGGACGACGCGGCACCAATGCGGCACACCTGCGAATTGATACTGACCAGCGGCCGCGTCGCCGCATTTGATGCAAATCAAGGCGCCTGATGTCGCCGTAACGACATTAATGCCCGCGTAACATCAAACAGGAGATTCCAAATGAACTGCCATGTCGCACCGCAGGCTTCGGCCTACGCCCTGCGCCGCTGGGCGATCGGCACCGCCGCCGCCATCGTGGGCACACTGGCGATGACCTCGTATGCGAGCGCGCAGAGCTGCCAGCAGCTCTGGGTCGAACGGAACAGCTTCTACAAAGACGCCGGTTATTGCTTCAAGACCGACCGCGCCATTGCCTATTTCGGCAACCAGGCCGTGCCGCTGTCGCGTGATGCCCGCTACCGCATCGACGAGATCGTGCGGCTCGAGCGGCGCATGGGTTGCAACGACTGACGCGACCGGTTTCTCACCTACCGAATGCCCGGCCATGGATCGGCCGGGCATTCGTCGCATCAATCGATGCGTCGGCGGCTCATTCTGGCGCGCGCAGGCGATAGCCGATCCCAGTCTCCGTCAAAATGTAATGCGGCCGCTCCGGGTTCTGCTCGATCTTCTGTCGTAATTGCCGCACGTAGACCCGCAGATACTGCGCATCGGTCAAATCATCCCACAGCTGGTGCAGCAGGAACCGGTGGGTCAGCACCTTGCCGGCATGCTGCACGAGAATCCGCAGCAGGTCGTATTCCTTGGGCGATAGCTTCACTTCCTTCTCGCCCAACCGGACGATGCGGCGCACGAGATCGACCGAGAGGTCGCCGACGCGGAAGACCGGGCGCTCGCCGTGCACCTGCAGCTGGTGGCGCAGGGCGGCACGGATGCGGGCCAAAAGCTCGTCCATGCCGAACGGTTTGGTGACGTAGTCGTCGGCGCCGAGATCGAGCGCGGCCACCTTGGCGGCCTCCTCGCCGCGGCTCGACAGCACGACGATCGGCACGCCCTCGTTCTTCTGCCGCATCTGGCGCAAGAGCTCGAGGCCGTCGATATCGGGCAGGCCGAGGTCGAGGATGATGAGGTCGGGCTTCTGCGCCACCAGCTCGAGCGCGACGCGGCCGCTCGGCGCATCGAGGATCTCGTAACCCTGCGTGCCCAAGCCCAGGCGCAGGAGCTTGCGGATCGGCGGCTCGTCGTCGACCACCAGCACTTTGAGCGGAGCGGCGCTCATGCGGCGGTATCCAGCATTTTGCGCGCGGCGGGGATCGGCAACCGGATGGTGAACACCGCGCCGCTGCGGTCGGTGCGGTTCGCCGCCGTGATGGTGCCGTGCATCGCCTCGATGAAGCCGCGCGAGATCGCGAGCCCGAGCCCGGTGCCGGCGCGCACCTGGTCGCCCTTCTGCGCCCGGTAGAACTTGTCGAAGATGCGCTCGATGTCGGCAGGCGGAATGCCATCACCCTCGTCCATCACCTGCAGATAGACCGCGACGCCGTCGTGCCAGCCGCGGATCGTCACCGTCGTGTCGGGCGCGGCATATTTGGCCGCGTTGTCGAGCAGGTTGAACAGCACCTGCTCGAACAGCACCGCGTCGAGCGCGAGCATCGGCAGGCGGGGCGCGAGGTCGACCTCGACGCGATGGCGGGCAAGGATCTTGGCGGCGCGGCTGAGCGCGGTGCCGACGATCTCGCCCGGATCGAGCAATGCGGTGTTGGGCACCACGGCGCCGGATTCGAGCCGCGTCATGTCGAGCAGATTGGCGATGAAGCGGTTGAGGCGCTCGGATTCGTCGATAATGGTTGCGAGCAGGTCGGCTTTCTGCGCCTCGCCGAGCTGGCCGGCGAGATTGCGCAGGGTGCCGGCGGTGCCTAGGATGGCCGCGAGCGGCGTCTTGAGATCGTGCGAGATCGAGGTCAGCAGCGCCGAGCGCAGCCGGTCGGTCTCGGCGGTGCGCTTGGCCCGCTCCAGGTCCTCGACCAGGCTCACGCGCTCGATCGCGAGCGCGCTCTGATCGATCAGCGCGTCGAGCAGGCGGCGCTGGTCGGGGGTGAGCAGGGGGCCGGGCTTGTCGCTGTCGATGCCGACGACGCCGATGGCGCCGCGGCCGG
Organism: Xanthobacteraceae bacterium; assembly: GCA_035293985.1. Taxonomy (GTDB): domain Bacteria; phylum Pseudomonadota; class Alphaproteobacteria; order Rhizobiales; family Xanthobacteraceae; genus JAVDCA01. The sequence goes on from DATGLS010000015.1 coordinate 229,232, forward strand.
TGCGCATGGGCAGAAACAGGCGCTTGGCGCCAGGCAGCGTGTCCGAGCCGCGGCCGGCCGGGCGATTGTTGTCCCAGGCCCATTTGGCCGCCGCGAGATCGGCCTCGTCGAGCGTGTCCTCGGGCGGATAGCCCGCCTTCACGACGATCGATCCGGACTCGGGCAGCAGCAGCACCACGCGCACCTTGAGCATCAGCGCCGCCTGATAGGCGGTCGCCCACAGCACGTCGTCCATCGTGCCGACGCCGGCGAGCTTCTTGCTGAACGAGTAGAGCGACTCGATCGAGCGCACCCGCCCGTGGGCGATCACCGCGGCGGTGCGCCCGCGCGCCGCGACGTTGGAAACGATCAGCGCCACCAGGATGAAGACGATGAAGGCCGCCACATTGGTCGGATCGCCGATCGTGAAGGTGAAGATCGGTGGCAGGAAGAAGAAGTTGTAGGCGAGCGAGGCGATTACACTGGCGAACAGCGAGGGCAGGAGCCCGTAGCGGACCGCGACCCCCACTATCGCGGTGAGGAAGACGAGATCGACGTTCTCGACCCCGAAATACGGCTTTATCAGCGCGCCGACGCCGAGCGCCAGCGCAACCGCGAGGACTGCGACACCATAGGGAACAACGTCGAAGCTCGACGGCGTCTCAGCGGCGCGCACGGTCTTCTTCGCGATCAGCTCGCCGGTGAGCTCCTCGCCGGCGATCACGTTGACGCTGATGTTGCCGGAGCGGCGCACGAGGTCGTGAACGACCGAGCCGTGCAGGATCTCGAACCAGCGGGTGCGCGTCGATTTCCCGATGACGATCTGGGTGACGTTGTTCTCGCGCGCATAGTCGATCACGTCGTCGGCGATGTGGCGGATACCGCTCGGGATCGTGATGGCCTCGCCGCCGAGCCGTTCGGCGAGCCGCAGCGTGTCGGCCACCCGGTCGCGCTCCTCCTCGGTGAGCTGCAGGCTGCGCCGCGTCTCGACGTACAGCGCGGTCCAAGGCGCGTGCAGCCGGTCGGCGCGGCGTTTGGCGTAGCGTACGAGCCCGGCGGCACGCGGGTCCTCGCTGACGCAGACGAGGATGCGCTCGCCCGCCGCCCACGGGCCCGAGATCGCGCGCGCCTGCATCTCGGTGCGCAGCTCGTCGTCGACACGGTCGGCGGTGCGGCGCAGCGCGATCTCGCGCAACGCCGTCAGGTTTGCGGGCGAGAAGAAATGCTCGAGCGCGCGCTCGGCCTGGCGCGGCACATAGACCTTGCCTTCCTTGAGGCGCTGGATCAGGTCGTCGGGCGTGAGATCGACCAGCTCGACCGCGTCGGCGCGGTCGAACACCGCGTCCGGGACCGTCTCGCGGACCCGCACATGGGTGATCTGCGCCACCACGTCATTGAGGCTCTCGATGTGCTGGATATTGACGGTCGTGTAGACGTCGATGCCGTGGTTGCGCAGCTCCTCGACATCGAGATGGCGCTTGGGGTGTCGGCTGCCCTCCGCGTTGGTGTGGGCGAGCTCGTCGACCAACACGATCTGCGGGCGGCGCGCCAGGATGGCGTCGAGGTCCATCTCCTCAAGCCACTGGCCGCGATAGGGGATGCGGCGGCGCGGCACCACCTCGAGGCCATCGAGGAGCGCCTGGGTCTCCTTGCGGCCGTGGGTCTCGACCACGCCGACGACCACGTCGTAGCCGTCGCGCCTGCGCGCCTGCGCCTGGGTCAGCATCTCGTAGGTCTTGCCGACGCCGGGGGCTGCGCCGACGAAGATGCGCAGCTTGCCGACGCGCTTCTCCTCGCGGCGGGCAGCCTCCAGCAGCGCTTCAGGCGAGGGACGCTGGTCGGGATCGCGTCGCTGGTCAGCCATCGCGTCGGATGCCTCCGGCGGACCCCAAGGTCCGCCGCCTCATTTTTTCACGGCCGCGTCGAGCGCGAGGTTGAGCTGCAGAACGTTGACGCGCGGCTCGCCGAGGAGGCCCAGCAGCCGCCCCTCGGTATGCGCAGCGACCAGCGTGCGAAGATTCTCTTCCGACATATTACGCGTTTTGGCGACGCGCGGCACCTGGAAGAGCGCTGCATCAGGGGAAATGTCGGGATCGAGCCCGCTGCCCGAGGTGGTGACGAGGTCGATTGGCACCGGCGTGTTGGGATTCTCGGCCTCGAGGTCAGCCACCGCCTTGGCGACGCGGTCGTTCAGCGCCTGGTTGGTCGGGCCGAGATTAGAGCCGGACGAGTTGACGGCGTTGTAGGGCGCGTCGATCGTCTTGTTCGGGTCCTTCGGGTCAGGCGTATTGGTCGCCGACGGGCGCCCATGGAAATACTTGTCTGACGTGAACAGCTGGCCGATCAGCGCCGAGCCGATCACCTTGCCGTCGCGTTCGATCAAGCTGCCTTGCGCCTGCCGGGGAAAGACGACCTCGGCGATCCCCGTGATGGCGAACGGATAGACGAGGCCGGTGATCAGCGTGAGGGCGATGACGAGGACGATCGCCGGGCGAATTTCGCGCAACATGGTGTTTCTCCTTCGGCCGACACTCAGGCCAGGTGCAAGGCGGTGACTAGAAGGTCGATCGCCTTGATGCCGATGAACGGGATGATGATGCCGCCGAGGCCGTAGATCAGCAGGTTGCGGCGCAACAGCGCGCCGGCGCCGATCGGGCGATAGGCGACGCCCTTCAGGGCCAGCGGGATCAGCGCGATGATGATCAGCGCGTTGAAGATGATGGCGGACAGGATCGCGCTCTGCGCATTGTGCAGCCCCATGATGTTGAGCGCATCGAGTGGGCCGACGGTCGCGCCTTTCGGCACATAGAGCGTCGCAAACATCGCCGGGATGATGGCGAAATATTTTGCGACGTCGTTCGCGATCGAGAAGGTCGTGAGCGCGCCGCGCGTCATCAGGAGCTGCTTGCCGATCTCGACGATCTCGATGAGCTTGGTCGGGTTGGAGTCGAGGTCGACCATGTTGCCGGCCTCGCGCGCCGCCTGCGTGCCGGTGTTCATGGCGACGCCGACGTCGGCCTGGGCGAGCGCCGGCGCATCGTTGGTGCCGTCCCCGCACATGGCGACGAGCTTGCCCTTGGCCTGCTCGCCCTGGATCAGTCGCAGCTTGTCCTCGGGCGTCGCCTGGGCGAGGAAGTCGTCGACGCCGGCCTCGGCCGCGATCGCGGTCGCGGTCATCGGGTTGTCGCCCGTGATCATGATGGTGCGGATGCCCATGCGGCGCAGCTCGGCGAAGCGCTCGCGGATGCCGCCTTTGACGATGTCCTTGAGCTGTATCACGCCCAGCAGCTTGCCGTCGCGCGCGACCGCGAGCGGCGTGCCTCCGGTCTTGGCGATCGACTCGGCGATCGCCTGCAGCTCCCGGGCGGTCTCGGCGCTCACCGCAGGCGTCAGCACCCGCACGGCGCCGCCGGCGGCTGCGACCGCGGCGGTCGACGGGCCGTTGAGGAAGCTCAGGATCGAGTCGACCGCGCCCTTGCGCACCCACGAGGAGCCGAGCTCGACGCCGCTCATGCGGCTCTGCGCCGTGAACGGAATGAACTTGGCGCCGATCTCGGCGACGTCGCGGCCGCGGATGCCGTATTTCTCCTTCGCCAGCACCACGATCGAGCGCCCTTCCGGGGTCTCGTCGGCGAGCGAGGCGAGCTGCGCCGCGTCGGCCAGCTCCTGCGCGGTGACGCCGCGCACCGGCTTGAAGTCGGTCGCCTGGCGGTTGCCGAGCGTGATGGTGCCGGTCTTGTCGAGCAGCAGCGTGTCGACGTCGCCCGCCGCCTCGACGGCGCGGCCCGACATGGCGAGCACGTTGAACCGCACCAGCCGGTCCATGCCCGCGATGCCGATGGCCGAGAGGAGGGCGCCAATGGTGGTCGGGATCAGGGTGACGAACAGCGCCACCAGGACGACCACCGAGATCGCGCCACCCGCATATCGAGCGTAGCTCGGGATCGTCACGGTCGCGAAGACGAAGATGATGGTGAGGCCGACCAGCAGGATGTTGAGCGCGATCTCGTTCGGGGTCTTCTGCCGCTCGGCGCCCTCCACCAGCCGGATCATGCGGTCGAGGAAGGTCGAGCCCGGAGCCGCCGTGATGCGCACGCGGATCCAATCGGACAGCACCTGGGTGCCGCCCGTGACGGCCGAGCGGTCGCCGCCCGACTCGCGGATCACCGGCGCGGATTCGCCGGTGATCGCCGCCTCGTTGACCGAGGCGGCGCCCTCGATCACCTCGCCGTCGGAGGGAATGAAATCGTTGGCCTCGACCAGCACGACGTCGCCGACCGTGAGCGAGGTGCTGTCGACCATCCTGTAGCTCGCGCGGTCGGAGCCGTTGAGCAGCTTCGCCTTGGTCTCGGTGCGCTGGCGGCGCAGCGCATCCGCCTGCGCCTTGCCGCGGCCCTCGGCGATCGCCTCGGCGAAGTTCGCGAACAGCACCGTGAACCACAGCCACAGCACGATCTGGAACTCGAACGCGAGCGTCTGCCCGCCGGTGATCAGGTCGCGTGCGAGGATCACGGTGGTGAGCGCCGACACCGCCTCGAGCACGAACATCACCGGATTGCGGATCAGGGCGCGCGGATTGAGCTTGACGAAGGCCGAGCCGATCGCCGGCATGACGATCTTCGGATCGAGCAGGGCCGAGGTCGGCATGCGCTTGCGTATCTGAGTGGTTTCCATGGTCTTACTCCGAAATCGTAGCTCGCACGAAGCGAAGCCGAATGGGGGGAAAGCCTCACCGCCGATGGGATTTCCCCTGATTACGGCGCTTCGCGCCTCCGTCCGGGCTACTCAATTCGCCGCGGCAAATGTCGTGCCGGCGATTTGCGCCAGGTGCTCGACGATCGGGCCGAGCGCCAGCGCCGGGAAGAAGGTGAGGCCGCCGACGATGACGATCACGCCAACGACGAGGCCGACAAAGAGCCCGCCCGCGGTCGGGAAGGTGCCGGCGGACGGCGGCACCGATTTCTTCGCCGCGAGCGAGCCCGCGATCGCCATCGCCGGAATGATCATCCAGAAGCGGCCGACCAGCATCGCGATCGCGAGGGTGATGTTGTAGAAGAGCGTGTTCGCCGAGAGCCCCGCGAAGGCCGAGCCGTTGTTGCCGGTCGCCGACGTGTAGGCATAGAGCGCCTCGGTGAAGCCGTGCGGGCCCGGGTTGGCCATGCCGGCGAGGCCGTCCTTGGTGACGACCGCAATCGCGGTCCAGCCGAGATACATCAGCGGCAGGATCAGGATCGCGAGCATCGCCATCTTTACCTCCTTGGCCTCGATCTTCTTGCCGACATATTCGGGCGTGCGGCCCACCATCAGGCCGGCCACGAAGATCGCGATGATGACGAACAGCAGCATGCCGTACATGCCGGCGCCGACGCCGCCGACGATGACCTCGCCGAGCTGGATGTTGATCAGCGGGATCATGCCGCCGAGCGCCGTGAACGAGTCGTGCATGGCGTTGACGGCGCCGCACGAGGCCGCGGTGGTGATGACGGCAAAGAGCGCCGAGCCGACGATGCCGAAGCGGACCTCCTTGCCCTCCATGTTGCCGCCGGTGAGACCCATGGCGTTGAGGATGTCGTTGCCGTGCGCCTCGGCCCAGTAGCAGACCGCGACGCCGGCGATGAGCAGCAGGCCCATGGCGGCTAGGATCGCATAACCCTGGCGCTGGTTGCCGACCATGCGGCCGAATACGTTCGTGAGCGCGGCGCCGATCGCGAAGATCGAGATCATCTGCACGAAGTTCGACAGCGCGGTCGGATTCTCGAACGGATGTGCCGCATTGGCGTTGAAGAAGCCGCCGCCGTTGGTGCCGAGCATCTTGATCGCGACCTGCGACGCGACCGGGCCGACCGCGATGGTCTGCCTCGCGCCCTCGAGCGTGGTCGCGTCCACATAAGCGCTGAGCGTCTGCGGCATGCCCTGCCAGACGAGGAACAGCGCGTAGACGACGCAGATCGGCAGCAGGATGTAGAGCGTGCAGCGCGTGATATCGACCCAGAAGTTGCCGACCGTGCGCGCGGAGGCGCGCACGAAGCCGCGGATCAGCGCCATCGCAAGCACGATGCCGGTCGCGGCCGAGAGGAAGTTCTGATGGGTCAGGCCGAGCATCTGCGTGAGATACGACAGGGTCGTCTCGCCGCCGTAGCTCTGCCAGTTGGTGTTGGTGATGAAGCTCGCCGCCGTGTTGAACGACAGATCCGGCGACACCGCCGCTTGCCCGGCCGGATTGAACGGCAGCAGGGCCTGGAAGCGCAGGATGGCATACAGAATGAGGAAGCCGCCGACATGGAAGAGCAGCATGCCGACCGCGTAGATCACCCAGCTCTGCTCGCGCCGATCGTCGACGCCGCCGGCCCAGTAGATCGCGGCCTCGACCGGCCGCAGCACGGGCGAGAGGAACGTGCGCTCACCGTTGAAGACGCGCGTCATGTAGGCGCCGAGGAGTGGCGTGATCGCGACGATGATCGCGCAATAGAGCGCGATTTGAATCCAGCCGATGATGGTCATGGGTGTGGCCCCTCAGAGCTGCTCGGGATGCAGCAGGGCGTAGACGAGGTAGATCATGAGCCCCACGGTCACGAGGGCGGCGAGCGAATAGTCGAAGGTCATGGAGAGCTCCTACAGCCGGTCGCAGGCGACGACGTAGCCGACCGATAGGGCGAAGAAGGCGAGGCCAATCGCGAGCATGATGGCGTCCATCATGGAATGCTCCATACGAATCGACGTGCGATCGCGTCGCCGGAAAATGGCGCGAGGTCGCGTAGGTTTTCGAGATGAGGCGCGGGGCTTCCTTATAGGAATCCCATAAGTGCGATGCCCGTTTGGGCCGGGCCCTTACACTGCCGTAAACCCGCCATCCACCAGCAGGTCCGAGCCGGTGACGAAGCTCGACGCATCGCTCGCCAGAAACACCGCGGCGCGCGCGATCTCGTCGGGCGCGGCGAGCCGGTCGAGCAGGTGCTTCGGCCCCAGCGCCGCCCGCGCAGCGGCCATGTCGCCGTAGCGATAGGTCATGCGCGGCGTCTCGACGGCGCCGGGCGAGATCGTGTTGACGCGGATCTTCTGCGCCGCGTGGTCGATCGCCATGCATTTGGCCAGCATCACCAGCGCGCCCTTGGTGGCGCAGTAGACCGCGCGCCCCGGCGCGCCGACGCGGGCGTGCTGCGAGGCGAGATGAATGATGCTGCCACCGCCCGCCGCGATCATCGCCGGCAGCACGGCCTTGCTCATCAGGAACACCCCCGTGACGTTGATGGAAAAGACGCGGTCCCATTCGGCGCGCGCATAGTCGAGCACGCTGCCGCTCGGGTCGGTCGCGACTGCCGCATTGACGAGAACGTGGATCGCGCCGAATGCATCGGCAACCGCCTTGGCGGCCGCCGTCGCGCTCGCCTCCTGGCTGACGTCGCAGGCAATCGGCACGGCCTTGCCGCCCGCGGCCGCGATTGCCTCTGATGTCTTGCGCGCCGCGCTCGCGTCGATGTCGGCGCAGCCGACCGGCGCACCGGCCTCGCCGAACGCGAGCGCGACGGCGCGGCCGATGCCCGAGGCGGCGCCGGTGACCAGCGCCGCCTTTCCTTGCAGCGAAAAGGTGTCGAGCACAGTCATGTCCGGTCTCCTTCGACGCCGCGGGGGCTGCCCACCGGCCTCGCACCCGCCCCGATGCTGCTCTATATTACGTCCAATACCGGCGAGATCGACAGATATGAGATTGGCCTGATGGCAGCCCTGCGTATTGACGACGCTTGCGGCCGGATCGCTCGACGCTTGGCCACGGCCGCCTTGCTCGCCCTCTTGTCGACGTCTGTGGTGCTGGCCGAGAAGCCAGCTTCGGCATCCCGTAGCGCTCATGACGCGAAGAGCACGGTGGCGAATTCGGCCGGCGACGCCAGGCCCGCGATTTCACCGACCAGGCGACCCGACCCCGGCACGCAACATCATTTCGGGCCGCGTCCTGATGCGCGCGACCCCAACGCAGATAAGGGCGATAAGACCAACAGGCTCGATAAGGCGCGCGAAGGCAACGACGACCGCGGTACGAAGCCAGGCGTCCAGCACGGCGACAAATCCGGCGACAGGCGCGTCGACACGGTCGACGTCGCTGTGCCCCGGCTCTCGCCCAGAGGCCAAGCGCGCGATCGCCTGTTCAAGAAAATCGAGGCAGTGCGGCTCGCGCCCATTCACCGTCCGCATCAGGCCGGCCCGATATCGCCGACCGGACCGGCGCGCAACGCAATCGGCGTGATCGCAGTCGATCCGCACGGCCGCACGACCCACCTTGCGGCCGTCCCGGCAGCTCCCGGCCGTGGGACGATCGGGATCGCCAATCCGGCAGTCCGTTTGGTCCATGTGCCGCCGGCGCAGGACGTGCCCACGCCGCCGCGCGGCCTCATCAACGGGACCATGGTGCGGCATGTGGGCACTGGCCCAGGCACGTTGGGCGGCCCCCCCAGAGTCGCGACCGGCATCAACGGGACGACGTTCAAGCTCAAGCACTGACGTCGCGCGAGACTCGTTGCCCGCATACCTCGATCGGCGTTAGCCTCGCGGCCCAAATTTGCGCGCTACCAGGCGACGCAATGATCCGGGAGGGAGACGATGCCCAAAGAAAAATTCGACCGGCGGACCGTTCTCGCCGCAACGACTGCGCTCGGTGCCGCCACCCTCATCCGGGCGCGAGCATCGGCGCAAACGAGTGCGTCGAGGGCGGGCGCGAGCCTCCCCTCGCGCCGGGAGTTCGTGGTGCGCGGCGCGCACGTGCTCTCGATGGACGAGCGGGTGGGGGACTTCCCCGCCGGCGACGTGCATGTGCGCGACGGCGCCATCGTCGCGGTCGGCGCGAGCGTCGCGGCGCCGGGCGCCGAGGTGATCGACGGCAAGGGCATGATCTGCATGCCCGGCTTCGTCGACACCCATTGGCACCACTGGACCACCTTCCTGCGCCCGGTGCTGCGTGCCGACGATCCGAAGAAAACCTATTTCCCGGTCACCTTCGCGCTCGGCCTGCACTACACGCCGCAGGACAGCTATCGCAGCGTGCGGCTGAGCCTTGCCCAGGCGCTCGCGGCCGGCGTCACCACGACGCACAACTGGGCGCACAATGTGCGCAGCCCCGCCCACGCGGATGCCGAGGTCCGGGCCATGCGCGAGAGCGGCCTGCGCGGCCGCTTCGCCTATGGCTGCCCGCTCGGAATGCCCAACGACAAGCCGATGGATCTCGCCGACCTCGCGCGCATGAAGCACGATCTCGCTGGCGACGACATGCTCACGCTCGGCATCTGCTCGCGCAATGTCGACGGCTCGACCGGCGGCACGCGCGGCGCGATCGACGCCGCCATGGCCAAGAGGGAGTGGGACGCGGTGCGCGCGCTCGGCCTGCCGATCACGCTGCACACGTCGGGCTCGGGCGCGATCCAGCTGCTCAATGGCGCGAGCCTGCTCGGGCCGGACCTGCAGCTCGTCCATCCGCTCAACACGGAAGCGGCCGACTGGGAGGCGCTGGCGAAGCATGGCGCGCATTACAGCACCTCGCCGCTCGGCGAGGCGGCGCGCAGCGGCGAGATGCAGTTCATCGAGATGATGCAGGCGGGCGTGCCGGTCAGCATCTCGATCGACAATGTCACCGCCGAGCATTGCGACATGTTCGCCTGCATGCATATGCTGCAGGCGGTCAACCGCCATCGCACCGGCGGCAAGTTCAAGCTCACCACCCGCAAGCTGGTCCAGATGGCGACCCTCGGCGGCGCCGAGGACCTCGGCCTTGCCGAGAAGACCGGCTCGCTCACGCCGGGCAAGCGCGCGGATCTCATCCTGGTGCGCACCGACGCGCCGCATCTCGGCGAGATCGGCGATCCCTATGACGCGCTGGTGCAGCTCGCGGCGCCCTCCGACGTCGACACCGTGGTGGTGGATGGTCGGATCCTGCGTCGCAAGAGTGAGTTCACGACGCTCGACTATCCCGAGCTGCTCGCCGCCGCGGCGCAATCGGTCGAGACGCTCAAGGCGAGCGCCAAATGGACGTGAGGCCGCGGCTTGCAACGACCGCTGACCACGGCGGGAATAGACCCTCACCGACAAGGAGAAAGGGCGCAGTTAGATCTCCTTGTACATATATGTGGTCGCGTGCTTGGCGCGGCCGTCCGGATCGAAGGCGTAGTTCGGGATCACGCCGGCGCGCTGGAAGCCAACCGAGGCGTAGAGCGTCTCGGCCTTGTCGCCGGTGCGGGTGTCGAGCGTGATCAGCGTCTTGCCGAGCGACTTCGCGTGCGCCTCGAGCGCCAGCATCAGGGCGCGTCCGACGCCTTTGCGGCGGGCGCGCGAATGCACGACCATTTTTGCGACCTCGCAGCGATGCGGCTGATTGGGCCGCAGGCCGATATCCATCTGCACCGTGCCGACGACGGCGCCGTCGAGATAGGCGACGAACAGCACCCGGGCGCCGCGCGCGACGTCGGGAAACACCTCGTCGACCCAGAAGCGCCAGCCGTCGTCGAGCGAGTAGGGCTGCATGAAGCTGATCGCGGCGCCGCCGTTGACGCCGTCCGCCATGATCTCGGCGAGGCTCTTCGCCACCGCGTCGAAATCCTGCGGCGCGACCACGTTGATGCGGATGTTGTCCATGGGCTTTGCCTCTAGGCGAGCACGATCAGGTAGGACGCCGCCGACCGGCGCGTCTCGAAACGGGTTGCGCCGAATAGCCGATAGCGCAGGCAGTCGCCTTCCTTCAGCGAATGGATCTCGCCCTCGACCGTGACGCTCAGCGCGCCCTTGAGCATGATGAGGTGATGCTCGAGCCCGGCGACCGACGCCTTCTCGTAGGCGATCGACTGGTTGGCGGCGAGCTCGCAGCGGATGATCTCGACCGACAGCGCGCCGCTCGGCGGCGAGACGATGTGCCGGGTGAAGCCGTGCGAGCGATCCTGCCAGATGCTCTGCTCGGCGCGCGCGATCAGCGCCTGAAACGGCCGCTCCGCGGGCGCGAGAATGCGCGAGATCGTCATCGCATAGGCGGACGCAAGCGCGCCCAGCGTCTCCGCCGTCGGGCTGACCTCGCCGTTCTCGATGCGCGAGAGGGTGGCGCGGCTCACCCCGCTGCGTGCGGCGAGTTCCTGCAGCGACAGGTTTTTGGCGACGCGAAGCTCCCTGAGCCGAGAGGCCAGCCGGTCGGCCGAACCATCTGTGTTATCTTCCATAAATGAAATTTATTCCCAAAAATGAAATGATGTCAATCCGAGGGCCGGAGCACCGAAGCCGTTGCTCGCTGCGGTCATTCCCGGCTACTGCCTCGGCCTCTCATGTCACTCTACGGATCCGTCGCGCGCCCGCTTCTGTTTCGTCTGTCCCCCGACAGCAGCCATGCGCTTGCGCACGCGGCGCTTCGCGTTGCGGCGCCGTGGCGGGCCGCGTCGGCGCTCGGCGGCTGGCGGAACGACGACCCGCGCCTGCGCGTGCGGTTCGCCGGCCTCGATCTGCCGAACCCGGTCGGGCTCGCGGCCGGCTTCGACAAGAATTGCGAATTGATCGATGCGCTCGACTGTTTCGGTTTCGGCTTCCTCACCGTCGGCTCGATCATGCCGGCGCCGCGCCACGGCAATCCGTTTCCGCGGCTGGTACGCTATCGCGAGACGCAGTCGCTCGCCGACGCGATGGGCGTGCCGAGCCACGGACGGGATTATTGCGTGGCGCGCCTGCGCGCCCGCCGACACACCAGGACGCCGCTCGTTGCCAATATCGGCGGCTTCACGGCGGCCGAGATCGCCGCGAGCTTCCTTGCGGTCGAACCTTACGTCGACGCTGTCGAGATCAGCCTGATGTGCCCGAACGTGCAGCCGGGCGAGCGGTTCGACGACCTCGCGCTGTTGCGCGAGGTCCTCGCCCGCATCGAGGCGCGACGCAAGCCTGCGATCGTCCGCGTGCCGAACGATACGGCGGTCGTGCCGGATCGTCTGGCCGAATTGATCGAGCGCTGCGTCGCGGCGGGTGTCGCCGGCCTCAAGATCGCGGGCGGAAAGCCGGTGGCGGACCCTCGGCTCGGCGTGAAGCAGGGCACCCTGCACGGCCGCGCGATCTTCGAGCGCGCCATCGCCAATGTCGAGCGCGCCGCGAAGATCGCGCGCGGCCGCATTCCGATCAAAGGCAACGGCGGGGTGAGCACGGGCGCGGCTGCGCTCGCCATGCTGCGTGCCGGTGCGGCCTGCGTCGATATCTATTCGGCCTTCATCTACCGCGGATGGAGCGTCGCGCGCGACATCAACCGCGAGCTGCTCGCGGCGCGCGCCGGGGCGGAAAGGGCATAGGGGAGCCCTGTGGATGAGCCACCCTGAGCCGGAGGCGCGGACGCGGCAGGGTCTCCGGTTTGTCGCGCAATCGCGCCGTCCGCGTAGACGTTTTCCCGGGCGGCAGCGACATGCCTGTATTTTTCGCTGCGTGTAGCGCGTGCGCAACAGCGCGCGGCGACAAAGCGGACTATCCTTGCCGCCGAAATGGGGCAGGGCTGGGCTACCTGCCGCGGCCCGACCTGCTCCTCTATGCCACCGGCGGACCCGCCTGGTCCCGCTCCGACCTAGGCCAGTCGACGAACGAGACCGCTGCGCCGGCATCGACTGTGAGCATCGCCGGGCCGAACTATCGCTTCGGGTGGGTCGTGGGCGCCGGCGGCGGATGCGGCTCGCCGATAACCATTGGCTCGCCCGCCTCGAATATCTGCATTACGATTTCAGCGACGCCGGCAGCGCGATCTCCACCAGCAGCGCCGGGGGGGCGCTTGTCCTCACCTCCGGGGACCTCACGGTCGATGTCGTCCGCGCCGGCCTGAGCTATAAGTTCGGCGGCCCGACGCCGGCGGCGACCTCAGCCTACGGGGCCGCTTACGATTGGGCCTCACCGGCGGCGTGCCGACGCCTTGGGGTTGCACCGGTCTCTACGCCGGCGTGTACGCGGCTACGGCTCCCTGCATGACGCGATCACGCTTTTTCGGATTTCCGGCATCAACGGGGAGGGCGGCTTCGGCGGATTCCAGGCGGGCGCCAACTGGCAGCGGGGCGCACTGGTCGGCGGCCTCGAGATCGACTCTCGAGCAGACATCCACCGTGGGGGCACCTCGACATTTGCATTCGACGGTCGCCTGTCCGCCGAGGTCATCCGCGCCGGCCTGAGCTACAGATCGACTAGACCAAGGCGACCGGGAGGCGATCAGAGGTGGCTCGTCCTCGGCGAGACGCCGTGTGGAGGTAATTCCGGGAGGGGCGGGGGCTCGAAGGCCGCGGGCATCGAGCTGCGGATACGCCAACTGAAGTGACCCGCACGGTGCCTGCGCGACCAGGCATCGTCCCCGTCGGTATAAAGAGTAAGCAATCCTGGTTGAGGAAGGGTTTAGACCCGTTCGCTGAGATTCGCATTTATCGCCAGGGTGAACACCCCGCGGCGGGCCGGCACCTGCAGCAATCAATCGCCCCCGGGCGCCACCGCCTCGGCGCGGAAATCGCCGTCCGCGCGCCCACCCTTCATCAGGTTCGGGTAGTCGCGGCGGAAGTCCGTCTGAATGGCCTCGAACGGCACGTCCGCGAAGGTGCCGCGGTCGCGCAGGTACTGCATGTGCCGCCGGCCGCTGCGGTCGAATGGATGGAACAGCGAGTCGTTGCGCCCATCGAACGCGAGCGTATCGATGCCGACCCGCTCGCACAGCGCGCGGTCGAACGCCGGCGTCGCCTTGACCCAGTTCCCCTCGATGAAGATGTCCGCATAGGAGTGCCAAGTGAACACGTCGGTGCCGATCAGCCGGTAGAGCCGCGGCGAGGTGAGGTGGTTGCGCACGTCCGCATAGCCGACGCGCGCCGGCACCCCGATGGCGCGCGCCGTCGCCGCGAGCAGCGCGGCCTTGCCGACGCAGAAGCCGCGCCCTGCCGCCAGCACCGCGCTCGCGCGGTAGCTCGCCGGATCGGTGAAATCGACGTAGGGGTCGTACGTGACGGTGTCGCGGATCGTGCCGTAAAGACGAAGGATAGCGTCGCGCGGATCGGCGGCACCAGCAGTGGTGCGCTGCGCCAACGCGACGATCGCCGGCGCGCCGCTGTCGACGAAGGCGCCCGGCGCGAGGAATGGGGAGATCGGCGCGGTCACATCTTGCATTTCACCTCAACCGCCGCTCTAGGCGGCTCCCGGCGAGAACTGGCGGAAAGGGTGGGATTCGAACCCACGAGGGAGCGGAACCCCCTGCCGGTTTTCAAGACCGGTGCCTTAAACCACTCGGCCACCTTTCCGCACGCGCAAGGTCAGTCACTTAGCACGCGCTGCGCATAGAACAACCCAGCGACGCCACCGTCTACATCACGCTCGGGTGCTCTAGGCGAAGCGAAAGCGCAGCATGAGCGCCGAGGGAAATCCTGAATCAGGAACGACACTGCAGCAGCTCGCGCCGCAATCGGTCCCGGTGGGCAATGTGCTGCGCCAGCAATTCCTCGAACTGGACCAGCAGCGCGCGGCCGATGACTGCGCCGTGCCCCCCGGGCTCCAGCCCGCGCAGCAGCTCGCGCTGCCGGGCCACCAGCCGCTCGCCATCGGCGACATGTCGATCAACCATGGCCAGATGTGCCTCGATGATGGTCCGGTCCATTGTCGTCGCTCGTCGCTGTTGGCCGACGGCGGTCGCGCTGATACGCTCGTTCAGTCGACGTACCAGGGAACGTTCATGATGGTGACGCGCGATCCGGCGTGGAGCACGAGCTGCCGGCGCAATTGCCATGCGTGATGCGCGTGCAGAAGGTGCTGGTACCACCGACGTTTGACGATCTCGGGCACCAGGACCACGACGCGCCGCGTGCCGAACCTCTCTTCCAGCTTGTCGACGAGCTTGAGAATCGGCTCGTGGATGGCGCGCCGCGCCGCAGGCAGCACCATCAGCTGCGGCGCCGGCACGCCGGCCGCAGCGGCGGGCTCCTCGACGTCGCGTCGCCATCGCGCCTTCAGGAACTTGCCGCGCTCCTCCGCCTGCGGACCGGTGAGCTCGCTCAGGTGAACCGCTATGACGTCCGGTGAAAGGGTCGTCGCGAGGCGCAATGCCTTCTCGGCGAGCCGATTCCATTCCTGCACGGCGACGAGGAGGACGGGCGGTCGCGTATCATGCAGATCGAGCGGATCGGCGCGCGTCTCGGCGGCGATGCGGGCATAGTAACGGTGAATGACGAGCAGCAGCGCGATCACGCAAGGGATCATCAGGATCGTGATCCAGGCTCCCTCCGTGAACTTCGCGATCACGATGACGATGAGCGCCGCTCCGGTCGTCGTGGCGCCCGTCGCGTTGATCCAGAAGTGCATCTGATGGCTGGACCGCTCGCGCGCCGATTGCGCCTGCCGGATGGCGCGCCGCCAGTGCACCATCATCCCGGACTGCGAGATCGTGAAGGTCAAGAAGGCGCCGATCGCAAACAGGGGAATGAGCCGGTCGGTGATGCCGCCGAAGGCGAACAGCAGCAGCCCCGCCGTGACCGCGAGGTAGATGATGCCGACCGAGAAGACGAGCCGGCGGCCCGCGATCGCGAAGGGCCGCGGCAAGTAGTCGTCCTGGGCAATCAGCCGGCAGAGCCGCGGAAAATCGACGAAGCTCGTGGTGGCCGACAGCGTCAGCACGCACAACAGCGAGCCGATGGCGACATAGTAGAGCGCGCCCTGGCCGACCGCGGCGGCGGCAAGCTGCGAGAGCACGCTGCGGTACTCGGGCTTGCTCTGGTCCATCGCCCCGATGCCGAACACTTGCACCAGATACGCGATGCCGACGAGCAGGACGCCCAGGGTCAGCACGATCGCGCTCAGCGTGCGGTGCCCATAGCGGACCGGCGGCTCGCGAAAGGCGCTCATCCCGTTGCTCACCGCCTCGACGCCGGTCATGGCGGTGCAGCCGCTCGCGAAGGCGCGCAGGACCAGCCAGATGCCGATCGCCTCGGTCGCCGGCGGCAGATGTGGCGGCGCGACCACAGGCTGCGGATGGCCACCCGACGTGAGCGCCTTGACGATGCCGATCGCCAGCACCACGAGCAAGCTCGCGATGTAGACATAGGTCGGCAGTGCAAACAGACGGCCGGCATCGGGAGTGCCGCGCAGATTCACCAGGGCGATGAGCACCAGCACGCCGAGACAAAGAGCGAGCATGTACGGATGCAGGGTCGGAATGGCCGACACGAGCGCGCCGACGCCCGCCGAGATGCCCACCGCCACGTTGAGCACGTAGTCGATCATCAGCGCGGCGGCGGCGAGCAGGCTCGCATAGGGTCCAAGGTTGTCCTTGGCGACGATGTAGGAGCCGCCATTGTTGGGATAGGCCCGGATGGTCTGCCAATAGGAAGCGAACAGGATCAGCAGCAGCAGCACGATCGGCGCCATGATCCAGCCGATGTAACCGGGACCAAGTGCACCCAGCGGAATCAATATCGCGAGCGCGGCCTCGGGACCGTAGGACGAGGACCCGATGCCGTCGAGGCCCATCGCGGGCACGCCTTCGAACGCGCCGATCCTGCGCCGCCGGTATTCGCGATTGAGCAGCCTGCGGCCGAGAACGAAATCGAGGATACTCACGTGCCAATCCGCGCCGGCGCTTCGTCCCCCTGGCGGAAACGCCATTCAGTAGTGAAGGTTCGCGCGCGTTTGCGTCCGATTCCGATTTGAATTCATCGGCAAGGTCCGGGATTCCATTCCCGTTCGGTGAGTCCGAGTTCGGACCGACCATGACGCAAGACCCGGCTAGTCTTGTCGGCGCTTCTCTCGACGTCGCGGGAGCCCCTTGATGCCCCGAAGTCCGCGATGGAGGCCCCGGCGAGCGCACGCCGGGGCCTTTTTGTTGACCGATCGTCGGATGGATCAATCGCGGCAAATGCGCCGCTCAGCGCGGCAGCGCGAACGCCACGACCTGGTCGCTGACCCGCGGGGTGAGGATCGAGTTGCCGCCGGCGGCGAAGGCGACGTATTCGCGCCCCTTGTAGGAATAGACCGCCGGCAACGATACGGCCGGGGCCGCGACCAGCGCTTTCCACAGAACCGCCCCGGTCTTGAGATCGATCGCCCGCACGCGCGAGTCCATCGAGGCGCCGATGAAGATGAGGCCGCTCGCCGTGATCACCGGCCCGCCGATCGTGATCGAGCCCCACGCGTCAGGCATGTAGAAACCCCACTTCTGCACCTCGCCGAACGGCTCCTTCCACAACTGGTTGCCGGTCTTGAGATCGTAGGCCGCGATCGTGCCGTAGGGCGGCTTCCAGCACGGCATTCCGAGAGGATTGAGAAAAGTGGTGAGCTTGATGCCGTAAGGGCTTCCCAGCATCGGGAAATACCCGGCCGTCTCGGTGCCGCCATTCGACTTGGCCTTGTCGTAATCGGCCCGGGTCATGAGCTGATAGATCTGCACCGCGCTCGAGCTGTTGACGACGAAGGTCTGGCTGCGGGGATCGACCGCGCCGCCGCCCCATTCGGTGCCGCCGATGGTCGCCGGATAGGTGAGCGTGCCGGCAAGGCTCGGCGGGGTGAAACGACCGGCATATTTCAGCTTCTTGGCGGTGCGGCTGCAGTAGCCGAGGCTGAGCGCGTCCGCGAGCGGATAGACGCCCGGCCATTGGTCGTCCACGACCGGCTTCGGCACCGGCACGTAGGGTTGCGTCGGCGCGGCCTGCTCGCCCGGCACATCGGACGGCGGCGCGGGGCGCTCCTCGATCGGGTAAACAGGCTCACCGATGGTGCGGTCGAGCACATAGATGAAGCCTTGCTTCGAAGTCTCGACCAGCGCCGGGATGGTCTTGCCATCTTTGTCGATGTCGACGAGCGTCGGCGCCGAATTGGTATCGAAATCCCACAAATCGTGATGAACCAGTTGCCGCGACCAGGCGACCTCGCCGGTCGCGACGTGCAGGGCGGTGATCGAGGTGCCGTAGGGAACGGCGTTCTTGCGCTCGCCGCCATAGAAGTTCGGGCTCGGCGAGCTCACCGGGATGTAGAGCAGGTCGCGCTGCGGATCGATCGACATGCTCGCCCATACGTTCGAGGTGCCGGTGCGCGGCGCAACGTCCGGCGCAATCGCATTGAAGGTCCATCGCCGCGCGCCGGTGCGGGCGTCGAGCGCGAACAGGGTCCCGGGCGGCGCCTGCGCGTCCTCCCAGTCCTTGCCGGCCCAGCCCAGGAACAACATGTCCTTGTAGACGATCGGCGGCTGCAGCACCGAGAGCGGCCATTTGGCGTTCTCGGTATTCCATTTGTTGATGTCGACCACGCCGTGGTCGCCGAAGTCCTCGCACGCCTTGCCGGTATCGGCATCGACCGCGAAGAGCCGCGCGTCCATCGTGCCGATATAGACACGTTTCTGGCACGGTTGCCCGGCGACGACCTTGTCGGCTTGCCAGTAGGCAACGCCGCGATTCTTGAGCTCGGGCTGGGTAAGCGCCTCGATCTTCGACTTGGTATCGAAAGTCCACTTGACCTTGCCGGTATCGGGCTCCAGCGCAAAAATGCGATAGAATGGCGTGCCGAGGTAGAGCGTATCGTTGACGAACAGCGGCGTCGCCGACCAGACCGTCGCGGGCGCTTTCTCGCTGCCGCCTGGCATGTCGCGCGCGTACGTGCCGGGCACCGGACGGTTGCCGTCCGAAACATCGCCCGTATGCATGCTCCACGCGACCTCGAGTTCTTTCACGTTCGCGGGCGTGATCTGCGTCAGCGGCGAATACTTGCGCGCCTGCAGGTCGCCGTTGAACTCCTGCCAAGTCTGGCCCCGCGAAGCGGCCCCCAATGACGAGGCCAACGCGAGCGCGGCGAGCAGGCGCACCGTGATGCGTGATAAGTTCATTACCGTCGAGCCCGTCATGCATGCACCGGCCGGCGCGACGCGACGGCAATCAGCCAGCCGACAAGCGCGATTGCGAGCAGGGCCACGAGCGCATTGCTCTCGAGAAAATAGGCCGCGACCCCGCTGCCGATGATGTCGAGGAGTGCCGCGGCGAAGACGAGACCACGCAGGATCCGCCGCTGCGGCGGGATCCGAAACAACGCCGCAGCCAGCAGCGCCAGAATAGCCGTGCTGGCCATGACCAGAATGGCGCCCTCGGCGCCCTTAATTCCGCTCGATGGCGACACGTAGTCGACGATCGAAACAACCGTGCCCGCGGCAGCCCCCACCGCAACGACGGTGAGGCCGACAAGCCGCCAATCCGGCAAAGCCGGTTTGGCTTGGTCGTCCAAAGACTTTGGGCGATTGCGCCCGTCGGCGGGGGTTTGCATGGCAATGGACACGTTGCAATTCCTGGACGCCGGCCGCCCTGATTCGCTCCTCAGCCAGCGGTTGAACGCGGCTCGCCCGACAAGGGTTCAGTCGTAAGAAAGCAATTCCCTGTCGTTGCGCGAGGCGAGTCGGCTATCGAGCAGACACCCGTCAGATGCGTGACGTCGCCGCCCCGGGCAACATGCTGGGTCGCACTCATTCCTCGCGCGAACGCCACCGGTCGAGCGCTGCGCCTCGATCTCCTCCGGCTCATTCGCATCGATCGTGGTCAGAGTGTTCCGCGCGCGACCCTCGGCGCGCAGGAGTTCGTCTCATTTGCGTGGATAGCGAGCCTATCGCGATGCTCGGCGCGCTGGAGAACAGCGTCATGATCCACGTCGCGACAGTCGCGGCGCTTTGCCAATCGAACGAACGTCGGTCGAGAACGAGCCAGCTCCCAACGTAGTTGCCGACCAGCGGAAACGCGATCGGCTGTGAGGCCGAGACGCCGACGAGAGTCAAAAAGCGCGTACATGTCCATCTGGAGCAACGAACAGAAAGATCGTCGTTCGTCCGGTAGTCAGGTCGTCCGGGACGCACCTCGGCTGCTGATTGCGGTTACCCGCTTTAACGCAATCGCCGGAACCCGCACGAAGTGCAAGCCGTCATCAAACTGTCCGACCTGAGGCGCCGCCGCGAAGTTCCGCGGACTGCGGGCGCCAGGTTCCGACTGAGGAGCGCACCATGGATCTTCCGCGGTTTTTCAGCCGCATCGCCGACCACGCAGCCGCCGTCTTCGGCATGCCGGTCGTATTCCTGGCGGCTTGCCTCACGACGCTCGTGTGGGTCATCACGGGTCCGCTGTTCGGGTGGAACGACAGCTGGCAATTATTCGCCAATACGGTGACGAATGTCGTGACTTTCCTCATGGTTTTCGTGCTGCAGAACTCGCAGAACCGCGACGGCGCTGCGCTGCAGGCAAAGCTCGACGAGCTGTTGCGCGCGGTCTCGCCGCGCAGCGGCCTTGCCGGCATCGAGGACCTGACGCAGGAGGAAATCGATGACATTAAAAAGCGCCGGCGCGCGGAAGACGGCGACGGTCCCGGCTCGACTCGATAGATGATCGCTCCCGGGTCAGCGTGCCTGCAAGATCAGCGTGCCGTATCCCGCGACAGATACGGTCGGGTTTGCGCCCGCAAGCACAACATTCCGATCGTTCACGAGGTCGACGAATTGCCGTTTGCCCGTCGTGACGAATAGGCGCTCGCACGGGATTTGCACCGGATCTGCACCAAAGTTCAGAAGAACGACGACGTCATCCTGCGACGTCGCGCCCGGCCGCACATAGGCGAGGATCTGCCCGGACGCGCCGGCGTCGATGAAACGCAGCGCCCGCGAGCGCAGCGCCGCCTCCGCATGGCGCAACGCGATCAGGCGGGCGTACCAGGCGCGCAAGCCGTAATGGTCGTCCCACCTGATCGGGCCGTCAGCCTTGTAGGGTTGGTATTCGGCGCCGACCTCCTGGCCGGTATAGAGCGCGGGCAGTCCCGGAAGCGTCAGCAGCAGGGCGGCGGCGAGGCGCGTGCGGTCGGCACCATAGCGGGTGACGAACCGAGCGCCCGTATCGTTGTTCTCGATGAAGCGGAAGACCATGGTGCCGGAGCTTGCCGACGCCGCGACGGCGCCGCGCAGCTGGCTCGCCGCATGCGGCCAGTCCTCGAACGCTCCGCCCCAGGCCCATTGGCCGAGCTTGTCGGTCCAATCATAGGCCGCATCGAAGCCATGCAGCGCGTAGTACGGATCGCGCGCGGACGCTTCCGCCAGCAGCAGCAGGTCCGGCTTGATGCGCCGAAGCTCGCTTGCCCAGCGCGCCCAAAAAGCGGGCGCCCGCTCGCGCGGTCCCCAAGCGGCATCGACGCGGAAGCCATCGACGTCGAAATCGCGCACCCAATGCGCGAACCCCTCGATCACCATCCGTCGCACTTCCGCGTTGTCGTAGTTGAGGTTCTCGAGGTTCTTCCAGTCGAAATAGTGGGTCGCGTGGCCGGCCGCATCGCGCGCGAAGAAATCGAAATAAGGTGACGCGCGCCGGTGCGCCGCCGCGTCGGCGAAATAGCCGTTGCGATCGGACAGGTGATTGGCGACGAAGTCGAGCACCACCCGCATCCCGCGGTCATGCGCGGCGGCGATGAGCGCGCGCAGGTCGGCCGCGCTGCCGAACGCGCGCCGTACGCCGAAATAATCGGTCACTGCATAGCCGAAATCGCGGGGCGGGGCGGGCGTTATCGGCGAAAGCCATAACGTATTGATGCCGAGCCGCGCGAGCTCGTCGAGGCGGCGGGTGACGTCGGCTATCCCGCGCGAGCCGAACAGGGCCGGCACCACGCCATAGACGACCGCGTCGTCGATCCAGGCCGGATGGACCCGCAGCGGATCGATCGCCTCCACTCTTCCGTGCGCGACCCGAAACACGACCGTGCCCTCGTCCGCACGACCGACCGCGTCGACCACGCGCAACCTGACGCGATACTCGCCCTCGCGCCGCGGGACTGGCAGCGCCACGCGCGCGCCCTGCGCCGGCAAGCCGGCAAGCCGGGAGGGATTCTCGACCGAGCCACGCCACGCATAGGTGACGATCGGCGCGCCGGCCACGGGCGCGGGTTCGCTGTCATTGCCGGCGAGCACCAGCCCGCTCGCCGTGGCCTCGACGCTGGGGCGCGCCGTCGGAACGTCGTTCAGGCGGACCCGCCAGCGCTGGTGCGCCGGCGGGCCGTTCGATACACCGTCGCGGCGACACTGCGCCGCAATCACATTATTCCCGGGGCCGAGCCGAACCCGCGCCGTGATCTCGCCGCGGTGCGGCCGGGCTCTTACGGTGCCGGCGTCGGAGGCGATCACCACCTCGTCGCAGCGGCCGGTCAGAACCGAAGCCTCGATGCGCTTGTCGAAGGTCCACGCATCGCCGCCGTCGGTGCGAAAGTGCACCGCAGATTGGGCGGCGAGGCAGGCCGGGGCGAGAAGGCAGGCGCAAAGCGCCAACAGACGGCCGGCGCCGCGTGGCGAAATGGGCGACTTCATCGCGGGGGAAGTCCATTGTGGCCGCCGCGGTCATCGCGCCGCAATGGGGCGCAAGTAAGTCGCGTCGCAATCGCGATCGCTCAATCGCTGCCGGGCGGCGTCGGCCCGCCGCCGGTTCCATCCTCTTGGCCGGTGGCATCGTTGGCGATCAGGCCGCGGCTCTGGCGGTGCACCAGCGATGCATAGTAGCCGCGTCGCCGCATCAGCTCGGCATGCGTGCCGCTCTCGATCACCCGGCCCTCGCCGAGCACGATGATGCGGTCCGCCTTGACAACGGTCGCGAGCCGGTGCGCGATCACGAAGGTGCTGCGCCCTTTCACCAATGCGTCCAGCGCGTTCTGCACCGCCTCCTCGGATTCGGCGTCGAGCGCCGAGGTGGCCTCGTCGAGGATCAGGATCGGCGGATCCTTGAGCAGCGCGCGTGCGATCGTGATGCGCTGGCGTTCCCCGATCGAGAGCAGGCTGCCGCGTTCGCCGACGACCGTGTCGTAGCCGTCCGCGAGCCGCGCTATGAACTCCTCGGCATTGGCGGCGCGCGCTGCCGCCCGTATCTCCTCGTCGCTTGCCTCCGGCCGCCCATAGGCGATGTTGGCGCGCACGCTGTCGTTGAACAGCAGCGGATCCTGCAGCACCACGCCGATTTTCCGCCGCAGCGAACTCTGCCTAACGCTGCGCAGGTCGTGTCCATTGACGAAGACGCGCCCCGACAAAGGGTCATAGAAGCGCATCAGCAGCGCCATCATCGTCGTCTTGCCCGAGCCACTGCGGCCGACGATCGCAATGGTCTGACCGGGCGCGACGTCGAACGTCACGTGGTCCAGCACGGGGCGTCCGGCCTGCTCGTAGCGGAAGCTCACATCGTCGAACGCCACGTGCCCACGGATGGGGCCGAGCTCCTCCGCATCCGGCGAGTCGCCGAGGTGCTCCTGCATCTCCAGGATTCCGAAGATCTCGTCGAGCGACACCGAGGCCTTGCGCAGGTTGGCGTAGACGCCGCTGAGCCCCTGCACCGGCCCGAACAGCCCGCCCACATAGCCGAGGAACGCGACGATCGTGCCGATCGTGACCTCCCCGCGCAGCGCCAGATAGGCCCCGAGCGCAATCGCCGCGACCCGCGCCAGCGCGACGACGAGGTTGCTGGCGGCGCCGTACCCGGTATCGGTCGCGACCCCGCGGATCACCACCCGGTTGGCCTCGGCCACTTCGCGCAGGAAGCGGGCCTTCTCGGCGTCCTCCATCGCGAAGCTGCGCACCACCACGATACCGGACAGCACCTCGTTGAAACGGGAATAGATTTGCGCCCAACGATCGAGCAGCGTTCGCTCGCGCCGCGTCTGCTCGGCCCCGGCACGAAGCGAGATCAGCGCCGGCAGCGGCGTGAAGGCGAGCACGATCAGCGCCAGCCGCCAGTCGAGCCCGAGCATGATCCAGATCGCGACGACCAGAAAGATCACCGCCGGCAGCACGCTGAACAGGAGCAGGCTGACCGCGCCGGTGAAACCCTGGATGCTGCGGTCGAGCCGGGTCATGATCGCGCCGACGCCTTCGCTGTGCTGCAGGCGCAGTGGCATGGTGTGCAGCTTGCCGATGGTCGCCTCGAGCAGGGCGTATTGCACGGCGATGCGGGTGCGCCAGGTGAGCCAGTTGCTGGTTCCGGTCGCGAGCTCCCGGCCGACGGCGAACAATATGAGCACCGTCAGGAAGGCGAGAAGCTGCGTGAGCTGCCGCGGGCCGGTGAGCTCGTCGAAGATCGACTTGATGACCAGCGGCTCGACCGCATTGATGGCGGCGAGCGCCAGCGTCACCGCAAGGACGATCGCGATCGCCTGGCGCTGCGGCATCGCCAGCAGCACCGCCTCGCGGAAATGCCGCAGCGTCCCGTCGGACGCGGCGGCGCGAAGGCCTGACTGCCGTGGCGATCGCGACATCCTCGCGAGCCTTCGATGCCGACGCGAAGACGAGCTCGGCGCCCGCGTCGCGAATGACAGCGCCGGCCATGCGCCCTCAGAGAGCGGCAATCAGACCGGTCGATTGACCCACAGTCGCCAGCCCGACTCCACGTTCCAGCGGGGAATCATCGGTTCACAAATTTGTGGAAGCGACTGATCGAGCCGTCCTTGGTACGGTCCTGGTAGAGGAACGCGAGTTTTTCGTGATCGAACTTCGCAAAGAAATCCTCCCAGGCGATGGGCTCCAGAGCTTTGTCCCGCGGCGGAAAATCGAGACGCAGAATTCCCGGCTCGCCTTTCGTCTCGGTCGCCTTGACGGTGGCCGGAACGGCGCCGCGCTCCTCCGCCCATTTTCGGATCTTGTCGTGGTCTGTCGTGAGTTGTCCTTCCGACATTTCCGCTCTCCTGCCGCAATTTCGCCCGTCGGCACACCCGCGCGACCAAATCGCCTCGGAGGCCATGTGAAAATTAAATGCAAAACAATGATCAAGCGTTCCGGGTTCTGATCTCGATCGGACAAACGCAGGGGGTGTGGCTTCGTCTTTCTCGCTTATCTTCCTCTTCATCATCTTCATCATCGCGGTGTCGCCGCTGCGCAGCTTCATCATCATCTTCTTCATCAACATCATCTTCCTGCGACTCTTGGTAGATTTTCCCGGAACG
Source organism: Xanthobacteraceae bacterium (assembly GCA_035293985.1). GTDB lineage: Bacteria > Pseudomonadota > Alphaproteobacteria > Rhizobiales > Xanthobacteraceae > JAVDCA01. The sequence goes on from DATGLS010000015.1 coordinate 254,126, forward strand.
CAGGAACAAAGAATATTTGCGTCGCGTTCGGACCATGCAACGACGGCAGCATCGTGACGGAGGTTGATAAGTCGGATGGACGCCTCCACTCATTCGCACACGCGCGACATTCGCGTCGGGATCGTCGGTGTCGGCAATTGCGCCTCCTCCTTTGTCCAAGGTCTCTCGTATTACTCGAATGCCCGCGCCAATGAGCCCGTTCCGGGATTGATGAACGTCGACCTCGGCGGCTACCATGTCGCTGATGTCGGGATCTCGGCCGCCTTCGACGTCAGCGCCGCCAAGGTCGGGCGCGACGTCGCCGAGGCGATCGGCGCCGCACCCAACAACACGTTTCGCTTCGCCGACGTGAGGCCGACCGGCGTGGTGGTCGAGCGCGGCCCGACCCTCGACGGGCTCGGCCGCTATCTGCGCGATGACATCGTTTTGTCCGAAGCGCCGCCCGTCGATGTGGCCGAGCGGCTCGCGCGCACGCGCACGGACGTCGTCGTGTCCTACCTGCCGGTCGGCTCACAACAGGCGACCGAGTGGTATGCGACGCGCGCGCTCGAGGCCGGATGCGCCTTCGTCAATTGCATCCCGGTGTTCATCGCCGCCAACGCGCAGTGGCGCCGCCGCTTCGAGGAGCGCGGCCTTCCGCTGATCGGCGACGACATCAAAAGCCAGGTCGGCGCCACCATCGTGCACCGCGTGCTCGCTAACCTGTTTCGCGAGCGCGGCGTGCGACTCGATCGGACCTATCAGCTCAACTTCGGCGGCAATTCCGATTTCAAGAACATGCTCGAGCGCGAGCGGCTGCAGTCGAAGAAGATCTCGAAGACGCAGTCGGTGGTGAGCCAGCTCGACATGCCGCTGGGCGAAGGCGACATCCACGTCGGCCCGAGCGATCACGTGCCGTGGCTCACCGACCGCAAGTGGGCCTATATCCGCATGGAGGGCACGACCTTCGGGGGCGTGCCGCTCAATGTCGAGCTCAAGCTCGAAGTCTGGGATTCGCCGAACTCGGCCGGCGTCGTCATCGACGCGGTGCGCTGCGCCAAGCTCGCGCTCGACCGTCGCATCGGCGGGGCGCTGATCGGGCCGTCCAGCTATTTCATGAAGTCGCCGCCGCAGCAGTTCACCGACGCGGAGGCGCGCAAGCGCACGGTCGACTTCGTGGAGGGAGAGGCGTGACGGCGGAGCCCTGATCGTGACCACGTTCTTTCTCGTGCGACATGCCACCCACGCGTTGCTCGGCCGTGTCCTGGTCGGCCGCACGCCGGGGGTCGGCCTCGACGCGACGGGACGACGGCAGGCCGCGGATCTTGCGCAAAGCCTGGCCGGGCAGGGCGTGACGCATTTGCAGTCGAGCCCGCGTCGGCGTGCCCGCGACACTGCGGCACCGATGGCGCGAGCGTTGTCGCTGCCGATCGCGATCGAGCCGGCGCTTGACGAGATCGACGTCGGCGCGTGGAGCGGCCGGTCGTTCGCGGCGCTGAAGCTCGATCCGGACTGGGACCTTTGGAACGCGCGACGCAGCGCGGCGCGCCCGCCGGGCGGCGGCGAGACGATGGCGGAGCTGCAGTGCCGCGTGGCCGGGCATCTCGCGGCGACCGCCGCGCGTTGGCCGCACGCCCGCATCGTGGCCGTGACGCACGCCGAGCCGATCCGGGCCGCGATCCTGCATGTCCGCGGCATGGCGCTGGATGATTTTGCTCAGATCGATATAGCGCCGGCCTCGATCACGACGATCGCGTTCGGCGCGACCGGTGCCGACGTGGTCGCGATCAACCAGGCGGTGGCCGCATGAAATTCGTCGTCTTCGGCCTGACCATCAGCTCGTCCTGGGGAAACGGCCATGCCACCCTATGGCGCGGCCTTGCCGGAGCGCTGGGGCGGCAGGGCCATCGCGTGGTCTTTTTCGAGCACGATCTGCCCTATTACGCGTCCAATCGCGACCTGTTCGAGCTGCCGGCCGGCCGGCTCGTGCTCTATCAGGATTGGGACTCGGTGCGGCGCGAGGCAGCGCACGAGCTCGTCGACGCCGACGTCGCGATCGTCACCTCCTATTGCGCCGACGCGATCGCGGCCGCCGATTTGCTGTGCTCGTCGCGCGCCATCACGCTGTTCTACGATCTCGATACCCCGGTGACGCTGGCGCGGCTCGACCGCGGCGAGCCCGTGCCCTACATCGGCGCACGCGGGCTCGCCGACTTCGACCTGGTGCTGAGCTACACCGGCGGGGCGGCGCTCGATCATCTCCAGCATCGGCTCGGCGCCCGCGTGGTGGCGCCGCTCTACGGCCACGTCGATCCGGACGTCCATCGCCCGGTGTCGCCGCGGCCGCACTACCGTGCCGATCTCTCCTATCTCGGGACTTATTCGGCGGACCGACAGCGTGGGTTGCGCGCACTGTTCGTCGAGCCGGCGCGCCGCTGCGGTATGCGGCGTTTCGTCCTCGCCGGTGCGCAATACCCGCAAGGTTTCACCTGGCATGACAACATGTTCTTCGTGCGCCATCTGCCGCCGGATGAGCATCCTGCCTTTTTTGCCTCGTCACGTCTCACCCTCAATGTCACGCGCCAGCCGATGGCCGAGATGGGGTGGTGCCCCTCGGGCCGGCTGTTCGAGGCCGCCGCCTGCGGGACCGCCGTCGTGTCGGACCGCTGGGAAGGACTCGACACGTTCTTCGCGCCTGACGCCGAGATCCTGACCGCACGCGATACCGATGACGTGCTCGCGGCGCTCGACCGCGAGGATGCGGAAATCCGGCGCATCGCGGCCGCGGCGCGCGAGCGCGTGCTCGCCGAGCACACCTCGGACCGGCGCGCCGAGCAGCTGATCGAGGCCTTGCGGCTCGCACGCGCGCCGCTCGCCGCCGCCGTCGGAGCCTGAAACCATGTGGGGTATCGTACCGGCCGCGGGCCGTGGCAGCCGCATCCAGCCGCTGGCATTTTCCAAGGAGCTGCTGCCGGTCGGCAGCCGCACCGAGGCCGGCATCGAGCGCCCCTGCGCGGTGAGCGAATATCTGCTGGAGCGCATGATTCTCGGCGGCGCCGATAAGCTGTGCTTCGTCATCTCGCCAGGCAAGTCCGACATCATGGAATACTTCGGCGCGAGCTACGGCGCGGTGCCGATCGTCTATGTGCTGCAGCCAGAGCCGGCCGGTCTTTGCGACGCGGTATTTCGCAGCGAGCCGGCGCTCGCGCGCGACGAGGCGGTGATCGTCGGGTTGCCCGATACGGTCTGGTTCCCGGCCGACGCACTCGCCGAGCTGCCCGACGACGTGCTCTCGTTCCTGCTCTTTCCGGTCGAGCGTCCCGAGTTCTTCGATGCGGTCGTGACCGCGGACGACGGCCGCGTGCGCGAGATTCAGGTGAAGCAGATCGATCCGGCCTCGAGCTGGATCTGGGGCGCATTCAAGATGCCGGGCCGAGTCCTTGCCGACCTGCACGCTCTCTGGCGTGCGCGCGAGCGCGCCGACGAGTATTTCGGCACACTGGTCAACGCCTGGCTCGCGGCGGGCGGGGAGGCGATCGGAGTGCGTGCGGGCGAAGCCTATGTCGACGTCGGCACGCTGCACGGCTACCGCGCCGCCATGCGGCTGCTCACCGAGGCCCGCTACGCGCGACGTTCGGCGGAGCTGCAGGTGGCCGCGTCGCCGTGGCGCGCACCTCGCGCCCGGCGCGGCGGTACGGAGGCGCTCCGATGAACCGGCTATCGCCCGAAGAGATCCGCGCCCGCGTCGAGGCGTTGGGACCGTGGTTTCATAACCTCGATCTCAATGGCGTGCGCACCGCGCCCAAACATTTCCTCGGCGACTATCCGGCGGTGAAATGGCGCCGCTTCGCCGACCGGATCGCTCCCGATCTTGCCGGCCGCACCGTGCTCGACATCGGCTGCAATGCCGGTTTCTACGCGATCGAGATGAAGCGGCGTGGCGCCGCGCGCGTGGTCGGCATCGATTCCGACGAAAGCTATCTCACCCAGGCCCGCTTCGCCGCCAAGGTGAGCGGGCTCGACATCGAGTTCCGCCAGCTCTCGGTTTACGACGTCGCTGCCCTCGGCGAGCGTTTCGACATCGTGCTGTTCATGGGCGTGCTCTACCACCTGCGATACCCGCTGCTGGCGCTCGACCTCATCCACGCGCACGTCGCGCGCGACATTCTCGTCTTTCAGGCCATGCAGCGCGGCAGCGAGCAGGTCGACGCGCTCAACGACGACTACGATTTCTGGGAGACGGCGCAGTTCAACAGCCCCGGTTATCCCAAGCTGCATTTCGTCGAGCGCGAGTACGCCGGCGACTGGACCAACTGGTGGATCCCGAACCGCGCCTGTGCCGAGGCGATGCTGCGCAGCGCCGGGTTCGAGATCACCAGCCATCCCGAGACGGAGGTCTACTTCTGCCGGCGCATCGCGGCGCCGCGCGGCGCAGAGGCGGTCTATCCCGCGCGGCCGAAGCCGGAGCCGCCGCCATGATCGAAGCTGCGATGATCTGGAACGAGCCTAACAACAAGTCGCACTGGGATCCGCAAGTCGATCCTGACTGGTCGCGGTTCGCCTGCATGGCGATCGCGGCCGGCAAGGCGATCAGGGCCGTGCATCCGACGCTGCCGCGCGTGCTCGGCGGCATCTCGCCGATCGATCCGATGTTCATCGCCAACTTGGGCGGGCAGGGCGTGCTCGAGCACCTGGAAGCCGTCGCGGTGCACGGCTTTCCGCTCGACTGGAACCTGTGGGCGATCGACGAGTGGCCGGCGAAGATCGAGGAGATACGCGCGGTGACCGGGCTGCCCATCTGGGTGTCGGAGGTCGGCGTCTCGAGCTTCGGCGCCGAGGAGGTGCAGGCCTGGGGCCTCGCGCGCACCGCTGCGCTGCTCGCCGGCAAGGCGCCGCGCGTCCATTGGTACAGCCTGTACGACCTGCCGCGCGCGTGGCCGGCGACGACGCGCCACAAGGAAGCGGAAGGCTCGTCCTATTACCGGCACTTCCACATGGGACTGCTGCGCGAGGACGGCACGCCGAAGCTCGCCGCGCAGAGCTTCGCGCACTTCACGCCGGCGCTCGGCATCTGTCAGTGGTTTCATTTCGAGGACCATCGCCTCGATGCGGCGGTCGCCTGGCTCAAGCGGCTGGGCGTGCGCCATCTGCGCACCGGCCTCTCCTGGGCGGACAGCTTTCGCCCCGGCGCGGAGGCGTGGTTCGATCGGCAGATGCACGCGCTCGCGGATTTCGACGTCACGTTGACGTTCTGCTTCACGCCCGAGCATCGCGGCATCGCCCCGCACCATACCAGTGCGCCGCAGGTGCCGGAGGAATTCGCCGCGTTCTGCGCCACCATGGTGGCACGCTATGCTGGCGGCCTGCCGCGCGAGCCGAGGTTGCGCAGCTTGGCGCCAGCCGGCGCGTGAAGGCCCCGATCGGTCACCCGCTGGGAGGCGTTGATGCCGCGCGCGTTCGTCCTTGTCCTCGATTCGGTCGGCGTCGGCGCCGCGCCCGACGCGGCCCGCTATGGCGACGAGGGCGCCGACACAGTCGGCCACATCGCCGAGGTCTGCGCGCGAGGCGCCGCCGACCGCGACGGCCTGCGCGGCGGGCCATTGCGGCTGCCCAACCTGGTGCGGCTCGGGCTCGGCGAAGCCTGCCGCCTGGCGACCGGCCGCATCCCTCCGGGGCTCGACGTCGGCGCTCCTGATCTCGGCCGCTACGGCTGCGCCGTCGAAGTCTCGAAAGGCAAGGATACGCCGTCGGGCCATTGGGAGCTCGCCGGCGTTCCGGTGCGCTTCGACTGGGGCTATTTCCCGCACCAGGTTCCGTGCTTTCCCAAGACACTCACCGACGCGCTGTGCGAACAGGCGGCGGTGCCCGGCATTCTCGGCAATTGCCACGCCTCCGGAACCGCGATCATCGCCGAGCTCGGGGCGGAGCACATGCGCACCGGCAAGCCGATCTGCTACACTTCGGCGGACAGCGTCTTTCAGATCGCGGCGCATGAGTCGACATTCGGGCTCGAGCGCCTCTATGAGGTGTGCGCCGTCGCGCGCAGGCTCATCGACCCACTGCGCATCGGTCGCGTGATCGCGCGCCCCTTCGTCGGCGGCGGCCCGGAGGATTTCGTCCGCACCGGAAACCGGCGCGATTACTCCGTGATGCCGCCGGGCCCGACGGTGCTCGACCTCGCAACCGCCGACCGCCGCGACGTGATCTCGGTCGGAAAGATAGCCGACATCTTCGCGCATTCGGGCACCGGCCGCGTCATCAAGGCGCACGGCAACGCGGCGATCGCCGATCGTACCTGCGAAGCCATGCGCGAGCTGAAAGATGGGGGGCTCCTGGTCTCCAACTTCATCGACTTCGACTCGATCCACGGCCACCGCCGCGACGTCGCCGGCTATGCGGCCGCGCTCGAGGCTTTCGATGCGCGTCTTCCCGAGATGATGGCGGCGGTCAGGCCGGACGATCTGCTCATGATCACCGCCGATCACGGCTGCGATCCGACCTGGCGCGGCTCCGATCACACGCGCGAGCAGATTCCGATCCTCGCCTTTGATCCGGCGCTGGCATGCGGCTCGATCGGACGGCGCTCGACCTTTGCGGATCTGGGCGCAACGGTAGCCCGCCGGCTGGACCTTGCGCCGCCGCGCGACGGGGTGTCGTTCTGACCGATCGCTCGGTCGTCGTGCTGATGTCGACGATCTGACTCGAGGCGCTTTGACACCGCGACCGTCGCTTCGTCGTCACGGTCTGAGCGAGTCACAAATCGCACACGCCGCGCGCGCTCCCAGCCGGAATAGGAACAAACGTTTGTACGTTCGCGTTCGCGTTGTTGAGTTCCTCAAACGATGAAGCGACGGACGATGCAGCGAAATGTGTTGATCACGGGTGGCGCCGGCTTCATTGGATCGCATCTGACAGACCTTCTCCTCTCCATCGGTTGGTCGGTTCGAATTCTCGATTGCCTGTCGGAGCAGGTTCATCCCGGACGGGCGCGCCCCGCTCATCTCGCGCGCGACGCCGAGCTCATGATCGGCGATCTGCGCGATCCGCCGACGGTGCAGCGGGCGCTTGCCGGTGTCGATGCGGTGGTTCACCTCGCCGCCGAGGTCGGCGTCGGCCAGAGCATGTACGAGATCGTGCGCTACACCGCGGCGAACGAGCTCGGCACCGCGGTGCTGCTCGAGGCGCTCTCTCGCCAGCCGGTCGCGCGGCTCGTCTGCGCGTCGTCGATGAGCATCTATGGCGAGGGCCTGGCGCGCACGATCGACGGCGCCGAGGTCGCGCCGCCCGAACGGCCGGGCGAGCAGCTGCGGCGCGGGGAATGGGAGCTTCAGGACGTCGACGGCGCGCCGCTCACGCCGGTACCGACGCCGGAGCGCAAACAGCCGTCGCTCAGCTCCGTCTATGCCCTCAACAAGTACACCCAGGAGCGCCTCTGCCTGATCGTCGGAAAAGCCTACGGCATCCCGACGGTCGCGCTGCGCTTCTTCAACGTCTACGGCCCGCGTCAGGCGCTGTCGAACCCCTATACCGGCGTGCTCGCGATCTTCGCGGCCCGCCTCATCAACAATCGACCACCGCTGATCTTCGAGGACGGCCGCCAGCGCCGCGATTTCGTGCACGTGCGGGACGTCGCGCGCGCCTGCGCGCTCGCGCTGGAGGCGGCCCGCGGCAGCGGCGACGTCTTCAACGTCGGCTCGGGACAGAGTCGCACCATCACGTCGATCGCCGAAGATTTCGCCAAGGTGCTCGGCCGGCCGGGCCTCGCGCCGCACATCACCGGTAAGTATCGCGTCGGCGATATCCGTCACTGCTTTGCCGACGGCAGCAAGATCCGGGCTGAGCTCGGCTTTGCGCCGCGTGTCGATTTTCGCGACGGCCTCGAGGAGCTCGCCGCGTGGGTCGCCGGGCAGGTGGCCCGGGACTCGGTCGATGCCGCGACCGCCGAGCTGGAAAGCCGAGGGCTGGTAGCATGACGGTGACCCGCCTTGCGACGAAACGCGACGACGCGCCCGTGCTGGTCACCGGCGGCTGCGGCTTTCTCGGCTGCAACATCGCGGCGACGCTCGCGTCACGTGGCCGCAGCGTGGTGGCGGCGGACAACCTGTCGCGCGCCGGCGCCCGCATCAATGCCGGCTGGCTGCGGCGGCGTTTCGGCAATCTCGTCGAGATCGCCGTCGTCGATGTGCGCGACCGCGCCGCGGTCGATGATCTCGTCGGCGGCGCGGCCGCGGTGCTGCATCTCGCCGGCCAGGTCGCCGTCACCACCAGCCTCGACGAGCCGGTGGAGGATTTCGAGATCAACGCAGGCGGCACGCTGAACGTGCTGGAGGCGGTCCGCCGGCACAATCCGGCGGCGCCGGTCATCTTCGCGTCCACCAACAAGGTCTATGGCCGCCTGCTCGACGGCGGCGCGGTGCATCGCGTCGACGGCCGCTACGCGCCGGACGAAGGACGGTTCGCGGCCGGCGTGTCCGAGGATGCGCCGCTCGATTTCCATAGTCCTTACGGCTGCTCCAAAGGTGCGGCCGATCAATATGTGCACGACTATGCGCGCGTGCATGGCTTGCGCACCGTCGTGCTGCGCATGAGCTGCATCTACGGCCCGCGCCAGTTCGGCACCGAGGACCAGGGCTGGATCGCGCATTTCCTGCTGCAGGCCCTGCGCGGACAGCCGATCACCATCTATGGCGACGGCTACCAGGTGCGCGATGCACTCTATGTCGGCGACGCCGTGAACGCCTGGCTCGGCACGCTCGACGCGATCGAAACGACGCGCGGGCAGGTGTTCAATCTCGGCGGCGGACCCGCGAGCTCGCTCAGCCTGCGCGAGTTGCTCGACTGGATCGAGGCGCTGCACGGCGCCCGGCCCGACGTGCGTATGGACGCATGGCGGCCGGGCGATCAGCCCTGGTACGTGTCGGACGTGCGCAAGCTCTCCCGCGCCATCGGCTGGACGCCATCTACGCCGCTGCGCGAGGGATTGCGCGCGCTCGATGACTGGCTTTCGGCCGGCCCCGCCCAGCCCGACGCCGCTGCCCGATTGCAGGAGGCGCAGGCATGAAGATCGTCCTGATCAATCCCAACTGGCAGTTCGATGGCAGCATCTATTTCGGCTGCCGCGCGCCGCATCTGCCGCTCGAGCTCGGCGTCGCCCAGCGCATGCTGGAAGCTGCCGGCCATGCGGTGCGCCTGATCGACGCACACCTGTTCGGCCTGTCGTTGTCCGACATCGCCGCGGCGACGCGCGCGTTCGCTCCCGACATGATCGTGGTGACGACGGCGCCGACCTATCTGTTCTGGCGCTGCGCGCAGCCCGAGTTGCGGGTGCCGCAGGAGGTCGTGCGTTCGGTACGCGAGCTCTCGCCGCTCCTGGCGGCCGTGGGGCCGCACGGATCGACGACGCCGCGCGCAGCGCTGAACAAGCTGGGCGTCGACGTCGTGGTGATGGGCGAATGCGAGGAGACCCTGGTGCGGCTCGCGGGAGGCGAGCGCGAGGGGCTTGCCGGCACCTGCTATCGCGACCATCGCGACATCCGGGTCATAGGCGTGCCGCTCGCCGCCAGGTTCGTCGATCAGCCGCCGCTTGCCTGGCCGGACGAGATGGTGACGCGCCATCGCCACCATCACCACCGCTTCGATGCCGAGCCGGTCGGCCCGGGCGCCGAGGTCGAGTCCTCGCGCGGCTGCCCCTATAGCTGCACGTTCTGCGCCAAGGACAATTTCCGCGATGCCTATCGGCGCCGGCCGGCCGAGGTGGTGCTGGAGGAGATCGCCCGGCTGCAGCGGCAGGGCGTCGAATACGTCTATTTCATCGACGAGATATTTCTGCCGAACGAGGCGCTGCTGCGCGGGCTTGTCGGCAGCGGCCTGAAATTCGGCGTGCAGACGCGGATCGATCTTTGGAAGCCGGACATGCTGAAACTTCTCGGCGAGGCCGGCTGCGTTTCGGCGGAATGCGGCGTCGAAAGCCTCT
>DATGLS010000016.1:0-30449 GCA_035293985.1 Xanthobacteraceae bacterium
AGCTGCGATATGCTCGTCCATGACTCGCCCTCCTTGCGTGAGGCTCTGCCCGGCCTATCCGGGTAACCCTCGCACTCGCATCGAGGGCGAGTCGCCTCCGCAAGGAAAGGGACATACAGTCTTCGCTTCGCTCGCAATGACAACCTCTGCGTCATCGTCCGGATCAGGAGGCGGGAATGCGCACGCTGAGCTCCCTTGCGGCGGTGGTGCTGGGCTGCATGGTCGTTGTTCTGCTGCCCGCCCGCGCCGAGAGCGACCTCGCGCGCGCCTACCGGATCATTGCGTCGAAGCAATATGTCGATCTCACGCACAGTTTCTCGCCCGACACGCCGGTCTGGTCGGGCTTCGGCCAGGCCAGGATGACGCCGATGGCCGATCCGAAGACGCACGAGCCCTACACCATCGCCAAGGACGGCTTCCGCACCACCTATTATGAGATGGTCGGGCAGTACGGCACCCACGTCGATCCGCCGGCGCATTTCGCCGAGAACGGCACCACGATGGATCAGATCCCGCTGAAGCAAATGATTTTGCCGCTGATCGTGCTCGACGACACGCCGTTCCTCGTCAAGGATCCGAATCACGCCTTCTCGGTCGCCGACCTCGCGGCGTGGGAAAAGGTGCACGGTCGCGTGCCGAAGGGCTCCTTCGTCGCGCTGCGCACCGACATGTACAAGGACTGGGACGCCAACCCGGAGCGGTTCAAGCGCCAGCCGTTTCCGGCCTGGGCGTTCGAGACGATCAAGCTCCTTTACGAGCAGCGCGGCGTGATCGCGACCGGCCATGAGGCGATGGACACCGACACGACCGACAAGATGGATTCCGAGACCTACATCCTCCAGCACGGCCACTATCAGATTGAGGTGATGGCGAACCTCGACAAGGTACCGCCGACGGGCGCGATCATCGTGGTGACGTGGCCGAAGGTGAAGAACGGCCTCGGCTTTCCGGCAAGGGCATTTGCGATCTTGCCGTGAGAGCAAAGTGCCGATCTCGGGCAGGCAGGCCTGAGATCGGCACTTCGGGGAGCACCTTCATCAGTGCGCCGGAGCGAGGCCGTTGACGGCGTCGCGCATCTCGATCGCCGACTCGCGCGTGCAGACGTCTTGAAAGAGCACGCTGCCGTCCCGCAGATAGGTCTTGGTCAGGCAGGTGCACGGCGCCGCGGCAACCGGCGCCGGTGTGGCAGGCGTCACCGCGATCGGCTCCGTCACCACCGTCTCGCCGCCCGGCACCCAGTGCGGGCCGCAGTCGTGCCACTTGCACCAGGGGATCGGATGCGGGTGCGGCTTGATGATGATGCCGATCGGATGCGGGATCCAGCCGATGGGCTTCGGCTTGATGATGATGCCCATCGGGCCGTGCGGGTGGACGACGACGCCGAGCGGGCCGTGCGGATGCACCTTCAGGCCCATCGGGCCCGCCGATGCGGTGGTCGGCGCGAGGATCGCGGCGCCGAGTGCGGCAGCCGCCGCCAGGACGCAGAGCGAGATACGAGCAGACTTCGTTCGCGCGGACTTGGTTTGAGCAGACATTGTTGCAGACATGGGTCTCACCTATGGTGATTGATGTGACCATCCGCTCGTTGGTCGCCCGCGCGGCGCGCCGGTTCATGCCGCGGATCAATAACTTAGCTGAACCGGCGTTCATGTGTCGGCGATCACACGACGCGCGCGATTTGCGCTCTGCCGTGAACGGCACTCGCGCGCGCGGCGACTAAGAAGCGCAACCCGAAAGGTCGCGTGATGGTCCGGCGCTCTGTTCTCCCGCTGCTGTTGATGCTCGCCTTGATGCTCGCCTCCTGGCCGACGCTGCCGGCCGCGGCTGCCGAGCGCGCACAGCCATTCACCGAGGCGAACCTGCGCGAGCTTCTGGCGCGCAATCCGCAGACCGGGCGGCCCGTCGACTCGGTCGAGGAGCTGGTGCCCCTGCTGCCGGCCGAGCTGCGGCGGAACTTCACCTTCGTCTATGACAGCCGAAGCCCGTTCAAGGCGTCGATCACGCCGCAGCGGCCGCGCGTCATTCTGTTCACCGACGACGCAAAGCTGGTGCTCACGTTCATCGGCGACGACGATAAGCCCGGCGCCGATCTGCTCGAGACGATGTCTTTCGATGCCGAGCAGGCGAAGTTCGTGCTGCATTCATATCTGCTGCCGGCCGCGCAGCGGCGCGCTTGGCGGCCGTCGGCGGTGGATGCCAAATGCGAGCGCTGCCATGGCGCCGATCCGCGGCCGATCTTCGATTCCTATCCGCTGTGGCCGGGGTTTTACGGCTCGGTGCAGGACACCTTTCCGAACGATCGGATCGGCCGCAAGGAGCGCAAGCTCTATGAGACCTTCGCGGCCACGACCGCGAAGAGCGGCGTCTACAAGGACCTGATCTATCCGACCGGAACGCCGGTCGCGCCGTTTCTCGATCCGCGCCTGTTCAAGGACGACACGATCGAGCTCGACCCGGCGCTGGGGCGCTACCTGCCGAACGCCCGCCTCGGCATTGCCTTGACCGAGCTCAATCGAGCGCGCATCTACCGCAAGCTCGCGGCGGGGCCCGATTTCGCCGTCAACGAAAAGCGCATGCTCGCGCTGCTGCTCGAGTGCCGGCCGAGCGACCGGCCTGGCCGGCAGGAGATACGCGCGGTCCGGCATGAGCTCGAAGGCGAGAACGCGGCGCGCCTCAAGCGGCTCGGCATTGGGCGCGGCGATCCGCACAAGGACCGCAACGACATGCAGGAGCTCATGTTCGTGCGCGAGCTCGCCGAGATCGACGCGGTCGCGCGGCTGGCGGGCGTCGACCGCTCCGACTGGTCGATGGCGCGCGAGGCGGGCTCGCTCGCCTTCTTCGACGGCATTCTCGACGGCGAGGCGAACGGCAAGAGCTACTATCTCAAGCAGGATTTCATCTTCGAGATGCTGGTGCATCTTGCCGCCCGCGAGCCGGCGTTCGAGAAGCATTTCTATGCCGAGAACGTGTTCGCCGAGTTCGGCTATCCGTTCGGCAATCGGGTGGATCTCGCGACCGCCGCCGGAAGCTGTCCGCTTCTGACTGCGCCCGGCGCGCAGGCTGACGACCGGGTCAGGCGACGAGGAGTTTAATAAGTGGCGATAAAGACACACTTGCAGAGTGACTGGTCGTCCGATCAATCCTAATTCCAAAAATAGCCATAGTCTAAAGCCACCAGGGCGCGCGCCGAATGGTCGGCGCCATTCGTTTTCGTGGAGACAGACATGCGGCTCGAGAACCTAAAAGGTTTTTCGATCCGCCCGGCAGGGCGGCGATGCCCCTGCTTGTCTGGAGCCATCCATGGGAAAACGAAATCGTTGGCGCGAGGATCGACGGCGCGAAGCTGAGCGCCGGATCAGCGCCGTTCTGGAAGCAAGCTCGCGGACCGACGCACACCCCGCTGCGCCCGAATGCTTCGCCGACTTCAAACCTGAGCTTCGCGAGAAGATCGCGAGCCTGCGCGGCTATGCGTTGCGCGCGCCGGAGGATTGGCGCTGCCGGATCAAGAGCCGGTCGCAGGAGCGACGGTTCATCGATCTCGTGCGCTTCACCTTCGCGCGCTTCCGCGTTGCGGCGCACCTCGAGCAGGCCTGGATCGAGGAATGTGACGACGATTTCGTCGACAAGCTCATCCCGCCGGACCGGCGGGCAGGGCGGCGGAAGGGCGCGCCCGATCTCCGCCGTTGGTATCTCGCCGCGGCGCAGGGCGGCTCGCTCTATCGGCAAGAGGCCAGCACCTACTTGTCGCGTCAGGAGACGCATCATTTTCTGACCGCGCCGCGCGAGATCGCGTCGATGAGGCAGGCGTTCTGGTATGCGGTCGCGCGTGCGCACTGCGATCGGGTCGATGTCGCGCTGCGCATCGCGCGCTGCAAGGTCTCGAGCTACTCGATTGCATCGACGTTCTGGAAGGAGGTGGCACGGTTCTTCGCCCGCAACCCGCTCGCCGGCGATGGTATGGATGACCTGGCCGACTTTCTGTTCACCGCCAAGCGCGATGACCCGGCCTTCACGCTCAAGGGCCGCACGCTCGCGGTGCTGCGGCGCCGAATGGACGAGTGGCACCGCGCCCTGCGACGCAAGCAGGCGGTCGGCGGTGGCGCCTGGACCGGCAGCCCGCTTCCCGACGTCGACTACGAGTCCGGCAGCCGCGACAAGCGCGCGATCTGGCGCATTCGGCAAATCAGGACGGGCAAGGAACTCTTTGCCGAAGGCATGCGCATGCACCACTGCGTGGCGGGCTACAAGCCGCAGTGCATGTCCGGCGACATCTCGATCTGGTCGATGACGTGCGAATTTCCGATCGGCCGCATGCACAAGGGCGTCACCATGGAGGTCACTCGGGAGGGGCGCATCGTGCAGTGCCGCGGCTTCGCCAACCGCCTGCCCCAAGCCAACGAGGTCGCGACCGTGAAGCGCTGGGCGGGCGACCACGGGATGACATGGGCCTCGCTGGAGGGATGAGAAGCACGGTCATTGCGCCGAGGGCGAAGCCCGACGAAGCAAGCTTGGTCCGCATACGCAGGGGTCCGCGGAAGGCGATTGCTTCGCCCCGCTTCGCGTGCCTCGCAACGACGGCGGGGCGGATCCGCAGGATCCGCCCCGGCTGGTGTGGTGCGCGTCGGCTGGAGATTACATCGGCCGCGGCGAGTTGCGGTGCCGCGCCGGCGACGTCCCCGGCTGCGGGGGCGGCGGCAGCAGGGTGACGTTGGTGTTGCCGTTGGTGCCGAACGTGGTGCTGCCGAACGTGTTGGCCTGCATCGGCTGATTGCGCGGGCCGAAGTTGAGCACGCCGGTGCCGCGCGCTGCGGCAGTCTGCGGGAGGGCTGCGCCGGCGAGAATGAGCGCCGGGAGGGCCGCGATGGCCAATTTCTTGATCGTCATTGGAGCTTCTCCTGTGAGTTCGAGCATGGACATTTCGTCGAGTGCCGCGAGCCGTTGATCGCGCTCGCGGCGAACGATCTCGGTGTACGGTGGCGCGGTCGGCGCCGTTGTGCGATTTGGCACAAGTCGATGGCGCGCGGGCACAGGCCGGCAAGGGGTCATCATTGCGAGCAGGGCGAAGCCCGACGAAGCAAGCTCGAGCCGCATACGCGTGAGGCTGCGGGTCGAGATTGCTTAGCTTTGCCCGCAATGACTTTTTGGATGAACTGCGCCTCGCAATGACGCGGAACAAGGCCGGGCGCCAATCACCGACCCGGATGATACAGCGTGACGTAGTAGCGCTTCGTCTCCTGGCTCGTGCCTTGAAAGCCGGTATCGAAATTGAACGACCAGCGCATCGCGATGTTGTCGCGCAACTTGAGCACGCGGGCGTAATCGCATTGGGTCGGACTCGCTTCGATTTCGGGGCAGGCCCAGTAGAAGAAGGGCTGGAAGTTGTAGAACGGCTCGGTGAGGCCGCGCGCCAAGAACGAGGCGTTGCCGGGCGAGAGGCCGAGGTGCGCGTACAGGGTCTCGAGCTCGTCCAGCGTAGGCAGGACCCAATGTTGTGCGCCCGCATAGCGGCTGCTGTTGAGGTCTCCGAGCCAGGGGGCGACGCCCTGAAAGTGCACGGCCCCGCCGGCCGCGATCAACGGCATGGTGATCGCGTCATGGTTGGGCTTGGCCGGGATCGTGATGGTCCCGGTCACGCCGAACGGTTGGGTCGCGGCGAGGTTGGCGTCGAGCGGCCAGGAAAGTCCGGAGGCCGTGTCATAGACGGCGAGGCCTGCGGCCGGGCCGCCGATATAGCGTGACACGCCATGCGCATCGGCGCCGATCGTGCTGCCCGGGAGCAGGCCATGATGCACGGGGAGGACGTGCAGCAGGTTGAACAGGGTGGTGCTTGAGGCGTATTGGCCCGTCAGGAACGAGAACGTCTGCTGGCCGGTTGCCCCGCCCGGGGTCGCAGACCAGTAGAGGGCAGGGTGCAGGTCGTGCAGCCCAGCGACCGCGTCGCGAAAGTACGGCACGATGCTACTCGGATAGGTCCGCCCCAGCCCGCGGTAGAACATATTGCCGAATGCACTTTCCCGGCAGTTGGGCCCGAACGAATTGCCGTCGAAGCCGCGATGAACCGTGCAGGTCGGATCGTGCGCCGGCGTCGTGATCGTGACCGGCAGCTGCCAGTCGTTGCGGCAGAGGTAGCCTCTGCCGCCGCACGGGACCGTGTTCATCGCCTGGACGAAGAGGACTGCGGTCTGATAGTCCATAATCCCGCTCGGCTCGACGCCCGTGATGTGGGCGGCCGCGAGGATCGCCCGGCCCTGCGGGCTCGCGGCAAAATTGGCGTCGGTGAGCCAGGTGACGTTCTGGTTCGCGTCATAGACGGTGCCGTTGGGTTGCGGGATCAGGCCACTTGCCATCGCGGCTGTGCCGGCGAGGAGCGACAATCCGGCGGCGAAAACGAATCGAGCGCGGCGGCCCGCAGGTACGTGGTTCACGGCAACCTCCCTTTTTCCGCGCAGTCGCGTCGCCCGCGTTGGTCAGCGCGGACCCACGCTTCGCTGCGTGCTCTTTGGTCAGCAGTCGGAGGCCTACGTTCAGCGCTCGGCGCGGCCGCGCACGCACAATCGCCATTTTTGTGACGGCCGACACGTCGCGCAGCAGGGCTGTCCAGGCACACCAAGTGGCGGCTGCAGCGTCATTGCGAGGAGGGAGAAGCCCGACGAAGCAAGCTCGTTCCACATGCGCATGAGTCCGCGGGTCGAGATTGCTTCGCTTCGCTCGCATTGACGGCGGAGCGTCACCACGCGTAGCGCAGACGTGCGGTGCCGGCCTAGATCTGCTCGTGCCCGGCGAATAGGGAATGTGCACGCGTCACGGCGCGGTGATGGTCTTGCTGCCGCGGCGCCACAGTCGCATGAGATTTTCCTGAATATGCCGTACGATCCCATCGGATCGGGGGCGCCGGGCCGGCTCGCTCACGGGATCTAACAAGTAGCCGCGGCCGGAGACGAGCCTGATCAGTTTGCGCTCGTCGTCGCCGAGGGCCGCGCGAATCTCACGAATGCACTGAAAGAGGCTGTCGTCGCTGACATGGACTTTTCGCCAAACCGCCCGCATCAGCTCCTGCTTGCTCAAGACGCGGCCCGCATTGGCGACGAACAGGCTCAGCAAGGTGAAGGCCTTGGGCCGCAGCCGGACGACCTCGCCGTCGCGATTGCGTAGCTCCGCGCGCAGCTCATCCAGCTCGAAGCCGGCAAACCGCAAGACTGTCATCTGTCGTCACGCTCCACCTCAAAACGGCGCTCGCCGCGCAATTCGCCGTCATCCGGGTCTCCAGCCTCGTCTGTTTCCGCCCCGTGCTCGCTCGGCGGAGGTGCTTGCGCTGCACCAAGACCAACCGTCTCATTTGCCTAAGGGAATGCTGCCGCGGCCGATAGTTCCCATTTGGGAGTAGCCGCCCTCCGAAGGTGTCGTTGTGAGGAGGGCGGAGCCCGAGGAAGCAAGCTCGATCGCTGTGGATCGAGATTGCCGCCATGACGGGACCGGGTCAGCTCGTCTGCCGGTGCAGCTTGCGAATCGAGATTGCGGCGCCGCGGTGTGCGCGGCTCGCAATGACGAACGGAGGGGATCAGCTCTTATGGATCGGATCGATCCACTTCACGGCCTGCGGCTTCTCGACCGGCTCGATGTCGAGATTGACCACCACGGCCTCGTTGTCGCTGCGCACCAGCACGCATTCGAGCACCTCGTCGGCGCTCGCATTGATCTCCTGGTGCGGCACGAACGGCGGCACGTAGATGAAATCGCCAGGGCCGGCCTCGGCGACGTACTCCAGATGATCGCCCCAGCGCATGCGCGCCTTGCCGCGCACCACGTAGATGACGCTCTCGAGCTCGCCATGATGATGCGCGCCGGTCTTGGCGTCGGGCTTGATCGCGACGGTGCCGGCCCAGATCTTCTGTGCGCCGACGCGCGCGAAGTTGATCGCCGCCTTGCGGTCCATGCCGGGCGTCTGCGGCGTGTTGCCGTCGAGCGAGTTGCCGGGAATGACGCGCACGCCGTCGTGCTTCCATTTGTGGTCGTGGTCGGCGCTCATGGATGAAACCTCGGCTTCGTTGGCGTATGCCACGATATAGAGGTTTTTGGGCCGCCCGCCACGGGGTGCTATAGGTCGGCGACGATGGCAACGGGAGTGCAGGTGTGAACGAGGCGTGGTCAGACGCCAGGGCCCGCGTCAGTGGGCTCTACGCGCTCGGCCTCTATCTGCCAGGATCGCTCGCGGCGCGGCGGTTGCGCGACCGCAGCCGCGCGCTGCGTGGCGTGCGGCGGGGGCATGCCATGCATCTGCCGCAGGCGTCGTGGTCGGAGGTGCTGTCGCGGCGAACGATCCGACTGGTCGCGACCGACAAGGCGAACGGCAACGTCAACCTGGCGGAGCTCGGCGTGCTGGCGCAGGCCGCGGCCGCCGTGCGTCCGGGCGCGCTCATCGTCGAGATCGGCACGTTCGACGGGCGCACCACGCTCAATCTCGCGGTCAATGCGCCGGACGCGAGCCGGCTCGTGACCCTCGATCTGCCGCCGGAGGATCGCGCGGCCTTCGCGCTCGCGCCGGGCGAGCGGCAGTATGTCGACAAGCGGGCGCCGGGCGCGCGCTTTCGCGAAGCCGCGCCGCCGTGGTCGGGCGCGGCGGCGCGCATCACGCAGATGCTCGGCGATTCAGCGACGTTCGACTGGTCGCCTTATCGCGGGCAGGCGGGTCTCGTCTTCGTCGACGGCTCGCATGCCTACGAGTATGTGCGCAAGGATTCGGAGACGGCATTCGGCCTGCTCGGGCCCGGCGGCATGGTGCTGTGGCACGACTACGGCCGCTGGGAAGGCGTCACGCGCGCGCTCGACGAGCTCGAGGCGGAGCGGCGGCTCGGCCTGCGTCATGTGCGCGGGACGAGCCTCGTGTTTTGGCGCGGACAATAGGGAAGCATCGATGCGCAGGCTGCTGACGCTCGCATTCGTTCTGCTCGTTGCCACGATGGCGCGCGGGCAGGAGGTCTATCCGGCTCGTCCGATCACGCTGGTGGTGCCATATCCGCCGGGCGGCGTCACCGACACGCTGGCGCGTCTCCTCGCCGAGCGGATGAAGAAGACGATCAAGCAGACCATCGTGGTCGAGAACGTCGGCGGGGCGGGCGGCGGCATCGGCATCGGCCGCGTCGCGCGGGCGGCGCCGGACGGCTACACGATCGCGATCGGCAGCTCGGAGACGCACGTGCTCAACGCGGTCTCGCTCGCGCTGCCCTACGACGTGGTGGCGGACTTCGCGCCGATCGTGCAGCTGCCGGCCTATCCGTTCCTGATCGTCACGCCGAATTCGGTGCCGGCGACCACGCTCAAGGAGCTGGTGGCGTGGATCAAGGCCAACACGGCCAAGGTCACGCAGGGCACCGTCGGCTACGGCAACACGCAGCACATGTGCGGCATCCTCATGCAGCAGGCGCTCGGCGTGACCTGGCAGCTCGTGCCTTATCGCGGCGGCACGCCGGCGATGCAGGACCTGCTGTCGGGCCAGTTCAACCTCATGTGCACCGCGTCGGGCAGCTTCTTGCCCCTGGTGCGCGCGAAGCAGATCCGAGCCTATGCGATTACCACGGCGACACGCGCCGCGTCGGCGCCGGAGATCCCGACGGTGGATGAGGCAGGACTGCCGGGACTTCACCTCGCGGTGTGGAACGCGCTGTGGGCGCCGAAGGGGACGCCGCGGCCGGTGGTCGACGAGCTGAATGCCGCGGCGGCGGAGGCGATGGCCGATCCGGTGTTCAAGCAGCGCATGATCGATCTCGCGCTCGAGATGCCGCCGGCCGACGAGCTGACGCCGGAGGCGCTTGGCGCGCTGCAGAAGGCGGGGATCGAGAAATGGTGGCCGCTGATGAAAGCAGCGGGCATCAAGCCTCAGTGAGCGCTGGAGCCGCCATGCACTACGATTTCGTGCCGATGCCGGAACGCAAGCCGCTCAGATGGCCCAACGGCAAGCGCCTCGCGCTGATGCTCACGCTCAACCTGGAATACTGGGAGCTCACCCAGGATCGCGACGGGCCCTATGTGGCGGGCGGGCCGTCGATCAACGAGCGCCTGCTGCCGGCGCGGGCGCCCGACTTCAACAATCACAGCTGGCGCGAGTACGGTCACCGCGTCGGCATCTGGCGGCTCTATGACGAGTTCGACGCGGCCGGCGTGCCGGCGAGCTGCGCCGTCAACGGCATCTTATGCGAGCGGCATCCCCGGATCGTCACCGCGGCGAGCGAGCGCGGCTGGGAGCTGATCGCGCACAACTATCTGCAGGCCGATTCCCTGGTCGACTATCGCGACGATCCGGCCGCGGAGCGCGCCGTGATCGTGCGCGCGCTCGACGCGATCGAGACGGCGACCGGCCGACGCCCGAAGGGCTGGCTGTCGTCGGGCCTGCGCTGCACCGTGAATACGTCGGACATCTTGAAGGAGCTCGGGCTCACGTATCACTGCGACTACATGAACGACGAGCAGCCTTACCTGATCGCGACGAAGCACGGGCCGCTGGTGTCGATTCCCTACACCCAGGAGGTCAACGACATCGGCATGTTCCTGCGCCGCAACTTCACCGCCGCGACCGCGTTCGAGACGATGCGCGACGAGTTCGA
Source organism: Xanthobacteraceae bacterium (assembly GCA_035293985.1). GTDB lineage: Bacteria > Pseudomonadota > Alphaproteobacteria > Rhizobiales > Xanthobacteraceae > JAVDCA01. The sequence goes on from DATGLS010000016.1 coordinate 10,599, forward strand.
CGAGCTCTATCGGCTGGGCGAGGCGAGCGCGCGGATCATGAGCATCGGACTGCACCCGCACATCATCGGCCGCGCCTTCCGGGTGCGCGCGCTGCGCGAGTTCCTGGCTTACGCGAAGCGCTTCGACGGCGTGTGGTGGGCGACGCGGGAAGAGATCGCCGCGTGGTATATGCAGAACCACGCTGGGCATATGGGGTGAGGGCGTCGTTGCGAGGAGCCGAAGGCGGACGAAGCAATCTCGCTCCGCTTGCGCATGCGCCCGCGGATCGAGGATTGCTTCGGCGCGCTACGCGCCTCGCAATGACGTTGCAGTTTATTGTCCGCGTTTTCCCGCGCTCGCAAACCGCCGCGCTTCCTCGGCGGCGCGGAAGAGGGCCTTCGCCTTGTTGATGCATTCCTGCTGCTCGTAGTCGGGATTGGAATCAGCGACCACGCCGGCGCCCGCCTGCACGTACATGCGGCCCTCCTTGATCAAAGCGGTGCGCAGCACGATGCAGGTGTCCATCTCGCCGGCGGCGGAGAAATAGCCGACGCAGCCGGCGTAGAGGCCGCGCTTCTCCTTCTCCAGCTCGTCGATGATCTGCATCGCGCGCACTTTCGGCGCGCCCGAGACGGTGCCGGCCGGGAAGCCCGCCGCGAGCGCATCGAGCGCGTCGTGGGACGCGGCGAGCTTGCCCTCGACGTTGGACACGATGTGCATCACGTGGCTGTAGCGCTCGACGAAGAACTGGTCGGTCACCGTCACGGTGCCGATCTCGGCGACGCGGCCGACGTCGTTGCGGCCGAGGTCGAGAAGCATCAGGTGCTCGGCGCATTCCTTCGGATCGGCGAGGAGACTTTCCTCGAGCTCCTTGTCTTCGTGCGGCGTCGCGCCGCGCGGCCGCGTGCCGGCGATCGGGCGGATCGTCACCACGTCATCGCGCGTGCGCACCAGGATCTCCGGGCTCGAGCCCACCACGGCGAAATCGCCGTAGTCGAGGTAGAACAGGAACGGCGCCGGGTTGATGCGGCGGATGGCGCGGTAGAGCGCGAAGGCGGGCAGCGTGAACGGCGCCTCGAAGCGTTGCGACAGCACCACCTGGAAGATGTCGCCGGCCGCGATGTAGTCCTTGGCCTTGAGCACCATGCGCTTGAACTCGGCCGGCGCCGTGTTCGAGTGCGGCTCGATCACGATCGGGCCGGCCGCGCCGTTCGCCTGCTCCTTGTCGAGCGCGCGGTCGAGATCGTCGACGATCGTCGCGAGGCGCTCGGTCGCGCGCGCAAGCGCCGTCTTCGCCGGGACGGATTTTTCCGGCCGTACCGGCGTCACGACCGTGATGGTGTCCTTCACGGCATCGAAGATCACCACGACGGTCGGCCGCACGAGGATTGCGTCCGGAATTCCGATCGGATCGGGATTGGGCTTCGCGAGCTCCTCGATCAGCCGCACCGTGTCATAGCCGAGATAGCCGAACACGCCGGCCGCCATCGGCGGGAGGCCCTCGGGGATGTCGATTCGGCTTTCGGCGATGAAGCTTCGCAGCGCCGCGAGCGGCGCCTCGGCGCAGGGCGTGAAAGCGTCCGGCTTGGTGCGCGCCGTGCGGTTGATCCCGGCCTTGGTGCCGTTCGTGCGCCACACCGTGTCGGGATCGAGCCCGATCACCGAGTAGCGTCCGCGCGTCGCGCCGCCTTCGACCGATTCGAGAAGGAAGCTCAACGGACGGCGGTTCGCCACCTTGAGAAAGGCCGAGACGGGCGTCTCGAGATCGGCGACGAGGGTGGTCCACACGACCTGCGGCTTACCGGCCGCGTAGGCCTCGTCGAAGCGCGCGGCCGCCGGCTCGATCTGCATCTGCCGTCCTACTGCTGCGGATTTGAGCCGAGCGCCTGGTTGAGCTCGTTCTGGTCGACGTTGACGCCGATGTCGTGCTCGATCTGGCCGATGAACTGCGCATAGATGTCGTTGTCGGTCGACTCGCGCAGCGCGTCGGAAAGCTGCTTCATGTCTGGCGCCGTCGCGTCGAAGGTCGGCTCGGTGATGCTGTCGACCACCATGACGATGCGCTCGGTCGGCTGCTTGCCGTCGGCGATCGCGGCCTCGCCCTTGGGGGTGTGAAACAGTACCGTCACGGCGGCGGCCGGCAAGTCGCCGTTGTCGCCGCGCCGCTTGAGCCACTTGGTCTTCTCCACCGGGACCTTCTCGGCGGCCGCGAGGTCGGCGAGCTTGGCGCCGGCCTTGAGCTTGTCGACCATCTCCTTCGCCTTGGCGTTGAGGCGCTCGATCACCTGCTCGTCGTGCCAGCGCGTCGTGACCTCGTCCTTGACCTCGTCGAGCGTGCGGTCGCGCGACGGCGTCACGGCGTCGACGTTGTACCAGATCACTCCGCCGTCCTGCGTTTGCACGGGTTCGTTCTCGTCATTCACGTTGGCCGCGAAGATGCTGCTGAGCAGGTCGGCGCCCTTCGGCAGCGTAATCGGCTTGCCGTCCGGCCCGCGGCCGGAGCGGTCGACCGCGGCGATCGTCTGGATCGGCAGGTTGAGGCTCTTGGCGATCTCTCCGAGCGGCGTGCCGCTGCCGATCTGGTCGTCGACCTTGTCGCGCAGCTTCCTGATCTCCTGGCTGGCGCGCTGCATTGCGAGCCCCTTCTTGATCTCGGCCTGGGCCTGCTCGAACGTCTTGAGGTTGCCGGGCTCGATCTTGGTGACGCGCACGATGGTCGAGTTGTAGAGCCCGTCGATCGCGCCGCTCACCTCGTCGACCTTGAGCGAGAAGGCGGCGTTGGCGACCTTGTCGTCGGGGATCTGGAACTTGGCGATCACGCCCAGGTCCTTGTACTTGTCCTTGATCGCCGGGTCTTTGATCAGGTCGTCGAACGAGGTGCCGCTCTTGAGGCGCTCGGCCGCCTTGTGCGCCTCGTCCTTGTTGAAGAACAGGATCTGCTGCACGTCGCGCTTCTCCGGCGTGCCGAACCGATCCTTGTTCTTATCGTAGAAATCCTTGACCTCGGCGTCCGGGATCTCGATCGTCGACGCGACCGTGTCGGGCGTCAGCGCCAGGATCGTCGCCTTGCGGTACTCGGGCGCGCGAAAGAGCACCTTGCGGGCGTCGAAATACTTGGCGAGCACGTCGGGCGCGGGCGGCGGGATGTCGCCGGCCTGGGCCGGGGTGAGCACCACGAAATCGGCGTCGCGCTGCTCGTTCTGGAAGCGGTTGAGCGCCTCGAGCTGCGCCTTCGGCGCGTCGAGGTTGGCGCTAAGCGACAGCAGAAGCTGCCGGCGCAAGGTGTCGCGCTTCTGCTCGGCGATGTAGCCCTGCTCCGAGTATCCCTCCTCGCTCAGGGCGGCCTGGAACCGGGTCGCGTCGAACTGGCCGCCCGGGATGCGGAAGCGCGGATCATCCATGACGTGCTGGATCACGGCAGCCTCAGGAATGCCGAGTCGCAGGCGTCGCACGTACTGGTCGAGCGCGGCATTCTGTATCCACTCGGACAGGACCTGGCGGTCGATGCCGAAGGCGCGCGCCTGCTCGGGCGTGATCGGCCGGCGTACCTGGCGCGACAGCGCCTGGAGGCGCTGGTTGAACAGCTGGCGGAACTGGTCGGCCGTCATCTTGTCGTTGCCGACCGTCACCAGCGCGCCACGCGTATAGCCGCGGAAGATGTCGCCGATGCCCCAGATGCCGAAGCTGACGGCGAGGCCGCCGACGACCACAGCCATGATCGTTTTGCCGACCCAACCCGAGGAGGCGTTGCGTATACCGCGAAGCATGCCAATCGTCTTTGCGTGGGAGTGATCTTTGCTCGCGCGCCAACGCGCAGCGAATTGTGGCTATCATAGGGATGGCAGGGGCCATCCGCAACATGTTGAATTAACGGCGGGAAATGTGTCGCGGCCCTCTTCCGCGCGGCAAGTCCGTCTGGTAACGCGAACCGGGATCGTTGGGGATGCACGATGGCTGCGGCGCGCCGTCCTTTGGTTGCCGGCAATTGGAAGATGAACGGGCTCGCGGCCTCGATCGTCGAGCTCGACCGCATCATCGCCGGGGCGGCGCCGGTCACGCCCAAGGCCGACCTGCTGGTCTGCCCTCCCACAACACTGATCGCGGCCTTCGCGGCGCGCGCCGCCGGCAGTCCGGTCGCGATCGGCGGCCAGGATTGCCGCGCCGAGCCGGCGGGCGCCTTCACGGGCGACATCGCGGCCGAGATGCTCAGCGACGCGGGTGCGCGCTTCGTCATCGTCGGCCATTCGGAGCGGCGCACCCTGCACCATGAAAGCGACGCCGCGGTGCGCGCCAAGGCGCAAGCCGCCTGGCGCGCCGGTCTCGTCGCCATCGTGTGCGTCGGCGAGAGTCGCGAGGAGCGCGCCTCCGGCACGGCGCTGGCGATCTGCGGCGGGCAGCTCGACGGCTCGCTGCCGGATGGCGCGACGGCGGCCAATCTCGTGGTCGCCTACGAGCCGGTCTGGGCGATCGGCAGCGGGCTCACGCCGATCCCGGCCGACGTCGCCGAGGTGCACGGCTTCATCCGGGGGCGCCTCGTGGCGCGGTTCGGCGCGGCCGGGGAGGGCGTGCGCATCCTCTACGGCGGATCGGTCAAGCCGGCCAATGCCAAGGAACTGATGGCGGTCGCCAACGTCGACGGCGCGCTGGTCGGCGGCGCGAGCCTCAAGGCTAGTGAGTTTCTGGCGATTGCGCGTGGGGCGTATTGTGAGTAGCGAGTAGTGAATGGCGAATAGCGAATAGGGTAGGAGGCGGCGTGGCCCTATTCGCCATTCGCTATTCGCTATTCGCCCCCAACCGAGGAAAACAGCCCGATGCGCATTTGCAGGTTCGACGATGATCGCCTCGGCGTCATCAAGGGCGACATGGTGCACGACGTCAGCGCCGCCCAGGACGAGATCCGCAAGGGCGCCCGCTACGACATGCGGGGCGACGCCGTGATCGCGGCGCTGCCGGCGTGGCGCCAGCGGCTGGAGAAGATGGCAGCCTCGGCGCCGGGCAAGCCGCTCGCGCAGGTGAAGCTGCTCCCGCCGGTGGCGCGGCCGAGCAAGCTGATGGCGGCGCCGACCAACTACCGCAAGCACATCGAAGAGATGAACCACGTCGCGGAGGCGCTCTCCGGCGGGGTGCGGCGCTTCTCGACCGACATCGGTGAGGCCGGCATCTTCCTCAAGGCCAACTCGGCGCTGGTCGGACCGTCCGAGGGCATCCCGATCCGCTTTCCCGACAAGCGCAACGATCACGAGATCGAGCTGGTGCTGATCATCGGCCGCGAGGGCAGCAGGATCCCGCGCGAAAAAGCGCTCGACTACGTCGCGGGCTATTGCCTCGGCCTCGACATGACGGTGCGCGGTCCGCAGGACCGCAGCTTTCGCAAGTCGTGCGACGGCTATGCGGTGCTCGGCCCCTGGATGGTCACGGCCGACGAGATCGGCGATCCCGACAACCAGCCGCTGTCGCTCACCGTCAACGGCGAGACGCGCCAGGACACCAACACGAGCTACCTGATCTACGACATCCGCCGGCTGATCGAGTTCGCGTCGGAGTATTACACGCTCTATCCCGGCGACGTTTATTACACCGGCACGCCGGAAGGCGTCGGACCGGTGAAACCGGGCGATCGGCTGGTCGGGCGCTCGGCGGCGGTGCTGGGCGAGCTGCAGGTCGACGTAAGGGCGTAGCATCCACGAGGGGGTCGCCGATGATCCAAGTCCGTCGCCTCGGCCACGCCAGCTTCTCGACGCCGGACCTCGAGGGCCAGGTTGCCTATTACGCTGACGTTCTCGGCCTGCGCGTGCTCGAGCGAGATCGCGATCGCGCCTATCTCGCGACCCGCACCGGCCTCGAGGCGATCGTGCTCGAGCGCGGTGATGCGGTGGCGCTGCGGCGGCTGAGCTTCCAGGTCGCGCCCGGCAGCGACCTCGCGGCGCTCGCCCGCGAGCTCGCGGCGCTCGGCATCAAGAGCGAGCGCCGCAGCGGCATCTCGCCCGGCATCGCCGAGGCGCTCGTCTTTCGCGACATCAAGGGCACCTCGATCGAGCTTTTTGCCGACTACAATTTCGCCGGAGATGACGGCGTACAGGCGGTGATCACGCCGCTCAAGCTCGGCCACGTCGCCTACCGGGTCACCGACGTGCAGGAGGTGACCAGGTTCTACACCGAGGTGCTCGGCTTCCGCGTCTCCGACTGGCGCGACACCACCTTCGCGTTCCTGCGCTGCAACACCGATCACCACACGGTCAATTTCGTCGTCGACCCCGTGCCGCAGCTCCATCACATCGCATTCGAGGTCAAAGACTGGCCGGAGATCCATCGTGCCTGCGATTTCCTCGCCCGGAACGGCATCCGCCTGGTCTGGGGGCCGGCGCGCCACATCATCGGCCACAACATCGCGGCCTATCATCGCAACGCCGACAATGTGCGGGTCGAGCTCTTTTGCGAGATGGACCAGATGAAGGACGAGGCGCTCGGCTATTTCGATCCGCGGCCATGGCACCAGGACCGGCCGCAGCGTCCGAAAGTGTGGGACCGCGACACCCTGCGCAACTACTGGGGCTTTGGATCGCACGGGACGTTCCGGGGCTATCCGTGAGTTCAGTGCGTAGCCCGGATGGAGGCGCGAAGCACCGTGATCCGGGAAAGGCTGTCCCCGCCTTCCGCTTCGCTGCATGCGGCCTAGACGATTACCCGATGAACTTCCACACATTCGCGGCGCGCAGCTCCACCTGCCCACCGGGCGCCTGGGCGCCGAAGAATTGGCAATCGCGCGTCACCGTGATGGCGTAATTGCCGAGCTTTTCCAGGCGATCGAGCGGGAGGTCGCGGCGCCCCGGATCGCCGATCACGACCGTGCAGCCGGCGGCGCGGCAACGGGCGAGAAACGCAATCGCACGCGCCGCGAGCTCGGGAGCGTAGAAGACGTCGGCGACCAGCACCACGTCGAAGGTCGTCGGGTCGAAGCCGGCATCGACCGGCAGGAGGTCGTCGACGCTTGCGGCGAGCGCAACGCCATTGAGATCGGCATTGAACGAGATTGCGACGGCGGCGAGCGGATCGATGTCGTTGGCAACGACACGCGCCGCCCCCGCTTTGGCCGCCGCAATGCCGACCAGCGCCGAGCCCGCCGCGAAATCGAGCACCCGGCGCCCGGCGACCAGGTCCGGATGGTCGAGCACATGACGCGCGAGCGCGATGCCGCCCGCCCACGCGAAGGCCCAATAGGGCGGGAAGCCGCTGCGGATATCGAGCTCGGTCTCGATCTTCTCCCACAGTGGCGGCGTCTCGACCGCAAGCCGCAGCGCGATCTCGGGGACATCGGGCAGGCGGGTCGGTTCCGTCTCGCGCTGCACCAGCTCGGCCGCGGCCATGAGCCACGGCGGGATCTCGGGTTCGGCGGGGTCTGGGTCCGACAAGGCCGGGAGCGTTCGATCGGGAAACGAATCGTAACAAAGCCTAAGCCGACCGCGACCGCGACGCCAACGTGCTACGTCCGGCGTTCGGCACTTTCGATGGTGCTGACATGCCACTAATCTCGCGCAAGCAGTGACGATCGGGTGAAAGGTCGAGATGGATCTGATCCTGCGCGACGCGCGCCTCGCGTCGGACGCCACGCGGCTCACCGATATCGGTATCGCCGGCGGCAAGATCGTCGCCATCGCGCCGCGGCTTGCGGCCGAAGCCGAGACCCTCGACATCGGCGGCCGGCTGGTCTCGGCCGGATTCGTCGAGACCCACCTGCATCTCGACAAGGCCTGCATCCTCGACCGCTGCCAGGCCGAGGGCGATCTCGGCGCCGCGATCCGCGAGGTGACGCGGCTCAAGGCCGCGTTCACGGCAGAAGACGTCTACGCGCGCGCCAGGCGCACGCTCGAGCGTTGTATCCTCAACGGCACGACCCACGTGCGCACGCACCTCGAGGTCGATCCCGGCATCGGCCTGCGCGGGCTCGAGGGCGTGCTGCCGCTGGTGCGCGAATATGCGTGGGCGGTCGATCTGGAAATCTGCATCTTTCCGCAAGAAGGCATGCTCAACAATCCGGGCACCGAGGAGCTGATGGTCGCCGCGCTCAAACGCGGCGGCAACCTCATCGGCGCCTGCCCGTACACCGATACGAACCCGCACGGGCAGATCGATCGCATTTTTGCGCTGGCGCGCGAGCTCGACGTCGATATCGACATGCATCTCGATTTCGACCTCGACGCCGACACGATGGACCTCACCCACGTGTGTCGCCGCGCGGAGGAGCTCCGCTATGGGGGGCGCGTCGCCGCCGGCCATGTCACCAGGCTCTCGGTGCTCACGCCGGAGGGACTTGCGGCCGCTGCGGCGCGGCTGCGCTCGGCCGGCGTCGCGCTCACGGTGCTGCCGTCGACCGATCTCTTTCTCATGGGGCGCACCGGGCCGAACAGCGGCGCCCGCGGCGTGACGCCGGCGCATCATCTGCTCGGCCATGGCGTGAACTGCTCGCTCGCCACCAACAACGTGCTCAACCCGTTCACGCCGTTCGGCGACGGCTCGCTCCTCCGCATGGCCAATCTCTACGCCAATGTGTGCCGGGCCGCGTCGTCGGCCGAGATCGCCGAATGCTTCGCCATGATCACGACAAGGGCGGCCGCGCTCGTGAACGCCCGGAGCTACGGGCTCACGGTCGGCAACGACGCCGATCTGGTTGTGCTCGATTGCGACAGCGTGCAGGCGGCGGTGCGCGAGCTCGCTCCCGTGCTCTATGTCTTCAAGCGCGGGCGGCGGACTGTGACGCGGTCGCCCGCGGTGCTGCATCGGCCCCCCTAGGGGTGCCCCCTGGGATGGAGGCGGGAAGGGCATCTCCGCAGCCTTTCGCCGGGTGCAAATCGGGCGAATGAGCCAATGCCATGTGATGGCCGGAATAAGCCCGCCGCGGCGATCGACATCCTGCGGCCATCTATCCGTTTCCGTGCGCCTTGCCATGGGTTAAGCTGATCTGGCAGTTCCTGTTGGGGGGAGTTGGTGGGCGTCAACTACTGGCTGATCCAGACCTTCAACGGCATTTCCTACGGCGCCCTCCTGTTTCTGGTCGGCAGCGGCCTCTCGCTCATTTTCGGCGTCATGCGGATCGTCAACCTGGCGCATGGCTCCTACTTTCTGCTCGGCGGCTATGTGGCGCTTACGGTGATCTGGAGCACCGGCTCGTGGGTGCTGGCGATCCCGCTCGCCGCCATCGCGATCGGCGCCGTCGGCCTCGTGATGGAACGCGCCTTCCTGCGCCCGCTCGGGTTCGACCCGCTGCGCCAGGTGCTGCTCACGGTCGGCTTCGCGTTCCTGTTTCAGCAGGCCGCGCTCGACATCTGGACCGGCAACAATTTCGACATCGATCCGCCCGCGGCGCTGGCGCAGAGCGTCCGTGTCGGCTCGCTCTATCTGCCGCTCTACCGCATCTTCATGATCGCGATCGCGGTCGTGATCGGCGGCGCGCTGTGGCTCGCGATGGAGAAGACGCGGATCGGCGCCATGGTGCGCGCGACCGTCGACGACGCGCAGATGGCGCGCGGCGTCGGCATCGACACCTCGCGTATCTCCATGTTCATCTTCGCCCTCGGCGCCGCGCTCGCGGGCCTCGGCGGCGTGATCGGCGGCGCCTTCCTCGGCATCTATCCGGGCCTCGATTTCGAGATCCTCCCGCTCGCCTTCGCGGTCGTCATCATCGGCGGCATGGGCAGCCTCGGCGGCGCCGCGATCGGCGCGCTGCTGGTCGGGCTCGCCGACAATTTCGGCAAGGCCTTGTTCCCCGAGGTGTCGTACTTCACGCTGTATGCCCCGATGGCGCTGATCCTCGCCGTCAAGCCGACCGGCCTGTTCGGACGGGAGTGAGCCAGATGACCAGCCGCCTCAAGATCGCACTGGTCGTCGCCGCGATCGCGCTGCTCGCCATCGGCATTCCGTTCACGAGCTCGTTCGTGATCCTGCTGGCGACGCGCGCGCTCGTGTTCTCGATCCTGGTGATGAGCCTCGACCTGCTGCTCGGCTTCACCGGTCTCGCCTCACTCGGGCAGGCGGCCTATTTCGGCGTCGGCGCCTACATGACGGCGATCCTCGCCGCCAAATACAATATCGGCCTCGGCTTCGATTTCTGGCTGGTGGTGCTGCTCGGGCTCCTGATCGGCGCGGCGCTCGCCGCCGTGTTCGGCCTGCTCGCGATCCGCGCGACCGGCGTCTATTTCTTGATGATCACGCTCGCGCTCGGCCAGTGCGTGTGGGGGCTCGCGTATCGGTGGAACTCGCTAACCGGCGGCGACAACGGCATCAATATCGCGACCCGGCCGAAATTCGGCATCGACCTCTCCAACGAGGTCACCTTCTTCTTCGTCGTGCTCGTGCTGTTCACGCTGTCGCTGTTCGCCATGTACGTGCTGGTGCGCTCGCCGTTCGGGCGCAGCCTCGTCGGCATCCGCGAGCGCGAGCCGCGCATGAAGATCCTCGGCTACAATACGTGGCTGCACAAATACATCGCCTTCATCATCGCCGGCGCCTTCGGCGGGCTCTCGGGCGTGCTGTGGGCGCACACCGCCGGCATCGTCAGCCCCGACAACGTGGTGCTGACCACTTCCGTCGACGCGCTGCTGATGGCGGTGCTGGGCGGCGCCGGCACGCTCGTCGGCGGCATCATCGGCGCCTTCATCGTCATCGCGATCCGCGAGTATCTGAGCACGCTGGTGCCGTGGTGGCAGTATGTGCTCGGCGGCATCTACGTGCTGACGATCTTCTACCTGCCGAGCGGGCTGATGGGCATTCCCGAGCGCCTGCGCCGGGGCCGTGGCGCGCCGGGAAACCCGAGCGGCAAGGAGAAACTGGCGGCCGCGTCATCTTGAGCGGGGCGGCTCGAGCAAGAGAGCGGCAAACTGGGAGACGAAACGATGAAGCGCACATCGCTCTGGAAGTCGCTTGGTAAGTCGTTTGGCGGACTTCGTCCGCTGCTGCTCGCCGGCGCGGTCGTGCTCGGCACGGCCTCGAGCGTGTCCGCCGAGGAGCTGCGCATCGGCTTCCTCGCCGCCATGACGGGCCCGTTCGCGGCGGTCGGCAAGGACATGGTCGACGGCTTCCAGCTCTACGTCGACCAGCACCCGCATGCTTTCGGGGGCGCGACCGTGAAGTTCCTGCTCGAGGACGACACCGCCAAGCCCGACGTCGACGTCACCAAGGCGAAGAAGCTGATCCTGCAGGACCACGTGCACATGATCGTCGGCGGCATCCTGGCGCCGACCGGCTACGCGCTCGCGCCGGTGAGCACGGCGGAGAAGACCGTCTACATCGCGTCGATCCCGGCGGCCGACGACCTCACCCAGCGCCAGATCGACAAATATCCCTACTTCATCCGCACCGGCTGGAGCTCGTCGCAGCCGAGCCATCCGTTCGGCGAATGGGCCTGCCAACAGGGCTACAAGAAGATCGCCGTGATCGCGGCCGATTACGCCTTCGGCTACGAGGTGGTTGGCGGCTTCCAGAAGGCGTTCGAGGGATGCGGCGGCAAGATCATCCAGAAGATCTGGCCGCCGCTGACCACCAAGGACTTCGGGCCCTACATCCCGACCATCCGCCAGGACGCCGACGCGATCTTTTCGCTGATGGTCGGGCCGATGTCGCTGCAGTTTCCAAAGCAGCTCGCGGCCTCCGGCAACAAGAAGCCGGTGATCGGCGGCGGCACGAGCTACGACGAGTTCGTCCTGCCGGCGATGGGCGACGAGGCGATCGGCGGGATCTCGCCGCTGCAGTACAGCGCCGCGCTGGAGACGCCGGCGAACGAGGCCTTCGTCAAGGCCTATCGCGCGAAGTACAACAAGGTGCCGTCCTACTTCTCGGAGAGCAACTACACGACGGCGCAGCTGATCGACACGGTGATGCAGAAGACCGGCGGCAAGTGGCCGGGCGCCGAGCAGTTCATCAAGATCATGCAGGGCCTCAAGATCGACGCCGTGCGCGGGCCCGTGAGCTTCGACGACTCGCGCAATCCGATCCAGAACATCTACATCCGCAAGGTCGAGCGCCGGAAGATGTTCGGCTACGACAAGGCCGAGCTGTGGAACACGGTGATCAAGACCTATCCGAACGTGAGCCAGTTCTGGACCTACGACAAGGCCGCGTTCCTCAAGCAGCCGGTCTACAGCCGCGACTTTCCGCCGTGTAAGTTCTGCGAGTAGGGGCGCGGCCGCCGGATGCACGGGCAGGGGAGAAAGCAGGAGAGGACGATGAGGCACCCATGGTTGCGCGGGTTCGGCCCGCTGCTGCTCGCCGGCGCGCTCGCGCTCGGCACCGGGTCGGCCGCGGCCGCCGAGGAGTTGCGCATCGGCTTCCTCGCGCCGATGACCGGCATCTTCGCGGCGATCGGCAAGGACATGGTCGATGGCTTCCAGATGTATCTCGACGAGCACAAGAGCGATTTCGGTGGCGTGCCCGTGAAATTCATCGTGGAGGATGAGCAGGGCAAGTCCGACGTCGCGGTCACGAAGGCGAAGAAGCTCATCCTGCAGGACAAGGTCAACATGATGGTCGGCGGGCTCCTCGCCTCGACCGGCTACGCGCTCGCGCCGGTCAGCACGAGCGAGAAGACGCTCTACATCTCGCCGGTCGCGGCTGCCGACGACCTCACCCAGCGCCAGCTCAGCAAGTACCCCTATTTCATCCGCACCGGCTTCGCGAGCTCGCAGCCGAGCCACCCGCTCGGCCAATGGGCCTGCGATCAGGGTTACAAGAAGATCGTGGTGATCGCTGCGGACTATGCGTTCGGCTACGAAGTCGCAGGAGGCTTTCAGAAGGCGTTCGAGGACTGCGGCGGCAAGATCATTCAGAAAATCTGGCCGCCGATCGGTACCAAGGATTTCGGTCCGTACATCCCGACCATCCGGCCCGATGCCGACGCGATCTTCACTCTCATGGTCGGGCCGATGTCGCTGCAGTTTCCCAAGCAGCTCGCGGCCGCGGGCAACAAGAAGCCGGTGCTCGGCGGCGGCACGAGCTACGACGAGTTCGTGCTGCCCGCGATGGGTGACGAGGTGATCGGCCACGTCTCGGCCCTGCAGTACAGTGCCGCGATCGATACGCCGAAGAACGCCGCCTTCGTGAAGGCCTACCGCGCGAAGTACAACAAGGTGCCATCATATTACTCGGAGACCAACTACACGACGGCCGAATGGATCGACCTCGCGCTGCGCAAGGCCGGCGGCAAATGGCCGGGCGCCGAGCAATTCATCAAGATCATGGAGGGGATGAAGATCGACGCGGTGCGCGGCCCGGTGAGCATCGACGACATGCGCAACCCGATCCAGAACATCTACATCAAGAAGGTCGAGCGGCGGAAGATGTTCGGCTACGACAAGGCCGAGCTATGGAATACGGTGATCAAGACCTATCCGAACGTGAGCCAGTTCTGGACCTACGACAAGGCCGCGTTCCTCAAGCAGCCGGTCTACAGCCGCGACTTTCCGCCGTGTAAGTTCTGCGAATAGGGGCCGCAAATGACGATGTCGGGGCAGCCGGGCCCCGGCACTCCAGCAGGGACACGAGCGTGGACCAGGTGACCGAAGGAGACGGGGCTACGCCCGTTCTCGAGCTTGTCGGCTTGTGCAAAAGCTTCGGCGGACTGCAGGCCGTGCGCGGCGTCGATCTCAAGATCATGCCGGGCGATCGCAAGGCGATCATCGGGCCGAACGGCGCCGGCAAGACCACGCTGTTCAACCTGATCACCGGCATCCTGCCGGCGAGCGCCGGCCAGGTGATGCTGTTCGGCCGCGACGTCACCCGCTGGCCGAGCCATCGCCGCGCCATGCTCGGGATGGCGCGCACGTTTCAGATCACCAGCCTGTTTCCGCGCCTCACCGTGCTCGACAACGTCCTGCTCGCCATCAAGGGCGTGCAGCCGTCGAAATTCGTCGCCTGGCGCTTCATGTCGTCCTACCGCGACGCCTACGTGAAGGCCGATCGGCTGCTCGAGCAGGCGCGCTTCCACGACCGCCGCAATGTCGAGGTGCGCAACCTCTCGCATGGCGAGCAGCGCCAGCTCGAGATCGTGCTCGGGCTCGCGAGCGACCCGAAAATCCTGCTGCTCGACGAGCCCGCCGCGGGGCTCTCCTCGGGCGAATCGCACGAGATGGCGCAGTTCCTGATGCGGCTCGATCCCGGCCTCGCGATCCTTCTGATCGAGCACGACATGGACGTGGTGTTCGGCGTCACCGACCATGTGTCGGTATTGCATTTCGGGCGGATCCTCGAGACCGGAAAAGCCGAGGCGATCCGCAAGAGCACCAAGGTCCAGGAAATCTATCTGGGGACCGGCTGATGGCGATCCTCGAGGTCCAGGACATCCACACCTATTACGGGGACGCCTATGTGCTGCAGGGCCTCACGCTGCAGCTCGAGCAGGGCCAGATCCTCGGCCTGCTCGGCCGCAACGGCGTCGGCAAGACCACGCTGGTGAATTCCATCGTCGGCTTCGTGCCGCCGCGGCGCGGAAAGATCGTCTTCAAGGGCGACGACGTCACCGCCAACACCTCGTTCGCCACCGTGCGCAGCGGCATGGGCCTCGTGCCGCAGGGCCGCCGCGTGTTTCCGACGCTCAGCGTCGAGGAGAACCTGCTGGTCGCCGAGCGCAACATCGAGCGCCACGAGTGGACGCTCGAGCGCGTCTACGCGCTGTTTCCCCGCCTGCGCGAGCGGCGCCACCAGCGGTCACGCACGCTCTCGGGCGGCGAGCAGCAGATGCTGGCGATCGGCCGCGCGCTGATGACCAACCCGGACTGCCTGGTCATGGACGAGCCGTCGGAGGGGCTCGCGCCGATCATCATTCAGGGCGTGTGGGAGGCGGTCGGCAAGCTCAAGGCCGAGGGCCTGTCGATCCTGCTGGTCGAGCAGAATGCGGCGCTTGCGCTCAAGCTCGTCGACTATGTGCATGTCATGAGCAAGGGCAGGGTGGTCTATTCGGCCAAGCCCGCCGAGCTGTGGGCGAACGACGACATCAAGTCGCGGTATCTCGGGATTTGAGGGGCCCAGGGCGTCATTGCGAGCCGGCGGAACGCCGACGGGGCAATCTCGTCCCGCGGACTCATGTGTTTGCGGATCGAGATTGCTTTGCTTCGGCGTGCTTCGCACGCGTCGCAATGACGGCTTAGCCTCGCACCCGCCCGCCATCCACGTTGAGCTTCTGGCCGGTCATGAACGCAGCGTCGTCGCTGGTGAGGAACGACATGGCGCCGACCAGGTCCTCCGGCACCTCGCCGCGCTTGATCGCCTGCATCTGGGCGACTGCGGCGAACTCCTCGTCCATGTCTTTCAGGCCGGCGCGCGGGGCGCGCGACACGGTGCCGGGCGTGCGCGTCAAGCCCGGCGAGATGGCATTGACCGTGATGCCGTAGGGGCCGAGCTCGGAGGCGAGCGCGCGGGTGAAGCCGACGATCGCGCCCTTGCTCGCCACGTAGTGCACGAAGCCGGTGACGACCGAGCCGAGCGTGCTCGACGCCATGTTGACGATGCGGCCCCAGCGGCGCTGCTTCATGCCGGGCACGAACGCCGACGCGCACAGGAAGGCGCTGTCGAGGTTGATCGACATCAGGCGGCGCCAGTCCGCGAAGGACATCTCCTCGAAGGCCTGCTGCGGAAAGATGCCGGCGCAGTTGATCAGGATGTCGCAGCGGCCGAAGCGGCCGAGGACTTCCCTCGCCATGGCCGCGACGGCGTCCGGCGAGGAGACGTCGCATTTGCAGGCGAGCGCCTCGCGACCGGCCTGCTGGACCAGCTTGACGGTCGCATCGCCCGGCGCGACGTCGGCGATCGCGACATGCGCGCCGTCCTCGGCGAGGCGCCTGGCGAAAGCCTGGCCGATGCCGTTCGCGCCGCCGGTGATCACGGCGACCTTGTCACGATGTCCCTTGCCCATTTCGTGTCCCTCGTATGCGTTCCTCGCGCGACGCAGAATATCATCCGGCTCGACTTTGTCAGGCGCCGCGCTAGCATGCTCGCAATGGGACAATGACCGTCACGTCACGGTCGAGTCGCGGGAGGAAATCATGGTCGACGATACCCGTCGAAAATTTCTGCTGGGCGCCGGCCTTGCCGGTGCCAGCGTTGCGAGCGGGCTCACAGGCGAGCTCGCAGCAGCGACGCCCGCGGAGGCGGCGCCCGCGGCGCCGCAGCCTGCCGCAACCGCCGCCGAGCCCGAAACCTACCTCGTGCTGACGGCGACCGAGGTCGCGTTCATGTCGGCGATGGCCGATACGATCATTCCGGCGGACGAGCTCTCGCCGTCCGGCACCGACTGCGGCGTCGTCGCCTATATCGACCGCCAGCTCGCCGGTGCCTACGGGGCAGGGGACCGGGTGTACCGATCCGGTCCGTTCCACCGCGGGGCGCCGGAGCAGGGGTATCAGCTCGCGCTCACGCCGCGCGAGTATTTCACCGCCGGCATCGCGGCGGCGAACGCATGGTCGCACAAGACCTTCGGCAAGGAGCTCGATCGTCTCGCGCCGGCGGAACGGATCGATGCGCTCAAGCAGATCGAGGCGGGCACGGCCAAGTTCGAGAATTTTTCCGCCAGTGCCTTCTTCAATCGCGTGCTCGCGATCGTGATGGAGGGTTTCTTCTCCGATCCGATGTACGGCGGCAACCGCAACATGGCCGGCTGGAAGATGATCGGCTTCCCGGGCCTGCCGGCGCTCTACCGCGAAAAGGTCGATGCCTACTACGACAAGCGCTACGTCGCGCCGCCGAAGTCGATCGCGGATTTTTCGTAACGGGAGGGCGTCGCGATGGTCACGAAGCTGAAAGAAGTCGACGCCGTCATGGTCGGCATGGGTTGGACCGGCGCCATCATGGCGCGCGAGCTCACCAAGGCCGGGCTCGATGTGGTCGGACTCGAGCGCGGGCAGGATCGCATCCCGAAGGAGGAGTTCACCCTCACCCAGCTGCGCGACGAGCTGCGCTACGTGCAGCGCATCGAGCTGATGCAGGACAACTCGCTCGATACGATTACGTTTCGCAACGAGCCGGACGAGCGCGCGCTGCCGATCCGTCGCTTTGGCGCCTTCCTGCCGGGCGAGGGTGTGGGCGGCTCCGGAATCCACTGGGGCGGGCTGCATTGGCGCTTCCTGCCGACCGACTTCCGCATCCGCAGCGCGCTCGCCGAGAGGTACGGCGCCAAGGCCATCCCGGACGACATGACGATCGCGGACTGGCCGGTGAGCTATGCCGAGCTCGAGCCGCACTATGATCACTTCGATAAGTTGTGCGGCGCTTCCGGCCAGGCCGGCAACCTGCGCGGCAACACCATCGCGGGCGGCAATCCATTCGAGGGGCCGCGCAGCGACGACTATCCCAACAAACCGATCAAGACCGGCGTCGGCCCGGCGATCTTTCGTGATGCCGCGAAGAGCCTCGGCTATCACCCGTTCCCGCTGCCCGTCGCGACCGCGAGCGCGCCTTATGTGAACCCGGAAGGGATCACGCTCGGCGCGTGCGAGTATTGCGGCCACTGCAACCGCACGGCCTGCGAGGCGAACGCGAAGGCGTCCGCGAACGTCAACGTGATGCCGGTATTGCGCACCGAGCCGAAATTCGAGCTGCGCACCCGCTCGTTCGTGAGCCGGCTCCTGTACGACAAGGCTGCCAAGAAGGTCACCGGCGTGGCCTATACGGATCTGCGCACCGGCGAGGAGTTCGAGCAGCCGGCCGGGATCGTGGTGCTGTCGAGCTTCGTCTTCGGCAACACCCAGCAGCTGCTGCTCGCCGGCATCGGCGAGCCGTACGATCCGAAGACCGGCCGGGGCGTGGTCGGCAAGAACTACGCCTACCAGTTCGAGGCGGGTGGCACGGCGTTCTTCGAGGACAAGTGGATGAACCCGTTCATCGGCGCGCCCGGCATGTCGATCGCGATCGATGACTTCAACGGCGAGAACTTCGACCACGGCGGTCTCGGCTTCTTCGGCGGCGGCTACATTGCCTGCAACAACGGCGGCGCGCCGCCGATCGGGTCGCGCCCGGTGCCGCACGGCACGCCGCGCTGGGGCTCGGAATGGAAGCACGCGACCGCCAAGTGGTACCAGCACGCGACCGGCTTCAATACGCAGGGCTCGGTCTACGCCAACGCCAGGAACTTTATGGATCTCGACCCGACCTACCGCGACGCGCTCGGCCGGCCGCTGATCCGGCTCACCTACAACGGCACTGACAACGACCATAAGATGTCGCACTACCTGCTGGCCAAGCTCGACGGGATCATCAAGGCGATGAACCCGACCCATTACGAGCTGCATCAGCGGCCGAAGAAGTTCACCATCGTGCCCTACCAGTCGACCCACAATACCGGCGGCACCATGATGGGATCGGACCCGAAATCGAGCGTCGTCAACCGCTACCTGCAGGCCTGGGACGCGCACAATCTGTTCGTGCTCGGCGCTTCGGTGTTTCCTCAGCAGCACGGCTACAATCCGACCGGCACGGTCGGGGCGCTCGCCTACTGGTCGGCGCAGGCGATCACGACCCAGTACGTCAAGAATCCCGGCCCACTGGTGCACGCATGAGCCGCCGCGTCATGCTGGCCGCGCTCGGCGCGACCGCCATCCTGGCGGCGTCTCGGGCCTCGGCGGCCGATCTCGCTCACGGCAAGCAGGTGTTCGCCACCTGCGCGGCCTGCCACACCGAAAAGCCCGATGCCGTCGGGCCGAGCCTCAAGGGCATCGTCGGGCGCAAATCGGCCGCCCTCGATGACTTCCGTTATTCGGGTCCGATGCGGCGGGCCAATCTCGTCTGGGACGAGATGACCCTGCGGCAGTTCGTAGCCAATCCGCAGGCCAAGGTGGCCGGCACGCGGATGCCTTTCGACGGCCTGACCGAGCAAAAAGATGTCGATGACGTCGTGGCTTACCTGGCAACGCTGAAGTAAGACGGAAGGATGGGGCGAGGTAGGGGCACGGCCGTCATCGCTCCGGTGGCAATGCGGGACCGGATCGTGTAGACAGCCGCCCGGCTGCCTATATGCCGTATACGGCCGGTCGGACGGGGCCGGTTTCTTCATCTCCAACGGACGGGTTCAATGCACACGGTCGTCATCGTGATCCATCTCATGCTGGTTCTGGCGATGATCGGCGTGATCATGCTGCAGAAGTCCGAAGGCGGCGGGCTCGGAATCGGGGGCGGCAGCGGCTTCATGACGAGCCGCGGCACCGCCAATGCGCTCACCCGTGCGACCGCGATCCTGGCGGCCGGCTTCTTCCTCACCAGTTTGGCGCTCTCGATCATCGCGAGCCACGAGCGCGGGCCGTCGGCCGTGATCCCGGCTTCGCAGAGCGGGGCGCCATCGGCCCCGGCGCCAGCGAACCAGGGTGGCGTGCTCAATCAGCTCCAGCGCGGGGCGCCGGCAGCCCCGGGCCCGCAGGTTCCCCAGTCGAAGTAGGCGGCTATCCGCTCAGCCTGGATAGAGTCACGCAGTCCACTCTCGACCGATAGCGCTTCCCCGCATTCCGCCTCTCCAAGCGGGCTGCAAGTCTCACCTCATGATCATGAAAAGCGAACGGGCCGCGACGAGGTCGCGGCCCGTTGACGTCTTTACCAATTGGCGAAGGCCCTACTCGGCGGCGAGCGGCTGCTCGACGGTGTCGCCCGGCACGACCTGCTTCTTGCCGCCCTTGAGACGGAAGTAGAGCTGGCCGACGACCAGGATCGTGGCGAGCGCGATGAACACGGCGCTGATCGGGCGCTCGAGGAAGACCAGGATGTCACCGCGCGAGATCAGCATGGCGCGGCGGAAGTTCTCCTCGAAGCGCGGGCCGAGCACGAAGCCGAGCAGGATCGGCGCCGGGTGGAAGCCGAGCCGCAGCAGCACGTAGCCGAGGATGCCGATCGCCAGCACCTCGCCGACC
>DATGLS010000017.1:0-426537 GCA_035293985.1 Xanthobacteraceae bacterium
GGACAGCCCCAAGACGGACATTCGGTTCTGCGGAAACACGCGCATGAGAGATTGATCACCGACGTCTCAAGGCTTCGTCCCCACCTTTGCACGATCATCCCGCGACACACCTGCCGAGGCCAATGCCTCGGCAGAAAAACATCGCGCCTCATTGCTTGACAGGGGACATAAGAGCAATCTCGATCGCCGACTCATGCGCCCGCGGATCGAGATTGCTTCGTCGCGCTGCGCACTCCTCGCAATGACGGTCGCGATCAGATTCTGAACTCATCGCCCCTCTTCCGGCCCTGAAACACGCTGACGAACAGATCGTCCGCGCTCATCCGCCGCTGCGTCAGACCCTGCTCGTGGGAGTAGCCAGCGAGCGTTTCGACGTTGTTGCGATTACGCTCGCCGAGCCCATACTCCCATGGATCCGGACCGAGAATTTCCTCCTGCTCCTCCCAGGCCTCGCGATACCAGGCGAGCGGGACGATGCGCGGGTTGGCCATGCGCGCCATGGCGATCGCCTTGGCCTTCTGGAAGGCGTGGAACATGTTGATCGGCACCCACGGATGTTTGTCGACGATCTCCTGCTTGAGGCCCATCACGTGCATGATCGGGAAGATACCTGTCTTCCTGTAGAACGCGATCTCCTCGGCCTTGAAGTCGGGAAACAGCCGGCCGACGCGCGGGTCGCGCGCCGCGAGCGGCTTGATGATGCTGGAATGGATCACGGCGTCGAGCTCGCCCTCGGCCAGCATCTTCTCCACCGACTTGTCGTGCGGCAGCCGGGTGATGTCGAGATCCGCCGGCGGCGTGAAGTCGATGTCCTCGTCGAGCTCGGCAAAGTACTGCAGCGATTTGTGCGGCACGCCGTATTCGTGCTCGAGGATGCCGCGCATCCAGTGGCCGGCGGTGACGAGGAACGACTTGATGCCGACCTTGCGGCCGATCAGGTCCTTCGGCGACTTGATCCCTTTCGTCGTGTTGATGAACACGAAGCCGTGGCGGAAGCGGCGATGCAGAAAGACCGGCAGCGCCGTGACCGGCTCGCCGCGGTCCTTGGCGACGACATAGGACGAGGCCGAGGTCTCGGCCATGTCGAAGTCGCGGTTGCGGATGAAGCGCCAGTGGCGGGTGGTCGAATCCATCTCGGTCAGCACCGTGAGATCGATGCCGTCTGGCTCGACCTGACCCTCCTTCAAGGCGCGGACGATCTCGTAGTCGCCGCAGGCGAGGGTGAGCGGAATTTTCTTGGCCACGGTGCGGGGTCCCGGCAGAAGGATGGAAGATGTCAGTTGGCGCCCGGTGCGATGCTGGCGCGCACCTCGGCGATGACGTCGGCGGGGGTCTGATAAAGCTCTTCGATCAGCTTGTCGATCTCGGCCCCGCTCACCGGATTGACCTCGAGCCCGCGCTGCTTCGCCTCGGCGAGGAAGGCCGGGTCTTTCATCGTGGCGTCGAAGGCGGCGCGCAGCGCCTGCTTGCGCTCGGCGGGAATGCCCGGCGGAGCGAGGAACGGCCGCGCCATCGCCTGGCGGCTGAACACCAGCCGCAGGATCTGTCGCTGGCGGTCGGTGGTGGCGAGATCGGCGATCAGCGGCACGTCGGGCAGCTCCGGGCTGCGGGTCAGCGCGAGCTGCACCAGGATGTTGACCTGCTTGCTCGCCACCCAGTCGGAATGCTGCTGCTTGAGGCTCGAGTACGACCAGCCGCAGCGGCCGTCGATCTCGCCGCGCTCGATCGCGAGCGTCAGCTCCGCCGTGCCCGGATAGCCGCTGACGAGGCGCAGCTTCACGCCGAACACGTTGCGCATGATGGTGGCGAACACGTCGGGATCGGAGCCGGAGCCCTCGCCGCCCACCGTGAACGGCTTGGTCAGCGCGTCGGCCCAGGTCTTCACCGCCGATGCGTGTCCGGTCACGCAGGTCGAGACCTCGTTGGTGCCGCTGCCGAGCCAGGCGAGCTTGCGCGAGTCGAACGACGCGTGGCTGCGGCCGATCAGCGGCTCCATCGCCATGCCGCGCGACACCATTCCGATCACGCTGCCGTCCTTGGGCGCCGCCGCGTAGAGCCAGTTGGCGGCGCGCAGGCTGCCGGCGCCCTCCATGTTTTGCGGCAGGATGGTCGGGTGGCCGGGGATGTGATCGCCGAGATGGCGCGCGACCACCCGCGCGTAGGTGTCGTACCCGCCCGCCGCCGAATAGCCGACGACCATCGCGACGTTGCGGCCGCGGTAGAAGTCCGCCACCGGATCGGCGCACGCCGACGTTGCGAGCAGGGCCCATGCAAATGTTGCACCGATCGCGACGGCGGCACGGCGCATGCGCATTCTCCACATCGTCCGCACGGGTTGCCCGGCGGCAGGCATTCCTTATACTCCGAACGCACGCCGATCCACCGGTCGGCCAACGGGTTGGTCCACTGGTCGGTCCACGGAATTCCTGCTGATGAAGCCGCCTCCCTTTCGCTACTACGATCCCCGCACGCTCGCCGACGCGATCGGCCTGCTCGGGCGCCTGGAGAATGCCAAGGTCCTCGCCGGCGGCCAGTCGCTGATGCCCATGCTCAACATGCGCTACGTGCTGCCCGACCACGTGATCGACCTCAACCGCGTGGATGGCCTCTCGTATATCCGCGAAGCCGGCGGGGCGATCGAGATCGGTGCCATGACGCGCCAGCGCGAGCTCGAGTTCTCCGAGCTGATCCGCACCAAGCTGCCGCTGATGCAGGAGGCGATCCTGCAGATCGGCCACCGCCAGACGCGCAACCGCGGCACCATCGGCGGCTCGCTCTGCCATCTCGACCCGGCCGCCGAGCTGGTGACGCTCGGCGCCGCCTTCGATGCCTCGGTTGTAGTGACCGGCCCGAACGGACAGCGCGAGATCCCGTTTGCCGAGTTCCCGGTCGCCTACATGACCACCGCGATCGAGCCGAACGAGATCCTCACCGCCGTGCGCTTCACGCGATGGCCGGCCGGGCACGGCTACGCCTTCGTCGAGTTCTCGCGCCGGCACGGCGATTTCGCCATCACGTCGGCGGCGGTGCTGCTCGAGGCCGACGGCGGCGGCAAGATCAAGCGGGCATCGGTCACGATCGGCGGCGCCGCCGTGACGCCGGTGCGCGCGCGCGAGGTCGAGCAGGCGCTGGTCGGCAACGTGCCCACACCCGAGCTGATGCGGCAGGCGTGCGAAAGCTGCCGCGCCATCGAGGCGATCGAGGACATCCACGCGCCCGCGAGCTACCGCCAGCACCTCGCCGCGGTGCTGTCGCGCCGCGCGCTGGAAAAAGCCGTCCCGCGCATCGGCCAGCCGCTCGCGGCGAAGCTGCATTAGGCGAAGAGAATTAAGTCATGAGCGAGCTCAAACGGACCGTGACGCTCACCGTCAACGGCAAGCGCTACGAGAAGGAGGTCGAGGTCCGGGTCACGCTGGCGGACTTCATCCGCCACTATCTCGGGCTGACCGGCACGCATCTGGGCTGCGAGCACGGGGTGTGCGGCGCCTGCACGATCCTGCTCGACGGCCGCTCGGCGCGCTCCTGCCTGATGCTCGCCGTGCAGGCGGACGGCCACGAGATCCTCACCGTCGAGGGCATTGCGCCGAATGACACCGAGCTCCACCCGCTGCAGGAAGCCTTCCGCGACAATCACGGCCTGCAATGCGGCTTCTGCACACCCGGCATGCTGACGACGCTGCTCGAATTCCTGCGCGACAATCCCAATCCGACCGAGCAGGAAGTGCGCATCGCGATTTCCGGCAATCTCTGCCGCTGTACCGGCTACCAGGGCATCGTCAACGCGGCGCTCGACGCGGCGAAGCGCCTGCAGGCGCCGGGCGCCCCGGTGCTGCCGCCAGCACGCGCTTAGGACGCAACGCCGGGAGGCAGGTCGTCGTGTTTCGTACGGTCGACCACCTGCTGCGTCCCAGGACAATCGCCATCATCGGCGCCTCGGATTCGAGCCGCGGCGGCTGGGCGCGCGAGATCTACGAAAACCTCGAGTTCAGCGGCTTTCCGGCCAAGGTCTATTTGGTGAACCCCAAGCGGACCGAGCTGTGGGGTCGCCCGGTCTATCCGAACTTCGCGGCGCTCCCCGAGCCGGTCGACCTCGCCCTGACCATCATCCCATCGCCGGCAATCCCCGAGACGCTCGCCGAGGCGGCCGCCAACGGCCTGCGCTGCGCGCTCATCTATGCGGCGCAGTTCGGGGAAGGCGGCGATGCCGAGGGGCAGCGCCGCGCCGACGCACTGCGCGCGCTGTGCGACAAATACGGATTGCGCATCTCCGGCCCGAACTGCATGGGATCGGTGGCCCTGCGCGAGAACCTGCTGCTCTACCCGTCGACGCGCGTGCGCGGATTGCGCCCGGGCGGCGTCGGCGTCGTCTTTCAATCCGGCGGCACGTTCCAGTTCTGGCTGCAGCAGGCCTCGCTGCGCGGCCTCGATTTCTCCTATGCGGTGTCGAGCGGCAACGAGCTCGACCTCGATCTCGCCGACTACATCAGCTTCCTGGTCGACGATCCGTCGACCCGCATCATCGCCTGCATGGTCGAGGGCATCCGCCGGCCGAAAGTCTTCATGGCGGCGGCCGCGAAGGCGCTGGCCGCGCGAAAGCCGATCATCATGGTGAAGCTCGGCCGCAGCACGGCCGGCCAGGCGGCGGCGCAGAGCCATACCGGGGCGATCGCGAGCGACGCTAAGGTGTTCGATGCGGTGTGCCGCCGCTACGGGATCATCAGCGTGCCGTCGCTCGATGACATGATCGAGGGCTGCCTGGCCTTCGGGCAAGGGCGGCTGCCGAAGGGTCCGCTCATCGGGATGTCCTGCTACTCGGGCGGATCGAAGGGGCTCGCACTCGACTACGCGGCCGACGAAGGCGCCGCGATGGCGCCGCTGACGGAAGACACCAAGGCGAAGCTAAAGACCATGATCGATCCGGGGCTCGCGGCCGAGAACCCGCTCGACTGCGGTCCGGCGGTCGGCGTGCGGGCAAAGCCGTTCGCCGAGATCTGCAAGGTGGTGTGCGCCGATCCGACCGTCGACCTCGTCACCGTGCAGGGCCTGCTGCCGGTCAACCCGACCGACGCCTATGATCCGGCGCCGCTCCGCAGCGTGTTCGAGTCGACCGAAAAGCCGGTGCTCGCGTTCGGCCGCATCGCGCAGAACGTCTCCGAGATCAGCCGCAAGTTCCAGGCCGAGACGGGCGTGCCGTTCATCCACGGCCTGCCCCAGACCGTCCGCGCGCTGCGCAACCTCGTGCGCTATGCCGAGGTGCTGCAGCGGCCCGCGCCGCCGTCCGATCCGCCCGTCGCGGCGCGCCCACCTGACGCCGCTGCGCTCGACGCGCTGCTCGCCGCGCACGATCTGGTGGCGCCGCGCTCGGCGCTCGCCACCACGCCGGACGACGCCGCCACGAAGGCCGCCGCGATCGGGTTTCCTGTAGCGGTGAAGATCGTCTCGCCGCAGGCGAGCCACAAGACCGAGGTCGGCGGCGTGGCGCTGCATCTCGACGATGCGGCTGCGGTGCGCGCGGCCGCCGAGCGCATGGCGGCGCGGCTCCACGCGACAGACGCGCACGCCACGATCGACGGCTTTCTGGTGCAGGAGATGGTCGATGGCGTCGAGATGCTGATCGGCGTGCGCGAGGATCCGCAGTTCGGTCCGATCATGGCCGTCGGCTTCGGCGGCATCGCGGTCGAGGCGATCAAGGATGTCGCGATCAGGTTGCTGCCGATCGACCACGCGACGGCCGCCGACATGATCTGCTCGCTGCGCGGCGCGGAGCTGCTCGGCGCCTTCCGCGGGCGTGCGGCACGCGACACGCCGGCGCTCACCGCGGCGATGATCGGGCTGTCGCGCCTGTTCATGGCGTACCGGCCGTGGATTTCGGACATGGAGGTCAACCCGCTGATCGTGCGGGCGCGCGACGAAGGCGCCTGCGCGGTCGATGTCCGCATCATTCCGCGCGCCCAACCCGGAGAGGTCGCATGAACGATACGGCGGCCGCGGCCGAGGGCCTCAATTTCGACCTGCCGGACGATATCCGGATGCTCAAGGAGACCGTGCGAAAGTTCGTCGACCGCGAGCTGATCCCGATCGAGCGCGAGAGCCGCATCGGCCACAAGCTCAAGCCCGAGGTGCGGGCGCATCTGCGCGCCAAGGCGCAGGAGCTCGGGCTGACGGGGTACGACGTGCCGCGCGAATATGGCGGGCTCGGCATGGGCCTCGTCGCCAAGGTCACGGTCTGGGCCGAGCTCGGCCGCAGCATCGCGTTGCCGAGTCGCGGTGTCGAGATCTTCGGGCCGAACGTGAGCCCGATCCTCTATCACCTCAATGAAGCGCAGAAGGTGAAATACCTGCTGCCGACGATCCATGGCGAGCTCAAGTGGTGCCTGGCGCAGACCGAGCCCGACGCCGGCGGCGATCCGGGCGGGATGCGCACCACCGCGGTGCGGCAGGGCGACTACTACGTCATCAACGGCACCAAGCGGTTCATCACCGACGCGGACGAGGCGAACTACGCACAGCTGATCGCCGCCACCGACCGCAGCAAGGGATCGCACGGCGGCATCTCGGCCTTCATCGTCGACATGAAGGCGCCCGGCGTGAAGCTGGTGCGGGCGCAGGAGCTGGTGATCGACGACCGGCCGTGGGAGATCACGTTCGACAATGTCCGGGTGCCGGTCGAGGACCGCATCGGCGAGGAGGGCGGAGGCTTCGCGCACGCGCAGCACTGGCTCAATGTCGGCCGCATCCGCCACGCGGCGCGCAGCATCGGCGTGATCGAGCGCTGCCTCGAGCTCGGCGCCCGCTATGCGAAGCAACGCGTCACGTTCGGCGCGCCGCTCGCCGACCGGCAGGCGGTGCAATGGATGCTGGTCGACAGCTTTATCGAATTGCACCAGCTCCGGCTGATGGTCTACGACGCCGCCTGGAAGTACGATCAAGGCCGCGACATCCGCACCGAGGCCTACATGGCGAAGATCTTCGGTGACACGCAGTCGTTCCGCGCCGCCGACCGCTGCCTCGAGATCCACGGCGGGATCGGGCTCGCGACCGACCTGCCGATCGAGAAATTCTGGCGCGACCAGCGCAGCATGATGATCACCGAGGGACCGATCGAGATCCTCAAGATGACGCTCGCGCGGCACGTGCTGCGGACGTACGGATAACATCAGGGAGAGACCGCCATGGCCGAGTACAACTACGAATATGTCAACGTCCGCATCCACGACGGCATCGCCTGGGCCATGCTCAACCGTCCGGACAAGCGCAACGCGATGAGCCCGCAACTGCATTACGACATGGACGACGCGTTGCGGCGGCTCGAGACCGACGACGACGTGCGCGTCGTCGTGGTGAGCGGCGAAGGCGGCAATTTTTCCGCCGGCCAGGACCTGAAGAAGTTCTTCCGCGAGCTGGAGAAGAACCCGGCCGAGAAGAAGAAGGCCGCCTCGGCCGCCAACCGCTGGCGCTGGGAGCGGCTGTACGGCTACGACAAGCCGACCATTGCGATGGTGCACGGCTTCTGCGTCGGCGGCGCGTTCATGCAGCTGCTCGCCTGCGACTTCGCCATCGCGGCCGAGGACGCGACCTTCTCGCTGTCCGAGGTGAACTGGGGCATCCTGCCGGGCGCGCTGGTGTCGAAGGCGGTGGCCGACGCGGTGCTGCCGCGCCACGCGCTCTACTATGCGTGCCTCGGCGAGCCGTTCGACGGCCGCGAGGCGGCGCGCATCGGCATGATCAACTACGCGGTGCCGGCGGCGAAGCTCGAGGCGGCCGTGACCGACCTCGCCGAGCGGCTGATGAAGAAGAGCCCGGCGGTGCTGCGCGCCACCAAGCACGCGGTGCGCCAGGTGCGCACCATGGACGTGCCGCAGGCGTACGACTACCTCGCCGCCAAGGGCCAGGCGATCAAGACCGCCGACAAGGAGGACAGCTACAACACGGGCCTGCGCCAGTTCCTCGACGAGAAGAGCTACAAGCCGACGTTCGAGCCGTTCAAGCTCGGCACGCTGCTGACCGATCAGCGAGCGAAGGGGAAGGCGTAGAGCTTTTCGCGCGCTTGCCCTTCGTCTGCGGAGCCTCACCCTGAGGGCCCGCATTCGCGCTGGTGAATGCCGGCGTCTCGAAGGCCAGGCGCGTGAATGGTTCACGGTGCCCGCGGCCCATGGTTCGAGACGCGCGGCCGCAAATGCGGCCGCGCTCCTCACCATGAGGTCGTCGCTTGTTGAGCTGTTGCCTCACTCGCCCTTGATGCCGAGCGTGGTCACGATGGTACCGAGGCGCTTGATCTCCGCGTCGATGTAGGCGGCAAATTCCTGCGGCGTATCGGTGGCAGGCTCGGCGCCCTGGTCGATCATCTGCTTGACGACCTCCGGCGTGCGCACGGCGCGCACGAAGGCGGCATTGAGCTTGGCGATCACCGGCGCGGGCGTGCCGGCCGGCGCCACCAGGCCGAACCAGGTTTCCATCTCGAAGTCCGGATATCCGGCTTCCGCCATGGTGATGATCTGCGGCAGCGCGGTCAGGCGCTTGCGGGACGTGACCGCCAGCACGCGCACCTTGCCGGACAGAACGTGCGGCAGCACCGACGCATATGAGACGAAGAGGAAGTCGATGCGGCCGGTCGCGACGTCGAGCGCCGCGGGACCTGCGCCACGATAGGGCACGTGCACCATTGGCACGCCGACCTGGCGCGCGAACATCGCCCCGAGCAGATGGCCGCTGCTGCCGTTGCCCTGTGACCCGTAGCTCAGGCCGCCGGGCTTGGCCTTGGCGTAGGCGGCGAGATCGGCGACCGATTTCGCCGGACTGTTGGCCGGCACGACCAGCAGGGAGGGGAAGCTCCACATCAGCGTGATCGGCGCGAAATCCTTGACGGGATCGTAAGGCAGCGACGGAAAGAGCGCCACGTTGGCCGCATTCGCCCCGGAATTCGCCTGGAACAAGGTGTGGCCGTCCGGCAGCGCGCGTTTGACCGCCACGGCCGCCACCGTGCCGCCGCCGCCGGGCCGGGACTCGACGATCACATTTTGCCCGGTGTCCTCAGTGACCCGCTTGGCGACCAGCCGCTGGAACGTGTCCGAGCTTGCACCCGGCGTGAACGGAATGACCACTGTGATCGGCCGGTTGTCGAGCAGCTCGGCGCCGGCATTGCCTAGCGCGAACGCCAGCGCCGCGATCGCGGCGGCCGCGATGACGAGGATTCTCGAAAGGTGTCGCTGCATGGCGTCAATCCAGCCGGATGCCCGCGTCGTCGGCGACCCTGGTCCACAGCGCGATCTGCCGGGCGACGAGATCGCGCATCTCGGCGGGCGTGGTGCTGCGCACCTCGGCGCCGAAGCCTTCCAGACGCGCGCGCACTTCGGGCACCTTGATCGCGCGCTCGATCTCGGCGTGCAGCCGCGCGATGACCGGTTGCGGCGCTTTCGCCGGCGCCGCCAAGCCCGACCACGAGATCACCTCGAAATCCGTGAGACCGGATTCGGCGAGCGTCGGGATGTCTGGGAAATCCTTCCACCGCGTCTTGCCGGTGACGCCGATGCCGCGCAGCGCGCCGGAG
The DNA here is from genome assembly GCA_035293985.1 of Xanthobacteraceae bacterium. Taxonomy (GTDB): domain Bacteria; phylum Pseudomonadota; class Alphaproteobacteria; order Rhizobiales; family Xanthobacteraceae; genus JAVDCA01. The sequence continues at coordinate 9,548 of DATGLS010000017.1, forward strand.
CGGAGATGCGGCAAGGCCGCCGTGCTGGTGGCGATCATCAAGTCCACCTCGCCGCCAAGCGTGCCGGTGAGCGCCGGCGCCTCGCCGCGATAGGGCACGTCGAGGAATTTCACCTTGGCGAGGCGCGCGATCAGCTCGGTCGTCATGTGCGAGATCGAGCCATTGCCGGCCGTGCCCGAGGTCACGCCGCCGGGTCTTTCGCGCGCTGCCGAGATCAGATCCGCAAAGGTCTTGAAGCTCGAGTCTTTGCGCACGCACAGGACGAATGGATAGAAGCTGACCGTGGAGATCCAGGCAAAGCTGTTCAGCGGATCGTATTTGAGGTTGTGATAGACGGCGGCGACCGCCGGATGCAGGCCGGCCACGAGCAGGAGCGTGTAGCCGTCCGGCGCGGCGCCCGCGACCGCCTCGGCGGCGAGATTTCCGGCGATGCCGGGCTTGGTCTCGACGATGATGGTCTGGCCGATATGCTTCGCCATCTCCTGCGCCATCAGGCGCGCCACCACGTCGACATTGCCGCCGGGCGGGAAGCCATGCACCAGCTTGATCACGCGGTTGGGATAGTCGGTGGCCGCCTGCGCCCGCGCCGCATGCGGCCACGCGACCGCGGCCCCGAGCAGTCCGATGAAGTCCCGACGCCTCATGCGGTGCCCTCGCGCCTCAGCACGTCATTGCGAGCGAGCCGAAGCAATCTCGATGCGCAAGTGTATGCCCGAGATTGCTTCGCCTCGCTCGCAATGACAAGGGCGCCGGGCTAGGTCGGCCGCCGGCCAAAAAGCCGCATGATCGCGTCCCAAATCACCCGCGCGATCAGCGAGAAGCCGGAGATCGGCCGCGCGGCCGGCGGCAATGGCTGCTGCGGTGCCGGTTGCGGCGTGGTTGTTGGCGCGCCTTGCGGCGGGGCTGATGAGGGCGGCGATGTGGACGGCGCAGCCGCTGGCGCCGCCGCGGCGGCGGGCGCGGGTGCGGGCGTCGACGTCGCGAGCTGCTTTTTCAGGTTCTCGGCGAACTGCTTCATCAATTGTGCCGCGGTCGCCTGTATCATGCCGACGCCGCGGCCGTACTGCGCGACGGCGCCCGACAGCGTGAGGTCGGTGTGCACCAGCACCTTGGAGCCCGCGGCGGTCGGCTCGAGCCGGAACGAGGCCGCCGCATTGGCGCCGCCGCGCCCCTTGGCGTCGGTGCCCTGCGCCTTCACGCGCGCCGTGTGGTTCACATCGTCGATCTCCTCGAACTTGACGAGGCCGGCGAACGTCAGTGCCACCGGCCCGAGGCGCACGGCGATGTTGCCCTTGTAGGTCGTCCTGTCGACCACCTCGGTCAATTGCGCGCCCGGCATGCACGGCGCGATGCGCTGGATGTCCATCAGCACGGGCCAGGCCTGCGCCGGCGGCAGCGGCACCTCGAAGGTGTTGTCGAATTCCATGTTCCACGCCTACGTCGTAGGGTGGGCAAAGGCGCGCAGCGCCGTGCCCACGCGGGTTATACAGCGGCGCATGTCATTTGGTGGGCACGCTTCGCTTCGGCCACCCTACGGCGTCCGGCTTTTTGCGATCAACTCCAAAATCCTTTGCGGCGGCAGCGGCGTCTGCGTGATGCGCACACCGAAGGGCGAGAGCGCATCCTCGATCGCGCCCATCACGGCCGCGGCGGCCGGGATCGTTCCGACCTCGCCCGCGCCTTTGGCGCCGAGCGGATTGAGCGGCGACGGTGTCTGTCTGAACAGCGTGTCGATCGCCGGCACCTCGGTCGCGCCCGGCAGCAGGTACTCGGCGAAGGTGGTCGTCATCGGCTGGCCGCCGGCATCGTAGACCATGCATTCGAGCAGCGCATTGCCGAGACCGTGCGCGACGCCGCCCTCGACCTGGCCGGTCACCAGCATGGGATTGATCAACGTGCCGGAGTCCTGGATGGCGCAATAGCGCAGGATGCGCACCCCGCCGGTCTCGATATCGACCTCGACCTCGGCCACATGGCAGGCATTCGCATATGCAAGAGCATCGAGCCGATGATTGACGCTCGCGTCGAGGCCCGGATCGAGGCCGTCGGGAAAACCATAGCCGGGCGCGCCCTGCAGCACGCGCGACAGCTCGCCGAGCCCGACCGCGAGCTTGGACGCGCCGACGACCCGCACGGCCCCATCGACCACCTCGAGGTCATGCTCTCCGGCCTCGAGCAGGTGGCTCGCGAGCTTCTTCGCCTTGTCGCGCACCGCGCGCGCCGCGAGCAGCACCGAGGAGCCGGCCGTGACGGTCTGCCGGCTGGCAAAGCCGCCGAGCCCGACCGCGACCGTCGCGGTATCGCCTGCGACCACGCGGACATCGGCGGCTTTGACGCCGAGCTCCTGGGCGCAGATTTGCGCCAGCGCGGTCTTGAGCCCCTGCCCCATTGCGGCGGCGCCGGTGAAGACCGACACGCGTCCGGACGGCGCTATGCGCACGATGCCGGACTCGAACGGGCCGCGGCCGGTGCCCTTGAGCGCATGCGCCAGTCCGATGCCGATGTGGCGCCCTTGCGCGCGCGCCGTGCGCTGGCGCCGGGGGAAATCGTCCCACGCGGCCGCCGTGAGCACCTCGGCCTGACACGCGGGATAGTCGCCGCTGTCGTACAAAATGGCGGCGCCCGAGCGTTCCTTGAGCGGCAGCGAATAGGGCATTTTGTCGGCCGGGATGAGATTGCGCCGGCGCAGCTCGGCGCGATCGATCCCGACCTCGCGCGCGACCGCGTCGAGCAGCCGCTCCATCGCGAACGAGGCCTGGGGATAACCCGCGCCGCGCACCGACGACACCGGCGTCTTGTTGGTCGCCGCGACCGCGATGTCCATGTGCAGCGCCGGCACCACATAGGGGCCGGTCAGCGCCTTCGCCGAGTTGTAGGGCTGGTTGACGTCCTGCAGCGCATAGGCGCCCTGATCGTGCAGCAGGCGGCCGCGGATGCCGAGGATTTTCGCGTCCGCGTCGAGCGCGATCTCCAGCGACCAGTACTGGTCGCGCTCCTGCGCCGCGTTGGTGAAATGCTCGCGCCGGTCCTCGATCCATTTGATCGAGCGGCCGGTGAGCCGCGCCGCCGCGACGATCGCGACGTCCTCCGAATAGACGCAGAGCTTCGGGCCGAAGCCGCCGCCGACGTCGGGGGTGGCGACGCGCAGGCGGATGTCGTCGAGGCGGACGCAGGCGTTGAGCGAGTTGAGCAGGTCGTGCGCCTTCTGGGTCGAGGCCCAGGCGGTGACGGCGTCATCGGTGCCGTGGTGCTCGGCGACGATGCCGCGGCCTTCGATCGGATGGCCGGCGCCGCGGTGCTGCCACAGCTCGGTGCGGACGATGTGCTCGGGTGACGCGAAGGCCGCCGTGACGTCGCCGTAGCTTACCTTGAATGAGGCGATGTTGTTGGAGGCGAGCTCGCGCCGCACCGGCGGCGCACCCGGTCGCAGCGCCTCGCGGCAGTCGACCGCGGCGGGAAGCGCTTCGTAGTCCACCGCGACGGCGGCCGCCGCATCCTCGGCAAGGTAGCGGCTGTCGGCAATGACGAGGACAACGGGCTCGCCGACGTAGGAGACCTCACGGTCGGCCAGTGCGAACGGCCACAGCGTGTCGGAGAGGTTGCCGGCGTAGGAGCGCCGGATCATGCGCCGCTGCGCCAGCACCGGCGCGAGATCGTCGAGGGTGAGCACCGCGTGCACGCCGGGCAGCGACCTTGCAGCATCGGTGGAGATGCCGCGGATCAACGCATGCGGATGCGGGCTGCGCACGAACGCGGCATGCAGCAGGCCACCGACCGCGAGGTCATCGACGAAGCGCCCGCGCCCGCGCAGCAGCGCATCGTCCTCGATGCGAGGAATGCGCGCGCCGATCAGAGACATGACTTGCTCGGTGTCGGCGCTCCCCTCCCCCCGCGAGCGAAGCGAGTGGCGGGGAGGGGTCGGGGGTGGGGGGCGCCGCTTGCTCCGAACGAAATGGATGCGCGCTCATCGCGAAGACCGAGCAGGTGTAGCCCCCCCACCCCTCGCTTCGGCAGCTTCGCTGCCTCGCTCGACCCTCCCCGCCAACGGGCGGGAGGGTAACCGAGCGGCGAGAGGGTGCGTATCCTCACGGTGTCGTCGCCTTCGTGGCTTTTGCCACGATGTCCTTCGGCGTCTTGTAGAGGTCGCCGACCAGAGTCTCGATGGCGGCGGCGCTCACCGGGTTGACGTCGGCCTGCAGCTTCGCGGCCTCGGCGAGGAAATCCGGGTCCTTCATCGTCTTGTCGAAGGCCTCGATCAGCGCGCGCTTGCGGTCCTCGGGGATGCCGGGCGGCGCCGCGAACGGGCGGGCCATCTCCTGGCTCGCCAATATGAGGCGCACGATTTGCGTCTGCTCGGGCGTGTTGACGAGATCCATCACGCTCGGCACGTCGGGGATATCAGGCTCCTTGTGCAGCCCGGCCTGCACCGGGATGTTGACCTTCTTGCCCGCGAGCCAGTCGCGATGGCGCGTCTTCACGGTCGACCAGGATAGACCGCACATGCCGTCGACCTCGCCCCGTTCCATCGCCAGCGCGACGTCGTTGGTGCCCGGATAGCCGGCGACCAGTCTGAGCTTGGCGCCGAACACGTTCTTGAACATCAGCGCGAAGATGTCGGGATCGGCGCCCGCGCCGAGGCCGCCCATGGTGAAGGGCTTGGTGAGCATGTCGTTCCACGTCTTGATCGGCGAAGATTTCCACGTCATGCACACGTTGACGTCGGTCGAGATCGAGCCGAGCCAGGTGAACTTGGAGGCGTCGAACGCCGCCTCGTTGAGCAGCGGCGCGACGGCCATGCTGCGCGAGAACGTGCCGATCACGGTGCCGTCCTTGGGGGCCGCGTTGTAGATGTAGATCGCGGCGCGCAGGCTCCCCGCCCCTTCGCGGTTCTGCGGCACGACCGTCGGTTGGCCCGGAATGTACTTGCCGATGTAGCGTGCAAGCAGCCGGCCATAGAGGTCGTAGCCGCCGCCGACGCTATAGCCGATCACGAGAGTGACGGTCTTGCCGCGGTAGAAGTCCTCGACGGTTTCGGCGCGGGCGATTGAATGAGCGCTCGCGACAAGGAAAGCGACGCCGAGTGCGCACAATCCTATCCACGTCACGCCCCGGCTTGTCCCCGGCATCCACGACTTCGCGGTGCGCGAAGAAAGACGTGGATGGCCGGGACAAGCGCGGCCACGACGATGTTGCGAGGACTTCATTCCATTACCCCCGATGATCACATCGGCGGGAAGATATGCGGGAACTTGGCGCGCAGTCGCCCGCGCAAATCGCCGCTGACGTCGACGACGGTCGGGAAGGTGTTCTTGAGCTTCATCTCGTAGGGGATGCAGGCATCGATCAGGATGCGATTGTTGAAGTTGCCGGGAAGAAAGAGAGGATCGCGCTTCGACGCCCACGCCTTCTGGATCAGGTCGACATCGACATTGGGATCGAACCGGGTGCACATCGCCCATAGCACCTGGTCGAGCTCGCCGGCGTCGATGTCGTCGTCGACTACGACGGTCCACTTGCCGGCGTAGGCGCCGCCCTGGCAGGCCGCGGCGACATGCAGCGCCTGGCGGGCGTGGCCCGGATAGCGCTGGCGGATCTGGATGACGGTGAACCGCGTCGCCGGCCCCGCCTCGTGGTTCCACACGCCGAGCACTTCCGGCACGCCGCAGGCATCGAGTGAGCGCCAGATCTGCGCTGCGCCCGCGATGCCCTTGAGCAGGCCGGTTTCGTCGACCGGCTTGTGCTGCGGCGCGCAACACAGGATCGGATCGTTGCGATAGAGGACGGTCTTCACGTTGACGTAGGGACGCTGCTGGGTATCGTCGGAGTAGTAGCCCATCCACTCGCCGAACGGCCCCTCCGGACGCACCTGGCCCGGCACGGTTTCCCCCTCGATCGCGATCTCGCAATCGGCCGGGATCGGGAAGCCGGTGTAGGGCCCGCGGATGCAGTCGACCGGCTCTCCGCGCAGGCCGCCGGCGATATCGAGCTCGCTGATCTCCGGCAGCGGGCTCGAGGCGAGCATGAACAGCAGCGGGTCCTGGCCGCACAGGATCACGACCTTCATGGGCTTGCCGCGCTCGAAGTTTTTGTCGCGATGGATGCGGCCGTGCTTGCCCTCGGTGATCTGGCATCCCACCGTTTTGCCGTCATAGACTTGGCTGCGGTAGGCGCCGAGATTGAACCAGCCCGAGTCGGGATCCTGCGTTATCACGCAGCAGGCGGTGCCGATGAAGCGCGCGGTGTCCTTCTCGTGATGGCGCGGCACCGGGAATTTGAGCACGTCGATCGCGTCGCCTTCGAGCACGTTCTGCAGGATCGGCCCGTCCTTCACGAAACGCGGCGGCAAGAGCTTCATGTCCTGCATGCGGCGGTGATAGCGCTGCACGATGTCGACCTTGCGCTCGTATTTCAACGGCAGGCCGAGCGTGAGCGCGACGCGGCGGATCGACGAGAAGTGACCGTAGAGCGTGCGGAAGCCCTTCGCATAGCCTGGCACCTCGTCGAACAAGATCGCGGGCGCCGTGTTGTTGCTCTTCTCCGTGAGCATCTGCGTGATCGCGCCCATCTCGGCGTCCCAGTGGGCGCCGTTGACGTGCAAGAGCTCGCCCATCTTCTGCACCTCATCGAGCCAGCCGCGCAGGCCGCGATACGATACGGTGCCTTCGGCAGGAGCGTCGGCGAGCATGGTCATGGGAGCGTCCTCCGTGAGCGCGGTCGGCGAAATAGAAATTCCCCGGCCACGGAGCGCAAGCCGCGCGGCCAAAAGCTACTCGGACCAGGATTGTATCCGTTTGTATACAAGTGTAAAGGCTTGGGACGACATGCGGAACTTTGAGCGCCCAGGACCCATGGCCAGCAACACCGCAACTGCCGATCGCTCGCTGACGGCGATCAACTCAGATGACCTGCGCACGCGCTCGCGCGCCGATTTCGCCTACGACACGTTGCGCGATGCCATCTGGGAGGGCCGCATCGGCCGCGGCGAACGCATCCGCGAGGAGGACATCGCCCGCACCCTCGGCGTGAGCCGCACGCCCGTGCGCGAGGCGCTGCAGCGGCTGCAGCAGCGCGGGCTGCTGGTGAACCGGCTCGGCCGCGGCTTGACGGTCGCGGAGCTGAGCAAGCGCGAGGTGATCGAGCTCTACGCCATGCGCGAGATCCTCGAGGGATCCGCGGCGCGCTTCGCGGCCCAGCACGCGACCGGACCCGAGATCGAGATTCTCTATGGCCTCCAGCGCGAGCTCGGCTCGGCGCCCGACGATGCGCTGCGGCTCGTCACGCTCAACCGCCGCTTCCACCAGGCGATCTACGACGCCGCGCACAACCAGTATCTGACGCAAGCGCTCGACGCGCTGCACGACTCGATGGCGCTGCTGCATTCGACCACGTTCCGCGCGCCCAAGCGGCGCCGCGAGTCGGACGAGGAGCATCGCCGGATCGTCGCGGCGATCGAGCGGCATGATGCCGATGCGGCGGAGGCCGCCGCGCGCGAGCACATCCGCCAGGCGCAGCGCACGAGGTTCGAAAGCTTGATGGTCGAGAGCCGCTAGAACGGATTCCAACGCGTCATCCCCGGCGAATGCCGGGCATCCACGTCTTTGCCGCGAGGAAGACGTGGATGGCGGGTCAAGCCGGGCCATGACGGCTCAGCCTCACTGCAGCTTGATGTTCGCCTCGGCGACCACCTTCTTCCACATCTCGTACTCGTCCTTGAGCGTCGCGGCGCCCTCCGCGAGGGTGGTGCCGCGCGGCTCGATGCCGAACTTGGCCACCGCGGTCTTGAAATCAGGGTTCTTCAGCACCTTGTCGTTGATCGCCGCGTTGAGCTTGGCGAGCACGTCGGGCGGTGTGGCGGCCGGCGCGAAGATGCCGAGCCACAGGTCGACCGAGAAGCCTTTCACGCCGGCTTCGGCCACGGTCGGCAGGTCGGGATAAACCGCGGCGCGCTTGAGGCCGGTCGTCGCGATTGCGCGGATGCGGTTGTCCTGGGTGAACGGCAGCGCGCCGGCGATGCTGGAGAAAGCGAACTGGATCTTGTTCGACATCATGTCGGGGAAGATCTGGCCGATGCCGCGATAGGGCACGTGCACCGTGTCGATGCCGGTCAGCTGCTGGAAGAGCGCGGCGGCGAGATGCGGAGTGGTGCCGACGCCGGCCGAGCCGTAGTTGAGCTTGCCCGGGTTGGCCTTGGCATAGGCGATGAACTCAGGCACCGACTTGATCGGCAGCTGCGGCGCCACCACGAAGACTTCGGGCGAGCTGGTGACGATCGATACCGTGACCAGCTGCTTGAACAGATCGTAGGGCACGCTCGGCTGCAGCGTCGGATTGATCACGATCGCCGGATCCATGATCACGATGGTATAGCCATCCGGCGTTCCGTGCGCGACGAGGCCGGTGCCGAGCATGCCGCCGGCGCCGGGATGATTTTCCGCCACCACCGGCTGGCCGAGCGCTTCGGCGAGATATTGCGCTACCTTGCGCCCGGTGAAGTCGATGATGCCGCCCGGCGCGTAGGGCATGATCAGCTTGATCGGCCGATCGGGATACTCCGCGCGCGCCGGCGCGGCGGCGAGCGCGAGCAGCATAGGCGTGAGCGTCAGCGCGAACCAGAAACGTCTCGTCATCATCTCGTTCTCCACCTCGCCCCGCCACTTGACTGGCAGAGGCCACTGTCCGAAGTAGACCCTACTTCGTCATGGCCGGGCTTGTCCCGGCCATCCACGCCTTCGCTGTTGCGCATGCTGAAAGACGTGGATGCCCGCGGCAAAGGCGAGCGAAGCGACGCCGTTCTTCGAACGGCTATGCGGCGGGCATGACGGCAAAAGCGCGCACCTGGAGGAATGCCGTGGCGGATCAGCGTTGGGATGTGGTGGTGGTCGGCGCCGGCAATGCCGCGTTCTGTGCGGCGCTGGCGGCGCGCGAGAAGGGCGCCAAGGTGCTGATGGTCGAGCGCGCGCCCAAGGAGCTGATGGGCGGCAACTCGCGCTTCACTGCCGGCGCGTTCCGTTGCGTCTATGACGGCGTCGACGATCTCACCAGGATCATGCCGGATCTGACCAAGGACGAGATCGACCGCAGCGATTTCGGCACCTACACGAGCGACCAGTTCTTCGACGACATGTTCCGCGTCACCCAGTATCGCACCGACGGCGAGCTGTGCGATCGCCTGGTAAACCGCTCGCGCGACGCGATGCAATGGCTGCGCGGCAAGGGCATGCGGTTCGCGCCGATCTGGGGCCGCCAGGCCTACAAGATCGACGGCAAGTTCAAATTCTGGGGCGGCCTGACCGTCGAGGCGTGGGGCGGCGGACCCGGCCTGATCGACCAGCACCTTCGGCTCGCCGAGAAACAAGGAATCGACATCCGCTACGGCACGCGGGCGATCTCGCTCCTCTATGACGGCCAGGTGGTCTCGGGCCTGCGCGTCAAGGCGGACGGCAAGCTCGAGGACATCAAGGCACGCTCGATCGTGATCGCGTGCGGCGGCTTCGAGTCGAACGCCGAGATGCGCACGCGCTATCTCGGCCCCGGCTGGGAGCTCGCGAAGGTGCGCGGCACGCCCTACAACACCGGCGACGGCATCCGCATGGCGCTCGAGATCGGCGCCTCGTCGTACGGCAACTGGTCGGGCTGTCACGCGGTCGGCTGGGACTTCAATGCGCCGGAGTTCGGCGACCTCTCGGTCGGCGACAATTTCCAGAAGCACTCGTACCCGTGGGGCATCATGGTCAACGCCACCGGCCGCCGCTTCGTCGATGAAGGCGCCGACTTCCGCAACTACACCTATGCGAAGTACGGCCGCGTCATCCTCAACCAGCCGAACAATTTCGCCTGGCAGATCTTCGACAAGAAGATCATCCCGATGCTGCGTGACGAGTACCGCATCAAGCGGGTCACCAAGCAGTCGGCGAACACGATCGAGGAGCTGGCAAAGAAGCTCGAGGGCGTCGACGCGCAGGCCTTCCTGGACGAGATCAAGAAATACAATGCGGCCGTGAAGAAGGACGTGCCGTACAATCCCAATATCAAGGACGGCCGCTGCACGGTCGGGCTGCCGATCAACAAGTCGAACTGGGCGAATACCATCGACGAGCCGCCGTTCGAGGCCTACCAGGTCGGCTGCGGCGTCAGCTTCACGTTCGGCGGCGTGCGCATCGACCCCGACACCGGCCAGGTGATCGACAGCGACATGAACCCGATCCCCGGCCTCTACGCCGCGGGAGAGCTGGTCGGCGGCATCTTCTATTTCAACTACCCGGGCGGCTCCGGCCTGATGTCCGGCACTGTGTTCGGCCGCATCGCGGGATTCGGTGCCGCGCGTGCAGGGAATGCTTGAGGGCACTGACGCGCCATGCGCGCCGTGACCCTCCCGCCCGTTGGCGGGGCGGGTCGGGTGACGCGGCGAAGCCGCGGAGCGAGGGGTGGGGGGGACTACACTTGCTCCGAATTTGCGATAAGCACGCACAACGTCGGCTCCGAGCAAGCGGCGCCCCCCCAGCCCCAACCCCTCCCCACCACTCGCTTCGCTCGCGGGGGGAGGGGAACCTCGGCGCATGAGCAAGGTGCCCCCAATGACCACCCGCATCACCATTCGCAAGCCGGACGACTGGCACTTGCATGTGCGCGACGGCGAGATGCTCAAGGCGACGCTACCGTTCACGGCGCAGCACTTCGGCCGCGCGATTCTGATGCCGAACCTCATTCCACCGGTGCGCACCACCGCGGACGGGATCGCGTACCGTCAGCGCGCGCTCGCGGCCCTGCCGAGAGGGTCGACCTTCACGCCGCTGATCACGTGCTACCTCACCGACGACACCGATCCGGACGACGTCGAGCGCGGCTTTCGCGACGGCGTGTTCACGGGCGTGAAGCTCTATCCCGCCAACGCCACGACCAACTCGGCCGCGGGCGTCACGGACTACAGAAGAATAAAGCCGGTGCTGGCGCGCATGGAAAAGATCGGCATGCGCTTCCTCATGCACGGCGAGGACGTCGATCCGGCGGTCGACATCTTCGACCGCGAGGCGTCGTTCCTGGACAAATATCTCGGGCCGTGGACGCGCGAGTTTCCAGGGCTGAAGATGATTCTCGAGCACCTCTCCTCGAAGGAGGGCGTCGACTTCGTGCGTGCGCATGCGCCGCAGGTCGGCGGCACGATCACGCCCTATCACATGGAGCTTACCCGCACCGACTGGTTCGGCTGGGGGCTCAAGCCGTACATGTACGTGATGCCGGTCATCAAGACCGAGCGCGACCGCCAGGCGCTGCGCAAGGCGGCGACGTCGGGCGAGGCCTGCTACTTCCTCGGTACCGACTCGGCCCCGCATCCGGTGGCGAAGAAGCTCGCGCTCAACGGCATCCCGGGCATTTTCAACGCGCCGGTCGCGATGGCGAGCTACGCGAAGACCTTCGAGGAGGAGAACGCGCTCGACAAGCTCGAGCGGTTCGCCTCGCTCAACGGGCCGGCGCATTACGGCCTGCCGCCGAACGAGGCGACCATCACGCTGGAAAAGAAGCCGTGGGTCGTGCCCGACGAGGTGAAGGTCGCGGGGCCCGACGAGCGCGCCTTGATCTATCGCGGGGGCGAGACCCTGCAGTGGCAGGTGACGAGCGCCTGACCCGGCGGCATCGCACAGCAATTCACAGGCCCGCTTGAGCGGCCCGCATATTGCATGCAGAGTTGGCGGTCGAGCAACCCGTGTATAGGCACGGGGACATGCACGGGGACATCATGACCGCCATCGAAGCCGATTCCGCCGCCGCTACGTCGGTCAACAGTGACGCGCGCAAGGCGCTCGCCGCCTCGGCGATCGGCTATGCGATGGACGGCTTCGACCTGCTGATCCTCGGCTTCATGCTGCGGGCGATCTCGGCCGAGCTGCATCTCACGCCGGCGCAGGCCGGCTCGCTGGTGACCTGGACGCTGATCGGCGCCGTCGTGGGCGGCATCGTGTTCGGCATTCTGAGCGATTATTACGGACGCGTGCGCGTGCTCACCTGGACCATCCTGCTGTTCGCGGTCTTCACCGGCCTCGGCGCGCTGGCTCAGGGGTACTGGGACCTGCTCGCCTATCGTACCGTCGCGGGCCTCGGGCTCGGCGGCGAGTTCGGCATCGGCATGGCGCTGGTCGCCGAGGCATGGCCGGCGCCGCTGCGCGCACGCGGCTGCGCCTATGTGGCGCTCGGCTGGCAGGCCGGCGTGCTGGTGGCGGCGCTCGTCACGCCGCTGCTGCTGCCCCTGGTCGGCTGGCGCGGCATGTTCCTGGTCGGCCTCGTGCCAGGGGTGATCGCGTTCATCGTGCGCTTCTACGTGGGCGAGCCGAAGATCTTCCTCGACCACGCGAAGACGGCGCGCAGCCGGGTGCCGCTCGGCCTGCTCGTCAAGGACGCCGCGACCATCAGGATCAGCGTCGCCATGCTGATTCTCTGCGCGGTGCAGAACTTCGGCTACTACGGCCTGATGATCTGGCTGCCGAGCTACCTGTCGTCGCGCTTCGGCTACACGCTCACCCAATCGGCATTGTGGACCGCCGTCACGGTGCTGGGCATGGCGGCCGGCATCTGGGCGTTCGGCCAGTTCGCCGACCGCGTCGGGCGGCGGCCGGCGCTGCTCACCTTCCAGGCCGGCGCGTTCATCATGGTCCTCGTCTATTCCCAGCTCACCGGCGCGACCGCGCTGCTGATCGGCGGCGCCGTGACGGGTGTCTTCGTCAACGGCATGCTCGGCGGCTACGGCGCACTGCTCTCGGAATTCTATCCCACCGAGGCACGCGCGACCGCCGAGAACGTGCTGTTCAATCTCGGCCGCGGCGTCGGCGGCTTCGGCCCCTTCGTGGTCGGCGCGCTGGCGAGCACCTACTCGTTCACGGTTGCGATTGCGCTGCTCGCGGTGATCTATCTGATCGATTTCGTCGCGACGATCTTCCTGATTCCCGAGCGCAAGGGCGCGCCGCTGCAATAGCGGCGGCACTGCCCGCCGTTGCTCTTATGCCAACGCCTTGGTGTCGGTGTCGTCCTCCTCGGTCTCTCTGGCGGCCGGAGCCGAGACCACGGCCGGATCAGGCGTCGGCCTGCCGATGCCGCCGGTCGATACGTCGGTCCCGCGCAGGAACCGCCAGAACCGGTACACCGCGTAGAGCGAGAAGGGGAACGTGGCGATCGCGAGCGTCACGATGATCAATGCCGTGAAAGCCCCGAACAGCCACTGAACGACACCCACCGAAGCCCGGTGCAGCAGACGCAGTCGTTTCCGCATGAAGCGCGCGACCGCATCAAGGAAGGTGCCCCGCGCGGCCGGCGGTGGCGATCCGTGCTTTTGCTCCCACCAGGCGAACTCCGCGTAATCGGCGATCGCGTTCTGCATCCGACGGCTGCCGATGAAAAACAGCCATGCCAGCGGTAGCAGAAGGGCAAGCGCGATGATCGGATACGCGACGAACGATTTCACCCAGATCACGGACCAGGATGGCGCGACCTTGATGATCAACTCGGGAATCGACACGCTGATCAGCGTCGGGAGGTGCTGGCCGACGAAGGCGTATCCAGCGGCGAGAAGCGATTTGAAGGAAGTGCAGGCGCCGGGCGCGAGCGCACACACGTGCGCGGTGAAGAAGCGATCGACCCGATCCAGCCAGCCGAGCGCCTGCAGAATGGGGAACGACGCCAACAAGACGGTCAATACGACCGTGGCGAGATAGAACACCAGCCGCCACCAGGCTCGATCCCAGGCCAGCTCCATCCAATTCATGTCGATCGGCTGACCCGTGCCGAGCCCATTTTGCCCGGTTTGCGCCACGCTGAACTGCCGCGGGGCGCTGATCGGGGCGCAAGGAACGGAGCCGGCGCTCACCCGTTCGATGACGCTCCGGTGCAGCACCGGATCGGTGATCTTCACGAGATGGGCGCTGTCGTCGCACAGCTCCGGCACGCTGCGCGGGCCGTATCGGTAATAGCCGGCGAGGCCGGCCCGCGAGTCGTATTGCCGTCCGTCGACATTGGCGCCGTCGCGAACCGCGGCGGCCGCGTCGACGATGAAATTCAGCTCATCAGCCGGACTGGGCAAATTCGGCTGCGCGATCCTTCGCGGCAGCGTCGGACTCACCTCGAGCATCATCCAGTACAGCGGGACGTAGGAGAGAGCATCGTCCGGGTATCCGCCGCCGACATTTGCATGGACGCCGGAAAACCACACCTGCAGCAGCCGCTCGCGCGAAATCTGCTGGCCATTGAAATCGAACTCGTTCCACAGCACCGGGCGAAACGTCGAACGTTCGTCGTCGAGCGACAGGGCGTGACGGGCCTTGACGATGCCGAAGGAAAAATATCGATCCGCAAAGCTCATCGGCCAGACGACCTGATCGATGCCCCGCTTCCATTCGTCGACCGGCATGCCGTAGGCATCGACCGTGTCCCATACGCCGAGGAACTGGATCTGCACCCGACGCTGCTCGATGTCGTCGCCCAGGGCGATTTGCAGCGGATGATCGGCGGCATGGGGCTGGCACTTGATCAGCCGATGCAGCCACAATCGCATCGTCCGGCGGGCGGGCGAGCTGGTTGCGCGATATAGGAAGTCGCGACGATACGCCGAAAACGCAGCCGCCACGTTGCGGCGGAGCTCAGCCTCGGTCGTCCATCTCACGACGCCGCATTTCATGATCAGTCCAGCCAGCAGCCGCACCGTGAAGGCACCGCGGCTGAAGCCGAAGAGATAAATGCGATCGAGAGGGTCGGTGTGGTTGCGGCAAAGAAACGTGTAAAGGTTCCTGACGTTCTTCCACACGCCGAACCCGAACGCGCCCCCGAGCGCCGCCAGCGGTTTGAACGTCTCGGTGCCGACGCCGTCGTCATAGAGGGCGACTTGGTCGGACGTGGTCAGGTCCAGCGCCTGATAAAGCCGCCAGACATTCGTCTTGAATGCAGACGCCGCACCGTTGCCGGTGCCGTCTGCGAGCAAGATGATGTTTTTCGCCACCGCGCTCCCCGGACCGCAGTTGATTGCAGACGGTAACGGAAGTGGCGGCCGGTAGCAATGACTCACAAACACGCCGTTGGGTAGCATTCCGTTCCGGGCCGCCAGCCAGGCGTGGAGCGAAATGATCTGAGCTTGCGTGCAGACGCGTTTGGCCGCCCGCGACTGCAAGCAGGCTGCCCCACTTCACGCCGCACTGGAGCCATATCGCGCGACTCATCGTCCGTGGACCGACGTATTCGTGTCTGCCTGGGGGGAGACTCACGGATCGCGGCTTATCACGGCTTGCGCTGGCATGCGTTCGTTGCGCTGTGCGGCTTCGCCAGCTTGCGTCATTCGGCGCAGGCGGAGATTCAAGTGGCTGCCGCCGCGCCGACCGCTGTCGCCGATACGAGCGTGGCGGACGATCCCGTCGATCTTGCAAAATTTGGTCGGCTCGACGATCGCATTCGCACTGCGGCGATGCCCGGCGGCGACGTCGGCCATTACGATCGCAGCGGCCGCAGCGCCGACAAGCTGCTGGTGCGGCGGCCGCTGCGCGACGGCCGGCTGAACACGCCCTTGGGCCTGCAGCGCCATCCGATCCCCGGCACCACGCACATGCATACCGGCGTCGACTGGGACGCGCCCCTCGCGAGCGCGATCGTCGCCGCCGGCGCCGAACATGGGCACCCTCCCAATCATGGCGCCGATCGGCGCCTCCGACGGCGCATTCTGCCGCGCCGGATGCGCGCTCACAACGCCGATCCGGCATGCGGACATCACGCCTTGACCGTCGCGCGGCCGCCACTCACGATGATCGCGGCAATGGAGCGCCGGCGCGTTGCGCGCGGGAGGAAACAATGAAAGAAACGATGAAATACGTCGCCATCGTCTTGTTCAGTCTCTGCGTCGGGATCGGCTCCGCGCGGGCCGCCGAGCCGAAACCCGATCCGGCCGACGCTTTCCTCGCGCGCGCCAAGACCGCGGCGGCATTCGACTTCACCGGCACGCTCGTACGCGTCTGTGTCGCACCGCAGACCGCGCCCGGCGCCGATGTGGCGCCCGGCCCGGCGCCCGCGCGCGACACCTGGTACACGGATCCAGCGAAGGTGTTCGATGATCTTTATTTCGTCGGCACCAAGATCCACTCCTCGTGGGCACTCACCACGAGCCAGGGCATCATCCTGATCGACACGCTCTACGACTACGCCTCCGAGGAGGCGATCGTCGGCGGCCTGAAGAAGCTCGGCCTCGACCCCGCATTGGTGAAATACGTCATCATCAGCCACGGCCACCTCGACCACGTGGGCGGCGCCAAGCTGATGCAGGACCGCTTCGGATCTCGCCTCGTCATGGGCGGCCCCGACTGGGACATGATCGAGCAGTCGGTCCACCGCTTCCCCAACGGCAAGCCGAAGCGCGACATCACGGCCACCGACGGACAGAAGATCACCCTCGGCGACACCAGTGTGACCATCGTGACGACGCCCGGGCACACGGCCGGCACGCTGTCGCTGATTTTCCAGGTGAAGGATCACGGCAGGCCGCTGACTGTCGCCTACAACGGCGGCACCGCGTTCAACTTCGTCAACGACGTCGCGCACTTCGACACCTACATCGCGTCACAACGCAAGTTCGCCAAGGCGGCCGCCGATGCGGGGGCGACGATCCTGATGTCGAACCATTCCGAGTTCGACAACGCCGTCACCAAGATCAAGATGATGGCCGCCCGCAACCCGGGCGAGCCGCACCCGTTCGAGATCGGCGCCGACGCCGTCGCGCGCTATTTCAAGGTGACCGAGGAATGCGCCGGGCTCGCCCGCTGGAAGCTGCAGCAGGCCGCGAAGTAGCAGGCGGACGCTAAGCAGAGAATTAGAGCCGTCATGGCCGGGCTTGTCCCGCCCATCCACGTCTTTGCGGCCAGCAAGAAAGACGTGGATGCCCGGGACAAGCACGGGCACGACGGCGATGTTATTCCTTGCCCTGCGTCAGCACGATGCGGCCGCGCACGCGGCGGTCGCGGATGTCGACCAGCGCGGTCTGGAAATCGGTGATCGGCATGATGGTGACCGGGGCCGGCTTGATCTTGCCGGCTTCGTACAGGCCGAAGATTTCCGCGAAGCAGGCCGCCATCTGGCCGGGCATGCGCTTGCGATAATCGGAGATCTGCAGCCCGCTCACCTCGATGTTCTTCACCAGGAGGTAGTTCGCCTGGATGGTGGGAATACGGCCGGCCGCAAAGCCGATCACGACCAGCCGGCCGCGCCAGGCGACGGCGCGGATCGCCGCGGCGAAGATGTCGCCGCCGACGGGATCGAGCACGACGTCGGCGCCGCGGTTGTTGGTGACCTCGTACACCTGCGCGCGCAGGCTGTCGTTGAGGTTCGAACGCGACAGGTCGATCACGACGTCGGCGCCGGCGTCACGGGCGATGTCGGCCTTGTCCCAACTCGACACGCCGGCGAGAACCTTTGCGCCGATCGCCTTGGCGAGTTGCACCGCCGCGAGCCCGACGCCGCCGGTCGCGCCGAGGACGAGCACGGTGTCGCCGTGGTGATAGCGCGCGCGGTCGCGCAGCGCGAACCATGCGGTATCGTAGGCGAGCGCCATGGCGGCGGCATCGTCGAACGACATGCGGTCGGGCAGCTTGTAGCATTGCGTCTCGGGCACCGTGACGAACTCGGCGTAGCCGCCCTGCTCCGCCATGGTGAGCACGCGGTCACCGACCTTGAACTGCTTCACGGCCGCGCCAACGTCGACCACGATCCCGGCCGGCAGCTTGCCCGGCACGAACGGCAGCTCGGGGCGAAACTGGTACTGGCCGCCCATGACCAGCAGGTCGACGAAGTTGGCGGCGGTCGCGCGGATCTCGACCAGGACGTCATGCGGCCCGGGCTCGGGCTTTGGAAACTCGCCGTACTCGGCGTCCTCGACCGGGCCGAACTCGCGCACGATCACGGCGCGCATGGTATTCGCTTCGCTCATCCGTGCGCCGCCTTGGTCGCTCCCCGCACCGGCTCCGGCACGGCACGCCCCTGCGCGATCGCCTCGACGATGTCGCGCTTGCGGATCTTGCCGCTCGGCGTCAGCGGGATGTGGTCGAGATCGAGAAAATATTCCGGCATGTCGTACTTCGAGAGCCCCTGGGCGTCGAGATGGGCAAGCATATCGGCCGGCGCAAGATGGGCGCCGGCCTTGCGTACCACGGCGAGGCAGACTTTCTCCCCGAGCCGCGCGTCGGCGACCGGCACGGCGGCGACCCGCTCCACCGCCGGGTGTCGCATCGCCAGGTCCTCGATGCGGGCCGGAAAGATGTTGTGGCCGCCGCGGATGATCACGTCCTTCTTGCGCCCCGTGACGCGCAGGTAGCCGCGCGCGTCGACCCAGCCGAGATCGCCGGTCATGAACCAGCCGTGCGCGTTGAACGCCGCCTCGGTCGCGGCCTGGTCATCGAAATAGCCGAGCATCAGGCTCGCGCCGCGCCCGCCGATCTGCCCGACCTCGCCGGTCGCGGCCTCGGTGTCGGGTTCGTCGCTGCGCCAGATCTTGAGCTCGTAGCCCGGGCAGGCCTTGCCGCTCGTCTCGACGATCAGCCGCGCATCGTCGCCCGGCAGCGTGTACTGGTGCGAGCAGGTTTCCGTCATGCCGTAGCCGCTCTGCGGCACGACACCGTGGGCGATGAGCTGCGCCACCACCTCGCGCGGCGCCGCCGCGCCGGAGATGCGGAAGCCCTTGAGCCGGCCGATGCCCGAAAGCTTGCGCTCGCGCAATTCGCGCAAGAGATCGATCGCGTGCGTCGGCACGCCGACGAGGAAGCTCGCGCCGGTGTCGATCACCCGATCGATCAGGCTCGCGCCTTTGGGCAAGTCGTGGATCACGAGCTCGCCGCCCGCCGCGAGCGCCATCACCATGGCGCCGAAGCCGAGATTATGGCTGAGCGGGCTCAGCGAGTAGACGATCGAGTCGGCCTCGATATGCCAATCGGCCGCGATGGCGCGCGCATTGGCGAGCAGCGTGTTGTCGCTGTGCATCACGCCCTTGGGCGTGCCGGTCGTGCCCGACGTGAAGGCGAGATAGACGATCTGGTTGGGGTCGGTTTTGGGGTCAGGCGTCATTGCGCGGCGCGCTTCGCGCACCGAAGCAATCCCGCCCGGCTGCCCGGAGATTGCTTCGTGAAGTTTATCCTTGGGCTCGCCGAAGGCGAGACCCGAGGGCTCGCAATGACGATCGATGGACGAGCCCGGCCATGACGTTGCGGGACCGGACGCGTCAAGTCGATAGACGTGCTTGAGCGTCTCCATCCCCCCAAGCTCGGCAAAAATATCGCGCCGGTCCGCATCGGCGCCATAGCCCGCTTGCCCGATGAAAGCCGTCGCGCGTGTCCGCCGCAGCAGCTCGATGATCTCGCCAGCGGTGTGATCACGATGCAACGAAGGGCAGCATACATAGCCGTTGCGCGAGCAGGCGAGCAGCGCCACCACGCTTTCGACCCGGCTCGGCAGCCATACCAGGACGCGTTCGCCCGGGCGCACGCCACGTGCCGCAAGGTCAGCCGCGAGCCCATCGGCGGCCGCGAGCAGCGTCGCATACCCGACCCGCCGCGCACGATCACGCAGCGCCGGCTTGTCGGGCGCGCGGCGCGCGTGGTCGCGCACCAGCGAATAGATGGTGTCGTCGCGCCAGTATCCGGCGGCGTAGTACCGCTTGATCAGCTCGGCGCTGAGCAGCGTCAGCGTGGTGTTGGTCATCGGCAAGCGAAGTGACGCCGTTCTTCGAACGGCTATGGGCGGGGTATACAGGCGAAGGCACGCAATCTTCAAGGCGCTCATTAATTGGCGCATATTCATCGCCGTTCGAAGAACGGCGTCGCTTCGCTCGCCTGCGTTGGCGGACGGGGTTCCACTTCGCCGGAACATGCGCTGACGCATGTTGCGCTGCGCCCTGCGCACAAGGCATAACACTCCGCCCGCGCTTTTCTTCCCCCTCCGCAAGGCCTGCCATGACCATTCTCGACACGCTGCTGGACGAGCTCGTTACCGCGAACCGCATTCTCGCGCGCGAGGAGGTGGTCGACTCCTTCGGGCACATCAGCGCGCGCCATCCGGAGCGGGTGGACCGCTTTTTCCTGTCGCGCGCGCGGGCGCCGGACTGCATCGAGCGCGAGGACCTGATGGAGTTCACGCTCGAGGGCGAGCCGGTCGATGCGCGCGGGCGCAAGCCCTATCTCGAGCGCTTCATCCACGGCGCGATCTACGAGGCGAAGCCCGACGTGCACACGGTGGTGCACAATCACTCGCCGAGCGTGATCCCGTTCGGGGTCACCGGCACCAAGCTCAAGCCGCTGCTGCACACGTGCGCCTGCATGGGCCACGAGGTGCCGATCTGGGATTCGGGCGACAAGTTCGGCGACACCAACATGCTGGTGTCGGACATGGCGATGGGCCGCGACCTCGCGCGCGGCCTCGGCGCCCGCCGCACCGCGCTGCTGCGCGGCCATGGTTGCGTGGTGACCGGGCGCACCATTCGCGAGGTCGTCTATATCGCGGTCTATCTCGAGCTCAACGCGCGCCTGCAGATGCAGGCGATGAGCATGGGTGATATCAAGTTTCTCTCCGCCGGCGAGGTCGAGAAGATCCTCGCCAGCACCGGCGCTGTCGCGTTCGACCGCGCCTGGGAGAACTGGTGCCGCCGTGCCGGACGCGAGCCGGGAGCCATGACGGGGGTGTGAGATTTCAGCCTGGTCCGTGCTCCACTTCATTCTGAGCAGGGAAATAGCTAGACATTACAATCGCGTAACGCCTCGAACCTCCTCCACTTCGCGCCTGACGAAGAAGTATGCCGATCGCTCGGCGCCAGACGGAGGAAAACCATGAAACGGATCGTCATCACAACCGCCGTGCTGCTCGCCACCGAGCTTGCCGCACAGGCTTACCCGGTGGCGAAGTACTACGATCTCATTCGGCCGCACGGACATCCGCGCAGCAATGCCGTCCATCAGGCCGATCTCGATTTTTGCCATGCGCAGACCGGCCAGAGCCGCTACAGCCCGGACGGGCCGGCGTTCAAGAAATGCATGCTGAGCCGCGGCTATCGCTTCGTGTCGCAGCGCAATGTCGGCGCGGGTCGAGCCGCGCCATCATACGACCCCGGCCCATCTTACGATCCCACGCCGTCGCCCGACCCCTCGCCGATCGTCGTCCCGGATCCGAATGCCGTCCCAACGGTGCCGAGCGTGCCGATGTTCGACAGCAACGGGAACATAATCCCCGGCACGGGTGGATTCTAAGATCGGTCCTTGCGCGATCCGACGGCCTGCAGGTTCGAGTCGTCCCGTGCGCGTGGGCAAAATCGCCTATGACGCGGGTCCCCGTGCGGATACGCATGAGAACGCGATTTTGTCCACCCTACGCCGTCGCCTCGCTTGCGGGCCTTTGCTCGGCAGCCGATTCCACCTCGGCGAACACCTTGCCGATCATCACCAGCACGGGTCCGGGCGGCAGCTCGCGCAGCCGCTCGGGCAGATCGCGGATCGGTGCCGCGACCACCGCCTCGCCGGGTCGCGTCGCCCTGACGATCGCGACCGCGGGAGTCGTCGGATCGAGACCATTGGCAATACCGGTCGTGACGAGCTGCGCGAGCGTGCGGGCCGGCATGTAGACCACAGTCGTTGCGGTCGGATCCGCGATGCTGCCCCAGTCGATGTCGCGCGGCAGCTTGCCGTCGGCGCCGTGGCCGGTGACGTATTGCAGGCGGCGCGCCGCCTCGCGATGCGTGAGTGCGACGCCGAGCCGGCTCGCGGCACCCTGCGCGGCCGTGATGCCTGGCACCACCTCGACGGCGAGACCGGCGGCGCGGGCGGCGGCGAGCTCCTCGCCGCCGCGGCCGAAGATCATCGGGTCGCCGCCCTTGAGCCGCACCACGCGCTTGCCCGATTTGGCGAGCGTGATCATCAGGTGGTTGATCTCGTCCTGCTTGCAGGCCGGCCCATAGCCGGCCTTGCCGACCAGCATGCGCTTCGCCTCGCGGCGCGCGAAATCGAGCACGCCGGGGGAGACGAGCTGATCGAACAGGATCACGTCGGCGGCTTGCAGCGCGCGCACGGCGCGGAGCGTCAGCAGCTCGGGATCGCCCGGTCCAGCGCCGACCAGCGTCACCGAGCCGTGGTCGACCGCCTCGCCCTCGCGCTGTGCGGCGCGCAGGAGCGCATCGAAGTCCGCCGTTTCCGGCGCCCGGCCCGGATGGGCGACCGCGTGGCCGGTGAACAGCTGCCAGAAGCGCCGTCGCCCGCCGAACGTGAGGCCTGAATTTTTCACGGCGGTGCGCCAGCGCCGCGCGGCGTCGGCCCAGCGCGCGAAGCCGAGCGGAATCATCGCCTCGATCTTGGCGCGTATCGCCTGGGCGAAGACCGGGGCGGCGCCGTCGGTCGAGATGCCGACCACCAGCGGAGAACGGTTGACGATGGTGCCGAACGAGAAATCGCTCAACGCCGGCCGGTCGACCACGTTGACGGGAACGCCGGCGGCGCGCGCCCGGGAGGCAAAGTGCGTGGCCAGCGCCTCGTCGTCGAACGCGCCGACCGCCAGCGCGGCAGCGGCGAAATCCGCGTCATCGATCGCGCGACGATGGAGCGTCACATCCGCCGCCTGCGCGGCGGTCATGACCTCTTCCGACGGGTCCGCCGCATAGACGTCGACGTGCGCGCCGGCAGCAGCAAGCAGCTCGATCTTCCATGCGGCGGCGGCGCTGCCGCCGGCGACGATGGTCCGCTTGCCGGCGAGGGCGAAGAACACCGGCAGCCGCGCCAGCGCTTCCATGCGCGGCGAGCGGATTTCAGACGGCGACGCGCTCATGCGTGTGTCCTTGCACACTTCCTTGCACGATCCGCCGCAGCTCCGGCAGGCACGAGCCGCAGTTCGTGCCGGCGCGCAACGCCTTGCCGATCTCCTCGACGCTCCCCGCCGCGCCCGAGCAGAGCGCGCCGCGGATCACGTTCAGGCCCACGCCGAAGCACGCGCAGACGATCGGTCCGGTTTCCGGCAGGCCGTCGGCGGCGCGCGTCGACAGGACCATGCGCCGCTGCGCCGGTGCCATGGCGCCGGCCGCGAACATCTCCTTGACGGCGTCCCAGTGCGGCGCTGCCGCGGCGGGACCGATGAACAGGCATCCTTCGAGCCGTCCCTGGGCAAAAGCCGCGACCCGGTAGAGGCCGCGCGGCACATCGATATATTCGGCGAATTCGATCGGTTCAACGCCCCGCCCGAGCAGCGACCGGGCCGCCTCCTTCCAGTCCATGACCGGCGCGTCGGTCGCCAGCAAATAGCCGGTCCCGCCCGCGACCGCGACGCGCGCCCACCAGTCCGACGCCGGCAGCGCGATCGGCTGGCGGGCAAGGGCGAAACCGCGCGACGCGAACGCGATCGGCGCGATCGCCGCCGGCGTCGCCTTCGCCTCCGGCTGGCCCGACAGCGGATCGGTTAATGGCGCGACCAGATCGCCGATGCGCGCGCACGAGGCGGTGGCGGCGCTCCAGTGAACTGGCGCGAACAGCACGCCCGGCTGCTGGCCGGCGCTGACGACGACCCGCAGCACGGCCGCTCCGTGCGAGGTCGTCACGCGCGCAAATCCACCGTCGACGAGACCGCAGGCTTGCGCGTCCTGCGGCGCAACCTCGACGAAGGGCTCGGGGCAATGCAGCGCGAGGCGCGGGCTCGCGCCGCTGCGCGTCATCGTGTGCCACTGGTCGCGCACCCGGCCGGTGTTGAGCCGCAACGGAAACTCGTCCGACAGAGCCTCGCGCAGAGCCGGCATCTCGGGGGCGACGAAGCGCGCCTTACGCTCGGCGGTGAAGAAACCTCCGTCGGCGAAGAAGCGACGCTGGCGACGCTTCTCCTGCGCGCGCACCGGCCACTGCGTCGGCTCGAGCGCCTCGAACTGCGCATCGGATATATCAGCGAGACCGCCGAGGTCGAAGTCGCGCCGGCCGCCGTTCTCGAAGGCGGAAAGGGCGGCATGCTCCCTAAAGATATCCGCCGCGACGCGATACCCGAAGGCGGCGTCAAATCCCATGCGCCGCGCGACCTGCGCGACGATCCACCAGTCCGCCTTTGCCTCGCCGGGCGGCGGCATGAAGGCGCGCTGGCGGGTGATGCGCCGCTCCGAGTTGGTGACGGTGCCGTCCTTCTCGCCCCAGGCGGCCGCCGGCAGCACCACGTGGGCGCCGGCCTCGATGGTGTCGTTGCGGCGCATGTTGTCGGAGACGACGAACAGATCGAGCTTCGTCAGCGCGTCACGAATTGCACCGGCGCGCGGCAGCGACACCGCCGGATTGGTCGCCATCACCCACAGCGCCTTGATACGCCCGGCCTCGATCGCCTCGAACATCTGCACGGCCTTGAGGCCCTCATGCGTCGCCATGCGCGGCGCGCGCCAGAAGCGGCGCACGCGGTCGATCTCGGCGGGCGAGAAACCCATGTGCGCGGCGAGCTGATTGGCGAGGCCGCCGACCTCGCGTCCTCCCATGGCATTGGGCTGCCCGGTGAGCGAGAACGGTCCCATGCCGGGCTTACCGATGCGGCCGGTGGCGAGATGGCAGTTGATGATGGCGTTGACCTTGTCGGTGCCCTGCGCCGACTGGTTCACACCCTGCGAATAGCACGTGACGGTGTGCGGGGTGGCGCGGAAGGCGCCGAAGAAGGCGACGACGTCGGCGAGGGCCAGCCCGGTCGCCTTGGCGGTCGCGGCCGGGTCGGGCGCTATTGCGCGTGCCCGCTCGATCGCGTCGGCGAAGCCGGTCGTGTGATCGGCGATGAAGGCATCATCGAGCGCACCCGTCTCCGCAAGATGGACGAGCAGGCCGGAAAAGAGCGCCGTGTCGCTGCCCGGAGCGATCGGCAGGAATAGATCCGCGTCCTCGGCGGTCGCGGTGCGGCGCGGATCGATGACGACGAGCCGCGCGCCGCGCTCGCGCCGGTTCGCCACCATGCGGCGAAACAGCACCGGATGGCACCAGGCAGCATTCGAGCCGGCGAGGATGATCAGGTCGGCCTCGTCGAGATCCGCATAGACGCCCGGCACCGTGTCGGCGCCGAACGCGCGGCGGTGGCCCGCAACCGAGGAGGCCATGCACAGGCGCGAGTTGGTATCGACATTGGCGGAGCCGATGAAGCCTTTCATCAGCTTGTTGGCGACGTAGTAGTCCTCGGTGAGGAGCTGCCCCGACAGATAGAACGCGACCGCATCCGGACCATGCTTGCGGATGACCCGGCTGAAGCCATCGGCCACATGGTTGATCGCAGTGCGCCAGTCGGTGCGCGCGAGCGCGCCGTCGCGCTTCAGCATCGGATGGAGCAGACGACCCTCGAGGCCGAGCGTCTCGCCCAGCGCGGACCCCTTCGAGCACAGCGCACCGAAATTCGCCGGATGCATGGGATCGCCCGAGATGGCGACGCCGCCGCTCTCGTTCGGGCCCGCGAGCACGCCGCAGCCGACGCCGCAATATGGGCACGCGGTGCGCACGCCGGCGGGTTGGGGCGCGAGCGCGTTCATCGGGGGTGCCGGGGTTTCCCTCCCCCCGCGCGCGAAGCGCGTGGCGGGGAGGGGTTAGGGGCGGGGGGCGCCGCTTGCTCGGAGCAAGCGTTGTTCGACCTCACAAAATTTGGAGCAAGCGAAGCCCCCCCACCCCGTCCGCCGTCGCTGTCGCGGCGGCGGCCGACCCTCCCCGCCAACGGGCGGGAGGGTAGCAGCCGCGAGGCCGTGCCCTGCCCATTCATCAATACACGTCCTGCTGATAGCGCCCCTTGCGCTTCAAATCCGCGACGAAGGCCACCGCCTCGTCGGTGGTGCGCACGCCGTGCTGGGCGACGATATCGACCAGCGCGCGCTCGACGTCCTTGGCCATGCGCAGCGCATCGCCGCAGACGTAGACATGGGCGCCGTCGGCGAGCCAGCCCCAGACGTCGCGGCCGGATTGGCGCATGCGGTCCTGCACGTAGAATTTTTCGTCGGTGTCGCGCGACCAAGCGAGCGACAGCCGCGAGAGCACGCCTTTGGACTTCATTCCGGCGAGCTCGTCGGCGTAGAAGAAATCATACTCCGAGCGCTGATGGCCGAAGAACAGCCAGTTGCGCCCGGGCGCCTTCGTCGCCATGCGCTCGTGCAGGAAAGCGCGGAACGGCGCGACTCCCGTCCCGGGCCCGATCATGATGATCGGCACCGACGGATCGGCCGGCAGGCCGAAGGCATGCGCCTTCTGCACATAGACCTTGAGCTTCTGCCCCTCGCGCACGCGCTCGGCGAGAAACGTCGAGGCGACGCCGAGCCGGCGGCGGCGGCCGACGTCGTAGCGCACCGCATCGACGGTGAGCGAGACGCGCTTCGGGTCGACCTTGGGCGAGGACGCGATCGAGTAGAGGCGCGGCTGCAGCGGCTCGAGCGACTCGATGAGAGCTTCCGGGTCCGGCCGCACGCCGGGAAACTTCTCGATCGCGGCGAGCACGTCGAGGGTCGCGGCATCGCGGTCCGGATCCTCGCCGGCGGCGAGCGACTTCGCCTTGAGGCGGCGGTCGCCGCCGGTGAGATACGAGAACAGCTGAAACAGCATGTCGGGCGCCGGCGCGAGCGACACCCCATCGATCAGCACATCGCGCAGCGGGCGACCGCCGATCGGAAAATCGGCCGGCGCGCCGAGCGTGTGGATCACCGCATCGACCAGCGCCGGGTCGTTGGTCGGCGCGATGCCGAAGGCATCGCCCACCGTATACTCGAGCCCGGTGCCGGACAAATCGATGTCGATGTGCCACGTCTCCTTGTTGGAGCCCGGCTTGTTGAGCCGTGTGCGCTTGAGGAAGACGGCCTCGACCGGATGATCGCGCGAGGTTCCGGGCGCGTGGCGCGGTGCCGGAGCAGCCGTAGGCGCCGCGTCGGCCGCGCGCGCCTCCGCCGGTACCGTCGCGGTGGCGGCGGCGGGCGCGGCGGCCGGCGCCACGGCAGCGAACTCCTCGCTCAGCTTCTTGAGCATGCGCAGCGTGTCCTTGCCGCCAGGCACGCACAGGTTCAGCCGCTCCTCCTTCTTGAGAAAGAGCGCGTTCGAATAGTCCTCGCACGAATAGCCGCACTGGCCGCAGTCCTGCTGGCCCATCGCGGCCATCATGCGCCGGCGCAGCGGCCGGCCCTCAGCGAGCTGCATGCGCTCGGGCAGCGCAATCGTCTGGTCGTGCCAGGGCGCCTCGCCGTCGTCGCCGTCGTCGAGCGGCCCCTTGGGCGCCGAATTGGGCGCCGAATTGGGCGCCGGCGCCACGCCCGCCATCAGCCTGGCGCCCTCCTCGGGCGTGAGCGCGGTCACCCCGCCGTCGAGGCCGAGATAGCCGGCGAAGAAGCCGTTGAGCCAGGCGCGCTGCTCCGGCGTGAATGGCGCCGTCTCGGGCAGCAGCGAGGGCACGGGCGGCGGCAGGGTCTTGCTCATGCGGCGGCCTCCGCGTCGAACATGTCCTTGAGCGCCGCGACCTCGTGGCGGCGCGCGAAAGCCAAGAACATCTCGTCGGGTGCGGCGCGATGCTTGAGATAGGCGTGCAGCATGCGCTCGACCGTCGCCGGCACCTGCTCGGCCTTGACGTCGCGATAGACCTCGCGCGCGAGCCCGGCATCGGGCCCGAACCCGCCGCCGACCAGCATGTGATAACCCTCGACGGTGTCGCCTTCGTCCGACACCTGCACCTTGCAGGCGATCAGCCCAATGTCGCCGACATAGTGCTGCGCGCACGAATGATGGCAGCCGGTGAGATGGATATTGATCGGTTGATCGAGCGCGACGCGCGCCTCGCACCAGCGCGCGATCTCCTCGGCGTGGCCCTTGGTGTCGGATGCCGCGAACTTGCAGCCGACATTGCCGGTGCAGGCGACGAGGCCGGCGCGGATCGAGGTCGCCTTCGTGGTGAGGCCGAGCCTCTCGATGGCGGCCTGCGCGAGCGCGACCTTGTCGTCGGCGACGCCGGAGAGGATCAGGTTCTGCCATACAGTCAGGCGAATCTCGCCGTCGCCGAGATCGGCTGCGAGTTTTGCGAGCCCGCGCATCTGCGCGCCCGTGAGCTTGCCGACCGGCAGCACCACGCCGACCCAGTTGAGGCCCGGCTGCTTTTGCGCATGCACGCCGATATGGGCACTGCGATCGAAGCGCGGCCGCGGCTTGACCGCGGCAGCCGGCACGCGCGCGAGCTTGCGGCCGAGCTTCTCCTCGACCAGGGTCATGAACTTGTCGACGCCGAGCGCATCGAGCACGTATTTGAGCCGCGCCTTGGTGCGGTCGGTGCGATCGCCGTGATCGATGAACACGCGCACGACCGCGTCGGCGACCTGCGTCGCCTCGGCGGGCCTCACCACCACGCCGGTCTCGCGGGCGAAATCGCGATGGCCCGTGATGCCCCCGAGGCCGAGCCGGAACCAGATGCCGGGCTCGATGCCATGGCCCTCAGCGACGTCGACCGCCGCGAATGCGATGTCGTTCGTATCCTCCAGCACAGGAATCGTGCCGGCGCCGTCGAAGGCGACGTTGAACTTGCGCGGCAGGCCGTAGAGCGCGCGCTCGTTGAGAATGTGGAAGTGCCACTCGCGCGCGTAGGGCCGCGTATCGATCAACTCGCACGGATCGATTCCTGCCGTCGGCGTGCCGGTGACGTTGCGAATATTGTCGGCGCCGGAGCCGCGCGAGCAGAGGCCGAGATCCTGGATCGCCTCGACCATCGCGACGGCGTTCTTCGGCTCGATCTCGCGAACTTGCAGGTTGGCGCGCGTCGTCACGTGCGAGTAACCGCCACCGTAGCGCTCGGCGAGATCGGCGAGACCGGTAAGCTGCCAATGCTTGAGGATGCCGTTCGGCATGCGCAGCCGGCACATGTAGGAGCTCTGCGCCGGCGCCACGTAGAACAGGCCGTAGTAGCGCCAGCGAAAATTGTCCGCCGGCTTGGGCGCCTCGTTCTTCTCGGCTTGCGCCTTCAGCCGCTCGTAGGCGTCGAACGGGTGCTCCTCGCGCTTGAACTTCTCCTGGTCGGAGAGCTTCTTGCCCTCCTTCAGCACACGGTCCTGCGCCTTGAAGGCGGCCGCGTCCGGTCCGGTCGGCTCCGCCTCCGGCTTGGCGGCCATCGGCGGCGCGCCGCGGGCCGCGCGGCCGGCCTGGATGCCGGACGCGAAGCCTTCGAGGTAGCGCTTCTGCTCGGCGGTGAACTCGCCGCCGCCTCCGGGGAGGATCGTCATTCCGCCGGCACCTGCGCGGCCGCCGGCACGAAGGCCGGCTCGCTGGCGGTCTGATCCGCTGTCCTGGGCCGGCAGGTCACATAGAGCGCGAGGCCGGTGAAGACGAAGCCACCGACGATATTGCCGAGGGTCACCGGAATCTGGTTCCACAGCCACCAGTCGACGAACGAGACCTTTGCGCCGAGCAGCATGCCGGTCGGGATGATGAACATGTTCACCACGGCGTGCTCGAAGCCCTGCGCGAAGAATGTGAAGATCGGCAGCCAGATTGCCGCGATCTTGCCGATGGTGGACTTGCTGCACATGCCCATGACGACGCCGAGGCAGACCAGCCAGTTGCAAAGGATCGCCTTGACGAAAGCCGTCACCCAGCCGGCGGCGCCGAAAGCCGCATAGCCCGTGGTCTTCATCTCGGCGATGGCGACGATCTTCGCCGCGACGCCGGTCGGCGCGACCTTGCCCATGTTGGTGAGGGCGATCGCGAGCAGCGCGCCGTAGATGATGCTGCCGATCAGGTTGCCGACGAACACCCAGCTCCAGTTGACGATGATCTTCTTGCTGTCGATGCCGTCCTCGAGCCGTGCCAGCGGCAGCAGGCCGAAGCTGCCGGTGACGAGCTCGAGCCCGAGCAGCACGATCATCACCAGGCTGACGGGAAAGATCAGCGCGCCGACCAGCGGCTGGCCGGTCGAAACCATGGCGCCGAGCGCGAGACTGGTCGCCGCGCCGAGCAGCGCACCCGAGAGCATGCCGCGAATGAGAAGATCGCGCGGTGCGAGCGCGAGCTTCGCGCGTGCGCTCTCGATCATCGTCGCCACGACGTCAATCGGCTTCACGTAGTCCATCGTTCCTGCTCCGCGGCTCCCGATCGCGCATGCGGCGCGGCGTTGTGGGGCCTGATGACAAACGCCGCCCGTCCAGACCTCAGGGGAGGTCCGACGCAGCGGCGTCGCTGCAAATGCCCCTCGGGGGCGACGGCTGCGATCCGCACTGACCGCCTGCCGCCCTTCACTATTCAAGGAGCATGCCAGACGCCGGAAATTGGAAAAATGTATCCCGTCAATACCTTAGAGGAGCGCCTGAAGCTGCTCATTAATTATTCAACAAGAATTCCTGCTCCTTTTTGCGCCAGTCGGCTCATGATTTATGCTGCACCGCAAACAGGCAGCGGACCTGCCGCTCAATCATGCGGCCGCACGCAACGCCTGCGCACGCCCGAAGGCGAGGTCGTCGCGGAAGCCGGCGATCGACGCGCCCGAGCGGATGAGGTCCTGATACCAGGTGCCGTCGCTCGTATCGCCGTAGAGCACCGCGCCGACCAGGCGATCCTCGGCGACGACGAGCTTGCGATAGATGCCGAAGCCGGGGTCGTGCAGCACGATCAGCTCGGCGTCGTCGCGGCCGAGAAAATCGCCGGCGGAGAAGACGTCGACGCCCGAGACCTTGAGATTGGTCGCAACCACCGATCCGCGATAGCTCGCCGGCCTGCCGGCGAGCCGCCGCGCCAGCACGGCCGCCTGCTCGTAACCGGGCTCGACCAGGCCGTAGCACTGGCCGCGATGCTCAATGCATTCGCCGATGGCGAACACGTCGGGCGCGCTGGTCGCCAAGCCGTCGTCGACCATGATGCCGCGGTTGACCGCGATGCCGGCCTGCGCCGCCAGCGTCGCATTCGGGCGCACGCCGACCGCGAACACGACCAGGTCGGCCGGGATGACACGGCCGTCCTCGAGCTCCACCGCCTCGACCCGCTCGCTGCCGGCGATCCGGGTCGTCTCGGCCGCGAGCAGCACCTCGATGCCGCGCGCCTCGACGGCGCGCCGCAGCATGCCGGCCGCGACCGGATCGAGCTGGCGTTCCATCAGACGATCCATCAGATGGACCAGCGTCACCTGCGCACCCGCCTTGGCGAGCCCATGCACAGCCTCGAGGCCGAGCAGCCCGCCGCCGATCACGACGACGCGCGTGGCGGGCCCGGCGCGCATGCGCATCGCATCGACGTCGCCGATATCGCGGAAGTTCATCACGCCGGCGAGATCGATGCCAGGGATGGCGAGCCGGATCGGCCGTGAGCCGACCGCGAACACCGCCTTGGAGAACGACAGCTGTCCGCCATCGGCGAGTGTCACGGTGCGCGCCGCCACATCGACGCCGGTCGCACACGCGCCGTAGCGCAAGGTGACGCCGCGGTCACGCCACCAGCGCGCGGGGCGCAGCTCGACATCGGCCGGCGCAACCTCGTCGGCGAGCAGGGAGGACAGCAGCACGCGGTTGTAGGCGAGCCGCGGCTCCTCGCCGATCACCGCGACGGCGTAGCGCCCGAGCGCGCATTTGGCCATCTCGTCGACCAGCCGGGCGGCCGACATGCCATTGCCGATGATGACGAGCGGTTCGCTCACGGTGGCTCCAACGGCAGGCCGTCATTCCGCTGCGGCGGGGCGGCCGTAGGCCTCGCCGATCATGTAACCGGACAGCGTCGCGTAGGCCGCGGCCCAGGCTGCGGCGAGCTCCTGCGTCCACTGCTGCGGTCCGAGCCCGCGCTCGAGCGTCCACAGCAGCGCCGCCCCGACCGTCGCGTAATGCGCGGCGGTCACGCCATAGGCGACGTGGCGCTTGGCGAGCATGCTCGCGGCCGGAAGGATCGAGTTGAGGTTGCCGAGCCCGTTGACGACGACGGCGAGCGTCGTCATCAGCTTGCGGCCCTGCTCCTTCATGTCGCCCTTGAACATCGGCCTGACCTCGGGCGCGATCTCGAAGAGCCGGCCGTAGAAAAGCGCCGCTGCCTGCTCGGAAATCGGCGCGACCTCGGCAAAACTGTCCTGGATGAGCTTGACCTGGGCGGGAGTCATCGTGGTTCTCCGACGGTAGGTCTCGATATCCCCGGCGATCCCGCCGCGCGCCACGTCATCATGAGTGTCGGTGACATGGCGCGCGGTTCATTGCTTTTTTGTCGGCCGCGCGACTCGGGCGCGGCTGCATCATTCGGAGCATGATTTCTTCCGGATCATGCTCTACACGCGCGCCTCGGCGAGATGGGCGGTGCTCGACGCCAGGAAGCTCTTGCGCAGATAAAACCACCAGGTGAGCGCGAGGCACGTCGCATAGAACGCGAGGTAGATGCCGAGCGCGAGCGACGGGCCGCCGGTCGCGGCGATCGAGGCGCCGAAGCCGCGCGGAATGAAGTAGCCGCCACAGGCGCCGATCGCGCCGATGAAGCCGAGCGCGGCGCCGCTGGCGATGCCTGCCGCCTTGAGCGCACCGGCGCGGGCGGCCTCGCCCGAGCCCTTGGCCTCGCGCAGCTTCTCCTCGCGGAAGATCGACGGGATCATCCGATAGGTCGAGCCGTTGCCGATGCCGGTGGTGACGAACAGCACGAGGAACATGGCGAGAAAGCCGTCGAAGCTCTTTACGTCGACGAAGTACATGACGCCGATGGTGGCGGCGCCCATGGCGATGAAGTTCCAGAAGGTCACGATCGCGCCGCCGATCTTGTCGGCGAGCCACCCGCCGAACGGACGCGACAGCGAGCCGACGAGCGGCCCGAGGAACGCGATGGCGATCGTGACGGTCGGAAACTGCGTCTTGATCAGCAGCGGGAAGGCCGCCGAGTAGCCGATGAACGAGCCGAAGGTCCCGATGTAGATGTAGGACATGATCCAGGTGTGCTTGCTGCCCACGATCGCGAGCTGCTCCTTGAAGTTCGAGCGCGCAGTCGTGAGATTGTTCATAAAGAGGTACGCGCCGATCACCGCGATCACGAGCGGCAGCAGCCACATCAGCCCGGCGTTCGCGAGGTAGACGCCGCCCGGCCCGGGCGTCGCCTGATAGAGGCTGACGATGCCGAGGCCCATCAGAATCGGCGTCAGCAGCTGCACGCTGCTGACTCCGATGTTGCCGCCGGCGGCATTGAGGCCGAGCGCCCAGCCCTTCATCCGGTCCGGATAGAAGAACGAGATGTTCGCCATGCTGGAGGCGAAGTTGCCGCCGCCGAGGCCGGCCGTGGAGGCGACGGTGAGCATCAGCCAGAACGGGGTGTCGGGCTTGCCGACGAACCAGGCCAGCGCGATGGTCGGAATGAACAGCACCGACGCGCTGAAGACCGTCCAGTTGCGGCCGCCGAAGGCGGTGACCGCGAAGGTGTAGGGGAAGCGCATCAGCGAGCCGATCAGGCCCGGCAGCGCGACGAGCTGAAACAGCTGGTCGGTGGTGTAGTGGAATCCGGCCGCCGGCAGCTTGGTCGCGACGATGCTCCAGATCAACCAGATGGAGAAGCCGAGATGCTCGGCGACGATCGACCAGATGAGATTGCGCTTGGCGATGACCTTGCCTTTGGAATCCCAGAACGCGGTGTCCTCGGGATTCCAGTCGGCAATCCAGCGCGTGTTCGGCTCGCTCATGATGACTTCCTTTCTCGACGGCCTCGGCGCTCCGTCGCGGAGCCTCAGCCCGGGTGAAAACTTCTTCGCCAAAACAAAAGCCGCTCCCCGAGGCGCGCGTGTCATGCGTCTCCCCAGAGCAGCGGCGTTGCTGACTGGCCCCTCGTTGGACCCTCGCGTGTGACGTATCAAGCTTCGTGCCAAGCGCGGCGCGCTGCGGATTCACGCGGGGCGCCA
Organism: Xanthobacteraceae bacterium; assembly: GCA_035293985.1. Taxonomy (GTDB): domain Bacteria; phylum Pseudomonadota; class Alphaproteobacteria; order Rhizobiales; family Xanthobacteraceae; genus JAVDCA01. The sequence goes on from DATGLS010000017.1 coordinate 43,361, forward strand.
GTGACTTAGGTGCGATCGATCAAAAGTTAACGAATGCTTGCTGAAGCGCCGGAATGCCCAATGCGGTTTCAAATTGCGGCCTCATTGTGCAGCGCAAAAATTGAGCAGCACTGCACCGATCAGTGGCGGCCGATCTTCCACGCCGCGAGATGCGCCGCGATGTCGTTCGCATCGAAGGCGGGCCCCGCGAATGCACCAACGTGATCGAGCGGCTCGCCGTCGATCGCTGGCGGCGGCCGAGCCTGAGACTGAGACTTGCCGAGCGCGGCATCATAGAGGTCGGGACGAAAGACCGCTGCGGCCTGCGCCAGCAAATCAAGCGACAGCGGCGCCTGGCCCCAGCGCACCATCTGTGCATAGAGCCAAGCCGCCTGCACGGGATCGGGCCGTGTGGCCTGCGCGCGGCCGACCAGGAGATATCGTTCGTTCGCGCGCACCCTCCCGTCGGGCGCGACCTTCAGGCGCCCGTCGAGCGTGCGGCGGATCACGTCGGCACTGACGCCGATGCGATTGGGTGCCGCGAGCATCGCGCTGACCTCGTCGCGGTTGGCGAGGTCCTCGATGAAGGCGGCGGCGCGGTCGTGCGCACGGATGAGCCGGACTAGCGTATCGGGATTCTCTTCGGCCCAGGCGCTGCGCACGCCGAGCACCTTCTCGGCGGTGCGGGCGAGAATCTCGGAGACGAAATGCAGGATGAAGCCGATGCCGAGGTCGACCGCGATCGAATTCCACGGCGCGCCGACGCAGAAGCCGTCGACATGCTTGTTGGCGAGGCTCTCGACCATGTAGGGCGGCGGCAGCACGACGAGGCGCACGTCCTCGTCGGGATCGACGCCGGCCGCCGCCATCCAGAAGCGGAGATGATAGTTGTGGGTCGAGAATGGAAACGTCATGCCGAAGGTGAGCGGCTCGGCGCCGCGCGCTTTGCGCTTGGCGACCACGCGGGCGAGCGCGCGGCCCGACACCATCGGGTCGCGGACGTCGCCGTCGGCCGCGGCGCACAGCGCGACGTGGAGCGCCGGCGACAGCGTGATGGCGTTGCCATTCACGCCGAGGCCGAACGGCGCGAGGATCGGCACCCTGACGTGGCCGAGGCCGAGGCTCGACGCGATCGCGACCGGCGCGATGAGATGGGCGGCGTCGAAGATGCCGATATTGAGCTTGTCGCGGATGTTCGACCACGAGACCTCGCGCACGAGCTCGACGTCGAGACCCTCGGCGGCGGCAAAACCCTTGTCGACCGCGACGATCAGCGCGGCCGCGTCGGCGAGCGGAATGAAGCCGATACGCAGCTTCTCGCCGCTCATTTGAACAGCTCCGCCGCAGTGATCACCGACTGCGCGACCTCGGCGATCTTCTTGTTCTCGTTCATCGCGGTCTTGCGCAGCAGCGCATAGGCGGCGTCCTCGCTGAGATTCTTGGCGTTCATCAGGATTCCCTTGGCGCGGTCGATCACCTTGCGCTCCTCGAGCGCGCTCTTGGTGCGGTCGAGCTCGTCCTGCAGACGCGCGAACGCGTTGAACCGCGAGATGCAGAGGTCGAGGATGTTCTTGACGCGGTCCTTGCGCAGGCTCCCGACGATGTAGGCGGAGACGCCGGCGTCGACCGCAGCCTCGATCGAGGCCTTGTCGCTCTGGTCGACGAACATGGCGACCGGCCGCTTCACGGCGCGGCTCACCTGGAACATCTGCTCGAGCACGTCGCGGCTGGGGTTTTCCAGGTCGATCAGGATGACGTCGGGATCGATCGCGTAGACGCGCGCCAGGAGGCGCGTGGTGTCCGCGATCCGCACCACCTGAACGTGGCCGGCCTCGCGCAGACCCTCCTCGAGGATCGCGGCGCGGATCGGGTTCTCGTCGACAATGACGATTTTGAGCGAGGCGTCCATCGGCAGCATCGACGGTCTACAAGCCTCGTGCCAGCGCTGGCCGCTCCAATATTCGTCAATCTATTCAAAAAGATATCGCGCAGATCGCAGGTTGCTGAAACTGGCGTCGGACGGACGCTGACTGAAAGCTGAGCAGTCCCGCCCAGCGATCGTGCAGACCCCGTCGAGGTTCCGACGCGCGAGTCGTCAGGCCCGTGCCTCGACCCGGTAGAATCCAAGGCGCTGCATCACCGGGGCGTCGGTGACGCGCAGCAGGATCGCGTCGTCGGATGCCTGGTGGAAATGCGGCCGCCAGGCCGGGGCGGCCATCACGTCGCCGCGCGACCATTCGAAGCGCTCGCCGTCGATCGTGGTCGTGCCGGTGCCGCGCACGACGGCGAAGATGTTGTTGGCGGTGGTGCGGTGGTTGGCGGTGCGCGCGCCCGGGACGAGCCGCATCATGTAGAGCGCGGTCGTGTCGAGCGCCGGCGCGCCGAGCTCGATCTGCGTGCCGAATGGGCCGGTCGGATCGGCCGGCGTAGCGTCGAGATGCTCGAGCGTGTCCCTGAGCGTGAACACGAAGGGCGAGTCCGTCGTGGGCGGCGTCCGCACGGATTCGAACGCCTCGTGCTCCTCCGTGTCGGTGTGCTCGAAGAACATCGGCTCCAGCAGCTGCACGAGCGGCGCATCGAGGAAGTCGAGCCAGTAGGCGCAGGCCTTGCTGTGGTTGCCGTGCCCGTGCGTCGACCAGTTGGGCGTGAGCAGAACGTCGCCCGGCTCCATCGCGATGGAGACGCCGTCGACCTCCGTATAGGTGCCCGGTTCGGCGTCGAGGATCAGCCGCAGTGCGTTGGGCGTGTGCCGATGCGCGCGCGCCCATTCGCCCGGCATGATCATCTGATAGGCCGCGACCAGCGTGCGCGTCGTGCCGTAGGTGTTGCCCTCGGCCGGATTCACCAGAATGAGGTTGCGCCGCTCGGCCAGCGCGGTGTTGATGAGCCGCCCCGCCGCGTCGAGCGCGCCGCGCGCCTGCTCGTAGCGCCAATGCGCCGGGACCAACGTCTTGCGCGGCGCCGGCCACAGGGACGGCGTCGGCTTCGCCCACCCGGGGCCCACCGCGATCTTGTCGAGCTTGCCGTACAGCTCCTCGAGCGTGCCGCTGCGGGCGAGGTCCTCGCGCGTGATGCTCATTGGCGTTCCCTGCGTGTCATCAAACTAGGATTGTTTGCGCCATCATAGGGCGCGCCCCGAACGCAGTCGATCACCGCCAGCGGACTGTCCGGCGCGCGGTCGCCACGCCAGGCGACGTGGCCGTCTGGTCGCACCAGCACGAGCTTGCGTTCGTAGAGCCGCGCCGCCGCGTCGTCATCGACCGCCGTGAAGCTCATCGGCACGCGGCGGGCGCGCGCTGCGGCCATGAGCCTGTCGATCTCCGATTCCTCCGCGCCGAAGCCCAGCAGGGCAAAACCTCGCCCGAACAGATCGAGCGTCGAACGCCCGGGCGCGAGCCACACGTGCGGCGCACGGCTGCCCGGGCGCGCCGACGGAACGTAGCGGTTGGGATCGTCCGGGATCGCGGCGCTGCCGTCGGGCCAGCAGATCGGCGAATCCTCATATCGGTAGCCGAGATGGACGCCGAGCGTGAACCATTCGTGCCGCATGATCGCGCTGAACTCGGCGCCGAGCTGTTGGCGAAAGGCGTCGCCCGCGGACGTCGGGTCGAGCAGCAATGGCCTCGGGCGCGGCGAGGTCATGCGACGGAAATTCGCGGCTGCCTCGCGCACGTTGCGATGGCCGATCGGCCGGCGCTCGGCATCGTACGAGTCGAGGAGGCATGGCCCGCCCCAGCCTTGCAGCATGGCGGCGAGCTTCCAGGAAAGGTCGACCGCATCCTGAATGCCGGTATTCATTCCGAAGGCGCCGGTCGGCGAGAGCATGTGCGCGCTGTCGCCGGCGAGAAGCACCCGGCCCTCGTGGTAGCGCTCGGCGACCAGCTCGCGGCGCACCCACGGCATGACGGTGAGGATCTCGTAGTCGAAATCGCGCCCGACCGCGCGGCGGATGAGCTGATCGATTTCCTCGACGGAATATTCGCGCGGCTCGTTGCCGCCGATGATCGAGAAGCGCCATTGGTCGGTGCCGTTGATGGCGACGATCGTCGACCACGTGCCCTCCGGCCCAAGAACGATGAACCGGTAGGCGCGGCCCTTGTCGTGCAGCGCGACGAGGTCGCGACAGTGGAAGATCACGTTCGTGGTGTAGGTCAGCGCGGCGGTGCCGATCATCGGGATGCCGAGGGTCTCGCGTACGAAGCTACGGCCGCCATCGCAACCGACGAGATAGCCCGCACGAATCGAGGAGCGTTTGCCGGCGTCGTCCTCGACCTCGGCCGTGACGCCATCCGGATCTTGCGTGAAGGCGACGAGCCGCGTGCGATAGCGCAGCGCGACGCTCGTCTGCGCGGCGGCAAAATCGCGCAGAATCGGGTCGAACATGTTTTGCGGACAGCGCTCGCGCCGTTGCGGGCTCTCCGGGGGCGGCTTGGCCGCATCGAGCGTCGCCATGCGCTCGCGGCCGAGCTCGTAGCCGGTGAGGCTCGTCACATAGACGTTGTCCTGCGGCAGGTCGCGCGGATAGGGCGAGGCCTCGACCGCGCCGACGATCCCCCAGCGGCGGCAGAACTCCATGGTGCGGATGCCGACGAGATCCATGCGCGGCTGGTAGATCGAGCCGTCCGACTGTTCGATCAGCAGGCATGGGATGCCGCGCCAGCCGAGATCGCCGGCGAGCGCGAGGCCGACAGGGCCCGCGCCGACGATGAGGATGGGGGTGTCAGTCATGGATCAACGTCATTGCAAGCGAAGCGAAGCAATCTCGTTTCCCTCGCTCATGCGTCTGCGGCGCGGGATTGCTTCGGCGCGCTGCGCGCGCCTCGCAATGACGCGCTACGCGCGTCACTTCGGTCGCTTCATCTCGCTCGATGAGTTGACCACGGCGTGCAGGCTGCGGGCGAAATCGACCGCGCTCGGCACGTCCATGGTCATGGCGCGGCGCATGTATTCCTTGACGCCTTCGGTCGCGATCGCCGGCGCCTTGAGCATGAACTTGCACAGGTTCTCGACGAACGCGTCGAGCTCGGCGGCGGGAACCACCTCGCTGACGATGCCGTGGCTCAACGCCCGTTCGGGTCCGACCGTCGCGCACGACCACGTCATGTAGCCAAGGCCCTTGCGGGTCATGCGGTCGATCATGGCGGACAAGACCATGGTCGGCAGGATGTAATGCTCCATCTCGGGGATCTGGAAAGTCGCGGCCTCGCCCGCGATGGTGATGTCGCACAGCGCCGCGACCGCGCAGCCGAAGCCGAGCGCCTTGCCCTGCACCACGCCGATCACCGGCAGCGGACAGCTGCGGATCGCCGCATAGGCGTTGAAGATCACGTCGTTCGCGCGCTTGCGCACCATCGCCTCCGGCATCACGGCCGGCTGCTGGCCCATGGTGGCGCGGCCGATGCAGAAATCCTGGCCGGCGCCGCGCAGCACCACGAGGCGCGACTTCTCGTGCGCCGTGTCGAGCAGGCGCTTGAGCTCCCGCGCCATGTGGTCGGTCGCGCCGTTGCCGTGTTCCGGACGGTTGAAGGTGATGCGCAGGATCGGCCCGTCCTGCTGGGATAGGATTTCGTCGTTCACGGCGTGCTCTCCTTGATGCTCCGTCAGGGCCGGGTCGGTCCCGGCCATCCACGTCTTTCTTTGGCGCGAAGTCGTGGATGCCCGAGACGAGCCCGGGCATGACGACGAGGCGGGTGTCGTTTGCCATCCGCTGTGGCCGTTTGTCTACTTCGATCGCCTCCGTCGTGCGCTCTGTTCGCCCTCGATCTGCGCGCGCGCCTTGGCGCACCACAGGTCCCAGGTGCGCCGCCAGGTGCCGGCGGAGGCCTGCCGGCCGCTGGTGGCGGCCACCTCCTTGTCGTCGAGATAGACGATCTTGCCGTTCGGGCCGGCGATCAGCATGGCCTGCATCTGCAGCTTGGCGGACAGCTCGAGATAGACGCTGCGCACCACCGCGAGCATCAGGCTGTCGCCGACCACCACCGAGCCGTGCCCGCGCATCAGCGCGGCGGGCTTCGGGCCCAGCACTTTGGCGAGCGAGGCGCCGAGATGCGGGGTCTTGATGATGAGATCACCGCTCTCCTGGAAGTCGCGGATCTCGAAGGTCGGGATGCCTTCGCCGATGAAAGCGCCGGTGTTGAACAGCGGCCGCAGCGGCACGGTCGTCACGCCGAACGGGATGACCGAGGGCGAATGGTTGTGCACAACGGCCTGCACCTCGGCCCGCGTCTTGTAGATTTCGCCATGGATGTAGCGCTCGAGATAGAGCGATGCGCCGGGATCGCGGATGACGTTGCTGTCGAGATCGAACTCGCAGATGTCGTCGGCCGTGACCAGCTCGGGTGCCATGGCACGCGCCAGCAGATAGCGGTGCGGATCGCGCTCCGTGCGCACGCTCACGTGGCCGTAGGCATCGACGACGCCGTGGGCGGCGAGGATTCGATAGGCGAGGACGAGGTCTTCGATCTGGCTCATGTCTGGCTCTTGCCTGGGGCATTTCAGCCGGACACGCACATGGCCGCAACCCCCACGCCGGCATCGCGCGATTGACGCCCGCGAAGACCTCAAGCTAGCTTTCGCGCGCAGAAAACACCGAGGAAACATCCGATGCGGCTCGCGAGCTATCGCCTCGACGGCGAGGATACCTACGGCGTTGTCGTCGGCGACGGCGTCGTCACCCTCGGCGGCCGCAACGCGCGCCATCCGACGCTGCGCGATGCCCTGGCGGCCGATGCGATCGGCGAGTTGCGCTCGGTGTCGAGCGGCAAGACGTCCGATCACAAGCTTGCGCAGATCACGTACCTGCCCTTGATTGCCAACCCGGCAAAGATCCTCTGCGTCGGCATCAACTACCGCGACCATGCGGCCGAGACCGGGCGCGACACCATGTCGAACCCGCAGATTTTCCTGCGGCTGGTCAACACGCTGGTCGCCCATGAGGGCGCGATGATCCGGCCGAAGGTATCGACCAACTTCGATTTCGAGGGCGAGCTCGCGGTGATCATCGGCAAGGGCGGCCGCCACATCAGGGAGAGCGACGCGCTCGCCCATGTCGCCGGCTACACCTGCTTCGTCGACGGCAGCGTGCGCGACTGGCAGAAGCATTCGGTCACGGCGGGCAAGAATTTCATCGGCACCGGCCCGCTCGGCCCCTGGATGGTGACCAGCGACGAGATTCCCGATCCGGCGAGGCTCACGCTGACGACGCAGCTCAATGGCCAGGAAATGCAGCGCTCCGGCACCGACATGCTGATCTACGCGGTGCCGCGCATCATCTCCTATATCTCCACGTTCACACCGCTCGAGCCGGGCGACGTGATCGCCACCGGCACGCCCGCCGGGGTCGGCATGCGCCGCAATCCGCCAGTGTGGATGAAGGCGGGCGATGTGCTGGAGGTGGAGATCAGCGGCATCGGCACGCTGCGGAGCCGGATCGTCGATGAGAAATAACGGCGTCATTGCGAGGCGGCCGCAGCGCGCCGAAGCAATCTCGATCCGCGAGTCATGTGTGAGCCGCGCGAGATCGCTTCGCTTCACTCGCGATGACGGGAAGTGTCACTTCAAATACTTGTCGAACCACGCAATCGAATCCCGCACCGCCTCGCGCTGCACCGCATCCGGCGCGTAGACGCCCTGCTCGTTGCGCTGCACGTAGACGAAGCCGTGCACCTCGTGCTCGTAGCTCTTCCACGCCGTATCCTTGCCCATCTCGGACAACATGTCGTAGCAGACGCGGAAGATGCCCTGCAGCTCGTCGCTGTTGCGGCCCTGCACCAGGATCGGCGTCGTGATCGGCGCGAGGCGCGCGCGCGCCACCTCCTCGGTGATGCGCGGGCGGACCTTTGACGCCTCGCGCATCAGCATCTTCTCGACGTTGAGCAGGCCGGTGTCCGGATCGATCTGCGCGGTCGCGTCGGGCTTGAGGCGGAGGAACTCGTGCGCTGCCGGCTCGGCCGCGATCATGGCGCGGATACCGTGATATTCCGATGCGATCTTGAGCGCCATCTCGCCGCCATGGCTCATGCCCATATAGCCGATGCGATCGGCGGCGATGTAAGGCAGCGTCTTCACGTGCTCGGTGATCGCGATGATGTCCTCGTACTCGAGTGGGCCGCGGTTGAGCAGCTGCCGGCCCTGGCGCTTGTCCTCGATCAGCTTGCCGATCTTGTCGTAGGCGTAGTCGACCTCGGCGCGATAGCGCGTCCACGCCACCGCATACCCGGCGGCGAGGAACTGCTCCTGGGTCCAGCTCGTGTTCTGCGTCGCGTTGCGCACCCAAGCCATGCCGCGCCCGCCATTGCCGGAGGCGAACAGGACCAGCGGAAACGGCCCCTCCCCCGCCGGTTTGCGCAGGCCGATCGGCACGTAGACGCCGTCGATCATCTCGATGAGCATGAGATGGACCGGAAACGCGGAATCCCGCACCGGCTCGATCACGACGATATGCTGCGGGTCGATCCCACCACTCTCAGGCATGCTTCCTCCCGGCGTTGCGGGCCACTATAACGACGCCACCGATCATGAGTGCAAGCGGCTTTCCCATCGATACGGTCTTCGCGGCCCTGACGGCGCAGCTCGGCGAGCGCGCGAGCCGCGCGGCCGCCGTGCTCGCCGCGCATGGCGCAAGCGAGAGCTACCACGCGGGGCACCCGCCCGACATCGTGGTGTTTCCCCAGTCGACCGAAGAGGTCGCGGCGATCGTCGCGACCTGCGCCGCCCATGGCGCGCCGATCGTGCCGTACGGGGCCGGCACCTCGCTCGAGGGCAATGCGTCGGCGATCCGCGGCGGGGTGTGCATCGACTTCGCGCAGATGAACCGGCTGATCGAGCTCAATGCCGAGGATCTCGACTGCCGCGTGCAGCCGGGCATCACGCGCAAACGGCTCAATACGGAGCTGCGCGACAGCGGCCTCTTCTTCCCCATCGATCCCGGCGCCGACGCCTCGATCGGCGGCATGACGTCGACGCGCGGCTCCGGCACCATGGCGGTGCGCTACGGCACCATGCGCGACAACGTGATGGCGCTCGAGGTGGTGCTCGCCGACAGCCGCGCCATCCGCACCAGCCGGCGCGCGCGCAAGTCGGCGGCCGGCTACGACCTCACCCGCCTGTTCGTCGGCGCCGAGGGCACGCTCGGGGTCATCACCGAAATCACGCTGCGGCTGCATCCGGTGCCGGAGGCGATGTCCGCCGTGGTGTGTCCGTTCGCGTCGTTCGAGGGCGCCGTCGCGACTGCGATCGCGGTGAGCCAGGCCGGCATCCCGGTCGCCCGCATCGAGCTGCTCGACGAGGTGATGATCCGCGGCGTCAATCGCTACGCCGAGCTCGGCATCATGGAGCAGCCGACGCTGTTTCTCGAATTCCACGGAACGCCGGCCGCGGTCGCCGAGCAGGCCGAGGCGGTGCGCGAAATCGCGCACGAGAACGGCGCGCTCGGCTTCGAGTCCGCCACCCGCACCGAGGATCGCAATCGGCTGTGGACCGCGCGCGACAACACGCTCTATGCCGGCACCGGGCTGCGGCCGGGCGCGAAGGCGGTGATCACCGACGTCTGCGTGCCGGTATCGCGGCTTGCCGAATGCCTGATCGCCGCCAAGCGCGACATCGCGGCGAGCGGCCTGATCGCGCCGATCGTCGGCCACGTCGGCGACGGCAATTTTCACACCCTGATCCTGGTCGACCCGGCGTCGGCGGACGAGATCGCCCGCGCCCAGGCGCTGCACGACCGCATGGTGTCGCGCGCCCTCGACCTCGACGGCACCTCGACCGGCGAGCACGGCATCGGCACCGGCAAGATCGCGTTCCTCGAGCGCGAGCTCGGGGAGGCGGTCGATGTGATGCGCAGCATCAAGCAGACGCTCGATCCGAAGGGCATCATGAATCCGGGAAAGATTTTTCGGTGATGCGGGGCGATTGAATGCCCGCGCTCGACCCGCTTTACTCTGCCGCGCATGGAGCCATCAGGGTGGGCGACCTTGCCTGGATCGCGGCGTGGGCAAAATCGCCTCGCTGGCGGTTGCCCGCGCGGAGATGCTTCGCAATGCGATTTTGCCCACCCTACGAACTTAAAGCGCCAAGGAGACGCTCGTGTACAAGAAAGACGACCCCGCCTTCCTCTATTTCCCGACCGACTATCGTTGGTCGATGGGCTTGTTGATCTGCCTCGCGGGCGCGCCATGGGTGGGCACGGAGATAGACGAGGTCAACCGGGTCGGCCGCGCGCTGCTCGATCGCGTGGGCGACGACGAGGCTTGGTTCGCGGAGTGGAAGCGGATGGGCGACAAGGTCGAGGCGCGCGGGCGCGAGTCGCTGAAGGCGGGACACAAGCGCACGGCCGCCTCCTGCTTCATTCGCGCGTCGCGTTACTACCAGACCGGCGAGCGGTTCAAGCAGCCGCGCACGCAGGAGAGCATGGATGTCTATGCGAAATCGGTCGCGATCTTCCGCGAAGGGTTGGGCTTCCTGCACCGGCCACGCGTCGAGGCGGTCGAGGTGCCGTACGAGAAGACCAGCCTGCCGGGCCTGCTGGTGCATCCTGATCCGGAGACGACCGGCGGCAAGCCGGCGCCCTGCATGGTGTTCTTCGACGGTTTCGACGTCACCAAGGAGCTGCAATACGGCTACGGCATTCCCGACCTCGCGGCGCGCGGCATCGGCTGCCTCATCGTCGACGGACCGGGGAACGGTGAGAGCGTGCGCTTCCGCAACCTGCCGCTGATCGCCGAGACCGAGCGCTACGCGACACCGGTCTACGAATATCTGGCGGCCCGGCGCGAGTTCGACCCGAAGCGCATCGGCGTGATGGCGCTGTCGCTCGGCGGCTACTATGCGCCGCGCGCCGCGTCGCTCGAGCCGCGCTTCGCCGCCTGCATCGCCTGGGGCGCGCAGTGGGACTATCACGCGATCTGGGCGAAGCGGCTCGAGCTGCTCGATTCCGGCAAGGTGCTGTCGCTGTCGGTGCCGCCCGAGCATCTCCAATGGGTGCTGGGCCAGCCCGACCGCGCCTCGGCCTTGAAGGTGCTCGAAGGCTTCCGCCTCGACGGCATCGTGCAGAAGATGCGCTGCCCGTTCCTGCTCGTGCACGGCGGCGGCGACGAGCAGATCCCGCTCGCGCTGGCGCAAAAATGCTTCGATGCGGTCGGCTCGCAGCAGAAGACCTTCAAGGTGTTCGAGCGCGAGGAAGGCGGCTTCCACCACTGCCAGGTCGACAACGTGACGATCGGCGTCCACTACATGTGGGACTGGCTGGAAGATGTGTTGAAGCCGGGGAGGTGATCTTTCTTTCCCCTCCCCGCTTGCGGGAAGGGATGCGTGCGCAGCGCGCAGGGAGCACCGCCGTAGGGTTGGCAAAGGCGGCCGACACGCTGCGATATGGCACAGTGTCGAACTCGCCGTGCCCACGCGAACTTCGCCTGCCGCGTGGGCACGGCGGATCAGACGCTCGGCATCAATCGAAACAGCGGGGCCGCCTTTGCCCATCCTACGGCGGAGGCGCTACGTCAATCCGCCGCCTTCTGGCAGATGAACAAGGCACTGTCGGCGATGCCGCCGATGCGCGGGATGGCGCTCAGCACCGCATCGAGGCTCGAGAGCTTGACCGCCACGTTCGGCTTCTTCAGCAGCCGATAGGCCAGCGCCGACGCGATGTGGAAATAGTGGGTGTCGACGATGCGGAACCGAGCGTTGGCGAGCACCTCGCGCACATGCCGGTCGGAGTAGACCCAGAGGCTCTCCTCGCCCTGGTAGAACGTCTTGATGAAGGCGGCGTCCGCCCGGTAATGCGGGGTGAGGAAGAACTCGAAGCTGTTGGACAGCTCGATGTGCATCACCATCATGGCGCCGGGCGCGGAAATTCGGCTGATCTCCGCGACGATGTCGGTGAGCGAGCAGTAGTTGACCACCGCGCCGACGCACATGACGCAGTCGGCCGCCGCGTCGGCGAACGGCAGGTGGTGGGCATCGGCACAGACCGAGTTCTGGACGCCGCGCAGCTTCTCGACCGCGATATCGGCCTGGACATAGTTGCGGGCAGGCACCTGCTGCGGATGACCGCCGGCGCCGATGTCGATCACCAGCTCATGCGGCTCGGGATGCAGCTTGTTGAGCCGGTCGACGGCCTCGAAGATTTCCCGCCGCGAGCGGGCATGCCAATGGTCGACGTCCGTCCAAATCTGGTCGAGCTGATTGTATTTCCGCCGCACGGACTCGCGAAATGCGGGATCGATGGTCACGGGAGGTCCGACATTTGTGCGGCCCGCTCCCCCCGAGCAGGCCGTCCCAGTCCGGATATGATGTGCAGGAATCGCACGGCGTGGTCCCGACTCAACCATAGCATCAAATCGACCGTTTAAAAGAAGAGTCCAGGCGCCGAGAAGGCCTATCCCCCGATTCTCGCCGCGTCCGCGGCCCGCGGGGGGGCGGGGCCGCGGGGCGGTTGAGAGCCCAGCCGGCTTCATGCATCAATGCCGGCGCGCCCATCCCAGTCTTTCCGATCGGCGATGGCGCCCATGGCAATCACGCGAGAGACCCCAGCATGAGCGCAGCAGCAGCGGCCGCAGCGAAAGCAGCGGCCGAGCGCAAAGAGGAGGAGCAAATGACCCCCTATACGCCGAGCGACGTGGCGGAGGGCTGGGAGTTCAAGATTCTGCGCAGCGCCACCGGAGGCTTTGGCAACCCCGCCAAGCTGCAATCCGTGCTCGACGCGGAGCAGCGTGCCGGCTGGACGCTGCTGGAGAAGTTCGACAATGGGCGCATGAGGCTCAAGCGCCCGGCCAAGGCGCGGGCAGGAGATGCCACGCTGGATTTCGACCCGATGCGCACATGGGTCGGCATGAAGCCGGGCATCCTGGCGCTCTTGATCGTGTGCGGGTCGCTGGCGTCCTCCGGGCTCATCGTCCTGGCCGTGCTGTGGATCACCGGCGTGCTGCGGTAGCGTGCGCTAGCTAGCGCCCCGGCGCCACAAGCGTGCTAATCTCACCGCCGGCAAACGAGGGAGAGAAACGATGGCCAATTTCGGCTGGGACCATATCCATCTGCGCAGCAAGGACCCGGAGGCCACCGCCAAATGGTACGAGCAGATGCTCGGCGCCGAGGTGAAGCGCACCATGCAGCAGGGCCAACCGCGCATCGACCTCAAGATCGGCGGCGGCAACGTGTTCATCGCCAAGGTTACGGACGGGGACGGCGTCAACCCGCCGCCGGTCACGCCCTATCAGGGCCTCGATCATTTCGGCCTCACGGTCAGCGGCATCGACGAGGTCTGCGCCGATCTCAAGGCCAAGGGCGTCGAGTTCACCCGCGAGCCGACCACGGTCCGGCCGGGCGTGCGCGTCGCCTTCCTGCGCGCGCCGGAGGGCGTGTCGATCGAGCTGCTGGAGCGTAAGCCGGCGTAAGGCGGGGCACCCTCTCTGCGTCATGCCCGGCGAAGGCCGGACATCCACGTCTTATAGCCGAGCAAGCAAGACGTGGATGCCCGGGACAAGCCCGGGCATGATGGTGGTTATTTCCGCAATTCCGCCAGTCCGTTCGTCAGCACGAGGCCGTCGCGGCCCAGCGCGCTCGATTGGAACGAGATGCGGCGACCGTCGCGCCACAGCTCGGTGCGCAGCGTGTCGCCCGGGTAGACCGGCCGCACGAAGCGCGCCTCGATGGCGGCGAGATCCTCGGACCGGTAGGCGATGTGGCGCACCACCGCGTGGGTCGCAACCCCGAAGGTCGCGGCCCCATGCAGGATCGGACGCGGAAAGCCGACCGCCTGGGCGCGCTCCGGGTCGGAATGCAGCGGGTTCTCGTCGCCGGTGAGACGATAGATCAGCGCAAGGTTGGGCGGGATCGGCAGGTCGACCACCGCGTCGGGAGCACGGGTCGGCACCTCGTGCGGCGGCGTGATCTCGCGGACTTTGCCGCCGAAGCCGCCGTGCTTGCGCGCGAGCGTGCTGTTGTCGACCGTCGCGACCACGCGGCCGTCGGAGGTGAGCAGATCACGCGTCATCTCGATGATGGCGGCGCTGTTCGCGCCCTTGTCGATCACCTCGCGCACACGCGGCTTCGCCGTGAGCTTCGCCCTGACCGACAGCGGCTCGTGCAGCACCACCTTGAGGGCGGCCGCGACCATCATCTTGTGGTCGACGCCGAACTCCGGCTTGAGCAGCGGTCCATGGCGTCCGAGCACCACCGCCATTGAGGGGAACGCGGCGAGCTCCTTCTCGTAGACGAACTTGAGCTGCCCCCAGTCCATCGGGTCCATGCCGATGCCGATGCCGAGGGCGTAGATGATGCAGTCGCGCGGCCCGTAGTCGATCGGAATGTCGGCCGGCCGGTAGGCCATGATGCGTTCGTAGTCCAAGGGCATGCTCAGGTTCCTCCCGGAAAGAATATATCAGCGTCATGGCCGGGCTTGTCCCGGCCATCCACGTCTTCGCTCCAAAGAAAGACGTGGATGCGCGGGTCAAGCCCGCGCATGACGGCAATTGAAAGCACGTCTTCCAAGTGACAAAACCCTGCCCATGGATGACACCGTAAAGCCCGACGCCCAGCATTACCGCTTCATCGGCAAGCCGATCCCGCGCAACGAGGATGCCCGCCTCGTCACCGGTCAGGGGCGGTTCAGTGCCGACTTCAAACTTGATGGGGAGGCATATGCGGCGATCGTGCGCTCGCCGCACCCGCATGCGCGCATCCGCGCGATCGATACCGAGGCGGCGCGGGCGATGCCCGGCGTGCTGCTCGTCCTCACCGGCGCCGACTGTCTTGCCGACAAGCTCGCGCCGATCCCGCACGATCCGGTGCCGAAGACCAAGTTCGACATGAAGCTCGCAGCGCCGGGCGGCAAACCACCCTTCATCGGGCCGCACATGCTGCTGCCGGCCGACAAGGCGCGCCACGTCGGCGAGGCCGTCGCCCTGGTGGTGGCGGAGACACACGCGCAGGCGCTCGATGCCGCCGAGGCCGTACACGTCGACTACGAGGTGCTGCCGCACGTCGCCCATACCGAGGACGCGATGAAGCCGGGCGCATCGGTGGTGTGGGACGAGGTGCCGGACAACATCGCGATCGATACCTGGTTCGGCGATCGCGCCGCGACGGATCAGGCCTTCGCGGCCGCGGACCATGTGCTGAAACGAGACTTCTTCGTCGGCCGCGTCACCGGCGTGCCGCTCGAGCCGCGCGCAGCGGTCGCGGGCTACGACCCGACCACCGGACGCTACACGCTCTATGCCGGCAGCGGCGGCGCGGTGCGGCAGAAGCGCGAGCTCGCGACCGTGCTGGGCATCGCGCCGGAGCGGCTGCGGGTGTTGTCCTACGACGTCGGCGGCAACTTCGGCACCCGCAATCGCGTGTTCGTCGAGTTCGGCCTCGTGCTGTGGGCGGCCGGCAAGCTCAAGCGGCCGGTGAAGTTCACCGCGAGCCGATCGGAAGCCTTTCTCTCCGACTACCAGGGCCGCGACCTGGTCTCGCGGGTCGAGCTCGCGATGGATAAGAATGGCCGCTTCCTGGCAATGCGCGCCACCAATATCAGCAATGTGGGCGCGCGCATGGTCTCGCTGTCGCCGTTGAGCAAGGGCGCCGGACTCATTCCGGGCTCGTACGACATCCCGGCCGCGACCTTGCGCGCGATGGCGGTCTATACCACGACGACCCCAACCAATGCGTATCGCAGCTCGGGCCGGCCCGAGGTGACCTACGTGATCGAGCGGCTGATCGACGAGGCGGCGGCGACGCTCGGCTTCGACCGCATCGCGCTGCGGCGCAAGAACCTGATCAAGCCGAAGGCGATGCCGTACCGCAACGCGGTGGGTATGCTCTACGACAGCGGTCAGTACGCCGAGAACATGGATTGGGCGATGGAGATCGCCGACTGGAAAGGTTTCGCGGCGCGCCGCCGCGAGGCGAAGAAGCGCGGCAAGCTGCTCGGCCTCGGCCTTGCCAACTACGTCGAATCCTCGATCGGCGCGCCCAACGAGCAGACCCGAATTCGGGTGCTGCCCGACGGCCGCGTCGACGTGGTCATCGGCACCCAGCCGACCGGCCAGGGGCACGAGACGAGCTTTGCCCAGGTGGTCGCGGACCTGATCGCCGTGCCGGTCGAGAAGGTGAAGATCATCCTCGGCGACACCGACATCGTGAAGGTGGGCGGCGGCTCGCATTCGGGCCGTTCGATGCGCCATGCGGCCACGGTCTTTTCCAAGGCCGCCATCGACCTCATTGCCAAGGGCAAACGCGTGACGGCCGCGGTGCTCGGCACATCGGCCGACAACGTCACCTTCGAGGACGGCCGGTTCGGATCGCGGGATACCAACCGAAGCTTCGACTTTCTCGAGCTCGCCCAGGAAGCCGCCAACCACACGCTCCCCGAGGATCTCAAAGAGGGGCTCTTCATCGTCACCGACAACGAGATGCACGAGCCGGTGTTTCCCAACGGCTGTGCGATCTGCGAGGTCGAGATCGATCCGGATACCGGCGAGCTCGAGCTCACGCGCTACGCCTCGATCGACGACGTCGGGCGTTGCATCAACCCGCTGATCGTCGACGGCCAGACCCACGGCGCGATCGCCCAAGGCGTCGGGCAGGCGCTGTGGGAGCAGTTCTACATCGAGGCGGACAGCGGCCAGCCGCTCACCGGCTCGTTCATGGACTACGCCATGCCGCGTGCAAACACGTTGCCGTCGTTCCGCACCGAGATCGCCGAGGTGCTCTCGCCGACGAACCCGCTCGGCATCAAGGCCGGCGGCGAAGGCGGCACCACCGGCGCGCCCGCCTGCATCATCAGTGGCGTCCTCGACGCGCTGCGTCCGCTCGGGGTCACGGACATCGAGATGCCGGCGACGCCGTTCGCGATCTGGCAGGCGATCCAGAAGGCGAAGAGGCCGTAGTCCTGTAGCCCGCATTCCGCTGCGCTCCATGCGGGCTACGGCCCAACCGAGGCGACCGTTCCCGCGCCGCTATGTCGCTTTCCTTTGCGTCGCCGCTGCCATAGCCTGCGACGGCAAGGCGCATTCCGCCGCAAAGACAACGCTTCCGGGGGGACCATGGCCGGCGAAGCCGACGTTCAAGTCTCACGCCTGCTGGACGAGCACGGACTTGGCGCTTTTCAGATCAAGCTGATCGCGTGGTCGACCCTGATCGCCTACATCGACGGGTATGATATCGGCGCCGTCGCATTCGCGGCGCCCCATCTCATCCAAGCCTGGCATGTTCCGCGCGAATCGCTGGGCCTGGTGCTGACCGCGAGCAATGTCGGCGTGCTGTTCGGCTCGCAGATTTTCGGCTGGGTCGGCGATCGCTACGGCCGCAGGACGTCATTGATCATCTGCAACCTTCTGTTCGGCGTCTTCACCTATTGGGCTGCCTACTCGACCAATCTCACCGATCTGTTCGTCTTGCGCACGCTGGCCGGGCTCGGCATCGGCGGCGTGATCCCCAACGTGGTGGCGATCAACGCAGAGTCGGCGCCGCGCCATTTGCGCGCGACGCTGGCGATCATCGCGACCGGCATGGTGCCGATCGGCGGCGCGCTCGCCGGCTTCGCCGCCGCGGCGCTCATTCCGCGCTACGGCTGGCAGGTGCTGTTCTACATCGGCGGCGTCGTCCCGATCGTGTTCGCCGTCATCGCGATGTTTGGGATGCCGGAATCGATCAAATACATGGCGCTGCACGAAAGCCAGCGCTCGAAGATGGAGCGGCTGATCAAAGCCATTCGCCCGGACTTCCAGGTGCCCGCAAAAGCGCGCTTCGTGATCGAAGACGAGGCGCAGTTTCCGAGCTCCAGTCCACGCTATCTGTTCCGCAATGGTCTGGAGGTGATCACGCCGCTCACTTGGCTGATCTTCATCCTCAACCTGATGGGCTATTTCTTCCTGATCAGCTGGACCCCGACCATCCTGGTCACCGCCGCCAAGGCGTCGCAGACCGTCGCTGCCCTCACGGGCTCCGCGCTGCAAATCGGCGGTACGGTGGGCGCTCTGGTGCTGTGCTGGTGGCTACAGCGGCAGCGATTCTTCGCCATCGCGATCCTGTTCGTGATCGCCGTGCCGGTCGTCGGCGCGATGGGCTATGCGGGTCTCTCCTCGACGACGGCGCTGGTCGCCGTGGCGTTCCTGGCGGGCTTTGTGGTGCTCGGCATTCAGTCCGGCATCAACGTCGTCGGCGCGATGATCTATCCGACGTCGCTGCGCGCCAACGGCTCCGGCTGGCAGCTCGGCCTCGGCCGCTTCGGTGCCATCATCGGTCCGTTCGCCGGCACGCTGCTGGTGGCCACGCTGCCGATCCAGCAGATGTATCTCTGGGCCGCCGTGCCGTTCGCGCTGGGCGCCGTGGTGACCTTCATCATCCATGCGCTCAATCAGGCGCGCCTGCGCGCAAATCCCGAGTTGGCGAAGGGGCAGTAGGGCTGATCAGCGCCCGTGTTTGCGATCGAGCAGCTGTCCGTCAGTTCTCGATCTTGAGCCCGATCGATTTGATCAGCGCGCCCCACATCGCCTCCTCGCGATCGATCACCGCGGCATATTCCGCGGGCGTGCCCGCAACCGGCTCGGCGCCCGCACTGAGGATGCGCTGCTTCACCTCATCGGTGGCAAGCGCGGCATTGAGCTCCTTGTTGAGCTTATCGATGATGGCAGGCGGCGTTCCGGCCGGCGCGACGATCCCATAGCGCAGCGACACCTCGAAGCCGGGCAGGCCGGATTCGGAGACGGTGGGGACGTCAGGCAGCAGCGGCGAGCGCTTGAGGCCGGTGACGGCGAGCGCGCGGATCAGCCCGCCCGCAATGGCGCCGCGCGCGACCGGGATCGGCGTGAACTGCACCAGGTTATGGCCGCCGATCAAGTCGGTCATGGCGGCGCCGGAGCTCTTGTACGGAATGTGCGTGAACTTGACGCCGGCCTTTTGCGCAAAAAGCTCGGCGGCGAGGTGATTGACGGTGCCGACGCCGGGCGAGGCGAACTGGAAGGTGGGGCCGGTCTTGCGCATCAGCGCGATGAGATCGGTGACCGAATGCACCCGCAGCGAGGGATGCACCACCAGCACGGCCGGCGCCGATGCGACAAGGCCGATCGGGGCAAAGTCCTTGCGCGGATCGTAGCCGACGTCGGGGAAGAGATTGGGGCCGCTGGCGAGGTTCGACGTATAGGCGAGCAGCAGCGTGTAGCCGTCCGGTGCGCTTTTGGCGAACTGCCGTGTCGCGATGGTGCCGGCGGCGCCGCCAGCGCGATTTTCCACCACCACCGGCACGCCGAGCGACTGACTCAGCTTGTCGGCCACCGCCCGCGCCATGATGTTGTTGGTCCCGCCCGGCGGGAACGGCACCACCAGGGTGACGGGGCGCGTGGGGTAGCCGTCGGCGTTGGCGGAAGCCGCTGGTGCGCACGCGAGTGTGAGGAAGGCGACAGCGCAAGTCGCGAAGCGCGCTCTGCTCCCCTCCCCCCGCGCGCGCAGCGCGTGGCGGGGAGGGGCGGGGGGCGGGGGGCGCCGCTTGCTCAGGAGCCTGCGGTGTCGAGCCATACTGCACATTAGGAGCAAGTGTAGGCCCCCCACCCTCGCTGCGCGGCTTCGCCGCTTGCTCGACCCTCCCCGCCAACGGCCGGGAGGGTAGCAGCGGCGCCTGAGTGCCCCAGCCTCACCCCGCGAGCACGCGCGTCGTGTCGTCGAACAGCTCGTCGACCGAGAGCTTGCGGAAGATGAACTTCTGCACCAGCGACATCTCGATCGCGAGCTCGAGCGCCTTGCGCACGTTCTCGACCCCGAAGCGCAGCGGATCGAGCTTGCCATCCTTCGACGAATCGACCGCGCGCCGGCTTTCCAGGACCGTGCGGAAGACCTCGCGGGCGACGTCGGGGCGCGACTGCACGATCGACTTGCGCATCACCAGCATGTGGTTGATCGGCACGCCGCCATGGGTCTCGGCCCATTTGCGGCTGACCTCCTCGTGATCGGCAACGACCGGCTTGAGGCGCGGGTCGGAGCGATCGGTGATGATCGCGGCATCGAGCTCGCCGTCGAGCAGCATCTGCATCAGCTGCTTGCCGGGCGCCGCGCGGGTGACGAAGGGCGGGTCCTTGTACTCGGCGATGTGGCCGTCCTCGAACGTCACCCAGTTCACCTTCTCGACGTCCATGCCATAGAGCGTCGCCAGCATGCCGCGCACCCACATGCCGGTGGTCTGCGTATAGGCGCGCACGCCGACGCGCTTGCCGTGCAGCTCCGTCGGCTTGATGACGCCGCGCTCGGAATTGTACAGCAGGTTGTGGATCTGGCCGCGCCCGACGATGGTCGCCGGCAGCAGCACGTAGGGCTTGTCGTAGTACTTCGCCTGCAGGAACGTATTGATGGCGAGCTCGGCGCAATCGTACTTCGCCTCACGCACCAGCGGCTTGAACGCCGTGTTCGGCACCTTCACGTCGTCGAAATCGTACGCGACCACGTCGGACTTGATCGCGCCAGACCGCAGCGCATGCGTGTTCGGGTACTCGCCGATCATGGTGAAGAGCTTCATCTTGTCCGGCATCGTGCTTCCTCTCTGCCTACGTACCCCACATTACCGCATATCGTCATACGCCGCGAAGCCTCAGTCGACCTTCTCCCAGAAGAGCTCGCGATGCTGGGTCCGGCCTTGCCACGGCCGCGACGGCGGGATGAGCACCAGGCGCTCGCCCTCGAAGCGGACCTTGCGCACCTGGTCGGAGCCCATGCGCGCCGGATCGGAGCAGGCATCGACGCGGGTGACGAGCGTGGTGCCGTCGAACGTGTAGGCGCCGCAATAGGAGTTGTATTCGCGCGCAGTCTCGCCCGCCGGCAGGTCGGCGCGCGAGTCGCACAGCACGCAGATCATGCGGCGCTCGGTGGAGAACACCACGACACCCATCGGGTGCGGGCCGTAGGGCTGCGGCATCGGCTCCCCCGCATCGTTGTGGGAGCGGGACGCGACGAGGCGCCAAGTGCCGACGATGCGGTTGTCGAAGGTGGGCATGCGGGTTCTCCGGGTTCCGGCGAGGCTATGGAAGTGAATGGGCCGGCGCAACACGGGACATGCATCGGTCCCCTCCCTCCTTGCGGAGGGAGGAACGCGCGCGAAGCGCGCCAGGAGGCGGCAGGTCGCCGGCACAGGAGCAAGCGGCGCCCCCCTCCCCACTCTCCCCCGCAGGCGCCGGGGAGGGGGCGTGCGTTCGGAGCAAGCAGCTTTGCTTGACTCCGTGCGCCGTGCATCGAAAGAACACCATGGGAGGAGCACTCGGATGGGCGCAAGGCAGTTCGGCGCGCGTGTCAAGCGGTTGGAGGATCCGGCGCTGCTGACCGGGCGCGGCCGGTTCGTCGACGACGTGAAGCTCGCCGGCACGCTGGAGGCGTGCTTCGTGCGCAGCCCGCACGCGCATGCGCGCATCCGCTCGATCGACGCCACGGCGGCTCGCGCGATGCCGGGCGTGCACGCGGTGCTTACCGCCGACGACCTGCCTGGGCTGATGGCGCGTGCCCCCATTCCGATGATCCTGCCGGTGCTCGGCATCAAGGCATTCCGCACCCAGCTCGCGCTGGCGCGCGACGAGGTCGCCTATGCGGGGCAGACGGTCGCGCTGGTCGTGGCCGACAGCCGCTATGCGGCCGAGGATGCGGCCGAGCGGGTCGCGGTCGACTACGAGGTGCTGCCGGCGATCAGCGACTGCCGCGACGCGCTCGCGCCGGGCGCGCCGCCGGTGCATTCCGACCTCGAGACCAACCTCGCGTCGCGCATTCCGATGGCCTATGGCGACGTCGCCGCGGCCTTTGCGCAGGCCGCGCACGTCATCGAGGAGGACTTCTGGGTCCACCGCGGCGGCGGCATGAGCCTCGAGGCGCGGGCGGTGCTGGCGAGCTACGAACCGGCGGGCGACATGCTCACGGTGTGGTCGTCGACGCAGACGCCGCATCTCGGCCGCCGCGTGCTCGCCGACCTGCTCGAGCGCAACCTCGAGACCATCCGCGTGATCGCGCCCGACGTCGGCGGCGGGTTCGGGCCGAAGGCGCCGTTCTATGCGGAAGAGGCCGTGATCCCGGCGGCGGCGCTCAAGCTCGGGCGGCCGGTCAAATGGATCGAGGATCGCCGCGAGCATTTCATGTGCGCGACGCAGGAACGCGACCAGCACTGGAAGGTCGCGCTCGCGCTCGACGCCGCGGGAAACATCCTCGGCTTCCGCGGCAGCATGCTGCACGACACCGGCGCGTTCGTGCCGTGGGGCATCATCATGCCGTACATCGCGGCCGTGACCGTGCCGGGC
Organism: Xanthobacteraceae bacterium; assembly: GCA_035293985.1. Classification (GTDB taxonomy): domain Bacteria; phylum Pseudomonadota; class Alphaproteobacteria; order Rhizobiales; family Xanthobacteraceae; genus JAVDCA01. Next base: position 65,581 of record DATGLS010000017.1, read on the forward strand.
CCGTACCGCGTGCCCAACTATCGGCTCGACATGACGGTCGTGCTCACCAACAAGGTTGCGACCACGCCGGTGCGCGGTGCGGGCCGGCCGCAGGCAGTGTTCGTGATGGAGCGGCTGATCGACCGCGCCGCGCACGAACTCGGGCTCGACCGCGCCGAGCTGCGCCGGCGGAACCTGATCGCGCCGAGCGAGATGCCTTATGCGGTCGGCCTCACGTTCCGCGACGGCAAGCCGCTGGTCTATCACGGCGGCGATTTTCCGCGCGGACAGACCACGGCGCTCGCGATGTCCGACTATGATGGCTTCCGCGCCCGTCAGAGTGCGGCGCGGGCGCAGGGCCGCTATCTCGGCATCGGCATCGGCAACTATGTCGAAGGCACCGGGCTCGGGCCGTTCGAAGGCGTCACGGTGCGCGTGCTGACCAACGGCAAGGTCGCGGTTGCGACCGGCGCCACCAATCAAGGACAAGGCCAGCGCACGGCGTTGTCGCAGATCGTGGCCGACGAAGTCGGCTGCCGGCTGGAGGACGTGGTGATGACCATGGCCGACACCGCCGCGATCTCGCAGGGCGTCGGGGCGTTCGCGAGCCGGCAGACCATCAATGCGGGCTCCTCGGCGCTGATCTCGGGCCGGAGCGTGAAGAAGCAGATCGTCGCGCTGGCCGCGCTCACGCTCGGCGTGCCCGAGGGAGAGATCGACGTCGAAGACGGCATGGCCATCGCGCGCGGCGGCAACAAGCCGACCCTCTCGTTCGCCGAGCTCGCGAAGCTCGCCCAGGGCGTGCCGGGCGTCTCGTTCGCGGCCGGGCAGACGCCCGGGCTCGAGCACACCGCGTATTTCACGCCGCCGCAGGCGTCCTACTGCAACGGCACCCATGTGGCCGAGGTCGAGGTGGATCCGATGACCGGCGGCGTGACCATTCTGCGCTACACGGTCGGCCACGACAGCGGCAACATCGTCAACCCGATGATCGTCGACGGCCAGGTGCAGGGCGGCGTCGCGCACGGCGTCGGCAATGCGCTGTTCGAGCACATGCACTACGACGCGAGCGCGCAGCCGCAAAGCACCACGTTCATGGACTACCTGCTGCCGACCGCGGCCGAGGTGCCGGGCGCCGCGATCGAGCACATCGAGACGCCGAACCCGCTCAACCCGCTCGGGGTGAAAGGCGCCGGCGAAGGCGGCACGATCCCGGCGCCGGCCGCGATCGTGGCGGCGGTCGAGGACGCGCTGTCGCCCTTCGCGGTGCGGTTTACCGAAGCGCCGCTTACCCCGGCTCGCATCGTCGAGGCCCTGCGCAAGGCCGGGGCCTATGATACCGTCATGCCGCAATTGAGGACCGCCACCGCATGAGCAGCGCCGAATCCGGCCCCCTCCCCCAGTCATCGCCGTTCTGGACCTTCTCGCTCGGCTACTATCGCGGCGCCGGCGTGTCGGAGGCCTGCCTCGAGCTGCAGGACAACTGCGGCGTCGACGTCAATGTGGTGCTGTTTCTGCTCTGGATGGCGTCGTCGCAGCAGCGGCAGGTCGGCACCGATGAGGTCAGACGGCTCGCCGACAAGGTGCGGCCGTGGCAGGTCGACGTGATCGGGCCGATCCGCACCCTGCGACGGCGGCTCAAGAGCGACGCGCCGCTGCTCGACAAGGGATCGGCCGAGCTGTTTCGCACCAGGATCAAGGCGGTCGAGCTCGAATCCGAGCGGCTGCAGCAGGAAGCGATGTACGCGCTGGCGAGCGGGATCGCGTCGGAGGCGGCACCGTCGACCACGGCCGCGGCGCGCGCCAGCATTACGGCCTACCAGCAGGCGCTCGGGCGCCCGCTCACGCCCACCGCCATCGACACGCTGATCGGCGCGCTCAAGTGACCGCCGCCCCCATAAAGTTTGAGCATGATCTTTGCCGAAAACCGCTACACACTTTTCGGGATCATGCTTTAGAGGATCGTAATGACACCTAAGCACCACAAGCAGCGCCTCATCGTCGGCATCTCGGGCGCTTCCGGCGTGATCTACGGCGTGCGCATCCTCGAGTTGCTGCGCCACATGGACATCGAGACGCATCTGGTGATGAGCAAATCGGCCGAGATGACGCTCGCCTACGAGACCGATCTCAAGCCGAAAGATGTGAAAGCGCTCGCCTCGGTCACGCACTCCGTCGCCGACATCGGCGCCTCGATCTCGTCAGGCTCGTTCCCAACCATGGGCATGGTGATCGCGCCCTGCTCGATCAAGACGATGAGCGAGATCGCGACCGGTGTGACCAGCTCGCTGCTCAGCCGCGCCGCCGACGTGGTGCTGAAGGAGAAGCGCCGGCTGGTGCTGGCGCTGCGCGAGACTCCCCTGCATGGCGGCCACCTGCGCACGATGGCGACGCTCGCCGACATCGGCGCCGTGGTGGCGCCGATCGTGCCCGCCTTCTACACGCGGCCAAAGACGGTCGACGACATCGTCAACCACACGGTCGGCCGCCTGCTCGACCTGTTCGGGCTCGAGACCAAGACGGTGAAGCGCTGGCAGGGCGGCCCGGAAGAGGCGGAGTAGCAGCGGATTGAATCACCACGTCATGCCCGGGCTTGTCCCGGGCATCCACGTCTGTGCCGCGGGGAAGACGTGGAGGCCGGGACAAGCCTGGACAAGCCCGGCCATGACGCATGTGGTTCAGGCATCCGCCAGATACGCGTGGATCGCGGCCACCACCGCGGCGCCCTCGCCGACGGCGGCGGCGACGCGCTTGGTCGAGCCGGAGCGCACGTCGCCGATCGCGAACACGCCGGGCTCGCTGGTCTCGAGCGGGCCGCGGCCGTCGACGCCGGTGGTGATGAAGCCCTTTTTGTCGAGCGCGATGCCGGAGCCGGCGAGCCAATCAGTGTTGGGATCGGCGCCGATGAAGTTGAACACGTGACGGATCGGCCGGCGCGTCTCGGCGCCGTTGTGGCGCCAGCGCACCGCCTCGAGCACGCCGTTATGGCCTTCGAGCGCGGTGATCTCCGCGCCGGTGAGCACCTCGACATTGCGCAACCCCTCGATCCGGTCGACGAGATAGCGCGACATTTTCGCGGCGAGGCTACCGCCGCGCACCAGCATCCACACCTTGCGGACCTGGCTCGCAAGATACACCACCGCCTGCCCGGCCGAATTGCCGGCGCCGACCAGCACGACCTCCTGGCCGGCGCACAGCTTCGCCTCGAGCGGCGAGGCCCAGAAATGCACGCTCGACATCTCGAACTCGGCGACGTTCGCGACATTGAGCCGCCGATAGCGCGCCCCGCTCGCGATCACCACGGCGCGCGCGCGGGCACGGTCGGCGCCGCCGAGCCGCAGCGCGAAGCTGCATTCCCCGGTCTTGCGGGCGATCTCGAGCGCCTCGCTCTCGGTCGGGATGACGATCTCGGCGCCGAATTTCTGCGCCTGATTGTACGCGCGCGCCATCAGCGCCATGCCGGAGATGCCGGTCGGGAAGCCGAGATAATTCTCGATGCGCGCCGAGGCGCCGGCCTGGCCGCCGAACGAGCGGCAGTCGGCGACGATCACCGACAGTCCTTCGGAGGCCGCGTAGACCGCGGTCGCGAGACCGGCCGGCCCGGCGCCGACGACGGCGACGTCGTAGACGCGATTCGGGTCGACCGGACGGACCATGCCGATGCAGCGCGCGAGCGAAACTTCGCTCGGATTGCGCAGCATCTGGCCGTTGGGACACAGCACGATCGGCAGCTCGCCGGGCTCGATGTGAAACCGCTCGATCAGTCCCCTGGCCTCGGTGTCCTTGTCCGGATCGAGCTGAAGGTGCGGATAACCGTTGCGGCGCAGGAAGACCGCGAGCCGCAGCACGTCGCCGTTGTCGGGAGGGCCGACGATCACCGGTCCGCCGGCCCCGGTCTCCAGCAGGGCGACTCGGCGCAGGATGAGCGCGCGCATGATGCGCTCGCCGAGGTCGGCCTCGGCGATCAGCAAGGCGCGCAGGCGGTCGGGTGGGATCACCACCACGCAGGCGGCCTTGCGCGCGAACGCGTCGGTCAAGGCGGGCCGGCCCGACAGGTTGGCGAGCTCGCCCATGAAGGCGCCCGGCAGATGCGTCACCATCGGCACCGCGCGGTCGCCCTCGTCGTGCCGCACGATCTCGATCGCGCCCGCGAGCACGACGCAGACGCCGGGCGACAACTCGCCGGCGCGGACGATCATCTCGCCCTCGCCATAATGGCGCTGCTCGCCGAAGCGGCGCATGCGATCGATGTCCGCCGGGTCGAGCCGCGGGAACATCTGGTCGCCGCGCGTGTCGATGATCGATCTCGTGGGAGCAGCCATACGTTGATACCCCGTGCGAGCTTTCCGCGGAAGGCGTTGATGCAATGTGCATCACAGCAGAGCAGCGCAACCGCCGGAAAGCGACTATATCGTCAGCATGGATCAGCCTCGCACCGAAGGCTTGTCAAGCGACGAACCGCAGTTTGCGGCAAACGCAGACAATTCTCGTCCCGACGATCCACCGCGCGGATCGGCGTTGGGCCCGTTTCGCCGCTCCGCCTTCACGGTGATCTGGGGCGCGAGTCTCGCGTCGAACCTCGGCACCTGGATGTACGCGGCGGCCTCCGGCTGGCTGATGACCGGGCTCAATCCCGATCCGCTGATCGTCTCGCTGGTCCAGGTCGCTTCGAGCCTGCCGATCTTCCTCGTCGCGATTCCGGCCGGCGCGCTCGCCGACATCGTCGACCGCCGACGCTTTCTCATCGCCGGCGAGATCGCCAATACGGCGATCGCGGCAGCTTTCGCGGTGCTGGTGACGCTCGGCCTCGTCACGGCGCCGATCCTGCTCCTCTTCACCTTCCTGATCGCCGCGTTCGGCGCGCTCACGGCGCCGGCCTGGCAGGCGGTGACGCCGCAGCTCGTTCCCCAACAGGATCTGCCCGCCGCGATCGCGCTCAACACCATCGGGTTCAATCTCAGCCGCGCCGTCGGCCCGGCGCTCGGCGGCGCGCTCGCCGCAGCGTTCGGCATCGCGGCGCCGTTCTGGGTCAATGCGGCGAGCAATCTCGGCATCAATGGCGCCCTCCAATGGTGGTGCCCGCCGCAGCCGGCCGGCAGCCGTTTGCCGGCGGAACGCTTCACGGGCGCGATCCGCAGCGGCTTTCGCTATGCGCGCTACAATGCGCACCTGCGCGCGACCTTCGTCCGCGCGGTCGGCTTTTTCGTCTTCGCCAGCGCCTATTGGGCGCTGCTGCCGCTGATCGCGCGCGACCGCATCGCGGGCGGGCCGGAGACCTACGGCCTATTGCTCGGCGCGATCGGCGTGGGTGCGATCATCGGGGCCGTCGGGCTGCCGCGCGCGAAGGAGCGCTTCGGCGCCAATCGGGTCGTGGTCGCCGGCACGCTCGGCACCGCGCTCGCGCTCGTGCTCTTCGGCCTCGCGCGCAACAGCGCAACCTCGCTCGCGGCGAGCCTCCTCGCCGGCGCCGGCTGGATCGTCGTGCTCGCGAGCCTCAACGTGTCGGCGCAGGTGGCGCTGCCCGAATGGGTGCGGGCGCGCGGGCTTGCGGTCTTCATGACGGTCTATTTCGGCGCGCACACTGCCGGCAGCGCGCTGTGGGGACAGGTCGCAGCGCTGTGGGGCCTGCCGCTTGCGCATTTCATCGCCGCGGCCGGAATCCTGGTCGCGATCCCGCTCACCTCGCGCTGGCGCCTGCAGACGAGCGACAATGTCGATCTCACGCCGTCGCTGCACTGGGCGGCGCCGGTGGTGAGCGGCGAGATCGCGCAGGATCGCGGGCCGGTGCTGGTGACGGTCGAGTACCGCATCGATCCGGCCAAGCGCGATGCCTTCCTCGCCGCCCTCGATGAGCTCGGCCGCGAGCGCCGCCGCGACGGCGCCTATCGCTGGGGCGTGTTCGAGGACGCCGCCGATCCGGCGCGGCTCGTCGAGACGTTCCTGGTCGAGTCGTGGCTCGAGCACATGCGTCAGCACCAGCGCGTCACCAATGCGGATCGAGTGATGCAGGCGCAAGTGCAGCGCTTCCAGGTCGCCGGCGAGCCCAAGGTCACGCACATGATCGCGGCCGAGCGCGCGTAAGCCTGCCCCAAAACGAACGATGGGCCGAGCTTGCGCCCGGCCCATCGTGTCCTGACACCGGGTGGATGGGGGACCGGAATCAGAACTGGCGGTGGTGGCGAACGGCGCGAGCCGTCTGCCATGCGACTCACCGTAGGACATGACGCCTGGTGAATGCTTGGGCTGGAGGGAACAGGGACATGGACTCCAAGGAACGAAGGCTTTTTGGTCTATCGGAATTGCAATCGGGCAACAGTTAGGCCTCGCCCCCCTCACGAAGCCGGGTTCGGCAACGTTGAAATCATTGCTATTATCCCAGTTGGGTGACGCTGCCAAAATTGGTCATCGTTGGGGGTGGCGGCAGGCGACACGGGAGACTGGCCCATGGCATTCGATCTGATCCTCAAGGGTGGGCGGATCATCGATCCCTCGCAGAAGCTCGACCAGATCGGCGATATCGGCTTTGCCGGCGGCAAGGTGGCGAAGATCGCGACGCGGCTCGAACCGGATGCGGCGACTGACGTTCGCAATGTCGCCGGCCGTATCATTGTACCAGGCCTTATCGACCTACACACACACGTCTATTGGGGCGGCACATCGCTCGGCATCGACGCAGAGGAATTCTGCCGGACGAGCGGCGTCACCACCGCAATCGACACCGGCAGCGCCGGCGCCGGCAATTTCGCGGGCTTCCGCAAGCACGTGATCGAGCCTTCCGCGGTGCGCATCCTCGCCTATCTGCATGTCTCGTTCGCGGGCATCTTCGCGTTCTCCAAAACCGTGATGGTGGGCGAGAGCGAGGAGCTGCGGCTGATGGCGCCGGCCGAGGCGGTCGCAGTCGCCGACGCCAACCGCGACGTGATCATCGGCATCAAGGTGCGGGTCGGCCGCCACGCCAGCGGCACGTCCGGCACGGCGCCGCTCGACATCGCGCTGCAGGCGGCGAACGAGTCGGGGCTGCCGCTGATGTGTCACATCGATTTTCCGCCGCCGAGCTACGAGGAGGTGGTCGAGCGTCTGCGCCCGGGCGACGTGCTCACCCATGCGTTCCGCCCGTTCCCCAACACGGCGCTCGACCCGCAGGGCCGCGTCAAGGCCGTGGTGCGGCGCGCGCGCGAGCGCGGCGTGCTGTTCGACATCGGCCACGGCAAGGGCTCGTTCGCGTTCAAGACCGCGCGCGGCATGCTGGCGAACGGCTTCTATCCGGACACGATCTCGTCCGACGTGCACGCGCTGTGCATCGAGGGGCCGGCCTTCGACCAGGTCACCACGCTGTCGAAATTCCTGTGCCTCGGCATGCCGCTCAACGACGTGATCGCGGCGACGACCGTCAACGCCGCGATGGCGCTCAAGCGGCCCGAGCTCGGCAGCTTCAAGCCGGGCTGCGTCGGCGATGCCACCGCGCTGTCGATCAAGGAAGGGCAGTTCGACTATGTCGACGTCGTCGGCGAGCACATGATCGGCGACAAGCGCATCGTGTCGGAGGGCGTGGCGATCGCCGGCAAGTGGTGGCACCCGACGGGCGGGTTCAAGAGCTGAGCCGCCTTCAAGAGCTGATCCGAGCAAATCGAGACCTCCTGGTGAGGAGCGCAGTCGCTTTTGCGGCCGCGCGTCTCGAACCATGGGCAGCGAGGAAAGCGCACCGCGTGTGCGCGCGGCCCATCTTTCGAGACGCCTCGCGCGAACGCGCGCGACCCCCCGAGGATGACGAGTCTTTTATTGCGCGCTGCTCCAGCGTTGTTGCGCGCTACTCCATCTTCGCGCCCGACTCCTTGATCACGGCGGCCCATTTCGGGATTTCGCGCTTGATGTAGGCGGCGAACTCGGCGGGCGAGTCGCCGCCGACCTCGACGCCGAGGTCGGCCAGGCGCTTGCGCGTGCCGGGGTCGGCGAGCGCCGCGATGGTGGCGCGGTGCAGCGTCTCGATGACGTCCGGCGGCGTACCCGCAGGCGCGACGAGGCCGTGCCAGGTGGTGGCGTCGAAGCCGGGCAGCGTCTCGGCGACGGTCGGCAGATCGGGCAGCAGGGAGAAGCGCTTCTCGGTCGTCACCGCCAGTGGTCGGACGAGGCCGGCGCGGATGTGGCCCATCACCGAGGCGGAAGTCGCGAACATCACCTGCACGCGGCCGGCGATCACGTCCTGCAGCGCCGGGGCGGCGCCCTTGTAGTTGATGCCGACGATGTCGACCTGGGCGTCGTGCTTGAACAGCTCGGCGGAGAGATGCGCGGCGGCGCCGAAGCCGGAATTGCCGTAGTTGAGCTTGCCGGGCTCTTTCTTCGCCAGCGCGATCAGCTCGGCGACCGAGTGCGCCGGCACGCTCGGATTGACGACGAGGATGTTCGGCTGGGTGCCGACCATGCTGATCGGCGCGAAGTCGCGGGCGCCGTCGTATTTGAGATTCTTGAACAGGCTGGCGTTGGTCGAGAGGATGCCGTTGTTGCCCATCAGCAGCACGTAGCCGTCGGGCGTCGCGTGCGCGACATATTCGGCCGCGATGTTGCCCGAGCCGCCGGGCCGGTTCTCGATGACGACGGGCTGGTGGAGGATCTTCTCGAGCTCGCCACCGACGATGCGGGAGAGCACGTCGCTCGGGCCGCCGGGCGTGAAGGCGACGACGAGCGTGACGGGGTGGGCGGGGTAGTCGGCGGCGCGAGCGGTGGATGCGAGGCAAAGAGCGGCGAAGACGCTTATGAGCGCGGCGAGCTTCTTGAGCATGTGAGTTCCCGGCATTTCGTCGTGGCCGGGCTTGTCCCGGCCATCCACGTCTTTGCCGGCACTTAATAAGACGTGGATGCCGGGGACAAGCCCGGGCATGACGAATTCAGCCCTATCGTTCGCGTGGGTCCAGCGCGTCGCGCAGGCCGTCGCCGAGGAGGTTGAAGGACATCACGGTGAGGAAGATCGCGAGGCCTGGCCATAGCGCCATCCAGGGGGCGTTGCTCAGGAAGCGCTGCGCGGCGTTGAGCATGCTGCCCCAGGACGGATCGGGCGGCTGCTGGCCGAGGCCGAGGAAAGACAGGCTCGCCTCGGCGATGATGGCGGCGGCGATCGACAGCGAGGCCTGCACGGCGAGCGGCGGCAGGATGTTGGGCAAGATATGCACCAGGGCGATGCGCCAGCGCGGATTGCCGACCGCGCGTGCCGCCTCGACATAGTCCTCGACCTTGACGGCCATGACCTGGCCGCGGGTGAGGCGCAGGAAGACCGGCGTGGTGGCAACGCCGATCGCGATCATGGCGTCGCCGAGGCTTGGTCCCAAGAATGCCGCGAGCGCGATCGCGAGGATCAGGTAGGGACAGGCGAGCATGGCGTCGGTGAGCCGCGACAGCAGCGCATCGACGAAGCCGCCGAGATAACCGGCGGTGAGGCCGAGCGGCACGCCGATGCCGAGCGCGATACAGACCGAGATGACGCCGGCGAGCAGCGAGGCGCGCGCGCCGAAGATCACGCGCGCGAGAATGTCGCGCCCGACCTCGTCGGTGCCGAACCAGTGCAGCCACGACGGCGGCTTGCGCACCGACGTCCAGCCCTGCGCGGCGGGATCGTAGGGCGCGATCAGCGGCGCGAGCACGGCGACGGCGACGAACAGCACGATGATGGCGAGGCCGATCAGCGCGCCCTTGCGCCGCACGAGGCGGCGGAGCGCACGGCGCGCCGGGCTCTCGATCGTCGCCGCATCGCGGGCGAGTGCGGGGTCGAAGGCCACGTCGGCCATGGCTCAGCTCATCCTGCGGCGCACGGTGATCTCCGAGATCATGCGCGCAGCCGCGGGTTGACGACGACGTAGAGCACGTCGGCGATGAGGTTGAGGAGGATGTAAACGGTCGCGGTGACGAGCACGACGCCCTGCACCACGGCGTAGTCTCGGTTGAACACGGCGTCGACGATGAGCTTGCCGAAGCCCGGGATGGAGAAGATCTGCTCGGTGAGAACGGCGCCGGAGAGGAACTCGCCGAGCTGGAGCGCCCCGAGCGTGATCACCGGCGTCAAGGCGTTGCGCATGGCGTGCTTGAGGATGACGCTGCGCTCGGTCAGGCCCTTGGCGCGCGCGGTGCGGACATAGTCGCTGTTGAGCGCATCGAGCATGGCGCTGCGGGTGTGGCGCATCAGGATCGCGGCGCTGGCGTTGCCGAGCACGAAGGCCGGCATGATGGTCGAGGCGATGCTGCGCCAGAAGTTCTCGAATGGGCTGACGTAGCCGGAGGCCGGCAGCCAGTCGAGCTTCACGGCGAACAGGACGATCAGCATGATGCCGAGCCAGAACGTCGGCGTGGAGCGACCCCACAGCGCGAGCACGCCCGCGGCATAGTCCCACATGCTGTCCTTCTTCACCGCCGCGAGGACGCCGGTGGTGAGGCCGATCGCGACCGCGAAGATCATCGCCATCACGGCAAGCTGCGCGGTGACGGGCAACTTCTCCAGCACGAGGTCGCGCACGCTTTCTTTCATGCGGATCGATTCGCCGAAGTTGCCGTGCAGCACGCCGCCGATCCAGGCGACGTATTGCTGCGGCAGCGGCTGGTCGAGGTGATATTGCGCGCGGATCTGCGCGATCACCGCCGGATCGCGCTCCTCGCCCGCCATCGCCAGCGCCGGATCGCCCGGCAGCAGATGCTGCAGCAGGAAGATCATCACCGACACGAAGAACAGGGTCGGGATGAGCTGCAGGAAGCGGTTGCCGAGGAAGGTCAGCATGGCTCTCGCTGCCCTCCCCCTTGCTGCTCCCCTTCCCCTGCTTGCTGCTCCCCTCCCCCCGCTCGCGCAGCGAGTGGCGGGGAGGGGCCGGGGGTGGGGAGCGCCCCACGGCACAATGCCGCGTAGATCGCGTTCATGACGCCGTCGATCTCGGTCAGCACCTCGTTATTGCAGAAACGCAAGACCCGATAGCCGCGCGACTCGAGAAAGGCGGTGCGCTCGAGGTCATAGGTTGCCTGACGTATCTCACCGTGTCCGCTTCCGTCGACCTCGATGATCAGACGGTAGCGATGCGATGCGAAGTCCGCGAAATAGGGACCGATTGAAGCCTGTCTGCGAAAATGACTTTCCTCGATGGGCAAACGACGCAGGTGCCACCAGAGCTTTTTCTCAGCGTCTGTCATGTCGCGGCGCAGCTCTCTTGCGCGGGCGATGTTGCGATCCGGTGCGTCAGGCATTTGTGGAGCCACCCCCCACCCCTAACCCCTCCCCGCCACGCGCTGCGCGCGCGGGGGGAGGGAAACCCGGCGGCCGGCGTTTGTGGCGTTCACTTCGGTTTACCTCAGCTTCAGCCCGACGACGCGGATCATGCCGTCGGGGACCTGTTTGTAGCCTTCGACGCGGGTGCTCACGCCCATCAGGATTTTGCGGTGATAGAGATAGATGATCGGGCTCTGGTCGAGGATCAATTTGGTGAGCTTCTCGAACACCGCCTTGCGGGCGGCGAAGTCGCCGACGGTGCGCTCCTCGTTGAGCAGCTTGTCGGCAGCGGGATCGCAGAACTGGGTGTAATCGAGCGGGCCCTTGCAGATGTAGAAGCTGTAGGCATTGCCGTCGGGGTCGGCGCGCCCGCTCCAGTCGAGCAGGAACGCCTGGTAGGCGCCGACTTCGGCCTGCTTGAGCGAGGTGGCGAACTCGGTCACGCGGATCTTCATGTCGATGCCGATGTCCTTGGCCATCGCCTGGATCATCTCGGCGATCGCCTGGTTCTCGTCGCCCTTCGGTACCATGAAGTCGACGCTGAACGGCGCGGTGACGCCGGCCTGCGCCATCAGTGCCTTGGCTTTGGCGAGGTCGCGCTTCGGCACCGGGAAGCTCTGCTGATACCAGGGATTCGCCGGGCTGATCCACTGGTTGCCGGGGACGAACTCGCCGTTGAACACCACCTGGTTGATGGCGTCGCGATCAATCGCGAGGTTGAGCGCCTCGCGCACCTTGGCGAGACGGCCGAGCGGCGTCGCCTTGGCCTGCGGATTGTCGCCGACATTGATGTCGACGCCCTGGTAGCCGAGCCACAGCGCGGTCGCGAGCTGCAGCTTCTTGTCGGCGCGGATGTCCTTGATGTCGGTCGCGAGCAGGCGCTCGGCGATGTCGAGACCGCCCGACTTGAGACTGGCGAGCCGCACGCTCCCGTCGGTCACCGTCTGGTAGACGATGCGGTCGATATGGATGTTGTCCTTGTTCCAGTAGTCGGCGAACTTCTCCACCGTGATGTGGTCCTGCTGCACCCGCTCGACGAACTTGTAGGGGCCGGCGCAGACCGGATGCAGGCCGAACTTGTCGCCCGCGGCCCGCGCGGCATTGGGCGCCACCATCATGCCGGAACGGTCGGTAAGCTGGGCGATGAGCGGCGCATAGGGCGTCTTGAGGATGAGGCGGATGGTGAGCGGGTCGACCACCTCGATGTGGTCGATCGCGGAAATCTCCGACTTGCGGAAGGAGCCCTGCATGGTGAGGTGGCGCTCGAGCGAGTACTTGGCGGCCTCGGCGTCGAAGATCTCGCCGTCCTGGAACTTGACGCCCGGGCGCAGCTTGATGGTGACGGTCTTGCCGTCCGGCGAGGTCTCGTGCGACAGCGCGAGCTGCGGCACGACGTTGAGATTCTCGTCGATGTCGAACAGCTTGTCGCAGATCGACGCGAAAACGATGCGCCCCACATAGGTGCGCGCGAGAGTCGGATCGAGGATGTCGGGATCCTCGGCGAGCCCGATCCGCAGGGTGGTCTGCGCGGCGGCGGTGCCGCAGGCCAATGCGAGAAGCGCGGCCGTTGCCGCAATGCGGAAGAATTTCATCGCCGATCCCCTCGTTCTATTCACCGGCCGGCGCGTAGCCCGGATGGAGACGCGAAGCGTCCTAATCCGGGATAGGCCGACCCGGATTACGGCGCTTCGCGCCTCCATCCGGGCTACGACGTCACAACCTTATCAACACCGCTGGCCGGCTCAACGTCCGACACCTTGGTAAAGGCCGCCATGAGACGTTCCAGCGCAGGGGACGGGGCGCTGCCGGCGGTGGTGACCGCCGGCGGCGGCAGCTCGCGCCAGCGGTGGCAGGCGGTAACGTGGCCGGCATCGTCGATCAGGGCCGGGACCTGCGTGCGGCAGCGCTCGATCACGTGCGGGCAGCGGGTGTGGAAGCGGCAGCCGGGCGGCGGCGCGAGCGCGCTCGGCAAGTCGCCCTGCAGCACCATGCGGTCGCGCCGCGCCGCCGGGTTGGGCAGCGGAATGGCCGAGATCAGCGCATGGCTGTACGGGTGGCGCGGCTGGGCGAAGAGCTGCTCGGCCGGCGCGGTTTCGACGATCTGGCCGAGGTTCATCACCGCGACCCGGTCGGCGATGTGCTTCACGACCGCGAGGTCGTGCGAGATGAAGATGTAGGCGAGGCCGAGGTCGCGCTGCAGCTCGCGCAGCAAATTGAGGATCTGCGAGCGGATCGACACATCGAGCGCCGACACCGGCTCGTCGCAGATGACGAGCTTCGGCTCGACCGCGAGCGCGCGGGCGATGGCGACGCGCTGGCGTTGGCCGCCGGAGAACTCGTGCGGATAGCGCCGCGCCGCGGCCGCCGGCAGACCGACCGTGTCGAGCAGCTCGGCGACGCGCAGGGCGCGCTTGGCCGATGACAGTCTGGTGTGCAGCGCGAGCGGCTCGGCGAGGATCTCGCCGACCGTCATGCGCGGGTTGAGCGAGCCATATGGGTCCTGGAAGACGAGCTGCGCCTGGCGGCGGAAGCGGCGCAGCGCCTCGGCATCGAGGGCGAGCACGTCCTGCCCGTCGAACCGCACGCTGCCCCGGCTCGGCTCGATCAGGCGCAGCACCAGCCGGCTCACCGTGGTCTTGCCGCAGCCTGACTCGCCGACCAGCGCCAGCGTCTCACCGGCCGCGACCGTGAAGCTCACGCCGTCGACCGCCTTCACGGTCGCGGTCGGCTTCCCGAGCGGCGAGCGGCGCACCACGAAGTGGCGCACGAGATTCTCGACCTCGAGCAGCGCGCTCACGCGACCAGCCGCGCGAGCGGCGTCTTGAAGCAGCGCGACCAGTGCGTGGCCGAGATCTGCACCACCGGCGGCGGCGCGGCGCGGCAGCGGTCGTCGGCGAACGGGCAGCGCGGCGCGAAACGACAGCCGGGCGGCGGCGCGCTCATGTCCGGCACCATGCCGTCGATGACGGCGAGCTGGTCGGCCTTCTGGTCGAGCCGCGGCAGCGAGCCGAGCAGGCCGACCGTGTAGGGGTGCTCCGGCGCGACGAACAGCGCCGCGACCGGCGCCTGCTCGACCACCTCGCCCGCATACATGACCGCGACGTCGTCCGCGACCTCGGCGATCACGCCGAGATCGTGGGTGATCAGCACGATCGCGGCATCGCTCGCCGCCTTGAGGTCGCGCAGGAGATCGAGGATCTGCGCCTGGATGGTGACGTCGAGCGCTGTGGTGGGCTCGTCGGCGATGATCAGCTGCGGGCTGCAGGCGAGCGCGATCGCGATCATGGCGCGCTGGCGCATGCCGCCGGAGAGGCGGTGCGGATAGTCGTCGACGCGCTGCTCGGGCGACGGGATGCGCACGCGCCGCAGCATCTCGATCGCGGCGCGCCGCGCCTTCTCGCGGGAAAGCCCGCGGTGGCGCACGAACACCTCGATGATCTGCTCGCCGATGGTGAGGCTCGGGTTGAGCGAGGTCATCGGCTCCTGAAAGATCATGGCGAGGCGGTCGCCGCGCAGGTCGCGCAGCGCGTGGTCGGGCAGCGCGAGGAGATCGCGTCCGTCGAAGCGGATGTGGCCGGTGACGTTCGCGGTGCGCTTGGGCAAGAGGCCCATTACGGCGAGGAAGGTGACGCTCTTGCCGGAGCCGGATTCGCCGACAACGCCGAGCGTGCGCCCACGCGCAACGCCGAGCGAGACGCCGTCGACGGCGCGGGTGACGCGGCCCGCGTCGCCGAGGAAGTTGACCCTGAGGTCGGAGATTTCCAGTAGTGTGGGCATCGCGTGCACCAGCCTCGCCAAACACCCGGCGCTATGCAAGCGCGATGCCCACGCGGGCCGGCGTCGAGGCCTGGACGCGTGGGCAAAATCGCCGGCGAGATGGGTGCAAGTTGAAGCGTCCGTTCAGGCGATTTTGCCCCTACCGGCCCGCCGCATAGCCTTGCATGCCGCGCGGGTTGGCGGCGGCGCGGCGGCGGCGGCCATCGCGGGAGGCGGCGGTGAGGCGGCCTTCCGACCAGGCGGGGCCGGTCTCGACGATGTGGCCGCGGCGAGTAAGCTCGTCGCGGGTCGCGGCGGGCACGCGGCTTTCGACGACGAGCACGCCCGGGCGCGCGGTGCGCGGCCAGAACGAGATGGGGAAATGCTCGGAGTGCCAGGCGGGCGCGTCGATCGCCTCCTGCAGGTTCATGCCGGCGTGCACGTGGCGCAGGAAGAACTGCGTGGTCCACTGGTCCTGCTGATCGCCGCCGGGCGAGCCCCAGGCGAGATACGGCTCGCCGTCGCGCAGCGCGAGCGTGGGCGAGAGCGTCGTGCGCGGACGCTTGCCCGGCGCCAACGCGCCGGGATGATTCTCATCGAGCCAGAACATCTGCCCGCGGGTGCCGAGGCCGAATCCGAGCTCGGGGATCACCGGCGAGGACTGCAACCAGCCGCCCGACGGCGTCGCCGAGATCATATTGCCGGCCTTGTCGATGATGTCGAAATGCACCGTGTCGCCCGCGACCTCGCCGAGCTCGCCCACCGTGGGCTCGCCTGCCCCCATGGTGCCGACCGCGGCCCGTGCGCCGTCGGCGCGCTTGAGCTTGACGATGGCGCCGAAGCCCTCGACCGAGCCGGGCAGCAGCTCGTGCGAGGCTTTCTCGCCGATCAGCTTGCGTCGCGCGTCGTTGTAGGCGTCGGACAACAGTGTCTGGATCGGGATCTCGGAAAACTTCGGATCGCCGTAGAATTTCTCGCGGTCCGCAAAGGCGAGCTTGGAGCACTCGACGACGGTGTGCATGAAGTCCGGGCCGGTGACGTCGAGGCCGTCGAGATTGAAGCCTTTCAGCAGCGCGAGCTGCTGCAGCATCACCGGGCCCTGGCTCCAGACGCCGGCCTTGCACACCGTGTAGCGGCCGTAGTCGTAGGTGAGCGGCGCCTCGACCGTCGCCTGCCAGCGCGCCATGTCGTCGGCGGTGAGCACGCCGCGGTGGCGCTCGCCGCTGGTATCCATGATGTCCTGGGTGCGACAGAAGTTGCCGATCGCCTCGGCGACGAAGCCTTGCGACCAGGTCTTGCGCGCCTTCTCGATCTGGGCCACGCGGTCGCCGCCGGCGCTTTCGGCCTCGCGCAGCACGCGCGTATAGGTGTCGGCGATGGCCGGGTTGGTGAATAGCGTGCCGGTCGGCGGCACCTTGCCGTCGCGCAGATAGACCGCGGCCGATGTCGGCCAATATTCGCGGAAGAGCTTCTCGACCGTCTTGATCGTGGCATTGGCGCGCTCGACCAGCGGATGGCCCTCGCGGGCGTAGTAGATCGCCGGCGCGATCACGTCGGCGGGGCGCAGGGTCCCGTAATCGCGCAGCAGCGTCATCCAGGTGTCGAACATGCCCGGCACACAGGCGGCGAGCAGGCCGGTGCCGGGCATCATGTCGAGGCCCAGGCCCTTGTAATGCGCGATGGTCGCGCCCGCCGGCGCCGGGCCCTGCCCGCAGATCACCTCAGGCTTTCCCGTGCGGGTGTCGAACAGGATCACCGGCACGTCGCCGCCCGGGCCGTTGAGGTGCGGCTCCACCACCTGCAGCGTGAAGGCGGTGGCGCAGGCGGCGTCGAAGGCGTTGCCGCCCTTCTCCAGGATCGACATGCCGACCGCGGTCGCGATCCAGTGCGTCGAGGTGACGACGCCGAAGGTGCCCTCGATCTCGGGACGGGTGGTGAAGGGATTGGGATTGATGTTGCTCATGGGGAGCAGGATAGCAGCAGCACCGTAGGGTGGGCAAAGGCGGCCGAGGCGCTCATTGGGCGTATGAAATCCGCCCGCCGTGCCCACGCGACCGCGACGCACCATCTGCGCGTGGGCACGGCGGGATCGGCATCGTGCCCGATCGCCGGCGGCTCGGCCGCCTTTGCCTACCCTACGCGGCTACGCTTTTTGGAATGACCGGAAGCAGCAGATAGGACGGCTTGTCGCCGCCGGCGTACACGGTGTTGGTGCCGGTGTTGTAGTCGGCGTGGTAGTGCATGTAGCCCTGACTGCCGACGCCATCGCGCGGCTGCACGTCGAGGCGGATGCGGTGGCCTTGTCTGAACACCATCGAGGTCGGCCAGATCTCGACTTGCACCTCGACGATCTCGCCGGGCTTCAGGTAGAGCCGGCGCTTGTGCGCATGATACGGGCGATACGGCAGCGACAAGGCCGGATCGAGCTCACGGTGGGAGACGCGCAGCCAGCCTTTGGCGACCGGCACCGGCGTGCCCTGCTGACCGGTCTCCAGCACCTCGTTGCCGTCGGCATCGAAGTTGCGCAGGGTGAGGAAGAGGTCCATGTCTTCGCTCGCGCTCGACACCCAGATGTTGGCCATCAGCGGCCCGGTGACCTCGAGGTCGGCGGGAAGCGGAGGCGTCTCCAGCGACACGCCCATGCCGGGCTTGATGCCGCCGCCCATCACCTGCGACGAGGCGGCCGAGGTCGAGCCCATGGTGCCGAGATTGAAGGACGCATAGGTGCGTGAGGACGTCGTCGCCGGATTGCCCTCGGCGAGCGCGGCGATCTCGGGCGGCGACAGGTCGAAATAAAGCTTGGTCCACTGCGTCCGCGCCAGCGGCCATTCGTGCTCGTGGCGCCACTCGATTGCATCGCGGCCCTTGCGGATCGCGAGCTTGACCGGCGGCTCGGTCATCACGCCGTTGTCGATGCCCTTGAGCCAGTAATCGAAGAAGCGCAGCTGATCGCGCCGGCCCTCCTCGGTGTAGAACGGATGCACGTGCGAGCCGGTGTGGATGCGCAGCTTCTTGTGCTTGGAAGCCGCGCGCATGAAGGCTTCGGTGTTGCCGCGCAGATGCAGACCGAAGCCGGTCCAGTTTCCGACCGAGAGCATCGGCACCGTGATCTTGTCCCACTGCGCCTGCGCGCCCGCGAGCGCGCCGGTGTCGAGATTGTGGCGCAGCCAGAAATGCAGCGTGTTGACCTGCCACCCGTCCGGCTGCTGGCGCGACGCGCGGCCGAGCATGTGGTGCAGCAGGTGCGCCGTGAACCAGTTGGTCATGAACACGTTGAGGATGCCGCCGTGGTAGAGCGCGTCGCGGTAGATGTCGGCGAAGCCTTCCCACGGGATGATGGCGGCGAGCGAGGGCGGCTGCAGGTTGGCGACGAACCACTGATTGATCGCGTAGTAGGAAATACCGTTGAGCCCGACCTTGCCGTTGCACCATGGCTGCGCCGCCGCCCATTCGATCGCATCGTAGAAGTCGATCGCTTCTTGCAAGGACCACGGCTCGCACTGGCCGGACGACTTGCCGCTGCCGCGCCCATCGACGCGCACGCACGCATAGCCCTGCGGCACCCACCATTCGGGATTGACGGTCTCCCAGTTCATCAGCGGGTTGGGCTTCTCCTCGAGCGTGTCGGGGGCGACCCACAGCTTGTCCTTCTGGTAAGGCCCGAGGTTGAGGATGGCGGGGAATTTGCCGGCGGCGTCGGGGCGGATGACGTCGGCCTCGAGCCGGGCGCCATCACGCATCGGCACGTCGACGTCGCGATCGACGAGGAGGCGATAGGTGGCGGCGGCGGTGGTGGTTTGAATGTTCATTCGGGCTCTCACTTTCGTAGGGTGCGCAAAGCGAAGCGTGCGCACCGCCGCGTGGACACGCCGCTTCGCGGGTTTTCCCACCCTACGGCAGAATGCCGTGCGTCACGCCGCCTTGATGCCGTGCAGGCTGTGCGAGGCGTCCTTGACGGTGAAGAACACCACGTCGGCGTCGGGCGTCGCGGCGCCGGAATGCATCACGTTGGACGGGATGTAGACGATCGAGCCGGGCTTCGCCTCGACCTTCTTGCCGCCGACCTCGGCGACGAAGGTGCCTTCGAGGATGTAGATCCACTGCTCGTTCGGATGCGAATGCGCAGCGGCGCCGGTGCCGGCCGGCATGCGCATCAGGCCGACGATCATGCGGTCGCCTTCGACGCAGGCGCCGTTGGCGGTCGAGTAGTCCGGGCCGCCGAGGATGTGGTTCACCTTGGCGAGATCGAACAGGTATTCACCAGGACCGGCACGCTTCGCGCCGGGGGTGCGGGCGGTCTCTTGAGCCATGGTCGGTCTCCTCGGTTGATCACGTTTCATTTGAGCATGATCTTATCCGAAAACCGACGGCGGCTTTTCGGGATCATGCGCTACTCGGTCGCGCCCGTTGCCACATCCATGATCATGCGCGCCGCGAGATAGAGCCGCGGCTCGATCGAATTCATGTCGATGTATTCGGCGTTGTTCGAGTGCGCGCCGAACCCGCGCAGCCCGAACCGCTCGATCACCGGCGCCTTGGTCTTCAGTGCCGCATAGGCCGCATCGGTGCCGCCGCCGGCGGCGACGTCGTTGACCTCGAGCTCGTGACCGATCTCGGCATAGACGTGCTGGGCGTGGTGCGCGAGCGCCTGCGCGACCGCGGTAAGCTCGAGCGGCGGCCGGCCGCGCCGAAACGCGACCTCGACCTTGGTGTCGGGGATGAGCTGGTTCTTGACCCGCTCGCGCACCTTCGCCTCGATCGTGTCGAAATCGGCGACGCGACGCACGCGCACGTCGGCGACGGCCGATGCCATGGCGGGAATGACGTTGCGATTGCTGCCGGCGCTCGCCATCGTCCAGTTCAGCTTGATGCCGGCCGCGTCGTCGGAGAGGTCGCGCATCTGCAGGATCTGATGCGCGAGCTCGTAGAGCGCGTTGCGACCGCGCTCGGGCGACGAGCCCGCATGCGAGGCGCGGCCCTCGACGCTGAGCAGGACGGAGCCGATGCCGGCCGTCGTCAGCGAGAGGCGATCGGGCTTGATCGGCGAGCCCTCGTGCGAGAATACCGCATCGGACTCGCCGCCGAGCCGGGTGATCGTCGCGCGCGAGCCGTACGAGCCGATCTCCTCGTCGGCGTTGATCAGAACGGTGACCTGGCCGTAATCGCGGAAATTCATCGCCTTGAGAATCGCCAGCGTGTGCAGGATCACCGCGATCCCGGCCTTGTCGTCCGAGATGCCGAGCCCGTAGGCGCGGTTACCATCGAGACGGAACGGCTGCTTCTCGAGCATGCCGCGGTGATAGACCGTGTCCATGTGGGCGATCAGCAGGATCCTCTTCGTCCCGGTGCCGGTGAAGCGCGCCTCCACCATCCGGCCGATGCGCTTCGGCAAGTCGGCCAAACGATCAGCCGGCGGCGGGTCGGGCTCGATGAGCTCGACCTGCCCGCCGAGCGCCGTCAGACGCTCGGCGATGAGGGCCGAGATCTTGTCGAGCCCTTCACGATCCTCGCTTCCCGTTTCGATCGACACCAGCGCCTCGAGCGTCTCGAGGAACGCCGCCTTCTCGCCGGCGGCGAGCGACTGCACCGGCTCGACCGGGGCGGCACGCGCGCTCAACCCGGCGCCGGCGCACAGGGCGATGACCGCGCAACGCCGCGCGGCGCCGTGAAGGAACCGCGGCATCATCTATGCTACGCCGCTTCTGCTTTCGCCTGCGCCTTCTGCAGCACGAAATCGTAGTTGATCACGTAGAACGGGGTGTCGACCTTCTCGCCGTTGGGCGCGATGCCGGCGGGCTTCTGCACGAAATCGACGATCAGCGGCTCCTTCACGCCATAGACGACGTCGGTCTCGATGTACTGACAGCCGCGCTGAAAGAGATGCGTCACCAGGCGATGATGGCCGGGCGCCTCGACGCAGAAATGGATGTGAGCGGGGCGCATGTGCGAGATCTCGGTCTTCTTCATGAGGTCGCCGACGGGACCATCCATCGGGATGGTGTAGCCGATCGGCGCCACGGTGCGGATCGAGTAGGAGCCGTCCGGCTGGGTGCGGTAGAGGCCGCGCATCCATGGGCCATTGACGTCGCGCTGCGCCTCGTAGAGGCCCTCGCCGTCGGTCTGCCACAGATCGAGCGTGGCGCCGCCGATCGGCTGGCCGTCGAGGCCGCGCACCTTGCCGGTGACGAAGCACGGGATCCCGGGGGCGCCCTTGGCCATGTCGCCGCCATTGGCGACCGTGGGCGAGTTCGGCACGTGGAACGGGCCCTCGACGGTCGTCGGGGTCGCGCCGCTGTCGAAACGGTGGTTGATGGCGTCGACCAGCATGCTCACGCCCATCACGTCGGAGAACAGGATGACCTCCTGGCGCTTCTCGTCCGACATCTTCCCGGCGCGGGTGAGGAAGTCGATCGCCGCCGCCCACTCGGCCTCGGTCGGCTCGATATCGCGCACGAAACCGTGCAGGTGCTTGATCAGCGACTGCATGATCTGCTTGAGGCGCGGGTTGGGAATGTCCTGCCAGCGCGCCAGCACGACGTCGGTGAGATTCTTCTCGTTCACATAGGGCATTGGTGTTCTCCCTTCGAATTATGTTTTAGCCGTTAAGCTCGCGCCGAACGATGGCGGCGCCGTCGACCATGGCCTTCATCTTAGCGAAAGCGACCGGCCTTGGCAGGTACTTCATGCCGCAATCGGGGGCGATCACGATCCGCTCGGCCGGCACGTGCGGCAGGGCGGCGCGGATGCGGGACGCCACGGTTTCGGGCATTTCGACCGTCAGGTTACCGAGGTCGATCACGCCCAGGATGATGTCCTTGGAGGGCAGCTTCTTCAGGATCGCCAGATCGAGCTTGGGCTGGGCCGCCTCGACGGAGATCTGCTTCGCGGCCGAGCCCTCGAGCTCGGCGAGGAACGAGTAGCCGGTCGGCTTGTCGTGCACGACGGCGGCGTAACCGAAGCACAGATGCACCGCGACCGTGCCGGCGACGCCCTCGAGCGCACGGTTGAGCACCTTGACGCCGTATTGCCGCGCCTTGTCGGGATGCTGCTGCATCCACGGCTCGTCGATCTGCACCACGTCGGCCCCGGCCGCGAAAAGATCCTTGATCTCGGCATTGACGGCGGCGGCGTAGTCCATCGCCATGGCGACCGGGTCGCCGTAGAAATCATCCTGCGCCTGCATCGACATGGTGAACGGGCCCGGCACCGTCGCCTTGACCTTGCGGTCGGTGTTGGCGCGCAGCAGCTCGACATCGCGCACTTCGACGGGGCGACGGCGGGTGATCTTGGCGGTGATACGCGGCACCGGGATCGGCTTGCCGCTGCGGTTGATGGTGGTTCCGGGATTGTCGATGTCGACGCCGTCGAGGGCGGTGGCGAAGCGGTTGGAGTAGCTCTCTCTCCTTTGCTCGCCGTCGGTGATGATGTCGAGGCCGGCGCGCTCCTGGTCGCGGATGGCGAGCAGGGTGGCGTCATCCTGCGCGGCCTCGAGATGCGCGTCATCGATGAGCCAGAGATCGGTCGCGCGCAGGCGCGGCACCTGCTTCGACAGCTTGGGGCGGTCGATCAGCCACTCGGGCTGCGGATAGGAGCCGACCAGGCAGGTGGGGAAGAGCATGCGCAACACTCCGCGGATGCGGAGTGTTTTAGGTTTTGCTCGGCTGAGAGTCACGCTTTCTTCCCTCCCCGCTTGCGGGAGAGGAACGCGGGCGAAAGCCCGCCAGGAGGGGGCAAGTCATCAGATCCTGCGCAAGCGACGCCGCCCACCCCCGATCCTCCCGCCACGCGCTTCGCGCGCCGGGGAGGGGAGCGCGGGCGGGCGCGTCGTGTGGCCCTACGTGGCCCACTCGTTGGTGAATTGGGTCGCGACCGCTTGCTCGTAGGGCAGCTGCCCCTTGAGGATGCCGACGTCGCGGCAGAACTGCGCCATGCCGGCAATGAACTCGCGCGAGATGGTCGGGTCGAAATGCGGGCCGTCGCGGCGGATCAGCTCGGCGATCAGCTCGGCTTCGGAGGGCGGGAAGAGCTTCTTGCCGATGCCGGTGGCGAGCGTCGGGTCCTTCTTCAGAGCATGCTGTGTTTTCACCAGCGCGCGCACGGCGGCGCGGGCCACATCGGGCTTCTCGCCGATCAACTTGTCGGTCGTGGCGATCGATGCCATCGTGTAATTGAAGCACGCTTTTGGTCCGTCGCCGCGGCGGATGTCGAGCACCATGGTGCCGACGCCGCGGCGCACCGCGACCTCGGCGCCCATGCCGTTCGCCCAGAAGCCGTCGATCTTGCGCTCCTCGAGCGCGCGCGCCGCCGTGACGCCGAAATTGACGCCGGCGCCCGCCATGCCGGGCACCGGGGCGATCGTCACCTGGTCGCGGACAAGATCGATGCCGGCTTCCTGCAGCAGGCGGCGCAGCCCCATCTCGACCCAGGGCGCGGCGCCGATGCGCTTGCCCTTCACGGCCGCGACGTCGCCGCGCGCCGCGCCGAACTCCTTGTGCAGGATGAGGAACCAGTACATGCCCTGCGCCTGCGCGCCGAGGAGCTTCACGCCGTGGAATTCGGGGAAGGCGGCAAGCGCCGAGTGGGCCGAGCCGCCGACGAAGTCGACCGCACCGTCGCGCATCGCCGCGTAGCATTTGTCGACCGGATAGATCATCTCCATCTCGACATCGAGGCCTTCGTCCCTGAAGCAGCCGAGCTCGATCGCGGCGATCGCCGGGAAATACGAGTTGGAGATCATGTCCGGGATGGCGAGCTTCATGAGGATAATGCTCCTGGGTAGCGAATGGCGAACGTGCGGCGAGTAGCGAGTGGCGAGTAGCGAATAGGCCGCATCGTTGCGCTGCTTCCCTATTTGCTATTCGCCACTCGCCATTCGCCTATTTAAAAATTTTCTCGATCCACGCGGCCGTCGCGAACGCATCGGCATCGCGATGCTCGAAGCCGGCGACCTGCAGGCCTAGCGGGAGGCCCTCGTCGCGCAAGAGCGGCAGCGAGATCGATGGGATGCCGAGATAGGACGTGTGCACCGTGCAGGCGGGCTCGCCGGTCCAGCCGAGGCCGACGGGCGCGGCGCCCGGCGCCGCCAGGCTGATGGTGGCGGGCATGTCGGGGCCGAGCTCGGCATAGAGCGCTCGCGCGCTGGCGCGCTCGGCGATGAGGCCGCGGTACTGCTCGATGCTCATCGATTCGGCGAGCTTGAGACGGCCGAGCGCGGCTTCGCTGAGCTTGGCGGCGTCGCGCTCGCGATAGGTGTTCAGCGGCCAGCGGCCCTCCCACGAGTTGATGCTGTTCGAGAGGTTGCGCGAGTCGGCGACGGCGCTTTCGACCGCCGCGACCCGCTTGTCGTTCTCGCGTGTGCGCAGTTCGACGCCTGCGGCCGCGAGGCGCTTGAGCGCATCTTCCATGGCACGCTTGGCCCCCGGTGATGCCAGCGGCCACCCGGGCGTCTCGATGAAGGCGAGCTGGCGCGGCTTGTTCGCGGGCGGCGCGGTTGGCGGCCCCATCAGCCCGGGGAAGCCCGGGTCGCCGCCGACGCGGATGGCGATCTCGTAAGCCGTTTGCCAGGCGTCGGGGAGGCTCGCCGCGAGCGGCCCGTGAGTGCTCTGGCTCAAGTAGTCGTAGCTGCCGCCGCGGTTGATCGCGCCGACGGTCGGGCGGAAACCGTAGCAGCCGCAGTAGCTCGACGGGCGGATGATCGAGCCGATCACCTGGGTGCCGAGCGCCATGCTCAATGCCCCGACCGCGACCGCGGCGGCAGAGCCGCTCGACGAGCCGCCGGGCGTGCGGGTCGTGTCCCAGGGATTGCGCGTGCCGCGCGGCGTGGTCGCGGCGAACTCGGTGGTGACGGTCTTGCCGACGACCACGGCGCCCGCCTCGCGCAGGGCGGCGACCGAGGCGGCGTCGCGGTGGGTGGCGTAGCCGACGAACAGCGGCGAGCCCTGCTCGGTCGGCATGTCGAAGGTCTCGATGATGTCCTTGATGCCGACCGGCATGCCGTCGATCGGCGAACGCTTGGCGCCGTCGCGCCAGCGCCTGGTCGAGGCGTCCGCCGCCGCGCGCGCGCCGCCGAGATTGAGGGCCACGAAGGCGCCGATCTTCGGCTCCCAGGCTTCGAGATCGGAAAGACAGCGCTCGAGGAAGTCGCGCGGCGAGTCCTTGCCGGATGCGAAGGCGGAGGTCGCCGCGAGATAGGGACGCATGGTGGGAGTCATGTCAGCAACTCTTTCTACTGGCACTACGCTTCTGCTCCCCTCCCCCCGCGCGCGAAGCGCGTGGCGGGGAGGGCCGGGGTGGGGGCGCCGCTTGCTCGGAGCAAGTGTTATGAGAACCTATTGCGAATTGTGAGCAAGCGTAGGCCCCCACCCCTCGCGCAGCGGCTTCGCCACTTCGCTCGACCTTCCCGCCAACGGGCGGGAGGGTAACAGCGCCCGCGGCGCGTCGAATTGTTCCTTACGCCTTCCTGCTCTCGTCGTAATAGTGGATCTCGTAGAGCACGCAGCCTTTCTCCGATTTGAAAGGGCCGTGGTAGACGCCGGGCGGGCGGCACGCGTAGGTCGGGGCCTGAAAGGATTCACCGCCCTTTCCTTGCGCGTCGTTGCCGACCGTGAGGTCGCCGGTGACGAGGTAGACCTCTTCCCAGTGGTCGTGCACGAACGGCGCCGTGGTGTAGACGCCGGGATCGAACTTCAGGAGGCGGGTGCGGCCGCCCATCTTGCGCGTCTCGTCGAGGTCGCTCGCGAGAATCTTCTGCTTGATGCCGGATGGATAGCCGGGCGGCGTCGCCCAGCCGGAAGTCATGTCGACCTTGTGAAATTCGAGATGCGGCTTGTTCATCGGCATCGGGCAGTCTCCACTGACAGCAGTTGTTGATTGATTCATCCGAGGATCGGCAGGGTGCGCGCCGTGTAGGCGTGGGCGATCTTGCGACCCTTCACGGGATCCTCGAGCTCGAAGGCGAATTGCACGGTCGGCCGCACGCCGCCCTTGGCGGCGAGCGTGCCACAGAACATCAGCGTGTCCTCGGCGAGACCGCCGCTCTTGGTGTAGCGGCCGATCAGATCGAGCGGGTCGAGCATCGCGGCAACCGAACCCTCTTGGTAGAGCACGGGCTTGCCGCCTTCGGTCACATGCGCGCGCAGGATCAGCTTGTCCCAGTGTGGCGCGACCTCGTCGAAGGCCCAGAAGGTCGCGGCCATCGGCTTGTCGCACATCTGCTTGGAGACGGTGACGCCATAGGTTTCGACAGCGCGGTCGGTGTGATCCGAGCCGGTGCCGACCCACAGCCGCCCACCATGCTGCAGCAGCACGAACTCGGCCTCGCCGCCCGACGTCTCGCCCACCACCTCGATCTCGGCATCGGTGGTGAGCCGCGCCGCCGAGACACGATAAAAGATCGGCGTCGTGGCCGGCCGTTTGACCCCGATCTGCTCCAACTCGCGGACGTGTTTCTCCACCGCCGCGGCATCGCGGCCGGTCCACCCGGCGACCACGGCATCGTTGATCGCGATCTCGCGGCGCATCGCAGCGCCGTCATTGACGAGGGTCAGGTTGAGGATGCGGCGGGGCACGTGAGTTCCAGGATTACGAGCCAATTGGGAGACAAATGGACGGATCGGACCGACGTCATCAGCCGGCCGCATTGGACCAAATCCGAAATGGCTTGAAATTTCAACATGGCCCCGTATTCAGGTCTGGTCCGAATCGGCCGGGGGGCGGCCGTGACCTGACACCTCGGCGCATGGCCTTATCGGCGAACCGATGATCCGCCGACGAATGCGCGAGACCTACCGGGAAGGCTTTCAACTCATGCGCACGCTGCACCAGATCGCCGCGCGGCTCGAGGCCGCCGAGCCGAGCCGCGCGTTGATCGACCGCTGCCTCGAGCGCATCCGCGACCCGGCGGGCGAAGGCCCGCGCACCTTCCTCAAGGTCTATGCCGAGGCGGCGCGCGCCACCGCGGACGCCTATGACGCGCTGCGGCGGCACGGCGCGACGCCGTCGGTGTTCGCCGGAATTCCCGTCTCGATCAAGGACTTGTTCGACGTCGCCGGCGACGTGACGATGTCCGGCTCGGTCGCGCTCAAGCATGCGCCGCCGGCGAGCCGCGATGCGCTCGCGGTCGCGCGCCTGCGCTCGGCCGGCTTCATTCCGATCGGCCGCACCAATATGACCGAGTTCGCCTTCTCGGGGTTGGGCATCAACCCGCACTACGACACGCCGCGCAATCCGTATGACCGCAAGACCGGGCGTGTCCCGGGCGGCTCGTCGTCGGGCGCGGTGGTGTCGGTCACTGACGGCATGGCCTGCGTCGGGCTCGGCACCGATACCGGCGGCTCGTGCCGCATTCCGGCGGCGCTGTGCGGCACGGTCGGCTACAAGCCGACCAAGAGCCGCATCCCGACCAGCGGCTGCATGCCGCTATCGCAGACGCTCGACTCGATCGGCAGCATGGCGCCCTCGGTCGCCTGCTGCGCGCTGATCGACGCGGTGCTCGCCGGCGAGCCGCCGGCGGCCTTGCCGGAGTTCCCCCTCGACGGGGTGCGCCTCGCGGTGCCGCAGACGCTGGTGCTGGACGAGATCGACAAGGACGTGTCGGCCGCGTTCACGGCAGCGCTGACGACACTGAGCCGCGCCGGCGCGCGCATCGTCGAGGTCGCGCTGCGCGAGCTTTCCGAGCTCGCACAAGTGAATGCCAAGGGCGGCTTTGCGGCCGCCGAGGGCTATGCGGTGCATCGGCCGCTGATCAAGGTGAAGGGCGCGGAATACGACCCGTTCGTGCTCACGCGCCTCGAGCGCGGCAAGGAGCAGGACGCCGCCGACTACATCGAGCTGCAGTGGGCGCGCGAGGAGATGATCCGCCGCTTCGACATCGTCACGGCGCCCTATGACGCGCTGATCATGCCGACCACGCCGATCATCGCCCCGGTGCTGCGCGACCTCGCGGCGCAAGAGGCGGCGCGTGCCGCGAACTACATGCTGCTGCGCAATACGGGCCTCGCCAATTTCTTCGACCGCTGCTCGATCTCGATCCCCTGCCATAAGGCGGGCGACGCGCCGGTCGGCCTGATGCTGGTCGGCCCGACCGGCGGCGACCGGAAACTGCTGGCGATCGCGGCCGCGGTGGAGAAGCAGGTCGCGCCCGAGCTCGACGGAGCGCCGGTTTGAGCCTCCGGTGGTTGCGCCGACCAGCGCACGGCGAAGCGCAGCCATGCAGCGCACGATGCGTCGCGGCGTCACGCCGTTGGGTTAGCACAATCTTAAGGCGCACTTGCTTCTAGTCATGCCCGGAAGCCGGGCTGACGAATCCGATCGATTTCGTGTGTGCCGAGGCCTTCCGGGGGATCCATGCTCGGCCTTGTGCGCAATTTGAAAATCAGCACGTCGCTGTACGTGCTGTTCGGCATCTCGGCTCTGGTCATGGGCATCCAGGAGGGCGTCGGGGTCTTTCGCGCCTGGAGCCAGGCGAGCGAGTGGTCGCAGGTCCAACGGCTCGCCGAGGCCAATATTCAGCTGTTCGTGGCGCTGCAGAATGTCCGCCAGGAGCGCGGCCCGACGCGGGTCGCGCTCGAGGCGCCGACGGCCGCCGCGCCGAGCCTGATTCAGCAGTTCGAGGCCCTGCGCCGCACGTCTGGGCCGGCGATCGAGGCCATCATCGCAACCTGCGGGCGGATCAAATGCGACGACGGCCGCGAGGCCGAGACCATCCGCCGCGCCGCCGAGAAGGTCGCGGCCGCACGCCAGGAGGTGGATCGGGCGCTGCGCCAGCCGCTGGCCGAGCGGCCGACCACAATCGCCCAGGATTGGCTCGCCACCGCCACTGTCCTGGTCGACGAGCTCGAGCGGGTGTCGATCGCGCTCGGCGGCAAGATCCGCATGGTCGATCCCGACATCGCCGAGCTCGCCACCTTCAAGGAAGCCGGCTACGTGACGCGCGACGCGGTCGGGCTCGAGCGCAACTACCTCCAGCAGATGATCGATATGCGCAAGATCAGCTTCGACGCCCGGCTCAAGATGATGGCGCTGCGCGGCAAGGGCGAAGCCGGCTGGCATCTGGTGCAGCTCCTCGCCGCGCGCCCCGGCGTGCCGGCGCCCGTGATGGCGGCGGTCAAGGCGACGCGGACGGAAGTGTTCGGCGCCTACGTCAAGACGCGCGCCGCGATCGAGAAGGCGGTCATCGAGGGGCACGATCCGCCGATCTCGGAGGCGGACTTCAACCGCCTCTCCAATGCGGCGCTCAACGTGATCGTCGGCATCTGCGATGCGGCGCTCGTGGAAATCCGCAGCCACGCGGGCGCACGCGCGGGCCAAGCGTGGAACGATGTTGCGCTGCATGCCGGCCTGCTCGTGCTGTCGGTGCTGCTCGGCGTGGCGGGCCTCGCGTTCGCGTCCTGGCGCGTGGCGCGGCCGATCGGCGTGATCACCGAGGCGATGCGCAAGGTCGCGGGCGGGGATCTCGCGGGCGACGTGCCGTTTCGCACCCGCCGCGACGAGGTCGGCCAGCTCGCCGGCGCGCTCGCGGTGTTCAAGGAGAACGCACAGACCAAAGAGCACATGGAGACGCAGCGCCGGGACGCCGAGATGCGCAATGGCGAGCGCCAGCGCGCCGTCGAGGGCGCCATTGCCGCATTCGGCACCTCGGTCGGCGGCACGCTCGGCGCCCTGACGAGCTCGGCGCAAGCGATGCGGGAAACCTCGCAAGCGATGTCGGTCGCCGCCGGCGAGGCGGGGCGACGCGCAGGCGCCGTCGCAACCGCGGCCGAGCAGGCCTCGACCAACGTCACCACGGTCGCGGCGGCCTCGGAGGAGCTCACCCAATCGATCGGCGAGATCGGGCACCAGGTGACCCATGCGGCGGACATCTCGCGCGACGCCGTGCAGGCCGCGGATGTGACCACCGGAGCGGTCGAGAGCCTCGCGGCGGCGGCGGACCGCATCGGTGAGGTGGTCAAGCTCATCAACGACATCGCCAGCCAGACCAACCTGCTGGCGCTCAATGCCACGATCGAGGCGGCGCGCGCCGGCGAAGCCGGCAAGGGCTTCTCGGTGGTCGCCGCGGAGGTCAAAGAGCTCGCGAGCCAGACCGCCAAGGCGACCGAGGAGATCCGCACCCAGATCGCCGGCATGCAGGGCGCAACCACGGCCGCGGTCGCGGCGATCCGCGACATCGCCGTGCGCATCGGCGAGATCAACACCGCGTCGACGGCGATCGCCTCGGCGGTCGAGGAGCAGGGCGCCGCGACCCAGCAGATCACCGTGAGCACGCAGCAGGCCGCCGAGGGCACGCGCGGCGTGTCGTCCAACATTTCGGGCGTTCATACCGGCATCGCCGAGACCAACCAGGCCGCCCAGAAGGTGCTCGCCGCGGCCGATGGCCTGCAGCGCCACGCCGACGAGCTGCGCGGCGAGGTCGATCGTTTTCTCGACGCCATCCGGGCGGCGTGAGGGCGACAATATCCGTCACGGCCGGGCGTAGCCGTTCGAAGAACGGCGTCGCTTCGCTCGCCTATGGCCCAGGCCATGCACGTCTTCTCCACGCGCAAGAAAGACGTGGATGCCCGCATTCGCGTCGCATTCGCGGGCATGACGAGGAAGCCTGGATCATAGGCCCCCAGCGAACCCGCATTTGTGCCGTGAGCGAATTGCCACGCGCGGCCAAACAGGGCATTTTGGAACCGACCGGGAAGATCGACCGTCCGGCTCTGACCAGATTTCATGGACGACGTCACGACCGCGCGAATCACCTTCAACACCGACACGCTGCCTGAGCGCGATCGGTTCGCGGCTTATTGCGAGCACATGATGCGCCGCATCGCGCGGCTCGACATCATGCGGCGGGACGCCTCGCCGTTCGCCGCCGCCGTGGATATCCAGCAGGCCGGCTCGGTCGGCATCTGTCACATCGCCACGTCGACATCCGACTATGTGCGCACGCCGGTGCTCATGCGCGACGGCGACGACTCGCTCTGCATCGTCCTGTGCCGCAGCGGCGGGGCCTACCAGACCCAGCGCGACAACGACCAGGGGCTCGCGCCGGGCGAGGCGATCGTCTGCGACAGCGGCCGCCTGGGATCGATCCACGTCACGGCGAACTCGCGCTTCTGGTGCATCAAGGTGCCGCGTCCGCGCATCGCCACGATGCTGCCGCGCCACGAGCGGTTCGCCGGCATCAAGCTCGACCGCGATCCGGTCGCGCGGCGGCTGCTGTTCGCGTATCTCGCCGGGACGCTCAACCTCGACCTGCCGGCCGACGGCCAGGCGGTCGCGCTCTACGACCACCACATCCTCGACCTGCTCGCGCTGTCGATCGGCGCCGAGGGCGAGGCGCGCCGCATGGCCGAGGAGGGCGGCGTCCGCGCGGTGCGCCGCGCCGCGATCCTGCGCGAGATCGACAATCGCCTGCACGATCCCGCGCTGAGCGCCGCGGGCACCGCAATCCGGCTCGGCATCACGCCGCGCTATATCCACGTCCTGCTCGAGGAGAGCGGCCACAGCTTCAGCGAGCACGTGCTGGAGCGACGCCTCGCCAAGATCGCCGAGGTGCTACGCGATCCGCGCCAGCGCCGGCGCCGCATCGGCGATGTCGCGCTCGCGCACGGCTTTTCCGACCTGTCGCACTTCAACCGCGCGTTTCGCCGCCGCTATGGCGCGACACCTTCGCAGATGCGGCGGCAGGGCGCGGCGAAAGCCGAGTGATCCAGCTCCGTTTATTGCTTCTTGAGCACGTAGACGTAGTCGTCGAGCCCGATCGCCATCGTGGTGGCGTCGATGAAGTGCCAGTCGAGCTCGTTGGCGCAACCGGTCCCCAGCACCTTCCACGACGTGCCCTTGAAGCCGACGCTCGCCGCGAGCGTGGCCGGATCGGCCGACTTGTCCTTGTCGTGCATCTCGCCGAACTGGCCCTGAAAGAGCATGTCGGCGGTGAAATCGCTGAGCTTGTAGTGCGGCCCCGTGCAGGCGAGCGGCTGCGGCCCGGCGATCTCTTGCAGCTTGAACGTGACGCTCTTGCCGACCAGCGCCTTAGCGGCGGCCGGGTCGGGCCTATGCGCTTTGTCGGCCCACGGTGCGACCGTCGCGGAAGCGATCCTCCAGGTGCCGAACCAGGGGCCTTTCGCGTGCGCCGGGGCGACGGCGCAAACCACGAGGGCGAGAACGAGCGTGAACGTGTGCAAGGGGTAATGCGACAAAATTCCCTCCTCGATGCTGATCGCTCTTGATAATCGCACGAACATCACGCCGCTTGGGCTATAGGGAACAACCGAGGCCATCTTTTCGCCGGAGATTTTCCGCCCATACGCGTCTATGGTGCGGGCGATACAAACGAATGAAATGCACGGATCGATCATGCGGCGCACATTGCTGACTTCCGCGGGCCTCGCGCTCGCGCTTTCCCTCATTGCCGGCCCCCACGGCGCGACGGCGGCGCCGGCGAACTGCCGCAACACCGGCAGCTTCGAGGCCTGGCTCGCCAAGTTCAAGCAGGAGGCGGCCGCGCAAGGCATCTCGCAGGCCGCGATCGCGGAAGCCTCGCCGTACCTGGTCTACGACGCCCACATCGTCGGCATCGACCGCGGGCAGAAATTCTTCGCCCAGACCTTCCTCCAGTTCTCCGACAAGATGCTGGCGGGCGGGCGCATCCCGAGCGGCATCGCGCACATCAAGAAAAACGAAGCCACCTTCGCGCGTGCCGAGCGCGAGTTCGGAGTGCCGCCGCAGGTAATCACCGGGTTCTGGGGGCTGGAAAGCGATTTCGGCGCCAACCAGGGGAATTATCAATCGATCCGCTCGATCGCGACGCTCGCCTACGACTGCCGGCGCTCCGACATGTTCCGCGGCCACCTGTTCGACGAGCTGCGCCTGATCGAGCGCGGCGACCTCACGGCGGCCGAGATGATCGGCTCGTGGGCGGGCGAGCTCGGACAGACGCAGATGATGCCGTCCGAATATCTCAAGAACGCGGTCGACTACGACGGTGACGGCCGGCGCAACCTGATCAAGAGCGTGCCCGACGTGATCGGCTCGACCGCGAAGTACCTCGTCAGCCTCGGATGGAAGCGCGGCGAGCCGTGGCTGCAGGAGGTGCGCGTGTCGCCGCGGGTGCCGTGGCAGGAGGCGGATCTTTCGATCCAGCACACGCGCGCCGAATGGGCACAGTGGGGCGTGACCTATCCGGGCGGGCGCCCGCTGCCCAACGATAATCTCAAGGCTTCGCTGCTGCTGCCGATGGGGCGCTTCGGGCCGGCGTTCCTCGCCTATGACAATTTCCAGGTCTATCTCAAATGGAACAACTCGCTGGTCTACTCGACCACCGCGGCCTATTACGCGACCCGCCTCGCCGGCGCGCCGGCAGTGACGCGCTCGACCGGGCCGATCCCGAACGTGAGCGCCGAGGAGATCGCCGAGATCCAGCGCTTGCTCGCGCACGCCGGTTTCGATGTGGGCGCGATCGACGGCAAGATCGGCATCGCGACCCGCGCGGCGATCAAGCAGATGCAGGTCAAGTTCGGGCTGCCGGCCGATTCGTACCCCTCGCCGGAGTTTTTGGCGCGGCTCAGAGCGGGCAGATAGATCGGTAGGGTGGGCAACCGCGCCTTCGCGATTGCCCACCCGCCCGCGCCGCCTGGGCAATATCGGTGGCGAACGCCGCGCATGCGGCGCGGACCGTGAACGGCGATTTTGCCCACCCTACAATCCGAGCACGTGGTCCAGCGAATACAGGCCGCCGCCCTTCGCCAGAAAATAGGCGGCCGCGATGGTCCACATCAGGGTGTATTCGAGGCCCTGCGTGTTCCAGAACCAGCCGCCCTTCACCCAGCGCTCGCGGCACGAGACCACGAGGAAGATCACCACCGGGATCGCGGCGATGCGCGTGAACAGGCCAAGCGCGAGCAGCGGGCCGGCGATCAGCTCCGTTGCGGCGATCGCCGGCGCCCACAGCCGGCCGGGGCGATAGCCGTCGCGGTCGAGCTGTTGGGCGAGCATCGTCAAGTTCGAGTCCTTCAGCCCGGTGCCGCGGAAGAAGCCGAAGGTGACGCGCAGGCCGTGCGGCACCAGCGCGGCGCCGACCATGACGCGCAGCAGCGCCTCGATCACCGCTGCCGCTGATGCCGGCATCGGCGCGGATTACTTCTTCACCAGGCTGCAGGCGGGATCGGGCGGGCCGAACGCTTGGTCGCCGGGGATGTGGGCGACGACCTTGTAGTAGTCCCACGGCGCCTTCGATTCCTCCGGCGTCTTCACCTGCACCAGCAGCAGGTCGTGCACCATCAGCCCGTCCTCGCGCAGCTTGCCGTTGCGGGCGAAGAAGTCCTCGATCGGATGCGAACGCATCTCGGCCGCGACCTTGAGCGGCGCGTCGGTGCCGGTCGCCTTGATGGCGTTGAGATAGGTCATCACCGAGGAGTAGACGCCCGCCTGCCACATGGTCGGCATCTTGTGCAGCTTGTCGTAGAAACGCTTCGACCACGCGCGGGTCTCGTCGTCCATGTCCCAGTAGAACGAGGTCGTGAGGTAGAGGCCCTGCGCGGCCTTGAGCCCGAGCGCGTGCACGTCGGTGATCAGCACCAGGAGGCCGGCCATCTGCTGGCCGTGCGCAAAGAGGCCGAACTCGCCGCCGAGCTTGATCGCATTGACGTTGTCCGGCGGGCCGCTCGCGATGCCGATGATCTGCGCCTTGGAGGCCTGCGCCTGCAGGATGAAGGCGGAAAGGTCCGGCGTCGCGAACGGATGGCGCACGGCGCCCACGACCTTGCCGCCATTGGCGACGACCACCTGGCTCGCGTCGCGCTCGAGCGCGTGCCCGAAGGCGTAGTCGGCGGTGAGGAAGAACCAGGTCTTGCCGCCGTGCTTGACCACCTCCTGGGCGGTGCCGACCGCGAGCGCCCGCGTGTCGAACACCCATTGCATCGCATAGGGCGAGCAGAACTTGCCGTGGAAATCCGCCGTGCCGGTCGAGTGGGTGATGAACAGCTTCTGCTTCTCGTTGGCGACGCGCTGCACCGCGAGGCCGACGGCGGAGACCGGGACGTCGAGGATGAGGTCGACCTTGTCGGTGTCGTACCACTTGCGGGCGATGCTCGAGCCGATGTCGGGCTTGAGCTGGCTGTCGGCGGTCACGAGCTCGACCGGTGCGCCCAGCACCTTGCCGCCGAAATCGTCGATCGCCATCTGCGCGGCGGTGACCGAGCCCTGTCCGGTCGCGTCCGAGGCGGGGCCGGACAGGTCGGTGAGCACGCCGATGCGCACCACGTTGTCGGAGACCTGCGCGTGGGCTGGGTGAAATGAGATGGCCGTGAGCGCAAAGGCGGCTGCGCCGAGAATTCGCGCGCGCATTAGGTCCTCCCCGGATTTTCCGTCATGGCCGGGCGTGTCCCGGCCATCCACGTCTTTGCCGCACAGCATGAAAGACGTGGATGCCCGGGACAAGCCCGGGCATGACGTTTTCTTTTTACAATCGGATCTCGCCGAGGCTGACGCTGTCGCCGAGCTTCGCGTCGACGATCTTCTTCGCCCGCCCCGGCGCCTCGATCTCGAGCGTGTAGGCGCCGGAATCCTCGTCGAGGTTGTCGAACTTGAAGTCGCCGTAGTTGTCGCTCCTCGCCTCCGCGACCGTGCGGCCATCCTTCATGAGCCGCACCTTGGCGCCCTCGACACAGTCGACCGCGCCGTTCTGCTCGGCCGCGACCGAGCCGCCGATGAAGCACTTGGTGTAACGCCACAGATTGCGGTACCACACGCGCGGGCGCGTGCCGAGCTCCGGCCGCATGGGCTCCAGCGCCTGGTCGGCCGCCATGCCGGCCATCACCGCGTCCTCGACCTTGATCGCCTTCATGGCGCCCGTCGGGCACGACTGCTGGCCGCGCGTCTGTTGCCAGCCCTGGTCGATCAGGTGGGCGTCGAACGGCCACGCCTGCGGGAGCTGCAGCTCCTCGTTCCACCAGATGTGGCCGTACGGACAGGCGTCGACGAGCTCTTTCTGTCCCTTCGCCTTGACGGGATCGATGATGACGATGCCGTCGTCGCGCTTGCGGACCGCGCCGTCGCGCGCCGCCTTGATGCAGGGCGCGTCATCGCAGTGGTTGCACAGCGTCGGCACGTAGGCGATGTCGATCATCGGCGCCTGTCCGCGCTCCTTCTGCAGGATGTCGATCCAGCGGTGGCCATGTCGCGGCATCGGCGCCGCGTAGCCGGGCCACTCGTTGCCGACGTACTCGTCCATGGTCGCGAGCGTGCACAGGTTGCAGTTGGTGCACTCGGCCACGTCGATGATCAGGTTCCATTTTTCCATGGGGCTACTCACTTGTGTCGTAGGGTGGGCAAAGCCGGCCGACTGACCTCGGCGCATGGCACGCCGCCCGACCCGCCACGCGAACGCGTCTCACGCGTGGGGCACGGCGGGTCTGGCGCCCTGTGACGACGCAGACATCTCGGCCGCCTTTGCCCACCCTGCGAGCCATCGCTACTTGGCCGGCACCAGGCTCGCGGCCTTCAAGGTCTCCTTCACCTCGCGATCCTTCTCCATCGCGGCGAAGGTCGCGGACATGTGCTCGATGCGGCGGTCCCACGGCTCGATCTGCACCAGGGAGTTGGCGCCGGCGAGCGAGTGCGTCGACTTCGTCTGCGTACGCTCCGGCGTGAGCAGGTTGAGGCAGCCGCCACGATCGACGGATTTGCCAGGCTCGCCCATCGGGTCGTAGACGGCGGAGGACTCGTAGCCGTGGCAGACGCCGCGCGGCAGGCGCTGGGTCGGCAGCGCCGCGCAGATCACCGCGCCACGGTCGTTGTAGACCTTGACCAAGTCGTGCTTCTTGATGCCGCGCTCGCGCGCGTCGTCGGCGTTCATGCGAATGAGCCAGTAGTAGTAGCCCTCCACGTTCACGCGATGGTCCGGGATGTTGTTGAGGAACGAGCTCTTCCCGTCGCCCTGGGTGTGGAAGCTGTATTTGGAATGCGGCGTGAGCATCTGTAGCGGATAGCGCTCGAAAAGCTCGCCCGAATGCGGGCCTTCCCACGACGGCTCGTATTTGACGATGGGCGGGCGCTCGGGATCGTGGAAGCGCTTGAGGCTCGAGCATTCGAACTCGAGCTTGCCGGATTGCGTCTGCAGGCCCCGCAGATACTCACCGTTGTAGTCGGACGGCAGCGGCTGCGCCTCGGGCACGTCTTTCTTGCGGTTCTCCCAAAACCAGCGGAACGAGACCGGCGCGCGCAGCTTCTCCTTCTCGGCCGGCACCACGTAGTAGCCACGCTTGATGAACTGCTTCCACGAGATCTTCTTCGGCAGGTCGGAGGCATCGAACAAACGCTTGACCCAGTCGATCTCGTTCATGCCTTCGGAGAAATAGTTCGCGAGGCCGAGCCGCTTGCTGATCTCGTTGAAG
The DNA here is from genome assembly GCA_035293985.1 of Xanthobacteraceae bacterium. GTDB lineage: Bacteria > Pseudomonadota > Alphaproteobacteria > Rhizobiales > Xanthobacteraceae > JAVDCA01. Next base: position 102,928 of record DATGLS010000017.1, read on the forward strand.
ATCCAGTAGTCCGATTTCGACTCGCCGAGCGGCGCGATCGCGGGCGCCTGGAAGACGATGACGCGGTGGTTGAGCTGCTGCTGGCCGTGATGGCCGTAGCCGCCGAGGCCGGCCCATTCGGAGATGTCGACCCGCTCGAAATTGGTGCACGCCGGCAGGATCACGTCGGCGAACTTCGCCTCCCCCTCGAACCAGATCGACTGGTTCACCACGAACTCGAGCGCGGCGGATTGATACATCCGCACGTGCCGGCTGGTGTTGTTCATGGTGGAGAGGATCGAGCCTCCGTATTTGTAGAACATCTTCACCGGCGAATGGCCGGGCGCCGGATAGCCGAATTTGGCGAACTGATGCTCGATCGACTTGCCGACCCATGGATAGCCCTCGGCCTTGCCGTCGGCGATCGCCTCCGGCATCCAGATGCGCGGGATGCGCTGGAAGCTCGAATTCATGGTCGGCAGCTGCGGCATGCGCTGGTAGAGCTCGACCGGCATCGCGGTGTTTTCCAGGTCGCCCGACATGCCGCCATCGGCGTAGCCGGGGAAATAGAAGTTGAAGTCGAGCGGCGTGCCCCATTGCAGGTTGCCCATGTTGATGCCGGGCTTGCCGAGTCCCTGCATCGCGCTGAGGCACACCATCACGCGCGCCCACTGGATGCCGGTCTGATTGCGGCAGGCGCCGCCATGGCCGTTGCCCCAGCCGCCGGGCGCGAGATAGACGCGCTTCTTGCCCCACTCGCGCGCAAGAGCCCGTACGTCCTTCGCCGGAACGCCGGTCTCCTTCTCCTGCCACTCGGGCGTCTTGGCGACCCCATCCTCGTCGCCGACCAGATACGCTTTCCATTCGTCGAAGCCGACCGTGTGGGTCTCGACGTATTGCTTGTCGTAGAGCCCCTCCTTGATCCACACGTAGGCGATGGCCATCGCCATCGCGACCGAGGTCGTCGGCTTCGGCGCGAACCATTTGCCCGGCAGGAACTGGGCCGACGCGTTGTAATACGGGTCGACGTGCACGACCTTGATGCCGAGCTTCGGGTTCTTCAGCCACTGTCGGCGCACCGTGCCTTCCTGCGCGCCGTAGGAGCCGCTGGTGGTCTCCGGATCGGCCGCCCAGAACACGATCATGTCGCAGCTCTGCAGGCAGTCCTCGACGGTGCCGTAGGTCTCCGACTGGCCGACGCGCAGCGTATAGCCCCAGTGATGCACGGCGCCCCAGTACCAACCCTCCCATGAGTCGGGATTGTGGTGCACGCGGGTCATTCCCACGGCGTTGGCGAAGCGGAAGAGCGCCGAGAGGTAGTAGCCGATGTTCCCCCAGGTGTGATGCGAGCCGTGCGAGGTCGCGATCGCGCCCGGCCCATGCGTGCGCTTGCAGCGCTTTATTTCATTGGCGACGAGGTCGAGCGCCTCCTCCCACGAGATGCGCACGTAGCCGGACTTGCCGCGATTCTGTGGGTTGCGGGCGCCGTTCGGATCGAAGTCGACGCGCTTCATCGGATGCAGCAGGCGATCGGGCGAGTAGACGATTGATTTGGCGTTCTGCCCGTGCGGCGCGAGCGTCGTGCGGCGCGGCGGGGTGAGATCGATGCCGCGCGCGCGGATCGTCCACGGCTGCGGATCGGTGTCGTCGAAATCGATCGGCGTCATGCGCACGATCTTGCCGTCGCGCACATAGACGAACACGGGGCCGCCGTTGGTCATATTGCAGTAGCGCATGGTGCCGTCGGGCAGGCGGGTGCCGAGCTTCCAGCCGACGGTCTGGCTCAGCATGATGGTCTGCGCCCACCAGTTGGCGAGATCCTCCGGGCCGTCGACCGTGAGGTTGAAATCCTTGATGGCGTTGATCTGGTCGAGCCAGTTGATCGGCGGCATCAGCAGCGAGGCGCCGGTCGCGGCGTTCTTGAACGCTAGCGTGACGTCGGGCTTGGCGTGCAGGCCCGCGCCCGACGTGACGCGGCCGCCGCACACCTCGTACCAGCGCGCCGTCTCCTCGTCGCGCGCCTTCACCTGGGCGACGAGGTTGCGCTCCGCGAGCCGGGCGCGAAAGGCAGGGTGCCGTCGGGCGGCGAGCTTGAGCGAGTGCGCAAGGCCCCACAGGATGGCGGAGAATTTCACGGTGGCGATGCTCATCGGCGTTCCTCTCGGATGCCCGTCGTACGCTCGCGCGGACCAAGTCGGTCCGGCGCGGTTGCGACCCGGGTTGGCCGTGGCCGGGCGCAAAGGCTATCGTACTGCGGGAAACCTGTCGACGCGCGCCGCGCGACAACCTGCCTTTGCAGCCGGGAGAAATCGCATGGGAGACACGACAACGCCGCCTCGCTCGATGCCGGCGGCGCCGCCGGAGGGGCTGCTGGGCAACTGGAAGCTGGTGTCGTGGCAAGTGATCGTCGAGGGCGAGCCGCCGCACAATCCGTTCGGGCTGCATCCCAAGGGCTACCTGGTCCTCACCCCACAGGGCCGCTCGATCGCGATCACCACCGCGGAGCATCGCGTCGGCGGCGATGGCGACCGCGAGCGGGCCGAGCTGCACCGCTCGATGCTCGCCTATACGGGCCGCTATCGCATCGAGGGCAACGACTTCATCACCACGGTCGAGGCGTCGTGGAACGAATCATGGAACGGGTCGGAGCAGCGGCGGCATTTCCGCGTCGACGGCGACATGCTCTACATCGAGTCGGCGGCGGCGCCGAGCATCATCTTTCCCGGCAAGACGGACTACCGCCGGCTCGTGTGGGAGCGCGACAAGTAGGTGCTTGTCAGAATGTAGCCCGCATGAGCGAAGCGACATGCGGGAACACGATTGGTGAGGAACGACCCGGATGTCGCTTCGCTCAGCCGGGCTACGACCATCGGCGACCGGCCGCGCGTCAGCTCTGGTAGTTGATCAGCAGCGCAACGGACTGGCTCGTGCTCTGGCCGTTCGAGCCGTAGCCGGTGGTCGTGCTGCTCGAGTCCTGCATCAGCTTGAGGAAATCCTGCAGCAGATTGCTCAGGTCGCTGCCGGTCGGCGAGTTGCTGCTCGTGCTGCTGGAGTCCGTGCTGCTGGTGGTGCTGCTCGTGCTGCTGGAGTCCGAGCTCGTGCTACCCGCGGTGCTGCTGTCGGAGCTGCTCGAGCCGTTCGCGAGGCTGAGCAACATCTGCAGGATATCGGAGCCGCTCGAGCTGCTGCTCCCGCTCGCATCGCCGGCACCGCCCGGACCGCCAGGACCTCCGGGGCCTCCCGGACCACCAGGCCCGCCGGGGCCGCCAGGTCCACCGGGGCCGCCAGGTCCCCCTTGCGAGAAGGTGTTCGAGAACACGTTCTGCAGCTCCGTCGCCTGGTTGCTGGTGAGCTTTCCGCTCTGCACCTCGGATTGGATCAGGCTGTCGATCTTCGACTTCATGTCGGCGGGCGAGGCCGGCTGCGAGCCCGATGCCTGGCTCGACGAGGCATCGCTCTGGAGCGAGCTGTCGATGTCCTTGAGCGCCGAGCTGAGCGCGCTCTGATCGGACGAGCTGATGGTGCCGGCGGAGACTTCCGACGCGAGCTCGTTCTGCAGCCGGTCAACCGGCGATTGGAACTGGGGCTGGTAGGACACTGATGAAATCGAGCTCATCGCAGGCTCCTCGCGATCCAAGATCAAGATGCTGTGTACGGAACCATGTTCGCGGTTAATGCAAACTTGCCAACGCGCCGCGATGTTGTTTCTCTCGATTGCCGGCACGACGGCAGAAACATTTGGAAACAAAAATCCTCCGCGCTGCCGGCGCGACTCAGGGCAGATCCTCGCATGGCCGCATTGCCGCACATCCTGCTGGTCGAGGACGATCGCGAGATCAGCCACCTGGTCAGCCGCTATCTGCGCTCCAACGATTGCCGCGTCTCGGTCAGCGGCAACGGGCGCAACATGGAGCGCCTGATCGAGGACAGCCGCGTCGATCTCGTCGTGCTCGACCTCATGCTGCCGGGCGAGGACGGCCTCACCCTGTGCCGCCGCCTGCGCACGCATTCGCAGGTCCCTCTCATCATGCTCACCGCCAAGGGCGAGGAGATCGACCGCATCGTCGGCCTCGAGATGGGCGCCGACGACTACATGGCCAAGCCGTTCAACCCGCGCGAGCTGCTCGCGCGCATCCGCGCCGTGCTGCGGCGGGCGCAAACCGCCGCGCTGCGGGCGGCGCCGCGCGCGCGGGCGATGACCTTCCTCGGCTGGCGCATCGATTGCGCGCTGCGCGAGCTGCGCGACCCGCTCGGCGTGCTGATCGCGCTCACCAGCGCCGAGTTCGAGCTGCTGGCGGCGCTGGGCGAACGCGCCGGCCGCATCCTGTCGCGCGAGCAGCTGCTCGACCTCACGCCGGGACGCGCCGCCGGCTCGCACGAGCGCAGCATCGACGTGCTGATCAGCCGGCTGCGGCGCAAGATCGAGCGCGACGCGCACAACCCGGAGATCATCAAGACGGTGCGTTCGGGCGGCTATCTGTTCACCCCGGAAGTCGAGCCCGCATGAGGATCGACGTCCGCTCGTTCCTGCCCAACCGCATCAGCGGCCAGATGGCGCTGATCGTGGTGGCGTCGCTCATCGTCATCCACGCGGTGGTGACGACGGCGCTCTTCCTCGGCCGCGCGCACGACGCGCATGATCATCCGCCGGATGAGCTCGTGACCCTGGCGCGGCTGATCGATGCGACGCCGGCGGCCGAGCGCGCGCGCCTGATGCAGGACGCCGGCGCCGCTTTTCCGCAACTCGCGCCGCGCCTCGCCGCATCGGGACCGGCGCCGGAACCATCGACATCGCGCGACTGGCTCGTGCAGGAGATCGAGCGCCACCTCGGGCCGGGATTCGCGGTAACGCAGGCCGCGCCGAGCGGCTCGAGCGACGCGCCGCGGCTGATCGCGGTGCGCTTGCGCGATGACGCGGTGGTGACGGCGCACCTCACCCCGATGCCCGCGCCGCCGGCGATCGGCGGGCCCGTGCTCTTCACCATCATGTTCGTCGCGATCAGCGTGACGTTTCTCGGCTTGTGGGCGGCGCGTGTGCTGACCGAGCCGCTGCGCCGCTTTGCCACCGCGGCGGAAAGCTTTCAGCCGGACGGCGAGGTGGCGGCGCTCCCCGAGCGCGGGCCGGCGGAGATTCGCGCCGCCGCGCATGCGCTCAACCGCATGCGCGCCCGCATCAAAGAGCTAGTCGAGGGCCGCACTCGCATGCTGGCGGCCGTGAGCCACGACCTGCGCACGCCGATCACGCGGCTGCGGCTGCGCAGCGAGTTCATCGAGGATGCGGCCGTGCGCAGCCAGATGCTGGACGAGCTCGCGCATATGAACGCGATGGTCGAGAGCATCCTGGTTCATCTGCGCGGCGGCAACCCGCGCGAGCCCGCCACCATGATCGACATCGCGACCAGCGTGCAGACCATCTGCGATCAGTTCGCCGACATGGGCCACCGGGTCGGCTACGAGGGGCCCGATCATCTCGCGATCGAGGCGCATCCCGAGGAGCTGCGCCGCGCGATCACCAATCTGGTCGACAACGCGGCGCGCCACGGCGAGCGCGTCATCGTGCGGCTCGCCGCCGGCCCGTCGGCGATGTCGATCGCCGTCGAGGACGACGGCCCGGGAATTGTCGAGACCGACAAGGAGGCGATGCAGCAGCCGTTCGTGCGCGGCGATGCGGCCCGCGGGATGAATGACAAGAGCGGCTTCGGTCTCGGCCTGTCGATCGCCCGTGCGGCAGTCGTCGCCCATGGCGGGACGCTGGAGCTGATCGACCGCATGCCGTCAGGGCTGATCGCGCGCATCACGCTGCCCGTCGACCGCTGCGGCACGCCGACTCACGGCGGGCAGATGTAACCGCCGCCGTCCGGATTGGGGAAGCAGCCGACCGAGGCCGGGATAACGTGCTTGGGCAGCCACAGAACGATGGAGGGGAAATAGATGGTGAACGCGATGGTGGCGAAGAAGACGACGTAGATCGGCAAGCCGGCGCGCATGGCGTGGGAGAAACGCACACCGACGAATTTCGAGGCCATCAACAGGACGAGCCCGTAGGGCGGGGTGATCAGGCCGAAGGCGAGCGTCGTGATCAGCACCACGCCCATGTGCACCGGGTTGATGCTGCCGGCGTCGGTGAGCGCATTCACGAGCGGCATGAAGATGATGATCGTCGGGACAGGCTCGATGAAATCGCCGATCACGGTGAAGAGCGCGACCATCAGCAGCATGATCAGGCGCGGATCGTTGCCGGCGATGCCGGTGATCCAGTCGGCGATGACGATCGCGCCGCGCAGATAAGCGAACAGCCAGCCGAACGCGTTGGCGGCGCCGATGGTGATCAGCGGCAGGGAGAAGATCATGCCGGCGAGGCAGAAGTCGTAGGCGAGATTCTTGACATGGCCGCGCGCCAGCGCCGGGATGATGACGATCAGGATGTAGGCGACCGCGACCACGCCGGCTTCCGTCGGGGTGAACCAGCCGGTGAGGATGCCGCCGAGCAGGATCACCGGGATCATCATCGGCAGCGCGGCATCGCGGAATGCGCGCAGCACGTCGCCGAACGGGGCGCGCGGCCGCGGCAGGCCCTTGGGGCCGAAGAAATAGCAGTAGATCATCAGACCGATGCCGATCATGAGCCCGGGCACGAAGCCGGCCATGAACAGCCCGGCGATCGAGACGTTGCCGACGGCGCCGTACACGACGGCGGTGATACTCGGCGGCACCAACGCCGCGATGGTCGAGGCCGCGGCGATGATCGCGGCGATGAAGGGCGGATCGTAACCCTCCTTCTTCATCGGACCGCCGAGCGCGCGGCTGATCACCGCGACGTCGGCGGTGGTCGAGCCCGACATCTCGGAGAAGAACATGCTGAACACGGTGACGACCTGCGACAGGCCGCCGCGGATGTGACCGACCAGCGCCAGCGAAAGGTTGACGACGCGCACCACCACGTTGGCGGAGCTCATCAGCTCGCCGACGAGAAGAAAGAAGGGAATCGCGAGCAGCGCCTCGGAGTCCATCCCGTCGAACATCTTTTGGATAATGGCGACATGCGAAACCTCGGTGAACGAGGCGGCGATGAGGACGCCGCCCATCAGCGAGAACGGCACCGGGACGCCGAGATAGCCGAAGAACAGAAAAAGGAAGCTCATCAACACGAGCACATAGCCGGCGCTCATCATCCCACTCCTGGACGGTCGCCCCCGGGCGCAGCCGGCGCGATCGTCGATGCATTCTCAGGTTCGGCATGCTCGAAACCGTTGCGCAGGCCATTGACGATCTGCTCGATGGTGAACAGCGCGACCAGCATGCCGCACAGCGGGATCGCGGCGTAGAGCGAGGCGATCGGCGTCATCGAGGGCATGCGGAAGCTGGAAAAGCCGCGCAGGAAATTGAGGTAGCCGAACCAGACGAAGCAGATCGCGACGCCGAGGATGGCGAGCCGGATCACCAGCTCGACGATGATGCGCGAGCGTCCGCGCAGGGCTTCGGCGATGGCGGTCAGATAGAGATGATCGTTCCGGCGCGTCGCCGCTGCGGCGCCGCAGAAGATCGCATAGATGAAGAACGTCGATGTCACCTCCTGCAGCCACAGCCACGGGTGGCCGATGGTGCGGGTGACGATGTCGAGCACGACCGTGGTGCAGAAGGCGAACAGCAGGAGGCCGGACAGGCACATCAGGACGAGCTCGAGCGCGTCGAAGGCGCGCCACTTGAGGTGACGCTGGCGTTGCGCGACGAGCCTGTCGGCTGCGGACATGGGAAGACTCCGACGATCCCCCTCTTCCCTCTCCCGGGAGCGGAGAGGTGGCTCGCGAAGCGAGCCGGGTGAGGGGTGCTCGCAGCTTCCTGAAACACCTAGAGCCCCTCACCCCAGCCCTCTCCCTTTCGGGGAGAGGGAGCGCTGGCGCCGTGCCGTGGGACCTTAGCTACGTCACGGCCCGGATCAGGTCCTTGATCTTGACAGCGTGCGGGCCGAGGCCGGCGGCGAGCTTGTCGAGATAGGGATCGGCGAGCTTCTGGAAGCCGGACTTGTCCACGGTGACGATCTTCACGCCCATCGTCTTGAGCTTCGCCGCCGACTGGTGCTCGAGATCGAGCGCGCGGGCGGGCTGCTTCTGGCTCACCTCGTCCGCAGCCGCCTGCACCCAACCCTGCTGTTCGGGGGTGAGGCTCTTCCACAGCTTGTCGCTGATCCAGATGAGGTTGTTGTTCGCCTCGTGCTCGGTGATCGAGAGCACCGGTGCGACCTCGTAGTGCTTGTTGGCGAGGTAGACGTTGATGCCGTTCTCGGCGACGTCGACGACACCGGTCTGCAACGAGGTGTAGACGCTGCCGAACGGCATGTGCACGGTTTGCGCGCCGTAGACCGGGAACATGGTGTCTTCCGTCGCGGTCGCCTGCACACGCACCTTGAGGCCCTTCATGTCCTCGACCTTGGTGATCGGCCGCTTGCTGTACATGTGGCGCAAGCCGAGCGTGATCACGCCCAAGGCATGGGCACCCTGCACGGTGTCCTCGATCATCGCCCGCACCGCCTTGCTGACGTTCGGGTCGGCGAGCGACTTCGCCAGGTGACCCTCCGAGCGATAAAGGAAATGCAGGGACATCACGCCGGCCTGGGGCGACAGCGTCGCGGCATTCGCCGACGAGCTGATGCAGAACTCGATGTCGCCGGCTTTCACCAGCTGCAGGACCTGCGGCTCCTGGCCGAGCTGCGCGCCGGGATACTGGTCGATCAGCATCGTCCCGCGGCTCAGCTCTTTGAGCTTGTTGGCGAAGAGATCGCCGGCGACGCCGTAGCCGGTCGTCTTGGGCTGGTCGTAGGCGAAGCGATAATGCCTCACCTCCTGGGCCCTCGCCGACGTAGCCCCAGCCGCCGCGATGATGCCACCTGCCGTCGCGGTGACGGCCTCCCGTCTCGTGAGCATGTCGTCCTCCCTCGTCTTGCTCTTTTTGCTTGGACCGTTTGTACCACAGATCGCCTTGGCGGTGTGGGCCGATACGGGGCATAATGCGGCGACGCCCACCCTGTCGGGAGATCGCCATGGCGCAAGCTCAGGCTCGGCCGCAGCACGCGGCCCGCGACTGGCCGTTCGAGGTCAAGCCGCTCCACCCGGTGCTCGGCTGCGAGATCAGCGGCATCACGCTCGCCGAAGCCGTGTCGCCGGCGCTGTTCGCCAAGGTCTACGAGGCGTTTCTCGACTACGAGCTGATCCTCTTTCGCGACGTCGATCTGCCGCCGGCGACGCAGGTCGCCTTCGCGCGCAATTTCGGCGAGGTGCAGGTACACGTGCTGAGCGGCACCTATGGGTATCCGCAGCACCCGGAGATCTACATGCTGTCCAACCTCGACGAGGACGGCAATCCGAGCGGCAAGCATCCCGACCGGGGCACGCTCTATTGGCACACCGACGGCTCGTGGAAGGAGCGCACCGGGCAGGCGACCATGATGTACTCGGAGATCGTGCCGCCGGCCGGCGGCGAGACCGAGTTCGCCGACATGTACTCGGCCTACGACCTGCTCCCCGCCGCCATGAAGGCCAAGATCGAAGGCCGCCGCGCCATCCACAATTTCGATTTCTCGCGCACCCGGCGCCACGGCGAGGCCCCGCTGACGCAAGCGCAGAAGTCCGCTGTGCCTCCGGTCGCGCATCCGATCGTGCGCACGCATCCGGAGACGGGGCGCAAGGCGATCTTCCTCGGCGACCATGCAGAGTCGATCGAGGGCATGGACTACAATGAGGGCCGCGCGCTGATCGAGGAGCTCAATGCGATGATCACGCCGCAGGCGCGCGTCTATACGCACACCTGGAGCCCGAGCCAGTGCATGGTGTGGGACAATCGCTGCACCTTGCACCGCGCGACCGGCTTCGACGAGGCCAGCATGAAGCGGGTGATGCGCCGCTGCACGATCATCGGCGACAGGCCGTTTTGACGGCGCTCCGTGCGCCCTCGCTGCTGATCGCGTGATTTTGCCGCGACACCGCTGCCCTTCCGCACACCTCGGCTGATGCTAGATTGCCGGCCGAAAATGCCCACGGGAGGACGCGATGCCCGCAATCGATCTCACCCGCCGCACGCTGCTGGCCGCCATGGCGGCGGCGCCGTTCGCGGTCGCGGCGCGCGCGGACGCCGATTGGCCGAACCGGCCGGTGCACGTGACCGTGCCCTACCCGCCGGCGGGCGGCGCCGACACCACGGCGCGCATCCTCTACGCCAAGATCGGCGCCGATCTCGGCCAATCGTTCCCGATCGAGAACCGCGGCGGCGCCGGCGGGACGATCGCGGAGGCGCTCATCGCCAAGGCGGCGCCGGACGGCTATACGCTGCTCCACGACGCGACCGCGTTCTCGGTCAACGAGGCGCTTTATCCTCATCTATCTTTCGACTACCGCAAGGATTTCGATCCTGTCGGCCTCGTCTCGCTGGTGCCCAACATCCTGGTGGTGACGCCGTCGGTGCCGGTGAAGACCGCCGCGGACGTCATCGCCTATGCCAAGGCGAAGTCCAACGGCATCGACATGGCGTCGTCGGGCAACGGCACGCTGCAGCACCTCTGCCTCGAGCTGTTCAGGCGCCAGGCCGGCATCAAGGTCAACCACGTGCCCTATCGCGGCGGCGGCGTCGCGCTCACCGACGTGATGTCAGGGCAGGTGCAGTTCTACTTCGCCAACGGCTCCTCGGCGTACGGCCTGATCAAGTCGGGCAAGGTCAAGCCGATCGCGCATACCGGCAAGGGGCGGCTCGCGAGCCTGCCCGACATCCCGCCGCTGTCCGAGACCCTGCCCGGCTTCGAAGCCTACGAATGGAACGGCATCTTCGCGCCGCACGGCACCCCGAAGCCGATCATCACCAAGCTCAATGCCGCGATGAACAAGGCGCTCCTCTCGCCCGAGGTGGCCGCGCGCTTCAAGGAGCTCAACATCGCGGTCCGCCAGAACACGCCGGAGGAGTTCGGCAAATACGTCGAGGACCAGATGACGCTGTGGCATCGCATCGTGAAGGAAGCGAACATCAAGCTTGGCTGAGGGCGAGCAGGCTCGGGGTCGAACGGCGCGACAGGGAGGAGGACACAATGACCGCCATCGATCTCACACGACGCATGCTGCTCGCCGGGATGGCGACCGCACCGCTCGGGCGCGCGGCGGGGGCCGAGACCAACTGGCCCAACCGGCCGGTTCACGTGATGGTGCCCTACCCGCCTGCGGGCGGCGCCGACACCACGGCGCGCATTCTCTACGTCAAGGCCGGCGCCGATCTCGGCCAGACGTTCCCGATCGAGAACCGTGGCGGCGCCGGCGGCACGATCGGCGAAGCGATCGTCGCCAAGGCTACCCCCGACGGCTACACCATCCTGCACGACGGCACTGCTTTCTCGGTCAACGGCGCGCTCTACCACGACCTGCCGTTCGACTACCGCAGGGACTTCGACCCGGTCTTCCTCGTCTCGCTCGTCCCCAACATCCTGCTGGTCACCCCATCGGTGCCGGTGACGACGGTGGCAGACGTGATCGCCTATGCGAAGGCGCAGCCGGACGGGATCGACATGGCCTCGTCGGGCAACGGGACGCTGCAGCACCTCTGCCTCGAGCTGTTCAAGCGCCAGGCCGGCATCAAGGCGAACCACGTGCCGTATCGGGGCGGCGGCGCCGCGCTCACCGATGTGATGTCGGGCCAGGTGAAGTTCTTCTTCTCCAACGGATCGTCGTCGGTCGGGCTGATCAAGAGCGGCAAGCTCAAGGCGATCGCGCATACCGGCAAGGGCCGGCTCGCGAGCCTGCCCGACGTGCCGCCGATATCCGAAACGCTGCCGGGCTTCGAGGCCTACGAATGGAACGGCGCGTTCGTGCCGCACGGCACGGCAAAGGAGATCGTCGCGAAGCTCAACGCGGCGCTCAACAAGGCGGTCGCGTCGCCGCAGGTCGCCGACCGGTTCAAGCAGCTCAACATCATCTCGCGCCAGAACACGCCGGAAGAGTTCGCGAGCTACCTCGAGGATCAGATGAAGCTGTGGGGCGGCATCGTGAAAGAGGCGCACATCACGCTTGGTTGACGCAGCCGGGCCGCGGTTCGCCCGCTCAATGGGCGAGCGGGTTCGGGCGCAGCTGGAATTGCACCACCAGCGGGCTCGAGCTCGTTCGCGATCATGGCGTCTCGCCCATCGGCTTGCTTTAGCGAGAACGCGCCTGCCGGGGTTCGGTTCGCATTGCAGCATTGAACCGGAAGCGGACCTGCAGCGACTGATCAAGATTGGGGCCAACCTCACCGTCGAATCATACATGAAACATGCGCTGATCGGATTGCTCGTCCTGCTCGCCATTCCGGCCAGGGCCGCCTCGCTGGAAGACGCCTACCTGGCGGCGCGCGACGGCTACATCAAGCGTTTCGAGAAGAACCGGAATGCTGACGCCGATGCTGGCTACGCGGCACTGACGCGGGCGCTGGCGGATCTGCAGGCGAAGCTGCTCAAGATCATCGGCTCGACGCACCTCGACGGCTTCTCGCCCGACGGCAAGATCACCCTTGATGCGCTCGATTCGGGCGATGAGGACTTCGGCCTGCTCGACGGCCTCGTCTACACCAGCAAGGACCAGAAGACGCGGGTGCTGGTGACGACGGCGAGCCTGTTCGACAAATGGCTCAAAGCGCACGAGCGCTTCTGGGAGGAGACGCCGCTGCCGACGGACATGGCGGCCGCGCTCAAGCGCGACGATTTCTATACACAGGCGGTCACCAACGGATCGGCGGTAGTCACTTACGCGGAGATTCCGGTGGCCAAGCCGGCCTCGGCCACCCTTGCCTTCGCGGTGCTGGATGGCCGCACGCAGGACCAACCTCCAGCGGTGCCGGACGAGATGATCATCACGGTGCGGCGCGCCGACCGGGTGTTCGTCATCACCGCGGCGACCGCGGTCAAGGCGGGGCCGATCGCAGCGTGCGACGCCATCCACGCGCGGCTCGCCGCCGAGGCGCAAGCGGCGTACGACGCGGCTCAGGCGGCCGGCGGCAAGGACGCGGCGTTGAATGCCAAGGCCGAGGAGCTCGCCCACAAGCCCGATCGTGCCTACCCGGACTGCTTTGCGACCGAAGCGCCGAAAGCAGCCTTCTTCCCGGCGCTGGCGAAGCAGGCGCAACAGCTGATCCAGAAATTGCCGACCAAGTAAGAGCCTTGCCCCCACGCCTCGCGCAGCGGCTTCGCCGCTTCGCTCGACCCTCCCCGCCAAGCGTGCGGGAGCGTAACGGCCGCGCGGCCGTACGCTTCACCCCACTCCAATCAATCGGTGCAGCTTGTCAGGGTCGCGCTTCAAATCCTCGCTCGGGCCGTCGTAGACGATGCGGCCGCGGTCCATCACGGCGGTGCGGGGCGAGATATCCAGGGCGAGCCGCGTATTTTGCTCGACCACGATCATCGCGAGGCCTTCGGTGGCGGCGAGGCGCTTCACGGCACGGGAGAGCTCCTCGACGATGACGGGCGCGAGGCCCTCCGAGGGCTCGTCCATCAGCACGACCGACGGGTTGCCGACGAGCGCGCGGGCGATGGCGAGCATCTGCTGCTCGCCGCCGGAGAGCTGGTTGCCGCGGTTGGACTGGCGCTCGGCGAGGCGCGGGAAGAGCGCGAACACCTTGTCGAGCGACCAGACGCCGGCGCGCGCCGCCACCTCGAGGTTCTCGCGCACGGTCAGCGAGGGGAAGATCTCGCGCTCCTGCGGCACGTAGCCGAGGCCGGCCCAGTTGCGCCGGTGCGGCGGCAGACGGCCGATGGCGGCGCCATGCAGCCGCACGGCGCCGCCATGCAGCGTGTTGTGGCCCATGATGGTCGCGAGCAGCGTGGTCTTGCCAACACCATTGCGGCCGATGATCGACAGCGTCTCGCCGGGGGCGAGCCGGAGATTGATGTCCTCCAGCACCACGGTCTCGCCGTACCCGGCGGAGACGCCGTCGAGCTGGAGCGCGGCCTCGGGCTTCACCTCGACCATCGTCTGAGGAGTTGTCTCAACCATGGGGAAACTCCTCGCCCAGGTAGACGGCGCGCACGCGCGCATCGGCGCGGATCTGCTGCGGCGTGCCTTCAGTCAGCACGGCGCCGGCGACCAGCACCGTGATGCGCGAGGCGAAGCGGAAGACCACGTCCATGTCGTGCTCGATGATGAGGATCGCGATCGAGGGATCGAGCGCGCCGATGACGTCGAGGATGAGATGGCTTTCCGACGAGGGCACGCCGGCGGCAGGCTCGTCGAGGAGCAGCACGCGCGGATTGAGGGCGAGCGCGATCGCGATCTCGACCAGGCGCTGGCGGCCATAGGGCAATTCGCGCACGATCTTGAGCGCATCGTCGGCGAGGCGCAGCGCCTCGAGCTGTGCGAGCGCCTGGTCGATCACGTCGCGCTCGGCGCCGGCCGGGCGCCACAAGCGATGAGCGACGCGCATGCGCTCGGCGACCGCGAGATAGACGTTCTCCAGCACGGTCAGCCCGCGAAAGAGCTGGTTGATCTGGAACGTGCGGGCGATGCCGCGCCGGGTGCGCGCCGCCTGCGGCAGCGAGGTGATGTCCTCGCCGTCGAGCAGGATCTGGCCGCCCGATGGCCGCTGCACGCCGGTGATCAGGTTGACCAGCGTGGTCTTGCCGGCCCCGTTCGGGCCGATCAGCGCGTGACGCCCGCCCTTCGGCAGCGCGAGCGCGATGTCGCGCGCGACCGGCAGGGCGCCGAAGCTCTTGTTGAGGTTCTTGATCTCGAGCGCGGCCGGCACTGTCGGCTGCATCGCATTCGCGATCGTCTCGCTCATGGTCAAGCTCATGGTTTGCGGTCCGGCATGATCCATCGTGCCACATCCTCGATCAGGCCGAGCAGGCCGCGCCGCGCGAACAGAACGGTCAGCACCAGCATCAGCCCGACCGCAAACTGCCAGTATTGCGGGCTCGCCTTCGATAGGTTGTCCTGCAGCACCATGTAGATGACGGCGCCGACGAAGGCGCCGTAGAGCCGCCCTGCCCCGCCGAGGATCAGCATCACCATGACCCCGGCGGAGTTGTCGAAATCGAACACTCCGAGCGTCACATAGGCATTGGTCTGGGTGAACAGCGCGCCGGCGACGCCGGCGATCGCCGCTGCGATCGTGTAGACGGTGAGCAGCCGCCAGTGCACCGGCGAGCCCACCGCGTGCATGCGGGCGACGTTCTCGCGGATGCCGGCCAAGCCCTGGCCGAACGGCGAGTAAACGATCAGTCGCACGACGAAGAACAACACGAGCAGCACCGCGAGCGCGTAGAGATAATTCACATGGCCGTAGAGATCGTAATCGAAGTACCCGAGCAGCGGGGTATAGATCAGGCCCGGCAATCCATCGTAGCCACCGGTGAGGTCGCGCAACAGGTTGCCGAGCTCCTGCAGCATGATGGTGGTGGCC
This sequence comes from Xanthobacteraceae bacterium, assembly GCA_035293985.1. Lineage (GTDB taxonomy): Bacteria > Pseudomonadota > Alphaproteobacteria > Rhizobiales > Xanthobacteraceae > JAVDCA01. The sequence goes on from DATGLS010000017.1 coordinate 118,306, forward strand.
AGCGTCAGCACCAGCAGCGTGAGGCCGCGATAGCGCAGCAGCAGCCAGCCCGAGGCGGCGCCGGCCGCGGCCGCGACCGCGGCGGCGAAGAACAGCCCGCTGATCGGCTCCTGCCAGTTCCAGCGCAGCGTGAGCAGCGCGGCCGCGTAGGCGCCGAGGCCGAAGAAGGCCGCGTGGCCGAGCGAGACGATGCCGGCGTAGCCGAGGATGAGGTCGAGCGACAGTGCGAACAGCACCATCACCAGCACCTGGCTGCCGAACACCATGCGGTCGGGAAAGATGAAGTAGGCCGCGATGGCGAGCAGCCAGGGCAATACTTCCCAGACGCGCACGCGATGGCGCGTCGCGAGATACGCAATCGCCGGCGCGCGCGCGGCGGACGGCGCAGCGGCCGCGATCGTCTCACTCGCGGCCATAAAGCCCCGCCGGCCGGATGAGCAGGATCACCATCGCGACCGCGTAGATGAAAAAGCCGCCGGCCCCCGCATAGATATACTTGCCGCCGGTATCGCAGACGCCGAGCAGGATGGCGGCGACCAGCGTGCCCTTCAGGCTGCCGAGGCCGCCCACCGCGACGACCAGCAGGAAGAACACGAGGTAGAGCACGGCGAAGCTCGGCGTGAGCCCGAACAGCTCGATCGCGAGGCCGCCGCCGAGCGCCGCAAGGCCGCTGCCGACCGCGAAGGTGAGCGTGAACAGGCGATCGACATCGATGCCGATCGATTGGGCCATGCGCCGATTGTCGACCGCGGCGCGGATGCGGGCGCCGATATTGGTGCGCTCGAAGGCGTACCACAGGACGGTCACCAGGGCGGCGCCGACCGCGATGACGAACACCCGGTAGGTCGGAAAGGTGCGCGCGCCGACGGCGAGCTCGCCGGTGAGGAATTCCGGCACATGGATGCTTTGCGGGCGCGGCCCATAGAAATAGGTGTAGGTCGCGATCGCCATGTAGGCGAGCCCGATGGTGAGCAGCACCTGGTCGAGCTCGGTCGCCTTGTAGAGGCGGGCATAGAAGAGGCGCTCGAAAATGACGCTGACCGCGCCGACGACCAGGAAGGTGAGCAGCAGGGCGACAAAGAACGGCACGTTCCAGTCACGCATCGCGGTGAGGACGAGATAGCCGCCCGCCATCGCGAAGGCGCCGTGCGCGAGGTTGACGAAGCCCATCAGTCCCATGGTGACCGAGAGGCCGACCGAGACGATGAACAGGAACATGGCGTAGGCCAGTCCCTCGAACAGGATGCTGATGACGATGTTTTCCATCGGCGATCGGTTGAGCCCCACACTCAACGTCATGCCCGGGCCTGCCCGGGCATCCACGTCTTTGCTGCGACGGAAGAAAGACGTGGATGGCCGGGACGAGCCCGGCAATGACGGGTCCTTTCACTTCACACAAACCGCCGCCGCAGGCGCGCCGCGGCGGCGGTTCATTTCGTCACGCGACGGCTACTGCCGCACTACAGCCCCTGGGCGCAGCGGCCGACCTTGAGCTCCTTGCACTCGTCGCGCACCTGCGGGATCGTGCCGAGCACCTTCAGACCGAGGTGGCCGTCGGGCTTGCGATAGACCTCCATGGCGCGCTCGTCCTCGATCACATCGCGCGTCGCCGGATCGATCGAGACATGTCCGCGCGGCCCGTCGGTCGACCAGCCTTTGAGAGCCGCGATCACCTTGGCGCCGTCGCTGAGATCGCCGTTCATCTTCTTGATGGTGTCGAAGATCGCGTGCATCGAGTCCCACGCGGCCGCAGTCATGAAGTCCGGATACTTGTTCGCACCATAGGCCTCGTGGAACGCCTTGACGAACTCCTCGTTGGCCGGATTAGGGAGATCGGCCGCATAGTGCCCCATCACGATGGTGCCGATCGCGGCGTCGCCCATGTCCTGCAGCTTGGTGTCTGGCACCACGTCCATCGGCCCGATCAGCTTGATGCCGGCCTGGCGCATGCCGAGCTCGCCATAGGTCTTCACGACGCCCGCCGCATGATTGCCGGACGGGATGAACACGTAGAAGCAATCGGGCTTCTCATCCTTCACGCGCTGGAAGAACGGCGCGAAGTCCGGCACCTGCGCGGGGCCGCCCATCGGGATGGAGTCGATGATCTTGCCGCCCGCCTTCTCGAAGCCGGTCTTGAACGCCTCGGTCGAGTCCCGGCCCGGCGGGAAGTCGGTGTAGCCCATGGCAGCGGTCTTACAGCCGAGATTCTTATACGCGTAGGTTCCCATCGGATAGGCGGGATGCCACATGCTGAACGACAGCCGCGTGATGAAGGGCGAGAGGTTGGTGATCCAGGCGGTGCCCGCATTGGAGATCAGGAGCGGCGCGTGCGCCTGGGTCAGCACCGGGGCCATCGCGATCGCCGACGGCGAGAACACGACGCCGGTCATGATGTTGACCTTGTCGCGCGTGATCAACTCGGTCGCGACCGTCTTGGCGTTGGCGCCGGAGGGCGGGCCTTCGTCGCGCTCGATGATCTTGACGGTGTGCGGCAGGATATCTTTGCTGTGCAGCTTCAGATAAAGGTCGAAGCCCTTCTTTTGCGCGTCGCCGAGATCGGCGTTGACGCCTGCGAAGGGCAGGATGATGCCGACCTTGACTTCTGCGCCCTGCGCCGGGGCCGCAACGCCGAGCGCCAGCGCAGCGATCGCTACCGAGGTAAGCAGTCTCATAATGACCCTCCGGTTCAGGTATCAGGTATCAGAAATCAGGCATCAGCCCTAGCGCATCTTGCAGTGCCGAGTATCGCGCCCGGACGTAATATCCGATTTTTCTGATCCCTGATCTCTGATACCTGATACCTGATGACGCAGGCACTTAACCGGACCTATGATGCCATCATCATCGGCGCCGGCCAGCACGGGCTCGTGCTCGGCTGTTATCTCGCCAAGGCCGGGCTCGACGTCCTGCTGGTCGACCGCCGGCTCACCTATGGCGGCGGGCTCAACACGACCGAAGCGACGCTGCCCGGCTTCTATCACAACCTGCACTCGATCAATCATTTCCACATCAGCGAGACGCCCTGGTTCCGCGATCTCGGGCTCGCCGAGCGGGTGACCTACATCACGCCGCGCTACGAGTTCGGGCAGGCGCATCGCGACGGCACCGCGCTGGTGCTCGGCCGCGACCTCGAGGAGACCGTCGCCAATATCGGCCGCTTCTCGAGCAAGGACGCCGCGACCTTCCGCGCCTGGAACCGGCAGGCCGAGGAGATGACGGCGAGGATCCTGATCCCCGAACGCTACGCCGAGCCGGTGCCGCAGGCGGAGCGCGAGGCGCTCCTGTCGCGCACGGCGCTCGGCCGCGATTTCCTCGCCATGACGCGGCGCCAGCCGCTCGACGTGGTGCGCGAGCTGTTCGAGAACGAGCACGTTCAGCTGCTGTTTCTGTTCAAGGTGTCACTGTTCGGCACCTGGCTCACCGACACGCTGTCGAGGACGAGCCCGATGGGCTCGGTGATCCGCGCCTTCGACCTGCAGACCGGCTATCAACTCTGCCAGGGCGGCTCGTTCAACCTCGCGCGAGGCCTGATGGAGACCTTCATCGCGGCCGGCGGCGCGTACGCACCGCAGGTCGCGCCCGAGCACATCGTGCTCGAGGGCGGACGCGCGACCGGCATCGCGCTTGGCGACGGGCGCACCGTGCGGGCGCGGCAGCTCGTCGCCTCGACCATCGACGTGCACCAGACCTTCGAGAGCCTGATCGGCCGCGCGCAGATTCCGGCGACGCTCGCAAAGAAGCTCGATCATTTCCAGTACACCAAGTGGTCGCTGTTCGGCCTGCATCTGGCGCTGGAGGAAAGCCCGCGCTTTGCCGCTGCAAAATTCGATCCCAACATGAATCGCGCGCTCAAATGGAGCATCGGCGCCGAGACCATGGACGACCTGTTCGCCGCCCATCAGGAGGTGATGGCCGGCAAGGTGCCGTCGATCGTGCAGTTCGGCTCCGGGCCGCTCAGCCTGCTCGATCCGACCCAGGCGCCGCCCGGCAAGCACACGAGCTACGCCTGGCACGTGATGCCGCTCGAGCCCGACATCGGCAGCCGCAACTATGAGGACTGGAAGGCGGAGTTCTCGGAAAAGATCATCGAAACGTGGGCGCGCTACTGCCCGAACATGACGCGCAAGAACATCCTCGCCCAGCACGCCTATACGGGCCGCGAGTACGTGCAGGAGCTCGTCAACATGCGCGGCGGCGACATATTCATGGGCGCCTTCAACGCCGAGCAGGTGATGTACAATCATTTCGGCTACCGCACGCCGATTCCCAATCTCTACTACGCGGGCTCCGCCGCCCATTGCGGCGGCGCCATCTCGGGCGGCCCGAGCTATGTCGCGGCCGGCATCATCGCGCGCGACCTCGGGCTGAAGCCGTGGTGGAAGCCTTGGAACGCCCGCGAGGCGCTGGAGCGGCTCGCCGCGGCGGCGTAAGGAAGACGGCGTTACCACGGCCACGCCGGGTGACGCAGCGGCAAGGCGCCAACCAGCCTTCCAGCTCACCTCGCTGCGCTATCGCGTGCAGGAAGGCGAGAATGCCGAGGCCGTCCCGGGCAAGCTCGACGGCTACGAGCTCGTGCGCATCGTGCGCGAGCGCTGGCCGGCGGTCAAAATCGTGATGACGTCCGGATTCCCCGGCACGGGGCGCGACCCGCACGCCGCGGCCTTCCCCGACATCCCGCTGCTGACCAAGCCGTATCGTCGCAGCGAGCTCGCGCAGACGATCAGCCGCGTGCTGACCGGCCCGAGCGGCTAGCAACCACCCCCGTCAGATTTTCTCGTCCAAAATGTCGGTTCGGCGCGGCCCCATTCGACACTACAATGGGCGCACGGCGCTGGTGCCGGAACCGCCCGCGCAACAGGAGCATTCCATGCCGAACTACATGCTGCTACTCCATGTCGACACCACCCGCCCGCGTCCGACCTCGCCGGACGAGATCATGGCGGTCACCAAGTCCTACATGAATTGGGCCGACCGCATGAGGGCGGAAGGGCGGCTGAAGGGCGGCGAGAAGCTGACCAACGACGCCGGCAAGGTCATGCGGCCGAAGAACGGGCGCGTCACCGTGACCGACGGCCCCTATGCGGAGAGCAAGGAGCTGGTCGGCGGCTATTTCGCGATCAGCGCCAAGGATTATGACGAGGCCTGCCGGATCGCCGAAAGCTGCCCGCATCTCGGCTATGGTGGCACGGTCGAGGTGCGCCAGGTCGATCAGATGTAAGGTCGACCAGATGTGACGTCGGTCAGATCCGAAACCGACCCCGATGTGATCCCATGAGCGAGGCCGCCCAGGCAGACGTGCATGCAGAGGTGCTGGTCGACGATCTCTTCCGCCGCGAGGCCGGCAAGATTTCGGCGTGGCTCGCGCGTCTGCTTGGGCCGGCCCGGCTCGATCTCATCGAGGACGCGGTACAGGACGCCTTCGGCGCGGCGCTCGCGCGCTGGCCGCTCGACGGCGCGCCGGAGAGGCCGACGGCCTGGCTCGCGGTCGCGGCGCGCAACAAGGCGCTCGACCGGCTGCGCCGCGACGCCCGGCTCGACCCGTTCGATGAAGGCGCCGCGCTGCGGCTCGGCTTCTCCGATCCGGAGCAGACCGGGCGGCTCGACGACACGCTGGCGCTGATGTTCGTCGCCTGCCATCCGGCGATCGAGCCGGACGAGCAGACCATGCTGACGCTCAAGAGCGTATGCGGCTTCGGCGTCAAGGAGATCGCGCGCGCCTATCTCACGACCCCCGACGCGGTGACCCAGCGCCTGGTGCGCGCCAAGCGCAAGATCGCCGGGCTCGGCCTGCGCTTCGAGGTGCCGGAAGGCGCCGAGCTCGCCGAGCGACTGCCCTCGCTGATCCAGGCGATCTATCTCCTGTTCAACGGCGGCTACACCTCGGATGAGGGCGAGGCGCTGATGCGGCGCGAGCTCTGCGCAGAGGCGCTGCGGCTGGTGACCTTGCTGACGCGGCATCCCACGACCGCGACCGGCGAAGTCCACGCACTCGCGGCGCTGATCTGCTTTCACGAGGCGCGCGCCGATGCGCGCACCGACGAGCATGGCGCGATGATCCTGCTCGCCGCGCAGGATCGCTCGCGCTGGGATCGTGACCTGATCGGGCGCGGCGTCGAGCATCTGCGCAAGTCGACCGACACCGATCGCCTCACACCATTGCACATCGAGGCAGCGATTGCGTCGCTGCACGCCGCCGCGCCATCCTTCGCCGAGACGGATTGGGGCACGATCGCGCATCACTACCAGATGCTCGAGGAGATGAAGCCGACGCCGGTGGTGCAGCTCAACGCGGCGATCGCGCTCGCCTATGCCGAAGGCGCGGCGGCCGGGCTCGCCCGGCTCGACGCGCTCGCGGACGCGCGCAAGCTCGGCGGCTACGCCCTCTATCACGCGGCGCGGGGCGACTTGCTGGGGAAGCTCGGCCGCGTGGACGAGGCGCGCGACTCGTTCACGGCGGCCCTCGCCTGCCCGCTCAACGGCGCCGAGCGCAACTGCATCGAGCGCAAGCTCGCCGAATCTCAGCCATAAACACCGAACGCCCCTCTCCCCCCAGGGACTCTTTAGGGGGAGAAAGAGTCCACCGAGTTTGCGGCGTGCACCTCGACTCCAATGCGCGTCACATCTTCGTGCCGCGGCGGCGGATCTCCTCGACGATGACGCTGTTGTCGAGGTCGGCCTCGCCGGCCCGCACGCAGGATTCCAGCACGTCGGCGTTGACGCTGAGCAGCGGCAGCGGCTGTCCGATCTTGCGCGCCTGGTCGAGCATCAGGTGCACGTCCTTGAGCGTCTGGCGGGCGCGGCCCTCGGGGCGGAAGTCGCGCGCGATCATTTTGGCGCCCTTGGTATCCATCACCTGCGAATAGGCTGCCGAGGCCTGGGCAACTTTCAGGAAGGCGGTCGGATCGAGCCCGAGCCGCGTCGCGAACACGAGGCCTTCGGCGAGCGCGAGGCGGTTGAGGCCGAGGATGAGGTTGACGGCGAGCTTGGTGCGCCCGCCGTCGCCGGCGGCGCCCACATGGAAGCGTTTGGGAAACAGCACCTGCAGCACGTCGTCGACCTCGGCCTCGGCCGCGACCGCCGCATCGCCGCCGATCAGGCCGACCCCGGCGCCCTGGCGGACCTGCTCGCTGGTACCGGAGACGGGCGTCTCCAGGAACTCGAGCGGTTGCCCGGCAATGCGGGCCGCGAGCGCCGCCACCCGGTCGGGGTCGCAGGTGCTGGTGCATAGGACGACTTTGTCTGACGTTGCGGCCTGCTCGGGGATCGCGGGAACGATCTCCTGCTCGACGACCTGCTCGACCTGATCGGTGTTGAACACCGCCAGCACGATCACGCGTGCCGCGCGAACCACATCCGCAATGGCAGCCGCCGGCCGCGCACCGAATTCCTCGAGCCGCGCCGATTTGGCCGCATCGACATCGTACCCGACCACGCCGAAGCCAGCGCCGGCGAGACGGCGGGCGAAGACCTCGCCCATCAGGCCGGTGCCGATCACGCCGACCGGCGACTTGTCACTCATGCACAGTCCTCGCTCTTGCGATAGCGCCGCTGCTGTTGTCTTGTCGCCTCGCATTCACTCGCTTGCCGGAATTCGGCGAGCGTATCAATGGGGCGCACACACATGATCAATGCCGCCGTCATCGGGCTCGGACGCTGGGGCAAATCGCTGGTCAACGCCGTGCAGGGCAAGAGCACGCGGCTGCGCTTCGTGCACGGGGTGAGCAAGGAGCCCGACGACGTGCGTGCCTTCGCGCAGCAGCACGGATTCAAGCTCACGACCGAGCTCGCCGATGCGATCGGCAATCCCGACGTGCAGGCGATCTTCCTGGCGACGCCGCATTCGCTGCATGTCGAGCAGGTCGCCGCGGTCGCGCGCGCCGGCAAGGCGGTGTGGTGCGAGAAGCCGCTGGCGTTGACGCGGGCGCAAGCCGCGCGCTCGGTCGAGGCGGCGGCGAAGGCCGGCGTCGTGCTCGGCTCGGGCAACAACAAGCGCTGCTTTGCCTCGATGCGCGAGCTCAAGGCGCTGGTCGAGGGCGGCACGCTCGGCGAGGTCATGCACGTGGAGGGCCACTTCTCCAACGACCACTCGACCCGCGTCGCCGGCGGCTGGCGCGACGATCCGCGCGAGTCGCCCGGCTACGGCATGACCGGCGCCGGGCTGCACGTGGTCGATGCGCTGGTCAACATGGCGGGCACGATCCGGCGCGTCGATGCCAAGGCGTTCGCGCCGAAGGCGCCGCCCGATCCGCGCGACGTGGTGGCGGCGCTGGTCGAGTTCGCGAGCGGCGCCACCGGCCAGCTCGCGACCATCCGCGCCACCGTGCCGTTCTGGCGCATCCACGTGTTCGGCACCAAGGGTTTTGCCGAGGCGCGCGACGAGGACACGCTGCGGGTCGGCTACATCGGCAAGCCGGCCGAGGAGCGCACGTTGGAGCATGTGGATTCGCTCAAGGTACTGGTCGAGTCCTTCGCCGATGCGGTCGAGGGCAAGGCGCCGTTTCTGGTCCGGCCGGACCAGATGCTCGACGTGGTCGGCGCGTTCGAGGCGATCGTGAAATCGCTGGAGACGGGCAAGCCAGTCGACGTCGCTTCGTAGGGCGCGCAAAAGCGTGCGCACCGACGGCTCGGCGCGGGCACGGCGCTACGCGCCTTTGTTTTGCCACCCTACCATTCAAGCGATCAGATCGCGCGTGATCTCCTGCACCTTGGCCACGCCGCACAGCGCCATCGTGCGCACCAGCTCGCCGCGCAGGTGCATGAACACGTCGCGCACCCCGTCTGCACCGGCGAGCGCGAGACCCCACACCGCGGGGCGGCCGATCAGCACCGCGCGGGCGCCGAGCGCCAGCGCCTTGACGATGTCGGTGCCGCGGCGGATGCCGCCGTCGGCATAGACCTCGGCCTTGCGGCCGACCGCGGCGGCAATAGCGGGCACCGCGTCGGCGGTCGCGACTGTCGCGTCGAGATGGCGGCCGCCGTGGTTGGAGACGATCACGCCCTTGGCGCCCGTCTCGACGCAGCGCACGGCATCATCGGCGCGCAGCACGCCCTTGACCAGCAGCGGCAGCGGCGAGCGCCGCACCAGCCAGGCGAGATCGTCGAAGGTCGCCGGATGGGTGACGCTGCCGCTGTGAGCGGCGCCGTAGCCGTGGGCGGCGACCGGCTGGCCAGGCAGATTCAGCGCGCGGATATCGGTGGATGCCTCGAGCGGGGCACGCGCGGCGCGCGGGCTCGAGCCGTAGACCGGCTGGTCGACGGTCAGCACGATGGCGCGGAAGCCGGCGGCCGCGGCCCGGTCGACCAGGCCTTCGGTGACGCTGCGGTCGGGCGGCAAATAGAGTTGGAACCACTGCGGCGCCGATGTGCGCTCGGCCGCAGCGTCTTCCATCGTCACCGTCGCGGCGGTCGCCATCACGTAGGGCACGCCGGCCGCGGCGGCGCCGCGCGCGGTCGCGCGCTCGCCGTCGGGATGAAAGAGCTTGTGGCGGCCGGTCGGCGCCACCATCAGCGGCGCAGCGATGCGCTCGCCTAGTACTTCGACCCCAGTATCGATCGCGCTGACGTCGCGCAGCATGCGCGGGGCGAGGCGCAGGCGCCGCCAGGCCGCGACATTGTCAGCGAGGGTGATCTCGTCGTCGGCCGCGGCGGCGGCGAACGCGAAAGCGCCGGGCGGCAGCTTCTCGCGTGCGCGGTCCTCGAGCGCGTCGAAGTCGCGGCTGTCCATGGAAGTGAGATCGGCCAAGCGTTCCTCCTTTCATCCCACCCTCATCCTGAGGGGCCCGTCGTCGCGCAGCGACGACGGGCGTCTCGAAGGACGAGGGCGGTGCAGCACGCGCGGAGCAAGCTACCATCCTCCGAGACGCCTCGCGCGAAGACGCGCGAGGCTCCTCAGGATGAGACCGTAAGTAGGGGCGGCTACTTCATCGTGTTGGTCAGCGTGCCGATCTTTTCGATCCACAGCTTCACGATGTCGCCGGCTTTGAGGAACTCCTTGCGCGCCGCGCCGACGCCGGCGGGCGTGCCGGTCATGATGACGTCGCCGGGATGCAGGGTGATCCGCGAGGAGAGCTGGGCGATCTGCTCGTTGGTGTTGAAGATCATGTGGCTGGAGTTGGAATCCTGCTTGATGACGTCGTTGACCCACAGCTTCATGCCGAGCTTGTGCGGATCGCCGACCTCGGAGGCGGGGACGATCCATGGGCCCATCGGGGCGGAGCCGTCGAAGCTCTTGTGCGAGGTCCAGTCGGATTTGAACGGCGACGTCTCGCCGATATGCGGGCGGCGCCCCATGTCGCGCGCGGACAGATCGTTGGCGATGGTGTAGCCGGCGACGTAGTCGAGCGCCTTCTCGATCGACACGTTCTTGGCCGGCCGTCCGATCACCGCGGCGAGCTCGACCTCCCAGTCCATGGTCTTCGAGGCCGCCGTGATGTCGATGGTGTCGCCCGGCCCGGCAACGGCATGCGACGACTTGATGAAGTGCCAGGGTTTGAGGCCCTGCGTATGGGGATCGGGCTCGACCGGACGGTTGTGCAGCTTCGACATCTCCAGCGCGTGGTCGGCGTAGTTCGAGCCGGCGCAATAGATCGCGCCCGGTTTCGGGATCGGCGCCAGCAGCTTGACCTGCGCGAGCGGCATGCCGCCGGTGCCGGCGCTGTCGGCGGCGCGGCGCAGCCTTCCCTCGGCCGCCGGCCAATCGGCGAGCACGCCCAGCATGGTGCCGTAGCCGGTATGGCCGGTGAGAACCTCGATATCGAAGATGCGATCATCCACCACCATGCCGGCGCGCGGGCCATCGGCGCTGTCGAAAGTGGCGAGTTTGAAGCTGCCCATTGGATCCGTTTCTCCCGAATTATGCGTCACCCATAGCCGCAACGGCGGCGCCTGACCATCGCGTCAGGGTTTTGGCGGCGGCGGCACGCCGCCCGGAGACCTGAGCACGATCCACACCATCATGTCCCAGGCATTGCGCAGGCCGGCGACCAGAAGGACGAGGATCGCCACCGCCATCAACTCGGCCCCGAGGCGCGAGGCCGAGAACAGCAGCACTCCGGATGCCAGCACGAGCAGATATCCGACGAACGGGATGAACAGGTAGAACAGCCGATCGATCCGCTCGACGTTGAACCGGTGGCGGATGAAGATTCCCACCAGCAGCTGGCCGCAATAGATGGTGCCGCCAAGCCCGCCGGCGCCGAGCACGATACCGAGGCTGGTCCAGCTCTCGACCGGAATGACGATCACGAGGCCGGAGAACAGCACGGCAGCGAAATGGACGACCGTCGGCGTAAGGAACGTCTCGAACGCGGCGCTGTGCTGCTCGTTGAAGATCTGCGTGCCAATCGACGTGGCGACGAACATCAGACCGACCAGCGTCGCCGACGCGGTGGCGACGAGCACGTAGAAATCGTGCCACTCGTGAAAGAGCTCGGCAGGCGTTGCGGGCATGGGGTCGGTTCCTGTTGGCCGTCTCGACTTATAGCCCAGCCGCGCGCGCTCGGGTGGCGGAGAAAATCGCGGCTTGCGGTGCTATGAGTTTGGGTGACGACAAAATTGCCGGAGGAATCCCATGATCAAGCCGAGCCGGGTCGGGCACGCGACCTTCGAGACGCCGGACCTGGAGAAGGCGCTCGCGTATTGGACCGGCGTGAACGGGCTCAAGCTCGTCCAGCACCAAGCCAACCGGCGCGCCTATCTGGCGAGCAAGATCGGCCTGCTCACCATCGTGTTGGAGCAGGGCCGTGAGGAGGGCCTCAAGCGCATCGCCTTCGAGGTCGCGCCCAGCATGAATTTCTCCGACATGGCGAAAACGCTCGCCGCCGACGGGGTGAAGAGCGAGGTGCGCAGCGACGAGGTCCCGGGCGTCGGCAAGGTGCTCGCGTTCCAGGATCCGAAAGGCACAACGATCGAGCTGTTTCAGGACTGGAGCTATCTCGGCGCGCATCACCAGGTGATCGGAGCCGGCCCGCTCAAGCTAGGCCACATTGCCTATGTGGTCGAGGATCCGAAGGCGATGGCGGACTGGTACTGCCGGGTGCTGGGCTTCAGGGTGTCCGACTGGATCGAGGACTTCTTCGTCTTCCTGCGCTGCAATCCGGACCACCACACCGTCAACTTCATCCGCGGGGCGAAGACGAAGATGCATCACATCGCCTTCGAGATGAAGGATTTCGCCCATATCCAGCAGGCCTGCGAATTGCTCGCCTTGCGTAAAATTCCCATAAACTGGGGGCCGGTGCGGCACGGGCCCGGGCACAACGTCGCGATCTACCATCGCAATGCCGACGACCAGAACGTCGAGCTCTACATCGAGCTCGACCAGATGAAGGACGAGGAGCTGGGCTATTTCGATCCGCGCCCCTGGCACCACGACACGCCGCAGCGCCCGAAGGTCTGGGACCGCAAGGTGGCGCCGGCGCTGTGGGGGCCGCTGCCGATGGCGGATTTCCGACGGGAGCATGAGTAGCGGGTAGCCCGCGTGGAGCGCAACGAAATGCGGGGAAAGCCTCTCCGCTGAGAAGCCGGCCCCGGATTGCGCTTCGCTCCATCCGAGCTACACACACACGATCCTACGATCCGCAGAGCAGGCATGCGCAATGCAGACTACCGGGGCGTGCTGGCGGCGCACGCGGCGATGTAATATGCTTGAGGCAATACCGGGCGTCGAACTCGCCGGACATCGCGGGAGGTAGCTTTACTCATGGCCGAGAAGCTCGTTGGCAAGGCGTCGGAGTTCAAGGACGGGGACCGGCGGATCGTGTTCGTCGGCGACACCGAGGTCGGCGTGTTCAAGGACCGCGGCGAGTTCCATGCCTACAGCAATTACTGCCTGCACCAGGGCGGCCCGGCCTGCGAAGGGCTGATCATCGCCAAGGTGGAAGAGCGGATCATGCCCGACAAGACCTCGAAGGGCCTCTATTTCTCCGACACCGAGACGCACTTCGTCTGCCCGTGGCACGGCTACGAGTACGACATCAAGACGGGTGAATGCGTCTCCGACCGCAAGCTCAAGCTGCGCCGCTACAAGGTGGTGCAGAAGGGAGACGACGTCTATGTCGTCGCGTAAGGCCGCGACCACAAAATCTGCCGCGCGCGCGAAACCCGCCGCACCCGTTGCGGTCGCGCCGCAAACCTCCGTCTCCGCGGCCGCCGAGCAGCTTGCTGCCGATATCCAGCGCGCACTTCATGCGGGCGATCACGATGTGCTGTCGCCGGAGACCCTGCAGAAGCTGATGACGGCCGCGTGCCGGCTCTATTCGGCGCAATCGGAAGCGGGCAGCCAGGTGCTGCCCGTCGGCGAGGTGACGCCGACCGACATTATGATCACGGCGAGCGGCCTGATGCGGGCCGGCAATCTCGCCGTATTTGAGCTTGGGATGTGGCAGAGCTGGACGGGACGTTAACCGCCGTCCAGGGAAATTAACGAGACAAGTGCAGGAAACGCACAGGAGCGGAAGATGGATCTCCAATCGGATCGTGGGCGCCGCGTAACCGTCGATGAGCTCAACACCAGCCGCCTGCTGGCGCATGCGGCCCAGCAGGCGCACCAGCGCAAGCTCGACGACATGGTCATCGTCGATGTCGACGCGCATCATTACGAGAACGAGCACATCAAGGACATCCTGCCGTTCATGGAGAACGACGTGCTGCGCCAGCTGTCGATGGCGCAAATCATGAAGGGCGGCCGCGGCAACCTGATGCCGGTGCAGGTCGGCTATCAGGACATGGGCGGGCGCGTCACGCGCTACCCGCTGCGCTCGACCGAGAAGACCGAGGCCAGCGGACCACAGCGCGACATCGCGCTCGGGCACCGGTGGATGGACGCCATGAGCGTCGACTACTCCTGCCTCTTCCCGACCGGCATGCTCAACATCGGACTGCATCCGCAGAAGGAGATGGAGTCGGATCTGTGCTGGGCCTACAACCGCTGGGTCACCGAGAAGGTGCTGCCGGAGTCGAACGGCCGCTTCTACACCATGCTGTCGCTGCCGATCTCGACGCCCGACGAGGCGCTGCGCCACGTCGAGACGTTCGGCCATCGCAAGGGCGTCGGCGGATTCATGGTCACCACCGTGCGCAACATCCCGGTGCACGACAACTCGCTGATGAAAGTCTATCGCGCGATCGAGGAGCGCGGCCTGGTGCTGTCGTTCCACTCGGCATTCAATTGGAACGAGACGATCTTCAAGACCTGCAACCGCTTCCTCGCCGTGCACGCGCTCGGCTTCTCGTTCTACAACATCCTGCATCTCACCAACTGGGTGACCAACGGCATCCCCGAGCGCTTCCCCAAGCTGCCGGTGATCTGGATCGAGTCCGGCCTCGCCTGGGTGCCGTTTCTGATGCAGCGACTCGACCACGAGTTCATGATGCGACCGTCCGAGTGCCCGGGCCTGAAGAAGAAGCCGAGCGAGTACATGCGCGACATGTACTACTCGTCGCAGCCGATGGAGATCCAGGACCGCGAGGCGATGGAGTGCACCTTCCGCATGATGGACGCGGAGAACCACCTGCTCTACGCCTCGGACTACCCGCATTGGGATTTCGACCTGCCGTCGACGATCTACGACCTGCCGTTCCTGTCCGAGAAGGCCAAGCACAATATTCTCGGCGGAACCGCGGCGCGCCTGTTCAAGCTGCCGCCGCGCAACGAGAAGCAGAAAGAGAATCTGATCAAGTTCGGGAACTATACGGCGGCCGCGTAAATCGCAGCCTCATCCTGGACACACAAAACGCGGCCTTCGGGCCGCGTTTTTTGTTGCCGCACCTCCGCCTCTTCGTCCCCCCTCACCGCACGATCACCTCATCCTCGTATGAGGTTGGGGGGAGAGTCATCGCGAGGAGCGCGTAGCGCGACGAAGCGATCTCGATCCGCGGAGTCATGCGCGCGCGGGTCGAGATTGCGCCGCTGCGCTTGCACTGACCAGGGGCTTTGCCGCCGTCACTTCGCCATCATCGGCGCGCGTTCGGCGTTCGGGAAGAACTTCTCCATCTTCGGCTCGACGCCGTTCCGGCGCATCTCGTCGAGCCAGATCTTGTGGATGCGCGGGTCCTGGTCCTCGTACTCGATCTGGTCGCCGCCTTCCTTGATGTCGACCGAGACGGCGCCCTTCTCGCCCGGCTTGACGCCGAGCAGCGAGCGGCGCTGCGACAGGGTGAGCGGGTACCGCAGGCCGCCGACGCCGGTCGCGAGGTA
Source organism: Xanthobacteraceae bacterium (assembly GCA_035293985.1). Taxonomy (GTDB): domain Bacteria; phylum Pseudomonadota; class Alphaproteobacteria; order Rhizobiales; family Xanthobacteraceae; genus JAVDCA01. The sequence goes on from DATGLS010000017.1 coordinate 133,502, forward strand.
GCGTGCCGGCTGCTGGCTGGCGTTGAAGTGCTGGTGGAACTGGCGGTCGCAGGGCGGGAAGACCGTGCCGTGCTTCCAGTCGATGCGCACGAAATCCTGCTCGTCCTCGAACCAGGCGAGCGAGTAGCCGTGGCCGGTGACGCACATCACGTGGAAGCCGGGACCGTGGCGATGGCCCTTCTTGTAGGTGCCGACCGGCATCTCGGAGATGTGCGCGTGCATGGTGCCGTCGGCGAGCACGAACATGATGTTGGTGCCGCCGGCGCCGCGGTCGCCCCAGGATTTGAGCTCGATCGACGCGAGGTCGGGGACGAAGTTGGTCTCCCACATGTGATTGCCGGGGCGCACCGTTATGAGGTCGCCCTCGCCGGCGAAGTACTCGTTCTTGCCGGTGCGGTCGCCGAACTCGAAATCGGTGTCGAAGATGAAGCGCTCGTTGTGGAACGTGTTCATCACCAACGGCAGGTCGGTGGTGGTGACGAGCAGCGCGCGCTCGCGGCCGCTGGCGTTGAAATGGCGGTGCTTGGCGTTGAGCGGGATCGCGAACAGGCTGCGCGGGCCCCATTCGAAACTGCGCTTCTTCCCGTCGGCGAGCTCGAGCTGGGTGCTGCCGGAGCCTTCGAGCACATAGAAGACGTCCTCGTACAAGTGTCGCTGCGGCGAGGTCGAGCCGCCGGGCGGAATATCGAGCACGAACATGTTGGCGAAATCGCCGCGGCCCTTGAGATGCACGGCGGCGCCGTTGACGCCGTAGCGCGGCCACAGCCGGGTCGGTACCGCATAGAGGTCGACCCCGAAGTCCTCGGTGACGGGCAGACCTTCGCGCGCGACCCAGTCCAGATATGCGTCGACGCCGTAGCGGGGTTTGGTTTGGGCGTTCATATGTCCTCCTCACGTAGGGTGGGCAAAGGCGCGAAGCGCCGTGCCCACGCGGAATTCAGACGGTGCGCACGCTTCGCTTTGCGCACCCTACGAAGATCTCCTCATGAGAATAGCAGAGATTTGATCACCACGGGCACCACCCCCGGCGGCGAAAGCAGCTCGCCGACGTCGACGAAGTCGAGCTCGTGGAGCTGCACGCCGTCGATCGAGACGAGCGGGCCGGTGAAGTCGAGCTCGTTGCGCAACAGCTGACCGAAGGTCTTGCCGACATCGCCATCGATCATCAGCAGCAGCGGCGCCTTGCGGGTACCGTTGGGCGCAACCGCCGCGACGATCGCGCGGGCCGCCGCGGCGATGCGCGCGTAATCGGGATCGCCGTGCCACGCGAAGGCAATCGCCATGCGGGCATCGGCCGCGAGATCCATGCGTGCGAGACTGATTCGGATCGCCGCGGTGAGCGCGGCCGGATCGAACGTGCTGGCGAGATCGAGGCCCGCATGCACCACCGGCACATTGTGCAGCGGCAGCACGCCCGGATCGGGGAGGAAGATGGTCTTGCCGCTCACCTGCACGGTGAACTGAGAGGCGCCGATGACGGTCGCGCGGATGCGCTGACCCGGATCGATCACCACGGGCGCGCCGCGACGCTGCAGCTCGTCGCCGAGCGCGGTGGCGAGCAAGCGGGCGATGTCGCCGTAGTCGTGCGACTCGTAGCCGAAGATGTACTCGGAGACGCCGCCCGAGAACGTGATGGCGGCGGGCGCGACCGGGCGCGCCAATTCCTCGGTCAACAGCAGCGCCTTGCCGACCTGATCGCGCGGCGCGTCGAGAATGTAGTCGGCGGCAATTGCGGCGAGGCGACGCGCCACCCGCTCGCGCACTGCGGGATCGGCGAAGGTCGCTGGATCGGTCCCAAGCCCGAGCTCCTGCGCCACCAGCCGCGCCGAATCGTCGACCCGCGACCACGCGCCGGTCTCGTCCGCGGCCAGCAGCCGGCCGCCGACCGCGAAGGCGGCGACGCCGAGAATCTGGCCCCTGTCGATCAGCGCAAGCTTGGTGGTGCCGCCGCCGATATCGACATGCAGCACGCATTCGCCCCGCTCGGCGGAAAGCCGCACGGCGCCGGCGCCGTGCGCCGCAAGCGTGCATTCGAGCTTGTGGCCGGCGGTGGCGCACACGAACTTGCCGGCCTCGGCGGCGAACAGGTGATCGATCGCCTCGGCGTTCTTCTTCTTGATCGCCTCGCCGGTGAGGATCACGGCGCCGCTGTCGATCTCGGCGCGCGTCAGGCCGGCCTCGCGATATGATTTCTCGATGAAGGCGCCGAGCGCGGCAGCGTCGATGGTGCCGTCGGGCAGGAACGGGGTGAGCATGATGGGCGAGCGCCATAGCACCTGGCGGTGCACCACGACGAAACGGCTCGACAGGCCTTGGGTCTGGCGCTCGAGCAGGACCTTGGCGAATAAGAGGTGCGAGGTCGAGCTGCCGATATCGATGCCGATGGTGGTGAGGTCGACATGCTCCTGATCCCAGATGTACTTGGCGATCTCGGCCCGCTCCTCGTCCGACATCGTCAGGTGCTCGTGGAAGAGATCGGTGTCGTGCATCGTTCTCAGACTCCACGATGGGCCGCGCCATTGGCACGCCGGCGGCCGCGCGCGCCGGCGGCGGCGACGCGCCGCGCGAGCTCGCGGGTCGACGGCATGCGGTGGCGTCGCTTGTCGGCCTGCAGCTCATCGCGCGCGAGGTTCTCGATCATCACCAGCAGCGTGCGCCGCGTCGCCGCGACATCCGCGGCGCTGGCACCGCGCACCGCCACCGCATTCACCTCGACCGCGAGAGGCACCAGCTTGCGCCGCAGCGCCCGGCCGGCAGGCGTGAGATGGACATGCACGTTCTTGCGATTGCCGGGCATGCGCTCGCGCCGCACGTAGCCGAGCTTTTCCATCGCGGTGAGAGCCGCCGAGGTGGTCGGCTCCATCAGCCCGGCCTCGATGCTGAGCTCGCGCTGGGTGAGCCCGTCCGCCTCCCACAGGATGCGCAGGAAGGTCCAGTGGCCGAACGCGACGCCGTGGCGGGCAAGCCGCATCTGCAGGGCGCGCAGCAGGCCGCGCATCGCATCCTTGATCAGATGGGCGAGCCGGTCGTCGGGCACCGACTCGCGCCAATGGCGCAGGATCGCCTGGGTACCGGCGTCGGCGCCGTTGCGCTTCGATCCATTTGGTTTGCGACCGGCCATGATGCTTTTAAGCCGCTTGCACGATGCCTGCGCGCCCTCTCCCCGAAGGGGAGAGGCTCGGCGTGAGGGGCGCCATGTGCCCGAAATGAAACTTCGAGCGCCACTCACCCGGCTCGCTTCGCTCGCCACCCTCTCCCCCTCGGGGAGAGGGAACAACCCAGCTGTCATCGGCGAGCTGCGTCATTCTCTACCTGTCGATCACCAGCTCATCGCCGCGTGCGCGGGACACACATACCATGATGTTGCGCGCGCGCTCGTCGTCGGAGAGTACCAGGTCGCGATGATCCGCCTCGCCGGCGATCAGCCCGGTGCGGCAGGTGCCGCAGGTGCCGCTTTCGCACGAGCTCGGTACGTCGAGGCCGCCGGCGCGCAGCGCCTCGAGGATGGTGGCGCCGACCGGCACCTCGATCACCCGGCCGCTGCGGGCGAGCCGGACGGTAAACGGCTTGTCGTCGCGGCGCGGCGCGGCGTCGGTGAAGGATTCGAAATGCACTGCCGACGGCGACCAGTGCCCGGTCATGTCGCGGACCGCCTGCATCAGGCCCCGCGGCCCGCAGCAATAGAGGTGGCCTCGGGGCTTCTCGACGATCGGCCAAAGGTCGAGCGCGCGGGCGAGATCGCCGCCGTCATGGTGGATGGTCACCTTGCCGCGCAGTGCCGGCGCGGCGAGGTCGCCGCGAAAGGCAGTCGCATCGGGCGAACGGGTGCAGTAGTAGAGCTTGAAGCGGTCGCCATTCGCCTGCAGCTGGCGGATCATGGACATGATCGGCGTGATGCCGATGCCGCCGGCGATGAAGACGTATCCGGCGCTGCTTTTGGTGAGCGCAAAATTGTTGATCGGCGCCGAGACCGGCAGCTCGGCGCCGGCCGCGACATCGCGGATGAGGCTGTCCGAGCCCCCTCGCCCGTCCGCCTCGCGCTTCACGGCGATCACATAGCGGTCGCGCTCGGCGGGATCGTTGCACAGCGAATATTTGCGCACCAAACCGTTCGGAACCCGGACCGAGACGTGGGAGCCGGCGGAGAACTCCGGCAGGTCGGCCCCGGCCGGATCGCGCAGCTCGAACGAATGGATATCCGCGGCGATCCGCTCCGTGCGGGTCACGCGGCGCGGGAACATCGGCGGATCGTGCTCGGCGGAGGTCATGGGGATTTCCGGCGGCAATACTTAGAGGGCTAACCATTCTGGTGCAAGCCGGAAACATCTCGCAGTGCAGCACGATGGAAGTCTCGACACCGGTGCGCATTGGCGATAACCTTAGATCGCTAAGCTTTTTGGAGCCCCCTCATGATCACTGCCGAGGAAAACGACCTGCTGTGCCGCGTCGAGGGCAACGCGCCCATGGGCCAGCTCATGCGTCGGCACTGGATCCCCGCCTGCATGTCCGAGGAGGTGGCCGAACGCGACGGCACGCCGATCCGCGCGCGCCTGCTCGGCGAGGATCTCGTCGTCTTCCGCGACAGCGACGGCCGGCTCGGCGTGCTCGACGAGTACTGCCCGCACCGGCGCGCCTCGCTGGTGTTCGGCCGTAACGAGGAATGCGGGTTGCGCTGCCTCTATCACGGCTGGAAATTCGATGTCGACGGCAACGTCGTCGAGATGACCTCGGAGCCGGCGGAAAGCGGCTTTGCCGGCAAGGTGAAGCACATTGCTTATCCGGCGCGCGAGGCGGGCGGCCTGGTGTGGACCTACATGGGCCCGGCCGACACGATACCCGAGTTCGAGCCGCCGTCGTTCGCGCCGACCGGCAGCGAGCGCGTCAGCATCCTCAAGATCAAGGTCAACGCCAACTGGGCGCAGATCACCGAGGGACAGATCGATTCGGCGCACTCCTCGAGCCTGCATTCCTCCGACATGGTCCCGGCTCGCGTCGACGGAGCCAAGGCGACCGAGCAGAACTGGCTGCGCCCCTCGACCGACCGCGCGCCGCGCTTCCAGGTGCAGCGCACCAGCTTCGGCTTCCGCTACGCGGCGATCCGCCGGCCGATCGTCAACGCCAACACGCACGACTACATCCGCACCACGGTGTTCGTCGCGCCGTTCGTCTCGCTGATCCCGCCCAACAACGTGCACAACGTGACGACCGTGCTGGCGCCGATCGACGACACCAACACGGATTTCTACTTCATCGCCTGGAATGGCGCCGACAAGCCGGGCGTCGAGCAGGAAGCCTGGCGCAAGTTCAACCGCGCGCAGCCCGGCATCGATCTCGACGAAAATTTCCGCAGCAAGCGCACGCGGGAGAACAACTACCTGCAGGACCGTCAGGCGATGAAGCTCGGCAACTTCACCGGGATCGACGGCATTCCCAACCAGGACATGGCCATGTGGGAGAGCATGGGGCCGACCGGCATATCCGACCGCACCAAGGAGCGACTCGGCGCGAGCGACGTCGCGGTGGTCGAGTTCCGCCGCCTGATGATCGAGGCGGCGCGCACCATGCGCGACACCGGCATCGCGCTCGGCCGCACCACGCCGCATATTCCCCACGCCAAGATCGCCGCCTTCGAGGGCATCGTGGCGAAAACGACCGACTGGCGCACGCTCGGCGTCGCGCCCGAGGAGCTGGCGCTGCGCGAGGGCAGCGAGCGGGTGGCGTAATCGGCTCGACCGGCCCATGCGGCTCTGCTAGTGGCGTGCCGCATGAGTGATGATGTTGTTCTGGCCAAAGACCGTTTAACCGACTTCGCTGCCGCGATCTTCGCCGCCGCCGGCGTCGAGCCCGCGATGGCGGCGCGCTGGGCCGAAGCCGTCGTGTGGGCGAACCTGCGCGGCGTCGACTCGCATGGCGTCATCCGCATCCCGCGCTATGTCGACCTGCTGAAGAAGAAATCCATCAACCCGCGGCCCGCCATGCGGGTCGAGCGGTCGGCCGGCGCGCTCGCACTGCTCGACGCCGACCGCGCGCCGGGCGCGATCGGCATGGCGTGGGCGATGGACGAGGCGATCGCGCGGGCGCGCGACGTGCATGTGGGCTGGTGTGCGGCGAAGAACATCACCCATGCGGGCGCCGTCGGTTATTTCGCCCTGCAAGCGGCGCAGGCCGGCATGGCCGGGATCGTGATGACGGCGTCAGGCCCGCTGATGGCCTACCATGGCGCACGCGTCAGCGGCGTGTCGACCAACCCGATCGCGATCGCGGTGCCCGGCAAGACGCGGCGGCCGTTCGTGCTCGACATGTCGACGTCGACGGTCTCGAACGGCAAAGTGATGGCGGCGCGCGACCGCGGCGCAACGGTGCCGATCGGCTGGGGTCTCGATGCGGACGGCCACGACACCACCGATGCGAAGAAGATCGCGACGCTGCTGCCGCTCGGCGGACCGAAGGGCTCGGGCCTCTCGCTGCTGATCGAGTGCCTCACAAGTCTCGCGGTGGGCAATCCGCTGATCTCGCTCGCGCTGCTCTCGGGCGGGCTCGCCGAGAATCCCGTGCTCAACGGCGTCGCCATCGCGGTCGACCTCGCGGCCCTGGGCGACCTCGACAAGTTCACCACGGAAGTCGATCGCCTCGGCGATGCCATCACGGCGCTGCCGCGCGCCGAGGGGGTCGACCGCATCCTGCTGCCGGGCGAGCGCGGCGACGCGATCCTCGCCGAGCGTGAGGCGAAGGGTATCCCGGTCGCGGCCGGCACGTGGAAGCGGCTGGTCGCGACGGCGAACGGATTGGGCGTGAGCATCTAGCCCGGTGGGGCTTTCCGGCGTGCCGTCGGCCCTGGCCCGCAGATGAGATCGACGCCGCTCGCCGCGATCTGCTCGAGAACCGCGCGGGACGTGCCGATCCGCGCACGGATCGAGAGCATGTGCAGGACGGCGGATGCGAGCTTCGCGAGAGCCGCCGGATCAGTCGAGCGCGGCAGGTCGCCCTGCTCGCGCGCATGGCGGAAGCGGGCTTCGAATGCCGCATCGATTTCCTCGAGCGCTGCGCGCGCCGCGCGACGGATCTCGGCATCCATCACGGCTTCGGTCGCCGCGGTGCTGACCAGCAGGCAGCCCCGCGGCCCATGCTCGCCCGATAGATAGAGCGAAATGGCGCGCTGATAGAGCCCGCCAAGCGCCGCTTTCAACGGACCTTCCTGCGGCAACGCGGTCTGCATGCCGGCGCGCGCCACCGCGCGGTAACCCTCGATCGCCTTGAGATAAAGCGTGTGCTTGTCGCCGAAGGCGCCATAGAGACTAGGCCGGTTCATGCCGGTCGCGGCGCTCAGGTCGTCGAGCGAGGTACCCGCATAGCCGGCGTCCCAGAACGCCGCGGTTGCCTGCGCCAGCGCGCGGTCGGGATCGTAGGCGCGCGGGCGGCCGCGTCGCGGTTTATCTTTTTGTACCATTTTGTAAATAATTCCTTGACTGGTTCTATTTTCATACATTACGGTACAAAAATCAATCACCAGACAGGAGTTGGGCCATGGACCTTTATTTCTCGCCGTTGTCGTGCTCGATGGCGACCCGGATCTCGCTCTACGAGGCCGGCGCCGATGCGCGCTACATCCAGGTCGACCTGAAATCGAAGCGCCTCGTCGCCGACGGCGCCGATTTCCTCGCCATCAACGACATGGGCCAGGTGCCGGTGCTGCGCACGGACGACGGCGCGCTGCTGACGGAAAATCCGGCAATTCTGCTCTATGTGGCCGACCAGTTTCCCGAGGCGGGGCTCGCGCCGCGCGGCGGCTTCGATCGCTACCGGCTGCAGCAGTGGCTGGGCTTTGCCAACTCGGAGCTGCACAAGGCGACCTTCGTGCCGTTGCTCGACTCCAAATGCCCGGAGGGCGGCAAGGCCTATGCCAAGGAGAAGACCGCGCTGCGTCTCGGCCATCTCGCCAGGCATCTTGAGGATCGCGAGTTCGTGCTCGACCGGTTCACAGTAGCAGACGCCTATCTCACCACCGTGTTGAACTGGGCGCGCTACAGCGGCGTCGATCTCGCCGGGTGGCAGGGCGTCGAGGCCTATTACGGTCGGATGATGGCGTGGCCGAGTATCGCCCGCGCGATTGCGGAGGAGATGGCTCTCTACAGGGCCGAGCAGACCGGGCTCAACGCGGCCTGATCGGTAGGGTCGCAACCGCGCTGGTCATCCGTCGCTGCGTGGGCCAAATCGCCTAGCGCGGTTGCCCACGCGGCGCGGTATCGCCACGCAATTTTGCCCACCCTACGCCGCGTCGTGCGACGAGATCGCCATCCGGCACGGCTTGTCGGAGCGGTTGCTCCAGGCGTGATTGGTGCCGCGCTGCACGACCGTGTCGCCCGCCTTCAGCGCCACCTCCTCGGTATCGAGCACCAGCGTGACCTCGCCCTCCAGGATCAGACAAAAGTCGAGCGTCTGCGTCTTCTGCATGTAAGGATGCGGCGCACGCCTTGAAAAAGTCGAGGCGCGCGGCGTACCCATCGACTGGAAGAAGGCCGCGACCTGCGAAGCGCCGACCTTGCCGCGCCAGGATGCATCCGGCGGGATCGTGACGATACGATAGACCGAGCCGTGCGGCGGCGGCGTCATCATGTGCGGCAGCAGCAGCGCCTCGCGGAATTGCTTCGGAATGCGCGGCGGGGACGCCTCGGTCACCCAGATGCGGGTCGAGGCGTAACCTGGCCGCGCCGGATCGGTGCGCACGTCTGGCGAGGGGCCATCCTCGACCGCGTGCGAGGCGCCGCGCTCATCGTCGATGGTGACGATGCGGCGGACGGGCTTGATCGGATCGGCCATGCTCATTGCTCGAACTTGCCGCCCATCATCACGAAGGCCATCAGGCTGCCGGTGCGCGGGTTGGTCCAGCCGTGCCAGTTGCCGAGCTGCACCACCACGTCGCCGGGGTGCATCACGATCTCGCCCGAGTCGAGCACGAGCACGCGCTCGCCTTCGAGCAGGATGCCGTAGTCGAGCGTCTCCGACTTGTGAATCGGTGCGCTGAAGGCGTTCTGCCCGCCGCGCACCATGACGCCGTCGGCGCGCCGGCGCGGTTCGTGAATCGGTACAGCCCCCGCGTCCTGGGCGGGATCGTAGTCGACAGGCTTCGCCGGCGACTGCACGATGCGCAGATGGCCGCCGACCGCCGGCGGCTCGAAGTGGAACGGCAGGTTGCCGTCGTCGCGTTGGCCCGAGATGACGGCGGGCGAGGACTGATAGACCCACACGTCGGTCATGCAGGTGCCCTTGCTGATCGCGCCGGGATTGACGTTGGGGGCGGCGCCGTCGAACAGCACGCGCGAGCGGCCCTGCGCGTCGTTGCCGGTGACGACGCGGCGGATCGGTCTGATGGGATCGGGCATGGATGTCCTTGTCGACGAGTGGCGGCGTAGTTATAGCGGCGTCAGCCGCCGCACAAAGGAGAAATGCATGCGCGCGTTCGGATGGGTGCGACGCTTTGGCCGCATGGCGGCGCTGGCCGCGATCGGCGCGAGCTTCGCGACGGCGAATCCGGCGGGCGCGCAGGACTTCCCGAGCCGGCCGGTGCGCATCATCGTCGGTCCGAGCCCGGACGTCTTTTCCCGCATCATCGCGGCAGAGCTGCAGGAGGAGTGGAAGCAGCCGGTGATCATCGAGCAGCGGCCGGGCGGCGGCGGCAAGCTCGCGGTCGCCGCGGTCACCGGCGCCAAGCCGGACGGCCACACGCTGCTGTTCGCGACCCCGACCTTCACGCTCGCGACCGCCATGCGGCTTGCGACCTACGACTTCGCCAAGGATTTCGAGCCGACCGCGCTGATGGGGCTGATCGCCTATGCGCTGGTGGTGCATCCGAGCGTGCCGGCGCACTCGGTCGCCGACCTGGTCGCGCTCGCCAAGGCGCAGCCGGGCCAGATCAACTGCGGCTCGGCCGGCTACGGTACCGTGCCGCATCTCGCCTGCGAGACCTTCAACAAGGTCGCCGGCGTCGAGGTCGTGCACATCCCGTTCCAGAACGTCAATGCCGCGATGCTCGGCGTCGTCGGCAATCAGGTGCAGATGTTCGTCGCGGTATCGACGGTCGCCAAGGCACAGATCGCCGCCGGCACGGTGCACGGCCTCGCGGTGACGACGGCGCAGCGTTCGGCGCTGCTGCCGCAGCTGCCGACGCTCGCCGAGTCCGGCTATCCGACGTTCGTGATGCCGGGCTGGGGCGGGCTGATGGCCCCGGCCGGCACGCCGAAGCCGATCGTCGACAAGATCAATGCCGACGTGCAGCGGGCTTTGCAGAATTCCGATGTTGCAAAGAAGCTGCTCGCAGTCGGCATGGAGGCGCCCCCGCCGATGGATGCGGCGGCGTTCGGCGATTTCATCAGGCAGGACATCGCGCGCTGGACCGCGCAGGTCGACGCGGTCGGCCTCGACAAGCTCAAGCCGCAATAGCGTTGGGGCGGATCGCGAGTGGCAAATAGCAAATAGGCCCGTTGCAAAATTCGCCATTGGCCATCCGCTACTCGCTATTCCCTATTCGCCCCCGCCGGTGTGGGCGGCTGCCCGCGCCGCGCAGCTTGCGCGCGATTGTCGCCGCCGCCGGCGATCTGATAGAGAGCCGGCATGAAACGCAGCACCTCGCGCATTCTCATCACCCATGTCGGCAGCCTGATCCGGCCGGACGCCTTGCAGGACTTCCTGCGCGCCAAGCAGGGCGGCAAGCTCGTCGACGAGGCCGCCTATCAGCAGTGTCTGGCGTCATCGGTCGCCGAGGTGGTGCGCCACCAAGCCGCGGCCGGTATCGACGTGGTCAGCGACGGCGAGTTCGGCAAGTCGATCAGCTGGTCGCAATACGTGCTGGAGCGGCTTGCCGGCTTCGAGCGGCGGCCGATCAAGGCGGGCGGCAACCCGTTCGCACGCGGCGCCGACCGCACCCGCTTCGCCGAGTTCTATGCCGAGCTCGACGCGCGCGAGACGCCGGCGACGGTGTCGGAATCGATCTGCGTCGGGCCGATCAAGTATACGGGCCAGGCGGCGCTGCAGCGCGACATCGACAACTTCCACGCCGCACTCGAGGGCGCCAAGGTCGAGGAAGGCTTCCTGCCGGTCGCGGCGCCCGCGAGCGTGATCCCGGACCGCAAGAACGAGTACTACAAATCGGACGACGAATGCCTGCAGGCGATCGCCGAGGCGATGCGCACCGAGTATCGCATGATCGTCGACGCCGGCTTCATCCTCCAGCTCGACGACGCGCGCACCGCGGTGACGTACGACCGCATGGTGCCGCCCGGCACGTTCGCGGACTACCGCAGATGGGTGGCGATGCACGTCGAGCTGCTCAACCACGCGCTCGAGGGCATCCCGGAGGACCGCGTGCGCTATCACATCTGCTGGGGCAGCTGGCCCGGCCCGCACACGACCGACGTGCCCCTCAAGGACATCGTCGACCTGATCCTGAAGGTGCGCGTCGGCGCCTACGTGATCGAAGGCGCCAATCCGCGTCACGAGCACGAGTGGAAGGTGTGGGGCGACGTGAAGCTGCCGGCGGGGCGCATGCTGGTGCCGGGCGTGATCAGCCACGCGACCAACATCGTCGAGCATCCCGAGCTTGTGGCCGAGCGAATCGTGCGCCTCGCGAAGCTGATCGGGCGCGAGAACGTGATTGCCGGCACCGACTGCGGTTTCGCGCAGGGGCCGTTCTATCGCCGCGTGCACCCCTCGATCATGTGGGCGAAGCTCGAGGCGCTGGCGGCAGGCGCGCGGTTGGCCAGCAAGGAGTTGTGGAGCTAGCCCCCTCACCCTGAGGAGCCGCCGCGCAGCGCAGCGTCTCGAAGGGCGACGGCCCGAATGGTGCCGCTTGCACGCTTGTGGCACCACCTCGGCCGATCCTTCGAGGCTCGCTTCGCTCGCGCCTCAGAATGGCGGGTCATATTTTGGAATTCGCGGCGCTACGCCTCGGCCAAGAACTGCTCCAGCGTGAACGGGCGGGGCTTCTTCGCCGGACCGCGGGGCTCGACGCCAACGAAGCGCGAGGACCGTGTCAAGCGGCAACCCAGCGCTGCAAATCGCGCGGAAGTCGGTTGATTGACACTCCGGGTCGCGACGATAGACTGCCGCGACCTCGCGAGCCGCCGTGGCAGGAAATGCCCGCGGAAAGGCCCTAAATCGCGCTTCCCGCCGCACTTTCTCCCTTCGATGCGCGGGCGCGCCAACACGACGGAAACGACCCTTGAGCGACCAGCAGCAGATCACGGCGGAAGCCTATATCCGGCGTCTCGCCGACCGCGGCATCGAGTACGTGTTCGCCAATGCGGGCACTGATTTTGCGCCGATCATCGAGGCGATCTCGCGCAATTCCGGCAGCGACACGAAGATCCCGAAGTTCATCACCGTCCCGCACGAGAACGTCGCGATGGCCATGGCGCACGGCTACTACCGAGCAAGCGGCAAGATGGCAGCCGTGATGGTGCACGTCACGGTGGGCACCGGCAACACCATCAACGGGCTGATGAACGCGGCGCGCGACAACATTCCGATGCTGCTCGCGGCCGGCCGCACGCCGCTCACCGAGACCGGGCATATCGGCTCGCGCAACCGCTCGATCCACTGGGGCCAGGAGTCGTTCGACCAGGGCGGGATGGTGCGCGAGTTCGTCAAATGGGACTACGAGCTGCGCGCCGGCCAGCCGGTCGAGACGCTGGTCGACCGCGCGCTCGACGTGGCGATGAGCGAGCCGCGCGGACCGGTGTATATGAATCTACCGCGCGAGGTGCTGGCCGGGCCTGCGGTCGCGGCGCGCCGCTCCACCGTGCGGCCGCTCGGCGCGGCGCCGGCCGAGCCGTCCCGCGGCGCCGTCGAGGAAGCCGCACATCTGATCGCCAAGGCCGAATTTCCGCTGATCGTCACGTCGGTGGGCGGCCGCAACCCCGCAGCGTTCGCCGAGCTGGCGGCGCTGGCCGACGAGTTCGCGCTGCCGGTGGTGCAGAGCGAGGCGCGCGACATCAACATCCCCACCGATCATCCGATGCATCTCGGCTTCGACGTCCGCGCGCTGCTGCCGAAGGCCGACGTCGTGCTGGTGCTGGAGTCGGCGGTGCCGTGGATCCCGCGCAACGTGACGCCGAAGCGCGATGCCAAGGTGATCCACGTCGGGTCCGATCCGCTCGAGAGCAAGTATCCGTTCCGCGAGTTCGAAACCGACCTCTTGATCACCGGCGAGGCGAGCGGGACGCTGCCGGTGCTGCGCGCCGCGCTGCGGGCCGCGATCAGACATGGCAACGGGGTCGATACCCGCCGCAAGGCGCTCGCCGCCATTCGCGACGAGCTGGAGGCGAAGCGACGCAAGTTCCTCGATGGCGTGCGCGACGCGACGCCGATCCATCCGGCCTACATCGCGTCCCTGCTCAACGAGGTGAAGGCCGATAACGCGATCATCGTCAATGAGCTCGGCCTGCCGGTGAACCAGCTGCATCTGACCAAGCCGCGCTCCTATTTCGGCGGGCTCCTGTCGGGCGGCCTCGGCTTCGGCCTCGGCGCCGCGCTCGGCGCCAAGCTCGCGGCGCCCGAGCGCGAGGTGATCGCCGTCGTCGGCGACGGCTCGTACATGTTCGGCAACCCAATTCCGTTCCACTATGTCGGCCGGTCCGAGAGCCTGGCGACGCTCACCATCATCACCAACAATCAGACCTGGTTCGCGGTGAAGAACGCGACGCTCGACGTCTACCCGGACGGCCGTGCCGCCAAAGCCAACATCATGCCGCTGACCGAGCTCAAGCCGTCGCCCGACTACGAGAAGGTGATCGAGACCTGCGGCGGTCATGGCGAGAAGGTCGAGAAGCCGTCCGACTTGAAGAAGGCGCTGGAGCGTGGCCTCGCGGCGGTGCGCGAGGGCACGCCGGCGCTGCTCAACGTGATCACGCAGCCGGGCCGCGGTTGATGCTCGAAGCCACTTCTCTTCACCCTCCCCTGCAGCGGGACCCGCAGGGGGAGGGTCGGATTGCATTGAGCGAAGCGAAATGCGAGCCGGGGTGGGGTGACGACGCCCTCCTGCAAACGCGGCTGCTGGGCCACCCCACCCCGGCTTGCTTCGCTCGCCGGCCCTCCCCCTGCAGGGCAGGGTAAAGAGGGATCATGGCCTCACAACCCACCGACATCGCGATCATCGGCGGGGGCGTCGCCGGCCTGTCGCTTGCGCTCAACCTGCACCGGCGCGGGATCGCGTGTCGCGTCTACGAGCGCGCGCCGGAGGTGAAGGAGCTCGGCGTCGGCATCACGCTGCTGCCGCATGCGATGCGCGAGCTCGCGGCGCTCGGAGTCGACGGGGAGCTGCTCGCGGCCGGGATCGAGGTGCGCGAGAGCGCGTTCTTCAACCGTTTCGGCCAGCTCATCTACAAGGAGCCGCGGGGAAAGTTCGGCGGCTATCAGTATCCCGAGGTGAGCATCCATCGCGGCCGCCTGCACATGATCCTGTACCGGGCCGCGTGCGAGCGGCTTGGCCGCGACCGCGTGCTCACCGACCATGATTGCGTCGGCGTCGAGCAGGATGGCGACGGCGCGACCATCGCGTTCCGCCAGTTCTCGACCGGCGCGGCGCGCCCCCCGGTACGGGCGAGGGCCGCGATCGGGTGCGACGGCATCAGCTCGGTCGTGCGCAGGCATTTCTATCACAACGATCGCGTTGCCTTCGCGGGTATCAACACTTGGCGTGGGGTCACGCGGCGCAAGCCCATCATCGGGGGACGCACCTATATGCGGATCGGCTCGATCCTCACCGGCAAGATGGTGGTCTATCCGATCATCGACGATATCGACGATGACGGGAACCAGCTCATCAACTGGATGGCCGAGATCAAACGCGACAGCTTCGACCAGAACGACTGGAACAAGCCGGGCAACCTCGCCGATTTCCTGCCCATCTACCAGGACTGTCGCTTCGACTGGCTCGACGTCGCCGAGATGATCCGCAGCGCCGACCAGATCCTCGAATATCCCATGGTCGACAAGGACCCGATCGAGCGCTGGACCTTCGGGCGCGTCACGCTTGCAGGCGACGCCGCGCATCCGATGTACCCGCGCGGCTCGAACGGCGCCGCCCAGGGCGCGATCGACGCGCGCGTGCTCGCCGACTGCTTCGCGCAGCACCGCGATGACGTGCCGGCCGCGCTGCGTGCCTACGAGGCGGCGCGCGTACCGGTCACCGCGAAGATCGTGCGCACCAACCGCGAGCACCCGCCTGACTTCATCAACATCAAGGTCGAGGAGCTGGTGGGCGATCGGCCGTTCGAGAAACTCGACGATTACATCACGCAGGACCAGCTGCGCGCGCTCTCGGACAACTACAAGCGCGTCGCCGGATTTGCGTTGACCGACGTGGCGGCGGGATAGCCGACCGCCGTCATTGCGAGGCGCGCGAAGCGCGACGAAGGAATCTCGATCCGCGCACGCATGCACCTGCGCACCGGGATTGCTTCGCGTCGCTTGCAATGACAACGTAGCGACGTTGTTCTGAGCGGAGGAACCCATGCCCACCCGTGTCGATGCCGGCGCCGAGACCGTGCACTGGGGCTATTTCGACGCGGCGCTGGCGCCGGTCGTGACGATCGACAGCGGCGATGTCGTCACGCTCAGCAGCGTGTCCGGCACGGCGGAGCAAATGCCGTCGGCGCCGTTCAGGATTCCGCCGGCGCTCCCCGCCATCCATCAGTCGACGAAGAAGCGCATCGTGCCCGGTCACATGCTGACCGGCCCAGTCGCGGTGCGCGGCGCACGTGCCGGCCAGGTGCTGCAGGTGGACATCGAGGCGATCGATCTCGCCTATGACTGGGGCTACACGATGCACCGGCCGCTGTCCGGCGCGCTGCCGAATGATTTTCCTCAGCCCATCCTGGTGCACAGCCGGCTCGATGCCGCGCGCATGATCGGCCACCTGCCGTGGGGCATGGACATCGCCCTGAAGCCGTTCTTCGGCGTGATGGGCGTCGCGCCGCCGCGCGCCTGGGGCTCGGTCTCGACACTGCCGCCCCGCCAGAACGGCGGCAACCTCGACAACAAAGAGCTCGTCGCCGGCACCACGCTCTATCTGCCGATCTTCGTCGACGGCGCGCTCTTTTCCGCGGGCGATGGCCACGGCGTGCAAGGCGACGGCGAGGTCTGCGTCACCGCGATCGAAACCGGTCTCGTCGGCCGCTTCCGCCTCACCGTGCGCGGCGACATGAAGCTCGAGTGGCCCTATGCCGAGACGCCGACCCACGTCATCACGATGGCGTTCGACCCCGACCTCGACGACTGCGTCGTCATCGCGCTGCGGCTGATGCTCGACCTCATGGAAAAGCGCATCGGCCTGTCGCGCTCGCAAGCCTACATGCTGGCGAGCCTCGCCGCCGACCTGCGCGTCACCCAAGTGGTCAACGGCAATAAGGGCGTGCACTGCATGCTGGACAAGAAATATTTGAAGCCCTGAGGTCGGCTGACTGTCGTCGCTCCGGCTGGCCGATCGCGCCGGCGTGCGGCAGCATCCACGAACGCCTCACAGCGCCGGGCGCGCGGAGGCGGAGGAGAAGGACCGATCAATTGCCAATCAACTCCCCAGCTGGGCAATGATCGCATCGTACTTGGCGAGATGGGGGAGCACCGGCGGAAACAGCGGGTCGAGATTGTGCCCGACCATGTCGGCGTGATCGCATGGCCAATTCGGCTGCTGGAATTCGCCGTACCGGGCCGAGTCGAGCGTGACCAGCCCGTCGCTCTCCTGCTGCTTCACCAGCTTGATGTATCCATGGGTGAGAAGAAGCAGGACCGAGGTCGGAGGTCCTTGATCGCGACCCGACGCCCAATGCGAACGGACGCGTATGTGAGGGTGTGAGGCGACGATGTTCGGAAACTTGCTGGCGCGATCCCGCGTCAGATCCACGAGCGCGCCGGTGTCGATCCCCAACAGGCTGATGGCCACATTGATCTTCTCGGCCCATTGCCGGCGCAAGTCGGCGGATTCGTCGCCGACCAAGAGGTCGGCCACGGGACTTCCATTGTGCGGCGTCGACAAGGTGGTCAGGGAGGCGATCCTTCCGGGCGCGTCCAGTCCTTCAAAGCCGTTGCCGATCATGACGCGGCTGTCGAGCCCGCCCATCGAATGAGCAATGATATGGACCGGCCCATCGGGGAAGTGCGCCCTTATTTGCGCCGCGAGGTCCCGTGCCCGTAGATCGCTGCTCGCCACCGGCTTGACCGCGGGAAAGATCGCCGTGTGGGTGCTCGTCTCGCGGATGTGGCGCTCGAGGCCGCTGAAGTAATCAACGCCGAGAATCCGTTGCGGAATAAGGAAACCGCTCGCAAATACGAGATTCACGTCCGCCCCTCCTCCGTGCGCCGCGATCTGCTTCGATCGCGGCTCCCGCATCATTATACAGTCATTGAGCTGACAGACTGCAAGTAGCGCGACGATAAATGTCAGCGCTCCTGACGCGGTTCATGCAAAGACGTGGCCGATCCCTAGACGAGCTGCCGGCGTCGGAACGGATACAGGAGTTGCTTCCAATAACCGCGCGGCACCGGGTGGCCGGCGACGCCGTAGGCGGCGGGCCATTTTCCGTCGGGCAAATGGTGCGTCCCGAACAGGCGATCGAGGAAGGGGAAATGGATTGCGAAATTGACGTCGACCGCCTCGTCCTCGATGCCGTGATGCCAGTGATGGAAGCGGGGGACGACGAAGATCTTTTCCAGGAAGCCGAAGCTCCCCCGCAGATTCGAGTGGATGAAGGTCGAGTAGACGTAGACGATGAGCATATAGGCCTGCAGCGCCGACTCGTCGAAGCCGATGACCAGCGCGGGCGTGGCGGTCACGCTGCGCAGCACGATGATCTCAAGGAAATGCATGCGCGCGCCGGCGATCCAGTCCATCGATCGAGCCGAATGATGCACCGCGTGGAAGGCCCATAGAAAGGGCACGCGATGAAAGGCGCGGTGCAGCCAATACTGCGCGATGTCGGTCAGCAGCATGATGGCGATGAGCTGGACGGCCCACGGCAGCCCGCGCGCCCAGGCGCGCACGACGCCGAGGTCATGGGTGTGGATGATGTAGTTCGATGGCGCGAGCGTCAGATAGGAGAGGATTTGAACGAACAGGGAAGATACCAGGTAGTAGAAGAGATCCTCGCGCCAATCCTCGCGAAAAATCTCCTGTGTCCGGTTTTGAGCAAACAGGCGCTCGATGGGAATGAACAGGAATCCTGTGAACAGCACGTTGAGTATGAAGAAGTCGATGCCGAAGAAGATCCCGCCGATCTGAATATCGCGGTGGGCCGGCAAACTGCCGATCATGGTGCCGAGCAGGGTCACCACCATGGCGGCGGTCCCGAGCGTCTTGTCGCGGCGCAGCACCAGGCTCAGCGCGGCCAGCACGAACCCGCTCGCCAGGACGAGGTAGACCGCGAGCCGGAACAGGACGCTCTGGTGGACGAGGGCAAGCTGTGGGACGGAGGTGAGCGAGGGGTTGCGCAGCACGACGACCATCAGAAACCCGACGATGCCGGCCAGCAAGGCGAACGAGCCCGATATCCAGCCGGAGCCGAACACGCGCTTCTCGCGCGGCGACTCGAGCTCGGAGCGGACCTTTTGGACGAATCTCATCGTATCTCCCGCGCGGAATGGTCGCGTCAAACGAGCACGGCTCGCAAAGAGTGAATATCCGCTTTCAGCACGGATTTTACCCAACGAATCAGCCAAGGCGCGATGGCTTTTCCAAGGAAACCATCGCGCTTTCAGCCGACTTGGGATCGTGCGGGCGGCCGGATGCGCGATCGACCCTTTCCGGGCGCCCGGGGCTCTCACAACTCCTTGCCGATCAGGTGATCGACCGAATAGCGGCCGCCGCCGCGGAAGAAGATGGCCGTGCACAAGAGAAGCCACAACAGCGCGAACTCATAGCCGCGGCCGGTCCAGAAATATCCATTCGGCCGCAAGAAGACCGTGATGATGACCGCCATCTCGATCCAGATCATCACCGCGGCCGCGCGGGTGAACAGGCCGATGGCGAGGCAGATGGCGGCGACCGATTCGGTGAAGAACGTCAGATAGGCGAGCACCTCGGCGAGCGGCAGCCCCTTGCTGCCGATCGTCTTGGTGTATTGGTCAATGGTGAGATACAGCACCTTCTGGATGCCATGCGGCGCCAGGATGGCACCGGTCGCAAAGCGCATGAAGGCGTAGGCGTACGGCGACAGCGAGCCGTAAAAGCCGGCGAGGCCGGGAAAGAACAGTCGTTTGGCGTCGATATCAGCGCTCATTGGCATCCCCCTGATGGCTGCACCTTGATCGGTGCTTCGAGTCGATGTCGATCCGGGCCCGCCGGATCCACGTGCGTGACGATGCACCATGTCGCCCAGTCGGCGAAACCCAGGTCACGGCGAATTGAATAACACTGGGGATCCTCGCGGCCCGCCGACGAAGGGCCTACATGTTCTCCTGCAGCCAATCGGCCGCGTAATCGATGCCGACCTGGCGGTTGTCGACGTGGGCGTGCTCGGCGCCGCCCTCCTCGGTCGAGAAGATCTTCAGCGTCTTCTTCCGCGAGCCGATCGCCTCGTAGAGCTTCGGCGCGTTCTCGACCGGCACGACGCGGTCGTTGCCGCCGTGCGTGACCAGATACGGACAGGTGATGTTCTGTGCGACCTCTTTGAGCGAAAATTTCTTCGCCGTCTCGATCGCGTCGTCCACGGTTGGCGCGTTGACGACGAACTGGAATTGGAAGTTCGACTGGGCCACGGCCTTCGGGTCGCTCGCGTTCTTCTCCTTGATCCGCGTCTGCCAGGCCGCAAGGTCCCAGTGCAGCGCCGAGAGCGAGATTCCGGCCGCATAACGCTTCTCGAAGGCGGCGATGCGCCCCGAATAGTAGCCGCCGAAGCTGTAGCCCATGATGGCGACGCGCTTCGTATCCACCTCCGGCCGCCGCGCCAGCCAGTCGAAGGCGGCACCGCCGGGCACCTCGTAATCGTAGCGGGCATGGATGCCGCGCAATCGCAAGGTCTCGCCCTGGCCCGGGCCGTCCATCGCCAGGGTGTGCATGCCGCGCCGCGCGAACTCGAGGCCGGCGAAGAAGATGCTCATCTCCTTGCAATTGTCCATGCCGTTGACGATGACGACCGTCGGCGCCGGGCCGGTGACCGGCGCCTTCATGAACAGCGCCGGCAGGGTCGTGCCCTCGTAGGGCACCTCGATCAGCTCGATATTGGGATGACGCAGCCGGATGCCGGCGTGATAAGCGCGAAAGGCGCGCTCGCCGGCCGCCCGCTTTTCCGGGCCAGGCCGCAGGAAGCGCTCGGCATTGTAGAGATAGTTGCCGGCGCGCAGGTAATAGTCGCCGGCGGTGTGCTTGCGTCCCGCTTTCTCGGCCTCGATCGCCCGGCTCTCGACCAACGCACCGATCGCGCCCCATTCCTCGAACCAGGCGTGCGGCTCGCCCTGGCGAACTTTCAGGCGTTCGCAGACGCGGTCGATCTCCTCCATCGCGACCACGCCGTAGGGCGCCATGCCCTTGATGATGAGGCTCGCGTTCGACCAGAGGAAATTGTCGCCGAAGTGATCGATCCAGGGCGGGCGTGCGGGCATGCGGTTCCTTCTTTCATTTGTCATTGCGAGCGACGCGAAGCAATCTCGATCCTCGAACGCATCCGCAAGTGGGACGAGATTGCTGCGTCGCGCTGCACGCTCCTCGCACGACGGCGAGAGCTACTCCGGCTTGATGCCGGCCGCCTTGATCACCTGCGCCCAGCGGTCGAGCTCGGCCTGCAGGTACTTGGCGAAGTCTGCCGGCTGGCTCGCGACGGGCGCCATGCCTTGCTTGGCGAACTGGTCGACCATGTCGGGCGCGGACACCGCCTGGGCGATAACGTCGCGCAGGCGCTGCGCAATGGCCGGCGGCGTCTTCGGCGGCGCGAACAGGGCGAAGTAGTTCACCACCTCGAAATCCTCGAGCCCCGCTTCCGTCATGGTCGGGACATCGGGCAGCACCGGCGAGCGCTTCGCGCTCGTCACCGCGATTGGCGTGACGTTGCCGGCCTTGGCCTGCTGCGACATCACCGGCATGGCATCGAACATGAGATCGATGTGCGCACCGAGCAAGTCATTGAGCGCGGCCGCGGCCCCGCGATAGGGCACGTTCTGGAAGGTGATGCCGGTCTTGAGCCGCAACAGCTCGGCCGCGAGATAGAGCGAGCTGCCGGTGCCGCCGCCCGAGCCGAACGTGAGCTTTCCCGGGTTCTGCTTCGAGTAGGCGATGAGGTCGGCGATGCTCTTGATCGGCAGCCCCTTGCGCACGACGAGGATGAGCGGCCCCTCGGAGACCTCGGTGACTGGCGTGAGCGTGCGCAGATCGAGCGGATAGTCCGGATGCATCGGCTGCGTCACCACGTTGCTGGTCGAGATCATCAGCAATGTATGGCCGTCCGGCTCGGCGCCGATCAGCTCGCGGGTCGCCGGGATGAAGATGCCGCCCGGGCGATTGTCGACGTAGGCATTGGTGTGCAGGGCGTCGGTCAGCTTCTGCGCCACCAGCCGCGCCGTCACGTCGGTCGCCCCGCCGGGGACGAGCCCGACGATGATGCGGATGGGCTTGCTCGAGAAATCCTGCGCATGCGCGGCCGATTGCGCCACGAGCAGGAGCGCAGTCAGGAACCAACGGATGTAGGATCGCATGCAGCCTCCGATCAATGGGTCATGGCGAGCGTGAGCAAAGCGATCGCGCGCCAGAAGGCCGGATCGTCGAAATTGCTTCGTCGCCTACGGCCCCTCGCAATGACACTTGCTACTCCGCCTTGATGCCCTTGGCGTCGATGAATCCCGTCCAGTTGGCGATCTCGCTCTTGAGCTTCGCCTCGAGCCGATCCGCCGGCATGTAGGCGGGCTCGATATCGAGCTTGGCAAGACGCTCGCGCACCTTCGGATCGCGCATGACGTGCTCGACCGCCCGGCTGAGCTTGGCCTTGACGGCGTCCGGCATGCCCCTGGGCCCGAACAGGGCGTACCAGAAGTTCAGGTCGACATCCGCGAGATTCAGGCCCGATTCGATCAGTGTCGGCACGTCCGGCAGGGCGGGCGAGCGCGCCTTGCTGATCACTGCGAGCGCGCGCAGGCGCCCCGCGGCGGCCAGCGGTGCGGCGACCTGGATCGAGGCCATGTGCATCTCGACCTGACCGCCGAGAATGTCGGCGATGGCGGCGCCGCCGCCCTTGTAGGGAATATGCACCGCCTCGATGCCGGCGCCGTCGCGAAAGACCTCGAACACGAGGTGGGCGACGCTGCCGATCCCGGCCGACGCGTAATTCATCTTCCTCGGCTCCATCGCGTGCGCGAGCGCGATCAGCTCCGCCACCGAATGGGCTTTGACCCGGTCGGCGACCACGAGCGCGAGCGGCGAGGATGCGATGTGCGCAATCGCATCGTATTGCTTGATCGGATCGAAGGTCGACGAGGCTTTTTTGAACAGCCCCTGGCTGATGGCGAGCGCATTTTCAGCCATCATGAGCGTATAGCCGTCGGGCGCCGCGTTGGCGACGTAGTTCCAGGCGAGGTAGCCGCTCGCGCCCGGCCGGTTCTCGATGATGACGGGCTGGCCGAGTGCCGCGCCGAGGTCCTGCTGGATCTGCCGCGCCATCGTATCGGTCGCGCCGCCGGGCACGAAGGCGACGATGAGGTGGATCGGCCGCACCGGATAGTCGTCCGCCCGTGCCGAGATCAGGCCGGCGGCCATGAAGAGAATAAGCAGGCCCCGCCGCACGACCGCCCGCATGACTTTTCCTCCTTTTCTTGCGTTCCGCTCCCATCGCGCCGCTAGGTATTGGCCAGCAGCCAGTCGCCGACATAGTCGATCCCAAGCTGGCGATTGTCGACCTGGCAATGCTCGGCGCCTCCCTCGTCGGCGGTGAAGATCCTGAGCGTCTTGTTCCTGGCGCCGACTTTTTCGTAGAGGATCCGGGCCTCGGAGAGCGGCACGATGCGGTCGTTCTCGCCGTGCAGGATCAGCACCGGGCACTCGATCTGCTGGGCGATTCCCTCGAGCGAGAATTTCTTCGCCATTTCCAGCGCGGCGGCATCGTCGGGCGCGCCCACGACCCAGCGGAACTGAAAGACCGAGGTGGAGCTCTTGCGCGCGTCTGCATCGAGTCGTGCGTGGTTCACGGTCAGCCACGAATGCATCTGCCAATACATGGCGCCGAGCGCGATGCAGCCGGCGTAGCGCTTGTCCATGCCGGCGACACGCGGAGCGTGGTAGCCGCCGAAGCTGTAGCCCATGACACTGACGCGTTTTGGATCGACGTCCGGCCGCGCCGCGACGTAATCATAGGCAGCGCGTCCTGCCACCTCGTAATCGGGCCGGCTGTGGATCTGGCGCAGCCGCAGCGCCTCCGACTGTCCCGGCCCGTCGATGGCCAGCGTGTTGATGCCGCGCTTGGCGAAATCGAGCCCGGCGAAAATCACACTCATCTCTTTCGCGTTGTCCATGCCGTCGAACAGCACCACGGTGCGCTTGGGTCCCGGCCCCGGCGCGGGAAGGAAATACGCCGGCAGACTCTGCCCCTCGTAGGGCACCTCGACGCGTTCGATCTGCGGATAAAGCCGCTCCAGCGCCGCATGCCAGCAGCGCAGCGCCTTGCGATACATTGCCAGCTTCTCGTCGCCCGGCGGAATGAAGCGCTCGGCGCTGTAGTAATAGTTGGCGGCACGCATGTAATGGTGGCCGGCGGTGATCTGGCGGCCCTCCGCCGCCGCGGTGTCGGCAACCTTGGCGACGCGATTCGCCATGGTGGACCATTCCTCTTTCCAGACGGTGTCGGGATCGCCTTCCCGCTCGCGCGCCTCGAGCCGGTCGCCAATGCGGTCGACCTCCTCCATCGCGATCGCGCCGTAGGGCGCCATGCCCTTGACGATCTGCATGGCATTGCTCCAGCGCAGATTGCCGGGAAAATGTACCGCCCAACCGGCGAACTTCGCCTCCGCCGCCATCGCGTTTCCTCGCTTTCAGCCCGTCAGCCGACGATACGCCCAGCGCGCCCAGGCGAACAGCGCGCGATCGTCATGGCGGCGCGCAAGAATCTGCAGGCCAATCGGCATTTGATTTGGCCCGGTGAAAACCGGAAGCGAGAGCGACGGCACATGCAGCACGGTCGACATCATGTAGAGCGGCGCGCCCGCAAAGGCGCTCCAGCCGACCGGGGCCTCGCCGTAGGCCGCGGCCGTGATCATCACGTCGTAGTGCTCCCACAGCGCATCGAACCGGTGCCGGCATGTCTCGGCGAGCTGCTTCATCCCGAGGTAGCGCTCCAAGCTGCATGACAGCCCGTCGGCGAGGCGGCCCTTGCGCAGCGTCTCGCTGATCTCGTCCCAGTGGTGCGAAATCTCCCACGTGAAGGTGCGGGCGAACTCGAAGCTCGAGATCCAACGATGCGCATCATCGAGGCCGGCGAACTCCATCGGCAGAGTGACGTCGCAGACATCGGCGCCGGCCTTGGCGAGGTCGCGGGCCGCCGCTTCGATCAGCGCGCGGGTCGTGGGCTCGACCTCGTCCCAGACTGGCGGCCGATAGATGCCGATACGGGGCGTGCGCGTGACCTCCGCGATCGCAACCGGCGCGATGCCGAGGAGCACATCGCGATAGAGCGCGACATCGTCGAGCGAGCGCGCGAGGATGCCGATGGTGTCGAGCGAGCCCGAGGCTTCCATCACGCCGTGCAGGCGGTGCTCGCCATAGGTCGGGCGATAGCCGAACACGCCGCAGAACGACGCCGGCCGGATGGTCGATCCGGTCGTCTGCGTGCCGAGCGCAATCGGCACCATGTGATCGGCGACCGCCGCGGCCGATCCGCTCGACGAGCCTCCGGGCGTGCGGCCTTGGTCATGCGGATTGCGGGTCGCGCCCGGATGCAGATTGGCAAACTCGGTGGTGACCGTCTTGCCGAGCAGCACGCCGCCGGCCTTGCGCGTCAGCGCGACACAGGCGGCGTCGCGGCCCGGTCGGCGGCCGCGATGGACGGGCGTGCCCCATTCGGTCGGGTAGTCGGCGGTGTCGATGATGTCCTTCACGCCGAAGGGCACTCCCGCGAGCGGGCCGTGCGCGCCCGCGCGGTCGCAAGCTGCGGCGGCGGCGAGCGCCTGCTCGGGATCGAGGTTGGTCCATGCCTGCACTTCGGGCTCCCGGGCCGCGATGCGATCAAGGCAGGCGCGCATCACGGCGCCGGCGGTCGAACGGCCGGCGCCGATCGCCGCGACGATATCGGTTGCCGTCCACTCGTTCGGCGGCTTCTTGTCGATCGCTTGCACGCTGACCTCTCAGGCAAACCCGTAGAGCTTCGCCGGGTTGTCGACCAGCACGCGCGTGCGAACGGACGGATCAGGCACCCAGGCCGCGAGCAGATCGGCAAGGTCACCGTCATTGGGCATCGGAATGCCCCACTCGGTCTTCACGTGCGGCCAGTCCGATCCCCACACCAGGCGATCCGGCGCCGCCGCGACCAGCGCGTGCGCGAATGGATTCGTATCCGCGTGAGGCAATGAGCCGGTGGAGATCCGATAGGGACCGGTAAGCTTCACCCAGGCGCGGCCGGCGCGGAGCAGTCGCAGCAAAGCCTGGAAGCCGGAGGTCGCGACGCCCTTGTCGGCTCGCACATAGCCGAGGTGGCCGAACACGCAGTCGACCGGCAGCCGCGCCAGCATCCGGTCGAGATCGGGAAACTCGTCCACGTGCATCAGGAACTCGATATGCCAGCCGAATGCCTTGATGCGGTCGGCGAGCCGCTCGATCGACGCGAGCGGCAGCTCGCCCTTGCCGGTCTTGACGTCGACGATGTTGAGGCGGGCGCCGCGCACGCCAGCGGCGTGCATCGCCGCGATCTCGCGCTCGCTCGCATCATCCGCGAGCACTGCGACGCCGCGGAAGCTCGCGCCGGCCGCCTTCATGGCGGCGAGCATGGCCCGGTTGTCGGTGCCGTGGAAGCTCGGCTGCACCAGGACGGCGCGCTCGCAACCGAGCGTCGCGAGGAGATGGCGATAGGCGGGCAGCAGCGCGTCCGGGGGCGTGTAGATGCGTTCCGGGATGTAGCCATAGGTCGCCTGTGGGCCGCAGATATGGGCGTGGCAGTCGCAGGCGAGCGGGGGAAATTTGGATTTGGGCGGGCGCGGCGCCGGGTCGGGCGGCGCGCATCGGGGCGCCGAGTTCGCAGCATTGGCGCCGTTGCTGTTGGTCATTCCGGAGACCTCGGGCTCGTCGGGTTGGTGGTTTCACGCGTTGGTAAGGAGCGGCGGGGACCGCCCGGGAATTGCACCTAGCAGACCGGGCGCGAACCGGGTAAATTCGTTACAGACGAAACTATCACATCTCCGCGGGAGCTGCCCATGGACGCCAAGGTCAAGACGAGGCGGGAAAAGCACGCGCCGAGGACGCAGCAACGGCCGGAGAAGGCCGACACCAGGATCGAGCGCAACGCCACATTCCGGTATCAGCCCGGCTTCGGCAACCAGTTCGTCAGCGAAGCGGTGCCCGGCGCCCTGCCGATCGGCCGCAATAGCCCGCAGAAGCCGCCGCATGGGCTCTATGCCGAGCTGATCTCCGGCACCGCCTTCACGGCCCCGCGGCACGAGAACCGGCGCACTTGGACGTACCGCATCCTGCCATCGGTGGTGCACCGGCCTTATCAGCGCATCGACAACGGCATGATCCGCAGCGCGCCGTTCGACGACGTCGAGGCGACGCCGTCGCAGCTGCGCTGGTCGCCGTTCCCGATCCCGAAGAAGGCGACCGACTTCGTCGAGGGCATGGTGACGCTCGGCGGCAACGGCAACGTGGCGACCCAGACCGGCATGGCGGCGCACATCTATGCCGCCAACGCCTCGATGACCGACCGCTACTTCTACAATGCCGACGGCGAGATGCTGGTGCTGCCGCAGCAGGGCCGCGCGCGCTTCGTCACCGAGCTCGGGGTGGTCGAGGCCGTGCCGGGCGAGATCGCCCTGCTGCCGCGCGGCCTGCGCTTTCGGGTCGAGCTGCCGGACGGGTCGTCGCGCGGCTACATCTGCGAGAACTACGGCGCGGCGCTGCGGCTGCCCGAGCTCGGGCCGCTCGGCTCGAACGGGCTCGCCAATCCGCGCGACTTCCTGGCGCCGGTCGCGGCCTTCGAGGACAAGGCGGCGCCGTGCACAATGGTCGCGAAATTCCAGGGCAACCTATGGGCGGCCGAGATGAAGCACTCGCCGCTCAACGTGGTGGCGTGGCACGGCAACTGCGTGCCTTATAAATACGACCTCGCCCGGTTCATGGTGATCGGCACCGTGAGCTTCGATCACCCCGATCCATCGATCTACAGCGTGCTCACCGCGCCCTCCGATACGCCGGGCGTCGCCAATATCGACTTCGTGATCTTCCCGCCGCGCTGGCTGGTCGGCGAGGACACTTTCCGCCCGCCCTGGTATCACCGCAACGTCATGACCGAGTTCATGGGCCTGCTGTACGGCCGCTACGACGCCAAGGCCGAAGGCTTCCTGCCGGGCGGCGCCAGCCTGCACAACTGCATGACGGCGCACGGCCCCGATGCCGAGACGGCCGAGCGCGCCAGCAACGCCGAGCTCAAGCCGCACAAGCTCACCGATACCATGGCGTTCATGTTCGAGAGCCGCTTCGCCATGCGGCTCACCCGCTACGCGATCGAGTCTGCCGAGCTGCAGCACGATTATTTCGAGGGCTGGCAGGGCCTGCAGCGCCGCTTTCCAGGGAAATAAAAAGTCGTAATGATGGACGCGTGGGGTGGCCGACGGCCCTTCGCCGTTGGCCCACGCGCGTGTGGAAGATGAGGGTGCCGCGTGAGCGAAATCGAAGGCGATTTCGCTCACCCTACGGCGAAGGAGCAAGGCGTGGAGCAACAGAGTCTCAAGGGCAAGATCGCGGTCGTCACCGGCGGATCGAGCGGCATCGGCGCAATGACGGTGCGGATGCTCGCGGCCGAGGGCGCGACCGCGTATGTCGGTTACAACAAGGGGCGCGAGCGTGCCGAGAAGCTGATTGCCGAATTGCCGGGCGGCGGACACCAGCCGATCCGCATCGTGCTGGAGGACTCGGCGAGTATGCGCGCGGCGGCGAAGACGGTCGGTGACGCGCATGGGCACGCCGACATCCTGGTCAACTCGGCCGGCTTCACCACGCCGGTGCCGCACGGCGATCTCGAGGCGATGACCGACGAGCTGATCGACGCGCTGATGGTCGCGAACGTGCGTGGGCCGTTCGCGATGGTGCGTGCGTTTGCGCCGCTGCTCAAGGCGAGCGGTGACGCGACCGTGATCAACGTCTCGTCGGTTTCGGGCTTCACCGGATCCGGCTCGAGCGTCGCCTATTGCGCCGCCAAGGCGGCTCTCGACACGATGACCATGTCGCTCGGCCGCGCGCTCGGGCCGGACATTCGCGTGCTGTGCGTATCGCCGGGCGCGGTCAACACCGATTTCGTCGCCGGCCGCGGCCTGCCGCAGCTGGAGAAGATCGCACAGGCGACGCCGCTCAAGAAGATCGTCCAGCCCGGCGACGTCGCGCGCGCGATCCTCGCCTGCGTCACCCATCTCAAGGTCACGACCGGGGCCATCATCGTGTGCGACGGCGGCCGCTTCCTCAACTGACGATCGATACGAGCCATCCCATGAACGCTCTCAACGAGACGCATGATCTCGCGCGCACGAGCTGGGTCGCGAGCGCCAATGCGCCCGGCTGCGACTTCCCGATCCAGAACCTGCCGTTCGGCGCGTTTCGCCCGCGCGGCGACGGCGCCGAGCCGATGATCGGCGTCGCCATCGGCGACCAGATTCTCGACGTCACCGCCGTTGCGCCCTTCGTCGACACAGCCGCGCGCGACGCGGCAGCGGCCTGCGCGTCGCCGCACTTGAACGACCTGATGGCGCTCGGGCCGGCCGCGTGGACGGCGCTGCGCCGCGCGCTGTCGCGGCTGCTGAGCGATCCGGGCGCGCGCGAGCGGGTCGAGCGGTTCCTGACGCCGATGACGCAGGCCGAGCTGTTCGTGCCGGCGCGCATCGGCAACTACACCGATTTCTTCGCCTCGATCTTCCACGCCACCAATGCGGGCAAGCTGTTTCGCCCCGACAACCCACTCAATCCCAACTACAAATACGTGCCGGTCGCCTATCACAGCCGCGCCTCGTCGGTGCGCGCGAGCGGCACGCCGGTGCGCCGGCCGCTCGGCCAGGCGAAAGGGCCGGACGACCCCGCGCCGGTCTATCGGGCGAGCCGCGCGCTCGACTACGAGCTCGAGTTCGGCTTCTACATCGGCACGCCGTCACGGCTCGGCGAGCCGGTGCCGATCGGTGAGGCGGGCTCGCACGTGTTCGGCTTCTGCCTGCTCAACGACTGGTCGGCGCGCGACATTCAGGCCTGGGAATCGCAGCCGCTCGGGCCGTTCCTCGGCAAGAGCTTTCTCACCTCGGTCTCGCCCTGGGTGGTGACCGCGGAAGCGCTCGCGCCCTACCGCGTCAAGGCTTATGCGCGTCCGGACGGCGATCCGGCGCCGCTGCCGCACCTCAATGACGCCGGCGATCAGGCGAGCGGCGGTCTCGACGTCACGTTCGAGGTGCTGCTCGCGACCGAGAAGATGCGCGCGGCCGACGCGGCGCCGTTCCGCCTCAGCAAAAGCTCGTTCGCCACCATCTACTGGACCGTCGCCCAGATGGTGGCGCATCACACCAGCAACGGCTGCAACCTCGAGATCGGCGATCTGATGGGCAGCGGCACCTGCTCGGGGCCGCAGGACGAGAGCCGCGGCTGCCTGCTCGAGCTCACCTCGCGCGGCCGCAATCCGATCGCGCTGCCGAACGGCGAGACGCGCGCGTTCCTGCAAGACGGTGACGAGGTCATCTTCCGCGCCCATTGCGAGCGCCCCGGCCGCGCCCGCATCGGCTTCGGCGAATGCCGCGGCATCGTTGCGCCGGCGCTTGGCTGAGTGTTTCTTTACCCTTCCCTGCCGGGGCCCTGCAGGGAGGGTCGGATCGCATTGAGCGCAGCGAAATGCGATCCGGGGTCGGGTGGCGGTGTCCCGACCGCGGAAGCACCGTCACCCACCCCGCTCGCTTCGCTCGCGACCCTCCCCCTGCACGGGAACGTGAAGAGGCGTACTCAACATGAAGATCGACATTCACGGCCATTTCGTCGACCCGCTCTATCTCGACGAGCTCGCGCGCGTGATGACGCTCGAGGTCGAGAAGACCGCCGACGGCAAGACGCTGATGCGCCACAACGGCTACACGCTGGCGTGGACGCGGCCCGACATGTTCGATATGGATCATCGATTGCGCGACATGGACCAGAAGGGCATCGACATGCGGGTGCTCACCGTGTCGACGCCGAGCATCTATCCGTGGCGCGGCGCCGACCAGGTGCGCATGGCGCGCCACGTCAACGACATGCTGGCGAAGGACTGCCGCACCCACGCGGACCGCTTCATCGGCTTTGCGAGCTTGCCGCTGCACGACATCGAGGCCTCGCTCGCCGAAATCGACCGTGCCACGGGCGAGCTCGGCATGAAGGGCGTTGCCATCGGCTCCAACATCGGCGGGCCGCCGCTCAACGATGCCCGCTTCGAGCCGCTGTGGGCGAAGCTCGACGCCATGCGGCTGCCGGTGTTCGAGCATCCGATGTTCCCGCGTGACACCTCGGAGATGGGCGAGTTCGAGCTGCCGCTGCGCGTCGGGCTGATCTTCGACACGACGCTGGTGGCGGCGCGGCTGATCTACGGCGGGGTGTTCGAGCGCTACCCGAACTTTCCGTACATCATGGCGCATACCGGCGGGGCCACCATCCTGATGTTTGAGCGGCTCGACAACGGCTATCGGCTGTTTCCCGACTGCCGCAAATACATCAGCAAGCTGCCGAGCGAATATGGCAAGCGGCTTTATTACGACACCTGCTCGTTCGGCGAGGCGGCGCTGATGCTGGCCATCGGCTCGGTCGGGGTGTCGCAGATCCTGTTCGGCACCGACGATCCCTTCATCGGCGCCGACACCAAGCACGTGACGCGGCTCTCGATCGCCGAGCCCGACAAGGCCGCGATCCTCGGGGGTAATGCGAAGAAGATGCTCGGGCTGACGGGCTAGTTGCGTGGGGCTGCCACGGTCCCATTGTGATTGCTTCTGTTATCCCAGTTGGGTTTGTTCTGGAGTTCTGGAATTTTGCGCGACGGTGGGTTTGCGGCTCGTGGCGGTCTAGCGACGATTGCCGCGTCAGCGACTTCTGGCGCCGGAGATGTTGTAATCATTCGATTTTTTGACCTAGGTTCGTTCGGCCAAAACTGCTTCGGTCCCCGATGTGAGATGGGGAACACATCCCCGGGCCCCCGCAAAACTCTCGATGAGGGCGATTCCTCCGACAAGAACTCGCCCCGCCTCACGGCATTTAGCAACGGCCGTCACCATGATCAAGAACATTTAGGGAACAAAAATGCTCCTGGCGGTGCTTGGTTGGCCGATTTTGCCGGGCTAGGAACACTTCCCCTCGTGCGCCTTCGAGATTTTCGCTGCTTGCCGCTTGCAGTCGTTGGAATAGGTCATCCCGTTGCAGCCGCATACCGGCAGGAAGATCTCGGTGCAGATTTCCGGCGCCGTGGCGCAGGTGCCGGCGCCATCGGCGACGGCGCATTGACCGGACGGCATCTGACACCACAGTCCCGCGTCGCATTGGATGCCGGCGATTCCGCCGCACCGCTGACCCTGCTTGGCAGCGTCCGCAGGGCCGGCGACCGCGGCCATGCACACGAGCGTCGTCAGCAGCTTGCCGTACATATCCCGCCCCCTTGGAGCCACCTTGGACCCGTTCGCATGGCGATCCGGTATACGGCAAGATACCATGCGCCGCGTGTAGCGTCAGCACGGCGCGCCGCGCCGGCGCACCGCCTGGCCGCCGATCTGCGCATATCCTCCGCAATGAAGATCCTCCACGCGATCCTGAGCGACGGCTTCTACGGCAGCGAGCGTTATTGCATCGAGGTCGCGACCGCGCAGGCGCGCGCGGGCCATCGGGTCAAGGTGCTGGTCGCGAATGGCGAGTCGGATTGTGCCCGCGCCTTTCGTCGCGAAATCGAGCACACGACCGCGGCCATCGCGGCGGACGGGACGGCGGGCGCGATCGACCTCATCGCCCTACCCGGCTGGCTGCCGACGCTGCTGCATCGCGCCTATGCGCGCCGGGCGCTGACGAGGTTCGCGCCCGACATCGTGCACTCCCATCTCAATCCGGCGGCGCGCCGCGTCGGGCAGGTGGCGCAGCGGCTCGGCATTGCGCATGTCGCGACCATGCACATCCGGTATGAGCCGCGCGAGCACGGCGGGTGCGACGGCCTGATCTGCTACACGAACGGGCAACGATCGGAAGTCGACCCTCGATTCCCCGGCGAGACGGCGATCGTCGGGGCCTGGGTGGCGGAGCCCATTCATGCGGGTTTGGCGCGTGCCACGCCGGTCGATGTTGCCGCGCTGCGCAGCACCTGGAATGCGGATGATCACACCGTCGTGCTTGGCAGTGTCGGCCGCCTGATGCCCGAGAAAGGCATGGACGTCCTAGTGCAGGCTTTCCGCAGCGCATTCCCCAGCGGAAACGAGCCGGTGCGGCTGGTGATCGTGGGCGGCGGTCCACCGGACCAGGCGCAGCAGCTGCATGACCTTGCCGGCGGCGATACGCGTATCACGCTGAACGGGCCGCCGCCGGACATCGCGCTCTACTATCGCGCCTTCGACACCTACGTGAGCGCGGCGCGCTACGAACCGTTCGGCCTGACGATCCTCGAGGCGATGGCGAGCGGCACCGCGCTGGTGGTCACGCGTACCCGGGGTCCGCAGGAATTCCTGCGCGAGCCGTCGGTGATGTGGGCCGAACCTGGCGACGTTGCGACGCTCGCCGCGCAACTGCGCATCGCCGCATCGCGCGGGCGGGAGCGCGCGAGCTACGACCTCTCACCCTACACGCAACGGCGCGCAGTCACGCAGATCGAGGAGCTCTACGCCCGGGTGCTGGCGCGGAGGCGAACCAGCCCGAAGAATTAGGCCGATGCGCGCAGAATATTGGGCGGCAGCGAGGTCTGCCCCATCGAATGCTCGTAGGCGATGGCCGGCGCCGACGGGTTGAACGGGATGCCGAGCCGCTCGCGGACGGAAAACTCGAGCTGGTCGCGCTCGCGCACGAGGTCGTGCGCCTTGAGGTGGTCGGTCCACACATGCGCGACGTAGCCGTCGCCCGGGCGTCCCTTGTAGTAGTCGGCCTCCGCCGTGTAATCGACCTCATTCTGATGCAGACGATCGCCGTTGCGTGCCGTGTAGGTCCAGAACTCGCCGTTGCTCACCGCGTCGTCGTAGTAGGGCGAGCCGGGATACGGCGTGATGATCGTCGCGTCGAAATCGTCCGGGCGCACATCGAGCAGCCACTCGGTGGTCTCGCAAATCGACTCGACCGACTCTCCCGCATGCCCGAGCGACATCAACGCCTTGACCTTGAGGCCGGCCGCGTGCGCGATCTCGACGCAGCGCGTGTTGTCCTCTTTGGCAGCGCGCTTTGCGATGTTATCGAGGATACGGTCGGAGCCCGACTCGAATCCGACCAGCAGCCAGCGGAAGCCGGCGCGACGCATCACCTCGGCCTGCTGCGGCGTGAACAGCTCGGCCTTGACGAACCCGCGCAGCCGCCACTCGACGCCGAGCTCGGTCTGTGCCGCGACGATCTGCTCCATCAGGTCGACGATATTGGGATTAACGTTGAGCTCGTCATCGTAGAACATGAAGCCGGTGCAGCCGTAGCGCCCATGCAGCTCGACCATCTCGGCGACGATGCTTTTGGCGCTGCGGGTACGGATGTGACGCAGCATCGGCGAGTTGCGGCCGGCGCAGAAGGTGCAGCCGAACGGACACCCGAGCTGAGCAATGAGCGAGAGCGCCGGCGCCCCGTCGATTTTGTAGTGATAGCTCGCGACGTCGACGAGGTGGCGGGCCGGAGACGGCGTCACCTCGAGATCGGCATCGCTCAGCCAATAGGGCGAGTGGCGATCGTCCGCATCGAGGACGGTTCCGCGCGGAGCTCGCACGGCTTCGAAGATCGCGCGTTCGCCGTCGCCCGCGACGATCACGTCGAAAATCCGCTGCAGCGCCGCCATGGCGCGGGCGCCACGGCCGGGTCGGCCGCGCCTCGCCTCGCGCTTCGCCGCCGCGTTGGCGAGCGTCGCATGCGGGCCGCCGAGAATGATCCGGCTCTCCGGCAGGACGGCACGAATGGTGCCGGCGATCTTGACGGCCGCGGGAAGTTGCGGGCTGGTCGCCGTGATGCCGTAGATCGGCGCCGCACCCTCCTTCTGCAGGGTCGCATGTGCCGCTGTCGCATCGAGGAAGTTGCTGACGCCGGAGAGGTCGAGCACCTCGACCCGCCCGGCCTTGGCTTGCTCGAACACCGCCGCGACACGCAGCACGCCAAGTGACATGAACACGCGCTCGTCGAGCAGGAACGGCGACGGCGGAACGACCAGACAGATGGTCATGACGATTTGAGCCCCATGCCCAATTCAATGCCCAAACCCAATGCCGACGGCAACCGGCCGCTGTGGCCGAGCGGCTGAACCGGTCTCGTGTTGCGTACCGGCTTGCCCCTCCAGGTGCAAGCGTGATCAGCCACCGCGGCGATAGGAGGCAAAAGACTGCGGATCCGGTTTTGTGGAGCGATTCCAGCCAGATGGATCTCTTCAGCCACACCCCGCCGGCACCACGGAACCTCGTGGCGACCACATTCGAGTGGCGGAACGAGCGCCGGGCGTCGCTCCTTCGCAAGATATGGTCAGCGATTGAGGAACTCGGAAGCGCGGTAGAGCACGCGGAAATCGAGGCCCATGGCGGCGAAGTTCTCGGTCGCCCCTTCCTCGCGATCCACGATCGTAAGCACGAAGGCGATCTCGGCGCCGGCGTCACGCACCGCCTCGATCGCCTTGACGGCCGAGCCGCCGGTGGTGGTGACGTCCTCGACGATGACGACGCGCTTGCCGGAGAGGCTCTCGCCCGGCATCAGGCCTTCGATCGACAGCTTGGCGCCATGCTCCTTCGGCTTCTTGCGCACGAAGAACGCCTGCACCGGCGCGCCGGTCATGAAGCTCAGCTGCGCGACCGCGCCCGCGATCGGCACCGCGCCCATCTCGAGGCCGCCGATGCTGTCGATGCGCTCGCCCTGGACCGCATCGAGGGTGAGCCGTGCCAATAGCGCCGCGCCCTCGGCGTCGAGCATCGTCGGCTTGAGGTTGAAATAGAAGTTGCTCACCCGGCCAGACGCGAGCTTGACCTCGCCGTAGCCGAACGAGCGGACGTGGATGATGTCGCGCAGGCGGGCGCGGGCCGCCGCGATGTCCGGTAGTGGATCGAGCGCCGGCGCGGAGCTGCGGATTGGCAAACGAGAGGGCATGGCCATGCGGCCTAGCTAGCATCGATCCGGCCGGCGCGAAACGCGCGCAGGCCGGAATCCTGAGGATAAGCCCTCAATGCGCCTCGTCCCAATTGTCGGCCGCGCGGGCATCGACGTGCAGGGGCACCGAGATAGACACCGCCGGCAGCGGCGCCTCCTCCATGACCTTGCGCACGACCGGAATGGTCTTGTCGACCTCCGCGTCGTCGACCTCGAAGACCAGCTCGTCGTGCACCTGCAGCAGCATGCGGGCGGAGAGCTTGTGCCTGGCGAAGGCGGCGTCCATGCGCGCCATGGCGCGGCGGATGATGTCGGCGGCGGTCCCCTGCAGCCGCGCATTGATGGCGGCCCGCTCGTTGAAGGAGCGGATCGAGGCGTTGGAGGCGCGGATCTCCGGGTAGTGGCACTTGCGCCCGAACAGGGTCAGCACGTAGCCGTTCTGCTTGGCGAAGGCCTTCGACTCCTCCATGTAGTCGCGGATGCCGGGGAAGCGCTCGAAGTATTTCTTGATGTAGGCGCCGGCTTCCTCGCGGGCGATGCCGAGCTGGTTGGCGAGGCCGAAGGCCGAGATGCCGTAGATGATGCCGAAATTGATCGCCTTGGCGCGGCGGCGCACCTCGCCGGGCATGTCCTTCACCGGCACGCCGAACATTTCCGACGCCGTCATGGCGTGAATGTCGAGACCCTCGCGAAACGCCTTCTGCAGCGCCTCGATGCCGGCGATCTCGGCGAGCAGCCGCAGCTCGATCTGCGAGTAGTCGGCCGACACGAGCTTGGTGCCGGGGGCGGCGACGAAGGCGCGGCGGATCTTGCGCCCGTCCTCCGTGCGCACCGGGATGTTCTGCAAGTTGGGATCGGACGACGAGAGCCGGCCGGTGGTGGTGGAGGCGAGCGCATAGGCGGTGTGCACCCGGTGTGTGGTCGGATTGACGAAGCCGGGCAACGCGTCCGTGTAGGTCGACTTGAGCTTCGACACCTGGCGCCAGTCGAGGATCTTCTGCGGCAGCTCATGGCCCTGCTCGGCCAGATCCTCGAGCGCGCGCGCGCCGGTCGCCCACTGGCCGGTCTTGGTCTTGGTGCCGCCGGGCAGGCCGAGCTTGCCGAACAGCAGGTCGCCGAGCTGCTTCGGGCTGCCGACATTGACCTTCTCGCCGGCGATCGCGTTGATCTGCGCCTCGAGGCCGGCGGCCTCCTGGGCGAACTCGCCGGACAGGCGCGAGAGGACATCGCCATCGATCGCAATGCCGCGCCGCTCCATGCGGGCGAGCACCGTGATCAGCGGCCGCTCCAGCGTCTCGTAGACCGTGCGCACATGCTCGGCGGCGAGCCGCGGCTTGAGCACCTCCCACAGCCGGAGCACGATGTCTGCGCGCTCGGCGGCATATTCGGCGGCGCGCTCGATGCCGACTGCGTCGAAGCCGATCTTGCTCTTGCCGGCTTTGAGCAGCGAGTCGATCTCGACTGCCGTATGCGTGAACGTGGCGACGGCGAGCGCCTCGAGCTTGTGGTTCTGGCGCCCGGCGTCGAGCGCATAGGACATGAGCATGATGTCGTCGTAGGCGGCGATCTCGACGCCGCGCAGCGCGAGCATCTGCCAGGCGAATTTCAAGTCGTGGCCGATCTTGAGCACGCCCGGGTCGGCGAGCATCGGCTCGAGGACATCGAGCGCGGCGGCTTCGGCGATCTGGTCGGCGGTGAGGTCGCCGCGAAAGAGGCTGCCGTTGCCGCCTTCGCCGCCCTGTCGGTGGCCGAGCGGCACGTAGCAAGCCTCGTTCGGCGCGAGCGCGAGCGCGAGCCCGCACAGCTCCGCCTGCATCGGATCGGTGCCGAGGGCGCGAACGTCGATCGCGACCAATCCGACCTCGCGTGCACGCTCGGCCCAGGCCGCGAGCCGGTCGGCGCTGCGCACGGTCTCGTACCTGCTGCGATCGAACTTGGCGTTGCGCGCCGCGTCTGCGCGGGCGGCCGCGAGCATCTGCGGGGTCTGCGCGGGAGCCGCGGGCCCTTCGGGCCGGCGTGACGCGTCACCCGGCTGTGCCGGCCGGCCGAGCGGAAGCTCGGGAGCGGCCGATCCGCGCGCCACCTCGCGCTTCGACTCGGTGACCGGCTCGGAGGCGGGCTCCGACGTCACGCGCCCGCCGGCGAACCTCGCGTCGGGCTCGATCGCGGCGGCATCGACGCCGGAAAGCTCGGCGACGCGGCGGACCAGCGAGTTGAACTCCATCGCCTTGAGAAACCCGATCAGATTCCTGTAATCGGGATCGTGCACCTTGAGGTCACCGATCGGCACCTCGAGCGCGACGTTGGCATCGAGCGTGACGAGCTTCTTCGAGATGCGCGCCTGCTCGGCATTGTCGATCAGCGTCTGCCGCCGCTTCTCCTGCTTGATCTCGCCGGCGCGCGCGAGCAGCGTCTCGAGGTCGCCGTACTCGCCGATGAGCTGGGCCGCGGTCTTCGGCCCGATGCCGGGCACGCCGGGCACGTTGTCGGTCGAATCGCCGATCAGCGCCTGCACCTCGATCATCTTGCCGGGGGGCACGCCGAATTTCTCGATCACCTCGGGAATGCCGATGCGGCGGTCCTTCATGGTGTCGAACATGGTGACGCAGTCGTTCACGAGCTGCATCAGGTCCTTGTCGGACGAGACGATCGTGGCGGTCGCGCCGGCCTCGCAGGCGATGCGCACATAGGTCGCGATCAGGTCGTCGGCCTCGAAGCCGGCCTGCTCGAGGCAAGGCAGGTCGAAGGCGCGCACCGCCTCGCGGATGTACTTGAATTGCGGAATGAGATCGTCGGGCGGATCGGGCCGATGCGCCTTGTAGTCCGGATACATCTCGGTGCGGAACGTCTTCTCCGACTTGTCGAAGACGACCGCCAGATGGGTCGGCCGCTCCTCCGGCTTGAGGTCACGCAGCAGCTTGAGCAGCATGCCGCAAAAGCCGTAGACCGCATTGAGCTGCAGCCCATCGGACCGCCGGGTGATCGGCGGCAGCGCGTGATAGGCGCGGAAGATGTAACCGGAACCGTCGACCAAGAAGACGTGGTCGGTCTTTTTGAGGCCGGTTTCAGCCGCTGGCTGGGACGCCGGCTGGGATTGGACCGCCGGCTTCGATTTCGTCGCCGGCTGGGATTTCGCTTTGGCGGGCATGGGCAGCCGTCATGTAGGGATCGGCCCCCGGATTATCACCCTCAGGGAAGCGACGCCACCCCGGCGGTTTCAGCTTTCCAGTGATCGAGGCCGAGATGCCAGCCTACTCCGCCGCCTGCAGCGCCATCTTCCGCGGCGCGATCCAGAACGGCGCCGGCCGCACGAACAGGAAGTCGAAGCGCGTGCCGCGCGTCGTCCACCAGATGGCGAGCGAGCCGAGCACGCCGGCGACGGTGACGAGCAGCGACACGAGGCCGATGTCGTGGATGAACCCGGTCTTGAGCAGCAGCGTTCGGGTGGCGGCCATGGGCAGGAAGAAGGCGAGATAGATCACGATCGAGTTGCGGCCGCAGAAGCGCAGCGGCTCGAATAGCGACACTTTGGCGAGCAGCGCCGCGACCGACACGACCGCACAGGCGCCGATCAGGCCGAGGCTGAGCGAGACGAACGGGAGCTGCGCGTAGCCGGCGAACACCGCAAACCCGTCGAGCAGCGCCCAGGCGGCGAGACCGAGGCCGGCCAGCGCCGCGCGTGCCTGCACGAAAGCCGCGAGCGTGAACACCTGCCGGGCGAAGATGTAGCCGGTGTAGAAGTAGACGAAGCGGGCGGCGAACTCGTCGATCAGGGTCCAGCCGGTCGAGACGTGCGCGATCTCGAGGGCGGCGCCGATCAGCCAGATCACCGCCGGCGGCACCTTGCGGATCGCCTTCACGATGAACGCAAACACGGCGAGCAGGTAGATGAACCAGAGGATGCCGAACGGGTCGATGAAGGAGAGCGCGTATTCCTCGAGCACGCCGAGCCAGCCCATCTCGGCGGCGAAGTGCGGGGCCTTCACGGCGAACTGGATCGCGGTCCACAGCAGGTAGAAGTAGACGAAATGCACGACTTTGCGGTCGAGATAGGTGCGCCAGTCGCGGCCGATGACACGCGAGAGAAAGAGGCCCGAGATCAAAAAGAAGTCCGGCATGCGGAACGGGGTCGCGAAGGCGACCAGATAGTGCATGAAGCCCTCGCGGCCGGCCTGCGCCTCGACGCCGAGGGTCGAATGCATCATCACGACCATGATGATGCAGAAGCCCTTGGCATAGTCGACCCAGTCGACGCGGCCGGGCGGTGGCGCGTAGGACGTGCTCATGGGATTCAAGCCGGCCTCGGACGATCCGTTGCGGGGCATTTGCGTCTCATATTCGGACGTTGATCTTGCCTTGGCGTATATGTCGCAAGCGACGTGCCGACCGCGATGAGAACAGGGTTAACGCCGCGCCGATGAAATTCGATGTCTCGCTGCCGATCGACGAGGCGCTGCCGGCGCTGACCGCGGCCCTGCACGGGCGCGACGCGGCCGTGCTGGTAGCGCCGCCGGGCGCCGGCAAGACCACGCGGGTGCCCCTGGTGCTGGCCGCGCAACCCTGGGCCACGAACCGCAAGATCCTGGTGCTCGAGCCGCGCCGGATCGCGGCACGCGCCGCCGCCGCGCGCATGGCAGCGACGCTCGGCGAGCCGGTGGGCGAGACCGTCGGCTACCGGGTACGGTTCGGCTCGAAAATCTCGCGCCGCACCCGCATCGAGGTGGTGACCGAGGGCGTGTTCACGCGCCTGATCATCGACGATCCGACGCTCGACGGCATCGCGGCCGTGCTGTTCGACGAGTTCCACGAGCGCTCGCTCGATGCCGATCTCGGGCTTGCGCTGGCGCGCGACGCGCAGCGTGGATTGCGCGAAGATCTCAAGCTGCTGGTCATGTCGGCGACGATCGACGGCGCCCGCATCGCCGCCCATCTCGGCGACGCGCCTGTGATCGCGAGCGAGGGCCGCGCCTTTGCGGTCGAGACGCGCTATCTCGGCCGCGCGCCGCAGACGCCGATCGAGGCGCAGGTCGCCGACGCCACGCTGCAGGCGCTACGCGCCGAGCCGGGCTCGATCCTGGTGTTCCTCCCCGGCGCCGGCGAGATCCGCCGCACCGAGACGCGGCTCAAGGAGCGGCTCGACGATCCGGCCGTCGATATCGTCCCGCTCTATGGTGCGCTCGATGCCGCCACGCAGGATCGCGCCATCGCGCCGGCACCGCGCGGACGACGCAAGGTCGTGCTGGCGACCTCGATCGCGGAAACCTCGCTCACCATCGACGGCGTTCGCATCGTGGTCGACTCCGGGCTTGCGCGCGTTCCCGTGTTCGAGCCGGATGTGGGCCTGACGAGGCTCGAGACCATGCGCGTGTCGCGGGCGGCGGCCGCCCAGCGCCGCGGCCGCGCCGGCCGCACCGAGCCGGGGGTTTGCTATCGGCTGTGGGACGAGGGGCAGACGGCCTCGCTGGAGCCGTTCCTGCGGCCCGAGATCCTCTCGGCCGATCTGTCCTCGCTGGTGCTCGACCTCGCCCAATGGGGCGTCGCCGATCCCGATCAGCTCACCTTCCTCGATCCGCCGCCGCGCGCGGCGCTCGCCGAGGCAAAAGCGCTGCTGCGCGAGCTCGGCGCGATCGACGCCGACGGCCGGATCACGGCAGAGGGCCAGGCGCTCAACCGGCTGCCGTTGCCGCCGCGCCTCGCCCGCATGGTGGTCGATGCGGCGCGTGAGGGTTCGGGTCCGCTGGGGGCGCAGATCGCGGTGCTGATCACCGAGCGCGGGCTCGGCGGCGACGACGTCGATCTCGGCCACCGGCTGGACGGCCTGCGCCGCGACCGCTCGCGCCGCGCCGAGGAGGCGCGCGGCATGGCGAAGCGCTGGGCGGACCTCGCGGCGCCGAAAGCGTCCGTCGCGGCGCCGGCGCCCTCGCCGGGCGCCATCCTCGCCCTCGCCTATCCGGACCGGATCGCCAAGAACCGCGGCGGCGGCAAAGGCGCCTTTCTGCTCGCCAACGGGCGCGGCGCCAATGTCGATGCCGCCTCGGCGCTCGCGCGCGAGCCATATCTCGCGGTCGCCGAGGTCATCGGCAGCGCCGCGCAGAGCCGCATCGTGCTGGCGGCGCCGATCGCGCTTACCGACATCGAAGCGCGCTTCGCCGATCGCATCGAGGCGAGGGAAGAGGTCACCTTCGATCCGCAATCGCTGAGCCTGCGCGGACGCCGTCTGCGGCGGCTCGGCGCGCTTGCGCTGGCCGAGCAGCCGATCGCGGTCGAGCCGGACGAGGCTGCCGCCCATGCGCTCGCCGCGGGCGTCGCCAAGCTCGGCGTCGCGCGCCTGCCGTGGAGCAAGGCGCTGACCCAGTGGCGCGACCGCGTGCTCTTCCTGCGTCGTGCGGAAGGCGAGGAATGGCCGGACTTGTCCGATGCGGGTCTCGCGGATCGCATCGACGACTGGCTCACGCCTGCGCTCATCGGCAAGACGGCCGTCGGCCAGCTCGGCGGCGACGAGCTTGCCGCCGCGCTCGGCACGCTGCTGCCGCATCGCCTGCGACGCCGGCTCGACGAGGAAGCGCCGACCCATTTCGAGGCGCCGTCGGGTTCGCGCGTGCCGATCGACTACGCGGCCGAAGAGGGACCCAAGCTCGCCATTCGCGTGCAGGAGCTGTTCGGGCTTGCGCGGCACCCGACCATCGCGGGCGGGCGTGTGCCGCTGGTGATCGAGCTGCTCTCGCCCGCGCACCGCCCCGTGCAGGTGACGCGCGACCTGCCCGGGTTCTGGCGCGGCAGCTACGCGGCGGTGCGCAGCGAGATGCGCGGTCGCTATCCCCGCCACCCGTGGCCGGACGATCCGATGTCCGCGCCGGCTACGCGCCGCGCGAAGCCCCGCGGGACGTAGAGAGTCTCGCGAAATCGCGCCAGTTTTAGCGATCGTGGCAGCGCATCGTTTACGATCGGCTCGGAAAGCCGCGCGCGAGGGCCGGTGTGGTTAGGGCGCGATCAGATTTTGCGTGCTGGAATGCGGCGCAACGCTCGGAGAGCCACAATCATGCGCAATGTGCTGGTGTTCGCGTTTCTGGCCCTCGCGATGGCGGTCGTCGCGCCGCGGTTTCTCGCCCACACGGGCGCGCCGACCGCAACCCAAGCCGATGTCGCGACGGCCGCGCCATCGGCGCCCGCCACGTCGTCGAGCTCGTCGGCCTATGCGCACAGCATGACGATCGAGCCCGGCCAGGGCGGGCACTTCAGCGTCGCGGCCGAGGTCGACGGCCGCCACCTCGACTTCCTGGTCGACACCGGCGCCTCCGTGATCGCGCTGCGCGCGCAGGACGCGGGCCGCCTCGGCATCTACCCGGCGGCGCGCGAATACACGGTCAATGTCGCGACCGCAAACGGGGTCGTACGCGGCGCGCCGGTCGAGCTCGGCCTGGTCGAGGTCGGCTCGCTGTCGGTGCGCAACGTCACGGCGCTCGTGCTTCCCGACGAGGCGCTCGGGCAGAATCTGCTCGGCATGTCGTTCCTCTCGCGCGTGCGTTGGGAGCACCGCGACGGACGCCTCGTGCTCGAGCAGTAGTCGCGCCGCCGGATCGTTGCCGATCCTGACATCGGTGTCATGCAGTGCCGGAACGAGCGCCGGCATCGCACTGTCATTGATGACAGCGCGGGCGCACTTAATCGTGATCGGCGGTTCAGCCTGAGTTCATCGGCAAAATCGTAGACGCAACTGCATTGGGGGCGTGATCGGGTCCGTGACAGACGGGAGGATCAAGACCATGTCGCGCATCAAAGTGCTTGCCCTCGCGGCCGTGCTGGCGTTGGGCAGTCTTACGTTCGCAACCGAGGCCTCAGCCCGCTGGGCCGGCCATTGGGGCGGCAGCCACTGGAGTGGCGGACACTGGGGCGGCCATTGGGGCGGCCATTGGGGCGGCTTCGGCTTCCACCGCGGCTTCGGCTTCCGCCGCTTCGGCTTCTGGGGCCCCTCCTACTACGGCGGCTATTATCCGTATTACGGCTGCTGGCGCTGGCGCCGCGTGTGGACACCGTGGGGCTGGCAACTGCGCCGCGTCAACGTCTGCTACTACTATCCGTATTATTGAGCCTTTCGCCGTCGTCCGGTCGATCTTGCGTTCGACCGGACGACGCCGCCTGCGCGCACGACCCATCTTTTCACCGGGTCGCCCCCGCGAAGTTCCTCCCGGCTGATGCGGTCTTTCCGCATCGGTGCGCTTGGGCTATGTGCTCGCGCGATCTTCCTCGCTCGCGAGACGCCGCATGTTCCCGACACCGAAGCCCGAACTGTCGCCCAACACCTACGCCTATGAGTCCGGGCCGATGGTGAAGCCGACCGGCTTTCGCGAGTACGACGCGCGTTGGCTGTTCGGCAAAGAGATCAACCTGATGGGCGTGCAGGCGCTGGGCATGGGGCTCGGCACGCTGATCCGCCAGACGGGCGCCAGGCCGGAGATCGTCACCGGCCACGACTTCCGCGGCTACTCAGCATCGATCAAATACGCGCTCGTCTCCGGCCTGATGGCGGCCGGCTGCAAGGTGCACGACATCGGCCTCGCGGTGACGCCGATGGCCTATTTCGCCCAGTTCGCGCTCGACGTGCCGTGCGTCGCCATGGTCACGGCCTCGCACAACGACAACGGCTGGACCGGCGTGAAGATGGGCGCCAACCGCCCGCTCACCTTCGGGCCCGACGAGATGACGCGGCTCAAGGAGATCGTGCTCAACGCGCGGTTCGACCTGCCGGGCGGCGGCGCCTACCAGTTCGTCGAGAATTTTCCCGCCCGCTACATCGCCGACCTCACCAACCGGCCGAAGCTCGAGCGCAAGCTCAAGGTCGTGTGCGCTTGCGGCAACGGCACCGCCGGCGCGTTCTCGCCGGGCGTGCTCGAGGCGATCGGCTGCCAGGTGGTGCGGCTCGACTGCGATCTCGACCACACCTTCCCGCATTACAATCCCAACACCGAAGACATGAAGATGCTGCACGCCATGCGCGACGAGGTGCTGCGCACGAAGGCCGACGTGGCGCTCGGCTTCGACGGCGACGGCGACCGTTGCGGCGTGGTCGACGACGAGGGTGAGGAGATTTTCGCCGACAAGGTCGGCGTGATGTTGGCGCGCGACATGTCGGCGCTGCACAAG
Source organism: Xanthobacteraceae bacterium (assembly GCA_035293985.1). Lineage (GTDB taxonomy): Bacteria > Pseudomonadota > Alphaproteobacteria > Rhizobiales > Xanthobacteraceae > JAVDCA01. The sequence goes on from DATGLS010000017.1 coordinate 178,080, forward strand.
GGCGCGACGTTCGTCGCCGACGTGAAGTCTACCGGGCTGTTCATGACCGATCCGGTGCTGCGGCAGAACGGCGCCAAGGCAGACTACTGGAAGACCGGACACTCCTACATGAAGCGCCGCGTCAACGAGATCGGCGCGCTCGCGGGCTTCGAGAAGTCGGGGCACTTCTTCTTCAACAAACCGATCGGCCGCGGCTACGACGACGGGCTGATCTTCGCGCTCGCGGTGTGCGACATGCTCGACCGCAACCCGGGAAAGAAAATGTCGGACCTGCGCAAGGCGCTGCCGAAGACGTGGTCGTCGCCGACCATGGCGCCGCACTGCGCCGACGAGATCAAATACGGCATCGTCGACCAGGTGGTGGCGCACTTCGTGGCGGCGCAGAAGAAGAACGACAAGGTGGCGGGCCAGCCGATCCGCGACCTCGTCACCGTCAACGGTGTGCGCGTGACCGTGGAAGATGGCACCTGGGGCCTGGTGCGCGCCTCGTCGAACAAGCCGGAGCTCGTGGTGGTGGTCGAGAGCCCGGTGTCGGACGCGCGCATGCGCGATATGTTCAAGGCGCTGGACGGCGTGCTGCGCACGCACCCCGAGGTTGGCGCGTATAACCAGACGATCTGAACCGTAGGGGGGCAAAGCGAAGCGTGCCCACCGCGACAAAGACGTGGGCACGGCGCTTCGCGCCTTTGCCCACCCTGCGGCTCACACTTCTTGAAACACATCCACCTCGACGGCGCCCGGCAGCATCGCGCGCCAGGCCTGGATGAAGCTCTGCAGGCGCGGATCGCTGGCGATGCGCTGGCGGTTGAGCTCCATCGCCTCGTCGGTCTCGTAGTCGATCACCTGGATGAAGCGTCCCGGATCGTCGACGTTCTGCAACAGGCGCACCCGCGTGGTGCCGAAGAACTCGTAGAAGGGCTTGGCCGACTTGATCAGCGCGCTGAGCTGGGCCGGATCGGCCGACGGCATGGTGAACCTCAAGTGCAAAGTCCGGATCACCTTCGCGTCGCCTGCGGCCATGATGTCCTCCTCGGCCCCTTCCCGTACCGCGCTGCCTCCCCTAGCTTAGCGCCTCCCGCCCCGACGAAGCCAAGCCCAAAGAGGTAAACGACGTGATCGATCTTTATACCTGGACGACCCCCAATGGCCGCAAGGCTTCCATCATGCTGGAGGAGGTCGGCATTCCCTACGAGGCGCATGCGGTCGACATCGGCAAGGACGAGCAGTTCAAGCCGGAGTTCCTCAAGATCAGCCCCAACAACCGCATTCCGGCGATCGTCGACCGCGACAATGATTTCAGCCTGTTCGAATCGGGCGCGATCCTGCTCTACCTCGCGGAGAAGACCGGTAAGCTGTTGCCGACCGACAAGCTCAAGCGCTACCGGGTGATCGAGTGGCTGATGTGGCAGATGGGCGGCATCGGGCCGATGCTCGGGCAGACCCACCACTTCGTGAAGTACAACAAGGGCAAGGCGCCCTATGCCGAGGAGCGCTACCTCAAGGAGACGCACCGGCTCTACGGCGTGCTCGACAAGCGGCTGGCGGATCACCAGTTCGTCGCCGACGACTACTCGGTCGCCGATATCGCGATCTGGCCGTGGATCTCGCGCTACGAGTGGCAGACCGTCGACCTCAGCCAGTATCCCAACGTGAAGCGCTGGTACGTCGCGATCGCCAATCGCCCGGCCGTGCAGAAGGGCTACCACGTGCCGAAGAAGGTGCAGGAAATCCCGATCCCGTGAGGCTTCTTCTCCCCTCCCCCCGCGAGCGAAGCGAGTGGCGGAGAGGGGCCGGGGGTGGAGGCGCCGCTTGCTCGAGCGCAAGTTATGTGCGCACGCCTCCGCCGACGCGGAGCAAGCCGACGGGCGGGAGGGTAGCGGCCGCGCCACCGTCCCCAAGATCACTCACCGCAAGTGCGGCATCACCTCCGAGGCGAACATCTCCATGTTGCGCTTGGTGAGCTCATCGGAGAGCACGCCGAACTGCAGCATGGTGACGAGGTTGTTGGCGCCGGTCGCGTCGCGCTGGCGCTCGATCTGCTCGCGCACCGATTTTGGGCTGCCCACGATGGCCGTGCCGTTCTCGATCAGCTCCTCGGCGGTCATGCGCGCGCGGGTGCCGAGCGCCTTGCGCATCTTCATGGTGTTCTTCATCGACGTGAGCGACATGTAGCCGGGCGGCAGCAGCATCTCCCACGGCACAGCGAGGAAATCGTTGAACAGCGTCTCGAGGCCGGCCTTCGCCTCGGCGCGCGCCCGCTCGTCGCTGTCGGCGACATAGAGCGGCACCGCCCAACCGAGCTGGTCGCCCGAGGCGTCGTAGCCGTATTGCTTCGCCTGGTCGCGATACATGTTGAGATAGCGGCTGACGAGATCGCGGCCCGAGAAAGTGACGAGAAACGGATATTTGCGCTCCGGCGCCGCCGCCCATTTGATGGTCTCGGACGAGCCCATCGACGGGATCCAGATCGGCGGATGCGGCTGCTGGTAGGGGCGCGGCCACAGGTTCACATAGCGCAGATTGTAGTGCGTGCCCTCGAATGTGAAGGGACCGGGCTTCGTCCATGCCGCGACGATCAGATCGTGCGCCTCGTGATAGCGCTCATGCGAGAAATACGGATTGATTCCGCTCGCGTGATATTCGTTGCCGATGCCGCGCACGAACCCGGCGATCAGTCGCCCGCGCGACAGGTTGTCGAGCATGGCGAACTCCTCGGCGATGTAGACCGGATTGCTCGCGAGCGGCAGTGCGCGTCCCAGCACCGCGACTTTCGCCTTCTTGGTGCGCGCGATCAGCGCGCTGGCGATCAAGTTGGGCGCCGGCATGAGGCCGTAGGCGGTCTGGTGATGCTCGTTTACGCCGATGACGTCGAAGCCGAGCTCCTCGGCGTAGACCAGCTGGTCGATGTAGGACTGATACTCGTCGGCGCCCTTCTTCGGGTCGTAGAGCTCGTTCGGCAGCACCACCCAGGCGGCGCGATGCTCGTGCCGCGCCACCATGTCGAGCGGGCGATACGGCATCAGGTGGAAGAACGTGAACCTCATGACCGCGCTCCCGACCGTTCTTGGAGAAAGGCGCGGACCTGCTGTGCCGCCCAATCGGGTTTCTCGATCTGCGGGCGATGCCCGCATTGGGAGACGACCTCGACGCGGATATCGGGAATTCGCGCCGCCCATGCTTTGGCGTAGTCGGGCGGAAACAGCTTGTCGTCACGGCCCCAAAGCACCAGCGTCGGAATGCGGATGCGGTGCAGCCAGGTCTCCAGCGACGGGTTGTACCAGCGCGGCTCCCAACCGAGCTTGGTCGCCATGTAGCGGTTGGTGAGCTCGATGTCCGCCTCCTCGTCGGTCGGCACGCGGGCGAGCTCCTGCTCGGCGAGCTTCGGGTCGTAGATGAGGTTGCGGACATACTCCTCGCGCGACCAGATGAAGTTGTCGCCGCACACGAGACCCTTCACGCGCACACCGGCCGGCGCGATCAGGGTGAGGCTCGTGATCCGCGCGGCGTTGCGCACCGCCATCTCGGCCGCGGTCCAGCCGCCCAGCGAGTGGCCGATCAGGTGGACCGGCGGCCCGCCGAGCGCGTCGAGGAAATCGAGGTAGTACATTGCAAGGTCGCCGACATTGCGGAGCCAAGGCGGATCGTCGGACAGGCCGAAGCCCGGATGCTCGGGCAGGAGCACCTCGTATCGGCCGGCGAGATTCGCGAGAAACGGCCCCCATGCGGGCCAGCCGCCGGCGCCGTGCAGGAAGAGCACCCGCTCGCCCTTGCCGTCGCGGCGCAGGCGCACGCTCGTGTCGCCGGTCTTGTGTCGGGTGTCCTCGATCGCCATCGCGTGCTCCCAGCAGAGACGGGCTTTATAGCAGAGCGGCCGGCGAAGCGTCTGCGTTCGGCCCATGCGCCGACGGCGGGCGCGCAATGCGCACCAGGGGCAGATGGGCGACTCGCGGCGCGCGCACGTGCCGGATGGCGGCGTTAGATCGCATCGCGCCGCGCGGGTTTCGGCGACGTTCTCCTGGAAATCGCCGCTCCAGGTCGGCCATAATGCCAGGCCTTCACGGGGGTGACATGGCGTCGGTGATTACCCGCCTGCTCGCGGCCTTGCGTGGTTCCGGAATTCCGTCGCACGGGCGGGAGACCGGCATGCTCGAGTCGCGCGTGCAGCCGGTCCGGCCCCGCGCCAACGCCAATGCGTCGCCGGACGCCCCGGTCGACCGCACCACGCGCATTGCCGGGTTCCGCGTCAAGCGCCTGCGCCAGATCGCCGCCTTCTATGCCGACGGCGCGCACGAGGCGGTGCTCACGGTCGGCGACTGCACGTTCCTGCCGCAGGAGCACTTTCATGCCGCGGCCGAGATGATCGTGCGAACCGCCGGCGAGCGGGCCTCGACGTTGATCGCGACCGAGAACGCGGTGCGCAAGGCGATCATCAAACGGCGGCTCGGGGAGATCTCCGACCGTGAGCGCGCGACCCTACGCGCCGCCGACCTCTTGTGCGAGCTCGGCGAGTTCGAGCGCGCGGCGGCGCTGCGCATCCGCTTGCCGATCGTGTGGAACGAGGGCCGCTGCCACGCCTCGGCGCCCGGCTTCGAGAGCGTCACCCGGCGCAATTTCGTCCGCCTCGGGCTCGAGGTGCTGTTCGGCGAGTTTGCGGTCCCGCAACCCGAGCTGTTCAACGACCTGCGCCGCGCCTGGCGCAACGCGCTCTCGCTCGACGCGACGCTGAGCGAGGAGGAGCATCAGACGCTCGAGGCCTATCAGTTCGTCGAGCGTTCCTGGCTCGATGCGTCCGACGTCGACAACGCTCCGCCGACGCCCGCCGCGCTGACGCTCGGCCTGTTCGCCGGAACCGATCGCCCGCTCATTTATGACGGAACCCAGAGCGTGGTCACGTTCGCGCCGGCCGCGTCGGCGAAGCGCGGCGGCCAGACCGCCTTGAACCTCGCGCAGCTCGCCGCCGGCGCCGTGGTCGTCGACATCGACGCCAAGGCCTTTCAGTCGACCGCGCGCGGACGGCAGAAGGACGTCGGCAAAGTCTTTGCGTTCGCGCCAGCGCTCAACGAGCGCTCGATGCACTACAATCCGATCGACCTCGTGGCGCAGGAGCCCGACAACGCCTGGAGCGAGGCGCGCTTGCTCGCCGACCTCCTCACCGGCCGGCGCGGCCCGGACGAGGAAGGCCGCGCATTCATCGCGCCGGCGATCTACGACGTGGCGCTGAGCGACCGGCCCGAGCGGCGCCACATGCGCGGCGTGCTCGCCCGCGTCGCCTGCAGCGAGAAGCAGCTCGAAGGCTGGACCAACACGCTCGCCCGCTCGCCGCATCCGGAGCTCGCGCGTCATGCCAAGGTTCTGCGGGAGATGGCCACGAACAAGCGCCACGCGCTGATTGCGCGGCTCATGCCCGAGCTCGCGGTGTGGCAGACGCCGCCGATCGCCGATCTCATCGAGCGCAGCGACTGGACACCGGCGGATCTGCGCCATCGCGCGACGCTCTATCTCTGCGTGGATCGTCACGAGCTTGACCGCTACGCGGTGGTGCTGCGCGTCATCGTCGGGCAGATGCTGGCGGCGCTCGGCCGCAACAAGGCGGTCTCGCCCGGCACCACCGTGACGTTCTTCCTCGACGAGCTGGCGCGCCTCGGGCCGATGGGCACGGTCGCGCGCGCGGTCGACACCGGCCCCGACTGCGGGGTGCGGCCCTGGATGTTCTTCGCCGATACGGCCGAGATGCGCGCCACCTACCCGAAGGCGGACGGCATGCTCGCGAACTGCGCGGCCCATTGCTACGTCGAGCCCGACCTGGACACCGCGCACGAGCTCTCGCTGCGCCTCGGCTTCGTCAAAAGCTTGTTCGGCACCGAGGAAAAGCCGATGGTGGCGGCGGACGATCTCACGGGTCCCGAATTCGACGACAAGATCATCACGCTCGTGCGCAGCCGCCCGCCGGCGAAGCTGGTGCTGCCGGGCGAGCTCAGGACGGCGCAACGACGCGGGCGCTGAGGCAGCCGTCAATGGCCGGGCTTGTCCCGGCCATCCACGTTTTGGCCGCGACAAAGACGTGGATGCCCGGCAGTCGCCGGGCTGACCATCATTCCGTCCCCGCGATTCCCGCCGCTTCCACCACCTTGCCCCAGCGGGCGATCTCCGATTTGACGAAGGCCTTCATCTCGTCAACCGAAGGGTCGGCGAGCGGCACCAGGCTCAACTTGGCGATCTGCTCCCTGACCTGCGGCGACGTCAGCGCGTCCTTGATCTGATCGTGCAGCCTGGCGACGATCGCGGGCGGCGTCTGCACGGGCGCAACCACCATGAACCAGCCGGATACGTCGAAGCCGGGCACGCCGGCCTCGCCGATCGGCGGAACGTCCGGGAAATCGGGCACGCGCGTCTTGGTGGAGACGCCGAGGACGCGGACACGACCGCTCTTGATCATGCCCATCGCCGGCGGGATGTCGCAGAACATGAGGTCGATATGCCCGCCGACCACGTCGTTGAGCGCCGGCAGGCTCCCCTTGTAGGGCACGTGGGTCATGCTGATGCCGGCCATGCTGGACAGGAGCGCCGCATAGAGATGATGCGGCGCGCCGACGCCGCCCGAGCCATAGGACAGCTGGCCGGGACGAGCTTTGGCATAGGCGATCAGCTCGGTGACCGAATGCACCGGCAGCGCCGGGTTGACGATCAGCACGAACGGCGCCGCCGCCACCATGGCGAGCGGCACGAAATCAGTCGCCGGATCATAGGGCAGATGCTTGTGCACCTTGACATTGATGGCCATCGGCGTCGGTGTCGCCATCAGCAGCGTGTAACCATCGGGGGCGGCCTTGGCGACGGCGGTCGTGCCGATCACGGTGCCGGCGCCGGGCTTGTTCTCGACGATCACCGACCCGCCGAGCCGCGGCCCGAGCTGCTGGGCGACGATGCGGGCGAGGATCTCGGTGCTGCCGCCCGGCGTGTAGGGGACGACGAGCGTGACCGGATGGTTCGGATAGTCGTCGGCGTGGGCAGTGCCCGGCCATGCGGCGGCCGCCCCGCCCATCAATGCGAGAAAATCGCGCCGGCGCATGCAGCCCTCCGTCCCGGTCCGTGGCCACGTTACTGGAGGCGAGGCTAACACATTGCACGAACCCGCGGCGCGGCTGCGGCGTTACGCCGTTGCCTGGCCACCGCGCGCCCGCCGCATGCCGGCCATGGCCTGACGCCGGCTGACGTGATGCTTGCTGGCCTGATGCTTGCAATGTGCCCGTGCTATATCCTAGCCCCGCAGGAGCAGGCCGCGCCATGACGGACATTCAACGATCGACCGAGATTCTCGAGAAGCTGGTCGGCTTCGACACCACCAGCCGCAACTCGAACCTGCCGCTGATCGGCTGGGTCGAAAGCTACCTCAAGGGCCACGGCGTCACCTTCGAACGTATTCCGGACAAGGCGGGGGCCAAAGCCAATATCTGGGCGACGATCGGGCCGGCGGACACGCCGGGCTACATCCTCTCAGGCCACTCCGACGTGGTGCCGGTCGACGGCCAGTCCTGGACGAGCGATCCGTTCCGGCTCGCGCGCCGTGACGGCAAGCTCTACGGCCGGGGCGCGACCGATATGAAGGGTTTCGTCGCCTGCTGCCTCGCGGCGGTGCCGGAGATGAAAGCGCGCCCGCTCAAGCGGCCGATCCATCTCGCCATCTCCTACGACGAGGAAGTGGGCTGCATCGGCGTGATGGACATCATCGCCCGCATCAAGACCTTCGCGGTGAAGCCGGCCGGCTGCTTCGTCGGCGAGCCCTCGCTCATGGGCGTCGTCGTCGGGCACAAGAGCAAGCGCTCGATGCGCATCACCGTGCACGGGCGCACGGTGCATTCCTCGCTCGCGCCGCAGGGCGTCAACGCGGTGGAATACGCGGCACGCCTGATCGTCAAGATCCGCGACATCAGCGAACGCCTCGCCCGCGAGGGCGCGCGCGACCCGCTCTACGACGTGCCGTTCACCACGGGCCACACCGGCATCGTCAATGGCGGCATCGCGCTCAACGTCGTGCCCGACAGCTGCACCTTCGAAATGGAGTTCCGCGCGATCGGCGCTGACGACGTTGACGCGCTCGCCGACGAGGTCATCACGTACGGCCGCGAGGTGCTCGAGCCGGCCATGAAGGCGGTGGCACCGGAGGCCGGCATCACGTTCGTCGACCGCTCGAATTTCCCCGGGCTCAATACCCCGGCGGATGACGACGTGGTGGTGCTGGCAAAGCAGCTCGTCGGCACCAACGCTTACTCGAAGGTCGCCTACGGCACCGAGGCGGGGCGCTTCTCGGCGGCGGGCATTCCGTCGGTGGTGATCGGGCCGGGCTCGATCGACCAGGCGCACAAGGCGGACGAGTTCATCGCCGAGAGCGAGATGGCGAAGTGCGTGGCGTTCATCGACCGCCTGACGGATAGCTGCGCCGCGGGGTGAGCCGGACGAGCCTCCTCGATAGCGACCGCTCCTTGTGGAGCGGCGCGCCGGCCGATACGAACCGGCCGACATGAGCGAATCCAGTTCCATGCGTATCTACGTTGACGCCGACGCGTGCCCGGTGAAGGATGAGATCTACAAGGTCGCGGCGCGCCATGGGCTGCTGGTGAGCGTGGTGGCGAACGGCTTCATCCGGGTGCCGCAAGACCCGTCAATTGAGCGCATCGACGCTGGCTCGGCGGCGGATGCCGCCGACGACTGGATCGCGGCGCGCGCCGGGCCGACAGACATCGTGATCACGGCCGACATCCCGCTGGCGAGCCGTTGCGTCAAAGCAGGTGCGCAGGTGATCGCCCCGACCGGCAAGCCGTTCACACCCGAGTCGATCGGCATGACGCTCGCGATGCGCAACCTCATGCACGACCTGCGTTCGTCCGGCGAGGTCACCGGCGGGCCGCGGCCGTTCCAGCCGCGCGATCGCTCGGCCTTCCTGTCGGCGCTCGATCAGGCGATTCGCCGCCTGCAGCGCGCGTCCCGAGGCTGAAATGGCGTCGCCTCATCCCGCTTGACTACGTTCCGGTGGGCCGCCGCTTGCGACAGCCTCGATTGCGCGAGCTCACTCCACGTCGGGCCAACGGCGCGCGCCGTGGATGACACGCAGGATTTCGACCCTCTCCCCGCGGACCCGGTACGGGACAAAATAGGGCGAGCCCACAATCACGAGCTCACGCGTTTGCGGCACGCGACCCGGCCCCCCGATTGCGGCATTCGCGGCAATCGAGACTCGACGACATCAACGATGCGTCGCAGCATCTCGGCGGCGGCCGCGGAATCATCATCTGATATGTAAGCGTGAAGCGCCGCGAGATCAGCGAGCGTCGGGTCGGTCCAATCGATGATCATTTGGATTTGGGGCGTGGCTAGCATAAGTGCACAACGGGGAGCGGAACGCGGGTGCGCAGACCACCGGCGACGCCAGTCCCTTGCGTTGTGCGATAATGGGGACGTCGGAGCGCGAACCGCGCTTGTAGCTCCCGGCGCGTCGCGCTATCGCGGGTCCCATGCCGCCGCCCGTCATCCAGCTCAAGGACATCGCGCTCACCTTCGGCGGCACGCCGCTGCTCGAGGGGGTCGAGCTCAGCGTCTCGCAGGGCGAGCGCGTCGCCCTGGTCGGGCGCAACGGCTCGGGCAAGTCGACGCTGCTCAAGATCACGGCCGGGCTGATCGAGCCCGACCGCGGTACCCGCTTCGTGCAGCCGGGCGCGACCGTGCGCTACCTGCCCCAGGAGCCGGATTTTGCCGGGGCGGCGACCGTGCTCGACTATGTCGAGGCGGGGCTCGGCCCGGGCGACGATCATCATCGCGCCAGCGCGCTCGTGGGCGAGCTCGGTCTCGGTGGCCATGAGGATCCGGTGCATCTGTCGGGCGGCGAGGCGCGACGCGCCGCAATCGCGCGCGTGCTGGCGCCGCAGCCGGACATCCTGCTGCTCGATGAGCCGACCAACCACCTCGATCTGCCGACCATCGAATGGCTCGAGGGCACGCTCGGGGCGATGCGCACCGCGCTCGTGGTCATCAGCCACGACCGACGTTTTCTCGCCAACCTCACCCGCGCGACGGTGTGGCTCGATCGCGGCACGACGCGGCGGATCGAGCGCGGCTTTGCCGCCTTCGAAGCCTGGCGCGACGAGGTGCTGGCCGAGGAGGAGACCGCCCAGCACAAGCTCGACCGCAAGATCGTCGCCGAGGAGCACTGGCTGCGCTATGGCGTGACGGCGCGGCGCAAGAGAAACGTCCGCCGGCTCGGCGCGCTGCAGGACCTGCGCCAGGCGCGGCGGGACTATCGCGCCAGCGCCGGCAAGGCGACACTGATGGCGGCCGAGGCCGAAGCCTCCGGCGCGCTGGTGATCGAGGCGGAGCGCATCGCCAAATCATTCGGCGACCGGCCGATCGTCACCGACTTCAGCACCCGCGTGCGGCGCGGCGACCGCGTCGGCATCGTCGGGCCGAACGGAACAGGCAAGACCACGTTGATCAGCCTGCTCACCGGCCTGCTCGCGCCCGATGCCGGGGCGGTGCGGCTCGGCGCCAATATCGCGATGGCGACGCTCGAGCAGAGCCGCGGCAGCCTCGATCCCGACGCGACCGTCGCCGAGACGCTGACGGGCGGACGTGGCGATACCGTCGCGATCGGCGGCGAGCGGCGGCACGTCGTCGGCTATATGAAAGACTTTCTGTTCGCGCCCGAGCAGGCGCGCACGCCCCTCTCGGCGCTCTCCGGCGGCGAGCGCGGCCGCCTGATGCTCGCGCGCGCTCTCGCCAAGCCGTCGAACCTGCTGGTGCTCGACGAGCCGACCAACGACCTCGACCTGGAAACGCTCGACGTCCTGGAGGAAATGCTCGGCGACTACGCCGGCACCATCCTGCTCATCAGCCACGACCGCGACTTTCTCGACCGCGTCGTCAATGCCGTGATCGTTCCGGAAGGCGGCGGCCGCTGGAACGAGTATGCGGGCGGCTACACTGACATGCTGGCGCAGCGCGGCGACGACATCGCCCGGGAGGCGACCGGCAAGCGCGAGCCCAAGCCCGAGCCGGCGAAGCCTGCGAAGGGAACCGTAGCGTCTGCGCCCTCGCCTGCAGGCGGTAAACGCAAGCTGAGCTTCAATGAGAAATACGCGCTCGAGACGCTGCCGGGCGAGATCGCGGCGCTGCAGGAGAAGGTCCGCGCCGCGCAGGAGAAGCTCGCCGATCCCAGCCTCTACGTGCGCGACCGCAACGCGTTCGACGACATCTCGGCGAAGCTCGTCGCGGCCCAGGGCGAGCTCGCGGCCGCCGAGGACAAGTGGCTGGAGCTGGAAATCCTGCGCGAGGAGATCGGCGGCTGATCGCGGCGCCCGATCGCTCACTCATCTGCGTGGGCAGAGGTGGGACATGCGTGATCGCGATTGACAAGCCCGCAGCGGCAGCGCGACGTTTGCGGCACACAAGAAGCGCCGCGTTTCGCGGCGGCGGGAGGACGGCATGTATCGCTCATTGTCTCGATCGATCGCGGGCAGGCTTGTTGCGCTTATCCCTGGCTTGTCATTGTTGCTGCTCGACGCCGCGCACGCCGAGCCGCCCAAGCTGCCGGTGCCAGCGATCGATCAGTCGGCGGTGGCGTTGCGCGGCTACTTCTATGTCGGCGGCAAGTATGTCGGGCCGCCCGGCCAGGAGATCATGGACGGGCAGATCTACGTCGAGGTGCTGGCGCCGAAGGACGTGAAGCGTCCCTACCCGTTGGTGCTGATCCACGGCGCGGCGCAGACCGCGACCAACTGGATGGGCACGCCGGACGGCCGCAAAGGCTGGGCCGAGTATTTCGTCGAGCAGGGCTACATCGTCTATATGATCGACCAGCCGATGCGCGGGCGCTCGGCCTGGCATCCGGACGACGGCAAGACACGGATGTTCACGGCCAAGGGCGAGCAGTTCCAGTTCACCGCGATCGAGACCGACGGCACCTGGCCGCAGGCGAAGAAGCACACGCAATGGCCGGGCGACGGGCCGAACAAGGGCAAAAAGGGCGATGCGATCTTCGATGCGTTCTACGCGACGCAGGTCGAGACGGTGCTGTCGGCGGAGGAGACCGAGCAGCGTAACCAGGAAGCGGGCGCGGCCCTCCTCGACAAGATCGGGCCCGCGATCGTGCTCACCCATTCGCAGTCGGGCGCGTTCGGCTGGCTGATCGCCGACGCGCGGCCGAAGCTCGTCAAGGCGATCGTCGCGATCGAGCCCTCCGGCCCCCCGTTCGAGGCGACCATCATCGGCACCGGCCGCACGCGCCCGTGGGGACCGACCGACATCGCGATCACCTACGATCCGCCCGTGAAGGATCCGAGCGAGATCGCGATCGAGCGCGAGCCGAAGGCGGACGGGCCTGACCTGTTCGTGTGCTGGATGCAAAAATCGCCGGCGCGCCAGCTGGTGAACCTGAAAAACATCCCGGTCATGATCATGTCGGCGGAGGCGTCGTATCACCAGGTGTATGATCACTGCACTGCGAAGTACCTCGACCAGGCGGGCGTCAAGACCGAGTACATCCGCCTGCAGGACAAGGGCATCCGCGGCAACGGCCACATGGTGATGATCGAGAAGAACAACCTCGACATCGCGCATCTGATCGACGAGTGGGTGGTGGCGAATGTGAAGTGACGCCATCCGTCATCGCGAGAAGCGCGCAGCCCGACGAGGCGAGCTCGAGGCGCAGGCACATGCGCGAGCGGAACGAGTTTGCTTCGCGTTTGCTCGCAATGACGCGTTATTTTTTGCCGAGCCTGGCGCGCAGCGGCGACGCCGGATAGACGCCGAGGATGGTCAGCTCCTTGGAGAAGAACGCGAGCTCCTCGAGCGCGAGCTTGAGGTTCGCATCGTCCGGATGCCCCTCGACGTCGGCGTAGAACTGGGTGGCGAAGAAATTGCCCTCGATCATGTAGCTTTCGAGCTTCGTCATGTTGACGCGGTTGGTGGCGAAGCCGCCGAGCGCCTTGTAGAGCGCGGCCGGAATGTTGCGCACCTGGAACACGAACGTCGTCATCACCGGGCCGTCGCCGCGCTTGGCGATCTTCTTCTCGCGCGACAGCACGATGAAGCGCGTGGTCGAATGCGCCTCGTCCTCGACGTTCTCGGCCAGGATCGTCAGCCCATAGATCTTGGCGGCGAGGCGCGACGCGATCGCGGCGCAGGTCGGATCGCCGCGCTCGGCCACGTCCTTGGCGGCACCGGCGGTGTCGGCGGCGACCAGCGCGCGGATACCGAGCTTGCGGATGTAGTTGCGGCACTGGCCGAGCGCCATGATGTGGCTCTCGACGGTCTTGAGCCCCTTGAGCGTCGCACCCTTCGGCGCCATCAGCTGGTTGCGAATCCCGAGGAAATGCTCGGCGATGATGTGCAGCTGCGCGGTCGGCATCAGGTGATGGATGTCGGCGACACGCCCCGCGACCGAGTTCTCGATCGGGATCATGCCGAGATCGGCGCTACCGCTCGAGATCGCCGCCAGCGCGTCCTCGAAGGTCCGGCACGGCAACGGCTCGTAGCCGGGATAGACCTCATCACAGGCGATATGGGAATTGGCGCCGAGCTCGCCCTGGAAGGCGATCTTGCGTCTCTTCGCTGTCTTGCTCATTGGGTTTCCCCTCACCGCGCGAGCAGCGCCCGCGCCCTCTCCAGCTCTTCGGGCGTATCGACCCCCAGCGGCACCGAATCGACCAGCGCGACGTCGATGCGCATGCCGGCTTCGAGCGCACGCAACTGCTCGAGCTTCTCACGCTTCTCCAAGGTGGAGGGCGGGAGCTTGACGAAGCGCTCGAGGGCGGCGCGCCGATACGCATAAAGACCGATGTGATGATAGAGCGGACCCTCGCCGTGGGGTGCGGTCGCGCGCGTGAAATAGAGCGCGCGCAGCCGGCGCGCGCCGATCGGCGAGCCGACCACCTTGACGATGTGAGGGCTGGTGCGCTCGGCCGGGTCGCGGATCTCGGCCGCGATCGTGGCGATATCGACCTCCGGATCGTCGAGGAGCGCGACGGCGGCGCGCAGGTCGGCCGGATGGAGCGTGGGCAGATCGCCCTGCACGTTGACGACCCGGCGGATGCGCCGCTCCGGATCGAGATCGACGAGCGCCTCGAAGATGCGGTCGGAGCCCGAGGGGTGGTCGGCGGAGGTCATCACGGCGCGCCCGCCGGCTTTCTCGGCCGCAACACAGACGGCCTCCGAATCGGTTGCCACCACCACCTCGCCGACGCCGGCCTCATGCGCGCGCGCCAGCACATGGGCGATCATCGGCCGGCCGGCGATGTCGGCGAGCGGCTTGCCCGGCAAGCGGGTCGCGGCGAGGCGCGCCGGAATGAGAACCATGACCTCGCTCGCCATCGCCGAAAATGCCCGGATTTACGCCGCGTCAGCCCCGAAATTGACGGGTGGAACGTCCGCTTATACGGGTTGCCAGGGGCGAGGCAAACCGGCTATTTGTGCGCCGCCGTTCGGGAAAACGGCGCTTCGCTCGCCTATAGCCGTTCGGAAGAACGGCGTCGCTTCGCTCGCCTATTCGGGCCCCGCTTGGCCCTCTTCGCCAATGATGAAGACCTCCGGAGCAGCTCGGCAATGGATTCGGACAACGTCAACAAAGTCCTGATGGCGGTGCTGGCCACCTGCACGGCACTGGTGGCGATCAATATCGCATCGGGGGCGGTGTTCAGCCCGAAGGCGCCGGCGAAGCCCGGCTACGAGATCGCCGTCAAGGCGCCGACCGAGCAGCACGGCGGTGCGCCGGCGGCGGCACAGCCGATCGAGGTGCTGCTGCAGACCTCGAGCGCCGAGCGCGGCCAGTCCGCCGCCAAGATCTGCCAAGCCTGTCACACCTTCGAGAAGGGCGGTCCGAACAAGGTCGGTCCCAACTTGTGGGGCATCGTCGGCCGCCCGCGCGCCTCGGAGGCGGGATTCAACTATTCGGCGGCGATGAAGGCCAAGGGCGGCGAGTGGACGTTCGACGAGCTCAACAAGTTCCTGACCAATCCGCGCGGCTATATCCCGGGCACGCTGATGAGTTTTGCGGGCTTCGACAATGACCACGACAAGCAGCGGGCGGATGTGATCAACTACCTGCACACGCTGTCCGACAAGCCGCTCGATCTGCCGACAGTGGCCAAGAAGTAGTCGCCTCGGCGCGTGAGCTGCCCCCCGATAGAGCGTCTCGGCCGGGCCTGCGCCCGGCCGAGGCCGTTTTGGGCTGCGGTACGTAAGGAGAATGTGCACGGGAAATTGAAGGTCGCCGTGGGGGTTAGCCGCACCCGCGCCGGTACCCGCATCGCAAAAGGGACATAATGCGTTAAAGACATGGGCCCCGGGCCTCGACCCAGGCATCGCCCAAGGCGTTGACCAAGGAATCGCCAAAGGGGTGGCTCAAAGGAAGCGCCGACGTCACCCTGCGACCAATCGATTGCGGAGAACTGCTTGTCCCTCACCCGTCGCCGTTTCGTTCGCCGCAGCGCCCTTGCGCTTGCCGCACCTACGCTGGCCCAAATCGGCCTGCCGGACCTGATCCGGCCAGCGACCGCCCAAGCAGCTCCGCCCGATCCCGCTCCGACCTGGCGCCACGGGCTGTCGCTGTTCGGCGATCTCAAGTACCCAGCCGATTTCAAGCGCTTCGAGTACGTCAATCCGGACGCCCCGAAGGGCGGCACCGTGCGAATGCTCGGCCTCGGCACCTTCGACAACTTCAACATCGTGATCGCGGGCCTCAAGGGCCATCTGGAGGTCGGGATCGAGCGCATCTACGACCAGCTCGCCGCGTCGCCGCTCGACGAGGTCGCATCGGCCTACGGTCTGCTGACGGAAGCGGTCAGCCGGGCGGAGGATTTCTCCGCGGTCACCTACCGGCTGCGCGCCTCGGCGAAATGGCACGATGGCCAGCCGGTGACGCCCGAGGATGTGATCTTCTCGTTCAACACCTTGAAGGAGAACAGCCCCTTCTACGGCGCTTACTACCGCCACGTCGTCAAGCTGGAGAAGACCGGAGAACGCGACGTCACCTTCACGTTCGACGGCCCGGGCAACCGCGAGCTGCCGCAGATCGTCGGCGAGCTGTTCGTCCTGCCCAAGCACTGGTGGGAGGGCAAGGACGCAAACGGCAAGGCGCGCGACATTACGGCAACCACGCTGGAGCCGCCGCTCGGCAGCGGGCCCTACCGGATCAAGACGTTCGAGCCGGGGCGCTCGATCACCTACGAACGCGTCAAGGATTATTGGGCCAAGGATCTTCCGGTGCGGGTCGGCACGGGTAACTTCGACGAGATCCGCTACATCTACTTCCGCGACACGACCGTCGCGTTCGAGGCCTTCAAGGCCGACCAGTTCGATTGGCGCCAGGAGAACAGCGCGCAGAAATGGACCACGCAATACGATTTTCCGGCGGTCACCGCGAAGCGCGTCATCAAGGAAGAGTTTCCGATCCACAACATGGGCGTCATGCAGGCGTTCGCGTTCAACACGCGGCGCGACAAATTCAAGGACCCGCGCGTGCGGCACGCCTTCAATTTCGCCCTCGATTTCGAGCAGATGAATAAACAGCTGTTCTACGGCCGGTACGAGCGCATTTCGAGCTACTTCTACGGCACCGAGCTTGCCGCAACCGGGCTGCCAAGTCCGCAGGAGCTGGCGTTGCTCGAGCCGCTGCGGGACAAGGTGCCACCGGAAGTGTTCACCACGCCCTACAGCAATCCGGTGGGCGGAGACCCCAAGGCGGATCTCGAGAACCTGCGCGCCGGCCTGCGCCTGATGCGCCAAGCCGGCTACGAAATCCGTGATCAGAAGCTCGTCGATGCCAAGACCGGGACCCCGTTCACGGTCGAGCTCCTTTCCGAGGATCCCTCCGCCGAGCGCATCTACCTGTTCTACAAGCCGGGGCTGGAGCGCATGGGCATCGGGGTTTCGATCCGCACGATCGATGCTGCGCAATACGAAAACCGTCGCCGCAACCGCGACTTCGACATCATCATCGCGAACTGGGCCGAGTCGCTGTCGCCGGGCAACGAGCAGCGCGGATACTGGGGTTCGGCTGCCGCCGACCAGAATGGATCGCGCAACTACATCGGCATCAAGAACCCCGCGGTCGATGCGCTGATCGATCGCGTCGTCTTCGCGAAGAGCCGCGACGAGCTGGTTGCCGCCACCAAGGCGCTCGACCGCGTACTGTTGTGGAATCACTACGTCGTGCCGCAATGGACCCTGCGCAAGGTATGGACCGCGCGCTGGGACCGCTTCGGCCGGCCGGACACCATGCCGAAGTACGGTGAAGATGCCTTCCCCACCATCTGGTGGTGGGACGCCGCCAAGGCGGCGAAGACCGGGTCGAGCCAGTGAGGATCACCCGCCGCGCAGCCCTGGCCATCGGCGCCGGCGCGCTCGCGGGCGCGCGGCTCGCGCCGCCGGCGCGCGCCGCCGAGGACGAGGTGGAGCGGCACGGCATCTCTGCGTTCGGCGACCTCAAGTATCCGGTCGACTTCAAGCGTTTCGACTATGTCGATCCGAACGCGCCCAAGGGCGGCATGTTTTCGCAGATCGGCCCGGTGCGGCAATACAATCAGAACTTCCTCACCTTCAACTCGCTCAACAGCTACATCCTCAAGGGCGACGCGGCCCAGGGGATCGAGATGACCTTCGCGACGCTGATGGCGCGGGCGATCGACGAGCCCGACGCGATGTACGGCTATGCGGCACGCGGCGTGCGCATCTCGGCCGACGGGCTGACCTACCGCTACGCGATGCGGCCGGAGGCGCACTTCCACGACGGCACCAAGCTCACCGCACAAGATGCGGCGTTCACGTTCGCGCTCCTCAAGGACAAGGGCCATCCGCTGATCGTCCAGCTGCTGCACGATTTCGACCGCGCCGAAGCGGAAGACGACGCGACCCTCGTGGTGCGCTTCAAGCCGGGGCGCGGCCGCACCGTGCCGTTGTACGTCGCGGGCCTGCCGATCTTCTCGCGCGCCTATTACACGACGCATCCGTTCGACCAATCGACCCTCGACGTTCCGCTCGGCTCCGGCGCCTACCGGGTCGGCCACTTCGATGTCGGCCACTACATCGAATACGAGCGCGTGAAGGATTTCTGGGGAGCGGCGCTCCCCGTCGCGGTCGGCACCAACAACTTCGACATCGTGCGCTATGATTTCTACCGCGATCGCGAGGTCGGGTTCATCGGCTTCACGGCGAAGAACTACCTGTTTCGCGAGGAGTTCACCTCGCGCGTATGGGCGACCCGCTACGATTTTCCGGCCGTGCGCGACGGCCGCGTCAAGCGCGAGACGCTTCCCGACGGGCAGCTGTCCGGCGCCCAGGGCTGGTTTCCGAACATGCGCCGCGACAAGTTCAAGGACCGACGCGTGCGCGAGGCGCTGATCGACGCCTTCGATTTCGAGTGGACCAACAAGAACGTCATGTATGGCCTTTACCAGCGCACCGTGTCGATGTTCCAGAACTCGCCCCTGATGGCGAGCGGAAAGCCTAGCGCCGAGGAGCTGGCGCTGCTCGAGCCGTTCCGCGGCAAGGTGCCGGACGAGGTGTTCGGCGAGCCCTACGTCCCGCCGGTGAACGACGGCTCTGGCCAGATCCGGCCGCTGCTCGCCAAGGCGAGCGCTCTCCTCACCCAGGCCGGCTTCACCATCAAGAACGGCAAGCGCGTCGATCCGCAGGGCAACCCGTTCACCATCGAGTTCCTGGTCGACGACCCGACCTTCGAGCCGCACCACCTCGCCTACATCAAGAACCTCGCCCTGCTCGGCATCGACGCGAACATCCGCGAGGTCGACGCCGTGCAATACAAACGGCGGGTCGACGAGCGCGACTTCGACATCACGGTGGAGCGGCTGACCCTCAACAACACGCCAAGCGACGAGCTGCGCGCCTATCTCTCCTCGCAGGCCGCACGCATCAACGGCACGTACAATGTCGGCGGCATCGCCGATCCGGCGATCGACGCATTGACCGAGAAGGTCATCGCGGCCGACACCCGCGCCGCGCTCACGACCGCCTGCCGCGCCCTCGACCGCGTCATCCGCGCCGGTCGCTACTGGGTGCCGCAATGGTACCGGGCCGCGCACCTGATCGCCTATTGGGACGTGTTCGGCCGCCCGAGCGCGCCGCAGCCGCGCTACGACCGCGGCATTCCGGACATCTGGTGGTATGACCGCGAAAAGGCGAACAAGCTCGAGCGGGCGGGCTGAGCAGAAGAAGCGAGATCGAGATTCCGAATGGCCGCCTATCTGGTTCGCCGACTGCTGCTGATGATCCCGACGCTGTTCGGCATATTGCTGGTGGCGTTCGTGGTGGTGCAGTTCGCGCCGGGCGGGCCGATCGAGCGCGTGCTGGCGCAGATGTCGGGGCAGGACACGGGCGCCACCTCGCGTATCGGCGGCTCCGGCGGCGACCTCGGCGCGCGCCAGCTGCAGGGAGGCGGCCAGCTCGACGCCGTCAACTCGAGATATCGCGGCGCGCAGGGCATGGACCCGGCCTTCATCAAAAAGCTGGAGAAGCAGTACGGCTTCGACAAGCCCGCCTATGTGCGCTTCTTCATCCTGGTGAAGAACTATCTGATGTTCGATTTCGGCGACAGCTTCTTCCGCAGCATCAGCGTCATCGACCTGATCAAGGAGAAGCTCCCGGTGTCGATCTCGCTCGGCCTGTGGATGACGCTGCTCACCTACCTGATCTCGATCCCGCTCGGCATCGTCAAGGCGGTGCGCGACGGCACGCGGTTCGACACCATCTCGTCGACGATCATCATCGTCGGCTACGCGGTACCGGGCTTCCTGCTCGCGATCTTCCTGATCGTGCTGTTCGCCGGCGGCTCGTTCTGGAACATCTTTCCGCTGCGCGGATTGACCTCCGACAATTGGAGCCAGCTTCCCTGGTACGGCAAGATCGCCGACTATTTCTGGCACATCACGTTGCCGGTCTTCGCCATGATGGTCGGCTCATTCGCCACCATGACGCTGCTCACCAAGAACTCGTTCCTCGACGAGATCCGCAAGCAGTACGTCCTCACGGCACACGCCAAGGGATTGACGCAGGGCCGGGTTCTCTACGGCCACGTTTTCCGCAATGCCATGCTGATCGTCATCGCGGGCTTCGCCAGCAGCTTCGTGGGCGCCTTCTTCGGCGGATCGCTGCTGATCGAGACGATCTTCTCGCTCGACGGCCTCGGCCTGCTGAGCTTCGAGAGCGTGCTCAACCGCGACTATCCGGTGGTGTTCGCCAATCTCTATATCTTCGCGCTGATCGGGTTGGCCGTGAACCTGATCTCCGATTTCACCTACACCCTGATCGATCCGCGCATCGATTTCGAGACGCGGGACGTTTGAGATGGACGCGCGCGTTCCCAACAGCGTCCCCGAGGCCCCGATCGCCACGCCGACCGGGCCGATACTGGCCCCGGCAGGGGGGCGCTTCGCGCTCTCTCCGCTCAACCGTCGGCGCTGGGAGAACTTCAAGCGCAACCGCCGCGGCTATGTCTCATTGTGGATATTCACCATTCTGTTCGTGATCTCGCTGCTCGCGAATGTCATCGCCAATGATCAGCCGCTCTATATCCGTTACGACGGAAAATCCTACTTCCCGATCCTTTCTACCTATGCGGACACAACCTTCGCCGGCAAGGACGATACGGACGCACTCGGTACCGCGGCCGACTACCGCAACGATGATGCGCTGATTGCGCGCATTAACAAGAAGGGCTGGATCCTGTGGCCGCCGATCCGTTTCAGCTACGATACCCGCGTCAATAATCCGCCGATGGCCTTCCCCTCCAAACCGACCTGGGCCTTGAACAAGCAGGATTGTGCGAACGCGATCGAGAAAAAATTCGCCCATTGCGACGACAAGCTCGAGCCCAATTGGCTCGGCACCGACACGAACGGCCGCGACGTAGTTGCGCGACTGATCTACGGCTTCCGCATTTCCGTGCTGTTCGGGCTCACCCTGACGGTGCTCTCCTCGATGATCGGCGTGATCGCAGGCGCCGTGCAGGGCTATTTCGGCGGTTGGACCGACCTTCTGTTCCAGCGCTTCATCGAGATCTGGACCTCGATCCCCGACCTCTATCTGCTACTGATCCTCTCAGCCATCCTGGTGCCGGGGTTCTTTACCCTGCTCGGCATCATGTTGCTGTTCTCCTGGGTCGGCCTGGTCCGATTGGTGCGCGCCGAGTTCCTGCGCGGCCGCAACTTCGAATACATCCAGGCGGCACGCGCGCTCGGCGTCTCCAATTGGGTGATCATGTTCAGGCATCTCCTGCCAAACGCCATGGTGGCCACCATGACGTTTGTTCCGTTCATCCTGTCAGGCTCCGTCATGACGCTGACGGCCCTCGATTTTCTCGGCTTCGGGCTGCCGCCGGGCTCGCCGTCGCTGGGCGAGCTGCTCAACGAGGCGAAAGCCAATCCCTATGCGTGGTGGCTCGGGCTGTCCGGGTTCTTCACGGTCGCGATCATGCTGTCGCTGCTGATCTTCATCGGCGAAGGCGTGCGCGACGCCTTCGACGCGCGCAAGACGTTACGGTGAGCGCGATGAGCGACGCCGCCCTGCTTTCGGTCCGCGATCTCTCGGTCGTCTTCCACCAGGGAGAGCGCGCGAGCTGCGCGGTCGACCGCATCTCGTTCGACATTCGCAAGGGCGAGACGGTCGCGCTGGTCGGCGAGTCGGGATCAGGCAAATCCTGCGCGGCGCTGTCGGTGATGAAGCTCCTGCCCTATCCCTCCGCGAGCCATCCGTGCGGACAGATCATGTTCAAGGGCCGGGACCTCATCAAGGCGTCGGAGGCCGAGATGCGGCGCGTGCGCGGCGACGACATCTCGATCATCTTCCAGGAGCCGATGACGTCGCTCAACCCGCTGCACACGATCGAGAAGCAGATCGCGGAGATTCTCGAGGTGCATCGCGGCATCGTCGGCCCGGCCGCGCGCAAGCGGGTGATCGAGCTGTTGAGCCAGGTCGGCATCCGCGACCCCGAGAGCCGGCTCGCCAGCTACCCGCACCAGCTTTCCGGCGGCCAGCGCCAGCGCGTCATGATCGCGCTCGCGCTCGCCAACGAGCCCGACCTGTTGATCGCCGACGAGCCGACCACCGCGCTCGACGTCACGGTGCAGGCGCAGATCCTCGAGCTGCTCAAGGATCTGCAGGCGCGGCTCGGCATGGCCATGCTGTTCATCACCCATGACCTCGGCATCGTGCGCCACGTCTCCGATCATGTGCACGTGATGACCCAAGGCAAGATCGTCGAGCATGGCCCGGTCGAGCGCGTCTTCGCGGCGCCGGAGCACCCCTATACGCGCCAGCTGCTCGCCGCCGAGCCGAACAAGGAGCCGGCGCCCTCCAATCCATCCGGCCGGGTGATGGTGCGGACCGACGATCTAAAGGTCTGGTTTCCGATCAAGCGCGGCGTGCTGCGCCGGGTGGTCGGCCACATCAAGGCGGTCGACGGGGTCAGCATCGAGCTGCGCAAGGGCGAGACGCTCGGGGTGGTCGGCGAGTCCGGCTCGGGCAAGACCACGCTCGGGCTCGCCATCCTGCGCCTGATCTCATCGACCGGACCGATCGTGTTCATGGGCAACGAGCTGCAAGGCCTCAAGTTCAAGGCGATGCGCCCATTCCGCCGCGACATGCAGATCGTGTTTCAGGACCCCTACGGCTCGCTGTCGCCGCGCATGTCGGTCGAGGACATCGTCGAGGAAGGCTTGCGGGTGCACCATCCGAAGATGCCGCGCGGGGAGCGCGAGCAGCGGGTGATCCGCGCCCTGAGCGAGGTCGGCCTCGAGCCGTCGACCCGCTTCCGTTATCCGCACGAGTTCTCGGGCGGTCAGCGCCAGCGCATCGCGATGGCGCGCGCGGCGGTGCTGCAGCCCACCTTCGTGGTCCTCGACGAGCCGACCAGCGCGCTCGACATGCTGATCCAGTCGCAGATCTGCGCGCTGCTGCGCAAGCTACAGCGCGAGCACGATCTCACCTACATGTTCATCTCGCATGATCTCAAGGTGGTGTCGGCGCTGGCGAGCCGGATCATGGTGATGCGGCACGGCAAGGTCGTCGAGGAGGGTCCCGCAGCCGAGGTCTTTGCCGCGCCGAAGTCGGATTACACGCGGGCGCTGTTCGCCGCGGCCTTCAACCTGGAAACCGCACCGACGAGCGTGGTGTCCGAATGATTTCGCGCGGGGGGCGCCGCGATGACCGATGACATAGCGCCGGACGCGCTGGCCGACGCGGCGGCGGACGCAACGGTGTCGCCGCCCAAGATTCTCGGCGGCGGCTTCCACCGGCTCGAGCGCTTTTCGCTGTCGCTGCGCCTGCCGGACGGGCAGACCCTCGACAGCGTGCGCGACGTGCTGCACGTCGGCAAGGTGACGGCGGTGCTGCCGATCGATCTTGCGCGCGGCGAGCTGGTGCTCATCCGCCAGTTCCGCCTGCCCGCGCATCTCGCGACCGGCGCCGGCGAGCTCACCGAGATCGTCGCCGGCCACGTCGAGGCGGGCGAGACGCCGGCGGACGCCGGCATGCGCGAATGCGTCGAGGAGATCGGCGTGCGGCCGTCGGCGCTCTACCCGATGCTCGATTTCATTCCGGTGCCGGGCTCGAGCGACGAGCATGGCTTCATGTTTCTCGGGCTCGTCGATGCGACGCACGTCCCGACACATGCCGGCGCCGCGCACGAGAAGGAAGCGACGCGACCGATGCGCGTTCCGATCACGACCGCGCTGGCGGCACTGGAGCAGCGGCGCCTGCGCAACGGGTTCTGCATCCTCGCGCTGCAATGGCTCGCGCTCAACCGCGGCCGGCTCGACGCCATCGTCGCCGGCGAGCCCGCCGCGCGATGAGCGCGCTGCTGCTCGCCATCACGGGCTGGGATCCCGGGCCCTGGGAGCAGCGCTTCCGCGCGGCCGCGCCGGGACGCGACATCCGGCTGTGGCCCGACCGCGTCGGCGACCCTGCCGACATCGCCTATGCGGCCGCGTGGCTGCCGCCGCCCGGGGCGTTCGCACTCTTCCCCAATCTGCGTGCGATCTTCAGCCTCGGCGCCGGGGTCGATGCGCTGCTGCGGGACGGCGCGCTCCCGCAGGTGCCGATCGTGCGTGTGGTCGATCCGAGCCTCATGCGGCGCATGACCGAATACGTGACGCTGCACGTGCTGATGCATCATCGCCGCCAGCGGCTCTACGACGCGCAGCAACGCCAGCGCCTGTGGCACGAGCATCCACAACCGATCGCGCAGGAGGTGCATGTGGGCATCATGGGGCTCGGCGTGCTCGGGCGCGACGCCGCGGAGGTGCTGGTGCGGCTCGGCTTCCAGGTGGCCGGCTGGAGCCGCACGCCGCGGGTCTTGCCGGGGCTCGCGTGCTTCCACGGCGCCGCCGGGCTCGACCCCTTCCTGGCGCGCACCGAGATCCTGGTTTGCCTGCTGCCGCACACGCCGGACACCGACGGGATCCTGAACCTAGCGCTGCTGCGCAAGCTCAAGCGCGACGGCGCGCTCGGCGGCGCGTTCCTGATCAATGCCGGACGCGGCAGGCTGCAGGTCGACGCCGATATCATCCGCGCGCTCGACGAGGGCGCGCTCGCGGCCGCGACCCTCGACGTCTTCCCGACCGAGCCCCTGCCGACCACGAGCCCGCTGTGGACGCATCCGAACGTCACGATCACGCCGCACAACTCGGCAGCCTCGGTGCCGGAGGAAGTGGTCGATTATGTCGTGAAGCAGATCGAGCGGCTCGAAGCCGGGTACGCGCCGGAGAACGTGATCGATCGCGCCAGCGGGTACTGAGGACATCAGAACTTCCGTCCAAGGCCGATGCCCTGAGTGCCGAACTTGAACTCGGTATCGTTGTCGAGCTTGATGTGCGGCGAATGATCCTTCGGCGTGTTGTCGTCGTCGGCCTGCACCGATCGCCTCTGATTCGGCGCCGGATTGCTCGAGCGCGCCGGCGTGTTGGTGCAGGGCTGCGTGATCGTCGGCTGGCAGCCGGCCTGCGCCGCCGAGCGATCGGACGCGCCGAGGAGCGCGAACACGCCGAAGAAAATCGATGCGACTGCCAACTGAATGCGCGACATGGCGACCTCGCGGGAAGCGTCCGCCGATGGCAACAAGAGCATCCTAGGTTCGACTCGCGCAGGAGTCGAGCACCATCACGGCCGTTGCAGCCGCTTCACCGTCGTCACGGCGCTGCCGCCGGCCGCGATGCGCTGCACCGCCTCGGCGATCGGCTCGACGGCGACCGCCATGTGATGCGCATTGGCGTGCAGAAGCGTCGTGCCGTCGCGCACGATGGCCACATGGCCCTTCCAGAAAACGAGATCGCCACGGCGCAGATCGGTCGAGTCGGGGGCAATTGCCCCGCCCAACGCGCGCTCCTGCATGTCGCTGTCGCGTGGACATGAGATGCCGGCGGCCGTCAGCGCCGTCTGGACGAGACCCGAGCAGTCGATCCCGAGGCTGGTCTTGCCGCCCCAAAGATAGGGCACTCCGACGAAGCGCTCCGCGACCGCAACGAAATCGGTTTCCACCGCGTCGATTGCCGCGAGATGCCGCGCCGGTACGTAGCCCGCCGGCGTCACGGCGAACGGCTCCTCGCTCCTGACAACCGCGAGGCGGCAGCCGAGCGAGAAGGTCGCGACCGGCGGCAGCTTGATCGAGCGGCCGGGAAACGCCAGCGTGCGCAGGGCGCAGACCCGATGGGTCGCGCGCGGACCGGGCGGCCCGAGCGCATTGGCTGGCAGCCACCCGACATAGCCGTCGGCCGCGAGCTGCCCCCAGCACCAGCCCTCCTCGTTGGTGTCGTAGACCGTGACCCGCTCGCCCTTGAGCGCCTCGGTATCGAGGGAGCCGTCGGGCGCCGGTTCACGCCGCACCGGCGCGCTGTCATCGCGCACCTCGCGCTCGATGCCTTCGACGAAACGCGCAGCCGTGACCTTGCCTTGAAGGTGCGCGGCCGCGAGATCGGGCCGCGCCGGCGTGATGCGCGGGTCGAACGTGTGGCTTCCGTCAGGGCTCATTTGTGACCGTAGCGCGCCGCAAGATAGGAATAGACCGCGCGCGCTGCCTGGCATTCGCCGCCCTCAGGGCGGCCCGGCTTGGCGGATGGCGTCCAGGCGTAGATGTCGACATGCAGCCAAGCCTTGGCGGCGGCGACGAAGCGGTTGAGAAACAGCGCGCAGATGATCGAGCCGGCGAAGCCGCCGGTGCCGATATTGCTCATGTCCGCCACTTTGGAATCGAGCATCGCGTCATAGGCGGGCCACAGCGGCAGCCGCCACAGCGGGTCGTTCTCGGCGCGGGCATGATGCGCGATGGCGGCGGCGAGGTCCTCGTCGTGGGTATAGAACGGCGGCACGTCGGGGCCGAGCGCGACGCGGGCGGCGCCGGTCAGGGTGCCCATGTCGACCAGGAGATCGGGCGCCTCCTCGTCGGCGAGCGCGAGCGCGTCGGCGAGGATCAGCCGGCCTTCGGCATCCGTATTGCCGACCTCGACCGTCAGGCCCTTGCGCGAGCGATAGACGTCGCGCGGCCGGAATGCATCGCCGGCAATCGCGTTCTCGACCGCCGGGATCAGCACGCGCAGGCGGACCTCAAGACCGCGCGCCATGATCATCTGGGCGAGCGCGAGCACGCTCGCGGCGCCGCCCATGTCCTTCTTCATCAGCAGCATGGCGCTGTCGGGCTTGATGTCGAGACCGCCGCTGTCGAAGCAGACACCCTTGCCGACCAGCGTCACCTTGGGCGCCGCCGCGTCGCCCCAGGACATGTCGATCAGGCGCGGCGCGCCTCGGGCGGCGCGACCGACCGCATGAATGAGCGGAAAATTCTGCGCCAGCAGTTCGTCGCCGACGACCGAACGGAAAGCCGCACCGTGCTGCTCGGCCACCTGCCGCGCCGCCGCCTCGAGCTCGGCCGGCCCGAGGTCGTTCGCCGGCGTGTTGATGAGGTCGCGCGCGAGAAAGACGGCATCGACGATGCGCGCGACCTCCTCGCCGTCGACGCTCTGGGGGACTTCCAGGCGCACGTCCTTGGCATCGCGCTTGCGGTAGCGGGCGAACTGATACGCGCCGAGCGCGAAGGCGAGCGCCGCGAGGCGTGCATCGCCCGGCACGTCGACCAACCGGTAGGTCCCGTCGGGCAGCAGGCCGGGCAGCCGGCCCGGCGCGAACGGATCACGCGCCGGCTTGTCCTCCGGATCGAACCCGAACAGCACGCCCGACAGGCCGCCGTCGGGCGCGGACAGCAGCAGATGCCGGCCAGCGCGTGGCTCGAATCCGGCGGCATCGGCGAACTTGCGGGCCGCCGCATCGAGGCCGGTGCGTACGGCGGGCCAGGTCGCGGCGGTCACGCAATAGATCGGGACGGCGGCGGCGCCGGGCGTCGCGAAAATGGTCGGCATTGCGATCAACCTGGCGATCAAGGGCACAGCGGCGCCGATGCGACGGGCGCGGGCGCCCTACTTGGGTGCCCTACTTGATTGATCGCAAAGGTCATTTCGATTCGCCTCCAAGTTCGAGATTGTCGGCGCCAAATCGGCGACGGTTCGCCCGCAGACCATCGCATGTCGGCCGGCCGAACGGCAATCCGCCTTATCCATCAGACACTAAGCGCCTCCGCAGGGGCCGTGCCGACTCGCCGCCTTAACCAACCGTTAGGGTTAACGATCTACTTGTCGCTGATCTGGCGGCGTTGGGGCTGGGCCTCATGGAGTAAATGATGGCAATGCGTCGATCTTCCGGCCGCGCCGCACGGCTGCTCGCCAATGCCGCCCTGCTCGGCTGCGTCGCCCTTACCGCGGCGGGTTGCGTCACCACCGGCAGCCAAAGCAACCAAGACCTGACCGGCTCTATCGCGCAGAACGCCACGCCGCGCACCGAGGCCGAATGGCGGGCCGAGTCGGCGGCGCAAGGCGCGCGCTATCGCGCCAATCCGAACGATCCCAACGTCGCGATCGCCTATGCGCGCGCGCTCAGCGCGCTGGGCGAGCGCGCGCAGGCCGTCGCGGTGCTGGAACAGGCCTCCATGCACCATCCCGAGGACAAAGCCGTGCTCGGCGCTTACGGCCGCGCACTCGCAGCCGTCGGCAACTACGCCCAGGCCCTCGACGTGCTCAATCGCGCCCATTCGCCCGACCAGCCCGATTGGCGCATCCTGTCGGCGCAGGGCGCGGTGCTCGACCAGATGGGCCGCCACGAGGACGCGCAGCGCTACTATTCGAGCGCGCTCAAGATCATGCCCGACGAGCCGTCGGTGCTCTCCAATCTCGGCCTCTCCTATGCCCTGTCGCGCGACCTGCCCAAGGCCGAGGCGACGCTGCGCCGCGCGGTCGCGCGGCCCGGCGCCGACCCGCGGGTGCGGCAGAACCTCGCGCTGGTCGTCGGCCTGCAGGGCCGCTTCGCCGAGGCCGAGACGATCGCGCGGGCGGACCTGCCGCCCGACGAGGCCGCCGCCAACGTCGCCTACCTCAAGCAGATGATGACCGATCACAACAACTGGGCGAAGATCGCCTCGACCGCGGACACGCCGTCGGCGACCAAGCGGACGAGCCGCAAGCGCACCGCCCAGGAGACCAACAACGCGCGCGGCACCGATCGCAGCAACGACGTGATCAACTGAACGCAGCGACCGCCTTGATCGCCGCCGGTCCGAGAATCACCACGAACAGGACCGGCAGGAAGAACACGATCATCGGCACGGTGAGCTTCGGGGGCAGCGCGGCCGCCTTCTTCTCCGCTTCCGACATGCGCATGTCACGGTTTTCCTGCGACATGACCCGCAACGTGTGCGCCATCGGCGTGCCGTAGCGCTCGGCCTGCTGCAGCGCGAGGCAGACCGCCTTGACGCCGTCGAGATCGGTCCGCTTGGCGAGGTTCTCGTAGGCCTGGCGCCGATCCGGCAGGTAGGACAGCTCGGCGGTCGTCAGCGTGAGCTCCTCGCACAGCGCGATCGACTGCGTGCCGATCTCCTCGCTGACGCGGCGGAACGCCGCCTCGATCGACATGCCGGATTCCACGCAGATCAGCAGCAGGTCGAGCGCATCCGGGAACGCGCGCATGATCGACAGCTTGCGCTTGGCGATCTTGTTCTTGAGGAACAGGAACGGCAGCTGCATGCCGGCGTAGGTCGCCGCCAGGGAGAAGCACAGCTTGACGCTCGGCGTGTAGTCGAGACGCGCGATGAGGAAGACGTAGATGAGCGATCCCACCAGCATGGCCAGCGGCACCACCATGCGGAAGAACAGGAACGCCACATACGGCCCCTGCCCGCGATAGCCCGCCTGCATCAGCTTCTCGCGCGCCGCCTCCTGGCCGACCCATTTCGACAGGTTGAACTGCTCGACCACGGTCTGCATGTAGGCCTTGGGCGAGACGCGCAGCGTGACCTTCTCCTGGCGCGCCATGCGCTCGCGCTCGCGCTGGCGCATCTTCTCGCGCTCGAGCGCGACCGACTTCATGCGCTTTTCCAGCGTGTCGCCGGCGAACATCGGCATCGCCAGGGTCATGACCGTGGCGGCGGCCGCGATCGCGGCGAACAGCATCGCCATGAAGTGCGGATTGTGCAGCTTCTCGATCAGGATCTCGAACATGGTCAGAAATCGAAGTTGATCATTTTCTTCATCACCATGATGCCGAGGAACATCCACACGGCGGACCCCGCGAGCAGCAGCCGGCCGACCGGCGTGGTCCACAAGAGCTCGATGTAGTCAGGGCTGGTGATGTAGACGATGCCCATGACGAGGATCGGCAGGCTGCCGATGATGCCGGCGGAGGCCTTCGCCTCCATCGACATCGCCCTGATCTTCGCCTTCATCTTCTTGCGGTCGCGCAGCACGCGCGACAGGTTGCCGAGCGCTTCCGACAGGTTGCCGCCGGACTTCTGCTGGATACCGATGACGATGCCGAAGAAATTCGCCTCCGGCAGCGGCACGCGCTCGTAGAGCCGGCCGCACGCCTCGCCGAGCGGAAGGCCGATGGTCTGCGTCTCGACGATGGCGCGGAACTCGCTTTTGATCGGCTCCGGCGCATCGGAGACGATGACCTTCATCGAATCGAACAGCGGCAAGCCGGCCTTGATGCCGCGCACGATGATGTCGACCGCATCGGGAAAATTCTCGAGGAACTTGTTGTGTCGGCGTTTCTTCAGAAACGACAGGACCCAGCGCGGCAGGCCGAACGCGGCGGCGAAGGCGAATACGGCGGCGGCCAGCATCCCGCCGCCGATGAACATCACCGCGGCGAACGCCATGGCGCCGAGAACGCCCGAGCCGATCATGAACTGACGCTCGGTCCAGGACATGCCGGCCTGCTCGATCCGCACCGACAGCGGCGGATTTTTCTGCTTCTTCCGGCGCGCCTCGAGCTCCTTGAGCGTGTCCTCGACATCACTGCGCCGCAGCTTCGGCGCCGCGCGCGTCGCCGCCGCCTTGTTGGCGCCGCGATCGGCCCTGGCGACGCTCTGCATGCGCTTTTCCGCCTGCCGCTCGCCGGACAGGAGCGGATAGAGGAAGACCCAGGCGATGCCGCCGACCGCCGCGGCGGCGAGAAAGAACAGGGCGAGGTGCTGCACGTTCATGGCGCGGCCGCCTTCTCGGCGGCGTCGAGCGCCGCGGCGAGCCGCTTCTCCTCGCCGTAGTAGCGCGCGCGCTCCCAGAAGCGTGGCCGCCCGATGCCGGTCGAGCGATGGCGCCCGATCAGCTTGCCGGCTGCGTCCTCGCCGAGGAGGTCGAAGACGAACAGGTCCTGGGTGATGATCGTGTCCCCTTCGAGACCCATCACCTCGGTGATATGGGTGATCTTGCGCGAGCCATCGCGCAGTCGGGCGGCCTGGACCACCACGTCGACCGACGCGCAGATCATCTCGCGGATGGTGCGTGACGGCAGCGTGAAGCCGCCCATGGTGATCATCGATTCGAGACGGGAGAGCGCCTCGCGCGGGTTGTTGGCGTGCAGCGTGCCCATCGAGCCGTCGTGGCCGGTGTTCATCGCCTGCAGCAGGTCGAACGCCTCGGGTCCGCGCACCTCGCCGACGATGATGC
This sequence comes from Xanthobacteraceae bacterium, assembly GCA_035293985.1. GTDB lineage: Bacteria > Pseudomonadota > Alphaproteobacteria > Rhizobiales > Xanthobacteraceae > JAVDCA01. The sequence goes on from DATGLS010000017.1 coordinate 209,120, forward strand.
GCTCGGGCCGCATGCGCAGGCAGTTGCGCACCAGGTCGCGCATGGTGATCTGGCCCTCGCCCTCGAGGTTGGGCGGCCGCGTTTCCAGGCGCACCACGTGCGGCTGCTGCAGCTGCAATTCCGCCGCGTCCTCGCACGTGATGACGCGCTCGTCGTCGTCGATGTAGCGGGTGAGGCAGTTGAGCAGCGTCGTCTTGCCCGAGCCGGTGCCGCCCGAGACGAGCGTGTTGACCCGGGTGCGGCCGATGATCTTGAGGATCTCGCCGCCCTCGGGCGTGATCGTACCGTAGCGCACGAGCTGCTCGAGGGTGAGCTTGTCGCGCTTGAATTTGCGGATGGTGAGGGCGGGGCCGTCGATCGCCAGCGGCGGCACGATGACGTTGACGCGCGAGCCGTCGGGGAGGCGCGCGTCGCAGATCGGCGAGGACTCGTCGACGCGGCGGCCGATCTGGCTGACGATGCGCTGGCAGATGTTGAGCAACTGATGGTTGTCGCGGAAACGGATCGGGGTGCGCTGGATCTTGCCCGCGACCTCGATGTAGACGGTGCCGGAGCCGTTCACCATCACGTCGGCGATGTCGTCGCGCGCGAGCAGCGGCTCGAGCGGACCGTAGCCGAGCACGTCGTTGCAGATGTCGTCGAGCAGCTCCTCCTGCTCGGAGATCGACATCACGATGTTCTTGATCGCGATGATCTCGTTGACGATGTCGCGGATTTCCTCGCGCGCCGAATCGGCATCGAGCTTGGCGAGCTGGGCGAGGTCGATAGCCTCGATCAAGGCGCCGAACACCGCACCCTTGGTCTCGTAGTAGCTGTCCGATTTGCGCGAGTCGCTGGCGCTCGGCGGCGCCGGATTGTGATTGGCGCCGACGACGCGCCCGGCCTGCGGCACCGGCGCCGGAACGAGCGGCGCGGCGAGCCCGGCGGACGGGAACGCCGTGCGCCCGCTCTCCGACTCGGTCGACGGCGGCGGCGTCGGCGCCGGGGTGGGCGCCGGCGCCAGACGCGCGGGCGCGGACGCGTTGCGCACCTCGGCTCCGGGAGAACGCTTACCGAACACGACCTATTCCCCGCTCCAACTCACACCCACGCGCGTGCATCGTGCAACAAACACTAACCCAGCAGCTTGCCGATCAGCGGCCCGAACAAGCTGTTGCTCTTCTTCTTCGCCGCCGCGCGGCCGGTGAGAACCTGCGCGATGGTGCGAAACATCTCCGCGATGCGGTGGCCGGCCGCCACCTCGGCGATCATCTGACCGTTGTTCGAGGCCGTGCCGAACACCGGCGGCTCGAACGGGATGACTGCGATCGGATCATCCTCGAGCGCCTTGGCGAAGTCGGCCGGCTTGATCTCCGGGCGCTTGGGCACGCCGACCTGGTTCAGGCAATAGAGCGGCCGGCGGTCGTTCGGGCGGGCCTGGCGCAGCAGGTCGACCATGTTCTTGGCGTTGCGCAGATTGGCGAGGTCCGGCGCCGCGACCATGAGAATATCGTCGGCGCCGATCAGCACGCGCTTGGTCCAGCCGGTCCAGATGTGCGGCACGTCGAGCACCACGCAGGGCACCGTCGCGCGCAGGGCGTCGAACACCGGCTCGAAGGCCTCCGCGGTGAAATCATAGACGCGGTCGAGGGTCGCCGGTGCCGCGAGCAGGCTCAGGTGGTCGGTGCATTTGGACAACAGGCGATCGATGAAAGCCGTGTCGATGCGATCGGGGGAGAACACCGCGTCGGCGACGCCTTGCGGGGGGTCCTGGTTGTAGTCGAGCCCGGCGGTGCCGAACGCGAGATCGAGGTCGGCCACCACCGAATCGAGCGAGAGATCGCGCGCGATCGCCCAGGCGATATTGTGCGCGATCGTCGAAGCGCCGACACCGCCCTTGGCGCCGACGACCGCGATGATGCGCCCGACCGGCTTGGCATCCGGCGAGGAGAACAGCCCGCACACGGCGGCCACCACGTCGATCGCCCGCACCGGCGCCATGAGATATTCGCTCACGCCGCGCCGCATCAGCTCGCGGTAGAGCAGGATATCGTTGAAGCGCCCGATCACGATGACGCGCGTGCCCTCGTCGCAGACCCCGGAAAGCTCGTCGAGCCCGGCGAGCAGATCGTCCGCGCGCGTTTCCGTCTCGATCATGATGACGTTGGGCGTCGGCGAGCTGCGATAGGCTTCGACCGCGGCCGCGATTCCGCCCATCTGCACGCGCAGATGCGCCTTGGCGAGGCGCCGATCCTCGGCCGCGGCCTGCACCGATGCGGCGGTCTCGACGGTCGCGCAGAAAGCCTGGACGGAGACGCGCGGCGCCGGCGCGATGAAGTCCTCGCTCTCGGCGGGCGCGAGGGCGGCGTCCTCGATCGGTTCGGCGGTCTGCACAGAGAGCTTCATGTCAGTTCCCGACGTCGCTGATCCGGCCCTTGTTCTGGTTCGGATAGTTGGTGGAGGTGCTCTCGCCCTTGCGATACTTGTCGAGCACCATCGCGCGACGCGTCTCGTCGGCGGGCGTCTCGCCACGCGGCTGCACCAGGTCGGCAGGATCGTCGACCATGGCGGCGAGATTGCGCTGACTCGCGCAGCCGAAATTCCAGTACTGCTTGTTCTGCTCGTATTCGGCGACGTCCGCCGGGCCGAGGTCGTGCGGCCACAGCCCGCATGGGCCCGCCTGCGCGGTGACGCGCGGATAGGTGAGCTTGATGGTGGCCAGCCGTCCGGGATTGACCGGCCGGTACGAGCGCATCAGCACGCCATCGGCCGGCACGCCGGCGGCAGTCAGGATCGCACTGACCTCGTGCACCGCATCGCTCGCGGCGCGCGCGTTGGGCGTTCCGGTCGGCACATCGACGACGATGCCGCCGGTCGCCTCGTGCTTCCAGCGCTGCGCCAGCGCCAGCACATCCGCGCGCTGGGCGGCCGTGAGCTCGCCGCGGCTCGAGCCGATGAAGATCTCGACGGTGCGGGTGCCTTCCTGCAGCGTGATCGGATGACGCTGCTCATAGCTGAGCGGCACTGCATCGACCGTCGTCTCGTGCGCCGTGTAGCAACCGGCGAGCGAGGCGGCGACGGCCGCGACCGCCGCCAGGCGGCCGGCCTGCCCGCCGCACCTGACGATTGCACCTACCACGGATGTCATCGACTGCATCTCCGCTCAATTCATGATGAAGCCGAAATGACCGTTGTAGGTGCGGTTGGGCTCGACCCCGCCGGTCACCCCGTAGATGCGATTGAGCCGCCCCATCAGGATCTGCGCCGGATCCGAGACGTCCGCATAACCGTCGTCGGGCCGTGACAAATCCTTGCGCGCCACGGCGTGCACCACGTAGGGCGTTACGAGGATCATGAGCTCGGTCTGATTGTTGACGTAGTCGCGGCTGCGAAAGAGCGCGCCGAGGACCGGCAGCTGTTGCAGACCGGGAATGCCGTTGATCGCCGCCTTGGTCTGCTCCTGGATCATGCCCGCCATGGCCAGCGAGCCGCCAGACGGGATTTCCACCGTGGTGTCGGCGCGGCGCACGCGGATCGACGGGATGGTGACGTTCTGGGACGCGCCCGGCACCGTCAACGACAGTGCATTGTCGTTCGAGAGGTCGGAGACCTCGGTCACGACCTTGAGGCTGATGCGGCCCTCCGACAGCACCACAGGCGTGAAGTTCATGCTGACGCCGAATTTCTTGAAATCGATCGACGCCTGGCAGAGTGGCGGCGATTTGGTGGTGTCGCAGCTCAGGCCGGCGGGGATCGGGAATTCCCCACCGGCGAGGAAGGTCGCGCTCTCGCCCGAGATGGCGGTCAGCGTCGGCTCGGCGAGCGTGCGGATCACGCCGGCGCGCTCCATCGCCTGCAAGGTCATGCTGGTATTGCCGGTGGCGCCAAAAGTGCCGGTGAATGCCGAGCTCGTGAGCGACTGGCCGAATGCGCTAAACGGGTTGCTGGTGTTGAAGTTGAGCACAGCGCTGCCCTGGCCGACCGATCCGTTGAGATTGATGCCGAGCTGCTTGATGACGTCGCGCTGCACCTCGGCGACCGTCACCTTGAGCATCACCTCCTGCCGCCCCTTCACGATGATCGCGTTGACGACCTTGCCGCCACCGCCGCCGAAGAACCCGCCGCCAGAGACCACCTGCTGCGCGAGGTCGTAGGCCTGTTGAGCTTCAAGTGGGCTCTGCAGCGTGCCTGAGAGCACGACGCCGTCGCCGACGCTCTCGACGCGGAGGTCCGCATTGGGGAACATCTGCCGCAGCGCCTCACGAACGCCTTTGAGGTCGCGCGTGACCGAGATGTCGAATGCCGCGAGCTGGCGCCCCTGGGCGTCGAAGAAGAAGACGTTTGTCTGCCCGACCTTGACGCCGATCAGATAGGCGCGCCGGGCCGAGCGGATGACCGCATTGGCGATCTTGGGGTCGGCGACGAGCACGTCCTTGACGTCCGCGGGAAGGTCGATCACCACCGACTTGCCGATGCCGAGTGGGATGAAGCTCGAGTTTGCGTCGCTCGCCGTCACTTGCGCGCCGGGCTGGGCGGTGACGTGCACGCCGGGCGGCAACGCCGGCGCATGCACGTCGAGGCCGAGCTCAGCGGCGCCGGCGCGCTCGAGCGAGGTCGGCGTCAATGCGACAACCACCGCGAGCGCCGCGATGCGGAACAGCGCCCACTTCGTCAGCGCCTTGTTCGTCGCCGCCTTGTTCGCCGCCGCCTTGTTCGCCGCCGCCTTGTTCGCCATGTCGGCAGTCCTTTCCCCGAATATCATCTGGACACGGTCGAGGTCGTGACCCCGAACCGAATGGTGTTGAGGCGATTGCGCGGGCTCGGATCCTCGGCGGGCTTTTTCGCGTTGGCGTCGACCAGGCTGCGCAGCGTGAGCGACAGCGAGCCGATCTGGCGCGCGGTGGCGAGGAGCTCGGCCTGGCGCTGCGTGAGCTCGAGCGTCGCGGTCTTGCCGACGACGACGTGCTGGCCGTCCTTTTCCTGGATCAGCTGATCGATGGCGAGCACCCGCACGTCGCTGAGGATCGTCCTGCTGACATGCACCTCGACCCCCGTCGCCTTCTCGGCTTCGCGGTCACGGGCGGACAGGATCACGTCGACGTGGTCGTTGGGCAGGATGAAGCCGCCCGCCCCGCTCTCTGCCGAGATCTCGGTCGAGTAGGCGCGCATGCCGGACGGCAGCACTGCGGCGAGATAGCCGGACCCCTTGCCCCTGATCACCTTGTTGTCGCGCACGGGCTCGCCCGCGGCCATCGGCACGCGAACGATCCCGCCGACATACTGCTGGAGCGCGTCAGGATGGTCCTTCTTGCTGATGAAGGCGGCGCTGACCGCTGAGGCCGGCCATACCTGCCACTGCAGATCCTGCGGAGCGAGGACCGTCCCGATGCCGACGTCCTTGGCAGCGACCAGCACCTCAGCGGTGGCGATCTGCGGCACCGGCTCCGGCGCAGGCGGCGGCGCCGAACCGCCGAACCCACCGGCCAGAAAGGCCGCGAGGCCGCCGGCGGCGAGCGCGATACCGAGAACAACAACACGCGCGGCTTTCATACGCTTCACTTTCCACGGTGACGCGGCGGCCAGCCGGCCGCCTTGGCGGGATTTCACCAGCCAAACGTCAATTCATGGTTAATGAGGCGTATCTAAATGAAGCTAATCGACGGTTTCCGGCGCCCGCTCCGCTGGAGCTGAGTTATTGGTGAAGGGCCTGCATCCAAATCGTGGACGGATAGACCACCAGCGCCGCGATGGCGAGCGCGATCCCATAGGGCACGCCGCCGCCCGGCTTGTGCAGCCGCTCGGCCCATTCCTTGCCGGTGAGCAGCGACGGCATCGAGAACTTGCGGAACTCGATCAGCGCAACGGTCAGCACGCCGCCGAGGATCGAGGCGTAAAGCAGATAGTCCATCAGGTGCGCCCAGCCGAGCCACAGCGCGGTGGCGGCGGCGAGCTTGGCATCGCCGCCGCCGACCCAGCCGCACAGGAAGAACGTGAAGGTCACGGCGAGCACGAGGCCACCGGCGCCGGCGTGATCCAGCATCTCGCCGAGGGGCATGCCGGTTCCGGCCGCCAGCGCCACGAAACCGCCGACCAGGACCAGCGAGATCCGGTTCGAGATGGTCATGGTGAACAAGTCGCTCGACGCCGCGAACGCCATCACGGTCGGGAAGATCATGAGACGCGCCGCATCGATGAGCAGGTGCATCATGTGTCGTCTCGTGGTCCCATGCGATCGTGGTTGCGAAGCTCGTTCATTCCCATCGGGCGCGTGAGCCGTCGTTGGCGCAGTAGATCAGGCGACCTGCAGGCCGGGTGTGTTGCGGCGCCGGCCGCGGCCCGCATCTCATGCGTCTGCACGACCGGCGTCGGCACTGACCACGCCGCGCGCGATCGTGACCGCACTGCGCGCGTCGTGCAGCAAGCGCCTGACGATGGACATCCCCGCCCTCACGCAATGACGCGCCCGATCCGAACCCGCAATGACCATAACGCGGACCTCACAACGGAGTGTAAAGAGGCCAGGCGTCGAAGCGAGCTGCGGCGCGTCGCGGTGACGGCCAAAAAAAGCGGCCCCGCGCAGGAGGCGGGGCCGTTCTAACTGAGGCGTCGGCGGTTACTTGCCGGCGTTGCCGAGCTGGCTCGACACGCTCGAGAACGTGTTCTTGAGCTGGCCACCGAGGGTGTTGACGGTCGCGATGATCGCGACGGAGATGCCGGCCGCGATGAGGCCGTATTCGATCGCGGTCGCGCCGCTCTCGTCACGCAGGAAACGCTTGAACACAGACATGTTGCTCTCCCAAGGTTGTCGACGGATTTCCGCCGACACTGTCGTGCGTTATGCAGGAGAAGTTAAAAGGATGAGTAAAGAGCACCCCCCGGATTTTCGGGTAATGGTCCGGCAAATGCGAGCTATCCTGAAGAATTCGTTGCCGCGCGTACAACTGCTTGAAAGACAAACCTGAAGGAAAAGGGCCTCGGCGGTGCCGAGGCCCTTGGACAAGCGAGCAGGCGCTCTTACTGCGATCTTACTTGCCGGCGTTGCCGAGCTGGCTCGAAACGCTCGAGAACGTGTTCTTCAGCTGGCCGCCGAGCGAGTTGACGACCGCGATGATGGCAACCGAGATGCCGGCGGCGATGAGGCCGTATTCGATCGCGGTCGCACCGGACTCGTCCTTCGCGAACTGCATAAGGGTCTTCATTGGGTAACTCCTGGATCCACGTGGCTGTCTGAGCTCGGCCCACGGGGCCGTTTGTTTCCCGGCCGATCAGGGACCTTCCACGACGCTAATGGTGACGCTCTTGCTTCCCGGTTAACCGGTGCGCCGAAACCTCGAGGTTCCACCGATCTTGAGGTGATGGTTAACGCGCACTTGCGGCTGGGTGGCGCGCGGCGAAAGAGCGGCGCGGCGCGTCGGATCCGTGGGCAGGCGATGCGCCTTTCGCGCGACCGGCGGCGCGGCGCGGGCGCGATTTTGCAATTCATTCACCATTTTCGCGTCAACTCGACCGAGTATTTCCGCTACGGCCGCGCGTATCGCGGCCGTCGGATCCGCGTAATGGTTCGGAGAGTTCCGATGGCGGCACGATTTGCGTATTGCGGGCGCAGGCTCGCCCGAGCCCTCGCGGGCGCAGCGCTCCTGGCGGCGGCCTTGATGACGGCGCCCGCGCGCGCCGACGAGACCATCAAGGTGCGCGTCGACGAGGCCACCATCACCAAGCTGCCGGCGCATGTGGCCACCATCGTGATCGGAAACCCGCTCATTGCCGACGTGACGGTTCAGCCCGGCGGCTTGCTGGTGATCACCGGCAAGGGTTACGGCACGACCAACATGATCGCCCTCGACCAGGCCGGCACGGTGCTGACCGAGCGCAACATCCAGGTGGTGGCGGCGCGGGACAAGGTCGTGGTGGTCTATCGCGGCATCGATCGCGAGACCTACAGCTGTGCGCCCGAGTGCGAGAACCGCATCACGCTCGGCGACGCGCCGGCGTATTTCGACGCGGCGCTCGGACAGGCCGGCACCCGCACGGTGCACGCACAAGCCGGCCACTGACGCCGCGGCGGCGTGCCGGGCGGAAATCGAGAAGGTCAGAAACGCTCGCTCCGATGGCGATATTCAGGCGCGCAGCAACACCATCCGGTTTGGTTAGCGCACCGTCAATGTAGCGCCGCCGGCATGGGCGCCGACCGAAACAATTCGACAAGAAGTTTTCAGTAAAACACGATGCATCCGTAACGCCCAAGGCTTTCCCGGTCTGGAGTTCGCGGTCGGAAGTTCGCTCATGCTCGGGATGATGCGGAGAAAAATCAATCGCAAGATGCGGCGATTGGGGCGGCTCGCTTCGCCGCACCGGTTCGCGCGCCATCAAGGCGGCGCGGCGGCAGTCGAGTTCGCGCTGGTGCTGCTGCCGTTTCTCGCGCTGATGTTCGGCATCATGGAGACCGCCCTCGTCTTCTTCGCCGACCAGACGCTGGAGACCGCGGTCGCCGATTCGGCGCGACTGATCCTGACCGGCCAGGCGCAAAACCAGGGCCTGAACGCCACCACCTTCAAGAACGCCGTGTGCGCGCGCGTCTACGGCCTGTTCAATTGCCAGAGCGGCGTCTACGTCAACGTCCAGACGTATTCGAGCTTCGGCAGCATCAGCTACACGCCGCCGCTCGACAGCAAGGGCAACCTGCTCACGAGCAGCTTCGGCTACAACCCGGGCGGCCCGGGCGACATCGTGGTCGTCCAACTGTTCTATCAGTGGCCGATCTATTTCACGCTGTGGGACTTCAGCAATCTCACCAACATGGCGGGCAACAGCCGCCTGCTGGTGGCGACCGCGGCGTTCCGCAACGAGCCGTACAATTGAGGCGTCCGGTCATGACTCTTTCATGCACACGCTTCCCGCCGCTGCTCGCAAGGCTTTCGGCCTTCGTCGCCGATCAACGCGGCGTCTCCGCGGTCGAGTTCGCGATCCTGCTGCCGCTGATGCTGACGCTCTACCTCGGCGGCGCCGAGATCTCGCAGGCGGTGAGCGCCGACCGCAAGACGACGCTGGTCGCACACACGGTCGGCGACCTGACGGCGCAGGCAGCGAACGTCGTCTCGAGCGACGTCTCCAACATTTTCAGCGCCGCGACTGCGGTCGCCTATCCGCTGTCGTCGTCCAACCTCACGGTCACGCTGTCGAGCGTGTGCATCGATTCGACCGGGACGAAGGCGACGATCGGCTGGAGCCAGACGCTCAACGGCACCGCCCGCAGCGGCACGGTGACGACCCTCATTCCGAGCGCGCTCATGGTCGCAAACACGTCGCTGATCTGGGGCGAGGCGCACTACGCCTACAAGCCGACCATCGGCTGGACGATCACCGGCACGCTCAATCTCGGCGACCAGTTCTTCCTGCGCCCGCGCCTGAGCTGCTCGGTGACGCTGAACTCGGCGAGCGGCTGCTGCTAGCAGCGCAACTAGCCTGCGTGCTCACGCGATCGGCAGCGCTGTCGTCGACTTGATCTTCTCCATGGCGAAGCGCGATGTGACGTTCTTCAGCGGCACCGCGGCGATCAGCCGCTTGTAGAACGCGTCGTAACCCGCGATGTCGGCGACGACCACGCGCAGCATGTAGTCCACGTCGCCGGCCATGCGATAGAACTCCAGCACCTCGGGCATGGCGCCGACGATCTGCGCGAACCGCGTCAGCCACCCTTCCGAGTGATCCTCCGTCTCGACCGAGACGAACACCGTGACGCCGAGCCCGAGCTTGTCCTGGTCGATGACCGCGACGCGTTTCTGGATCACGCCGTCGCCTTCGAGGCGCTGGATGCGCTTCCAGCACGGCGTCGAGGAGAGCCCGACGCGATTGCCGATCTCGGCAACCGAGAGCGAGGCATCCTCCTGAAGCACGGCGAGGATTTTCCGGTCAATGGCGTCCATGCTGCGCAGCCCAAAGCGATGAGGCAAAGAGTCTTGGTTGACCTTAGTGTATGGATTTTTATTCTTTTCTCAAGGCCGAGGCATAGGTATCGGAGAAGGATATTTTATATCCGCGCTTGCGCAAAGGTTGAAACGGCGGATCCGACGCCTCTTATTTGCTGGCCCGCAGCAACGCATCCACTTCGGCTCGGGCCGGCGCGGCCGCACTGCCGCCGAAGCGCGTGCACTTGAGGCCGGCGGCGGCGGCCGCGAAGCGAAGGGCAGCCGCGGCGTCACAGCCTTCGATGAGCGCCAGCGTGAAGGCGCCGTGAAAGACGTCGCCGGCCGCGAGCGTGTCGACCGCGGCGATGGGGAAGACGGGCAATTCGCGGATCGCGTCCGTCTCGTCGCGCCACAGCACCGGCGCGGCGCCGTTGGTCACGGCCAGAAACGCATTGGTCCGTTCACCGAACCGGCGCAGCCCGGCGGCGAGGTCATCGGTCCGCATGGTGGCCCGCAGGCCTTCGCCGGAGAAAACGACGTGCGAGCAGGCCGCGAACAGGGGGTTGTCCGGCTGCACCGGCTTGTCGGCGTCGAGCACCACCGGCACGCCGCGGCGCAGCGCCGCCCGGCAGATCGGCAGCGCGAAATTGGCGAAGCGGTTATCGGCAAGCACCGCGTCCGCCGCCGCCGCGAGCGCGTGCGGGTCGCGCGGGGTCACCGCATCGAGCCGATGATCTCGATACGTCGCGATGGTGCGCTCGCCGCGCGCATTGACGAAGATCGCCGAGATCGCCGATGCGACGCCATCGAGACGCACGCAGCCGCTGCAGTCGACTTTGTCCTGGGCGAGCCCGGCGAGGATGCGATCGCCGGCCGGCTCGTGGCCGGCCGGTCCGCCGAGCGGACCCGCAAAGCTCGCCTGCCCGCCGAGCCGCGCGATCGCGATCGCCGCGTTGGCGGCGCAGCCGCCGCCCACGGCGACATAGTCGCTCGCCTGCGCCTTGCCGTCGGCGGGCGGAAACTCGTCGACGCGGAAGATCTCGTCGAGCACCGCGATGCCGGTGCACAGGATGCGCAAGTCAGACAAAGTTGCGCGGGCTAGCCAAAGCCGCCCGCCTCCCCTTCGATCCAGGCGCGGATGATATGGTGCGCGATTGCGACCGGGGGCGGCGTGCCGAGCCCGTCGGGGTGCCGGCGCAGCAGCATCAGCGCGACCTCGTCGCGGTCGAACCAGCGCGCGCCCTCGAGCTCGGTCTTGTCGACCTTGATCTCGTGATTGAGCGCCTCGGCGTGGCAGCCGATCATCAACGACATGGGAAACGGCCACGGCTGCGATGCAAAATAGGCGACGCGCCCGCACACGATGCCGGCCTCTTCCTGCACCTCGCGCCGCACGGCCTCCTCGATGTTCTCGCCCGGCTCGACGAAGCCGGCGAGGCACGACCACATCGCCGAGGCGAAACGCGCCGAGCGGCCGAGCAGGCACTGGCCGCCGCGGACGGCGAGCATGATCACCACCGGATCGGTGCGCGGAAAGTGCTCGGTCTTGCACGCCGGACACACCCGTTTCCAGCCGCCCTCCGCGACATCGGTCAGCACGCCGCAATTCGAGCAGAAGCGGTGGCGCGCGTGCCAGGCGAGCAGCGCCTTGGCCTCCGCGATCGGCGGCAGATGCTCGGGCGCGACCAGGCCCTGCACGGCGATCGAGCGCAGGTCGGTGACGAGGAGATCGTCGCGCGCCTTGAGGGCCTCGCCGGCATCCTTGCCGATGGAAAGGCCGAAATGCGGCACGCCGTCGCGAAACCCGAGCAGCACGCATTCGCGCGCGGGCGCCAGTGCCTGCGCCTCGGCGAGCGCGAACAGCGGCTCACCTCCGTCGCCGCGCTTGCGGGTGATGATCATCTCGCCGCCCACCACATAGGCGCCGGCGCCCTTGTCGGCCGCCAACGCGGCCGCTTCGCCGCGCCGATGGGCGGCGCGATCGATCAGGCTACCCGTATATCCGAGGTGCGGTTTAGGCCCGAGATCGGGGCGGGAAGGCATGCGGGTCTCCGGTAGGCGCGGGGAAAATCGCATGGCGGCCGGTTCGGCGCAACGCTGACGCCGCGCGACCTCACGCGAGCCCGAGGGCACGGCGCAATGCTGCGACGAAGGCACTCAACTCCGTGGTCGCATAAGCGCGCGCCGGTGCTGCGCCCCAGACGGGCCGCGGCCACGCGGTGTCGTCCTTGCGTCGCGCTACGACGTGAACGTGCAGTTGCGGCACCACATTGCCGATCGCCGCGACGTTGAGCTTGTCGCATCGCGTGTGGGCCTTGAGTGCGGCGCACACGCGCGCGATCTCCGCCATCAGCTCGGCGCGCGCAGGCTCGTCGAGTTCGATGATCTCGACCACGTCAGGCCGGCGCGGCACCAGCACCAGCCAGGGATAGTTGGCATCGTTGATCGCCAGCACGCGCGACAGGGCGAGATCACCGAGCGGAACCGTATCGTGCGCGAGTTGCGGGTGCAGCGACCAATCGGGTGATGACATCGGGGCTCCCTCAGGCATGCGCACAGAACGCGCGGGAGGGCTAGCACAAAGCCGCAGCGGGCGCTTGCATTCCCGTTCCGTTCCGCCGATATAGGAGGCGGGAGGTTGGCGGTGGACGAGCCACTCGCCAACCGGGTCAGGTCCGGAAGGAAGCAGCCCTAACGAGCTCCGGTTCGGGTCGCTCGTCAGCCTCCCACTCGATTTTCTCGTCTCGCGCCTTCTCGTCTCGCGCGACAGGATGCGCTCCGGGGCCGCACGCACGATGAACGACGCCACCGACGATCCTGGCGCGGGCGGCCTCGCTTTGGGAGACAGCGAGCGCACGCCGCACTATCGGGTGCTGGCGCGCAAGTACCGTCCGGCGAGCTTCGACGACCTGATCGGCCAGGACGCGATGGTGCGCACCATCTCCAACGCGTTCGAGACCGGACGCATTCCGCAGGCGTGGATCCTCACCGGCGTGCGCGGGGTCGGCAAGACGACGACCGCGCGCATCCTCGCGCGTGCGCTCAACTATCAGCTTCCCGACGGCTCGATCCCCGGACCGACCGTGAAGATGCCGGTGCCCGGCACCGAGGACCAGGCGATCATGGAAAGCCGGCACGTCGACGTGCTGGAGATGGACGCCGCCTCGCACAACGGCGTCGACGACATCCGCCAGATCAACGACGCGGTGCGCTATGCCCCGGTGAGCGCGCGCTTCAAGGTCTATATCCTCGACGAGGTTCACATGCTGTCGGCGGCGGCGTTCAACGCGCTGCTCAAGACGCTCGAAGAGCCGCCGCCGCACGCCAAGTTCATCTTCGCGACGACCGAGATCCGCAAGGTCCCCGTGACGGTGCTGTCGCGCTGCCAGCGTTTCGACCTGCGCCGGGTCGAGGCCGACCGGCTGGTCGCGCACCTCGAAGGGATCATGGCCAAGGAAGGCATCACGGCCGAGCCGGAGGCGCTCGCGCTGATCGCGCGCGCGGCCGAAGGCTCGGTGCGCGATGCGCTGTCGCTGCTCGATCAGGCGATTGCCCACGCGGCCGGCGCGGTGCGCGCCGAGGACGTGCGGCAGATGCTCGGGCTCGCCGACCGGAGCCGGGTGATCGACCTGTTCGACGCGCTGATGCGCGGCGACATCGCGGCCGCGCTCAAGGAGCTGCGCGACCAATACGACGCCGGCGCCGATCCCGCCGTGGTGCTGACAGATCTCGCCGAGTTCACCCATTTCGTCACCCGGGTGAAAGTCGTGCCGGCGGTCGCCGACGACCGCTCGCTCGCCGAGATCGAGCGCACGCGCGGGCGTGCCTTCGCGACAGCGCTGTCGATGCGGGTGCTGGCGCGCACCTGGCAGATGCTGTTCAAGGGGCTGCCGGAGGTGCAGTCGGCGGCGAAGCCGATCGCGGCAGCCGAGATGGTGCTGGTGCGCATCGCCTATGCGGCCGACCTGCCGACCCCCGACGAGGTCGTGCGCCTGCTGATCGCAAGCGAGGATGCGCCGGCGTCGCGCGCGCCGGGCAATGGCGATGCGTCCGGGCCGGGCGCCGGTCCAGCGGCGCGGCTGGACGCGCCGCGCACCGTGCCGGTGAATGCGCCCGTGGAGGCACCGCGCGGCAGCGCTCCGCGCGCCGCCGCTGCGCCGCAACGGCAAGAGCCGCGCCGCCAGGAGCCGGTGGCCCGCGCGGCCGATGCAGCCCCGGACGCCGCACAGATCACGCTCGGCCGCTTCGAGGATCTGATCGCGCTCGCGGCGGAGCGGCGCGACCTGCCGACGAAGACGGCGCTCGAGCGCGACGTGCGGCTGGTGCGGTTCGAGCCCGGCCGCCTCGAGGTCGCGCTCGAGCCGAATGCGTCGAGGAGCATGGTCGGCGACCTCGGGCGCAAGATCAGCCAATGGACCGGCCAGCGCTGGATGGTCGTGGTCTCGAGCGAGCAGGGCCAGCCGACCATCAAGGCGCAGAACGATGCGCGGCGCGCCGAGCTCGAGCGCGGCGTGCAGGCGGACCCGCTGGTCAAAGCGGTGCTGGCGCGCTTTCCCGGCGCGCAGATCGTGGCGGTGCGCGAGGGGCTGCAGGAGATCGCCGCGCCGTCTTCGCCCGAAGGCGACGTGATGCCGCCGGAGCCGCCGTTCGAGGACGACTCGTCCGTCTTCGCCGAGCACATCCGGCCGGACGACATCGGCGACGACGACTGACGGCGCAAAGCAGCGGAAGGAAACGGGATGGCGGATTTCCTGGGCCTGATGAAGCAGGCCGCCGAGCTCAAATCCAAGATGGAGGCGATGCAGGCCGAGCTCGACCGCATCGAGGTGGAAGGCACGGCCGGCGGCGGGATGGTCACGATACGGCTCTCCGCCAAAGGCGAGATGAAAGGCGTGCAGGTCGACCCTTCACTGATGAAGCCGGACGAGAAGGAGATCGTCGAGGACCTCCTGGTCGCCGCGCATGCCGACGCCCGCCGCAAGGCCGAGGCGCTGATGCAGGAGAAGATGAAGGCGCTGACCGGCGGCCTGCCGCTTCCGCCCGGCTTCAATCTCTGAGGCGACCGCTCGTTCGATGCCCGCTGCCGTCGCCGGACCCGAGATCGAGCGGCTGATCCAGCTGCTCGCGCGCCTGCCGGGCCTGGGTCCCCGCTCGGCACGGCGCGCCGCGCTGCACCTCATCAAGAAGCGCGAGCAGCTGATGAGCCCGCTCGCCGCCGCGCTGCAGACCGCGATCGACAAGATCACGGTGTGCCGCACCTGCGGCAACATCGACACCGCGAACCCGTGCACGGTGTGCACCGACCCGCGCCGCGATCCGTCGGTTATCGTGGTGGTCGCCGACGTCGCCGATCTCTGGGCGCTCGAGCGCGCCCATGCGATCAATGCGCGCTATCACGTGCTCGGCGGCACGCTCTCGCCGCTCGACGGCGTCGGCCCGCAGGATCTGACGATCGACGCCTTGGTGACGCGCGCGCACGGCGCCGACGTCAAAGAGATCATTCTCGCCCTCAACGCCACGGTCGACGGCCAGACCACCGCGCATTACATCACCGATTTGCTCGCCGACGCCAATGTGACGGTCACCCGCCTCGCCCATGGCGTGCCGGTCGGCGGCGAGCTCGATTACCTCGACGAGGGCACGCTGGCGGCGGCGATCAAGAGCCGCACGCCGTTTTGAGACGCAGACACGGGGGCAAGCATGAATATGACGCGCGTTGCGGCCGCCACGTTGGCCGCGGTTTCGCTCGGCACGGCCGCGGTCGCCGAGGAGTCGCCGCTACCCACGGCCGTCATGGCCGACGGCGGCCGCACGGCGGAATGCGACGAGCCGATGAACGCCGAGGGCGTGATCGGCACCAGCAGCCTCGGGGGCGGGCAAATGCTTGTCGAGGTGCGCTGCTGGACCGCCGCCTATCAGAGCGGCAGCATCTTCTTCGTCTTCCGCAAGGGCGCGGCGAAACAGGCGCGGCTGCTGCGTTTCCAGATGCCGGCCAAGGCGGGCTTCACGACGTCGCTGAGCCTGAGCGACGCCGACTTCGACGAGAAGACGCGGATCATGCGCAGCCACACCAAAGGCCGCGGCGCCGGCGATTGCGGCGCCAGCGGCGAATGGAGTTGGACCGGCAGCGACTTCAAGCTGGCGCGCTACTGGTCGAAGCCCGATTGCGACGGCGAGCCGTTCGACGATACGGACGACAAATGGCAGGTGTTTCCGCCGAAGCACTGACCGCCGTCACCCAGACGGCCCGGTCGACGGCCCGAGCGCGGCGAAATGGCCGCGGCGCTGCAACCAGGCGAGCAACAGCAGACTCGGCATCGCGGCCAGCGCACAGATCGCGAAGAACCACGGCCAGCCGGTCGCGGTGGCGATGTAGCCCGCGCCGGCCGAGAGGAACGTGCGGCCGAGCGCGGCGAGCGCGGTCAGCACCGCGTATTGGGTCGCAGTATTCAGCGGATTGTTGCACAGCGCCGACAGGTAGGCGACGAAGATCACGGTGCCGATCGCGCTGGTGAAGTTCTCCACCACGATCGCGAAAGTGAGCCAGACGATGTCGTGCCCGACCATCGCCTGCCAGGAGAACGCCAGGTTCGCGGCCGCCTGCAGGGTGCCGCCGATCAGCAGGCACAGGGCGAGCGGCCACGCTCGCGCGACGAAACCGCCCGCGAAGCCGCCGAGCAGCGTCGCCGCAAGGCCGACGCCCTTGATGATCGCGGCGTACTCGTTGCGCGAGAAACCGAGATCATAGACGAACGGCGGCGTCATCGTGCCCGACAGTGCATCGGTGAACTTGAACAGCACGACGAAAGTGAGGATCGCGATGACGTGCCGGCGATGGCGAAACTCGCGCGCCGCGAGGACGAGGATCACGGCCGGGATCAGCAATGTCGGCACTAATTCCAGGCGCTGCATCGCCGGGAAGGCCGAGAGCAGAAGCATCGTCACCTGCCGTACGACGATGAACAGGCACAGCACCGCCGCCATCAGCATAAGGGACGTCCTCACCATGCGGCGCCGCTCCGCCTGGCCGGCTTTGGCGGCGCGTACCGCCGTCGATTTCTCCGGCTCGGTCGCCACGAAGGTTGCAATGATGCCGACGAGCACGAGCGCCGCCATGGCGGCGTAGCCGGCGCTCCAGGCCGCCGGCCGCGCGAGCCCGAGGCCTTCGGCGCCGCTCACCAGAAACAGGGCGCCGGCGGTCGAGGCCAGCATGCCGATCCGATAGGCGGCGACGTAGGAGGCCATGCCGGCCGCCTGCTCATTCTCGGCGAGGCTCTCGATGCGGAAGGCGTCGACGACGATGTCCTGGGTGGCGGACGCGGTTGCCACCATGATCGCCCCGACCGCGACCAACCAGGGGCTGGCGGCCGGATCGCACAGACCGAGAAGGACGATGGCGCCCATCAGCCACAGCTGCGACAGCAACAGCCAGGCGCGCCGACCGCCGAGAAGACGCGACAGCACCGGCAGGTCGACCGCGTCCACCAGCGGCGCCCACAGGAACTTCACCGTGTACGGCGTGCCCACCAGCGCGAACAGGCCGATCGTGCCGAGGTCGACGCCGGCTTCGCGCATCCAGAACAGAAGGGTCGAGCCCGACAGCGCAAGCGGCAGGCCGGACGAGAAGCCGAGAAACATCACGATGAGCACGCGCGGGCGCAGATAGACCGCGAGCGCCTCGGCGACGGTGGGGCGCGGACGCGCCGGAGAAGTATCGGTCATTCGCCCGCTTCGAGCCGGCGCGGCAGCGGCGCCGCGATCAGGTCGGCCGCCGGGGTGGTATCGCCGTCGAACTCCAGCTCCTCGATGCGGGTCGCGCGCTTCTCGATCTTTTCCGACGAGATCATGATCTGGCGCAGGTCCTCGGTGGTCTGGCCGAAGTGCTGCTGCAGCTTGAGCACGCGCTCGCGCAGGCGGCCGAGGTCGTCCATCAGGCGGCCGACCTCGGTGCGGATCTGGTCGGCGGCCTCGCGCATGCGCGCATCTTTCAGAATCTGTTGCATCACCTGGATCGCCAGCATCAGCAGCGAGGGCGACACGATGACGACGCGGGCGCGGTAGGCTTTCTGCACCACCTCGTCGAACCCATCGTGCAGCTCCGCATAGATCGACTCCGACGGCACGAACATCAGCGCCGTGTCCTGGGTTTCGCCCGGGATCAGATACTTGCCGGCGATGTCGGCAACATGGCGGGCGACGTCCTGGCGCACGCGCTGGGCAGCGATCTTACGGGTTTCGTCGGTCGCGGCGGCGCGCAATGCCATGATGCCCTCGAGCGGGAACTTGGCGTCGATCACCAGCGGCCGCTGGTCGGGCAGAAAGATGACGCAGTCGGGACGGGTGTTGTTGGCGAGGGTGTGCTGGAACGCATAGAAGCCCTTGGGCAGGCCGTCCTGGATGATCGCCTCCATGTTGGCCTGGCCGAAGGCGCCGCGCGACTGCTTGTTGGCGAGCACGTCGCGCAGCGAGGTCACGTGCGAGGAGAGCTCGGTGATGTTTTTCTGCGCATGATCAATGACGGCCAGCCGCTCATGCAGGTTCTGCAGCCGGTCGACCGTATTCTTGGTGTTGCTGTCGAGCGAGGCGCCGAGCCGGCTCGACACCGAATCGAGCCGCTCCGACAGCACGCGGGCAAGCTCGGCCTGGCGCCCAGCCAGCGCCTCGCCCATGGCCTGCATGCGGCCGGCGGCTTCAGCCTGGCGGCCCGCCAAGGCCTCGCCCATCGCCTGCATGCGCTCGGCGGTCTCGGCCTGCAGGCGCGCAAGGTCGTCGACTGCGGGGTCATGCGGCGTCTCCGCCGAGCGGCGCAGCAGCAGGATCGCGATCACGGCGACGGCGATGAGCAGGACCGCCACCACGGCCACCGTGATGGCGAGGCCGAGCAACAGCGCTTCGGGCGTGGTCTGGGCGAGAATCCGGCTGGTGAGCTGGGTCATGCCGCCGGTTGTACCCGATTCGCAGGGCCCGCAGGGAACAAAATGCGAACATGTTGACCCCGCCCGGCGTGCTGATTACATCGCCGGCATGGCGCTGCGCGACATCATCATCCTCCCGGACAAGCGGCTGCGGCTCAAGTCGGAGCCGGTCGGCAAGATCACGCCCGAGATCAATAAGCTGGTCGAGGACATGTTCGAGACCATGTACGAGGCGCCCGGCATCGGCCTCGCCGCGATCCAGGTCGGCGTGCCGAAACGGATCGTGACGATGGATTTGTCCAAGAAGGAGGACGAGAAGGCGCCGCGCGTCTTCATCAATCCGGAGATCATTTGGGCCTCGGACGAGCCCTCGGTCTACGAGGAAGGCTGCCTCTCGATCCCCGACGTGCACGAGGACGTCGAGCGCCCCGCCAAGGTGCGCTTCAAGTATCTCGATCTCGACGGCAAGGCGCATGAGGAGGAAGCCGAGGGGCTCTTCGCAACCTGCATCCAGCACGAGGTCGACCATCTCAACGGCAAGCTGTTCATCGACCACATCTCCAAGCTCAAGCGCGACTTCATC
This sequence comes from Xanthobacteraceae bacterium, assembly GCA_035293985.1. Lineage (GTDB taxonomy): Bacteria > Pseudomonadota > Alphaproteobacteria > Rhizobiales > Xanthobacteraceae > JAVDCA01. Next base: position 228,502 of record DATGLS010000017.1, read on the forward strand.
GTGAAGAAATTCACCAAGGCGGCGAAGCGGGCCGAAGAGGACGCGTAGCCAGCGGCCGCGCCGCACGATCGTGACGCGCCGAACGGGCGTCGAAAGAAATTTCCCATGCCGCTGCGCCTCGTCTTCATGGGCACGCCCGATTTCGCGGTGCCGACGCTGGTCGAGCTCGTCGGACGCGGCCACGAGGTCGCGGCGGTGTACACGCGCGCGCCGAAGCCCGCGGGGCGCGGCATGGAGATGCAGCCGACGCCGGTCGAGCGCGAGGCGCGTCGCTTCGGCATTCCGGTGCTGACGCCGAAGACTCTGAGAGGCCCCGAGGCCGAAGCACGATTTCGCGCGCATGGCGCCGATGCGGCGGTCGTCGTCGCCTACGGGCTGATCCTGCCCAAGCCCCTTCTCGAGGCGACGCGGCTCGGCTGCTTCAACCTGCATGCCTCGGCTTTGCCGCGCTGGCGCGGCGCGGCGCCGATCAACCGCGCCATCATGGCGGGCGACGCCGCGACCGCCGCGATGGTGATGCGCATGGAGGAAGGCCTCGACACCGGGCCGGTCGCCATGGCCGAGCGGGTTGCGATCGGCCCCGATATGACGGCGGGCGACCTGCATGATGAGCTCGCGCACCTCGGCGCCGATCTGATGGCGCGCGCGCTGGCGGCGCTGGAGAAGGATGCGCTCGTGCTGACGCCGCAAGCGGCCGAGGGCGTGACCTATGCGGCGAAGATCGACAAGGCGGAGACGCGGATCGACTGGACCAAGCCCTGGCAAGAGGTGCACGACCATTGCCGCGGCCTCTCGCCGTTTCCCGGCGCCTGGTGCGAGATCGGCGGCGTACGCACCAAGATGCTGCGGACCACGCGCGCCGAGGGATCGGGCGCGCCCGGCACTGTGCTCGACGACAAGCTCACCGTCGCGTGCCGCGAAGGCGCGGTCCGCATCATCCAGCTGCAGCGCGCCGGCAAGCAGGCGATGCGGGTCGATGAATTCCTCCGCGGCACGCCGATCGCGGCCGGCACCGTGTTGCGCTGATGCCGCGCTACAAGCTCACCATCGAATACGACGGCGCGCCGTTCGTCGGCTGGCAAATGCAGGAGAACGGCCTCTCGGTGCAGGGCGTCCTGACCGCCGCGATCGCGGCGTTCAGCGGCGAAACGGTCGTGGTGCACGGCGCCGGACGCACCGACGCGGGCGTGCATGCGCGCGGGCAGGTTGCCCATGTCGACCTCGCCAAGGCCTGGGAAAACGACACGGTACGCGACGCGCTCAACGCGCACCTGCGGCCGCATCCGGTCGCGGTGCTCGCGGCCGAGGTCGCGGCGGAGGATTTCGACGCGCGCTTCTCGGCGCGCAAGCGCCACTACCTCTATCGCATCGTCAACCGCCGCGCCGACCTCGCGCTCGAGCGCCAGCGCGCCTGGCGCATCGGCCGGCCGCTCGACGCCGCCGCGATGCACGCGGCCGCGCAGCGTCTCGTCGGCAAGCACGACTTCACCACTTTCCGCGCCGCCGAGTGCCAGGCGAAATCTCCGGTGAAGACGCTCGACCGGCTCGACATCGCGCGCGAGGGCGACGACATCCGCGTGCACGCCTCGGCGCGCTCGTTCCTGCACACCCAGGTGCGCTCGATGGTCGGCTCGCTCGCACTGGTCGGCGAGGGCCGCTGGTCGGGTGATGACCTCGCGCGCGCGCTCGCGGCGATCGACCGTGCCGCCTGCGGCCCGGTGGCGCCGCCGGATGGCCTTTATCTGATGCAGGTCGACTACTGAGCGGATGAGCCGCGCGAGTCGATTAAGGTCGTCGCAGCTCATTGAAATCATTGCTGCTATCCCAGTTGGGTGACGCTGCCAAAATTGGACAGCGCGCTGCCGTGCTCGGCTTTTGCCTCGCCAGCGTTGACATACTCTGTTCTACAGAGTATTCTTCAATTCAGAGTACGAAGAGGCCCGCGTGGAGCTTTCACGTCAGGAAGCCGCGAGCGCGTTGCGCGACATCGAGGCCGCGCAAAAGCGCAGCGAGACGTTGCAGGGCTACACGCGCAGCTCGCCGCACCTCGTGCTGTGGGGCGTGTTGTGGGTGGTTGGCTACGGCCTCACCGATCTCTGTCCGCAGTACGGACGGGCGATCTGGCTGGTGATCACCGCGATCGGGCTGGCCGGGGGATTTGCCGCGACGCGACGCGACCGTAATGGCGCCAGCTGGCGCTATGCCGCGGTCGCGCTGACGCTCGCCGGATTCTTCGTCGCCATCTTCGCGGTGATGTCGCCGGTGAACGGGCGGCAGGTCGCGGCGGTCGTTCCGCTCGCCGTTGCGGCGGCCTACATCCTCGTCGGCATCCGACGCGGCCCACGCTTCGTCGTCACCGGCATCGCGGTCGCGGCGCTCACCCTGGCCGGCTTTTTCCTGCTCAAGCAGCACTTCTTCCTGTGGATGGCCGGCGTCGGCGGTGCGGCCCTGATCCTCGCGGGCCTGTGGCTCAAGCGGGTGTGAGATGAGCCGCGGCGACGACATCATCCACCAGCAGACTCGGCTGCAGATCATGGCGACGCTCGCCGCATTGCGTCCAGGCGACTCGATCGAGTTCACCCGGCTCAGGGCGATCGTGCAAGCGACCGACGGCAATCTCGGCGCGCACATCGCGACGCTCGAAGCCGCCGGCTACATCGACGTGGTCAAGGACTTCGTCGGCAAGCGGCCGCGCACGCGGGTTGCGCTCACCCGCAGCGGCCGGAGCGCGTTCGCGCGCCACGTCGATTATCTGCGCGCCATCCTGGACGGGACGGCGACGCATGACCGGCCTGCGGCCCTTGGTCGGGAAGACGGAGGGAGATCATGATCGGAAGCGCCTTCGGGGCCGCGCACATCGCGGCCGCGATGGCCGCACTGGTGCTCGGCACGATAGTGATCGGCGCCACCAAAGGCACGCCATTTCATCGCACGATCGGCGCCGGCTACGTGGCGGCGATGCTCATCGTCAACCTGTCGGCGCTCGCGATCTATCGACTGACCGGCCACGTCGAGGCCTTCCATGGGCTGGCCCTGCTCAGCTTGACCCTGCTCACCCGCGGCTTCGTGGCCGCGCTGATCCGCCGGCCCGGCTGGCTGCCGGTCCACTATCGCTTCATGGCGTGGTCCTATGTCGGCCTGCTCGCCGCCACCGGGTCGGAGATCGTCATCCGGATCGGCACTCGATTCGGCCTGATCGCCGGAGCTTGGCCGGTGATCGTGGCCGGAACTGCGGTCGCGCTGCTGGCGACGGCCTGCGGATTCGTGCTGTTGCCTCGCCTGCACCGCAGCTGGATGCAGGATGACAAGTCGCATCTCGCCATGTAGGCAATTTCGTTGCCGCCGGCTTGGGCGGCGCGTTGCGAGTGTTCCGCATGGCACACATCCAGCAATTCGACACCGATGTCGCCATCGTCGGCGCGGGCGCGGCCGGCATCGCAGCCGGGATCGAGGCGCGCGAGGCGGGCGCCCGCACGATCGCGTTCGAGAAGGCCGCGGCCTGCGGCGGCGCGGCGATCATCTCGGGCGGCGGCTGCCTGATCGTCGGCTCGCCGCTGCAGAAGCGACTCGGCATCGACGACACGCCGGACCTCGCCTTCGGCGACTGGATCGCATGGGGCGGCCCATCCACCGATGAGGTGTGGGCGCGCTACTACATCGAGCACACGCTGCACGATCTCTATCACTGGGCGGAACGCTTCGGCGTGACGTGGCCCGACCTCAAGGCGCAGGAGGGGAACTCGGTGCAGCGCTGGACGCGGGCCGACCGCAACGGATTCGGGCTGATGACGCAGCTGATCGACGGCTATCGCGGCGCGGGCGGCGAGATCGTTACCGAGACAGAGATCACCGGGTTGCGGCGCGACGGCAGCCGCGTCGTCGGGCTCGACGGGCGCAACCTGAAGACCGGAGCGCCGCTCATCGCGCGCGCGAAGGCGGTCGTCGTCGCGACCGGCGGCTTCAACTCGAACCTCGACATGGTGCTCGAGCACAAGCCGGAGCTCAAGGGCCACCGGATTCTCGAGGGATCGGGGCTCGGCTCGACCGGAACGGGACATCAATTCGTGCGCGCGGCGGGTGGCTATCTCACCCACATGGACCACATCTGGTTCTACGCCTACGCGACACCGGACTATCGTGATCCGGCGCAACGGCGCGGCCTGGTCTTTCGCCTGGTGCCGGGCAACATCTGGGTCAACCAGCAGGGCCGCCGTTTTCACAACGAGGCGCTCTCGGGCGGCAACTCGGGATCGCCCGCCCTCATGGCGCAGAAACCGCCGCACGCCTGGGCGGTCATGGATACGCCGATGACCGCGGCCATGGAGATCGCCGACCCCTATTATCGCGACGGCGACAAGGTGGTACGCGCCAAGGTGATCGAGCTGCTCGACAATTCGCCCTTCATCCGCAAGGCCGATACGCTCGGCGATCTTGCGGCGAAAATGGAGGTCGACGCCGCGACCTTCCTGGCGACGGTCGCGCGCTACAATGCGGCCTGCGCGCAAGGGCTCGCAACCGAGCCGGAATTCGGCAAGCCGCTCAACTCGTCGAAGGCGTTCGACACGGCCCCCTATTATGCGGTGCAGATCTTCCCGCTGGCGCGCAAGAACTTCGGCGGCGTGAAGACCGACCTGCAGTGCCGTGTTCTCGACAAGCACTTCGAGCCCATCGAGGGCCTCTTCGCGGCCGGCGAGATCGCCGGGATGGCGGGCGGGCACATCAACGGGCGCGCCGGGCTCGAAGGCACCATGCTCGGACCCTCGCTGTTCAGCGGGCGCGTCGCCGGCGGCTGGGCCGCGCACGTAGCGGGACACGGCGACGGCTTCATCGGCAAGGCCAATCGCCCGTGATGACCCGGGTATCCGGCCGGCCTTCGGACGGCGCCCGTCAGGCGAAATAGCGCTCGAGAATCCGCCGGTAGATCGCGGTCAGAGCCGTCAGGTCGGCGGTCGGCACCCGCTCGTCGACCTTGTGCATGGTCTGGTTGGCGAGGCCGAACTCGATCACCGGGCAATAATCCTTGATGAAGCGCGCATCGGAGGTGCCGCCGGAGGTCGAAAGCTCGGGCGTTCGGCCGGTGACGTCGCGGATCGTGTCGGCGACGAGGGTGACGAACGGGCCCGGCTCGGTGAGAAAGACATCGCCGTTCGCGGGCTCCCACTCGATGCGCCAACGGATGCGATCCGCGGCGGCCGCGCCGGCACGCCGCTCGATCAGGGCGCGCAGATTCTCGCGCGTATGATGATCGTTGTAGCGGATGTTGAAGCGCGCGCGTGCTTCGCCGGGAATGACGTTGACGGTGCTGTTGCCGACGTCGACCGAGGTGAACTCGAGGTTGGATGGATCGAAATGCGCGTTGCCGTGGTCGAGCGGCTCGGCCATCAGCGCGCTCATCAGGGTGACGATCCCGCGCACCGGGTTGTCGGCGAGCGCCGGATAGGCGACGTGCCCTTGGGTGCCGGTGACGATCAGCGTGCCGTTCTGCGAGCCGCGGCGGCCGATCTTGATCATGTCGCCGAGGGCGTGCGGATTGGTCGGCTCGCCGAGAATGCAGTGGTCGAATTTCTCGCCGCGCGCCGCCGCCCATTTGAGCAGCTTGATGGTGCCGTTGACGCCGATACCCTCCTCGTCGCCGGTGATGAGGAAGGAGATCGACCCTTTCGGCCTGCCGCCGCCGGCCGTGAGATAGTCGAGCACCGCCGCGACCTCGCACGCGATCGCGCCCTTCATGTCGGCGGCGCCACGGCCGTAGAGCACGCCGTCGGCGACATCGGCCGCGAACGGCGGGTGCGTCCAGGCGGTCTCGTCACCGGGCGGCACGACGTCGGTGTGTCCCGCGAACACGAGATTTGGCCGGCCGTCGCCGATGCGGGCGTACAGGTTCTCGACGTCGTCGGCGCCCGGCTCGCTGAAGGTGACGCGATCGACCGCGAAGCCGGCTCGCTCGAGGATGCCTTCGAGCACGCCGAGCGCACCGCCTTCGGCCGGCGTCACGGAGGGGCAGCGGATGAGATCGCGGGCGACGGCGAGAGGGTCGGTCATATGGCGCATCATATCCTTATCGGGGGCGCCGTGGCCGGCATCGGCGGCGGGAGCAATGCGAGAGCAGCGTATCGACGATGTTCGCCGCATCGAGCGTTTGGCAGGAGGAGATGCCCGCCTCCGTCGGGCTTTTCTCAGTCGCGCAGCAGCTCGTTGATGCTGGTCTTGGCGCGCGTCTTCTCGTCGACGCGCTTGACGATGACGGCGCAGTAGAGTCCAGGGCCGGGCGAGCCATCGCGCATCGGCCTGCCGGGCGTCGTGCCGGGCACCACCACGGAATAGGCCGGCACCTCCCCGACGAAGACCTCGCCGGTGTCGCGGTCGATGATCTTGGTGGAGGCGCCGATGAACACGCCCATGGACAACACGGAGCCAGTGCGCACGACCACGCCCTCGGCCACCTCCGAGCGCGCGCCGATGAAGCAGTTGTCCTCGATGATCACCGGTCCGGCCTGCAGCGGCTCGAGCACTCCGCCGATGCCGGCGCCGCCGGAGATGTGGCAGTTCTTGCCGATCTGTGCGCACGAGCCGACCGTCGCCCAGGTGTCGACCATGGTGCCGGAATCCACATAGGCGCCGAGATTGACGAACGACGGCATCAGCACGACGTTGGGCGCGATATAGGCGGAGCGGCGCACCACACAGCCGGGCACGGCGCGGAAGCCGGCTGCGCGGAAGCGATTCTCGCCCCAGGCGTCGAACTTCGACATCACCTTGTCCCACCACACCGCGCGGCCGGGACCGCCCTCGATCACCTCCAGGTCGTTGAGGCGGAACGACAGCAGCACCGCCTTCTTGAGCCACTGGTTGACGTGCCAGGAGTTGTCCGCCTGCCTCTCGGCGACGCGCGCCTCGCCGCGGTCGAGCAGCTCGAGCGCGGCCTCGACCGCCTCGCGCACCGGCCCCTTGGTCGAGAGACCGATGTCGTTGCGCCTCTCGAACGCGTCGTCGATGGTTTGTGCGAGCCCGGCGTCGGCCATGCGAACCCCCTGGTTTGGCGGCGGTTTGTCGGGGGTGGGGAGGCCTGAGTCAAGCGGCGAGCCAAAGCGCCGACGCCTGCGGCTCCAGCGTCCTCTCTTCAGCTTGCGGGGGAGACACAGAGAGTCGAAGCCGCTTGCGCCGAACTCGCGGAGAGAGCCCCCCTCCCCGTCCTCCCCGAACACGCGGGGCATACGGCGGAGGGGCGCAACCGCATGAGCAAGCGGCTCGATAGCTCACGTCGGCTTGATACCCGACGCCTTCACGACCTTGACCCATTTGGCGATGTCGTCGGCGATCAGGCGGCCGAGGTCGGAGGGCGGGCCAGGCGGGAGCACGATCCCGCCGAGGTCGCTGAGCCGTTTCTTGATCGTCGTGTCGCCGATGGCGCCGTTGATCCCCTGGTTGAGCACCGCGATGACGGCCGGCGGCGTCCCCGCCGGCACGCCGAAGCCGATCCAGGCGCTCGCCTCGTAGCCGGGCACGAACTGATTGAGCGTCGGCAGGTCGGGCAGCACGGCGACGGGCTTCTCGGTCGTGACCGCGAGCGCACGCAGCCGGCCGGCGCGGATGTGCGGGATCGACGACGGCGTCACGTCGAACATCACCTGCACCTGCCCGGCGAGGAGATCGGTGAGCGCCGGCGTCGAGCCGCGGTAGGGCACGTGCACCATCTCGACGCCGGTGAGCACCTTGAACAGCTCGCCGGCGAGATGCTGTGGACCACCCTGCCCGGCCGACGCCATGTTGACCTTGCCGGGATTGGCCTTCGCGTAGGCGATGAACTCCGGCACCGTCTTCGCCGGGAACGAGGGGTTGACCTCCATGACGAGCGGCACGCGGAAGACGCCGGCGACCGGCGCGATGGCGGTGACGAAATCCATCTTGTCGTAGAGCGCGGCGTTGATCGTGTTCTGCGCGTTGACGAGCAACATGGTGTAGCCATCAGGCGGCGCGTGCTCGACCGCCTCGGTCGCGATGTTGCCGCCGGCACCGGGGCGGTCCTCGACGATGAACTGCTGATGCAGGTGCTCGGTGAGATACTGCCCGATCAGCCGCGCCGTGATGTCCGACGAGCTGCCCGAGGCCTGGCCGACGATCATGTGCACCGGCCGCGCCGGATAGGTCTCGGCGCGGGCGACGCGCAGGCCCGCCGGCAGCGCGAGAGCTGCGCCGGCGAGCTGCAGGAAATGGCGGCGATGGTGGTGCATACGCGTCTCCTCGGTCGGCGTCCGGTTTGCGGCACGCTACACGAGGCAGATGCAGACAGGAATGCGGCTGCGGCACCGCACCGCGAGGCGGCGCCGATCGACCTCGCTCGGTCATTCAGCTCAATCTGAAGCTCGGCCCCGAGATCATGTGGATTGTCGATTCGTCCGCATCACCCATTCGCGCCAGATCGTCAAAAAGGCAGCCATGATCACCGGCCCGAGAAAGAGGCCCATCAGCCCGAAGCTCGCCAGTCCGCCGAAAATACCAATGAACGCGAAGACGAATGGAAGCCGCACGCTCTCGCCCACCAGGGTCGGCCACACGAACTGATCGCCGGCGATCATGACGAGCGCTCCCCATGATACGACGCCGCCCGCGGCGACGCCGCTTCCGCCCGTCATCAGCAACGCGGCGGCTGCGGTCGAAAACATGACCCAGGCACCAAATGGCAGCATCGCGAAGGCAGCCGTCAGGATTGCGAACAGCGCCGGATCGGGGACGCCGGCGATGAGATATCCGGCTCCGATGGCCGCCCCTTCCGCGAGCGCGACCACGATGGTGCCGCCGACCGTCTTGCGCATCGCGACGACGGTCTTCTCGACCAGCCCCTCGCCGGGATCTCCGAGGATGCGTTCGGCCGTCGCGAGCAACTGACGGGCGATGAGGTTGCCGTTGCGCAGCAGAAAGAACAGAATGACGAGCGACACGAAAAGCGTGAAGCTGCGGTTGACCAACTGGCCGCTGACCATCCGGAGAACATTTGCGGCGTTCAGCTTCTGCAGCCAGGCAGATGCCGTTTCGGGTTTGGCCAGGTTTTCCCGCCACCAGTGCGCGGCCGCATCGGCTCCGACGGGCAAATGCGCGATCCAGTCAGGCACCGCCAACCCGTTCTTGCTCCATTGCGCGATCAGCGAGCCGAAGGCTTCGCTTTGTTGAGCGATCTCGTACATCACGACACCGATCGGGAGACAGACGACGACGGCGACGATCAAGGTGAACAGAAGAGCGCTGCCCGTCGACGGAAGATCGAAAAATTTTCCTGCCGCCCTTTCGTAGAGAGGCCAGAGGGCGATCGCCAACATCGCCGCCCAGATCAGGGCCGGGAGGAAATCGCGCGCGGTCCAGATCACCGCGCCCGTGAGGGCCACGGCCAGGATCACGCGGGCGGCCAGGCGCGCGCCCGGGTGAAGCGGCAACGGCTCGCGACGGTCTGCTGTGCGCGCCTCATCCGATGGCGCCACCCGCGCTCTCGGCGCACGGGGGTTGGTCACACGCTCTTTCATGCCGAGGGCCCGGTTATCGGATTGCGGCCGCCGACGCGGCGGAAAAACGTCTCGGCGATGCCATAGAGACCGAACGCCAGAAAGCCGATCGCCGCGGCCCCGAGGAGCACTCTCCCGTAGGCCTGCCTTTTGACGATCGTCAACGCTCCGGCGAGCCCGGCGGCCTCGTGCGCATTGGCGTCAAGCGCGGCGAAGACGAGATACAAGCCGATGACGGAAAAAACGGCCCCCCTGGTCAGATATCCTATCACCCCGAGACCGACGACCCAGCGGCGTTGCTTTCCCTTCAGCGCGATCCGGTCGCTGAACTCGGCGCGAACGCCGGCAACACCGATGCAAAGGGCGCCCACGATGATCGAGCAACCGACGATCCCGACGCCAATTCGCCCGAACGGCTGAGCAAGCAGCAGCGCAGTCCAATCATGGACGGCGCGTTCGGTCTTGCCCGTATGGATGCCGATCACCATCGACAACGAGACAGAGGCAAATCCCACATAGAAAAGCCCCGCAGCCGCGTACACCGCACGGCGCCCCAATCCCTTGAGGTCGGAGCCGAAGGAATCGACGTCGACGAAACACTGCAGCTCGCGCCACACGCCAAAGCAGAGCAATCCCGCCGTGATGCCCAGCAGCAAGATGCTGCCGAGAGGCTGAAGGAGCAGGGATTCCAATGCATCCTTGCTATCAACGGGCCGCGTGCGAAGGCCGAATGCGGCGGTAGCCGTGAAATAGCCGAGGATGAGGAAAACGACACCACGTGCCGCGTACCCGGCCCGCGCCAGCCACTGCACGGAAGGTCGACGCATGCGCGACATCATCGACGACGATCTCAGGGCAACCAGAACGCGGGCGCGGAAGCACGCTTGAACATCGGCGTAAAGGAACACCGTGCAGGTGCAAAAGGTTCCGGACGGCTTCAGCCACGCCTGGCTTCGATTGCGCGGGTGTCGAGGAGCAGCGCCCGGTCGGCATCCCGGTTTGCGGCACGCTGCACGAGGGCGATGCAGACAGGAATGGGCTGCGGGGTCGGATGCGCCTATCGCGACGTTGCAGGCGGGCAGGAGTGCACGAGCCGAGCAGGCGTTCGTGCCTGGCTGTGCGTCTATGTGAGACGTTTCGCGAAATCGGCCTCAGGCATCAACGGTTGCCAGTACGTCAGCGCGTGCGAATGTTGTTCGCAGGGCTTCGTCGGAGATGTGAGTATAGGCAATTGGCAATCCGCGGTTAGGCCGGCGCAAAGGCAGCGGCAGGGTGCGACCGCTTGGCCGCAGCCCTGCTCACTTCGGATCCGCCGCGCGAGCGGCTGACGAGACGATCGGAATGACGTCAGTCCGGGTTGGACGGCATGCGTCTTCTCGGCGCTGGGCCCATCTCGCGAAAATGCCCTCGCGCACATCGTCTAATTTCAGAACACCGCGACCTTCATCGACGTCGTTGTCGCGAATGAATACCTGCAAATGTTTTCCAACCGTACGGCCGCCTTGCCGGCGGCCGGATCGTCGCAGGCGTCGCGGTCAGCGAACCTTGAGGTTCTCCGCCGACTCCTTGCCGCGACTGCTGACCACCTCATATTCGACCGCTTGGCCCTCGTTGAGAGTAGAGAGGCCGGCGCGCTCGACGGCCGAGATATGGACGAACACGTCCTTGCCCCCGGTCTGGGGCTGGATGAACCCATAGCCCTTCGTGGGGTTGAACCATTTCACGGTACCAGTTGCCATCATAGCCTCCTCGCATCCAGGATTGATCGCGACCGCACCGCGTGGTGCGCGCCGCTCATTCGAGAGCGTTGCCTAGCAGGAACCCACCCGTGGGATACGCAACAGCAATGCTCCGGCGCATGTAGCAGGGCCGCACGATGGCCTCAATAGCGCCCGCCCCCGCGGCCCAGCCGGGGCGACGGTTGCCAAAAAGCCGATATGTCCGCTTTTCGTTTATTTCGTCTTCACGAGCGAGGGGAGATCGTACCCCATCAGCTCGCCGATCTTGCCGATCTCGATGTCCGCGCTAGGATACTTGGCGACCTCGGAGGCGTCGAGCGCGTAGTGGCCCTGACGCGGAAAGACCGTGGTGACGGCATCGCCCCAGGCGGATTTGACCGCGGACAGGATGCGCACCTTGTCGTCGATCAGCACGTAGTGATCGGCCGGGTAGAGGCGGCGCACATCGTCGAGCTCCTGCTCCTTGTGGACATAGATCAGCACGCGGCCGTCGAACACCTTCCACAGGCCGGCGCGCTCGACCTTGCGCGGCTGGAAGACGGCGTCGCCGTCGGAAAGGATCACGGGCGTGCCCCATGGCTGCACGTGCCGAACGGCATCGAACGCGCCGGGATAGAGACGATCGGCGAACGGATAGTCGACCAGCCAGTTCGACATGGCCAACAGCTCCGGGCGATGCAGGTCCTCGAGCCGATAGCGCTCGAGGGCGCCGAGATAGTCGGCATAGCCGAGCTCGCCTCTGAGCTCCTCGAAGATCGCCCAATAGCGGTCACGCGTCGCCTGGCCGTAGGCCTTTTGCAGGTGGTCGCTCAGGTCGGCCTGGATGCGATCGTTGTCGAGCAGCGTGTTGTCGACGTCGAACAGGAAGACGATGGACTTGTTGGACATCGACCAGCCGTGCTCCTCATTTCGTCTTGCGCTTGCCCAACAGCTCGCGGACGGTATTCGCCACGCGATCGGGCTCGAAGCCGAACTTGCGCTGCAGCTCCTTGAGCGGGGCGGAGGCGCCGAAGGTCTTCATGCCGATCATGCGGCCGGACCAGCCGACGTAGCGCTCCCAGCCGAAGGTCGAGCCCTGCTCGACGGAGACGCGTGCCGTGATGTCGGGCGGCAGCACGCTGTCGCGGTAGGCTTGCGGCTGATCCTCGAAGATGTCCCATGACGGCATCGACACCACGCGGGTGCGGATGCCCTCGGACATGAGCTCCTCGTGCGCGTCGACGCACAGGCCGACCTCGCTGCCCGACGCGATCAGGATCGCGTCGGGCTTCTCGCCCCTCGGCGGGTCGGCCAGCACATAGGCGCCGCGGGCGAGGCCGGCGGCGGAGGCGTACTTGCTGCGGTCGAGCGTCGGCACCGCCTGGCGCGACAGCACGAGCAGCGCCGGCTTGTGGCGCAGCTGCATGACGTGGCGGTAGGCCTCGACGACCTCGTTGGCGTCGCACGGCCGCAGCAGCACGAGGCCGGGCTCGGCGCGGAAAGAGGCGAGCTGCTCGACCGGCTGGTGGGTGGGGCCATCCTCGCCGTCGCCCATGGCGTCGTGGGTGAAGATGAAGATGGTCGGCAGCTCCATCATGGCGGAGAGCCGGATCGCCGGCCGCGCATAGTCGCTGAAGATGAAGAAAGTGGCCGCGAAGGGACGCAGCTTCGACAGCGCGAGGCCGTTGGTCGTCGCCGCCATGGCGTGCTCGCGGATGCCGTAGTGAATGTTGCGGCCGCCGGGCGTGCCCGGCTCGAAATCGCCCGCACCGTCGAATTTCAGCGCCACCTTGGTGGATGAGGCGAGGTCGGCCGATCCGCCGATCAACCATGGGATGTTCTGCGCCAGGACGTTGAGCACCTGCCCGGACGCCTCGCGGCCCGCGATGCCCTTCGCGTCCGCCGGAAAAGTCGGCAAGCCGCGATCCCATCCGGCCGGCAGCTCGCGCCGCTGCATCTGGTCGATCTCGGTGGCGAGGTCGGGATATTTTTTGCGGTAGGCGGCGAACAGCTCGGTCCAACGGCCGCGCGCCGCGGCGCCGCGGGCGCCGATTCCCTCGGCGAAGTGCTCGCGCACGCCCTCCGGCACCAGGAACTTGGCGTCCTCTGGCCAGCCATAGAAGCGCTTGGCGAGGCGCACCTCGTCGTCGCCGAGAGGTTCGCCATGCGCCGCAGGCGTGTCGTGCTTGTGCGGCGCACCGTACCCGATGTGGCTGTCGAGGATGATGAACGTCGGCCGGCCTTTGGTCTTGTGGAAGACGTCGATCGCGCCCTCGATGCGGTGGAGGTCGTTGGCGTCCCCGACGCGCAGGACATTCCACCCGTAGCCGAGGAAGCGCGCGGCGATGTCCTCGGTGAAGGTGATGTGAGTGTTGCCGTCGATCGAGATGTTGTTGTTGTCGTAGATCCAGCACAGATTATCGAGCGCCAGGTGCCCGGCGAGCGAGGCGGCTTCGGAGGCGACCCCTTCCATCATGTCGCCGTCGCCGCACACCGCGTAGATGTCGTAGCCGAAAATCTCGAAATCGGGCCGATTGTAGCGGTTGGCGAGCCACGCCTCCGCGATCGCCATGCCGACACTGTCGCCCACGCCCTGGCCGAGCGGACCGGTCGTCGCCTCGACACCCGACACCCAATGATACTCGGGATGCCCCGGCGCCTTGCTGCCGAGCTGGCGGAAGCGGCGAATGTCGTCGAGCGATACCGCGGGCTGGCCGAGCCGCTCGTAGTCGGCATTGACGGCGCGTGTGCCGGTGAGATGGAGCACCGACCACAGCAGCATGGAGGCATGGCCGTTGGAGAGCACGAAACGATCGCGGTTGGGCCAGATCGGATCCTGCGGATCGAAGCGCATGATCCGGTTCCACAGCGTGTAGACAAGCGGCGCCAGCGCCATCGGGGTGCCGGGATGGCCGGACTTCGCCTGCTGCACGGCATCGATCGAGAGGGTGCGAATCGTGTTGATCGCCAGTTGATCGAGCTCGGCATCGGTCATCGGCGGCGACTTCGTCTTGGGACGGGCCACGGCACTCATGTTACGCCTCCATCTTGAGGTTGCGGCCCAGCCGCTCGGCGGCCGCGCGATCGGCGAGGATCAACGCGTGATCCCGGCACACATGGGAGGCCGGGATCGATCGATCGCCATTGCACAGCCGCGCCAGCGCGTCGGCCTTCTCGCCCCCCGTCACCAGCCACAGGATCCGCCGCGCCCGGTCGATGATCGGGAACGTCAAGGTCATCCGGCGCCGTCCCTGGTAGGGACCGGACAGCGTCACATCGGCATCGAGGACATCGAGGGCCGGATCGCCCGGCACCAGCGATGCGGTGTGGCCATCCGGCCCGAGGCCGAGGTGGGCGAGGTCGAGCACCGCCGGTGTGCCGGCGATCTCGCGCAGCGTGGCGGCATATTGCTTCGCCGCGAGGGAAAGATCGGCGGCATCGACCGGCATCGCATGGATATTGCCGGGCGGCAGCGGCGCGTAGTCGAGCAGGCTCTCGCGCAGATGCATGAGATTGCGATCGGGATCGTCGGCGGGCGCGACGCGCTCATCGACCTGGAAGATGTGCACGCGCTCCCAGGGCAGCCCTTCGTCGGCGAGGACGCGCAGCATCTGCCATGGTGTGCGGCCGCCGCTGACGGCCATGATGAAACGCCCGCGCGCCGCCACCGCGCTGCGCAAGTCGGCGACGATCACGGACGCGGCCTTGCGCGCCACGATATCGTCATCGGGATGGACTTCGATCTGCACGCCACGAACCTCTCGTCTCCGTCCCTTTCCCCTCCCGCGCTTGATGTCGTGTGCTTCAGCCCGACGATTTCTCCGCCGCCTTTTCGATGTGACCGCCGAACTCGTAGCGCATCGCGGACAACAGCTGATCGGCGAAGGTCGCCTCGCCGCGGGAGCTGAAGCGCGCGTAGAGCGCCGCCGAGAGCACCGGCGCCGGCACGGCCTCGTCGATCGCGGCGCGGATGGTCCAGCGTCCTTCGCCGGAGTCTGAAACCCGGCCGCCGAACTTCTTCAGCTCCGGATCCTTGATCAGCGCCGCGGCGGTGAGATCGAGCAGCCATGACGCGATGACGCTGCCGCGCCGCCACACCTCGGCGATCTCCGGCAGGTCGAGGTCGTACTGGTAAAGCTCCGGATCGCGCAGCGGCGTCGTCTCGGCGTCGGTCTCATGCTGACGCTTGCCGATATCGGCGTGGCGGAGGACGTTGATGCCTTCCGCGTAGGCCGCCATGATGCCGTACTCGATGCCGTTGTGGACCATTTTTACGAAGTGGCCGGCGCCGTTGGCGCCGCAGTGCAGGTAGCCGAGCTCGGCCGTGCCTTTGGTCCCCTCGCGTCCGGGCGTGCGCGGGATGTCGCCGGCGCCGGGGGCGAGCGTCTTGAAGACCGGGTCGAGCTGAGCGACGGCGGCGTCGGGGCCGCCGATCATCATACAGTAGCCACGCTCGAGGCCCCAGACGCCGCCGCTGGTGCCGACGTCGACATAGTTGATGCCTTTGGCTGCAAGCTCACGGGCGCGACGGATGTCGTCGACGTAGTACGAGTTGCCGCCGTCGATGAGGATGTCGCCCTTGTCGAGGTGCGGCGCGAGGTCCGCGATCGCCTGGTCGACCGCGCCCGCCGGCACCATCAGCCAGATCTTGCGGGGCTTCTCCAGCTTGCCGATGAGGTCGGCGAGCGATGATGCACCGACCGCCTTCTCGCGCGCGAGATCGGCAACCGCTTTCGTGGACATGTCGAAGACGACGCACTGGTGCCCGCCCTTGATGAGCCGCCGAACCATGTTGGCGCCCATCCGCCCCAACCCGACCATGGCGAGCTGCATGAAATCACTCCATCAATTCTGAATCGCAGCCCGGAGCTGCTCGAACGCGGCCTTGATGTCGCCTTCGCCGAAGATCGCCGTCCCGGCGACCAGCACGTCGGCGCCCGCTTGCACGGCCCGCGCTGCCGTGGCGGCATCGATTCCGCCATCCACCTCGAGGCCGCAGTCCGGCTTGACGCGATCGATCATCTCGCGCGCCCGCCCGATCTTCGGAAGCGTTTGCGGCAGGAAATGCTGGTGACCGAAACCGGGATTGACCGTCATCACCAGGACCTGGTCGAGCTCCGGCATGATCTCCTCGAGCACGGCCACGGGCGTGGCCGGATTGATTGCGACGCCCACCCGTTTTTTCAGCCCTTTGACCTTCTGCACGGTGCGCGACAGATCGTTGCTGCCCTCCCAATGGACCAGGAAGACATCGGTTCCCGCCGCCGCGAAGTCATCGATGAAATTGTCCGGATTCTCGATCATCAAATGGGCTTCCAGCGGAAGATGCGTCACGCGGCGCAACGATTCGACGATCGGCGCGCCCATCGACAGGTTGGGCACGAAGTGACCGTCCATCACGTCGATATGGATGCGGTCCGCGCCGGCACGCTCTGCCTGCGCGACCTGCTCGCCGAGGCGGGCGAAATCGGCCGCGAGAATCGATGGAGCGACCTTGATCGCATCGCGCCTCACGTCTCGTCCTTGAGCTTGCGATAGCGACGGATCAGGTTGTTGGTCGAGCTGTCGTGACGAAGCGTCGGCTCGGCCTTGCTTTCGAGCTCGGGAATGATGCGCTGGGCCAGGACCTTGCCGAGCTCGACGCCCCACTGGTCGAACGAATCGATGTCCCAGATCACGCCCTGCGTGAAGACGCTGTGCTCGTAGAGCGCAACGAGCTTGCCCAGCGCTGCCGGCGTCAGCCGATCCAGCAAGATGGTGTTCGACGGCCGGTTGCCCTCGAACACGCGGTGCGGGACGAGCCAGTCGGGAGTGCCCTCGGCCTTCACCTGCGCGGGCGTCTTCCCGAACGCGAGCGCCTCGGTCTGCGCGAAGACGTTGGCGAGCAGCATGTCGTGATGGCGGCCGAGCCGGTTGAGCGGCTGCGCGAAGGCGATGAAGTCGCACGGGATGAGGCGTGTGCCCTGATGGATGAGTTGATAGAACGAGTGCTGCCCGTTGGTGCCGGGCTCGCCCCAGTAGATCGGGCCGGTCGCCTGGTCGACCGGCGCGCCTGCCAGCGTCACGTGCTTGCCGTTGCTCTCCATGGTGAGCTGCTGGAGATAGGCCGGGAAGCGCTTGAGGTACTGATCGTAGGGCAGCACCGCGACGGTCTGCGCACCGAAGAAGTCGTTGTACCAGAGGCTCAGCAGCCCCATCAGCACCGGCAGGTTCTGCGCGAACGGAGCCGTGCGGAAATGCTCGTCCATCGCATGAAAGCCGTCGAGCATGGCGCGGAAGTGATCGGGGCCGATCGCCAGCATGGTCGAGAGGCCGATCGCCGAATCCATCGAGTAGCGGCCGCCCACCCAGTCCCAGAACTCGAACATGTTGGCGACGTCGATGCCGAATTCCTCGACCTTCTCGGCGTTGGTCGAGACGGCGACGAAATGCCGGGCGACGGCGCTGGCATCGCCGCCGAGGCCGTGCAGCGACCAGTCGCGCGCGCTGTGCGCATTGGTCATGGTCTCGAGCGTCGTAAAGGTCTTCGACGAGATGATGAACAGCGTCTCCGTCGGGTCGAGATCGCGCGTCGCCTCGACGAAATCGGTGCCGTCGACGTTGGACACGAAGCGGAACGTCATCGCACGATCGCTGTAGTGCCGCAGCGCCTCATAGGCCATCACGGGCCCGAGGTCGGAGCCGCCGATGCCGATGTTGACCACGTTGCGGATGCGTTTGCCCGTATGGCCTTTCCACTCGCCGCCGCGCACGCGGTGGGCGAATGCGGCCATCTCGTCGAGCACCGCATGCACGTCGGGCACGACGTTGCGGCCGTCGACCACGATCGAGGCGCCCTTCGGCGCGCGCAGGGCCACGTGGAGGACCGCGCGCTCCTCCGTGACGTTGATCTTGTCGCCGCGGAACATGGCGTCGATGCGATCGCGCAGCCCGGATTGCTCGGCGAGCGCGCCGAGCAGGTGCAGGGTCTCGTCGTCGACGCGGTTCTTGGAATAGTCCAGGAAGACGCCGGCGGCTACGGCGACGAGCCGCTCGCCGCGCTTGGGATCGGCGGCGAACAGGTCGCGCAAATGCACGTCTTTCATGGTCGCGTAATGGTCGGCGAGCGCCCGCCATGCGGCGCGCGGCTCGCTCGATCGCGCGCTAGTCCGGGGTGGTCGCTTCGCCATTTGCGGCATCCTCGTCTTCCTGACGCCTGCGGTAATTTCAATACGCCCGTGGCTCATAGCCCGCATGAGCGAAGCCATATGCGGAGACACTGGGCGCGGGTGTCGCTTCGCTCATCCGGGCTACGTTACTCCGTCAGTCTCACTTGAGCACGCTTTGGCGGCTCTTCCCACAGGCGAAAGCCGCCGCGAAAGGCGTTTGCGTTGTCGCCCTCGCGGCAATGCGGCGGTAGCTTGTCGAGCTTCTTGACGTTGCCGCCGCCGATCACGATGTCGTCGGGCTCGAGCGCGGCGATCAGGCGTTTCACGACGTCGACCACGTTGCGCCGCCACTTCTTCTTGCCGTGGCGCTCGAGCCAGGCCGCGCCGACATAATGCTCGTAGGTGTGCTTCTTGTACGGCAGGTGGGCGAGCTCCATCGGCTCGACGATGCCGTCCACCACCATCGCGGTGCCGAGCCCGGTGCCGAGGCCGAGAAAGAGCATCTTGCCGCCCTCGTAGCTCCCGAGCGCCTGCATCGCCGCGTCGTTCACGACCTTGATCGGGTCGCCGAAGGCACCGGCGAAATCGAAGCCGACCCAGCCCTTGCCCAGATTATGCGGCTCGGCGACCGGCCGGCCGTGCAGCACCGGCCCGGGATAGCCGATCGATATCACATCGTAGTCCCAGTCGGCGGCGAGCTGCTTGACGCCGACCACCATCTCCTTGGGCGTCAGCTTGCGCCCAGACGGGAACGCGCGGTGCTCCTGCTGACCGGTGGCGAGAATCTTGACGGAGGTGCCGCCGACGTCGATCACAAGCACCTTCTTGCCCGCGACGCGGCGCGCGCGACCGGCGCGGCGATCGGATGCCGGCTTTTTTCGCGCCGCGTTCATACCGTATGTCAGCTCGCCCGCTTGAGGACGGTGGACTTGGAATCGATCACGCCGAGAAGGTCTTTCCACGACTTGACGAAGGATTTCGCGCCCTCGTCCTGCAGTTGCTGCGCGAGCGCGTCGACATCGACCTTGGCGGCCGCGAAGCGGGCGAGCTCCGCATCGGCGTCGCCGCCGTCCACCGGCATGGTGGCGCCGACCTTGCCGTGATCCGCGAACGCGTTCAGCGTCTTCTCCGGCATGGTGTTCACGGTGTAAGGGGAGGCCATTGCCTCGACGTACAACACATCGGACGCCTTCGGATTCTTGGTGCCGGTGCTGGCCCACAGCAGCCGCTGCGCCCGAGCGCCTTCATTGTAGGCGCGCATCCAGCGCGGCGAGGCAAGCAGCTCGCGATAGCTCCGATAAGCCTGCCGGCCAATCGCGATGCCGAGCTTGTCCTCGAGCGCGGCCGGGACCTTGCCGCTAATTGCGGCGTCCCAGCGGCTGACGAAGATCGATGCCACCGAGGCGACCTCCGCCTGGAGGCCCGCCTTGATGCGACGCTCGATGCCGCGCATGTAGGCGTCGGCGGCAGCGACGTATTGCGCGTTCGAGAACAGCAGGGTGACATTGACCGGCACGCCGGCGAAGATCGACTCCTCGATCGCCGGCAGGCCTTGCGGGGTGCCGGGAATCTTGATCATGACGTTGGGCCGGCCCGCCTGATCATGCAGCTCCTTGGCGATCGCGATGGTCGCCCTGGTGTCGTAGGCGAGCAGCGGCGAGACCTCGAGCGAGACCCAGCCGTCGAGACCGGAGGTGCGGTCCCAGATCGGCCGAAACAGATCGGCCGCCTGGGTCAGATCCTCGATCGCAAGCTCGAAGAACAGCTTCTCGCCCGACTTGCCGGCCGCCACCTTCTGACGGATCGAAACGTCGTAGGCATCGCCCTTGCTGATGGCCTGATCGAAGATCGTCGGGTTCGAGGTGAGCCCGGTCACCGAGAGCTCGTCGATGTAGCGGCGCAACCCGCCGCTGTTGAGCAGATCGCGCGTGATGTTGTCGAGCCAAATGCTCTGTCCAAGATCATGCAGGGCTTGTGTCGGTTTCATTGCGTGGACCTCGTTCACTTTGATTGAGTCTGCGCGGGCTGCGCGTGCGCGGTCCCGTGGCGGCCACGGCCCGTGATCGGTCGCCACTTGCGGCCGTCGCGCGCGATCAGGCGATCCGCCGCCGCGGGGCCGGTGCCGCCGGCGGCGTAGTTGGGAAAATCGTCCGGGGCGTTTCGCGCCCACTCGTCGATCAGCCCCTGCACGGCGCACCAGGAGGCCTCGACCGTATCGGCGCGCTGAAACAAGGTGGCGTCGCCGATCAGGCAATCATAGATCAGCGTCTCGTAGCCGACGGCGGCGATCGGCGCGAAAAAGTCGCGGTAGGCGAAGTCCATGTCGACGCCGTCGATCTCGATCTCGGCGCCCGGGCGCTTGGCGCTGAAGCTCACCGACAGTCCCTCGTCCGGCTGGATGCGCAGGGTCAGGATATTCGGCGGCAGGCCGTCGACCGGCGTATCGCGAAACAGCGAATAGGGCGCCTGGCGGAATTGCACCGCGATCTCGGTGGTGCGGGCGGTGAGCGCCTTGCCGGTGCGCAAATAGAACGGGACGCCGGCCCAGCGCCAGTTGTCGATGCCGAGCTTCATCGCGACATAGGTCTCGGTCACCGAATCCGGCGCCACGTTGGGCTCCTGGCGATAATCGCGCACAGGCTTGCCGAGCACGGTGCCGGCGCCGTACTGGCCGCGCACCGCGTTGGCGGCCGTGACGGGATGAACCGCGTGGATCAGCTCGGTCTTCTTGGCCCGCACGTCGTCGGCGTCGAACGAGATCGGCGGCTCCATGCCGATCATGGCGAGCAACTGGAAGAGATGGTTCGGCACCATGTCGCGCAGCGCGCCGGTCTGCTCGTAGAAGCGCCCGCGTCCCTCGACGCCCACGGTCTCGGCGGCGGTGATCTGCACATGATCGATGTGATCGCGATTCCACAACGGCTCGAAAATGCCGTTGGCGAAGCGCAAGACGAGAATGTTCTGCACCGTCTCCTTGCCGAGGAAATGATCGATCCGATAGATCTGGTCCTCGGACAGGACCTTGAGGATCCGCGCATTGAGCGCCTTGGCGGACGCAAAGTCGTGGCCGAACGGCTTCTCGACGACCACGCGGCGCCACGCCTTCTCCGACTGCCGCGCGAGCCCGGCGCGGCCGAGCTGGTCGACGATCGGGCCGAAGAAGCGGTCGCCGACCGCGAGATAGAACAGCACGTTGCCGGCGCCGTCCCCCGACTTCTGCTTCTCGGCTAGGAGCCCGCCGAGCCGGTCGAAGGTCTCGGGCTCGGTGAAATCGCCGCGCATGTAGTGCATGCGCTCGACGAGCCATGAGCAGATCTCGCCTTCGCCTGCGTTACCCGGCGAGGCGTCCTGGATCGCCTGAGCCATCATCTGGCGCCATTGCTCGGTGGTGCGGTCGTTGTGATCGACGCCGACGATGGCGAACTCGTCGGGAAGCTCGCGGGCGCGCACCAGATGGCAGAGCGCCGGGACGATGAGGCGCCTGGTGAGATCGCCGCCGGCGCCGAAGATCGTCATGGTGGCGGGGGCGAGCTGGCGGCGGTAAAGGCCCTGGGGCGGCCCGCTGCCAGCCTGCCCGGCGGCGCGCGCTTGTGCGACGTCCTGATCCATGTCGATACCTGGGCCCCAAGCTGAGGTAACGCGTCAAGCCGACAATTCGTTCACCCGCGAGCGCATTCGCCGCAGGGCGACGGCATTAGCCTAATGTGGGCCATCGAGATGCGATGAACAACGGCGTGCGGCTGTTTTTACCCGCGCCGGGCAACCCGTGCCATGTGAGGTGAGCACGGTCACCCGGATCGCTTCGCTCGCCACCCTCCCCTTCCGGGAAAGGGAAGAGCGTCGCTACTGCGCGGCGGCGCTGACGCGCCAGACGGTGTTGCCGACGTCGTCGGCGATCAGCAGCGCGCCGGTCTTGTCGATCGCGACGCCGACCGGGCGGCCGCGCGCCTCGCCGCTCTGGTTGAGGAAGCCGGTCACGACGTCTTCGGCCTTCCCATTCGGATGGCCTCCGCTGAACGGGACGAACACCACCTTGTAGCCGTTGAGCTGCGGGCGGTCCCAGCTCCCGTGCTCGCCGACGAAGGCGCCGCCGCGATACTTCTGCGGCAGGCTGCTCGCGGTATAGAACGCGAGCCCGAGGGGGGCGACGTGCGAGCTGAGCGCATAATCGGGAACGATCGCTTTCTCGACCAGGTCTGGCCGCTGCGGCTTCACGCGGGCGTCGACGTGCTGGCCGAAATAGCTGTAGGGCCAGCCGTAGAAGCCACCGTCCTTCACCGAGGTCATGTAGTCCGGCACGAGATCGGGGCCGAGCTCGTCGCGCTCGTTGACCACCGTCCACAAGGCGCCGCTCTGCGGCTCGAAGCTGAGCCCATTCGGGTTGCGCAGACCGCTTGCGAAGATGCGCCAACGGCCGGTCGCGCGATCGACCTCCCAGATCGCGGCGCGGTTCTTCTCGGCCTGCATGCCGTTCTCGGTGATGTTGCTGTTGGAGCCGACACCGACATAGAGCAGCGATCCATCGCGGCTGGCGACGAGGCTCTTGGTCCAGTGATGATCGATCGGGCCGCCGGGCAGCTCGGTGAGCCGGTTGCCGGGATCGGTGATCTTCGTGTCGCCCTCGTGATAGGGGTACTGCATGATCGCGTCCGTATCGGCGACGTAGAGGTCGTTGCCGACGAGCGCCACGCCGAAAGGCGAATTCAGGTGATCGAGAAAGACGCCGCGCGAGGTCACCTTGCCGCTGTCGTCGGTGCGCAGCAGCGTGATGCGATTGCTCGGCCCGGTGTCGCCGCCCGACGTCACCCAGGACTCGATCAGGCCCATGACGATGTCCTTCGGCCGCGCGATCGGCTGCACGTTGGGGGACTTGGATTCCACCACCAGCACGTCGCCATTGGGCAGGATGTAGATCGAGCGCGGGTGTTGCAGATTCTGCGCCAATGCCTCGACCTTGAGCCCCGGCGCGACGGTCGGCGTCTCACCCTGCTTCCAGCCGACGACCTTGGCGAGATGCATCGGCGGGAACAGATACTCCTGCGGCGCCGGCAGCACCGGATTGGGACCGATCTGGCTCATGACGTCGAAGTCGTCGGCGGCACCGGCCGCCACGGCCGCGAGCGAGAGGCCCGCGAGCGCGAGCAACGCAGCAGTCCCCGCACAGCCGCGGGGGGAAGACCGTCGCGGCATCAGGTGATCTCCTCTACGGCGCGGACCTCGTAGCGCCAGCGCGTCGCGTGCCAGAATCCGCCGGCGAGGAGGAGAATGAGCACGACGGCCGCCGAGAGCGCGAGCCCCCATGGCATGACCGACGTCCAGGCGTCGCGCGTGTGCACGAACATGTTGAGCGTGGCGAGCAGCAGCGCGACGATGTAGCCGATGACGATGGGCCAGCTCGGGAAGCCGATCACGGAACGCGTCGCGATCAGCTCGATGAGGGCGACGAGGAGGCTCAACCAGCCGACCAGGGCGCCGACCGTTACGAGCCATGTGGAAAAGTCCGCCCACATCACGTTGGCGGATTGCACGTACATGACGTCGGTCGCGAGACCGCCGATCAGGCACGACGCCGCGAAAACCAAGGGGATTGGGAAGATCGGGGCTCTCGCATGGAGCCCGCGGGCGGGCGGCGCGACGGTGGCCATCACGGATGCCTGTCGGAGCGTGTTACGCTGGTCAAACGATCCGCGTGACCACCCGGTTCCCGTCGCGACGCGATGACGAGCGCGAGTCGGGTTTGCGGCGGATTGGTTCCAGCTCCCTTGCCGGCGGACACTATCGCGCCTTCGCGAAATGCGGTTGGCGAAATTGCGACTGAACGAATGGCCCGCATCGCATCGGCGGGCCGTCGAGGGCGTTTGTGTAAGGGAGCAAGAACGGAGATGAAATGTGAGTGGCGAACCTCGTCCCCTACCCGTCTGGGATCGACGCGCCGGCCGGCAGTTCGAGGAGTTCATGGAGGACCATCCGGCCACTTATGACAGTCGCCCGCACCGGTCGATGACGCAATGGCTAGAGTCCTCGCGCCTCTACGACTGGCTGGTCGCGGCGTACCAGAATTCGGCGTGGAGCAAGCGCGCGATTTCCCCCTTCATCAAGAAGCACCAGATCGACATGAGCGAGTTCAAGCCGGTCATCTATCGCTCCTTCGCCGATTTCTTCGATCGCGAATTCCGTCCTGGCCAGCGGGAGTTTCCCACCACGTCCGGCGAGATGGGCGCCTTCTCCGAGGCCCGCTACTTCGCCTGGTCGGCGTGGAGCGAGAAGCAGGAATTCCCCGTCAAAGGGCAGTCATTGACGCCATCCCGCCTGCTCGGCAGCGAGGAACGCGCGGCGCCGTTCGCGGGCGGGCCGCTGCTGCTCGCGCGCCTCGCGCCGGTCGACTACCACCACAACCACTATTTCGACGACGGGTCGACGGTGGAGACCGCGTTGGAGGGCGGCCGACTATGGACCGTCAACTGGCACGCCCTGCGCCACCAGCCGGATATCCTGTTTCGCAATCATCGCCAGATCAGCATTCTCGACACCCGCAACTTCGGCAAGGTCGCGTTCGTCGAGGTCGGCGCGATGTCGGTCGGGCGCATCCAGCAGGTGCATCCGCTCGATGCGCCGTTCGCCCGCGGCGAGGAAAAGTCGGTGTTCAAGTTCGGCGGCTCGGCGGTCGTGCTGCTCGGCGAGCGCGGCGCCTGGACGCCCGCGGACGACCTGCTCGAGCGCACGGCTCAGGGCATCGAGACGCTGGTGCGTCTCGGCGACGTGATTGCGCGCGCCGGGCACCGCGGCGACTGATGGCGGCCGGCACCAAGCTTGCCGTCAGCGCGCGCGGCCGCGGCATCGCGCTCGACACCCGCGATATGCGCCAGAGCCACGCGATGTGCGGCCCCGCGTCCTTGCGCATCGTGCTGGATTACTTCGGGACTTCGCTGCCCGAAGAGGTCATCGCGCGCGCCTGCCGATCGAGCGACAAGACGGGCACCACCGGCACGAACCTCGTACGCGGCGCGCGGCGGCTCGGCTTTTCGGCGCACATCGTCGACGGCGCGGATTTCCGCACCATTGAACGATGGCTGGTACGCAATACGCCGGTGATCGTCGACTGGATGAGCTCCATCGCTCGCCACCCCGTCCGCGAGGCGATGCCATGCGGGCATTATTCGGTCGCGTGCGGTCTCGATCGCGCGCACATCCTGCTGCAGGACCCGGCGATCGGTCGCCGCCGCAGGCTCTCGCGCCGGGAGTTCGCGAACCTGTGGTTCGATTTCGTCGGCATCCGGCCACGGCGGGAGGATCTGATCATCAGGCGGCTGATCGTCGTCGAGGCGCCGCGGCCGACAGCGCCTACTTCTGGCGCACCGGCACGTAATCGTCCTCGCCGGCAACGTCGCCAGCGGCCTGGCCGGACCGCCGCGCGACGGCGCTCGCCATGAGGATGTGCGCGGCATTGCGCACCTCGTTCTCGATCGCGGTGTCGGCGTCGAGCGCGTCGTGGCTCGTCGCATACGGCTCCCAATAGCCGATGTAGCGATCGAGCTGCGCGCCGCGCCCGGCGGGCACGAGCCGCATGAAGGAGAGCCAATCGACGATGGCGCGACGGACATTCTCCGCGCCCTCGACGTCGCCATGCACGACGACCGAGAAGACCCGTCCGGCGAGATGACGCGGATAATCCCAGCCGGCGAGCTCGATCGCCTTGGCCCGCGCCGCATCCTTGCCGTGCGTGCGCGTCGGATCGGGATTGCCGCCGTCGGCGCACACCAGGCGGTCCATCATCAGCTTGAGCGGCGACGAGGTCTGATACCAGTTCACCGGCGTGACGATCATGACGCCGTGCGCCTCGACCCACATCGGATAGATCTCGTTCATCCAATCGTGCGTCTGGCCGAGCGAATAGTTCGGGTAGCACGAGCAGGGCCAATGGCAGAGCGCCGCCGAGGTCGAGTAGCATGCCTTGCAGGGATGAATGTGGCGCCCGTATTCCGAGGCGAGGCGCGACAGATCGAGGCAGGAAACCGCGGCGCCGCGGTCGACGAGCACGCGCCGCGCCACCTCGATCAGGCGGAAGCTTTTCGACATCTCGCCCGGGCATGTATGCTCCGAGCGCGCCGATCCGTTGATCAGCAGGATGCGCACAGGGCCGCCTGCTTCGTCGTGCCGCCGCTGGGCCGCCGCGATGGCGTCACGCGCCGCCAGCCAATCGACCGAGAGGTCGTAATCCGGATCGGCGAACTCGGCGCCGGCCCTGCGCGTGTGCGGGCTCTTGCGCGAGTGCGCATAGGCGTCCCAGGCCGCATCGGCCACGCGCGCGAGCTCGTTGCTCAAAGAATCGAACGCTGGATCGCGGAAGGGCGCGAGAAAGCGTCGCTTGAACTCGGCCTCGTCCAATCGCGGGCTCGGCATGCCGCGGCGCGGCGCGGGCGCCGCGGCGATCTTGGCCAGGCCCTTCATGCGGCCCTCCACCGTTTGCCGCGCGGGGACGCTTTCGATCCGCTGGCACCGCGCATCTTCGCGTCGAATTGAATGCGTTTGCCGGGCATCGAACTTCGCATCCCAAGGTCACATCGCCGTCGAAGCAATATCGCCATTGAAGGCAATATCGCGCACCGCGGTCGCCGAGGCTTCCGACGCGACCGTGAAACCGCCATCATCCGCGCTCGGTTCCGGGCGCCGCTGGAACCGCATCGCGGTTTGCGCCTTTAGACGCACAGGACATTGTGCATTCGCGTGCAGCGCACGCTGCGCGATCAGGGATGGGCGCGTCAGCGGAGAAGCTGAGGCAAATCCGATCCCCATGCGAGAGACGATGCGATGGACAAGACACCATGACCGCCGCCAGCGCACGGCACACCGTCCTGTCGGAAATCTCACCCTTCGACCACAAGTCGAAGGGGAATCCGGAAAAGGACGACCTCCGGATCGTCGTCGAGACCCCGCGCGGCAGCCGCGCCAAATACAGCTACGATCCCGACTGCGACTGCATGGAGCTGTCGACGGTCCTGCCGGAAGGCATGGTGTTTCCCTACGATTTCGGCTTCGTGCCCGGGACGCTGGGCGAGGACGGCGATCCGATCGATGTCCTCATCCTGATGGACGCATCGGTGGTCCCGGGTTGCGTCGTGCGCGCCCGGCTCATCGGCGCGATCGAGGCCGAGCAGAAGGACAACGGCAAGTGGGTGCGCAACGACCGCCTCATCGCGGTGGCGACGCACGCCCAGACCTATGACGAGGCGCGCAAGCTGTCCGACCTGCGGCCGCATCTCGTGCGGGAGATCAAGCAGTTCTTCGCGAACTACAACGAGCTGCGCGATCGCCGCTTTCGCGCCCGTGCCGAGGCTGGTCCGAACAAGGCAAAGGCGTTGGTCAAGCAGGGCTTGAAACGATTCCAGAGCAAATCGGCCAAGAAGAAATAGCGTCCGCGCCGTCAATGATGCTCGATCCCAGAAAGCAGAGCGAATCCAAGAGCTCGTTGCCAGCTCATACTGCCTGCCGCTCACGTCGCCGGCGCAGCGCCAAGGGAATTGCGAACCACGTCACAAAAAGCGCGACGCCAGCGGTCAACCCGCACAGCGCTCCGACGATTGCGGAACGGACGCCGAGCGTGATCGCAACGTACAGATCGCCCGCGATGCCGAGCGCAAGGACCGCCGCGCCGGCGATCACCAGCGCCGATCCGAGCGTGTGAAATTCCTCGGTATCGCGGCCGCGATATGAAATCCGGTGGAAGGCCGCCGGCGCCATCAACAGCATCACCGCAATCGTGATGGAGCACAGCGCGAGCAGATGAATCGTCTGCGATGAGGCCGGCAACCGGGCGAAGCCGTCGGTCAGCATGATCGCCAGCTGGAATCCGAGCAATGCCTGGCCTCCCGGAATGAGGACACGCGCTTCGGTCAAAAGCTGGTCCACCCGCTCGTCGAGCGGCGTATTTTCGGTCGCTTCCATGACGCTCTCCTTCCTGCCCCGCCGCGCGAGCAGAAGCCATTCGGCTGCGTACCACAGCGCGAACGCGAGGACCGTGGTGCCGGCGCCGATCCAGCCGCCGAGCGTGAAGCCGAAACGGTAGCTCACGACGATGGCGATGTCGGCGCCGAAACCGACGGCGAACGGCAGCAGCGCCCAATCGGCGAAGCGCGTCGTGACGCGCAAGATGCGGCCGCTCGCCTCGCCGCCTTCGACGATGCGGTGCTGCAGCGACGGCGCAATCAGCAGGCCGATCGCGGCGGCCATGCTCAGGAACGCAAAGGCGTGCAGATCGCGCAAGCCCTGTGGCAGCGCCGCAAACCCCTGCTGAAAAGCGGCATTGAGGTGGAATCCGAACAGGATTTGCGCCCCGAGGATGAGCAACCGGGTCTCCCCCAGGGCCGTTTTCAGTCGCTTGGCGATGGTGTCGCTCATGGCCGGCTCAGGCTGCGGGCGCCGCCGCGATGGACGCAGCGAGCGCTGCGAGCGCGTCGGCGACCGCGCGTCGGCGGATGGCGTCGCGCCCATGATCCGCATAGAGCCGGCCGAACGCTTCGGTCGGCCTGCCGCGCGCCGCGATCGCGATACACACGCGTCCGACCGGGTTGCCGTCCTCGTCCGGCTCGGGACCGGCGACGCCGGTGATCGCGGCAGCGATATCGGCTGGCGAATGCGCCAGCGCGCCCGCCGCCATCGCGCCCGCGACCTCGACGCAAACCGCGCCCTTGCAACGCAGGAGCTCGGCGGACACGCCGAGCACGTGCGCTTTCTGCAGCTTCGTGTAGGTCACGAAACTGCCGTGGAAACGGCTGCTGGCGCCCGGCGCGTCGCACAGGATTTGCGCGAGAAGGCCCGCGGTACACGACTCGGCCGCCACGAGGGTCAAGCCTCGGGGCGCCGCGAGGGCCATCAATCGTTCGGCCGATCGCGCCAAGTCGGCAAGCGTCGCCGGCGCCGGTCCCCGATCGTCCTCCGCCACCTGGGACCCGGTTTCGATGCCAGCCGGTGAATCCACGGTCCTGCCCGCTCCCAAAGCCCCGGCACGTATGCGCCGAGGCCCTTTCATCGCCGCACGGCCGCCGCCGATCTCACGCCGCCTTGCGATTCACCGCGTTCTCGGCGAGCGCGTTGAGCTTCGCGTCGGTGGCCTTCTCCTCGTCGAGGGTCTGCTGGAGAACGCTGGCGCAGTCGCTGCGGCCGAGCTGCTTGGCCCAGGCGACCAGCGTGCCATAGCGCGTCATCTCGTAGTGCTCGACCGCCTGCGCGGCGGCGATCAGCGCCGCATCCATGATGCGCTTGTCGGCGACCTCGCCGGCGACCTCCTCGGCTTCCTCGATGATGCCGTCGATCGCCGGGCAATCAACGCCCTTCGCCTCGACGCCGTGCATCTTGAAGACCTGCTCGACCCGCTTGACGTGGTTGCGCGTCTCGCCCAGATGCGCGCCGAACGCCTGCTTGAGCGCCTGGTCGCTCGCTTTCTCCATCATCTCCGGAAGCGCCTTCTCGATCTGCTTTTCGGCGTAGTAGATGTCGCGCAGCGTGTGGACGAACAGATCGTCCATGGTTTTGATATCTCGCGTGAACAGACCCATTTTGCCTTCTCCTGACGGCTGACGAACCTTCGTCACGCAAATGACTCATCGTCCGGTTTGGTTCCCCCGCAAGACACCGAGCTCCTCGCGCCTTAGACGCTAAGGTCCAATCCACGACACAAGTTCGGATGGCCCCGCCGCTATAGGCGCACCATTCTCCGAAACCGATCCCCAATCGCAGGCGTTGCATACAGAACGGCCCGATCGATGCCGCATGCGATGGCTCGGCCCGCGAGCGGTGGCATCACCGATGAAAGGATGACGAGCAAGGAATGACCAGAACAACGCTAATGACCAGCGTAGATACACCCCTTCGGCGCGCCGCGATGATGGCAGGCTTGGCGATGATTGCGGCGATCCTGAGCTCCGATCTCGCGAGCGCGCAGCGACCGCACTCCGGACAATTTCCGGTGCCGCCCCGAGTGGCCGCCCATTCGGCCTTGCCGGACTGCGGCTTCGCAGCGACCGAATCGTGGGGCCCGAACGGGACCCAACCTTGCGACCCGAGGAACATGCGGGGTCGATAGTTGCGCCGCGGCTTGGTGACGGGCGCCGCGGAATGAAACGCCGGCAAATACGCTGCGGCTAGCCGGGGGTCCTCACCGGCGCCGCGCCGGCCAGCACGCGTGCCATCAGCTGCGCGCGTCGTCCCGGTTTCCGCGCAGACTTCAGGGCAGCGGCATACTTCTCCAGCGCACCTGTTTCGAATGCGTCGAGCACGGTCTCGTGCACATAGCTCTTGCGGCAGATCGCGGGCGTGTTGGCGAGGTCGTCGGCCGCTTCGCGGATCGCGTCGAGGACCTGCCGCTTGCGTTGGCGCTCGGTTGGCGCCGGCGATAGCTGTGCGAGGCGGTCGAGCACCCGCGCGGTGGCGCACAGGGTGCGGAAATCCTTGAGCGAGATGCGAGCGCCGGCGACCGAATGAAGAAACGCGTTGATGTCGCGCGCCCGGATGGCGCGCACGGCGCCGTCCGCATCGCGATATTGAAACAGCCGTCGCCCCGGCAGCCGGCTGAGCACGCCGATGGCCGCGGCAAGCCGCGGCGCGTGCAGCTCCTTCGCGATCCGCTTGCCGCCCTTGCCGCGGAACGACAGCAGCACCGTCTGGTCCGCAATCGTGACATTCGATTTGAGCAGCGTCGCCGCCCCGCGCGTGCCGTGCTCGCGCGCATAGGCCTCGCTGCCCGCGCGAATGGCGCTGACGGCGACGAGCTCGATCGCCGCCGCAAGGGCGTGCTCGCGGCACGGCTCGCCGGCCGCGAGGTGCTGCGTCATGGCGCGGCGGATGCGCGGCAGCGTCTCGACCAGGCGCAGCAGCCGTTGTGCTTTGCGCCACTCGCGGATTTTCTGCCAGTCGGGATGGTAGCGATATTGCAGGCGCCCGGCGGCGTCGCGGCCGACCGCCTGCAGATGCGCGTCGGGGTCGCGGGCGTAGAGAACGTTCTCGTAGGCCGGCGGCACGGCGAGCTTCGCCAGGCGGCGCGTCACGCGAGGGTCCCGAATGCGGTTTCCGTCGCCATCCACATAGGCGAAGCCGCGGCCGCAGCGCACCCGGCTGATCGTCAAGGCATCGACCGAGGTCCGGCGCAGGCCCAGGCGCCGGGCCAGCCGACGCTCTTCGGGCGACTGCGGATCGCGCTCGGCCGCCTCGCTTGCGCTGCCGTTGAAGGATCGCTCCACGCCTAGCCTCGCGTTCGCTTGCGCCGCGGCCGCGCCGCGATGGCGCGTTTGGCGCGACGGGCATCCGGCCGCCGCGAACGCTGCCTCGGCGCATCGGGCCGGCGGTCCGTCCACAGCTCCGGCAGCGGCCCTTCGGCGCCGTAGACCGGATCTTTGCGCGGCCGCGCGACCCGCGGGATGGTGGCGAGCGCGCGCGCGTGCTCGGCCGGCGAGCCGTGGCATTCGTCGTAGGTTCCGGCCGGCGGATACGCGCCGACCACCAGGAAATCGGCGCTCGCCGCGAGACAGTGGTGCCCCGTCCCGGCCGGCAGGATCGCGACATCGCCGCGCTTCACCGTGACGACGCGGCCGTGGTCGCCGCCGAAGCGAACCTTCGCCTCGCCGCGCGCGATGCCGAGCACCTCGTGAATGCGCGAGTGCCAGTGGAGATAGTCATAGATGCCGTTGCGCCACGAATCGCCCCAACCATTGGCGGCGAACAGCTGCTCGAACATCGCCGCGGGGTCGCTCGCGCCGCGGAGATCGACGGGGCTGCGGTAGAGGACGAACGGCAGGGGATTGTTGGGGGTTCGGCCATCGTCCTTGAAGCGCAAGGTCTGCGCCTTGCGCGGGCGCAGACTCGCCCGGAGCGCGCGCGGCGTGAGCTTCGCGGCGCCGGTGATGCGCTCGAACGAGCTCTTCAGCGTCTCGATGACGTACATCGCACGATCCTCGCCTCCCGGGCGCAAGGACAACGGATACGGGTGTTCCGGGTTCCGGCGGGAACTGATGCACCGCCCGCGCTCTGCCGTCCGCTCTTCGGGTTGGGGCGAGGGGCGCCGCTTGCTCCGAATTCGCGAATTGCGAATCGCGGAACGAGCCCTTCACGCTCACCTTCTCCTCCTAAAGACGAACCTGAGAAGAGGGGGAGGGAGCCCTACTTCGTGCTCACCTCACGCGCGCGATCGCCCGAGTCGCACTCGCGACCGTCTGGCGCAGAAAAACGCCGCCCTCGCCGCGCTTGCGACGTTGCGGCGGAACGAAGCGTGCAGCGGGGCATTGCCCGAACGAAAATCCCGACGAGAAGGAGAGAGCAGTGCGAGCGCTGGCGTGGCACGGCAAGGGCGACATGCGTTGCGACACGGTCCCCGATCCGCGCATCGAGCATCCACGCGACGCCATCATCAAGGTCACGGCGTGCGCGATCTGCGGCTCCGACCTGCACATCTACGACGGCATCATGCCGTCGATGGAGCGGGGCGACGTGATCGGCCACGAGACGATGGGCGAGGTCGTCGAGGTCGGGCCGGAGAACACCAAGCTCAAGGTCGGCGATCGCGTGGTGGTCCCGTTCACGATCAGCTGCGGCGAATGCTTCTTCTGCCGCAATGGATTTTTCTCCGGTTGCGAGCGCAGCAATCCCGACAGATCCAAAGCGGAAAAGCTGTGGGGGCACTCGCCGGCCGGCCTGTTCGGCTATTCGCACCTGCTCGGCGGTTATCGCGGGGGCCAGGCGGAGTATCTGCGCGTGCCGTATGCCGACGTCGGCCCGATCAAGGTGCCGAACGGGCTCGACGACGAGCAGGTGCTGTTCCTCTCCGACATCTTTCCAACCGGCTACATGGCGGCCGAGTTCTGCGACATCGAGCCGGGGCAGACCATCGCGGTGTGGGGCTGCGGACCGGTCGGGCAGTTCGCGATTCGCAGCGCATTCCTGCTCGGCGCCCAGCGGGTGATCGCGATCGACACGGTGCCGGAGCGGCTTGCTCTCGCCGAGAAGGCCGGCGCGGTGACGCTCGACTTCAAGAAAGAGGATATCTACGCCCGCGTCCAGGATCTCACGCAAGGACGGGGTGCGGATGCCTGCATCGATGCGGTGGGCACCGAGGCGGAGGCGACGGCGAGCGTCGACTCGATGGTCGATCGCGCCAAGACCATGACCTATCTCGGCACCGATCGGCCGCACGTCCTGCGCGAGGCGATCCACTGCTGCCGCAACTTCGGCACGGTCTCGATCGTCGGCGTCTACGGTGGTTATCTCGACAAGGTTCCGATGGGCTCGGCGATCAACCGCGGGCTCACGTTCCGGATGGCGCAGACGCCGGTGCAGAAATATCTCGAGCCGCTGCTGCATCGGATCGAGAACGGCGAGATCGATCCGTCCTTCGTCATCACGCACCGCGGCAAGCTCGAGGAAGGGCCGGACCTCTACCGCACGTTCCGCGACAAGAAGGACGGCTGCATCAAGGTGGTCCTGCGGCCGTGATCCGCGACCGCTTCAACCCGACGGAGTTCAACATGAGTCTCGACGGACGTCCGCTCGCCGTGGTCACCGGCGCATCGACCGGGATCGGCTACGAGCTGGCAAAGCAGTGCGCGAGCCACGGCTTCGACGTGATCGTCGTCGCCGACGAGCCCGCGATCGAGCGCGCCGCGCAGGCGATCAAGGGCGATGGCGCGGCCGTCGAGCCGGTCCAGGCGGACCTCGCGACCATCGAAGGCGTCGACAAGCTCCTCGCCGTGATCGGCAACCGGCCAGTCGATGCGCTGCTCGCGAATGCCGGACGGGGCCTGGGCAAGGGTTTCCTCGACCAGGACTTCGGCGAAGTGCGCCGCGTCATCGACACCAATATCACCGGGACGGTCTACCTCATCCAGAAAGTCGGCCGCGAGATGCGCCGGCGCGGGCAAGGCCGCATTCTCATCACCGGCTCGATCGCGGGCTTCACGCCCGGCACCTACCAGGCCGTCTACAACGCCAGCAAAGCCTTTCTCGACTCCTTCTCATTCGCCTTGCGCGCCGAGCTCGAGGACACCGGCGTGACGGTGACCTGCCTCATGCCGGGCGCGACCGAGACCGAGTTCTTCGAGCGCGCCGACATGATGGACACCAAGATCGGCACGATGAAGAAGGACGACCCCGGCATGGTGGCCGAGAAGGGCTTCACCGCGATGATGGATGGGGAAGGCGACGTGGTCACGGGCTGGCAGAACAAGCTGCGCACCGCGATCGCCTCGGTCACGCCGGCCGGGCGGCTGGCGGAAGCGCACCGCAAGCAGGCGGCGCCCGGCACGGCGCGATAGGCGGGCGACGATCCCGGGACGCGATCATGGCGCGGTCGCGCGCAGCCCCGACGCCGTCGAGGGTATGGCCGCCGCGCCGCGCGAGCGTGCCCGATACGCTGCGCATCGTCTGCTGCATCGTGCTTCCGACCTGGAGCAAGGGGTTGTTCTTCCGCTCGCGCCGGATGATGCGGCTCGCCCAGCGGTGGGACCTCGACGCGCTCGCGGTGCGGACGATGGTCTCACTGCGCCACCGCTACGGCGAAGGACTTCTCCGGCTGGCCAATCCGATCAAGTCCCAGGTGCTGGTGCTGGCCTGGGACGATGCGGCGCGCATCCTCGCGGGGGAGCCGCGGCCGTTCGCGACGGCAAGCCGGAGCAAGCAGATCGCGCTGGCGCATTTCGAGCCGCGCACGTCGCTCATCACCAGAAGCGCGGAGCGCGCGCCGCGCCGCGCCTTCAATGAGCGCGTGCTCGACAGCGGGCGGCCGATTCACCGATGTGCGGACGATTTCCGCCCCATCGTCGCCGACGAGGCCGCACGCCTGCGCGGGATTTGCGGCGAGGCGCTGCGATGGGAGCCCTTCGCCGAGGCGTGGTCGCGCGGGATGCGGCGGCTCGTGCTGGGATCCGCCGCCACGGACGACCGCGAATTGACCGAGATGCTGGCGCGGTTGCGCCGCGACGCCAACTGGGTCTGGCTGCGGCGCGATCGCAAGCGGCTGCGCCGGCGCTTTCATGCCCGCCTCGCCGATCACCTGGCGCGCGCCGAGCCCGGCAGCCTGGCCGCCATGGTGACGCGACGTGACGCCGAGCAGGCGCGGCCGCTCGACCAGGTGACGCAGTGGCTGTTCGCGTTCGATGCCGGCGCCATTGCGACGTGGCGGGCGCTCGCGCTGATCGCGACCCATCCGCACGAGCGCGCGCAGGCGCTTGCGGACGCAGCGGCCGCAGCGGACGCAGCGGACGCAGCGGACGCAGAAGGTACGTCGGAGCGGGCTTATCTGCGCGCCTGCTTCCTCGAAGCGCTGCGGCTGTGGCCGACGACGCCACTGATCCTGCGCGAGACCCTCAGTGAGGTGTCGTTCGACGGGATCACGCTCGCAGCCGGCACCGAGCTGCTCGTGTTCGCGCCATATTTTCATCGCGACCGGGCGCGGGTGCCGGATGCCGACCGTTTCGCGCCGGCAATCTGGTTGGGCAACGATCCGGCCGGCGTCTCGCCATTCGTCCCGTTCAGTGGCGGCCCTGCCGCCTGCCCCGGCCGTCACCTCGTCTCCATGTTGGCAAGCGTTTGGCTCGCCGCCCTGCTCGAGGGGTCCGCACCGATGGCGCTGATCGGTGCTCCGCCGCTCGGTCCGGCGATGCCGCTACCCGGCACGCTCGATCACTTCCAGCTGCGTTTCCAGGTGGGGTCCGGCCAAAGGGCCGAGCCGGTGTGAAAAAGTTTCGGAACGCTCTGGAGCGCAATGTGTTGTAAATCGAACGTTCTGAGAAAAATGCGTGAATTCTTCGGCCCATATTGGTAGCGACGCCTGGCGGCTGCAGCGGCTCATCGATTCGGTCATTGATTATGCGATCTACATGATCGACCTCGACGGCCGCGTCGCGAGCTGGAACCCGGGAGCCGAGCGCCTCAAGGGCTACACGGCCGCGGAAATCATCGGCCAGCCGTTCGCCCGCTTCTTCACGCCCGAGGACCGCGCCAAGGAATTTCCCGACCATGCCCTGGCGACCGCCGCGCGCACGGGGCGCTTCGAGAGCGAAGGCTGGCGCGTGCGGCGGGACGGCACGCGGTTCTGGGCGCTCGCCGTCATTGACGCGATCAAGGACGAGGACGGCAAGCTGATCGGCTTCGCCAAGATCACCCGCGACATGACGGAACGCCAGCGCGAGCAGACGAAGCTGCTCGAGAGCGAGCGGCGCTACCGCCACCTCGTCGAGGCGGTCGTCGATTACGCGATCTTCCAGCTCGACGCCGATGGCGTCGTCGCGACCTGGAATCCCGGAGCCCAGCGCATCAAGGGCTACGCGCCCGACGAGATCATCGGCCGCCATTTCAGCACGTTCTACACGCCGGAGGACCGGGCCGCCGGCGTGCCAGCGCGCGCATTGGCGACGGCCAGGGACGGAGGCCGTTTCGAAACCGAAGGATGGCGGGTGCGCAAGGATGGCACCCGATTCTGGGCGTCGGTCGTCATCGACGCGATCCGCAACGACGCGGGCGAGCTCGTCGGCTTCGCCAAGGTGACGCGCGACATCACCGAACGCATGGAAACGCAGCGGATCCTGCGCGAGACGCAGGAGCAGCTCGCCGTCTCCCAGCGCATGGACGCGGTCGGACAGCTCAGCGGGGGCATCGCACACGACTTCAACAATCTCCTGATGATCATCCAGGGCAATCTCGAAAGCGCCCAGCGCGCGGCCGCAGCGCTCGGCTCCGGGGCCGGCAACCTGCAGCGCTGGATCGCCAATGCGGTGCGCGGGGCGCAGCGCGCGAGCGCCTTGACGCACCGGCTGCTCGCGTTTTCGCGCCGCCAGCCGCTCAATCCCAAAGTGCTCGATGTCAACAAGTACCTGGCGGGCGTCGGCGAGTTCCTGCAACGCTCGCTGGGGGAGCGGATCGAAATCGAAGTCGCCGGCGCGCCGGGCCTGTGGCCAATCGAGGTCGACATCGCCCAGTTCGAGGCGAGCCTGGTGAACCTCGCCGTCAATGCCCGTGATGCCATGCCGGATGGCGGCAAGCTGACGATCGAAGCGCTCAACCAGGTGATCGATCACGAATACACCCGCGTCAATCCGGAGGTGCCACCGGGGCAATACGTGCTGATCTGCGTCACCGACACGGGCGCCGGAATGAGTCGCGAGGTGATCGATCGTGCGTTCGAACCGTTCTTCACCACCAAGGAGATCGGTCAGGGCACCGGCCTCGGGCTGAGCCAAGTCTACGGGTTTCTCAAGCAGTCCGGCGGCAACGTCAAAATCTACAGCGAGGTCGGCCAGGGCACGACCATCAAGATGTATTTCCCGCGCAGCCGGGCCGGCGCCGAGGCCGCCGACGAGCAGATCGCCCCCACCAGCGACGGCAGCAGCGAGACGATCCTGCTTGTGGAAGACGACAAGGATCTACGCGCTTACCTGACCGAAGTCCTGCGCGATCTGAACTATCGCGTTCTCGCCGCCCCTGAGCCGATCGCGGCCCTCGGCTTCCTCGAGCATCTGCCGACCCGGATCGACCTGATGCTCACCGACGTCGTGATGCCGGGCATGAGCGGCCGTGAGCTCGCGGCGCGCGCGCGAGCGCTGCGGCCGAAGGTGAAGATCCTCTACATGTCGGGCTATTCGCGCAATTCGGTCGTGCACAACGGCAAGGTCGATCCCGACGTGCAGCTTATTCAGAAGCCGGTATCGCAAACCGAGCTCGCCATGCGCATCCGCGATCTCCTGGACACACGCGCATGATCGCCACCTCCTTCCTCGCAGTACTGGCGGCAGCGTTGCGCGGCGGGCAACCACGCCGGCCGGGCCACGGGAACCCGGGCCGCCCGCGCGACGTTTTAATCCGCATGAATCGAATCGTCGCGAAGTGCTCGGAATACGATTTGTCGGTCATCGTGCCGGTATTTGAAGCCGTGGCGATTCCACCGCATGGCGCGATGATCGCCGTTGCTTGTCCCGCCTGCCGCGCAACCCATTGGATGCTGGCGCGCGATATGCGGCGCCGCAACGATCAGCGGGCCGCCTGAACGGCGGTCGTCAGCCCGACCTGCGGTCGCGATGCCGCCTTTGCAGACGCAAACGGTCCACGGCAGATCGATGTCGCGACTCGGGCTCGTGTCCGCCCTGCGCGGAGCGCGGGCGGGGCTGCTCGAGCTCGATCGATGGTGCAGCCGACAGCTCGGTTCTGGCGAGATTGTCACGCGTGACGATGTGTCGAGACGTTAAGAGCCCCCGGCGCGGGCCAAGAGCTCTTGACGTACTGCTACCTGCGAATGAGAGGAAAGGCAGCGGCGAGCGATGAACGCTCGATCCGCCAGCAGGTTCCCTCGGCGCATGGGATCGCGGCGGGGAGCGCGGGGCATATTCCCGGAGGCAACGCACCTTCGCGAGAGCCGGCATCAGGGCTTCCCGCGCTTCAGGGTTTCCCGCTTCCAGTGCGATCGTCGACCTCGACCCATTCGATCGCAGTGCAGGCGCTGCAACCAAAGATGCGATAACCCGGTCGCGGGCCGAGCGGCGCCAAGACGTTCAAGAGCTGCATCGCCGCGCCGCATCGCTCGCAGGCGGTGGGCTCGCCAAGCCGTCGCTCCGGCTTGGGCGTGGGCTGCTTGCTGGAACACATTACGAATTTCTCGCCACCGGTCGTCTTGCGAGCAATGCCGCAGGACGGATGGAGGTTTCATGCAACCTTTCACCCCGCGTTTGCGATTCTGCCGACCGCAGAGCCTCACGCCGCCTCGCTCGACAGCGGATCGGCGATCTGCTCGAGCGAGCGTCCTTCCGCATCGATCCCGAGCTTCGCCTCGATCGCGGCGGCGCCGAGCATCAGCGCGGCCGCGAAGATGTAGCCGGCCGCCACCGCCCAGGCCGCGCCGGTGCCGATCAGCCAGCCGAACAGGCTCGGCGCCCACGCGCCGCCGATCAGCGTCCCGAGCGCATAGAAGGCCGCGATCGCAAGCGCACGCGTTTCCAGCGGGAAGATCTCGCTCGCCGTGAGGTAAGCGGAGCTCGCGGCGGCCGAGGCGAAGAAGAAGATCGCCATCCAGGCGAACGTCTGCGTCCAGGCCGTGAAAGCGTCGAAGGCGAGCGCGGTCGCGATCAGCAGCACTCCGCCGGCCGCATAGGTGCCGGCGATCATCTTGCGGCGGCCGATGGTGTCGAACAGGGAGCCGAGCAGCAGCGGCCCGAGGAAATTGCTCGCCGCGAGCGTAGCGAGGTAGACGCCGGTGCCGCGATCCGGGACGCCGTGGAACTTGGACAGCACCAGACCGTAGGTGAAGAACACGGCGTTGAACAGGAAGGCCTGCGCGACCATCAGCGCGAGCGCAAGCAGGCTGCGGCCGCGGTGCTTGCCGAGCATCGCCCGCAGGATCAGGCCGAAGCCGAAGCTGCGGCGCGGATGCACGGCGAGCTTGTCGTGCGCCGGCGCGAGCTCGGCGCCGGTGTCGGCGCGCACGCGCGCTTCGATGTCGCGGATGGTGTGGTCGGCCTGCGCGGGCCAGTCGTGCGTCACCAGCCAGCGCGGGCTCTCCGGCACGTAGTGGCGCAGGAACAGAATGCCGAGGCCGAGCACGCCGCCGATGGCGAAGCCGAGCCGCCAGCCTAGATTGGGCGCGAGCATGCTCGGATCGAGGAAGAGGATCGAGGCACCGGAGCCGGCGGCGGCGCCGAGCCAGAAGCTGCCGTTGACGACGAGGTCGATGCGGCCGCGGAAGCGCGCCGGGATCAGCTCGTCGATCGCCGAGTTGATCGCCGCATACTCGCCGCCGATCCCGCAGCCGGTCAGCGCGCGAAACAGCGCGAAGCTGAGGAAATTCCACGAGGCCGCGGTCGCCAGGACACCGACGAGGTAGATGATCAGGGTGACGTAGAAGACCAGCCGCCGGCCGAAGCGGTCGGTGAGCCAGCCGAATATCAGCGCGCCGAGCACCGCGCCGGCGACGTAGGCCGAGGCCGCAAGGCCGATGTCGCCCGCGCTCAGGCCGAGCGTCGCGCGGCTCTGCAGGACGGGGCCGATGGCGCCGACGATCGTGACCTCGAGGCCGTCGAGAATCCAGGTGACGCCGAGGGCGGCCACCACCAGGACATGAAAGCGGCTCCACGGCAGGCGATCCAGGCGCGCCGGGATATCGGTCTCGATCGCGTTTGGTTGCGCATGCGGGCGCGGCGATCGGGTCTGGGGCGCCACGGCCATCGGCTAGGCCGCAACGCGCAGCACGACCTTGCCTTCGGTGTGGCCCTCCTCGACGAGGGTCTCCGCCGCGACCGCGTCGCCCAGGTTGAACTGGCGCGCAACCTTCGGCGTCACCTTGCCGGCGGCGATCAACCGCCCGATCTCGGCCAGCTCGGTGCCGCTTTCCTGCACCGTGAAGCGGGTGGCGCGCACCTTGTGCGCACGGGCCTCGTGCTGCGACGGCGCGGCCAGCGTCGAGACCAGGATGCCGCCTTCACGCAGCACCTGGAAGGAACGCTCCTGCGTCTCGCCGCCGATCAGGTCGAGCACCATATCGACATCGTGCACGAGCTCCTCGAAGCGCTGGCGCTTGTAGTCGATCACCTCGTCGGCGCCGATGCGGCGCACGAAATCGGCATGCTGCTCCGATACGGTGGTGACGACGTGCGCGCCTCTCGCCTTGGCGAACTGGATCGCCAGATGACCGACCCCGCCCGCGCCCGCATGGATCAGAACGGCCTGTCCGGCTTCGAGCCCGCCATGGCGAAACAAGCCTTGCCAGGCCGTGAGCCCGGCAAGCGGCACCGCCGCCGCCGCGATGAAGTCGAGCCGCGCCGGCTTGGGCGCGGCCTCGCCGTCCTTCACGATCGCGTATTCGGAAAAACCGCCACGATCGATGCCGAGCATCGCGTAGATCGCGTCGCCGCGCTTGAAGCGGCTGATACGATCGCCGCAGCGCTCCACCACGCCGGCGACGTCGCGGCCGAGCGTATAGGGCAGCTTGTCGTCCTTGACGGCCGGATAGCCGCCGTTGCGGATCTTGTAATCGACCGGGTTCACGCTCGCGGCGAGAATTTTGACCAGCATCTCGTCCGGACCCGGCTGCGGATCGGGCAGCGTCTCGACGCGCAGCACGTCCGGCCCGCCGAACGAATGGATGCGGATGGCTCGCATGCCTGCGCCCTCCCTTGGGCTTTCGTTGCGGTCGAGTTCCTTGGAGACGGTCCGCCACGGCAATCAGCGCCGCTCCTTTTCGTCAAAACGCGGAGGGTGGTTTCGTTCCTGGGAGAGCTATAAGCGAGAACCTCAGATAGCGACGGTCTTGCCGCGCGGAATGGCATTCAGGGTGTCGTCCGGCAAATTGAAGTGCGCCTTGACGAGCTCGGGCGGCGAGTGGCGCAGCCACTGCGAAAACGATATCGACGAGTAGCTACGCCGCATGTCGACCGCAGGCAGTAGCTCGCCCGTTACCCGCCTTGTGACGTGCCGCAGGAGGAACAACGATGCCCACGCGGCATTCTGCAATCACCCATCATCAGGAGGTCCCCATGGCGGAAAAAAAGCTGGACGAACTATTCATCGACACGCTCAAGGATATCTACTTCGCCGAGAAGAAAATACTGACAGCCCTGCCGAAGATGGCGAAGAAGGCGCAGTCAGAGAAGCTGAAGGCCGCGTTCGAGAAGCATGAGGGCGAAACCGAGGAGCATGTCGCGCGGCTCGAACAGGTATTCGAAGCGCTCGGGCAGACGCCCAAGGGCAAGACCTGCGATGCGATTTTGGGCATCATCGACGAGGGCAAGGAAATAATGGCGGAAT
Organism: Xanthobacteraceae bacterium; assembly: GCA_035293985.1. GTDB lineage: Bacteria > Pseudomonadota > Alphaproteobacteria > Rhizobiales > Xanthobacteraceae > JAVDCA01. The sequence continues at coordinate 270,628 of DATGLS010000017.1, forward strand.
ACGCCGACACCCCGGCGCTGGATGCCGGCCTCCTGGCCGCCGCACAAGCGGTCGAGCACTATGAGATCGCGCGCTATGGAACGTTGCGGACCTGGGCTGCGGAGCTGGGACACAAGGACATCGTCAAGCTGCTCGACGCGACGCTCGGCGAGGAGAAGAAGACCAACGATGCGCTGACGAAGCTGGCCGAAAGCGAGGTCAATCAGCACGCCCAGGCAGCATGATCCGGTCAATGCGGCGCTCGCCGGCACGCCGGCGAGCAAACAACAGGAGCCCGGCACGCCTCACGGCGGCCGGGCTTCCAGCTCTTCGGGCGCCATGGACTACTTGTTATCGGGGACCCACTTGGTCGTCTTCTTGTCGTACTTGAATCCCGGAGCGGCCTTGAGCTCGTCCTTGGTCGTGTTCATCGTCAGGTACACCTTGTTGTTCTTCTCGGTGTGCTTGATCGCGCTGAAGGCCACGGCCACATCCTTCTCGCCGGCGCCGAGGAAACCGCCCACCGCGACGATGAGCGCTTCGATCCTGCCGTCCGTCGAGACCAGAACGTCCTTGACCTCGCCGATCTTGGAGTCGTTCGGATCATAGACGTTCTGCTTGTACCAGTCGGTGACGGTGACGCCGGACGGCAGCGTCTTGAGCATCTCGGCGTGGGTGCCGGCCTGGGCTAACGCGCCGTCGCTCGTCGCGATAACGCCGGCGAGCAGCGCCATCGCCGCAAGGGCTGAACGAGTCTTCATCGATGATCTCCTTCAAGGGTTGTTTCGGCCATCACTTCTTGGCCGTGTTCGTTTGGCGACTTGGAACGCTCGGGAACACCGGGTTGTTCCAGTGTGTGAAACCGCACAATCGGCGGGACGAGCTGCAGCCGTAGGGAGGTCGATGAAAACTCCGCGTGTCGGAGTCCGCATGCGGCGGTGCACGATAGGACGTGCACGAGGCGCGGAGCGCAACAAGCTGTCGCGGTGGCGAGCGGAACATCGTTGTGTGCCAGCCATTTTCCAAACACAGGCGCCTGCGGGTCGAGCCGCCGCGCGCATCGGCCGGCAGGTTGCCCATGAACGACGATCGCAAAGCTTCCGAGAATTCCCACCACGCAGATCACGACGAGCAGCCGCGCTTCACCGACAACGAGCAGCCCGCCGGCGGCTGGGGCTCGGTGGAATCGCTCGCACGCAGCCTGACGCGCGAGAAGGTGCCGTTCAAAGGCCCGCGCATCCTGATGCACCAGAACAAGCCGGACGGCTACGCATGCGTCAGCTGCTCCTGGGCCAAGCCCGCCCATCCGCGGCCGTTCGAGTTCTGCGAGGAAGGCGCCAAGGCGACCACCTGGGAAATCACGCGCCGGCGCTGCACGCCGGCGTTCTTCGCGGAGCACACGGTGGCCGAGCTGGAAAGCTGGACCGACCATGCGCTGGAGGAGAAAGGCCGGCTCACCCATCCGCTGCGCTGGAACGCGGCCACCGACAAGTACGAGCCGGTCGAGTGGGACGAGGCGATGCGCGACATCGGTGCGGAGCTCGGAAAGCTCGATCCCGAGAGCGCGGTGTTCTACAGCTCCGGCCGCGCCTCGCTCGAGGCGTCCTACATGTATGCGCTGTTCGCCCGGCTCTACGGCAACAACAACCTGCCCGACAGCTCGAACATGTGCCACGAGAGCACGTCGGTCGGCCTGCCGCTGAGCATCGGCGTGCCGGTGGGCACGGTCACGCTCGAGGACTTCGAGCACACCGGCTGCATTCTGTTCTTGGGCCACAACACCGGCGTGAATGCGCCGCGCATGCTGCATTCGCTGCAGGAATGCGCCAAGCGCGGCGTGCCGATCATCACGTTCAATCCGCTGCGCGAGCGCGGCCACGAGCGCTTCACCAACCCGCAGAGCCCGACCGAGATGCTGGCGAAGCCGCCGACCAGGATCAGCTCGCAATATCATCAGATCAACGTCGGCGGCGACAAGGCGACTCTGATGGGCCTGTGCAAGGCCGTGCTGGAGCTCGACGACCTCGCCAAGGCGGGCTCCGGCCCGCGCGTCCTCGATACGCAATTCATCGCCGAGCACACCCACGGCTTCGCCGAATTCGAGGCGGCGGTGCGCGCCACGCCGTGGGACGAGATCGTGAAGCGCTCCGGCCTCGCCAAGTCGGCGATCGAGGATGCCGCGACGGTCTACGCCGAGGCGGAGAGCGCGATGATCGGCTACGGCATGGGACTGACCCAGCAGGTGAGCGGCGTCGAGAACGTGCAGATGATCTGCAACCTGCTGCTCATGCGCGGCAACATCGGCAAGCCGGGCGCCGGCGTGCTGGCGATCCGCGGCCATTCCAACGTGCAGGGCCAGCGCACCGTCGGCATCACCGAGAAGCCGAAGCTCGTGCCGATGGACAAGCTGCGCGAGCTCTACGGCTTCGAGCCGCCGCAGAAGAAAGGCCTGACCTGCGTCGAGACGGCCGAGGGCGTGATCAAGGGCTCGGTGAAAGCGGTGCTGCAGCTCGGCGGCAATCTCGTCCGCTCGCTGCCCGACCACGGCCAGCTGGTGCCGGCGTGGCGCAAGCTGCCCCTGACGGTGCAGATCCTCACCAAGCTCAACCGCTCCTGCCTGGTGCACGGCGAGAAGTCCTACATCCTGCCGTGCCTCGGCCGCATCGAGATCGACGAGCAGGCGAGCGGCCCGCAGGCCGTGAGCATGGAGGACAGCACCGCCTGCATCCACGGCTCGCGCGGCTACGCCAAGCCGGCGAGCAGGCACCTGCGCTCGGAGCCGTGGATCGTGGCGGCGCTCGCCAAGGCGACGCTGCCGCCCAACCCGAGGATCGACTGGGACGGATGGGTCGCCGACTACGCCCGCGTGCGCGACGCGATCGAGCAGACCTATCCGAAGATGTTCAAGGACTTCAACAAGCGCATGTTCACGCCCGGCGGTTTCCACCGTCCGCTGGCGGCGCGCCACCGCGAGTGGAACACGGAGACCAAGAAGGCGAACTTCCACACGCCGGAAAGCCTTTCCGACAACATCGACGTCGATCCGCGCCCCGTGGACGTCTTTCAGCTCACGACGATCCGCAGCCAGGGCCAGTTCAACACCACGATCTACTCCGACCGCGACCGCTTCCGCGGCGTCTCCGGCACCCGCATGGTGCTGTTCATGAACGCGACGGACATCGGCCGGCTGGCGCTGCGCGAAGGGGCGAGCGTGAGCCTCGCGACCGCGGTCGAAGACGGCATCCATCGCCAGGTCGACGGCTTCATCGTGCATACCTACGACATCCCGGCCGGCTGCCTCGCGGCCTACTACCCGGAATGCAATCCGCTGGTGCCGCTATGGCACCATGCCAAGGGCAGCCAGGTCCCGGCCGGCAAAGGCGTGCCGGTCCGGCTGATGCCCACGGCCTCCGCCGCGGCGGCCGTCGCCTGATGTCGCTCTGCGCGACCAGCACGCTGCGTGACACCTACGCGCTGGCGGCGCCTGCGCGGGTCGGCCAGCCGGCCGCGTGCGCGCCGGCGCCGGTCGCCGAGGAAGTGCCGGTCGGATTCGTCTACAACGGCTTCCCGCACGCCGTGATGATGGCGACCCCCGACGATCTCGAGGATTTCGCCGTCGGCTTCTCGCTCACCGAGGGCATCATCGAGACGACGAGCGGCGTGCGCGATCTCGCGGCGCGCCCGCGTGCGGACGGCATCGAGCTCGCGATCGAGCTCGCACCGCCGGCGCTGAACGCCTTTCTGCGCCGTCGGCGCGTGCGCGCGCTGCGCGGCCATACGAGCTGCGGCATCTGCGGGGTCGAGGAGATCGCGCAAGTGGCGCAAGCATCGGCACCGATGTCGTCGCCGCGACCATGCGGCCCGGCGCTCGACGGCGATGCCATCAGGCGGGCGATGGCGGCGCTGCGCGATTACCAGCCCCTGAGCCGCATGACGCACTGCGCCCACGCCGCCGCCTGGGCCGATGCGGCGGGAAGGCTGGTGCTCGCCCGCGAGGATGTCGGCCGGCACAACGCGCTCGACAAGCTCATTGGCGCGTCGTTGCGGCACGATGTCGATCGCTCGGCTGGGTTCTGCCTCGTCACCAGCCGATGCTCCTTCGAGATGGTGCAGAAGGCGATCGCGGCGCGCATCGCGGTGCTGGTCGCGATCTCGGCGCCGACCGCGCTCGCCATCCGCACTGCGGGCGGAGCCGGGCTCCTGCTGGTCGTGCCCGATCGTGACGGAGAGCTGGCGGTCTACAGTGCGCCTGACTGACTGCGGCGCCAGCGCGCTCTCTCGCGGAACATCGGGCCGCGCGCAAGCGTTTCAAAGCTCGGACCATCAGGGAACTGACCATGCCTCGCGCGTATTGGAAGGGATATCTGCGGCTGTCGCTCGTCACCTGCCCGATCGAGATTTTCGCGGCCACCTCGGAAGCCGAGAAGACCCATTTCCATCAGATCAATACCCGCACCGGCCACCGTCTGCGCCAGCAGATGCTGGACGAGGAGACCGGGGAGGTGGTCGACGCGCAGCATAAGGGGCGCGGCTACGAGCTCAAGAAGGGGCAGTACGTCGAGATCGACGAGAAGGAGCTCAAGGCGATCGAGATCGAGAGCACCCGAACGGTCGACATCACCGGCTTCGTGCCGAAGGCCGAGATCGACAAGCGCTACCTCGACCGGCCGTACTACATCGCGCCCACCGGCAAGATCGGCGCCGACGCCTTCGCGGTCATCCGCGACGCGATGGCGGACGAGAAGCGGGTGGCGCTGGCGAAGATCGTCATGGCTCATCGCGAGCACATCATCGCGCTCGAGCCGCTCGGCAAGGGCCTGTTGGGCACGACCCTGCGCTTCGACTACGAGGTGCGCGACGAGAAGGACTACTTCGCCTCGATTCCGTCGGTGCGCGTCGGCAAGGACATGGTCGATCTCGCGGCGCACATCCTGGCCAGCAAGGAGACCCGCTTCGATCCGCGCAAGTTCAAGGACGAGTACGAAGCCGCGCTGAAGAAGCTGGTGGCGCGCAAGGCCAAGGGCCACACCATCGAGGCGCCCGCCCCGGCCGAGCCGCCGAGCAATGTCGTCAGCCTGATGGATGCACTGCGGCAGAGCCTCGGCCAAGGCAGCAAAGGCGCGAGGGGGACGCGGGCGAGCGGGACGGCGGCGAAGAGCACGAAACGTGCAGCGCACAAGCGCAAAGCACGCAAGGCCACCCACGCGCGCAAGGCCGCGTGACGATCGTGGTTCAATCAAAAGCGCAATCGCGGCCGGATGCCCAAGGAACGGAGTCCGGCAAGCTGAATTGTCTGTGCACGGCTCGGCCCATCGCGTTGCCCCCCGCCCCTACCCCGAATGCGATGCGGCCGGGCCGACCAACCGCGAACCCGCAGAGCAACCTGGCGTCGAGAACCTCCGATTGCCTGGTTCGTTATCCGTCTCGTCGGGTGACAACCGGCCGCAACAGGGATGATGGACGCAGTCATTTTGCCGGTTTCTCGCTGCGACACCAACGCATCGGTACGCGTGGACATCTAACCTGTTCCCGACGATCCCTTCGGACTCGGAACATTGATTTTCGCCGCCCGTTGACCCCATGCGTGGCAACAGCGAGGCGCCATTCATGAATTCACGACCGCGTCGGGGCGAGGACGACCACGGGCGACACCGGGGGCAGGGGACGGATCACGGCAAGGACCAGGGGAAGCATCAGGGGATCGAGCGCAATTCGCGCGGCGAGGAGCAGCCGACCGACAAGGGGCGCGCCCAGCAGGCGTCGCAAGGCGAGGAAAGCGGCGCGGTCCGCGAGCGGCTGCCAGGCCCGGGTGAGCCGGCGGGCGGCGAATGAACCCTGTTTCGATTGCAGACTCTCTCGATGAACGGCTGAGGAGAAGCACATGCCCAAACGAGCGAAGAAGCGCAGATATTCACGCAGCTCCGGCAAGGAAGTCGAAGGCGAGATGCGCCGCTACAAGCGCGGTACCGCCCGCAGCGGCCGCGGTGGCAAGGGCGGCAAGGTGAAGTCGCGCAAGCAGGCGATTGCGATCGGCCTGTCGAAGGCGCGCAAGAAGGGGAAGAAGGTGCCGAAGAAGAAGTCGCGCAGATGAGCCCGGCCGTCGCTACGCGTCATGCCCGGGCAAGGCCGGGCATCGAGGTCGTCGCCAGGCCGCCGACCCTTTCGTAGCCCGGATGGCGCGAAAGTAATCGGTCGCCGGGGTCACCGGCCTGCGAGGCTTTCCCGGCATCCCGTGGAGGCGGTCAACCCCGCCTCCGCAATGGCGCACGGGCGGCGCCAATTCTGCCCAGCGGCCGACCTCATCGCGATCGTGAACTCGTGAGGCTGACCGCCGTCCGGCGCCGCTCTAGGCGGCCACCGCCCGCGCGTTGATCTGGCGCTTGGCGATCTCGGTCGGCTTGGCGTCGGCCGCTCTCTCCTCGTCGAGAGTCTGGTGCAAAATCCTCTGGTCGTCGCGCAGATCGAGCTGCCCCGCCAATGCGGCGGCGGTCCCGTAAGCAGCGATCTCGTAATGCTCGAGCTTCTGCGCCGAGGCGATCAGGCCGGCGTCGCGCATCTCGTCGATGTCGAGGATCTTGAGCATCTTCACAGTCTCGGCCAGGAGCGCCTGCATCGCCTGATCGGCGTGCGCCTTGGGATCGGCGCCATGCTGACGCAGCATTGCTTCGAGCCGCGCCTTCTGCGCCCGTGTTTCGGTGAAATGCTGCCGGAGTGCGTCCTTGAGCTCGGGATGCGCGGCGATCTCCGCGAGGCCCGGCAGGCTGCGGACCAGCTGGCTCTCGACGCTCAACAGCTCCTGCAGCTCGGCGATGTACATGTCGCGGAAACTGCTGATCTGCATCAGGCCTCCTTCATGCGGTTTGCCGATCGTTTCAAAGCCCACCTTGGGAAAGCGCAGCTCGCCCCGTTCGTTCCTGCGATGGAGGATCGATGGCAAGAGGTTCGGCGGCACGGGCCATGCGGTCCCGGCGATCAGTCCGCACCTCGGCGTCTCCGTTAAGCCGCGTGCGCCCAGTGCATCACGATCTCATACAGACGGGCAGCATCGCGTTCGCCCGATTCCGCGGCGTCGATGACCTTTTGCGCAACCAGGGCCGCGACGCCTCCATCTGCCTCGCTCAGATCGAGCGACGCACATGCACGGTCGAAAGCTGCGCCCATGGCGTGCACTTGCTCGGCATCGAACCACTCACCGGGGGAGAATGGAAACGACAGGTCTTTCACGGCAAGCCTCCGCGCCTAAGCAAGCCCAGCAGCCCCGGATTGTCTGTTCGCCTCTCGACTCACCTGCACGATCCGGCGGCCTGCCATCCGGCTTGCTCATGTAGCGCTGCGAGGAGCTGAACCTTGCTCCCACCGATGCGTTTGGCCCGCAGGTAGTCCGGGCGAGGTCGATGCAACCACAGCTGACGACGCCGACATACGCCTTGCGCACGGGCATGCCCGTCGCGCGGACTGCCGACGAAACCGGGTGGGGCCAATTCAACCTCGCGCTCCCCGACGAGGGCTTGATCCGCCGCAGCGGCACGATCGAGCGTTGAAAGGAGCTCCCAGGGGCGCTGCTCATCCTCTCGCGTCCTCGCGCCCCCGAAAAGGCCCGGCGACTTTGCGGACGCCGGGCCTTTTTGCGTTTGCACGGGTTCAGAGCCCGTAGGACCTACGTCCCCTTCGCATAGACCAGCTGCGGCCTCCCGCGCGCGCGGGCGAGCAGGATGCGCGCTTCCGTCTGGGTCGCGCGCGCGGCGCAGAACGCGTCGATCAGCGCGCCCATTCGGCGGCAGGTCTCGACGGCGAGCATGCGCATCTCCGGCGAGCAGACGCCGAGCCGCGCATCGACCTCGGGGAACAACAGATCGAATTGCCGCTCGCCCTGCGCGTCCTCGACATAGATCGACCAATGGCGCGTGCCGACGTCGGAGTGAGCCATCAGCTCCCGCGCGACGTCCGCGGCATGCGCGCGGGCCGCCGCGAGGTCCGGCAAATCCGTCCCCTCGACGTCGCGGTGGATCATACGGTGGGCGCGCAGATGAAAGTGGAAGCGGGGCATGGCACTTCCGGGGGCAGTTCAGGCCATCGCGGGGTCCCTGCCGGCCGTCGCATCGGCCGGCAGCAGCGCGCCCACGCGCTCACGCAGGGCCGCGTGACAGCCGCATGCCATCGTCTCGAGGCGCGGGCGATCGAGAATCTGCACCTTCGAGCGGCCCCAGCGGATGGCGCCGACCTCCTGCAGCTTGCTCGCCAGCAAGGTCACGGTGGTGCGGCGCACGCCGAGGCGCTGCGCCACCTGCTCCTGGGTCGCCGGAATCATTTCCGACTCCGAGCGCTCGCCGGTCTCGAGCAGCCAGCGCGCCAGCCGGTGCTCGACCGAATGCAGGCCGCAGCACACGAGATTTTGCCGCAGCTGAAGCAGCAGCGCCTCGCGGGCGCCGTCGACCGCGCGCGCGAGCGCGGCGCTTTCCCCGAGCGCGGCCGGCACGCGCGCGGCCTGGATGCGCGAGGCGCGCACCGGCCCTTGTGCGATCGCGATCAGCAGCCCATCGCGCGGCGCCGAGGCATGGATGCGGCAGATCGCGCCGCCGCGGCCGGCGGCCGCCACCTCGATGGTTTCGCCGTTGGCGGTCATCGCCAGCAGCGAGATCACGCCTTGATGCGGGAAATAGAGGTGATCGAGGCCGCCGTTCTGATCCGGCCGGGCGACGCTCGCGGGCAGCGACACGATGTCGATGTGACGCGCCAGCCGGGCGAGGTCCTCGGGCGGCAAGCCGGCGAGGACGCGGTTCTCGTGGCGTCGCATGCCGACGCGCGAACCGGGTAGCGCGAAGCTGTCGGCCACTGCGGCCGCACCTTGCGCGACCTGCGGCCCCATCCTGAAATTTGTGTTTGTCATCGGCGCCTCCGTATGATCCCCGACACGCCGGCACGCAACGCCGTGCATCAAATCCTACTGGATGACGAGGGCCAATCCAATTGGTTCCCGTAATTTCGCCAAAAAGCGTTCCGCCTGCGACAGTTTTGCGCAGCGACTGGCTTGGATGTACGAAAACCGACTCTAATGGAGTATCGCGATGCCAGACGCTACGCCCGCAATGCGCCGGGCTTCGCCGGGGGCTCATTGGCATCGACGACGGCCTCGACCAGCGCGGCGCGCGGCGATTGCAGCGCCGCCTTGATTGCGGGCCGCAAATCGTCGGGTGTGCGCGCGCGGAAGCCATCGGCCCCACAGGCCTGCGCGTAGGCGACGAAGTCGATGGGCGCGAGCTCGCAGCCGAACTCGGGATTGCCCAGCTCGCGCTGCTCGAATTTCACCTCGGCGAGGCTGTCGTTCTTGAGCACGATCAGCTTGACCGGCAGCTTCTGCTGCACGGCGGTGGTGAGCTCGGCCATCAGCTGGGCAAAGCCGCCATCGCCGACGATCGCGACCGATTGCCGGCCCGGCGAGGCGAGCGCAGCCGCGATCGCGAAAGGAAGCCCCGGCGCCATGGAGGCGAGCATGCCGGTCCCGGTGAGACGCTGGCCCGTGCGCAGGCGAAGATGGCGCGCGGCAAAATGGGTGTTGGCGCCGCAATCGAGCGAGATCACGGCGTCATCCGCGAGGAGATCGCTGACCGCGCGGACCACCATCTGAGGCCGGAGCGGATCGCGTCGCGTGCTCTCGACCCGGTCGAGCAGCGCGTACCAGTCGCGCATGTGCGCCTGCGCCTCCTGCAGGAACCCGCGGTCTGACTTGCGCGCCAGCAGCGGCAGCAGCCCCGCAAGCGTGGCCCTGACGTCGCCTGCGAGGCCGATCTCGACCGGGTAGCGCAGGCCGATGCGGTCCGGGTTGAGGTCGACCTGCACGCCGCGCGCCTGCCCGGCCCTCGGATAGGAGTCGACCCACGGCATGGTCGAGCCGAGGATCAGGACGGTATCGCAGTTGTGCATGCTCCATTCGGAGGGCTCGGTGCCGAGATGGCCGATGCCGCCGGTGGTGAGCGGGGAGTCGTCCGGAAGCACCGCCTTGGCGAGCAGCGACTTGGCGACGGGCGCCGCGAGCATTTCGGCGACCTGCTCGAGCTCATGGCGCGCCGGCAAGGCGCCCTGCCCGGCGAGTATCGCGACGCGCTTGCCGGCATTGAGCAGGTCGGCGGCGGCGCGAAGCTGCGTGGCCGACGGCGCGGCGGCCGACGGCGCCCAGGCCGACGAGGTGCGCAGGCCGTGGTTCTCCATCGACGGCTTGTCGGCCGCAAGCTTCATCTGCTGCACGTCCTTGGCGATGGTGAGATGCGCGACGCCGCGATTGCCGAGCGCGGCGCGGCAGGCGCGATTGCCGACGATGAGCGCATGGCCCGGGCTCGTCACCGCGACGTTGTAGAGCGCGACGTCCTGCATCAGCCGCGTGGTGTCGATGCCCTGCTGAAAGCGCGTGCCGATCAGGTCGTGGAAGGTGGTGCCGGTGATCGCCACCACGGGCGCGCCGTCCATATGCGCGTCGTACAGGCCGTTGAGCAGATGCACGGCGCCAGGACCGGTGGTGCCGACGCAGACGCCGAGGCGGCCGGTGTGCTTGGCGATGCCGGACGCCATGAAGGCCGCGGCCTCCTCGTGGCGCACCGGAATGAAGCGGATGCGATCCTGCCGCTTGCGCAGCGCCTCGATCACCGGGTTGACGCCGTCGCCGACGACGCCGAACGCGAACGGCGCGCCCCAGGCGATCAGCGTCTCGACCAGGATGTCGGAGGTGTTCATGTCGGCCGACGGCGGCGGCGGCAGCGGCTGGGCGGAGGCACTGGTCGCGACCGGCTCGGTCGCCTCGGCCCGAGCCGCTCGCGCGAGTGTCGCGCCGGCAATGCCGGCGCCCGCGAGCTGCACGAACCCGCGCCGATGAAAGGTTCCGGACATCGCGCGTTTCCTCGATCTCTGCGGTTGATGATCCTGGCGGGTGAACGCGCGGCGCTCGCGGGGGTTCGCGCAGCGTTGCCCACCCAATGCTCATGCCGATGCGCAATGAGACGGGGCAACCGCGCATGTTCGTGCCGCGCCGCGTGGGGCGAAATCGCCTCGGCGCGGTTGCCAACGCGATGGACCGTCTACGCCATTCTGCCCATGCTACCGTTTGATGCGCGAAACCCGGCCACGGGGCCGGGCTTCGCCGCAGGGGTGGGAGGGAGATGACGCCCCTGCACTACCAAATTTCAACTGCGATCGCGCGCGATCGTCAGTGGGATCCACCGCCCCCGCCGCCGCCACCTCCACCTGCGCCCGCACCGGCACCGCCGCCGCCGGCTCCAGCCCCGCCGCCGCCGTTGCCCGACGCGGCGCCGCTGGTGCCGCCGCCGCCGGATTGGCTGCCGGCGCCCTGTTGCTGATGGCGCATGCTGGAAGGCGATTGGGCGAATGCCGCAGTCGACAGCACGAGAACGAGAGACGCGGCGAGCGCCGTGCATTTGGTCGATCTCATCATGAATGCTTTCCTGTGTTTGAGTTTTGTCGCGCGGTTTGCGCGACGTTGACCATGACCTCATCGGGCCAACCGGCGAGGCGGCGCGCCGTTCCCGCGCTGGTGGTGAAAACGCGAGGGGCGCTCGTTCCGTGCAAAAGCCGACTCGAAGGCGACGCGAGCGGCCGCATTGGCGGGCGAGCAGTAGCGCGAGCCTCGTTCGTACGGATGATCAGCGTGCCCGCTTGCGCGGCGGAGTCGCGACGTCATTGGCGGCCGTGACCTCGTCGGCGGCCGCGGCCTCGTCGTCCGCCTCATCCTCGGCGTAGCGGCGCGCGATCTCGTCGGCGCGCGCCATCGCATCGCGCAAGGTTCTCGCCTCCTCCTCGGCCTCGCGCAGCTTGCGCGCCCAGGACGCGGCGACCAGCCGGTGGCCGGACTCCTCGGATTGGCGATGCAGCTTGCGCGCGAGCGCGATGCGCTCGTCGAGCGCGCGCGTCGCGGCGCCGAGCGCCTGGCGCAGGCTCGCATCGAGCGCGAGACTCATGAGATCGGCCGTGTAGGCGTGGCCGATGTGGCAGCGATAGCGAACCACGTCGCCTTCGTCGATTTCCCACATCACGCCGTGGCACTCGGGGCACGCGAGGACCGAACGGCGTCCGATGCGATCGAGGGTGCTCATGCTTGATCTTCCAGTGCGTGCGATGTCCGTCTCCAGCTTGATGGCGGGCGGCACCTCGACCGGAGCGCCGGCCGGCTCGCGGGCGAGCCGGGCGAGCAGGGCCGGCATGTCGTGCAGGCCGGCCACGTGATCGGGCCGCAGCGCGCGCAGCGCGTTCAGCGGCATCTCGGCAAAGGCGGCATCCGCCGGATCCTGCACCACCGCGATGCCGCCGCACTGCTGCAGCGCCTGCAGCCCGGAGGCGCCGTCGCCCAGCGTGCCGGTGAGGACCGCGCCGACGGCGCGCGGCCCGCAGCAGGCCGCGACCGAGCGAAACAGCGGATCGATCGCCGGCCGCGCATTGTTCTCGCGCGGGCCGTGGCCGAGGGTCAGGTGATCGCCATCGAGGAGCAGGTGCGATTTCGGCGGCGCGATGAAGATGTGACCGTAGCGCAACCGCTCGCCATGCTCGGCGAAGCTCGCCGTGAGCGGCCCGGCGTGGGAGAGGATCGTGTCCAAGGCGGAATGGAATTCGCTGGACAGATGGATGACGACCAGAATCGAGGCGGGAAAGTCGGCGGGAAGCTTCTGCGCCAGCAGGCGCAACGCCTCGAATCCGCCGGCCGATGTTCCAATGGCGAGAATGTCGCGGTGCGTCATGCATTCTGCGCCGGTTCGAGGAACCCCTGGGGCAACGGGGCGCGCGCCGATACGTTCCTTCCTGTTCCGACCCCGCGCGTGAAGCGAGTCGCATGGGACCCGCCTTCCCTAAAGCTGCGGCGGGCGAGGGCGCCTGTCGCACGAAGCCTGAAGCGCGAAAGCGGATGAGAGCGCCGCTTGCTCCGACACGGGTTAGGCGTGCTCAATCGGGGGTTCAGACCAAGCCTAGCTAGGGCCCCCCGCCTCTCGCTTTGCGGCTTCGCCGCGCGCTCGGCCCTTCCCGCCAACGGGCGGAGGGGAGCCGGCCAGACACTGAGTCGGAAAGCGACGCGACGGCCGCCGATTTGTCGGCCATGCTGAAAGCCTGGGCGGCGAGGTGATAGTGTGCCCATTACTCCATTTCTGAGCGAGGGGTCCTTCGATCCCGAGGAGACGCGAGCGATGGGCGTCGCCTTCGCGAGCGCATGTCGATCGCTCGGGCTCACCGATACGGCGGACCCGATGACCAGGATCATCGCTGCCAAGATTATCGAAGCTGCCAAGGCCGGCGAGCGCGATCCGGTCAAGCTGCACGAGGCTGTCATGCTATGGGCGGCGCGGGCCGCCTGATGCGGCGTGAAATGACGGCAACGCAGCCTCGTGACATGACGCAAAAGCCGGGTAAAATCGTCATTGGCGCCCGGATACGGTTGTTCCAGCCCGGCTCCCGAGCTGAGGTATCGTCGGCGTCCACGATTTCCGCAGGATTGGGCCGCAAATCCCGCGGGCTCCCGTGGGCCTATACGGGCAGCGCGTGAGGGAACCGCCGGCAGTGAGCCATTGTTGAAATCGTTGCCATGCCCCTCCGGCAAGACAGCGACACCAGCCGCCGATTGCGTGCAACCGAGGCGCAATTGCGCGCCGATCGCGAACAGCTCGGATTGATCTGGCGGCGCCTCATGGCGACCCAGGCGGTCATCGAGCACGCGACGACCGTCTTCAAAGAATCTCGCGCGCTTCTGGATGACATTCGGGTCGAGGGGGCCGCAAACGGTCATCCGCCGACCAGCCATCACGCCCTTGCGATCAGCACGCCGCAAAGCGTGGAGCAGGCACCGCCTCCGCCCTCCCGGTTGCCGACACTCGATGTCCCCTCACCAGAATAGTGGCGCCGCGAGCCCTGTCGTGGTCAATCCTCGCAGCGCAGACCCAGCCGCGAGAGGGCTTCGTCGAGATGGTCGGCGAGCAGCGGCTTGGCAAGCAGGTATTGCGCCGTGTGGTTGTTGTGTACGCGCGCGGCCTCGCGCCGCAGGTCGTCCCAGTCGGCGAGATCGCCGTCGCCGCGGCCGAGCCACGTCATGGTGACGAGATCGATCTGCTCGTCCTCGTTCAAAGCGTTGATGAAGGCGAGCAACTCTCGCAGCGTCGGATCGTCGCGATGATCCTCCAGCACCGCGACCATGTCGTCGTCGGTCGGGTTCGAGGCGGTATCCGGCTCGGTGACGACATCCTTGGCCTCGAGCTCGCGTGCCTTGAGCACGAAGAAGCATACTTTGTCGGTCGAGATCGACAGCGCCGGAACAGCCGCGGCCATCAAAGATTCTCCATCATCACCAACCGTCAACGTGTGGAATCGTGTTGCGTTGCACGCCAGGCATGCGGCACGCTGGGGCAGACCACCCGCACTTATGCGGGGATGAACGGGCGGGCGGCTCCGTCCCGAGCCGTTTGATTCGCGCATCACTGACATTCGTGTTAGCGTCGGCGCGTCCATTCATTCCGGATGATTTTCCCGGCTTGGCTTGCGGTGGCGCCGTGCTGCAACGTCTGAGTCACGATGTCCTGATGTATCTCGAGCGGGCCCATCGCGCACGCGAGCGCGCGCAGCAATCACCGAGCAAGGCGGAGCGCGTCTTTCATGAGCGCATGGAAAGCTCGTGGATGAACCTCGCGGCGAGCGCCGCCTTCGTCGCGCGGGTCGATCTCTTCCTGCACACCCTCGAGAACAACGCCCTGCCCTACGACGGCTGCCCGCAGTGCCGCAGCGTGATGCGGATCAAGACGATCGAAACCGCCAGGCACGAGGACGTTTTCGTGTTCGAGTGCCGCGGTTGCGGCGCCATCGAGCAACGCGTCCACGCCAAAGAGCCTGGCAGCGGCCGGGACCTCCCGCCGCCGGCGTCGGAGGGCGCGACGCGGCCTAGTCGGCCGCAATGAGGCTCGCCATCGTGGCGACGATCTTGTGCGGCTCGGCCGGCTTGGAAACGACCATGCAGTCGGGCCATTCGGCGCGCACCGCGCAGGTGTCGAGCTGGCCGGTGTAGAAGAAGAACGACACGTCACGCTCGGCCAGCGCGCGGGCGACCGGCAAGCTGGTCTCGCGGTCGAGCTGCAGGTCGAGAATGGCCGCGTCGACGTCCTGCTCGCGGAGAACGCGCAAGGCCTCGGTGACGCTTCGGCAGGTCCACACGGCCGCGGCACCCGCCTCCGACAGGATCGACTCCAGCTCCATCAGGATGAGAAAGCTGTCCTCGACGATCAGGATATGCGCGGCCCGCAACGCGTCCGAAGCATCACCCTCCTTGGCCAGCCCGTCCACCGTTCATCGCCTCCGCGAGCGGGATCTCGATCGCGCACGCGACCCCTTCCGGGCGGAATTCGCGGCGAACGATCGCATTCGGGATGCTCTTCTCGATCAGCGTCCCACCGAAACCCGACGTGGTGGGCCGCTGGACCGGAGGGCCTCCTCGCTCCGTCCAGAAAACCGTCAGCGTCCGCCGATTGTTCCTCGACTCGACGTGCCAGCGCAGATTCACGCTGCCGGCGGGACGCGACAGTGCGCCGTGCTTGACCGCGTTGGTCGCGAGCTCATGCAGCACCAGACCGAACGGCGTCGCGAGATCGGGCGGCAGTGTGACCGCCTCCCCCTCGATGCGCACGCGGTCCGGGTTATCCGCCACATAGGGACCGAGCTGATCGCGGGCGAGCGCGCCGAGATCGGCGCCGCGCCAGTCCGAGTCGACGAGCAGCGTGTGGGCGCTGCCGAGCGCGCGCAGCCGGCCGTCGAAGCGGGAGACGAAATCCTCGGGCGACTTGGTGTGGCGCTGGGTCTGATGCGCGATCGACTGGACGACCGCGAGCGTGTTCTTGATGCGGTGCGAGAGCTCGCCGAGCAGCAGCTTCTGGCGCTCCTCCCACGCCTTGCGGTCGGTCACGTCGACGAAGGTGATGACGACGCCGTCGATCTTGTCGTCGACCGTGCGATAGGGCCGCATCCGCACGTCGTACCAGCGATCGTCGCGGCTGCGCACCTCGCGCCGGACCGGGCTCAGATGCGTGAGCACGTTGCTGGCGTCCTTGACGAGGTCGTCATAGACGAGCTGGTGGGCGAAATCGGTGACCGGCCGGCCTTCGTCGCTGGGCGTGATGCGGAACAGCTCGGTGACCGGCTTGGTGAAGCGCTTGATGCGCAGGCCGGCGTCGAGGAAGAGAGTGCCGAAATCGGTCGCCGCCATCAGGTTCTGCAGATCGCTGTGGGCGCGCGACACCGCCTCGAGCTTGAGCTTGAGCTCGCTGTTGACCGTCTGCAGCTCCTCGTTGATCGACTGCAGCTCCTCCTTGCTGGTCTCGAGCTCCTCCGAGGTCGAGCGGTACTCCTCGTTGATCGACTGCAACTCCTCGTTGGCGGCGCGCAGCTCCTCGTTGGCGGCCTCCGACTCCTCGCGCGTGGTGCGCAGGCGCGCCTGGGTGAGCTGCAGCTCCTCGCTCAGCCGGCGCACCGTCTCGTCGCTCGCCGAGCGCTGGTCGGGCACGATCGCGTCCTGCTCGACCGCCTCGCCCTCGATGAACAGCACCAGCGCATGGCGCGCCCTCCCCTCGTTTTCCTCCAGCGCCGGCTTGACCTGGAAGTGGACGCGGTGCGGCGCGCCGTTGAAGCGGATCAGGATCGGCAGGCTGAGCGTCGACTGCCCGAGCTCGAAGGCGCGATGCAGCGCCGAGCGCAGCTCGAAGCGCAATTCGGGGCGGGCGAGATCGACCACGTCGCCGCTCATCGGCCCGCCCGACGGTTGCAGGAACCGGCCGGCATGCTCGGAGAGGTGCACCACCCGGTGCGCCGTGTCGACCAGCACGCTGGGCGGCGCGATCTGCTCGATCGCCTGGCGGTGGATGGCGGCCTCGTTGAGGGCCGCGGACGGCGTCAAGGGGCGCCCACCGGAGACCGCGTAGGCCTCGTGCGTCCCGAGCCCGCCGAGCAGCCGCGGCAGCAGCCGCGGCTTGTCGCCGGGGCTGGCGCTCGATTGATAGATGCGCGACTTGCGGTCGAGCGTCACCAACAGGCCGGGCGGGTTGTCGGCGGTCTCCGACGACCCGACGATCAGGTAGCCGCCGGGATTGAGCGCGTAGTGGAACGTGCTGCACACCTGCTGCTGCAGCTCGCGATCGAGATAGATCAGCAGGTTGCGGCACGAGATCAGGTCGATGCGCGAGAACGGCGGGTCCTTGAGCACGCTGTGCGCGGCGAACAGCACGATGTCGCGCAGCTCGCGCCGCACCCGATAATGATCGCCTTCATGGACGAAGAAGCGTCGCAGGCGCTCCTCGTTCACGTCCGCCTCGATCGCGGCCGGGTACAGCCCCTCGCGCGCGATCGCCAGCGCCCGCGTGTCGAGGTCCGAGCCGAACACCTGGACCGCCGGGCGGATGTCGTGGCGCGCCGCCTCCTCGAGCACGATGATGGCGATCGAATACGCCTCCTCGCCGGTGGCGCAGCCGGGCACCCAGATGCGCACCGTGTCGCCCACCGATTTCCCATCGAACAGGTGCGGGATCACCTGGGTCTTGAGCGCCTCGAACGCGTCGCTGTCGCGGAAGAAGGTGGTGACCGAGATCAGCAGGTCGCCGAGCAGCGCCTGCGCCTCCTCGGCGTTCTCGCGCAGGAAGTCGTAGTACTCCTCGAGGCCGTCGGTGCGCGTCACCTGCATGCGGCGCAGGATGCGGCGCAGCACGGTCGAGCGCTTGTACTTGGTGAAATCGTGCCCGGTGCGCACCCGCACGTGGGCGAGCAGGCGGCGCAGCAGCTCCTCGTCGAGCTCCTGCTCGTGATCGAGCGCCGCCGTGGTGTGCTTGCTGCGGATCAGCCGCACCAGGCGTCCGGCGAGCTCGCGCACCGGCAGCACGAGATCGGCGATGCCGGTCGCGATGGCGCTGCGCGGCATCGAGGGATATTCGGCCTCGGCCGGATCCTGCACCAGGATGATGCCGCCCGCCCCTTTGACGTCCTTGACGCCGATCGCGCCATCGGCGCCGGCGCCGCTCAGGATGATCGCGAACCCGTCGCCATGCTGCTCGGCGAGGGAGCGGAAGAACAGATCGATCGGCGCGCGGCGGCCGCGCGGCTCGTCGAAGTTGGCGGTGGAGATCTCGTTGTCGGTGAGGCGCAGCTGCCGGTCGGGCGGGATGACGTAGACGTGATCTGCCTCCAGCTGCTCGGGTTCGATGACCTGGGAGACCGGCATCGAGGTGCGCGCCGCGAGCACGTTGGGCAGCTCGCTGCGTACCTGCGGGTCCAGGTGGACGATCACCACATAGGCTGCGCCGGTGTCGCCGGGGAGACTTTCGAAGAAGGCCTGTAACGCCTGGATACCGCCCGCCGAGGCGCCGATCCCGACGATCACCGGCTTCGGCGGAGTGCCATTCGCCCCGCGGCTATCCGGATCGCCTGCGTCAGCCATGACACCACCCTCTGCGCCGGCGGATATCTGGGACCGACGAGCACGCTGCGGCGCCACGCGCAACGTTGCGCGGTAAAGGCAGGGGTGTCAAAGGAATTCCCTTGCCGGAGGCCGGCCGCGACGGCTCCGATTGCCGCATGGCAGTCATGGTCTCGGTGCTCGTCACTGCAATCAGGGTGGCGGTCGTCTCGGCGGTCGCGCCAATCACGAGGGAACTGGAAACGATCAGCACCTGCGGTGTGCTCGCGTTACGTCAACCGGAGCTACCCGCGGCCGGCGCTACGCGCTTCCCGGGCGGGGCCGGTGGGCAAGCCGAGGCGGCCGAGGCCGGGGAACTTGAGCGCGGGTCGGCGCAGATCGAGACCAAGCACCGCGCCGAAGAAGTCGAGCTCGATCCCCTCGACCCAGCCGACCGCCAGGCCGAGATAGCCGCCGAGCGAGACGAACGCTCCGGTGCCGGACGGCGCGATGCCGATCCAGCGACCATGATAGGGATAGTTCTTGCCGATCGCGGTCGGCGGCAGCACCGCCTTGAGCTCCGGAACGGCATCGAGCGCCGCCTGGACGAAGGTGTTGGAGTTCGGTCCCGGCCATGGCCGGTAATCCCCGAGGGCGCTGAACTTGTAGCTCTCGATCACGGCGCGAATTTTCGGGATCAGCCGCTCGGCCTGCTCACCATCGACGCGCGCAATCGTTTGCGGCCACGCGCCGAACCAGCGGCCATCCGGCGCGAAGCCGTCGACCCGGATGGGCTCGCCCCATGCCGTGTAGTCGTAGCGGGTGTAGTGGCGCGCGCCGCGCTCCTTCACCACGATCCAGCAATGCACCGCGAAGATGCCGCGCCAGCGCACCGTGCGCGCCGCATAGACGCGGATGACCGCGTCGACATGCTCGGATGCGTTCGGCAGCAGCCCGGCGCTCGAGCGGTCCGCGGTCTGCCAGTCGCCGCGCCGCTCGCCGAAAAGATACAGAACGGCCGACAGCGCGACTGGCACGAGAATGAGCAGCAGGAAGACGAGCATGGCGCGAGAGGAACCGGCGGCAGATCCGAACGAGGACGGCACGTCCCATGTAATCGGCCGGGCGGCATTTTCCAGACCGGCACCGGGCGGCCCGGTGTCGGCATCGGCGAGACGGCTGGCGCCGGCACGAACACATGTGTGAAATTCACATGGTGAGGTGCCGCTCGACCGCCCACGTCGACGTGATCGGGCTAATGGGTGCGCCCACCTGTCGCTGCGCCCGCCGTGTACGGCGGCGTCACGGGACCTATGCGTGCTCGGGCCGTGCGGTGATCGCACGTCATGAAGGGGGGCGGGATCGACTTGTCCGTCGTTTTCAGGACTTGAAGCAAGCTCGGCTCGACCCGGGTTTTCTTCGGCTTCGCCCAGACCTGCTCGGGCAGCGATGGCCGCACCCCTGAATAGCGGGGATAGATTGAATTTGGTTGCATTTGCGGGCCAATCGGCGCATGGCATCAAGTGCAGAGTGACATTCGCGCGTCCGCAGCCTGATGGCTTCGGGCGCGCTTTGCTTTTCAAGCGCGCAAGCCCACTGCAGCGACGTGATGTCGTTCTGCGTGCTTGCCGATTGCCATGACGGGAGGATCGGAAGTCGCGAATGTGCTCGCCCGAGGCAGGACGAAAGATGGTCGGGTCCCTCCGAGAGGAGAAATCGCCCTGTAAATGCCCCCTCTTCTTCCTGTTTTTCGCTCCTGTTATCGGCCTGTTCGTCGCTCGCGCCTTTTCGGTCGTTATTTCAATGAGTTTTCCTGTATTTCGAGCACATCGGCGCCCTGTAAATCGCCTGTATTTTAAAGAAGGGATTTTTGGACTGCACCCCTGTGGTGAGACACCAGGGACTGGTTGCGCTCGCAACAGCAAGCTGCTGCCGCACGGCGGCCGCTCGCTGTTCTTGTCGATGTCGCGGTCGTCGCGTCCGTATCGCGGCTGCCTCGTGAAAGACGTCAAGCCCCGGGTGGCCGACGCAGACGGCCGGGGCGGGTTGCAATCCAGATGACGTGCCGCGCGCCTCGGCTTGCGTTGGCGCGCGCCGTGACTTCCTCCACGTCGAAACCGGACTTGCGAAGCCGTCGGGAGAAATTCGCATCCGGGGCCGATGACCACACGGCCAGGACGCCGCCGGGACGCAGCGCCGCGCGGGCGGCGCGCAGCCCGTCGACGTCGTAGAGCGAATCATTGGCCTTTCGTGTCAGCGCCGCCGGGCCGTTATCGACGTCGAGCAGGATCGCGTCATAGGCCGACGGAGCGGACCGGATCAGGCGGCCGACATCCGTCTCGCGGATCTCGGCGCGCGGGTCCGTCAGGCTCGTCGCGAAGATGTCGCGCATCGGCCCACGCGCCCATCCCACCACGGCCGGCACCAGCTCGGCGACGACGACCCTGGCATCCGGCCCGAGCGCTGCAAGCGCCGCCCGCAGCGTGAAGCCCATTCCCAATCCGCCGATCAATATTTGCGGCCGTGCGCGAGAGCGCATTTTATCGCAGGCAAGCCTCGCGAGCGCCTCCTCGGATCCGCTGAGACGACTGTTCATCAGCTCGTAGCGGCCCAGGCGAATCGAGAATTCGCCGCCGCGCTGCCAGAGGCGCAGCTCGCCGCCGCCGTCGGGCATCTGTGCCGTGTCAAGCAGGGACCAGGGAATCATGGATCGTGCGACGTCCACCCCTGGTCGCCGGCCATCATCTTTCCTCGGTCACCGCTCACCGCTTGATGGCGATCGCTTCGAGAAACCCGGCGAGGTCGTCCGTCACGTGATCGACGTGCGCGGCCTCGCGGCCCTCGAGCTCCCAGCCCTCGCGAAACACCTCGCGCGTCCTCTCCGGCACCACCAGCACCGTGGTCATGCCGAGCGCGTGCGGCACGACGAGATTGCGCGCCAGATCCTCGAACATCGCGGCCTTACGCGGATCGACGCCGTGCGCCGCGAGGAAGCGGTCGTAGGTCTGCGCCAGCGGCTTCGGCTCGAGCTCGGCCGCGACGATGTCGAACACGTCCTCGAAATGGTGGTGGATCTCGAGCCGGCGCATCACCGCGTCGGCGTGCTTGCGGGTGCCGTTGGTGAGGATGAGCTTGCGGCCGGGCAGGCGCGCGAGCGCGGCGCCGAGCGGCGCATTGGGCGTGAGCGGCGAATGATCGATGCGATGGACGTAGTCCAGGAAGGCGTCCGGGTCCATGCCGTGCTCGGCCATCATGCCGCGCATCGTCGTGCCGTAGCGCTTGTAGTAGTCCTTCTGGATGCGGAACGCGTCGTCGCGCGCGACCTTGAGATAATCGGCCACGTATTCGCGGATGCGTTCGTCGACCTGGTACCAGAGGTTGAGGTGATGCGGATAGAGCGTATTGTCGAGATCGAACACCCAGGTTTCGACCTGGGCAAAATCGCGCGCGTCCGCGCGGGCGTGCGTCGCCGTTCCGGCCATCTGGCTTGGCTCTCCCATATCGGCGCAGGGATGGCGCGAACGGCGCGCGTCCGCAAGAGGCATCAGGCGAACAGGCCTACGGCGACGTAAACGAGACCGGCGATCAGGCCGGCGGCCGGAATCGTCACGATCCAGGCGATGACGATGCTGTTGGCGACGTTCCAGCGCACCGCCGAGACCCGGCGCGCCGCCCCGACCCCCATGATCGCGCTGGTGATCGTGTGCGTGGTCGATACCGGGATGCCGAGCTCGGTGGCGAGAAAGAGCGTGATGGCGCCGCCGGTCTCGGCGCAAAAGCCCTGCACCGGGGTCAGCCGCGTGATGCGCGAGCCCATGGTCTTGACGATGCGCCAGCCGCCGGCGAGCGTGCCGAGGCCGATCGCGGCCTGGCACGACAGCACCACCCAGAGCGGGATATGGAAGGTCCCGCCCATGTAGCCCTGCGAGTAGATCAGCACCGCGATGATGCCCATGGTCTTCTGTGCGTCGTTGCCGCCGTGGCCGAGCGAGATCAGCGAGGCGGACACGAACTGCAGCACGCGGAAGCGGCGATCGACCGCGAAGGGGGTGGTGCGCGCGAACAGCCACGAGACGAGCAGCGTCAGCACGATCGCGAAGGTGAAGCCGAGCAGCGGCGAGACGACGATCGCGACGGTGGTCTTGCCGACGCCGTTCCAGACGATCGCGCCGATCCCGGCCTTGGCGACGCCGGCGCCGAGCAGGCCGCCGATCAGCGCGTGCGAGCTGCTCGACGGGATGCCGCCGAGCCAGGTGATCACGTCCCAGGCGATCGCGCCGGCGAGCGCCGCGAAGATCACCCGCGGCGTGACGATGCTGACGTCGACGATGCCGGTGCCGATCGTCTGCGCGACGTGCAGGCCGAAGAACGCGAACGCGATGAAGTTGAAGAACGACGCCCAGATCACCGCGTATTGCGGCTTGAGCACGCGGGTCGATACGATGGTGGCGATCGAGTTGCCCGCATCGTTCATGCCGTTGAAGAAGTCGAACACCAGCGCGATCGCGATCAGGGCGATCAGCAGCGGCAATCCGAGCGCGGCGGTTTCCATCGCGTGCTTCGCGCCCGGTCACACGTGATCGATGACGACGCTTTGCAGCTCGTTGGCGACATCGTCGAAGCGGTCGACCACCTTCTCGAGATGATCGTAGACCTCGCTGCCGGTGATGAAGGCCATCGGATTGGCCGCTCCTTGGGTCTCGAACAGCTCCTTGAGGCCGACGTCATGCAGGTCGTCGGCACGGCCCTCGATCTGGGTGATCTGCTCGGTGATCGCGCTGATGCGGGCGGCCTCGACGCTGATCGAACGCAGCAGCGGCACGGCCTCGCTCACCAGCGCGGCGCATTTGACGATCGCGTCGCCCATCTCCTGCATCTGCGGCGTGAAGGCGCGAATGTTGAACAGCATGACCGACTTCGCGGTCTTCTGCATCTGGTCGATGCTGTTGTCCATCGAGGTGATCAGGTCCTTGATGTCGCCGCGGTCGAACGGGGTGATGAAGGTGCGGCGCACCGCGATCAGCACGTCGCGGGTGACGAAATCGGCGTCCTGCTCGCGGTCCATGATGGTGCGATAACAGCTGGGGACCGCGTCGCCGCCGTTGAGCATGGAACGCAGCGCCTCGGCGCCGGCCACGACCACCTGCGAATGACGGGCGAACAGCTCGAAGAACCGCTCCTCGCGGGGCATCAGTGCACGCAGCCAGCCGAGCATGGTCGCGAATCCTCCTGTATCGGGAATTGATAGTCGCCGGCGCTCGACTCGAACGCAAACCGGGTGGTGCGGGTTCGGGGTGGTTTTACGCAGAAAAGTGCAGCGCCGGAAGGGAGCTGGGCCGAATCATGCCGGATCGGCCGACCGACGCCGGTCGGCCGGGCCGCCCGGCCGGGGCGGGCCGGCCCGCCGGCGCCGGTCGATGAACGACACGTTGCGGTCGCGCGCGGCGTGCGGCCGGTTGAGCCGCCGCGGCGGCGCGGCGCGGCGGCCGGCCCCCTCCGCCTTCCGCGCAGCGATGAAGGTGAGCCAATTGCGATAGACCTGCGCGGCGCCGTCGCGCCAGCCGACCCGGACGCCGCCCTCGGCGGCGGCGAGCGGAAACTCGGCGAGCAGCTCCTCGCGCCGATCGGCCTGGGCGCGCGCCGCGAACTCGGTCAGCAGCACGGAAGTCGCAGCATCGAAATAGCCGTGCGGCAACGGCGGGCAGGTGGCGCGCTCGCGCCGCAGGTAGCGGCCGAGATCGCGGCGATATTCTCCGAGCAGGCTCATCGGGTCGTACTCGGGATGGCCCTGGAAGAACACGAACAGGCTGCGCCCCTGGCGCGCGAACATGTCGACGCCCGCCGCGGCCGAGCGCGTGAGGATCTCGTAGCCGCCGGCGCGCAGGTCGTCCTCGCGCAGCTCGTTCCAGCGCGAGTGCGGCACCGGGAACGGCGAGGCGAGATCGCGGATCAGCGGGTGATCGCCCGCCGAATCATTCGACTTGTCGCAGCTGAACACCCCGAAGCGCTTGTCGGCGAGCGGCTGTCGGGCGATGCCGTCGAGGTGGAAGACGGCCGCATGCGCGGCGAGGCACGACCAGACGGTCGAGATCGTGTGCTCCTCGGCCCATTCGATGACCTCGGAGAGCGCCGGCCAATATGGCTCGTCGGCGAGCGCCGCTGCGCGCGGCTCGGTGCCGGTCACGATGAGGGCATCGAGCCAGCTGTCCCAGAAATCGCGCAAGCCGAGATAGGATTCGCCGAGATGCTGGGCGCCGCGTTCGCTGCGCGGGACGAGCGGCAGCGTGAACAGACGCAGGCGCACGGCAAGGTCGCCGGCGGCCGCCGTGAGCAGCGCCGCGAACTGCGCTTCGGTCGATTTGAGCGCCGTATCGGGCATGTTGTTGACGAGCCCGATCTCGATGCCGCCGGCGCTCGGCGGCGAGTTGCTGAGATCCGTGTCGCGGGTGACGGTCAGCGGCATGGTGAAGCGCGGCTCACTCCGCCGCCGCCATGTGGCGGTCCTGGCCGAGATCCGCGAATTGCGCCGCGTCGAGCGCCTGGTCGAGATCGGCGAGGATGTCGTCGATGTGCTCGATGCCGATGCTGAGCCGGATCATCTCCGGTCGCACGCCGGCCTTGCGCTGCTCCTCGGCCGACATCTGCCGGTGCGTGGTCGAGGCCGGATGGCAGGCGAGCGACTTGGCGTCGCCGAGGTTGACGAGGCGCTTGAACAGCCGGAGCGCGTCGTAGAATTTCGTGCCGGCCGCAAAGCCGCCCTTCACGCCGAAGGTCATGAGCGAGCAGGCGCGGCCGCCGAAATATTTCTGCGCCAGCGCGTGATGAGGGCTGTCGGGGAAACCCGCATAGCTGACCCAGTCGACGCGGCGGTCGCGACGGAGAAACTCGGCGACCTTGCGCGCATTCTCGACGTGGCGCTCGACCCGCAGCGCCACCGTCTCGATGCCCTGCAGCAGCAGGAAGGCGCTGAGCGGGGAGAGCACCGCGCCGGTGGTGCGTTGATAGACGCTGCGCGTGCGCGCGATATAGGCGGCCGGACCGAAATGATCGACATAGACGAGGCCGTGGTAGGACGCGTCCGGCTGGTTGAACATCGGGAAGCGGTCGGCGTGCTTCGCCCACGGAAACTTGCCGCTGTCGACGATGATGCCGCCGAGCGTGGTGCCGTGCCCACCCATGAACTTGGTGAGCGAGTGCACGACGACGTCGGCGCCGTACTCGATCGGGCGCAGCAGGATCGGGGTCGCCACCGTGTTGTCGACGATCAGCGGCACCCCGTGGCGGTGCGCGACGTCGGCGAGCGCCTCGATGTCGCAGATGTTGCCGGCCGGGTTGCCGACGCTCTCGCAGAAGACCGCGCGGGTGTCGTCGTCGATCAGCTTCTCGATCGCGTCCGGCGCATCGCCTTCGGCGAAGCGCACCTCGACGCCCTGGCCGGGAAAGATGTGCCCGAACAGCGTATAAGTCGTGCCGTAGAGCTGCGGCACCGAGACGAGGTTGCAGCCGAGGCTGGTGACGTTGAGCGCCGCGTAGTTGAGCGCGGCCTGGCCGGTCGCGACGGCGAGCGCGCCGACGCCGCCCTCGAGCTCGGCGACGCGCTTCTCCAGCACCGCGGTGGTCGGATTGCTGATGCGGCTGTAGCGGAAACCGTCGGCCTCGAGATTGAACAGCGCGGCTGCGTGCTCGGCGCTGTCGAACTCGTAGGCGGCGGTCTGATAGATCGGCACCGCGACCGCCTTGGTCGTCGGCTCGACGTCATAGCCGGAATGAATCGCGATCGTCTCGCGTCGCATTGGCGCCACCTTATATGTTGGCCTCGAACGTCAAGGTGATGATCGATCCGACTGCCGCACTCAGCCGACGATCGCGCTATTCACGCGCTTCGATGTTTAAGCATCGAGTATTGCGGTTTCAATAAATCGCAGAAGTTCCAACGCGATAACCTTACCGATTAACCGGCATCGACGAAGACGCTTGCGCGGAGTTGTCGGGAAAGGAGCGCTTCATACAAGCGACCTTAAACAGGCTCCATCGAACCTGCGCGAATGCGGTGAGAGAGAGTTAACCATGAACATGCATGTCAGCGCCCAAATGAGCGCTCCTGGCACCGACCGCGCCGCCGACACGCCCGCGAAGGCGTGGCTGCGCGCGCTGGAGATGACGGCGCCGATCGCCGCCAACCCGACCCACACCCTGCCGGCGATGATGGATGCGCTCGCCGACGAGCACGGCGACGCGCCGGCGCTGCTGAACGATCGCGAGACCATGAGCTACCGCGCGCTCGCGGCGCGCGCCAACCGCTACGCACGCTGGGCGCTGGCGCGCGGCGTCGAGAAGGGCGACACCGTCGGGCTGATGATGCCGAGCTGCCCCGATTACATGGCGGCGTGGCTCGGCATCACCCGCGTCGGCGGCGTGGTCGCGCTCATCAACACCAACCTGACCGGTCGCGCGCTCGCGCACTGCGTCGACATCGTGGCGCCGCGCCATGTCATCGTCGGAGGCGATCTCAGCGAGGCCTGGGCGAGCGCGCAGCCGCTTGTCGCCTCGCGCGCGCGCGTGTGGATGCACGGAACGCAGGTCGGCGAGGGCCGGCCGATCGACTGGGCGCTCGCGCGCTACAGCGACGCGCCGCTCGAGGCGGCGGAGCAGCGCGAGGTCACGATCGACGACGCGGCGCTCTATATCTACACCTCGGGCACGACCGGCCTGCCCAAGGCCGCCAAGGTGACCCATTCGCGCGTGCTGACGTGGAGCTGCTGGTTCGCCGGCATGATGGACACCAAGCCGGACGACCGCATGTACGACTGCCTGCCGATGTATCACAGCGTCGGCGGCGTGGTGGCGACCGGGGCGATGCTGGTCAACGGCGGATCGGTCGCGATCCGAGAGAAATTCTCGGCGAGCCAGTTCTGGGACGACGTCGCGCGCTTCGACTGCACGCTGGTGCAGTATATCGGCGAGCTCGCCCGCTACCTCGTCAACGCCCCCCCGCATCCGCGCGAGAATACGCACCGCGTGCGCCTTGCCTGCGGCAACGGGCTGCGCGCCGACGTATGGGAGAAATTCCAGGAGCGCTTCGCCATCCCGCGCATCGTCGAGTTCTATGCGGCGACGGAAGGCAACCTGTCGCTCTACAATGTCGAGGGCAAGGCCGGCGCCATCGGCCGCGTGCCGTCGTTCCTGGCGCATCGCTTCCCGGCCGCGATCGTCCGCTTCGACACCGAGCGTGGCGAGCCCGTGCGCGACGCCGACGGCTTCTGCATCCGCTGCGCCCCCGACGAGGTCGGCGAGGCGATCGGCAAGATCGATCCGAAGACCCCGGGCGGCCGCTTCGACGGCTACACCGATGCCGAGGCCTCGGAAAAGAAGGTGTTGCGCAACGCCTTCAAGCCGGACGACGCCTGGTTCCGCACCGGCGACCTGATGCGCAAGGACGCGCAGGGCTATTTCTATTTCGTCGACCGCATCGGCGACACCTTTCGCTGGAAGGGTGAGAACGTCTCCACAGAGGAAGTCGCTGCCGCGGTCGCGGGCTGCCCGGGCGTGCTCGACGCGACGGTCTATGGCGTCCCCGTGCCTGGAGCCGACGGAAAGGCCGGGATGGCGGCGCTGGTGGTCGGCGACTGCTTCGATCTCTCGGTGCTGCGCCGGCAGCTCGAGTGCCTGCCCGCCTACGCCCGGCCCGTGTTCGTGCGCATCCGCCAGGAGCTGGAGACGACGGCGACGTTCAAGCACCAGAAGGGCGAGCTTGCGCAGGAGGGATATGATCCGGCGGCGACCGCGGATGCGATTTATTGCAACGATCCATCTGTCGGGACGTTTGTGCGAATGGATTCAGCCATGTTCGCGCGCGTCCGGGCCGGGCAAATCCGACTCTGACCGAGCCGTACGGTGGGCAAAAAAAAAGCGAAGCATGCCCACCGCCGACTCGAACGTGGGCACGGCGCTGCGCGCCTTTGCCCACCCTACGGTCTGCGGCTCAAGTTTCCGAGCTATGCCGTGCTGCCGGCATCCACCGTCAGCACCGTGCCGGTGATGCTCTTGCCGCCTTCGCCGAGCAGGAAATCGACCGTGTTGGCGACGTCCTCGACCTCCGGCAGGCGGCGCAGCGCGCTGCGGCGGGCGACCTTCTCGCGCTGCTCGCCTTCGAGGCCCTTGGTCATCTCGGTGTCCATGAAGCCGGGTGCGACCGCGTTGACGTTGACGCCGAGGCGGCCGACCTCGCGGG
Source organism: Xanthobacteraceae bacterium (assembly GCA_035293985.1). Taxonomy (GTDB): domain Bacteria; phylum Pseudomonadota; class Alphaproteobacteria; order Rhizobiales; family Xanthobacteraceae; genus JAVDCA01. The sequence goes on from DATGLS010000017.1 coordinate 299,244, forward strand.
CGAGCGAGCGGGTGAAGCCGAGCATCGACGCCTTGGTGGCGCCGTACACCGACAAACCGCTGTAGCCCGTGAAACCGATGATCGAGGAGACGTTGACGATGCGGCCGCCGCCGTCCGCCATCATGCTGCGCACCACATATTTGGTGAGCACGATCGGCGACACGGTGTTGACGCGGACGAGCGCCTCGATCCTGGCGTTGTGCATGGTGGCGAGCACGCCCTCGGTGCCGAGCGCCGCGTTGTTGACGAGGCCGTAGATCGGTCCGTGCTCCTTGCGCAGGCCGCGCACCAGGTCGGGGATTTTTTCGATCGCACCGAGATCGAACGGGACGAAGTGCAAGTGGCCGGTCTTGGTCTGCTCGGCCTCCTTGATCGCGGCCGCGACCTGCTCGGTCTTCTTGCGCGCGATCGCGACCACCGCATAGCCGGACGCGGCGAGCTTGCGCGCGATGCCGAGGCCGAGACCGCGGCTGCCGCCGGTGACGATGACGTTGCGCATGGCCATCGAGCCGGCCATCAGGCGGATTGGCGGGCGAGCTTGCCGCTCGCCGCAACCGCGAGCGACGGCACCACGCGGATGGCGGCGGGCACCTTGTGCTTGGGGAGGTCGTCGCGACAGAGCTGCAGGATTTCGCCCGTCAGCGCATCCACCTGCGCCGGCCCGGCTTCCGCGCGCAGCACCACGTCGGCGACGACGAGCGCGCCCGTGATCGGATTTTTGCGCGCGCGCACGAGCGACATGCGCACCTGCGGGTGACGGTTGATCACCGCCTCGACCTCCTCGGGATTCACCTTGAGGCCACCCACGTTGATCACCCCGTTGCGGCGGCCGATGAAGTAGTAGCGGCCGTCGCGCAGCTCGACGAGATCGCCGGTATCGACGAAGCCGTCATCCGCGGCGAGCGCGGGCGCGCCCGGGCCGATGTAATGCAGCGCGGTGCGGTTCGAGCGCATCCGCAGGGTGCCGTCCTCGACCTTGAGCTCGACGCCGCTCGGCAGGCGGCCGATCAGGCTCGCCGGAAATCCGGCGCGGCCGTCGTTGACGTCGAAGCCGACGCCGGCCTCGGTCGACGCATAGGCGTGGCCGACGCGCGCCTGCGGGTACATCGCCGCGAGGTTGTCGAGCACGGTCTGGTCGGCGATCTCGCCGGAGAGCCGCACATAGGCGGGCGCCATCGCGCGCGCCTGCGGGCTCATCAGCACGCGCCGCCAGTGCGAGGGCGTGCCCGAGATGTGCGTGACGCCGCGCGCGCCGAGGCGAGCGAGATGATCGCCGACCGGCTCGTCGGCGCTGGAGAGCACGAGCGAAGCGCCATCGATCAGCGCGCGAAAGAAGATCTGCAGCCCGCCGTAGCGGCGGATGTCGTAGAAGGTGGCCCAGACGACCGGCGTCTCGTGCGTGGCATCGCGCTTGATCGCACCGGTGAGGCCGGCGAGCGTGTGCACCACCATCTTGGGCGCGCCGCTGGTGCCGGACGTGAACATCAGCCACTCGGTGTCGCGCCGCTCGGCGGACAGCATTGCCATCGGCGCGATGGCGGGATGGCAGACGACGTGCAGGCGGACGCCGAGCTCGCCGGCGGCGTCGATCTGGCCGGAGGTCACGACCGCGTCAACGTCGGCGTCGGCGATCACGCGCGGAAGATGGGCGGCCGAAATATCGGGCGGGCACAGGATCATGCGGCGGGCGACGCCGTCGAGCTCGATCAGCGCGAGCGCGGCGGTGAGCTGGTCGCCGGTCGCGATCAGGACCGAGCGGTCGGCGAGGTCGGGCAGGCGGCCGCCGAGGCTCGTGCCGCGCACGAGCTCGCCGAGCGCGACGCTGCTGTCGCGGCCGTGCAGATGACGGTTCGGCCCGCCGATCCAGTCGCGCAGCGACTCGGTGCGCTGAGCAGTCTTGTCGAGCATGGGTCTAGCCAACCCGTCGTCCCGCGTCGTCCTGCATCGTGCCGCTTGGCCGCATCGATCCGAGATCGGATCAGGCCGCGCGGTCGTACACTTTGACGAAATCGCCGAGCGTCACCGGGAACGCCACGTCGTCGGCGGCGGTGAAAGGATCGAGGCCGAGCTTGTCCTCGAGCCGCGCCACCAGCACCGCGAAGCAGAGCGAATCGAGGCCGGAGTCGAGCAGCACCAGGTCGTCCGACAGCGGCGCCAGCTTCTTCGCCTGCTCCTCGGCGACTTTTCGCATCTCGGCCAGTATCGTTAATTTAGTGGTCATCCCGCATCACCTATAGTTTCACCTATAGTTTCCCAGGGGCGGGTATAGACCAGCACCACGATCGATCAAGCGCGCATGCAAGTTATGGTCAATGCGGAGAAAGTGACCGTGGCGTCGCCCAATACGGCGCCCAACAGGGGGAGGATTCGCTGCCGGCAGATCGCCGACGGCGATCTCGACGCGCTGGTCGATCTGCTCGAGCGCGGCTTCGCGCGGCGGCGCACGCGCGCATTCTGGCAGCGCGCGCTCGCATGCTTGCGCACGCGCGAAGTTCCGAGCGGCATGCCGCGATATGGTTATCTTTTGGAAAACGACGGCGCGCCGGTCGGCGTCATCCTGCTGATCTTCGCCACTACGCCCGGCACCGACATGCCGCGCGCCAACGTGTCGAGCTGGTACGTCGAGCCGGCCTTCCGCAGCTATGCGCCGCTGCTGGTGTCGCAGGCGCTCAAGCTCAAGCAGGTCACCTATCTCAACATCTCGGCGGCGCGCCACACCTGGCCGATCGTCGAGGCCCAGGGGTACAAGCGCTACAGCAGCGGCATCATCGTCGCGGCGCCGGCCCTGCAGCGCTCGCACGAGCGCGTGCGACTGCTTGCGGCGGATGAGACGCCCGACGTGCCGCATGCGCCGTTCGCGCGCGATCTGATGAGCGCGCATGTCGGCTTCGGCTGCATCGCGGTCTGGGGCGTGACGGCGGAGCGCGCGCTGCCGTTCGTCTTCCGGCCGCGCATCGTGAAGGGCCTGCTGCCGTGCGCGCAGCTCGTCTATTGCGACGACGTCGCGGCCTTCGTTTGCTTCGCCGGGCCGCTCGGCCGCTTCCTCGCGCGGCGCGCGCTGCCGTTCGTCATCCTCGATGCCAACGGCCCGGTCGCGGGCCTCGCCGGCAAATATTTCGCCGACACCACGCCCAAATATTTCCGCGGGCCGGTCGCGCCGCGGCTCGGCGACCTCGCCTACACGGAAGCCGCGCTGTTCGGCATTTGAGCGCGGTGTCGCGTTGCTCGGCGATGGCCCGGACACCAAGTCCGCTGCCTTGAAGGATGATTGCGCTTTTCCGTGCTTCGAGAGTGGCCTCGGATCGGCGCAGCCCGAGCAGCGAGGCGCGTTTCGCAAGTTGCCCGATCGCCTTTGACGCCGCGGCCCAGGCTTTCGGCTTGGTAGTTCTCCTTTAACGATGCGGATTAAGCGTCCATGAAACGGAATGTGCCAATCTGCGCGGGGGAGATCTGATCGACTGAAAGGCGATGAGGAATCGGGCGGGAGGCCGACATGTCGCTTGCGGCGGCACTTGTCTACTGGGTGATCGTGGCGATGTGGCTGAGCGTGCTCGGCGCGGTTGCTTTCTTTTACGCCCGCCATCCTCGCGCTTTTGGAACCACCCGCCTGCTCCTGTGCGTGATCGGCATCGATACCTGTCGCAACATCTTCGAGAACGTCTATTTCGGCCTCTACTTCGGCGCCCAGTATGGGCTCTTCCAACCGTCGGTGATCGGAATTCTCGGCCGGCCAGGGCTACTCCTGATGCCCAAGCTGATGAACGTCGTCGCCGGCGGGCTGGTGCTCGGCCTCCTCCTCTTGCGCTGGCTGCCGCTCGCGGTGGCAGAATGGAGACACGCCGAGAAACGCGCCACCAATCTGCGCAATCTCGCGGCGCTTGATCCGCTTACCGGCATCTACAATCGCCGGCAGTTCGAGCTACTGGCGCGGGCCGAACTCGCGCGCTGCCAGCGTTACCAGCGGCCTTTATCGGTGCTGATCCTCGACATCGATCATTTCAAAAGCGTCAACGACCGATTCGGCCACGAAGCCGGCGATCACGCGCTGAAGGCGGTCGCATCGACGATCGCCTCGGCAAAGCGGGATTCCGACATCGTGGCGCGCATCGGCGGCGAAGAGTTTGCCGTTCTCCTGCCGGAGACCGGTGAGCAAGCCGCAAACATGGTCGCGGAGCGTCTGCGCATTTCGGTACGCGATCACGAGATCGACACCGAGGCCGGCATCTTGCGCATGAGCGTGAGCATCGGCGTCGCCGGAGCGACGCCAGCCACCTCCGGGCTCGAGGCCCTGCTGCGCAACGCCGACCGCGCACTTTATGACGCGAAGCACGAGGGGCGCGACCGGGTCAAGATAGCGATCAGCGTCTCACAGGCACTCGCGAACGCCGCAGAGTAGGCAGGTAAGCGCGTTTCGCAGACGCCAGCCTTCGCGCCGACATACGATTGAAGGGCTCCTCAGCCCGCGCCTCGTAGCAGCGGCGTGCCGCTATGAAGACGCGCTTCCGAGCCCGCCGTCACGTCTGAAGCACATGGACTCTCGCGCGATCAGTGACGTGTCACATGCCGCTGCCCGTCGGCTGTCGGTCCGCGCTCACAACGCCAGCGCCTCGCGCGCGGCGGCCGGCCAGCTGCGCAGGTCGAGGCCGTGGGCGGCGAACAGCGCCAGCGTGAGCCGGTCGATGCCGAAGGCGACGCAGCCCGTGTGGGCGAGCGCGCCCGCCGCGGTCTGCAGCTCCCAGGTCTTGCCGAAGTGGTCGCGGTGATAGTTGAAGCTCATGCATGCGGTCGGCGCCTGCGCGGAGCGCACCGGGATCAGGAGCTCGAACTTGAGCGACTGCTCGACCTGGTTGATCGCCATCAGCTTGCCGGCACGGCCGAAAAACGGATCGCTCGCGGTCTCGGTCTTGTAGTCGAGGCCGAGCAGATCGGCGATCTCGGGGGCGCGCGTCATCCACTCCTCGCGGAACGCGATCACCTGCGCGGGCGTGCCGATGCGCACGAACTCGCGCATGCGGAAGGTCTGGAACCGATCGATCTGCGCCGAGGGCTCGTGGCGGAAGCAGTCGCTCGCGACGTCGAACAGAAGGCCCGCTTGCGGCACCGCTCCGCGCTTGCCCACCAGCGGATAGAGCGGATAGCAGGCCGCCGGCGTGAGGACGAGATCGGTCGCATCGAGCGCCCCGGTCCATTCGCCCTTCGCCCTGTCGCCCTCGACCGCGCCGCGGATGTCGGCCTCCGAGCCGTGCAAGCAGCACACCGCGCCGAGCAGGTTGGGAAAGCTGCCAAGATAGCCGGACTTCTGGATGTGGGCGCGGCTCATCACCGGCGGGAAGCGCAGGACCTCGGTCTCCGCCGCACGGTGGCGCGAGATCAGGACATTGAGCCCGTCGACGACGCGCTCGAACGTCGCGGTGCGGGCGAAGACGCCCTCGACCCCGCTCGGCTGCAGCAGCGCTTCGGTCGTGAGCTTGAGCGGATCGCGAACCACATAATTCATGTCTTCGGCCTCCTCGTTATTGTCTTCGCCGGCTCGCCCTGCCGCGCTTCATGGGCGAGCCGCATGATCGATCGAGTCCTCAATCGGTGAGCAGCGCCGGCACCTCGACGAGCAGCGCCGCGCTCGCGACGTTGCCGAGGATGCGGTCGTTGTTGATCATCACCGACGACGAAAGCGCATCGCGCAGATTGCGCGCGACGCTGAAATCGCCATCGTTGCGGTAGCCCGCGAGCCCGCACGCCTGCAGGCAGCTCGTCACGATGGCGATCGACATTTCCGATGCGTTCACCTTGAGCAGGTTCAGCGTGGTCTGGAAGTCGAGCCCCTCGGCCTCGCCGTCGCCGGCGAGGATCGCCTCGTAGCGCTGCAGCGCCGAGGTCACGCTCGCCTGCAGCACGCGCAGGCTCGCGCTCGCGCGGGTGAGGTGGGCCGCGCCGGGCGGCAGCTGGCCGCCATTGCCGCGCATCGCCTTGCGGGTGAACTGGCGCGCGCGCTCGACCGCGCTCGCCGCGATGCCGGTCCACACCGCGCTCCAGGCGAGATGGGCGACCGGCATGACCGTATGGGCGTGAATCTTCTGGTACGGCTCGGGGAAGACCTGCGCGAGCTGTCCGGCCGCCTCGAGCTTGAAGCCGGCGCTGCAGGTGCCGCGCATGCCGAGCGTGTCCCAGCCGGAGAGCCGGTCGAGGGTGTAATGCTCCTTGAGCAGCGCGACCAGGACCTGATCGGTCGCCGCGGCGTCGGGCGAGCGGCGCGCCGTGGTGACGATGCCGTCGGCCTGGGCGCCGTAGGACATCACCGTCGCGGCCTTGGCGAGGGCGAAGCGCGCGCCGTGCTCGACCACCGCGCAGTCGCTCTTGCGCAGGTCGCCGCCGCCCTGCCCGTCGGTGGTCGATGAGGCGAGCAGAAGCTGGCGATCGCACACGCGACGCAGCAGCTCGGTGTGCCAGGCGCTGGTGCGCGCGTGGCGCACGAGGCATGCGACCGAAATCTGGTGCATCGCATACGTCATCGCGGCCGACGCGCAGGCGCGGCCGAGCACGTAGCAGACGTCGACCACGTCGGAGAGGCGCGCGCCCTCGCCGCCGAGCTCGACCGGGACGAGGATTCCGAGCAGTCGCTGCGCCCGGATGGCCGAGAACGCCTCGGCGGGAAAGCGCGCCTCGGCGTCCACCGCGGCCGCATGCGCGGCGGCGACGGCGGCGGCCGCCTGGGCGCGGCGCTTGAGATCCTTGGTGAGCGGATAAACCTGGCTCGACGTGTCGCGCGCAGCCTGGTCGTCGCGCGGGGGAACGCGGCGATTGCCGTCCTGCGTTTCAACGAGCGTCATGAGGTGGCCTCCTCGCATCGCATCGATGCGGCCCTTGTCCAGCTTGCGCGCGCATATCGCAACAAATTTTCGCGAATTAATGGAAAACGCGGCGAGCTTTCTCGACAGATGGTTACCCGCGCGAAATGCCTGCAATTAGCGGACAATTTGAGCAAACCGCATACATGTTTGTTAATGCTGAATCGATCGAACGAATGCCAAATCTCGCGCACGCTGTTATGCTTTTGGCGAGGCGAAGTTTGCGTGGCCGCGTTATCGGCCACACGAGATGCTGGACGGATCAGACATGGCGAAGATCGAGCTTGCTCCGCGCGAGCGCATCACCGCAGTCGTGCGGCGGCTGCTTGCAGAGCGTTCCATCACGCGCGCGTTCACGGCGCAGGAAGAGCTGCGCGACGTCGGTCTCACCTCGCTCGACATGGTGAACCTGGTGCTTGCGGTCGAGTCCGAGCTCGGCGTCGCCATCCCGGAGGCCGAGATCACGCCGGCGAATTTCCGCTCGGTCGCGACGATCGAGGCGCTGGTCGCCGGGCTGCGGCACCGCTCAGCGGCGTAGGATCACCGGCGGGTTCGCCGCGATCTCGTTGATCAGCTTCTTGATGATCGCTTCGGCAAAGGTCTCGTAACTCGTCGCCGGCACCATGAAGGCGCCGGGCCCGCCGATCACGAAATCGCGATAGTAACGATCGAGATCGGCCTCGACCGTGAGGATCGGCAGGCCGTTGATGCCGATGCCGGCGGCCACCGCCTCGTCGCGCGCGAGCGTCACCGGCCGTCCGGCGTTGTTCGAGCCGTCGCCCGACACGTCGATCACGCGCCGCGCGGGCTCATAGGCCGCCTGCGCCAGCAGCAAACGCGCGTAGTCGATAGCGCCGCTGATCGAGGTGCCGCCGCCGAACAGCCGGCGCGGCGCCGCGTCGATTGCTGCGGCAAACGCCTCCGCCGACGCCGCATCCTTGACCAGCATCCACGGCACCACCTGGACCTGCAGGCGCGGACCGGTCCATTGAAACATGGTGACGGCGATCGACTGGGTGCCGGTGGCGCGGATCGCGGCGAGCACGCGCGGATCGCGGAAGGCCGCCGCGTAGCCCTGCTTCTGCAGCTCGAAGCGCGCCTCGCTGACGCTGCCCGAGGCGTCGACCGCGAGCACCAACGCGAGATCGATCGGCGAGGCCGCGCGCGCCGCGGGCGGCAGCACGGCCGTGAGGAAAAGTGCGGCCGCACCGAGAAGCCATCGGCGGCGTGGCGCCAACAGCGGCTCCGCCCATCTCGCCATCACGTCGCCCGCGCCTTTTGATGAAAACGCATCAGCGCAGCAGCCGGTCATCGGACAACCGGTGGCGCGCCGCGAGGACTTCCAGATCCTGGCGCAACGATAGGCTGCGCGCACGCAGGTCGCCAGCGAATTTTCCCGCGCGCCACACGCGACGCGCTCGCGCGGGCCCGGTTCGCGAACCGAGCATCGCGGCGAGCGCCTCGGGCAAGGTCGGATGCCGGAATTCGAAACCCGACAGCTCCGCCTTTTCGGGCAATACGCGCTGGCCGCCGATGAGCAGCTCGTCGGCGAGATCGCCGGCGAGGCCGCGCAGCAGCGGCGCCGGGATCGGGATGAAGGCCGGCCGGTGCAGCGCGCGGGCGAGCTCGCGGGTGAAGGTTCGGTTGTCGACCGGCACCGGCGCGGTCGCGTTGACGGGCCCGGTGAGCGTCGGCGTGGCGATGACATGGGCGATCAGGCGCACGAGGTCGTCGCGCTCGATCCACGACATCCATTGCCGGCCGCGGCCGATGCGGCCGCCGAGCCCGAATTCGAACGGCGTCAGCAGCTGCGCGAGCACGCCGCCCTCAGTGCCGAGCACCAGGCCGATGCGCAGCCGCACGGTGCGCACGCCGTGCCGCTCGGCCGCCTTGGCGGCACCCTCCGAGGCGGCGCAGACGCGGTGGGTGAAGCACGACTTGCCGCCATCGAACTCGGTGAGCGCCTCGTCCTGCCACAGGCCGTACCAGCCGACCGCGGAGGCGCTGACGAGAGCCCCTGGCTTGCGCTCGAGCCGGGCGATCAGGCGCACCACGCCGCGCGTCATGCGCAGGCGCGAGGCGAGGATGCGACGACGGCGTGCCGCCGTCCACAAGCCGCCCGCGATGGACTCGCCGGCGAGGTTGACGATCGCGTCGATCGCCGTGTCGCTCGGGATCTGGTCGAGCGTGGTGACCAGCCAGAACGGCGGCGGCAGGCGGACGGCCTTCGCTGGGTCGCGCGTCAGCACGATCGCGCGATGGCCGGCGGCGACGAGCGCCTCGACGACGCGCGAGCCGATGAAGCCGGTGGCTCCGGTGATGAGGACCGTCTGGTGCGCGGGCAGCGCCGTCATCAAGCCGCTGACCTTGGCCAGCGCCTTGCCGGCTGCGCGACGGCGCAGCCGCGCCGCGGCGGCGAGATCGCGCAAGCCGAACAGCGCGACGCTGCCTGCCGCAATCGATGCCAGCACGCTCCATCCGCCGTAGGACACCGGCACGAGCGCCGTCGTCGTCCGCGCCCACGTCGCCAGGATGGGCACGAGCAGCACCAGAATGGCGCCGTAGTTGAGCGCCAGCAGCGTGTGGCTGATGCGCTCGCTCGCCGCCAGCTTGCGGCTCACGTCCTCCTCGATGAAGTCCATCAGCGTGATGGCGATCTCGACGACGAGGAGGGCGATCACGGGCAGCGCCCACAGGCCGTGCGGCTCGGTCCAGGCCAGGGTGATGAACAGCAGCGCATAGATGAGATTGCGGGCGCCGTGCAGCCTCAACTCGTGCTGCTGCGATGGGCGCCAGGCGAGGCGCTCGGTCCGCTCGTGATGAAAGAGCGTGTCGAATGCGCCCATGAGGATCTGCGCCGAGATGAGAAGCCAGAGGATGAGCGACGTCATGAGATTGCCTCGCGAAAGACCGCGGTCTGGCGGATCAGCGCGCCGAAGCGCGGGTGTCGGAGATCGAGTGTGAACGTGAAGGAGCCGTCGCCGAGCGCCGCGTGGGTGACGACCAGCGCGCCGGGCGCGAGCCACGTCGGCAATGCGATGCGCCGGCCGAGGACGCGGACGAAATAGCCGGCGCTGCGGAAGACCAATGCGGCGTCGACCACGTGCACCGTGAGCGCCATGCCGACGCCGCCGCCGACTTGCTCTTCGAGACCGGTGCGGCCGGCGAAGCGCTTGGCCGAATGGATGACCTGGGGAAAACCGCCGCGGCGCGCGTAGACGCGCGTCCACACCTGGCCGCCGCCGGCCATCTCCTCGGTCACGGCGACGACCGCCGCGACGTTGCGGTCGCGCCCGAGCGCCAGCGGCGCTCCGATCGCGCGAGCCGCCTGGGCGAGGCACCAGCCGACACGGCTCATGCGCGTCTCGACCACGCGTCCAGCGTAAACGATGGTCTCGCCGGCGGCGAGACGGGAGGAGAAGCGCCGCTGGACCGCCGGCGGCAGCGCCGCCCAGTCGCGATCGGAGAGGAGGGCGCGGAAGCGGAGGTCGCCGAGCGGCGCCTCCGGCGAGGCGTCACGAGGTGAATGTTGCGGTCGACGCCAAGGTTCGGACGCGATGCTCGTCGAGCTCATCATCGACCTCACGCGCTTGCGGCGGCGTGTCGCTACTTCTTTCGCGCTCCCGGCAGCAGGCCGACGATCCGGGTGCCGAGCCGGATCAGCGCGGCGAGCTTCTCCTTCGGCACGCCCAGCATCTGGGCGTACCAGCGATCGAGCGTGGTGACGAAATCGAGCATGGCCTCGAGCCGCGCGATCGCGACCCGGTCTACGGCCGCATCGCCCTGCGCCTCGACCACGCAGGCGCGCAGCGCCGCGATGGCGGGATCGAGCTCGCGCTCCTTGCGGCCGGCGGCGATGCGCCGAAACATCTCCCAGACGTCGGCCTCGGCCTCGAAATGCTCGCGGCGGTCGCCCTTGATCGGCACCCGGCGGATCAGGCCCCAGGCGAGCAGCTCCTTGATCGAGGTCGAGATGTTGGAGCGCGCCAGCCCGAGCAGGTCGGCGATCTCCTCGGCGGTGCGCGGCCGGTCCGACACGTAGAGCAGCGCATGGATCTGGCTGACCGAGCGGTTGACCCCCCAGCGCCCGCCGAGGTCGCCCCAATGCAGGACGAAGCGCTCGAGCGCGACCGGAAGCCTTTTCCCATATTCCGAAATTTCTGTCATGACAGAAATATCGGAAAATGCGGAACGACTGTCAAGGGTCGCCGCGGAAGCGACGGTTAACGGGCGATTGCAGGGTCAGCCAATGGGCGGCTGCGCTCACTCAGCGGCCATCCGCTCGACCGGCGGCGGCGGCAGCTCGTGCCGCACCGCGCGACGGGTCATCCAGTGGTTGAGGCGGTCGAGATAGAGGTAGATCACCGGCGTCGTGTAGAGCGTGAGCACCTGCGAGACCATCAAGCCGCCGACGATCGCGATGCCCATCGGGCGGCGCAGCTCGGAGCCGGCGCCGAAGCCGATCGCGAGCGGCAGCCCGCCGAACAGCGCCGCCATCGTCGTCATCATGATGGGACGGAAGCGCAGCAGGCAGGCCTCGTGAATCGATTCGACCGGGGTCTTCCCGTGGTGGCGCTCCGCCTCCAGGGCGAAGTCGATCATCATGATGGCGTTCTTCTTGACGATGCCGATCAGCAGGATGATGCCGATGATGGCGATGACGGTGAGATCGAAGCGAAAGAGCATCAGCATGATGAGCGCGCCGACGCCGGCGGACGGCAGCGCCGACAGGATGGTGATCGGGTGGATGTAGCTCTCGTAGAGCAGCCCGAGCACGATGTAGACGACGAGGATCGCGGCCACGACCAGAAGCGGCATCGAGCTGAGCGAGCGCTGGAACTCGGCCGCGGTGCCCTGGAAGGTGCCCTGCAGGGTTATCGGCGTGTGCAGGTCCGACTCGATCTGGTTGATGCGCTCGACCGCCTGACCCAGCGCGTAGCCGGGCGCGATGTTGAACGCGAGCGTGACCGAGGGGAACTGGCCCTGGTGGTTGACGGTCAGCGGCTCGACCTTGGTGCTCAGGTGCGCGATGGCGCTGAGCGGCACGCGCTGGCCGGTCGGCGTCGTGATGTAGATGCGCGACAGCGCGTTGCGATCGTTCTGGAACTGCGGCTCGACCTCGAGGATCACCTTGTACTGCTGACTCGACGTGTAGATGGTCGAAACCTGCCGCTGACCGAAGGCGTCGTAGAGCGTCTGGTCGATCAAGCTCAGCGACAGGCCGAGGCGGTAGGCGGCGTTGCGGTCGATGGTCACTGCGACGTGCGGCGAGGCGATCTGCTGGTCGGAGGCGACGTCCTGCAGCTCCGGTGCCTTCATCATTTGCGCCTGCAGGATCGGCGCCCAGTGGTTGAGCTCGCCGGTGTCCGTGTCCGTGAGCGTATACTGGTATTCGGTCTGGCTGAGCCGGCCGCCGACCGTGACGTCCTGGCCGGCCTGCATGAAGAACTTCGCGCCCTGCACCTGCGCGACCTTGGGGCGCAGCCGCTGGATGACCTGTTGCGCCGACGCGTCGCGCTCGGACAGCGGCTTGAGCTGGATGAACAGGCGGGCGGTGTTCTCGCTCGAGTTGCCGCCGGTCGCGCCGGCGAAGCCGACCACGGCGGCGACCGCCGGATCCTGCGAGATGATCTCGGCGAACTGGTTCTCGATCTTGGTGATGGCGGCGAACGAGGTGTCCTGCCGCGCCTCCGCCTGCCCGAACACGAAGCCGGTGTCCTGCTCGGGGAAGAAGCCCTTGGGAATCTTCACGTAGAGGACGCCCGTGACGACGATCAGCCCGAGCGTGAGCACCAGCATCAGCATCTGGTGACGGAAGACCCATTTGAGGCCGCGGTCGTAGCCGCCGATCAGCCAGGCGAACGTGCGTTCCGACCAGCGGCTGACGAAATTGGTGCCGTGCGCGCTCTCGCGGGTGAGGAAGCGCGAGCACATCACCGGCGTGAGCGTGAGCGAGACGAAGCCCGACACCAGCACGGCGGTCGTCACCGTCATGGCAAACTCGCGAAACAGCCGACCGATGATGCCGCCCATGAACAAGAGCGGGATGAACACGGCGACCAGCGAGATGGTGATGGAGATGATGGTGAAGCCGATCTGCCCGGCGCCGCGGATGGCGGCCTCGAACGGGGGCAGGCCCTCCTCCAGGTAACGCACGATGTTCTCGATCATCACGATCGCGTCGTCGACGACGAAGCCGACCGCGATGGTGAGGCCCATGAGCGAGAGGTTGTCGAGGCTGTAGCCGAGCGCGTACATCACGCCGAAGGTGCCGACCAGCGACAGGGGCACCACGATGCTGGGAATGATGGTGGCCCACAGGTTGTGCAGGAAGAGGAAGATCACCAGCACCACGAGGGTGATCGTCAGCAGCAGCGTGACCTCGACGTCGCGGACCGATTCGCGGATGTTGAGCGAACGGTCGGAGACGAGGTCGACATGGACCGAGGGCGGCAGCGACGCGAGCAGGGTCGGCAGCTGCGCCTTGATCTGGTCGACCACCGCGAGCGTGTTCGACCCCGCCTGGCGCTTGATCAGCACGAGCTCGATCTGCTTGCGGCCGACCCAGGCGCCGGTCCGCGGCAGCTTCGAGGAATCGATCGCGCGCCCGACGTCCTTGACCCGCACCGGCGCGCCGTTGCGATAGGCGACGATGACGTTGTCGAACGTCTGGGCGTTGAACAACTGGTCGTTGGTGTCCAGCGGGAACACCTGCTGGGCGCCCTCCAGGTTGCCCTTGGGCTCGTCGAGGCTCGCCGCGGTGAGCGCGTTGTGCACGTCCTCGAGCCCGATGCCGCGCGCGGCGAGCGCCAGCGGATTGACCTGCACGTGCACCGCATATTGCTGCTGGCCGGCGATATCGACCTCGGAGACGCCGGTGATGGTGGAGAGCTTCTGCGCCAGGATGTTGTAGGCGTAGTCGTCGACCCGGTAGATCGGCAGCGCGTCGGACGAGGCCGCATAGATCAGGATCGCGCGCTCGGCCGGGTTGGTCTTCTTGTAGGTGGGCGGCGACGGCAGATCCTTGGGCAGGAGGCCGCTCGCCGCGTTGATCGCGGTCTGCACGTCGCCGGCGGCGCCGTCGATGTTGCGGTTGAGGTCGAACTGCAGCGTGATCGTGCTGATGCCGAGGCCACTGGTCGAGGTCATCTGCGCGAGGCCGGGAATCTGCGCGAATTGCTGCTCGAGCGGGGTGGCGACCGCCGACGCCATGGTGTCGGGGTTCGCGCCGGGCAGTTGCGAGGTGACCACGATGGTGGGGAAATCGACGGTCGGCAGCGCCGAGACCGGCAGGAGCTCGTAGCTCGCGATGCCGAAGATGAGGATGCCCGCCATCAGCAGCGACGTGCCGATCGGACGCCGGATGAAGGTCTCGGAAATGTTCATTGCGCGGCTTGCCCGCCGAGCTGTGCCTGCGCCTGCGGCGCTGTTTGTCCGGGAGCACCGAGCCTCACCTTGGCGCCGTCGGTCAACCGATACTGCCCCTCGACCACGATCCGCTCGCCGGGCTGCAAGCCCTGACCGATCACCGCCAGGTCCTCCTGGTTCGCGGCGACCACGACGGGCCGACGCTTCACCGTGTCGTCATTGCCGATCACATAGACGTAGGCGCCGTTCGGTCCTTCCATGACCGCCACTTGCGGCACCGTCACGGCGTTCTCGCGCGTCGACAGCACGATGCGTGCGTTGACGAACTGGCCCGGCCACAAGGGCTCGTCGGCATTGGCGAACTGGGCCTTCAGGTGAATGGTCCCGGTCGCCTGGTCGACCTGGTTGTCGACGAGGGTCAGCTCGCCCTCTGCGATCCTGGTCTTGTCGTCCATCGCGTAGGCGATCACCTTGAGCTTCGTGTGCTGCTGACTCTCGCTCTTTCGGATATCGCCGAGCCGCTCGGCCGGAACCGTGAAACTCACGAAGATGGGGCGGAGCTGGGTGATGGTGACGAGGTTTGCACTTTGCGCCGCCTGGACCAGATTGCCGATGTCGACCAGGCGCTGGCCGGTGCGGCCATCGATCGGCGACTTCACCAGCGAGTATTCGAGATTGAGCTTGGCGGTATCGATCTGCGCCTGGTCGGCCTTGATAGACGCCTGCAGCTGGCCGACCGTCGCCTTCTGCTGATCGTAACCCTGCCGCGTCTGGAAGCCCGGGGTGAGGAGCTTTGCGGCGCGCTCGAGGTCGAGCTGAGCCGATTGCAGCTGCGCCGCGTCCTTCTCCTTGGTTGCCTCCGCCTGCTGGACAGCATTCTGGAACGGACGCGGATCGATCTGGAACAGCGAATCGCCGGTCTTCACCTCCTGGCCTTCGCGAAAGAAGACCTTGGTGATCTGCCCATCGACGCGCGACTTCACCGCTACCGTGTTGAAGGCCTGAACGGTGCCCAGGCCTTCCACATAGACTGGCATGTTGCGGTTCTCCGCGGTTCCCGCGGTGACCGGAACGGGAGGAGGCCCTTTGTCATTGATGGTTGCCTTGGCGGCGAAACCCGGGATTCCGAGGCGCGACAGCAGTTCCCGACCCGACTCCGGCACGCCGAAACGCCAGAACAGTCCGCCGACAATCAGCAGAATGAGAACCACGAGAAAAATCGCTCGCTTCCAGCGCATAAATGACCTGCCGCGGCTGACGGATCGCGCACTGGATGCTTCCGCGCACGCGCCCTTGACGCTCGTACGCCCCACGCGGATATAAGTTCCTAACAGACGCCAAGGCAAGCGCGTGGGGGGTCTCGAAAGCTTACAATTTGGCAACTTATCGCGAAGCTCGGCTTGATGTCAGGCGATCCTCGGGGGCGGCGCGTTACGAGCGGGTATTTCCATGTCGATCCTCAGGCTGGCCACTGCACTGTCCATTTGCGCGTTGATCGCAGGCTGTGGCCCGGGCCCGCAGGGGCCGCAGGGACCGGCCGGCCCGCAAGGCCCGCCCGGCGCCAAGGGCGACCCCGGTCCGCAAGGCCCGCCCGGACCGCAAGGGCCGCAAGGACAGGCAGGTCCTGCCGGCCCGGCGGCGGCGATCCGCATCGTCCGCAAGGATTGCATCTCCACCACCTGCGTCGCCGAATGTGCGGCGAACGAGGTTCTGGTGACGGCCTATTGCGGCACGAACCGCGGTCAGGCGACGTTCCTCACCGAACGCTCGGCCTCGTGCGGCGTCGTCCCCAATCCGGCGAGCAGCCCGCTGGTGGTGGTTTGCGCCTCGTCGGACTCGCATTGAAAAGGCGCTGAGTCCAGCTGCGCTCAACGCCGCAGCTGGAACGCCACCAGGGCGGCGATCATGATCGCGCCGCCCACCGCCTGCACGGGCGTGAGCACCTCGCCGAGCAGCAGCGCGCTGCCGATCGCCGTGAGCAGCGGCTCGAGATTCATCACCAGCGCGGTGCGGAACGGCCCGACCCGGATCGTCGAGATGAACGTCGCGAGGATCGCGATGATGGTGACGACGCTGATCGCGGCGAGCGCCGTCCAGCCGGCCGTGGTCTGCGGCGGATGCCACGTGCGCGTCACGCCCGAGATCGCGACGAACACGACGGTCGAGGACAGCAGCGAGTACCAGGTGGTCAGCCGCGCGTCGGACTTCGCGAGCTGTGCGCGCGAGATCAGCAGCATCGCGGCTCGGCTGACTGCGCCTGCGAACGAGAACAGGATGCCGACGACGGCAAGATCGCCCGGATGGGCGCCGATCATCAGGCTCAGCCCGAGGAAGGCGACGATCGCGGCGGTGATTCCGCGCCAGCTGAGCTGCTCCATGCCGGTGACGCCGGCGACGAGCCCGGTGATCAGCGGGTAGATGAAATAGGCGAGAATCGCGGTCGGCACGTCCATGCGCAGGATGGCCTCGAACACGCAATAGACGGTCACGGCGAACAACAGGCCCATGCCGAGCGCGATCCAGCGCTCGCGCGGCGTGAACGGCGCCGGCCGCGCGCCGACGCGCATCCAGGCCGCGAACAGGACGATGCCGACGACGCTGCGAAACGACAGCAGGGTCAGCACGTCCCCGCCCGAGTTGAACACGACCTTGCCGAGCACGTCGGCGCAGGCGAACGCCGCCGCGGCGACCAAGCCGAGAAGGAGGCTCGTGGCGGCGGGCGCCGCCGGCTGGGACGTGGTGGACACGCTGCGGGGTCAGCGCCGGATGAGGGTGCCGGCGCCGTGGTCGGTGAGGAGCTCGAGCAGCACGGCGTGCTCGACCTTGCCGTCGAGGATGACGACGCCCTCGACGCCGGCCTCCAGCGCGTAGATGCAGGTCTCGACCTTGGGGATCATGCCGCCCGAGATGGTGCCGTCGGCGATCAGCGCGCGCGCGCCGTCGATGGTGAGCTGCTTGATCAGGTTCTTCGACTTGTCGAGCACGCCCGGCACGTCGGTGAGGAGGAGCAGGCGCTTCGCCTTGAGCGCGCCGGCGATCGCGCCCGCGAAGGTGTCGGCATTGACGTTGTAGGTGCCGCCCTCGGCCGAGGTCGCGACCGGGGCGAGCACCGGGATGAGCTCGCGGCCGAGGATCTGGTTGAGCACGGTGACGTCGACCTTGCTGGGCTCGCCGACGAAGCCGAGGTCGATGACCTTCTCTATCTGCGAGGTCTCGTCGATGACGGTGCGGTTCACCTTGCTGGCGACCACCATGTTGCCGTCCTTGCCGGACAGGCCGACCGCCTTGCCGCCCGCCTCGTTGATGTAGCCGACGATCTGCTTGTTGATCGAGCCGGACAGCACCATCTCGACGATCTCGATCGTCGCCGCGTCGGTGACGCGCAGGCCGGCGGCGAATTCCGATTTGATGCCGAGCCGCTTGAGCATCTCGCCGATCTGCGGACCGCCGCCGTGCACGACCACCGGGTTCACGGCGGTCTGCTCGAGCAGCACGATGTCGCGCGCGAAGCTGCGCGCGCTCGCCTCCTCGCCCATGGCGTGACCGCCGTATTTCACCACGACGATCTCCTCGTCGTACTGTTGCATGTGCGGCAGCGCTTCCGACAGGACGCGGGCAATCTCGTACGGGCTGACGGCCATTGGATGAGGTCCCCCGGGGCAGGTGCGGTTTTCTAGCGCATGTTCCGGCGAAGTGGATACCGGTTCGCCGAAAAAGAACTTGCGTCGAATGGAGAACGGTAGGGCGTACTCCGTTCCAAAGGAGCGGCATACGCTCTACCCGGAGCCGCGACGATGCGAAAGGGTCAGCCGCGCACGAGCGCGGTGAGCGCGGCCGCCGTCACGGCGAGCCAGCTCGCGATGAGGACGATGCCGCCGCTCGGCGCCGCGAGCGGAAACAGGCGATGGTCGGCGAGCGCGCGCAGCGCGATGTCGGCGGAAAAGAGCGAGGCGCCGAGGATGAAGCCGATGGCCCCGGCAAGCGCGAGCGGCCGAAACAGCAATCCCTGATGCTGTGCGGCCGCGAGCGCGACCACGGCGGCGGCATGAAAGAGCAGCACCTGCCCGGCGCTGCCGAGGCCCGCGCCCGGCGCCGCATGGGCGCCGGCCGCGAGCAGCATCACGCCGGCGGCGCCCATCAGGCCGGCGAATGCGATCAGCACGGTTGGCGCCGCAGTTGAAATCATCGACCTCCCCCGGTCATGCTTTCTCTGCGAGCAGCCGCGCGACGGCAGCGCGCAAGTCGTCGATCCCGGCCCCGCTACGGGTCGACGTCGCCAGCACGTCCGGATAGGCGGCCGGACGCGCGCGCACGGCGGCGGCCACTTGCGCGATGGTCGCCGCGAGTGCGTCGCCCTTCACCTCGTCGCTCTTGGTCAGCACGATCTCGTAGCTCACCGCCGCCTCGTCGAGCAGGTCGAGCACCTCGGCGTCGGCGGATTTGAGCCCGTGGCGCGAATCGACCAGCACATAGACGCGCGCGAGGTTGCGGCGGCCGCGCAGATAGGCGCGGATCAACCGGGTCCATTCGGCGACCTTCGCCTTGGGCGCGGCCGCGTAGCCGTAGCCCGGCATGTCGACGAGGTTGAGCAGGCCGCCGCCGGTGAAAAAGATCAGCTCCTGGGTGCGGCCGGGGGTGTTCGAGGTGCGCGCCAAGGCGTGGCGATTGGTGAGCGCGTTGATCAGGCTCGACTTGCCCACATTGGAGCGGCCCGCGAACGCGATCTCGACGCCGGCTTCGGGCGGCAGCGCCGCGAGCGAGCCGGCCGCCGTGGCGAAGCGCCAGTCCGCCGCGAACAGCTTGCGCCCGGTCTCGCTCTCGTGCGCCGTGAACGCCTGGGCGGACATGCGCAATGCCCCTCGCGGTCAGTCGGCGCTTGCCGCTAGGCGCGCGCGATGAACGCCGCAGCGACCAGAAGCACGGGAACGAGCAGAGCGATGAAGAGAACCAACGAGGACGGTCGTCGCTTGGGCAACAGCGCCTTGAGATTGTCCCACAGCTCGATCTTGGCGCCGTTCTTCTTCATGATGATCGACTGCTGCGTGACCGAGAGCGAGTTGTTCCACGCCCAGTAGATCACGAGGCCGGCCGAGAACTTCGCCAGCATGAAGGTGAAGATCACCGGCATCCAGGCGAACATCACCCGTTGCGCCGGATCGGGCGGCGGCGGGTTGACCTTCATCTGCAGCCACATGGTCACGCCCATGATGAGCGGCCAGATGCCGAGATGCATGAACGAGCCGAACACCGGCACGATCGACGGGTCCCAGTGAATGAGGCCGAACAGCGTGAAGATGTTGGTCGGATCGGGCGCCGAGAGGTCGTGAATCCAGCCGAAGAACGGCGCGTGCCGCATCTCGATGGTGATGAACAGCACCTTGTACAGCGAGTAGAACACCGGGATCTGGATCAGGATCGGCAGGCAGCCGGCCACCGGATTGATCTTCTCGCGCTTGTAGATCTCCATCATCTCCTGCTGCTGCTTCGCGCGGTCGTCCGGATAGCGCTCCTTCAGTGCCTGGATCTGCGGCTGCGCCGACTTCATCTTCGCCATCGACGCATAGGACTTGTTGGCGAGGGGGAAGAACAGCGCCTTGATGACGACAGTGACGATGAGGATCGCGATGCCGAAATTGCCGACCCAGCGATAGATCAAGTCCATGAACTCGAACATCGGCTTGGTGAAGAACCAAAACCAGCCCCAGTCGATCAGCAGATCGAAATGATTGAGCTCGTACTTTTTGTTGTAGTCGTTGAGGACTTGCACCTCTTTGGCGCCGGCGAACAGGTGCGTGCTCGTGCTCGCGGTCGCGCCGGGCGCAACCACCTGCGAGGGCATGATGTAGTCGGCCTGATAGGTCGGCTGGCCGTTGGCCTCGCCGATGGAGAACCCCGCCGTCTGCAGTTTCGCCTTCGAGTCGGGGACGAGGGTCGCGGCCCAATATTTGTCGGTGATGCCGAGCCACGCATTGGTGATTTCCGAGAAGCTCACCTTCTTCTGCTCGGCGAGCTTCTTGTAGGTGACCTGCTGTTCCCCCTTGTCGCCGAGGTAGCCGATCAGGCCTTCGTGCAGGATGTAGTAGCCGAGCGTCTCCGGCGTCCCGTGCCGCGAGATCAACCCGTAGGGAAAGAGCGTGACCGGCTGCGCCCCGCTGTTGGCGACCTCGTCCTTGACCTCGAACATGTATTTGTCGTCGACCGAGATGGTCCGGCGGAACTTCAATCCTTCCCCGTTGTCCCAGGTCAGCACGACAACATGGCCGGGCGTGAGCGTGCCGGTACCTTCTTGTGTCCAGACCGTGTTGGAGTCGGGCAGCTTCGGCGGCTTCTCCGATGTGCCGGTCCCTGTAGTCCAGCCGAACTCGGCATAGTAGGGGTTCGGGCTTCCCGACGGCGAGAACAGGTCGATCAGCGGCGACTGCGGATCGATCGTCTCGTGATAGCGGGCGAGCAGCACATCATCGATCCGCCCGCCCTTCAATGCGATCGAGCCCTTGAGGCTCGGCGTGTCGATCGGGATGCGCGCACTGTCCTTGAGAGCTTCATCGCGCGTCTTCGGCGCCGTGTTGGTGGTGGCTTGGCCCGGAACCGCGGTCGGGGCATTCGCGGTGTTGGGCGTCCCCGGCGCGTTCGGCGTTCCGGGCGCGTGCGGCGTCGTCTGCGCCTGCTGCGGGTTCTGCGGCGGGTGGATCTGGCCGAGCCCGAAGAAGTACTGCCAGGCGAGCAGCACGACCAGCGACAGCACGATGGCCAGGAGGGTATTCTTTTGCTCGTTCATGACGGTTTCTGGTCGCCCGCCGGAGAAGCTCGCTCGCCCCCGTGCCGGTCGGCGGGCCGCCGTGGCGCTCGCCGTTGTTGATGTATGCGCGCGAGCGCGCGCGAAAAGTCCTCGGCGAGGCGCGTAAACGGCAAATCAAGGGCGGCGCGCCGGCCGATCACTACGTAGTCACTCCCCGCCCTGAACCGATCCGCGTCCGAAAGCCGCACGATTTCCCGCAATCGCCGCCGCACCCGGTTGCGCTCGACCGCATTGCCCACCTTGCGCGACACCGTAAAGCCGACCCGTGGCGGCCCTGTGTCGGCGCGCTCGCGCGCCTGCAGCACGAAGGCGTCCGTGGGGGCGCGGGGCCCCGCCGCGACGCCGAGAAAATCCGCCCGTTTCCGCAATCGATCCACGGTCGCGGGAGGCGTTACCGAATCAGGCGCTGAGCCGCTTCCGGCCGCGGGTGCGACGGGCATTGAGAACCTTGCGGCCGCCCTTGGTCGCCATGCGGGTCCGGAAGCCGTGGCGGCGCTTGCGCACCAGCTTGCTCGGTTGATAGGTCCGCTTCACCACTGTTCTCCGCTTGTCCGTGCGGCGCCGATCGGTCGTCCGCCGATGCGCCGCGGCCTTCGGATTTCGAGCGAAATACCGAGTTTTCCGAGCCGGCGCGGGGGTATCAAAGACTGGCGGGCTTATACGGGCCCCCCGGGGTCCCGTCAATGCAAACGGCTGGCAAACGGCTGGCAAACGGCCGGCAAACGGCCGGCGGTGCAGCCGCGCCGCTCACGTTCCCTCAAATGACGGTGAGAAGGGGGTCCGCCGGGACAAACGCTTGGGTATACAGGAGCTTCCGAACTCCGAAGAGCCGGCCGATGTCTGCCTGATGTTTGCTTCTGGCAACCCCAATTCGCCGCCGAATGCCGGCGTCCGGCCGGCACGCTTGCTGGCGTTCGTCGCGATCATGGTTGCCGGCGTCGTCGTGGTCGGCATCGGCCGCTACAACGGCCTCTCGCCGATCGCGCTGGTGGAGCACCGCGCCGCCATCGACGCGTTGGTGGCCCGGCATTGGGCCGCGGCGCTGCTCGCCTTCGCGGCCATCTACGTGATCGTGGTTGCGCTGTCGCTTCCCGGCGGCGCGCTGCTGACGATCTTCGGCGGGGCGATCTTCGGCGGGCTCGCGGCCGGAGCGGCGGCACTGGTCGGCGCCACCATCGGGGCCACCGTCATCTTCCTGATCGCCAAAAGCGCGCTCGGCGGCTGGCTGGTGCGCCGCGCGGGCGCGCGCGCCGAGGCCGTGGCGGCGGGCTTTTGCGCCAATGCGTTCAACTACCTCCTGTTTCTGCGCCTGGTCCCGCTGTTTCCGTTCTGCCTGGTCAACCTCGTGCCGGCGCTGTGCGGCGTGCGGCTGCGCACTTTCGTGTTGGCGACCGCGCTCGGCATCGTCCCGGGTACGTTCGCGTTCGCCTTCTTCGGTGCCGGCCTCGGCAGCGCGTTGACGGCGCAGATCGACGCTTATCGCGCGTGCGTCGCCGCCGGCCGCGCCGGCTGCAAGCCCGGCTTCGACCCGAGCGCCGCGGTGACGCCGCAGCTGATCGCAGGCTTGGTCGCGCTCGGCCTGCTGGCGCTCGTGCCGGTCGTCGTCAGGCGCCTGCGCGCCGCGCGCGCGGCGCGCGAGGTGTCGAGCCATCCGTGACGAGCCGCACCAGGACGCACCACGAGCCGCGCCGATGGCCGAGGTGCTCGAGCCCGACATTTGCGTGATCGGCGCCGGTTCCGGCGGACTCTCGGTCGCCGCCGCCGCGGCGGCCTTCGGCGTGCCGGTGGTGCTGATCGAGCGCGGCCGCATGGGCGGCGATTGCCTCAACTATGGCTGCGTGCCCTCGAAGTCGCTGCTCGCCGCGGCGCGCCACGCCATGGGATTGGCGCGCGGGCCGGAGCTCGGCGTCACCAGTGCACCCGTCGCAGTCGACTTTCGCAAGGTGCGCGATCACGTCCGCGGCGTCGTCGCGGCGATTGCGCCGAACGATTCCAAGGAACGGTTCACGGCGCTCGGCGTGCGCGTGATCGCGGGCTCGGCACGCTTCACCGAGGCCACGACCGTCAAGGTGGGGGATGCGCTCACAATTCAGGCGCGGCGCTTCGTCATCGCGACCGGCTCCTCACCGGTGATCCCGCCGATCCCCGGCCTTGCGGAGGTGCCTTATTTGACCAATGAGACGATCTTCGACCTCGGCGAATGCCCGCGCCATCTGGTGGTGATCGGCGCCGGGCCAGTCGGGCTCGAGCTCGCGCAGGCGTTCCGCGCGCTCGGCTCGAACGTCACGGTCGTCGAGGCCGCAACGCCGCTCGCGCAGGAGGATCCCGAATGCGCCGCCGTCGTGCTCGACCAGCTTGCGCGCGACGGCGTCGAGATCCGCAGCGGCGTCGCGATCACGCGCGTCGATCATGCCGGTGGCAAAGTGCAGGTCGTGATCACCGGCCCGGCGGGCGCGGAGACGATCGCGGGCAGCCACCTGCTCGTCGCCGTGGGCCGCGCACCCAACGTCGCGGATCTCGGCCTCGACAAAGCAGGGATCGCGGTCGAGCGGAACGGCGTCGTGGTCGACAAGCGGTTGCGTACGACCAACCGGCGCGTCTATGCGGTGGGCGACGTCGCGGGCGGGCCAGGGTTTACGCACGTGGCGAACTATCACGCCGGACTGGTGATCCGGCAGGCGCTGTTTCGGCTGCCGGTACGCGTCAACCACGACAATGTCCCACGGGTGACATTCACGCAGCCGGAGCTAGCCCATGTGGGCTTGAGCGAGGCGCAGGCGCGGCGCAGCAACCTCCGGTTCCGAGTGCTGCGCTGGCCTTATCACGAGAACGACCGCGCCCAGGCCGAGCGCGCGACTGCGGGTCACATCAAGGTCATCGTCACGCACCGCGGCCGCGTCCTGGGTGCCACCATCGCCGGCCGCAACGCCGGCGAGCTGATCGCGACCTGGACGCTCGCCGTCGAGCAGCGCCTCAACATCCGCGCGTTTGCCGGTACCGTGGTGGCCTATCCGACCTTGGCCGAAATTGGTAAACGGGCCGCCGTCACCTATTTTGCCCCTAATTTGACGAGCCCATTGGTCAGGCGCATCATTGCCTGGTTGCGTCGCTTCGGCTGAGAGAAAGCGGTCGACATCGCCATGCTTCGCAAGGTAACGGCAGCGGACGGCCCGGCGGCCGGCGCCCATGTGCGCTGGACCGAACGGCTCGGCATGTCCGGCAAGCTGTTCGCCTTCACGGTCATGGCGACTCTGCTGGCCGAGGTGTTCTTCTACGTCCCCTCGATTGCCCATTTTCGCATCAACTGGCTCAGCGACAAGCTCGGCGACGCGCATACGGCTGCGCTGGTGCTCAAGTCGGACGATGACGCGAGCCCGGACAGCAACACGAAGCGCCTGGAGGTGCCGGAAAAGCTGCGGCGCGAGCTGCTCGACAGCATCGGCGCTCGCATGGTGGTGACACAGGGCAATCAGAGGCACCGGGTGCTCGCCGTGAGCACCGCGCCGACCCAGATCCGCCAGGTGGTCGACACCCAGGACATGGCGACGGCGCATATGATCATCGACGCTTTCGATACCCTGCTGTTCTGCAAGGACAGCGACGTCATCCGCGTGATGGGGCTGCCGCCGATGGGCGGCGAGCCGATCGAAATCCTCATGGACGAAGGGCCTCTGCGCAAGGCGATGTGGCACTATTCACGCAACATCGCACTGATCTCGCTCGTCATCTCGGCGATCGTGGCGACGTTGCTCTATCTCGCCTTGCACTACATGTTCGTGCGGCCGATGTACCGGATCACGCGCAACATGATCGCGTTCCGCGGCGATCCGGAGAACCCGGCGCGCGTCATCGCGGTGTCGAGCCGGCAGGACGAGATCGGCATCGTCGAGCGCGAGCTCGCCACCATGCAGCAGGACCTCGCCACGATGCTGCAGCAGAAGAGCCGGCTCGCCGCGCTCGGGCTCGCGGTGTCGAAGATCAATCACGACCTGCGCAACCTGCTCGCCTCGGCGCAGCTCATCTCCGACCGCCTGGCGCACCTGCCCGACCCGCGCGTGCAGCGGTTCGCGCCGAAGCTGATGGTCGCGCTCGAGCGCGCGATCGATTTCTGCCAGTCGACGCTCTCCTACGGGCGCGCGCAGGAACGCCCGCCCGCGCGCAAGATGATCTCGTTCGAGGCGCTGGTGGAGGAGACGCGCGAGACGCTCGATCTCGGCGCCGACGCGCACATCGGCTGGGTGAGCGCGGTCGAGCGCGGGCTGATGGTCGATGCCGACCACGACCAGATGCTGCGCGTGCTGATCAACCTCGCGCGCAATGCCGTGCAGGCGCTCGAGTCGCGCGCGCCCAACGATCCGGCGCGCGACCAGATCCGCATCACCGGGCGCCGCCAGGGCGCGGTGGTGATGATCGAGGTCGCCGACACCGGGCCGGGCTTCCCCGAGAAGGCGCGTGCGCACCTGTTCGAGGCCTTCCAGGGCTCGACCCGCACCGGCGGCACCGGCCTCGGCCTCGCGATCGCGGCCGAGCTCGTGCGCGCGCATGGCGGCGAGATCCGCCTCGCCGAGGGCACCATCGGGGCCGCCTTCCACATCATGATTCCGGATCGCGCCGTCGAGCTGGAAGCGCGGCGCAACGAGCGCGCGCGGGCATAGCAAGGGCGAGCGGCAGCCGCCCTACCTCGCGGGCACTGCGCATTCGCTCGTCCGGGATCCGCGTTCCCCGCGCGATGCCGGCGACGATGTCCGGGGCGATGCGCGCCGCGATGGCGGCGAGCTTCTGCACCGGCGCATGCACGATCACTCGCGACATGAACGTCGCGCGACGCACTTGCGCGCCGACATCGTGCGCAAGCTGCTGCTGGAATTCGCCGGCACTGCCGCCTGCCAGATAGATGTCGGCGGCGAGCCGGGCCGAATGCAGCGCAATCGCGATGCCGTCGCCGCAGAACGACGGGATGACCGCGGCCTGGTCACCGAGCAGCCAGGGACCGCGGCCGGCGGTGGCGACGTAGCCGTAAGGAATCGACGCAATGGCGAGCGGGCGGCGACAGCAGGCGAGTGCGCCGGCGAGACGCCGGTCGAGATGAGGCGAGGCCGCGCACAGCGCATCCAACAGGGCATCCCAGCGCTGGCCGAGCTTCGCGAACCGCCGCCGGCGCACGACCAGGCAGAGATTGACGGCGCCACCTTCCACCGGCTCGAGGCCGGCATAGCCGCCGGGAAACAGCGCGAGCTCGACGCCGCCGCGGAGCTCCGCCGCCTCCTCGCGCGCGAGCCGCCAATGCAGCTTGAAGGCGACGAGATCGTTCTGCGCGCCGGGCGGCCGCCGCCAGCCGCGCAGGTGGTGCTTGCCGGTGGCGAGAAACACCTCGTCGGCCGCGAGCCGCTCGCCGCCATCGAGCTCGGCGACCCATCCGTCACCGATGCGCGCGAGCCTGCGCACCCCACGGCCGCGGCGGATTCGCGCGCCGCGCTCGGACGCGGCGCGCAACAGGGCCTCATCGAGCGCGCGGCGTGAGAGGCTGAAGGCGGGGAATGGCAACGGCGCCGTGGTCACCGCGCGGCCGACCGCGAGGCGCACGACGCGTATGCGCACCGCGCCGAGCGCTGCGAGATCGATGCCGAGGTCGTCGAGATAGAGCGCCGCTTCGCCGCTGATGAACTCGCCGCAGACCTTGTCGTGCGGCCCGTGGCGGCGCTCGACCAGCATCACGCCGCGCCCGGCCTGGGCGAGATGCGCCGCGACCGCGGCGCCGCCGACCCCGCCGCCGATCACCAGCGCAGGTACGGCGGCAGCCATCACGCCTTCACCCGCGCGACGCACAGGCGGAAGGGAAACTGCGGATGGATTTCCGCCGCGTCGGCGGGCAGACCTGCGGCGGCAAGCGCGTCGCGCCAGTCATGCGTATCGAACGCCCGCGCGATCGAGATCGGACCGTCGTGCTGGACGAAATGATGGAAGCGCAGCGCACGCGAGGCGATGCGAAACGCGTGATAGGGCAGCGGATGGCGGTGCAGGTCGTTGACGAACCAGCCGATCGCCGTGCTCGCCTCCATCCAGGCGACGAAGCGCGCGAGCGAAGCATCGTCGAGATGATGCGTGAACAGCGAGCTGATGACGATGTCGATCGGCCGCTCGGCGCGATAGTCGAACACATCGGCGGTGACCCAGTGGATCGGCCGCTCGGGCGCGGTCGCCGCGGCGGCCGTGCGCGCCGACCAGGGATTGAGGTCGACCCCGGTGAGATCGAGCCGCAGCCCGCGCCGCGCCGCCCAACGATCGACCTTGCGCAGCATGTCGCCGTAGCCGCTGCCGACGTCGACGACGGTGATGATGCGATCGCGCGGCAGCCGGCCCGTACGGACCAGATCGGCGAAGAAGCGCATGGTCGGCCGATACGCCAGGGTGAGGCGATTGACCTTGGCGAGATCGACCAGGCAATCGCGAAAGGTGGCGAAATCCGTCTGATCGGAGTCCATCAGCTCCGTCAGCGCGTTGCGGTGCGAGAAATCGATCGCCACCACGGCGGTCAGGCCGCGGCGCGAAACAGCATCGTCTCGGCGGTGAGGCCGGGGCCGAACGCCATGGCGCAGCCGCGCGCGCCGGCCGGCGCCTTGGCGCGCAGCAGGCGTTCGAGCACGAACATCACCGTCGGCGACGACATGTTGCCGTAGTCGCGCAGCACGCTCCGCGAGATCGTGAGCGCCGTCGTATCGAGCCCGAAGGCGCCCTCGACCGCATCCAGGATGGTCCGGCCGCCCGGATGCACGGCCCACAGGTCGACCGCATCGGCGGCGAGGTCGGGCAGCACGCGTTGAGCGCCGGCGCGCAGCGCCTCGTTGATCGTGCCGGGGACCTGGCCCGACAACACCATGTCGAAGCCGAGGTCGCGGATGTTCCAGGTGATCTGGTCGGCTGCGGCCTGCACCAGCACGGCGTTGAAGCCGTCGAGCGCAAGCCCCGCCGGCTCGGCACTGACCAGCGCGGCGCTCGCGCCGTCGCCGAACAGCAGGAAGGTCAGCAGCCGGTCGAGCTCGTCGGTCTCCTGCAGGTGCAGCGTGCACAGCTCGACGCTGACGACGAGGACTTTGGCGCGCGGCTCGGAGCGCACGATGTGGCGCGCGACCTTCAGGGCGGTGATCGCCGCGTAGCAACCCATGAAGCCGATCACGGTGCGCTCGACCGCAGGATCGAGGCCACAGCGGCGCACGACGTCGAAATCGACGCCGGGGGCCGACAGGCCGGTGCAGGAGGTGACGATCAGGTGCGTGACGTCGCGCGCGGCCTCGCCGAGGGCGAGGCGATCGACCGCCGCCGCAGCGAGCGCGGGCGCCTCGACCTCGTAGCGGGCCATGCGCTGCGCCGTCGAGGGGAAGCGGCCGAGCGTGTAGAAGCCGTCGACATCGACGGATTCGTTGTTGCCCGGTCCGGCCGGGGCAAGGCACGACCAGCGGCGCTCGATGTGCGAGCGGCTGACCATACGCTCGAACAGCAGGCGCGAACGGCGGTCGCGCAGCAGTCGCGCAGCGAAGCGCACGAACGTGTCGTGCACCTCGTGCTCGGGGGTCGCGACGGCGACGCGATTGATATGAGCGGTGGTCATGTTTCAGTAGCAGAGATTGCGCCAGCGCCAGCCCCAACGGGTCCAGATGCGCACGTAGCAATCGTCATACGCGAAGGCGTACGGCGCGCCGACGAAGAAGAACCGGCGATGGAAGCGATGTCGGAAGGCGAGATGGCGGCCGATGAAGCGATTGGGGAAGAACGCGTGATTGCCGCGAAATGCGAAGGAATGCGAAACGCCGCCGAGGTTGGAATGCGAGAAGCCGCCGAAGTTGCCGACATGAGCGGCCGCGAAATTTCCGCCGCCCATATGGCCCCGTATGGGGCCTCCGCCCATGTGGCCGCCCGATCCGCCGCGCGCGGACACGCCGCAGGCGGTCGCACAAATGATTACCACGGTTGCCAGTGCGATTGCGATGTGACGCAGCATGATGCCGTCTCCTTCGATCTCGACAAGCACCCCAGCGGAGCGAACGGACCTCGCAAGCCGGCATCAGGCTGGCACAAGGCAATGAGCCGTCACAACTTACGAATGCGACAGTTTATGACGCAAATGTCAGTTTGCTGATTGCGAATTTGTGACAAGATCAGCCGTCGCACCACGCGGAGAGCCGACGGAATGGCAGGCGGACGCCGACGCATCCTGGTGATCGAGGACGATCCGGAGACGGCGGAGCAGCTGGTCGATTCGCTCACGACGCACGGCTACCAGGTCGACCTCGCGGTCGACGGCCGCGCCGGCCTCGAGCTCGGGCGCTCGGCCGACTATGCCGTGCTGACGATCGATCGCATGCTGCCGGAGATGGACGGGCTCGCGGTGATCCGTCACATGCGCGACGCCGGCGTCACGACGCCGGCGCTGATCATCAGCGCGCTCGGCGAGATCGACGAGCGGGTGCGCGGGCTGCGCGCGGGCGGCGACGACTACCTGGTCAAGCCGTTCGCCTTCGCCGAGCTGCTCGCGCGGGTCGAGGCGCTGGCGCGCCGCAGCGCCACCGTGGTCAAGGAGACCGTGCTGCGCGTCGGCGATCTCGAGCTCGACCTCGTGACGCGCACGGTGCGGCGCGGCGACAGCGACATCGAGCTGTTGCCGCGCGAGTTCCAGGTGCTCGAATATCTCGTGCGCAACGCCGGCCAGGTGGTGCCGCGCGCGATGCTGCTGCAGCATGTATGGGATCTGCACTTTGACCCCACGACCAACATCATCGACGTTTATGTCGGACGCGTCCGGCGCAAGGTCGACGGTGCGCAGGCCTCCCCCCTCATCCACACCGTCCGCGGGGTCGGGTTTTGCGTCCGTGCTCCTGGCTAAGACGCTCCGCTCGTCGACCCTCAGGCTGGCGCTGATCTGCATCGGCATCTTCGGCGCCGCCGTGCTGGCGCTGTTCGGCTACGTCTATTGGTCGGCATCGACCTATGTGCTGAGCCGCGCCGACGGCGAGATCGCGGCCGACTACGACGCGTTGCGCCATGTCTACGACACGGCAGGACGCGGCGCGCTCGCGGCCGCGATCGAACGGCGCATCGCGGACGGCCAGCACGCCGGCAGCATCTATCTGCTCACCGATGCGGCGCGCGCGCCGATCGCAGGCACTTTCCAGTCGTCGGCGTATGTGCCGCGCGATGCCGCCGGCTGGGCGACATTCGCAACGCCGCTGCGCCCTGCCCTGCGGGCGAAATTCGAAACGCTTCCGGACGGCTCCCATCTGCTCGTCGGCCGCGACATCGGCGATCTGGCGGCGTTCGCCGGGCGGATCGATCTCGCGCTGCTGCTCGGGCTCGGGCTGATCTTCGTCCTCGCAGCGGTCGCGAGCGTCACGGTCACGCGCCGCACCGTCGGGCGGATCGAAGCGGTCAACGCGACCAGCCGCGCCATCATGCAGAGCGGGCTCGGCGAGCGCATCCCGCTGCGCGGCACGCGCGACGAATGGGACCAGCTCGCCGGCAACCTCAACATGATGCTCGACCGCATCGAGGTGCTGATGGGCGAGGTCAAGCAGGCGACCGACAACGTCGCGCACGACCTGCGCACGCCGCTCACCCGCATCCGCGCCCGGCTCGAGAAGGCCTCCGCGCGCCCGCGCAGCGCCATGGAGGACCATGCGCTGATCACCGACACCCTCGCGGACCTCGACGGCGTGCTGCGCATGTTCGCCTCGCTCACCCGCATCTCGCAGATCGAGACGAGCGACCGCACCGCCGCGTTCCACACCGTGAACCTCGCCGAGATCGCCCGCGAAGTCGTTGAGCTGTTCGATGCTGCCGCGGAGGAAAGCGGCGTGGCGCTCACCACCGCGGGCGACGCGCAGGTGCTCATCACCGGCGACCGCGATCTCCTGTTCGACGCCGTCTCGAACCTCGTCGACAACGCGATCAAGCACGGCCGCGCCGCCGGCCGGGTGACGGTTGCGGTCGCGTGCGGCACGGACGGCGCGACGATCTCCGTCACGGACGATGGGCCCGGCATCCCGGCGCATGAATTTCCGCACGTGTTCAAGCGCTTCTATCGGCTCGAGCGCAGCCGTCGCGCGCCGGGTAATGGGCTCGGGCTGAGTTTGGTGGCCGCCGTCGCACGGCTGCACGGGGCGCGGATCGAGATGCTCGACAATGCGCCGGGGCTTGAGTTTCGGCTGCATTTTGCGCGGATCGGGGCTGGATCGGCGGGCGCGCAAGAGCCCGCGGTGAACCGGAAGGCGGATCCCCTACCCTCCCGACCCGATGCGTCCACCGCTCCGGAGAAACCGCTGTTGCGCCATGGCGTTGGGCCCCAACTGGGCTCTCTTGCCAAGGCGACGCAGAGCCGATAGCTATGCGGCCGGCCCGCGGGTCCGTTCCGGACCTCGGCCGACGCGCCCGTAGCTCAGCTGGAT
Source organism: Xanthobacteraceae bacterium (assembly GCA_035293985.1). Classification (GTDB taxonomy): domain Bacteria; phylum Pseudomonadota; class Alphaproteobacteria; order Rhizobiales; family Xanthobacteraceae; genus JAVDCA01. Next base: position 330,692 of record DATGLS010000017.1, read on the forward strand.
AGAGCACCAGACTACGAATCTGGGGGTCAGGAGTTCGAATCTCTTCGGGCGCGCCATTTCCGGTACAAGTTGAGCACGCTATGCAGCCCCGCCAGCGTGAGAAATCCTGGACAATATTGCCATCCTGTACTCGCCGGATTTTTCCGATAGCCAAATCTGCTTGCGTACGGAATTGATGCTCAGGAAGAACTCGCCGTAAGGCCAGCCATCCGTCCGCGGCAGCACGACCTTCATTCGTGCGGTGAAGCGGCCCTGATCCGGAATGACGATTCCCCGCAAGATAATCAGCTCGCAGATCACGGCGGTCTTGTCGGGCAAGGCTGGATGAGCACGCGGCTCATAGCCGAAGCACTGCTCGAGCCTGCGCAGCACCCGGGTCGTTTGTTCGCCACGTGAGACCAACGCCAACTCGCGTGTCGGATGGCCAAGCGGAATGGTCCACTGCTGACGTTCCTTCAAGATGGGGCCGTGATGCCCACTTTCCCAGACCTCGACGGCATCCGTTTTTCCCCCGTCGGACAATCCAAGGAGGAGAGTGAATCCTGCCAAGTTGCCGGCTGAGTTGGTTGTGGCATCGATCCAAAGATGCTTGTCCCATTTCAATGCCGCGATATCGAATACGTACGCGTCAGGACCTGGGATAAACCTCTCGGGGTCGCCCGCGGGATCGACAGCCGCCCACCCAACGCGCTCTCTTAGGCAGTGCTCCGTAAAGTCCCTGCGGTGTCGGCCCATGCGTTTGCCTCTTGGGCTTCAGCCAGTCAAACAACCCCATCCCGCGTCTCCAGGAACGACGTAAATCGGCACCGCGTGCCAGTGAGAGCACAGGCAACCCTCGCGTGCAAGCTGCGTCGATCAGCCGTTGACCCGCAAGCGCATTTTACTACCCTGCGGCGGTCGACGGCATTCCACGGCCAGCATGAGAGCCTTTTTGTGCGCTGCCCATCAATGATCCGGCGGCCTCGTGGCATGATGCGTGAGGCTTTCAATCAGAACATCGCGCAACCATACGCCGCCGCGCTCGAACCGGATCGCGTTCGAGCGACCGATAGGGCGGGCCTCTCAGCGCGATGAAACGAAGTGGCAGCTCAAGAGTTCGCGCTCATCTCCTTTTCCCAAGCGGTCAAGGACCTCGATCTTGGAAGCTGCTTCGCCGACCGGGTGCTCAGGAAGTACTGGCCGGCGAATGAGGAGATCGCGAGCATCGAGGCCAACCCCAGCTCCTGGCTGAGCTCAACGATCTAAATCCGCAGTGGCGCCACAGCGTGCGCCAGCACGGATACGGGTCGCGCCACGACGATCACGCCGACCAGATTCGGCCGGAATTCAAATCGGAGTTCTTCGAGATGGCTGCGACCTCGAGTGCCCGAGGGGAAACGTCGACCTCGTCGCGGCTTTGGTCGCCGGCCGAGAGATGCTGAAGTCATCTCGAGAGCACAGCCGACCAACCTGCCAATCAGATAGACATGCCGCAGCAAGCGGTGGAGATTGGTCCGTCCGTGTCCGGCTCTGGGGTGCCCAATGGTGTCGTCCGCGACCGCCTTGCGAATTCCGGCTTGTGTCCTGCTGCTGGGGCTCGGCGCGATGCCCGCCGCCGCGGCCGACAACGGCCTCGCTCTCCTGGGATTTTTCGAGAACACCTGCGCGCGCCGGCCGGCTCTCCCGACCGCACTCCAGGCGCTGGCGAAAGAGGTCGGTTTCGAGGGCACACACGGCGACATCACGCCGGATATGGAGGCGCGCGGCAAAATTGACATCATCTACTCCGCACAACTCGTGCAGGGCGCGGCGACCTTCAAGGTGAGCGCCTATTTCGCCGACGAAATTCCCGGCGTGACTTCGGTCAGTTGCTCGCTCGCCACGACGGGCGTGAACGCGTCGGACCTCGCCCGGGCGCTCGAAGCGGCCGAGAAGGTTACCGCGCCGAGCACCGAATCCTCGCCAGACGGCCTGACCGGCTGGCTGAAATGGACGTTCGGACCCGCCCGCGAGAATGATCGGCTGGAAATGAGCTTCCGACGTGACGAGTTGCGCCGCACGAGCCTGACTTTGATCTACCAAGTTCGCAAGCCGTGAAAGGCAGAAAGCCCCCATGAGCCCAACCCCGCAGCACATCACGCCGGAGGATCTCGCCGCCGTCAAAGCCTGGTTTGCCGAGCTCGCCGAGCATGTGCGGGCGGTCGACTTCGCGGCGGCGCGCCACCTCTTCGCCGAGGATTTCGTCGCCTTCGGCACCTTCACGGATTTCATGATCGGCCGTGACCTCGCGGAAAACAAGCAGTGGCGCAATGTCTGGCCCACCATCGACCGTTTCGTGTGGCGGCTCGATGATGCGAAAGCGCTCGTCTCGCCCGACCGGCTGTTCGCGGTCGGGCTCGCGGTGTGGGATTCGACCGGCTACCATCCCGACGGCAAGCCGTTCGACCGCAAGGGGCGCGCCACCGTGTCCTTCACCCGCGCGAAGGTCGGCGATCCCTGGATCGCCTCGCATACGCATATGTCGCTTTTCCGCGGCACGCCGGAGGTGTCGCACGGCAACAAGCCATCGAAGAGCTGACGCGGCGCGCCAGTCCGATGAGAGTGGTTATATGTCCATCGAATTCCTACTGTTATCCCAGTTGGGTTCGTTCTGGAATTGTGCATTCGCGCCGATCAACTGAAGAAGCCGTGCCGCAGCAAGTCGGCGCCCGCGGCAATGACAGCGATCAACACCAGCTTCTTGAAGGTCTCGGGCGCAATCCTGTCGCGCATCTGTTGTCCGACGTACATGCCGAGCACGACCGGCAGCGTCGCAGCCGTCGAGACGCCGACGTCGAGCCAGCTGAACTCGGGGCTGGCGGTCAGGAGAACGGCCAGCAGGCCAGAGGAAACGACGAGGTAGAGCGAGGCCGCCTTGGTGAACGCCTGTCCGCGCAGTCCCTTGGCCAGCAGAAATATGAACACGAGCGGTCCCGCCATCGCGGCGATGCCTCCGAGAATTCCGCCGAAGAATCCGAAGGCCACGCCAGCCGGGAGGACCATGCGAGATTGAAGCTGCAGCTTCGGTGCGAGCAGCGTAATCCCGGCGACACCGATCAGCACCAGGCCGGCGATGATCTTTGCAACGTTCGCATCGAGCGCCAGCAGGGCGCGAACACCGAGGAAGAGGCCGGGAATCATGCCGACGATCACGGGCATCAATTGAAGGAGGCACCGTTCGGTCTTTCCGTCCTCCAGCGCCTGCGGCAGGTTGCTGAGGATCAGCGGCATGCTCAGCAGCATGGCCGCCGATTTGACGTCGATGAACAGCGACAGCAGCGGCAGAGCGACGATCGGCATGCCGACCCCGATGATCCCCTTCAGCAAGCCGGCGACGATCAGGCTGCAGATCACGGCGGCGATGATGGTCGATGGCTCGACATGAAGGGTGTGGATCAACATCTGCAGCCACCGTCATTGCGAGGAGCGAAGCGACGCCGCAATCTCGTTCCTCGGATACGCAAAACGCGGATCGAGGTTGCTTCCTCGCTTCGCTCCTCGCAACGACGAACGGTTCGACACGTGTCGAACCGTCGCCGATTGAAATCCTTCCCGTATCAGCGATAGAGTCGGGGATGGTCGCGGCGGCAAATCTGGTGGAAGTGGCCGCGCTCGTGGGCGACACCGCGCGAGCGACGATGCTCAATGCCCTGATGGGCGGCCAGTCGCTGACCGCCACCGAGCTTGCCTATTGCGCCAATGTCTCGCGCTCGACGGCGAGCACCCACCTGAGCAAGCTCGTCGCCGCGCGGCTGTTGACCGTCCTTCGCAACCGCCGCTTCAGCTATTATCGGATCGCCTCCCCACTGGTCGCCTCGATGCTGGAGAGCATCAAGGTCGTCGCCGCGATCGAGGTGCCACCTCGCCGCCAACCGCGATCGGCCAACGACGATGCACTCCGCTTCGCCCGCCGCTGCTACGATCACCTGGCTGGCCGGGTCGGCGTCGCCGTCACCGATGCCCTCGTCGCCATGGGGCACGTCGTGCTGACCGATGAAGGCGGCGAGGTCACGCCGTCAGGCGAGCGGTTCCTCGCCGCGTTCGGTGTCGATCTGAGGTCACGGAGCCGGCGGATTTTCTGCCAGCCGTGTCTCGACTGGAGCGAGCGCCGTTATCACCTCAAGGGGCTCGTCGGCGCCCGGATTCTCGATCGTCTGGTGGAGCTCGGATGGCTCGAGACCGTATCGGATAGCCGTGCACTCCGGCTGACATCGTCCGGAAGGGCTGGGTTATCGGAAACCCTCCAGATCGAGCTCGATGACGAGGGTGCAGCAACCGGTCGACCATGCGACCCGCGCCGGCTGATGGCTTAGGCTGAGCGGAGCGCCATCTCTTCGGGCCGGCCGCGCCTCTGCGTCACTGCATGCCGGCGATCGTGATCCAGGCCGCGAGAGACGCGAGCTTCTGCTCCTTTCGCCAAGGCTTGCCGCCCGTTGCGCCGAGCGACTTCAACTGACCATCCACGTCATGTGACGACAAGCGGAGCCGCTCGGCCGCAACCGCGTGAAGAGACTTCTCGTCGACCTCGGCGACGTCGAGGCCGCATCGGCCGCAGGCGTGCCGAAAGGCGTCGCGTACGGCGAGCCCTTCGGCGATCGGCACGTGCTCCGGCCAGGAAAGGCCATATGCCAACGCATCGGTGATCCAACCGGCGCGATTGACGAGCAGCGCCGCAATCACCGGGCGGGATGCGGCATCGCGAAGTTTGTGGACGATCTCGGCCAGACCCTTTGCCGCAAAGTCTACTTGGCGTTCGTGCCCCTCGGCGACAGCGGCCACGGCTTCCGCCGACGCTCCACCGTCCGGCCCGCGCTTCATCTCATACGCGACGCGATAGGGCTCGAGCGCGAGGCGGTCGCCGTCGGCGGCCATCCGGAGAAACGTCGACAACACGAGCCGGGGGACACCGTCATCGACGGCGATGCCGACCAACACACCACCGCCCTTGCCGGCGCGAAATCCGAGGCCGATCGAGCCCGTAGCGCTTTTGCGGCTTACGCTCACCTCACTCGATCTTGATGTGCGCGGACTTGATCACTTGCGCCCATTTTTGCGTGTCGCCCCGGCATAGCTGTCCATACTCGGCCGGCGTGTAGATCAGCTCCATCGCGCCGAGATCGGCGAGCTTGGCCTTCAATTGCGGCTTCGCGAGCGCCTCGTTCACGGCCTTGTTGAGCGTGCCGATGATCGCCGGCGGCGTCGCGGCCGGCGCCGAAAGGCCGTTCCAGGTGCTCGCTTCGTAGCCAGGCAGAAACTCGCTGATGCCGGGGACATCGGGAAGCTGGGGGGAGCGCTCCTTGGTGGTCACGGCCAGGGCGCGCAGCTTGCCGGCCTTGATATGGCCGAGAGAAACCGGCAGCAGATCGAACATCAGCTGAACTTGTCCGCTCAGCAGGTCGATCAAGGCGGGGGCCGAGCCGCGATACGGCACATGCCGCATGTCGATGCCGGTCATGGATTTGAACATCTCGCCGGAGATGTGCGCGATCGTCCCATACCCGCCGGAGCCGAAATTCAGCTTGCCGGGGTTGGCCTTGGCGTAAGCGATCAGCTCCGGCACGCTGTGAACCGGCACCGATGGATGCACCTCGAGCACGTTCGGGACGCGGAAAAGGCCGGCAACGGGGGCGAAATCCCGCAGGAAATCGAACTGCAGATTCTGATAGAGCGAGGCGTTCGTCGCGTTGGCGGACGTCGACAGCAGGAGCGTGTAGCCGTCGGGGGAGGCCTTCGCGACGAACTCCGTGCCGATGTTGCTGCCGGCGCCCGGCTTGTTGTCGAAGATGAACGGCTGACCCAGGTGCTGCGCGAGCAGCTGCGCCAGCATGCGACCGATCGTGTCGGATGACCCGCCGGCGGGAAACCCGAGCACGATGTGCACGGGCGCGGTGGGATAATCGGCCGCGAAGGTCGATTTCGCACCGGCGGTGACCAGGACCGCAGCGCCCGCTGCTTGCATGAGGTCGCGACGAGTAACGGACACGGACTCCCCTCCTTCTTGGCGGCGACGGCCGCGGAGCCCGCATATCAAACAATGTCGCGCCTAAGAAGGACTTTCGTCGGTTTCACGGCGCAGAGCGGGCCAACTGCCATTACGGGGCACGGGTAAGCTCCACGCCATCGACGACCATCTTCCACGCCCCGGCCTCCTGATAGGGCGGCTTCGACACCTCGAATGTCGTCGACAAGAACGGAATGCCGACGACGAAATTATCACCCTCGAACCGCCGCAGCGGAGCGTTGATCGTCGTCGTCGAGTTGCCCTTGACGCGCCTGTAATTGATCCGCCCGTCCTTCGCGACCACAAGCGTCATGTTCGGCCCGCGCCAATCACCCACATAGGCAGCCTTGTCGTCCGGCACGGCCTGGCCGCACGCCGACAGCATCAACAGGCCCACAAGCAGCACGGCTGCCGCAAATTGCTTTCTCATGATGCTCCCTTCCCGTCGGAACGAATCCCCCCGCGAGTGGGAGCCTACAGCTTGCTTCGCCCGTCCTGAAAGGTGCCGCCTCGCGCGGGGAAACTTTCGTGGTTCCTCACAAGAGAACTTTCCCGCGTCCGCCCTCAGGCGGACCCTGGCTTCGTGAGCGTGATCTCGAAACCGATCCCATCCTCCCGGATGTCCGCGCCGAATGGCGTTTGCGCGATCATGCGCTCGAAATCCGCGCGCGAGTAGGCGCGCCCGCGCAGCGATCGCAGGGCGCCTCGCGTCATCATCGCATTGAACCACCCCTGGTTCATGGTGGCGACCTCTTGGGCGATCGCGCGGTTGCTCGCGTCCTTGCGCATGTCGACGATGACGGCCGCCCCGGCGGGGCGCAGCACGCGATGCATCTCGTTGAGCGCCCCGACGGGATCGCCGAAATTCTTGAACGCCGCGCGGCAGACGACGAAATCGAACGAGCCGTCCTCGAACGGAAGGTGTGCGGCGTCACCCTGGCGGAATTCCGCCGCGGCGCCGGCCGCTTTTGCGTTGGCGCGGCAGATATCGACGAAGGTGTGGCTGTAGTCGATGCCGGCGATGCGGAAGTTGCCGAGCTTTGCGAGTTCGATCGCGAGATAGCCGGGTCCCGGCGCGATCTCGAGCACGCTTGCGCCGTCCGGGAGCCGCGCGGCGTAACGTACGGCCTCCGCCCGGAAGGCATGCCGGTTCGCGACGGTGTTCCGCGCGTACCAGCGTGCGATGACACCCTCCATGTTCATGCCCTTCACAGGCCTGAGGTTCTTCGGCATGGTATCTCACCTCGCATATATCTTAATAACTAAGATATCTTGCCACTAAGGCAATCGGTCGCCCATGTCAACTCCCGCGAAAACCCGCAAAGACCTGATGGCCGCCCTGGAGCAGGCGCTGCGCGACGTCTCCGGCACCGGCGTCCTGTTCAGCCAGGCGGCGGCCGAGCGGCTCGGCCTCAACAGCACCGATCTCGAATGTCTCGGCGTGATCGCGTCGGGCCCGGCAACGGCCGGCGAGCTCGCACAGGCGACGGGGCTCACCACCGGCGCGATCACCGGCGTGATCGACCGGCTGGAGCGCGCGGGCTATGCGCGGCGCGAGCACGACAGGGTGGATCGCCGCAAGGTGCGCGTTCGCGCGCAGGCCGAGGCATTGGCGAAAACCGGCCCGATCTTCGAGCCGATGCGGCGCGCTTCGGCCGAGGTGTTGTCGCGCTACAGCGACGCGGAGCTTGCGCTGATCCTCGATTTTCTCACGCGCGCACAGACCGCCTCCGTGAAAGTCGTCGCCGCTCTGCGCAAGCAGCCGAAGACGAAGGGAAGATCACGGTAGCAGGCGTTGTGCTCACGTCACATGCGATTGCCCTCCCCCGCACACGAAGGAGGGGCAGCGGCGACGCTTTGCCGGCGGCCGCCTTCTTGCTAAAGCGCTGTACCAGCGTTCAATCGACGATCCGATCCTGGCGGAGACCGACGATGACCGATGCCGACGTTCTCTCCGAAGCACGATTCCAGCCGCACACGTCCCATTGGGGCGTGTTCTCCGCGCGCATGAAGGATGGTCTCGTGGAAGTGCGCCCTTATGCGAAGGATCCGGATCCAAATCGACTGATCGAAAACTTCACGGATGCGCTCAATCACCGGGCGCGTGTCGCGCGTCCGATGATCCGGCGCGGCTGGCTGGAGCGAGGCCCGGGGCCGGATGACCGTCGTGGCCGCGACGAGTTCGTCGCCGTGCCCTGGGACGAGGCTTTGGACCGGCTCGGCGGGGAATTGGCGCGTGTTCGCGACCAGTTCGGCGCGACGGCCATCTACGGGGGGTCCTATGGGTGGTCGAGCGCCGGGCGCTTTCATCACGCGCAGAGTCAAGTCCACCGTTTCCTCAACAAGGCGCTCGGTGGATATGTGAAGTCGATCAATACCTACAGCTCGGGCGCGTCGTCGGTTCTGCTTCCGCATATCCTCGGCGACTATGACGATCTGACCAAACGCAACATCACCTGGGAGCAGATCGCCGAGCATTCGGACGTCGTGATCGCCTTCGGCGGCATGGCGCTGAAGAACAGCATGGTCGCGGGCGGCAGCGTCAGCCAGCATATCGAGCGCGACGCCATGCGCCGGGCGCGGCAGCGTGGATGCGAGTTCATTCTGGTCAGCCCGTTGCGGGGCGATCTGCCGGACGAGGCCCGCGCCGACTGGGTCAGCTGCATCCCGGGAACGGACGCCGCGCTGATGCTGGCGATCGTGCATACGCTCGTGGCGGAAGGCTTGCATGATCGGGCTTTCATCGAGCGTTACACGACCGGCTGGCGGGAATTCGAGCGCTACCTCGTCGGCACGGCGGATGGGCAGGCGAAGGATGCCGAATGGGCGGCGCCGATCGTCGGCATGAACGCCGACGCCATTCGCGCGCTGGCGCGCCGCCTGCATGGCCGCCGCGCACTCGTCGTGGTGTCGCATTCGCTGCAGCGCGCCGAGCACGGCGAGCAACCCGTGTGGATGGGCGCGGTGCTTGCCGCCGCGCTCGGGCAGATCGGCCTGCCCGGCGGCGGATATGCCTACTCGCTTGGCGCGATCGCCTACTACGGTCGTCGGCTCAACGACGTTCCGATGCCGACATTGCCGCAGGGCCACAATGGCGTGCGGGCTTTCATCCCCGTCGCGCGCATCGCCGACATGCTCCTCGATCCGGGCGGCAGCTATCGCTACAACGGGCAGACATACGCCTATCCGGACATTCGCCTCGTCTACTGGGCGGGCGGCAATCCGTTCCATCATCACCAGGATCTCAACCGCCTGCGGCGCGCCTTCGCCAGGGTCGACACGCTGGTGGTGCACGAGCTCGGCTGGACCGCCACCGCCCGCCATGCGGACTTCGTGCTGCCCTGCACGATGACGCTGGAGCGCTCCGATATCGGCGCGTCATCCAACGATCCGCTCATCGTTCCCATGCGTCCTGTGGCCAAGCCGTTCGGCGAAGCGCGCGACGACTATGCGATCTTCTCCGACCTCGCGGAGCGGCTCGGCGCGCGCGAGGCTTTCACCGAGGGTCGCAGCACGCGCCAATGGCTCGAGTTTCTCTACGAGCCCGTGCGCGCGCGCCTCGTGGCGCGCGGCCTGCCGGCGCCGAGCTTCGACGAGTTCTGGGAGGGCGAGGGACTCGACGTGCCGCAACAGGCGGATGACGGCGGCCGGCTGCGGGCCTTCCGCGACGACCCGGACAAGGCGCCGCTGCGAACGCCGAGCGGTCGGATCGAGATCTACTCGGCGAGGATCGCGAGCTTCAATGAGCCGGATTGTCCGGGTCATCCGGCCTGGCTCGCGCCGAGCGAAGCCCCGACGAGCGATGCGCCGCTGCACCTGGTCGCCAATCAGCCGGCGACACGGCTGCACAGCCAGCTCGATTTCGGCGCCCACAGCGCCGGCTCCAAACATCGCGGCCGCGAGGTCGCGCACATGCATCCCGAGGACGCGATGGCGCGCGGCATCGCCGACGGCGACATCGTTCGGCTTTTCAACGCGCGCGGGTCGTGCCTCGCAGCGGTGCGGCTGACGCAAGACATCCGGCCCGGCGTCGTGCAGCTGCCGACCGGCGCCTGGTACGACCCCGTGGATGCCGAAGAGGAGATGCCGCTGTGCGTCCACGGCAACCCCAACGTGCTGACGCGCGATATCGGCACGTCGGCGCTCGCGCAGGGATGCACGGGCCAGCTGACGACGGTTCAGGTCGAACCCTTCCGGCGCAACATTCCGCCGATCAGGGCGTACGATCCGCCCTGAGGGTCATGCCGGCGCCTTCGCGTATTTTCCGGTCAACTGCGGCGAGATCGCCGGCAGCTTCTTGCGGTGACGCTCCAGCCGCGTCTCGCGCGCCCAGGTGCGCTTGAGATCGTCGCGAACGGATATCTTGAGCTTGCCGAGGCCCTGGATTTCCAGCTCCACCACGTCGCCGTCCATGAAAGGGTTGAGGCCGCCGTGGTTGGTGCCGGTGGCGATGATGTCGCCGGGATCCAGATGGTGGATCGACGAGACCCACTCGATGCAGCGGGGGATCTTGTTGGCCATGTCGGCGGTCGAGAACTCCTGCTTGACGATGCCGTTCACCGTCAGCTTGACCTGCAGCTTGTGCGGATCGGCGATCTCGTCCGCGGTCACGAGATACGGACCGATCGGCGCAAAGGTCTCGCGCGACTTGATCTGATAGAAGGTGTTGCCCGGCGGCGGCAGCTCGCGCGCGGACCCATCGATGAAATTGACATAACCGAACACGTAGCTCATCGCATCGGCGGCCTTGACGTTGTCGGCGCGCTTGCCGATCACCACCGCGAGCTCGGCCTCGCCTTCGAAGATCGTCGCTGGCACATCGGGCAGAACCATCGTGTCACCGGGGCCGATGATCGCGTTCGGGGTCTTGTGAAAGCCGTTGATCGGCGGCGCAGTGGGGACCATTTCCTCGACGTAGTTCACCGCCATGCAATCGATGTTGCCGGGGCGCGGCACCGGCGGACGCAGCTTGACGGACTCGAGCGGGATCGTTTTGCCGTCCGCGACGGTCTGCTCGATCTTGCCGCGGTATTGCGCGAATTTCTCGATCACGCCGTTGATCAGGAGGCGCGGATCACCCTGCGCGGCGTCGCGCACCACGGGGGTGATGTCGACCAGCGCGGTCGCATTCTTGAGAACGCCCAGTCGATAGTCGTCGAAGCAGACGAGCTTCATGGCGGGATTCCATCAAATGAGGGAGGGGAGAAAAGATGCCGGAAATTGCCGCACCGGGAATATCCGGTCAAGCGGCTCCCGGCCCCCGCCGTGCGACCCGGCGGGGCCGCAAATCATTTGCTCGCCATGTAGATTTTGAAGCCTTGGCCTTCGGCCTTCAACGACGCCTCGCCAAACAGCGAGCTCAATGTCTCTTCATAGGGCAGATGACGGTTGGCCGTCAGCCACAAGGTGCCGTCGCGCCGCAGGCTCTCGGCGGCGCGCGCGATGAACGCCTTACCGAGCGTGCGGTCTTCCGTTCCGGTCGCATGAAACGGCGGGTTCATCACGACGAAATCGAGGCCACGCAGGGTCGTTTCTTGCCGACGCACGTCGGCCCACACGAAGCTGGTGCGTTGCGGATCGACGTTGAGCTTCGCCATCGCGAGGGCACGGCCGTCGACGTCGATCAACGTCAGGTGCTCGACCTTGGGGGAGGCCAGCACGCGGCGCGCCAGATAGCCGATGCCGCAGCCGAGATCGGCGCCGCGGCCGGCGAGCGCGGGAAGGTGATCGGCCAGCAGGCTGCTCCCCGGATCGAGCCGATCCCAGCTGAACACGCCCGGCTGCGACCACAGTCCGAGCGACTCGAGCAGGCGCGGAGCGCCCGCTTGCAGCACCTGATCGAGGTTGGCGATGACCTCCGGCCGTCGACCGGCGCAGATGCGGAAGTGTCGCTTCGACGCTTCGGTCACGCTGCAGCCGAGCTCCTCGAGCTCGGCCGCGAGGCGCGATCCACCTCGGTTTTTCGGTGCCAGAACGGTGAACGGCGCGTCCGGCGCGAGGGCGCGCAGCATGAGGCCGATGGCGTAGCGGCGCTCGAGGGTCCCGGGCGGGGCTGCCATCGTCATTGCGGCAAGCGAACCTTCGGCCGCGGTTTCCAGCGACTGCGATCCAGGTATCAGCGGCGAAAACTGCGTTGCGTCCTCGGGCCACGGCGCCAATTCGGCCGGCGGCAGGCCGTAAATTCCCGACAAGATCGGCCTCCCAGGCACGCAGAAACCTTCGCGTCACCCCGCCAGCGATCTTGCACGCTTGCGCGAGCGATCCGCCTTCGGCGTGACGCCGAACTCGGCGCGGTAGCGGCGGGCAAAGTGTGCCCCGCCGGAAAAACCGCACGCCACCGCGATCTCGGTCGCCGAGAGTGCGCTCTGGCGCAGCAGGTTGCGCGCATGGTCGAGACGCAGGCGACGGTAATGCGCCGAGAAGGTGGTGCCGAGATGGGCGGCGAACAGGCGATCGAGGTGGCGCGGCGTGATCCCGGCCGACGCGGCGATGGCCGAGCGACCGAGCGGCGTCGCAATCGTGTTTTCCATCTTCTCCAACGCGGCGACGAGGGCGGCGTGGTGCACGCCGTAGCGCTCGGCGAGCGAGGCGCGCTGCGGCTCCGAGGGCAGGCCCACATGGGTGTGCAGGAACCAATCGCTGACGCCGCGCGCGAACGCGTCGCCGAAGCGCTCGGCGATCAGCGCATGCATCATGTCGAGCGCCGTCACGCCGCCGCCGCAGGTGAGACGATCGCGATCGATGATGAATCGCGCCGGCTCCGGCTGCAGCGTCGGGAAGGCCTCCATCAGCGCCGGCGCGTGCTCCCAGTGCAGCGTGAAGCGCCGGTTCGCCAGGAGCCCGGCGGCGGCGAGCAGATAGGGGCCGCCGGAGATGCCGCCGAGACGGACGCCGCGCCGCGCGAGCGCGCGCAGGCAGCCGTTCAAGCCCGGCATCGTCCAGTCCGGCGGATTGCCGCCGGCGATGATGAACAGCGTGTGGAGCGCGCTATGCCGGTTCGGGAACGGGGCGGATGGCACGCAGGCGCCGGATGACGACATCGCGTCGGCCCCGGACGGGCTGAAGCTCGTCCAGCGATAGACCTCGCGGCCGGCTGCGATGTTGGCCGCGCGCAGCGGCTCGACCGCCGCCGCATAGGACAGGAGGGCGAAGCCGGGCAACAGAATGAAGCCAAAGTGCTGAACGCCGGGCGGTAAATCGCGAGACATGTCCCTGATATTATCGAATCTGTCTCTTTTGGACAAGAAATCGCAGCGGCCGCCGTCATACTGGCATGCCTGAACCGGGACCCGCCGTGCGCTACTCCGCCTTCCAGATCCTTCGCCAAGCATTCACCGGAAACCGTGCTTGGCAGCCCGCCTGGCGCGAGCCCGCGCCGAAGAGCCGCTACGACGTGATCATCGTCGGCGGCGGCGGCCATGGCCTCGCGACCGCGTACTACCTCGCCAAGAATCACGGCATCCGCGACGTCGCGGTGGTGGAAAAAGGCTATCTGGGCTCCGGCAATGTCGGCCGCAACACGACGATCATCCGCTCGAACTACTTGCTGCCCGGCAACGAGCCGTTCTACGAGCACTCGCTCAAGCTGTGGGAAGGCCTCGAGCAGGATCTCAACTACAACTCGATGGTGTCGCAACGCGGGGTGATCAACCTCTTCCATTCCGACGGCCAGCGCGACGCCTTCGCGCGCCGCGGCAACGCCATGCGCATTCATGGTGTCGATGCCGAGCTGCTCGACCGCGACGGCGTGCGCGCGATGGCGCCGTTCCTCGATTACGACAATGCCCGCTTTCCGATCCGCGGCGGGCTCCTGCAGCGGCGCGGCGGCACGGCGCGGCACGACGCCGTCGCCTGGGGTTTTGCCCGCGGCGCCGACGCGCGCGGCGTCGACATCCTGCAGAACTGCGCCGTCACCGGCATCCGTGTCGAGAACGGCACGGTGCGCGGCGTCGAGACCACGCGCGGCACCATCGCCTGCGGCAAGCTCGGGCTCGCGGCGGCGGGACATTCGTCCGAGGTCGCCGCGATGGCGGGGCTGCGCCTGCCGATCGACACGCATGTGCTGCAGGCGTTCGTCTCGGAAGGGCTGAAGCCGTTCATCGACACGGTCGTCACCTTCGGCGCGGGCCACTTCTATGTGTCACAGTCCGACAAGGGCGGCCTCGTGTTCGGCGGCGACATCGACGGCTACAATTCCTATGCGCAGCGCGGCAACCTCGCGACCGTCGAGCACGTGATGGAGGCGGCCGTGGCACTGATCCCGTCGGTGTCGCGCGTGCGCGTGCTGCGCGCGTGGGGCGGGGTCATGGACATGTCGATGGACGGCTCGCCGATCATCGACAAGACGCCGATCGAGAACCTCTATCTCAACTGCGGCTGGTGCTACGGCGGCTTCAAGGCGACGCCCGCCTCGGGCTGGTGCTTCGCGCACACGATTGCGCGCGACGAGCCGCACGAGCTCAGCGCCGCCATGCGGCTCGACCGCTTCGCGCGCGGCTACCCGATCGACGAGAACGGGGCTGGCGCGCAGCCCAATCTGCATTGAGGGATCAAGCGCGATGGCGAGCCTGATCGCATGTCCGCATTGCGGCATTCGTCCGAAAGAAGAGTTCGCGATCCGTGGCGATGCGGCGCCGGTACGGCCCGCCGCCGATGTGCCGGCGAGCGATGACAGGTGGAACGCCTATGTGCACCTGCGCGGCAATCCCATGGGGCGGCATCGCGAATTCTGGCACCACGCCGCCGGTTGCCGGCGCTGGCTGATCGTCGAGCGCGACACGGCGACCCACGCAGTGTTCGCCGTCATCGATGCGCAGGACGTCGCGTTGGGCAGGACGGCACCATGACGGCGTTTCGTCTGAAGGATGGCGGCCTGATCGACCGCAATTCGCGGCTGCGCTTCACGTTCGACGGACGCGCGATGACGGCGTTCGCCGGCGACACGCTGGCCTCGGCGCTGCTGGCGAATGGGCGGATGCTGGTGGGGCGCAGCTTCAAGTATCACCGCCGGCGCGGTATCGTCACGGCCGGCGCGGCCGAGCCGAACGCGCTCGTCACCGTCGGCACCGGCGGCCGGCGCGAGCCCAATACGCGCGCCACAATGCTCGAGATGTTCGACGGGCTCGTCGCCGAAAGCCAGAATCGCTGGCCCTCGCTCGGCTTCGACATTGGCGCAATGAATGGGCTGCTGTCGCCGATGATCGCGGCCGGCTTCTACTACAAGACCTTCATGTGGCCGGCGAAATTCTGGGAGGCCGTCTACGAGCCGCTGATCCGCCGCGCCGCCGGCCTCGGCCGGGCGGGCTACGAACGCGATCCCGACCGCTTCGAGAAATGCTGGGCACACTGCGATCTCCTGGTGATCGGCGCCGGCCCGACCGGATTGATGGCGGCGCTGACCGCGGCGTGGTCCGGCGCGCGCATCATCGTCGCCGACGAGCAGGCGCGGCTCGGCGGCGCGCTGGTGAACGAGCGCGAGGTGGTCGACGAGGCCGCCGGCAGCGCGTGGGCCGACGGCGTCGCGGCCGAGCTCGCCTCGATGCCGAACGTGACCATGCTGCCGCGCACCACCGTGTTCGGCTGGTACGATTCCAACGTGTTCGGTGCGGTCGAGCGGGTGCAGAAGCACGTGGCCGAGCCGTCGCCCAAACGCGCAGTCGAGCGGCTGTGGCGCATCGCGGCCAAGCGGGCGGTTCTGGCGACCGGCGCCGAGGAGCGGCCGCTCGTCTTCGGCGGCAACGATCGTCCGGGGGTCATGCTGGGTGGCGCCGTGCGCGCCTATCTCAATCGCTTCGCGGTCGCGCCCGGCGCGCGCGTCGCCATCGCAACCAGCAGCGATGCGGGTTATCGCACGGCGCAGGATCTGGCGAGCCGCGGCGTCGAGGTCGCCGCGGTCGTCGATGTGCGGGCCGAGGCCGCGCCGCGCGATGCCGCCGGCGCGAGAGTCGTCTCGGGCGAGATCGTCGCGACGCTCGGGCGGCGGAAGCTGCGCGCGATCGAGGTGAGCAACGCCGGCAAGCGCGAGCGGATCACGGTCGATGCAGTGGCGATGTCGGGCGGCTACAGCCCGATCATTCACCTCGCCTGCCAGCGCGGCGCCAAGCCGAGTTGGGACGAGCGGCTCAATGCGTTCGTCGCGCCCGCCACGCAGGAAGGCCTCAGCATCGCCGGCAGTGCGGCCGGAATCTATGCGCTTGCTCAATGCCTGCAGGACGGCATCGACAAGGCGTCCGCGGCGCTGCGTCTGCTCGGCCGGACGCCGGCCGCGGTAACGCGGCCCGCGGTCGAGCCGCGCGACGATACGAGCTCGGCGCCGTCGTGGCGGGTCGGCCAGGTGCGCGGCAAGGCCTTCGTCGATTTCCAGAACGACGTGACGATCGACGATCTCGGCCTCGCGGTGCGCGAGGGCTACGGCCATGTGGAGCTGGCGAAGCGCTACACGACCACCGGGATGGCGACCGACCAGGGCAAGCTCGGCAACATCAACGCGGCCGGGATCATCGCCGCCGCGCGCGGCAAATCGATCGCCGAGGTCGGGACCACGACATTCCGTCCGTTCTATACGCCGGTGTCGTTCGGCGCGCTCGCGGGCGCGCACCGCGGCAAGCACTTCGCGCCGGTGCGCCGCTCGCCGTTGCATCGTTGGGCGGAAAAGCACGGCGCGAGCTTCGTCGAAGCCGGGCTGTGGCACCGCTCCGCTTATTTTCCGCGCGCCGGCGAGACCTCGTGGCGCGAAAGCGTCGACCGTGAAGTTTTGAACGTCCGCCGCAACGCCGGTCTGTGCGACGTCTCGACCCTCGGCAAGATCGAAATCTTCGGGCCGGATGCCGCCGCCTTTCTCGACAAGGTGTACTGCAACGGCTTTGCCAAGCTTCCCGTGGGCAAGGCGCGCTACGGCCTGATGCTGCGCGAGGATGGGTTCGTGTTCGACGATGGCACCACCAGCCGGCTCGGCGCCGAGCATTTCCTCATGACGACGACCACCGCGCTTGCGGGCCCCGTAATGGCGCATCTCGATTTCTGCGCTCAGGTGCTGTGGCCGCAGCTTGATGTGCGCTTCGCCTCGGTGTCCGACCAATGGGCGCAGATGGCCGTGGCGGGACCGAAAGCGCGGGTCATTCTGCAAGAGGTGATCGCGCAGGACATTTCCAACCAGGCCTTCCCGTTCCTCGGCGCGGCTGCCGTCACGGCGCTCGGCTCGATCGGCGCCCGGCTGTTTCGCATCTCGTATTCGGGCGAGCTCGCCTACGAGCTCGCGGTGCCGGCGCGGCACGGCAACGCCGTCGCCGACGCGATCATGCGGGCCGGCGAGCCGCACGGCATCTGCGCCTACGGCACCGAGGCGATGGGCGTGATGCGCATCGAGAAAGGACACGTGACGCATGCCGAGATCAACGGCACGGTGACGCCCGATGACATCGGCTTCGGCCGCATGGTGTCGAACGCCAAGGACTTCGTCGGGCGCGCGATGCTTCGGCGCGAGGGGCTCGTGGCCGATGACCGCTTGCAGCTGGTCGGGCTAAAGGCCGCCGGCGACGACCGCCGCATCCGCGCCGGCGCGCATCTGCTCGCGCGCGATGCGCCCGCCTCGACCGCCAACGACCAGGGCCACATCACCTCGGCGTGCTACTCGCCGATCCTCGGCCACCACATCGGGCTGGCGATGCTGAAAGGCGGGCGACGTCGGCACGGCGAGCAGATCACGGTCTGGGACGGCCTGCGCGGCGAAGGGTTCGACGCGATCGTCGGCCCGCCCGCCTTCGTCGATCCGGAGAATGCGAGGTTGCATGTCTGAGCCCGGAGACGGCGCATCGCCCGCGACCGCGCGCCTCGCCTTGCTCGAAGGGCGCGCGATCTGCCTCGTGCTGGCGGCAGCGGCCGCACGCGACGAGATCGGCATGCGGCTGACGACACTCGCGGGACAGCATGGATTTTCCGCGCGCTGGGCCGGAGTCGACCGGTGGTTCGTGGTGGCGACCGGCGAGCCAGGTCGCCTCGCCGCGACCCTGCAGGAAGCCCTCGCGGGGCATGCTTCGATTCTGGACCAGAGCGACGGGCAGGTAGCGATCGGCATCGCGGGAGACAGCGCCCGGGCCACGCTCGCCAAGGGAATAGCCCTTGATCTCCACCCTGAGAACTTCAAGCCGGGCGATGCGGCGGCGACGCGGCTCGGGCATGTCGCGATACAGCTCGCGCGCACCGGTGCCGACGCGTTCGAGATTCTCGTGCCGCGCAGCTATGCGATGAGCGTGTGGGAGTCACTCGCCGAGATGGCTGCGGAATTCGGCTGCGAGGTCCAGCCCATCGCGATCGATTAAGACCGGGCCCGTCACGTCGACGGCCCGCCGATCCACACGCCTTTGGCGGGCCATTCCCCTTCGCGAACGTTCGAGATCACGTAGGTTGTCTCATCGAGCATGTCGATGCCGGCGGTCCCGCGCAGGACCGTACCGTCCGGCTTCACCACCAGGACCGGCCCATCCTTTGCGACCAGTCGTGACGTGACGATCAAGTCGCCGTTCGGCATCGCCACCACCGGTCCCGCGCCCCAATCCGGGACGCTTTGCGCGTTGCAGGCGACGCGCGCGGCGGTCGCCTTGTCGAAGGCGGACATCGCGACCTGCGCGTTGAGATCCTCGATGAGCGGACGCAGGATGGCGGCCGCATTCACGCCACGCCGCTGCAGACGCGCCGCGAAGGCCTTGCCGTATGCCACGCCCGGCCCGGTATCGGGCGCCAGCTTCGAGGTCGGCGCGCTCGTCCCGGCGCGCGATGCGGCGATTTCGCCGGGCTGCTGCATGTCGAAATTCTACCACCTTCTGACAGACCATGGTTGCAACACGTAGCGAAGACATTTGTCCCGTCATAAATCTCACGCGAATGGCCGATATTCTCGAGCTGACCGCGGTTGCGATGGAGAAGCGAGGCTATACGGTGACCCGACATGACACGCGCGTCGCGCATCGCGACAGCGGCTTCATCATCGAGCCTGTGTTTTTCGACTCGACGACCTCGACGTCCTCGCTGCGCGCGAATACGGGCACCTCCATCAGCCACCCAGACCTGATTCCACACGGCGTGTTTGAATATCAGCGTTCGTTCGGTGCGTCGCTCGACGACGCGATCAGCCAAGGCATCGATCAGGCTGCTTGTTCGCGGCGCACGACGACAACGGCAGGTCACACGCCGATTGCCGCGTCAACGGACAAGACCGGGACGTCGGCAAGCGGGCACTCCTGAGTTATGCCGACACGTGGCCGCAAGCTGGACTCGAGTGGCGCAAGCAGTACATCATCCCACAAACACTCGACCGGCGCGCGGCATAGCATTCAATGGCCGCCCGCAACTCGTGACCGTCGACCTTGTGACGGGTCGCGCATATCGATCTCGTGGCCGCGGCCGGCCTCGGGCGCGCGCTGCTCGACGCCGGCGAAGATCCGGACCGTTGTAATCCGGAGGGCAATCATGCCCATTGCACGCCGCCGCACCAGGCGGTCCTCGGCGGCCACCCGGCCGTGGTCCGGCTGCTGATCGACCGCGGCGCGCGGCTCGATATCGAGGATACGATCTTGCACGGCAGGCCGCTCGGCTGGGCGCTCCATGCCGGCGGCGATCCTGCCGGCTGCGGCGCCGCGCGAACAGCCATTGCGGCTTTGTCGTCGATACGCTGCCGTCCCCACCGGCTCTCCGGTGGGCGGACTCGGTCAAGCGATTGAAGCTTGAAGAGCTCTGACGGCTGCAGCCTTTTCCGATCGAATCCCCAGCTTGGAATCGAATGTTGCGTTGGCCTTCACGCGGCGTATCCGTGCACGCCCGGAGCTGCCGGCGGAGCCGCGCGACAGTCCGCTTCCACCGGCGGCGGGCGTCGGCTATTCTCGGCGACGGGGGAAGCGCATGCCATCATGACGAAATGTCGGCCCGGCGTGGCGGCGTTGGCGTATGGCCCTCCTGCGAACGGAGGACGTCGTGCGGATCATCGCTGCCCTGCTCTGCCTCGCCATCACGCTGCTGGCCGGTCCCGTCGAGGCCGCAAATGTGGATGTGACGTTCAAGATCACCAACGGCGGCGTGGACACGAAGGGCACTCCAGCGGACACACAGTTCGTCCTCCGTCCGGCCGGCCATCATGAGGGAAGGCCCATCGCCTGGGGCGGCTCGAACGATCACGTCAGCGTCCCCGCCGGCAGCTACGATGTGCAGATCAAGTTTTTCGATGGGTCGGCCAGCAAGGAAATCTGGCTGGACAACCAGACATTCGCCGGCACCTTCGCCAAGACGGTCGAAATCGGACTGCCGATCGCCGACGTCACCTACACGATCACCAATGGTGGCGTGGATACCAAGGGCACCCGGGCGAACGCACAGTTCGTTCTGCATGCGGCGGGTCATCATGACGGCAGGGCCATCGCGTTTGGCAATTCGGGCGATCACGTCCGCGTCGCCGCCGGCGCCTATGATGTGCAGATCAAATTCTCCGATGGCTCGGCGAGCAAGGAAATCTGGCTGGACAACCAGAATTTCGCCGGCACCGTTGCCAAGACGGTTGAAATCGGCCTGGCCGCCGCGGACGTCACCTACACGATCACCAATGGCGGCGTGGATACCAAGGGCACCCGGGCGAACGCACAGTTCGTTCTGTATCCGGCCGGTCATCATGTCGGCAGGACCATTGCGTTCGGAAATTCGGGCGATCATATCCGCGTCCCGGTTGGCGCCTACGACGTGCGGATCACGTTCACGGAGGGCTTCGCCCACAAGGAGGTCTGGATCGACAACCAGAGCTTTACCGGCACGGTGGCCCGCACGGTCGAGCTCGGCATCATGTTCACCAAGCCCACGGTCGCGGTCACCCGCGACGGCGTGGACCTGGCCGACAAGGCCGTGGTCACCTATTTCCCGGCCGGGAGCCCCACCGCCATCGGCAACGTCCACAGCGGCCAGGAGGCGTTGCTCGAACGGGGCAGCTACGACATCCGGGCGAGCCTCGAGGACGCGGACGGCTGGCTGCGCAACGCCGCGCTGACCGGTTCGCCGCACCTGACGATCGCCATTACCAAGCCCAAGGTGCAGACGCTCACGGCGGGCGCGCCGCCGCCGGTGGCGTGCACCATCGAGGTCTACGGCGTGAATTTCGACTTCAATAAATCGGATCTGCGTCCGGACTCCGAGCCCACGTTGCGTCAGGTGGCGGCCTTGTTCACCACCATTCCCAACTTCGCCGCCGAGGTCGGCGGACATACCGACAACGTCGGCACTGCGGCCTACAACATGCGGCTGTCCGAGGCTCGCGCCGCCGCGGTGAAGAACTGGCTCATCCGCCACGGCGTCGCCGCCACGTCGGTATCCTCGCGCGGCTATGGCGACACCCGCCCACTCGTCCCCAACACGAGCGACGAGAACCGCTTCAAGAACCGCCGCGTCGAGCTGCGCCGCAGCAATTGCAAGTGAAGGCCGACGAGCGCGTGTCGACCTGGGCCGCGCGGCGGTCCGAAACCGGCGAACTCAGAACCGCCTCCTCGGCCCCTACGCCGCATCCGCCGCCATGTCGAGCGGCGGCTTCGCATCCGCCGGGATCGGCGACACGTAGGGCTGATCCTTGGTGCGCTCGGCGAGATCCGCCTTGGCGCGCGCGATCAGCGTCGGATCCTTGATCGCCTCGACGGCGGTCGCGGCCATCACCTTGGCGACGTGCACCATGCCCTTCTTGGCGGCGGGCGTCTTGCCTTGCGCGGTGAGCTGCCAGGAATGGCCCGGCGTGCCGATCGCGTAGGTCGAGCAATGCGCCTGCACGGTCGGCACCACCCAGCTCACATCGCCGACGTCGGTCGAGCCGACCATGTGGTTGCGCTTGGAATCGAGCGGCACGATCTGGTCGCACAACGAGGCATTGCCGCGCTTGAGGCCGACGCGGCGATAGGCGGTCGAGATGTCCTCGGCCGTGAGTGTGCCCTGGATCTTGCGCGCGAAGGCGCGGTCCATATCGTCGAACGGCGGCAGGCCGAGCCGCTCCCAGCAGCCGTGCATCGCCTCCTCGAGGGGCCTGTTGCCGAGCAGGTTGGCGACGCCGCTGATCACCTTCGCCTCGACCGCGGTCTCGGTCATCAGCGCGGCGCCGTCGGCGATCTTGCGCACCCGCGCGATCAGGCCGGTGAGCTCGCCGAGCTCGCGGGCGCGGATGAGGTAGCGCACTTTCGCGTAAGCCTGCACGACGTTGGGCGCGATGCCGCCGGTATCGAGCACCGCATAGTGAATGCGCGCGTCGCTCGGCATGTGCTCGCGCATGTAGTTGACGCCGACGTTCATGAGCTCGACCGCGTCGAGCGCGCTGCGGCCGAGGTGCGGCGCCGCCGCCGCGTGCGAGGCGCGGCCGGTGAAGACGAAGTCGATGCGGGTATTGGCGAGCGACACCGCATCGGCGACCTCGCAGAAGGCCGAGGGGTGCCAGGTGATCGCGATGTCGACGTCGTCGAAGGCGCCGGCGCGCACCATGAAGGCCTTGGCGGCGCCGCCTTCCTCGGCCGGGCAGCCGTAGTAGCGCACGCGGCCCTTGATCTTGTTCTCCGCGAGCCAGTCCTTGACGGCGCTCGCGGCGAGCAGCGCGGCCGAGCCGAGCAGATTGTGGCCGCAGCCGTGGCCGTTGCCGTTCGGCGTCACCGGGCGCGGCTCGGCGACGCCAGCCTCCTGGCTCAGGCCGGGCAGCGCGTCATACTCGCCGAGAATCGCGATCACCGGCCCGCCCTCGCCGGCCTCGCCGATCACCGCGGTCGGAATATCGGCGACGTTCCTGGTGATGCGGAAGCCCTCGCGCTCCATCTCCTTGAGGTGCTCGGCGACCGAGCGATGCTCGGCATATTGCAGCTCGGGCATGCCCCAAACGCGATCGCTCAACGCCTCGAACGGGTCCTTCTTGTCATCGACGATGCGCCAAATCTGCTCGCTGTTGTCCATGATGTCTCACCTGCGTCGGGAAACATCTATGATGCCATGAATACGTTCGGTCTGCCACCCGGCGCGCCGCTTGTGTTGTGTCGCGTGATTGCGGGGGGGGGCGTGGTCACTCCGCCTTCTCGTCGGCATCGGCCGCTTCCTCGGCAGATGTTTCAGCCGGCACGAAGGCGCCGCGCAACCGCACGACCATCGCGGCCAGATCGATCTCGGCCTTCAGCAGATCGAGGTCGCGCGTCATCTCGCGCAGCTGCTGCGCCTTGCGCGCAAGCTCCTCCGATGTCTCGACGACGTTCCTGCGCTCGGTCACGCCGCCGGAGGTCGCCGCGAAGGCCTTGGCGCGCAGCCATTCGAGCCGCGCCCGCTCGGTGTCGCGGGCGAACTTGCCCTCGGCGAAGCGCCGGCGGACAGCGTGGTACGCCGCAAGCAATTCGATGTCGGAGAGTTTCCAAAGCTCCTCAACGGAGAGGCTCATTGCTCTTTCCTCCGCCAATCGAGCCGATGGTATCGACCCGCCCTCGTTTTCCAAATACCGAGCGCTGTTATCCACCGTTTGATCGCGCCGCGAAAGCGCACGCGACGCCGCCTTCGTTGACCCGGCGACCCACGGTGTTAGCGTCGCGCCATGCCGCGCGATTCGAAGCAACGAGGCGCCGGGCGCCCGCAAACCTCCCGATCGTCGAACCCGCCCGCCGGACGCGGGCGCGCCCGCGCGGTGCTCGATCGCCCGCCGAGCCCGCAAGGTTGGCGGACCACGGACGAGGACGAGATCGCGCTGCGGCGCTGGCGCGGCAGCACCGATATCCTCGCCATCGAGGCGCTGGAGGCCGAGCATCCGATCTTCGGCACCTTCCGTGCAAGATCGGGGACCGGCGGCTCGTACGACGTCGAGATCCGCAGCCTCGACGCCTTCGCCAACTCGTGCGGCTGCATCGACCATCGCGTCAACGGGCTCGGCACCTGCAAGCACGTCGAGGGGGTGCTCGCCGCCATTCGGCGCACCCACGCCAAGGTCATTCGCGCGGCCGAGACCGGCGGCAGCTCCCGCGTCGAGATTTTCATCGATCGCCGCGACACGGCGGCGCGTCTCGCCGTCACGTGGCCGGCGGGGCGCCGCGCCCATGTGCAGGCCGTCCATGGCTGGCTCGATCCGTTCCTGGCTCCCGACGGGACACTCGGACAAGATCGGGCGGCAGCCGAAGCGCTGCTCGCCGCATGGCAGTCGGCGCCCAAGGGAATCCGCCAGGCCGTGCGCATGTCGCGTCACATCGCGGCATGGGTCGAGCGGCTCGCGCGGCAGCATGCGCGCGTGGAAGCACGCGCCGCATTCATGGCCGAGGTCGATGCCGGCCGCGCCGACCTCGACCTGCTGAAACACAAGCTGCTGCCGTACCAGGTCGACGGCATGCTCCATCTCGCCTTCGGCGAGCGGGCGCTGCTCGCCGACGAGATGGGCCTCGGCAAGACCGTGCAGGCGATCGCGGCATGCGAGCTGCTCGCGCGGCGCAAGGACGTCGATCGCGTGCTGGTGGTCTGCCCGGCCTCGCTGAAAGCCGAATGGGAGGAGCAGATCGCCCGCTTCACCGAGCGCCGGGCGCGATCGGTGTTCGGTCCGCGCCCGCAACGTGTCGCCGCCTACAAGGACCCGGCCTTCTTCACGATCGTCAACTATGAGCAGATCCTGGTCGACGCCGAGGACATCAACGGCATCCTCGCCCCCGACATCGTGATCCTCGACGAGGCGCAGCGCATCAAGAACTGGCAGACCAAGACGGCGCGGCGGGTCAAATCGCTGCGCTCGCCCTACGCCTTCGTGCTCACCGGCACGCCGATCGAAAACCGCATCGACGAGCTCTATTCGATCGTCCAGTACCTCGACCCCGAGCTGATGGGCCCGCTCTTCCGCTTCAATCGCGATTTCTATCAGCTCGACGAGCGTGGCCGTGCGGTCGATTACCGCAACCTGGAGGAGCTGCGGCGGCGCGTCGGCGCCATCATGCTGCGGCGACGCAAGGCGGACGTGGAGAACGAACTGCCGGGCCGCACGGTGAAGACCTATTTCGTGCCGATGGTCGACGAGCAGGCCAAGCGCTACGAGGACTATCGCGTGCCGGCGGCGCGACTGATCCATCAATCACAGCGGCGACCGCTGACGCCGGCCGAGTTCGAGCGGCTGATGATGCTGCTCAACTGCATGCGCATGCTGTGCGACACGCCGGCGATCCTCGATCCGAGCTGCCGGATCAGCCCCAAGCTCGAGGAATTGGAAGGCATCCTGGGCGACCTGTTCGAGGAGCCGGATCGCAAGGTCATCATCTTCTCCGAGTGGGAGCGGATGCTCGAGCTGGTGCGCGAGCTGGCGGCCGAGATGGGGATCGAGACCGCCTGGCATACCGGATCGGTCCCGCAGCAACGCCGCCGCGCGGAAATCCAGCGCTTCAAGAACGATCCGTCATGCCGCATCTTCCTGTCGACCGACAGCGGCAGCGTCGGCCTCAACCTGCAGGTCGCGAGCGCGGTCGTGAACGTCGACCTGCCGTGGAACCCGGCGAAACTCGAGCAGCGCATCGCCCGCGCCTGGCGCAAGAACCAGACGCGCTCCGTAACGGTGGTCAATCTGGTCTGCGAGAGCTCGATCGAGCACGGCATCCTGCACCTCCTCGGGCAGAAGCAGGCGCTGGCCGAGGGCATCCTGGACGGACAAGGCGACATTTCCAAGCTCAAGCTGCCGTCCGGCCGCGCCGCCATGATCGAGCGGATGCAGGCGATGATGCAGGCGGCCGAGCAGGCGGCGCCGCGGATCGTCACGGCGGACGAGGCGATCGCCGAGGAGCTGCGCAAGCGGCACGGCGAGCGTGCGCTGCTGATCGAGGCGCGACGTGGCGCCGACGGGCGGCTGCGCGTGCTCGCGGTGCTCGACCTCGATGCCGATGGCCTCGCCGCGGAGGCAAGACGCGTGGCGGAGCGCAAGGACGACGCGGTGCCGGCAATCGAGATCATCGACCGCGCGACCTGGCTGGCGATACGGCGGCTCGAGACGACCGGCATGCTCAAGCTGGCCGAAGGCTCGATCCGCATATTGCATCGCGCCGCCGAGCTCGTCGGCGAGCAGGGCGCGTCGGATCAGGCCGCCCGCGCGGCGGACCTGCAACGCGAGGCCGAGCGGTCACTGCGCATGGCGAAGGTGCTGGCCACCGGCGGCTTCGCCGAGGAGGCACCGATGCTGATCGCGAAGACGCTCGGATGCCTCGGCGCCGCGAAGCTTGCGGCGCTCGGCGAGCTGCCACCGGGCGACACCACGGCGACGCCACAGCAGCTGCGCGATCTCGTCGACCGCGGCGCCCTCCCGGCGCGGACGGCGACGACACTGGCCGGCCTCTGGCCAGCCGCTGGAGCGCCGTCGGGCGGCGAGCTCGCCGAGCTCATCGGCGCCGCCGAACGCGCGATCGCCGAGTATCTCGAGGGCGAAACGCGCGGAGTTTCGGCCGCGGCGTGAACGCCGGCACAGACTGCGGACGAGCCGGAGGCGCGGCTCGCGTCCCTACTTCAAGCGATCCTGAATCTTCGCCAGCCCGGCATGGGCGCAGTTGTCGTCGAGCTTGGCGCCGGGGGCGCCGCTCGCGCCGATGGCGCCGACCACCTCGTCCCCGATCTTGATCGCAACGCCACCGCCGAAGAACAGGAGATGCGGCAACTTCATCAGGTCGATGATCTCGGCCTTGCGCTCGGCCAGAGCAAGCGTGTCGCGCTTGAACGAGGCCGACGTGTAGGCCTTGTCGTGGGCGCTATCGAGCGTGTGGACGCCGGCACCATCGCCGCGCAGAACCGCGATGGTCGCGCCGTCCGCATCGAGCACGACGGCGGTCTCGTGGTAGCCCTGCTTGGCGCAGGCCGCGACCGCCTCGCTCGCCGCTTCGCTGGCGAGCGCCGCCGGGATGCGATGGGTCGTCAGCGCCTGGGCAAAGCATGCCGGCGCAGCGAACGCCGTGGCGAGCAGCGCGACGGCTGCTCTCGACGCGAATGTCATGACTGTCCTCCTGTAGGCACGCTTCGGATTGGCAAGGGCGTCATTTCGGCGGCGCGCCGACCGTGATCGGGATCGCCGCATAATAGGCGGCGAGGTCGGCGATGTCCTGGTCGGCCAGCGGCTTTGCGATGACCGACATCATCTCGTTCTTGCGCGCGCCGCTGCGATAATCCTGCAGCGCCTTGGCGAGGTAGATCGGGTTCTGCCCGGCGAGATTGGGCGAATCCGGCAGTTTCGCCTGGCCGTCGAGGCCGTGGCAGGCCATGCACTTCACCGCTTTCTGCCGCCCCGCCTTGACATCCCCCGCCGCTGCGGCTGGCGACGCCGCGAGCGCAACCGCAACCCCTGCGGCGAGCAAAGCCGCGAAACGATAGCCGCGCATGTCTCGTACTCCAAAAGTGCGCTGCGCCCGGTTGCCGGGCGCAGCAAGGTTCGGCAAGCCGTCGAACGGCTCGGTATTACTTGCCGTCGTACCAGATGCGATAGAGAGCGCCGGCGAGATCGTCCGACACCAGCAGAGAGCCATCCCGGAGCTGGGCGACGTCGACCGGACGACCGAGATATTCGCCGTTCTGATCGAGCCAGCCTTCGGCGAATGGCTCGCTCTTCGCCGCCGTTCCGTCCTCCTTGAGATAGGTCACCATCACACGCGCGCCGATCGGCACGGTCCGGTTCCACGAGCCGTGCTGCGCCGAGAAGATCGCGTTCTGGTATTTCTTCGGGAACATGCGCCCGCTGTAGAAGGTCATACCGAGATCAGCCGCATGCGCGGCCATCTCGACCTGCGGGAAGACGACGTCGGCGGGCGGTTGCTCGGCCTTGTACTCGTCAGTGCGGGTGTGGCCGCCGCCGTACCACGGGAAGCCGAAATTCTGCCCGGCCTTGATGGCGCGGTTGAGCTCGCCCGGCGGCTGGTCGTCGCCCATGCCGTCGACCTGGTTGTCGGTGAACCACAGGGTCTTGTCCTTGGGATTGAAGTCGAGGCCGACCGAGTTGC
The DNA here is from genome assembly GCA_035293985.1 of Xanthobacteraceae bacterium. Lineage (GTDB taxonomy): Bacteria > Pseudomonadota > Alphaproteobacteria > Rhizobiales > Xanthobacteraceae > JAVDCA01. Next base: position 358,679 of record DATGLS010000017.1, read on the forward strand.
GAATGCCGTAGGCGTAGACTTCGCGGTTCTTGCCGTCCCGATCCATGCGAATGATTCCGCCGATGCCCCATTTGTGATAGAGCTCGAGCTTGTCGGGCGCCGGCACGTTGAACGGCTGGCCGAGCGTGATGTAGAGCTTGTTGTCCGGCCCGACGCGGCAGACGCGCGCGGTGTGATTGTAGCTTTCCTCATCCTTCGGAATGAGCTCGCCCTGCGGCACGATCGGCACGGCGACGACGTCCGGGCTCTCGTAGAAGAACTCGGCAGCCGGATACATCAGCACGCGATTCTGCTCGACGATGAAGAGAAAGCCGTCCTTGGAGAAGCACGGGCCGTTCGGCAGAACGAGGTCGATGGTCGAGGCGAACTGCTTCACCTCGTTGGCGACGCCGGTCTTGCCGCGATCGGTGACCGCATAGACCTGCGCCTTGCGGGTGCCGACGAAGGTCACGATGCCCTGCGGCCCGACTGCGATGTGGCGCGCATCCGGCACCAGCGCATAGAGGCCGATGTGGAATCCCGCCGGCAGCTTGATGCTCTGCAGGTTCTTCTTGATCGCATCGGCCTTCGGTCCGGTCTGCGGAATGGTCGGAATATTGGGCGACGCGCCCGTCGTCTTGAACGCGCCGAGCTTGTCCAGATTGGTCATCGGCGCCTGGGCGAACGCCGTAGTGGATGCCAGCAGCGCCGCGGTCGACAGCGCCATCACGAATTGCCTGCGCATGGCTAGTCCTCCCCGATTGCGCGGAGCGGTGGTCCGCCCCGCCGGCCCCAGCTTCGCACATGGTTATGAGCGTTCAAGTGGACGTTGCGGCCCCGGCTGGGACATTGCCCACGTGGTGGCAGCCTGAGCCGAGCAGCCATGGCGCGGCGAACGCACGCATTTCGCCCGCTGCAGCCCGCCCGCACGAATCTGCATTTCGCCTCGGCGGAAATCGCATGCGCCGCGAATACAGCGCGCGAAATATTCGGTCGGGGGCTAGGCTACCGGCTCGACGGCGGGCGTGGGCGCCGCATCGAGCGCCCTGCGCACCATCCGGGCGAGATCGACCTTGCGGTACGGCTTGGCCAGAAGCAGCACGCCGGGATCGAGACGGCCGTGGTGGACGATCGCGGTCTCGGTGTAGCCGGAGGTGAACAGCACCTTGAGCCCCGGGCGGCGCCGCAGCGCCTGCTCGGCCAGCACGCGACCGTTGACCCCGCCCGGCATGATCACGTCGGTGAACAGGAGGTCCGGCTCGGCGCCGTCATCGAGCAGGGCCAGCGCCGCGGCGGCGTCCGCCGCCGCGAGCGTCGTGTAACCGAGGCTGGTGAGCTGCCCCACCACGTGCTCGCGCACCATGCGGTCGTCCTCGACCACCAGGATGCGTTCATGCCGGCCCTCCTGCGCGGCGAGCGGCGCGGCCTCGGCGAGCGGGAGCGCCTGGCCGGAGGCACGCGGCAGATAGAGCTTGATGCTCGTGCCGTGCCCCTCCTCGCTGTAGATCTTGATGTGGCCGCCCGACTGCTTGACGAAGCCGTACACCATGCTCAAGCCGAGCCCGGTGCCCTTGCCGACCTCCTTGGTGGTGAAGAACGGCTCCAGCACCTTGTCGAGCAGCGCAGCCGGAATACCGGTGCCGGTGTCGCTCACGGCGACCATCACATAGGGACCGGCGTGAACGTCGGCGTTGAGGCGCGCATAGCCCTCGTCGAGCATCACATTGGCGGTCTCGAGCGTGAGCTTGCCGCCGCCCGGCATGGCGTCGCGGGCGTTGATGCCGAGGTTGATGATCGCGGTGACCAGCTGGCCGCGGTCGACCAGCGCCGGCCAGGCGTCGGCCTCGAGCACGGATTCGATCTCGACCTGCTCACCGAGGGTAGGACGCAGCAGGCTCGCGGCCTCGGCCGCGAGCGCGTTGATGTCGGTTTCGCGCGGCTGCAGCGGCTGCTTGCGGGCGAAGGCGAGGAGCTGCCGGGTAAGCTCGGCGCCGCGCGTCGCTGCCTCGTCGATCAGCTTGGCGATGCTTGCGAGATCCGGCCGGTCGGCGACGCCGTCGGCGAGGATCTCGATGGTGCCGGTGATCACCGTCAGGATGTTGTTGAAGTCGTGCGCGATGCCGCCGGTGAGCTGACCGACCGCCTCCATCTTCTGCGACTGGGCGAGCTGACGCTCGAGCTTGCGCTTGTCGGTCACGTCCTCCGAGACGTAGACGGCGCCGGTGATGCGTTCGCCGGCCTCGCGCACGGGTGCGCCGCTATGCACCACGTCGAGAGGACGGCCGTCGTGATGCTTCCAGCGCATCTGCGACTCCTGCAACCGTTCACCGGCCATGACGCGCGCGTGCACCGCCGCGAAGTCGCTGCCCTCGTTTTCCGGCAATGCGGCGAAGTCCTGACCGACGATCTCACCCGCCGAGCGGCCGAAGATGCGTTCCGCCGCGCTGTTCCAGGTCGCGACACGACCTTTCGGGTCGAGGCTGAACACGGGCAACGGCGAGGAATCGAGCAGCGTATCGAGCCGAGCATTGATGCTGGAAATCTTATCGGCGGCGCGCCGCCGATCCTCCTCGTAGACCCGAGCGAGCCGGGCGTAGAGCATGCCCGTCTCTATCAGCAGCGCCATCAGGACCACGCTCGCGGCGACGAGGCCGTAAACCCGCCCGACATAGAAGCCGAGGTCGAACCTCCCGGCGCTGAAGACGGCCGCGAGCGCCACGTCGAAAAGCCACACGACCATGACGACGAGGAGCCACAGGTCGAGCACCGAATGCGGCCGCCGCGACCACAGAACGACCAGCGCCATGAGGCTCAGCGCCCATGTCGACGTCACGACGGCCATGTACACCGGGGTATGGCCGTTGCCCTGCATGATGGCCGGCAAGGCATCTTGCCCGACCGTGGCGAGCAGCGTGACGCCTGCCGCCACGGCCAGCGCGGCGATGACGCTCGTCGCGATCAGCGCCCTGGCAGATCGCCCGGTCGTGTCGAGCCCGCCGGCGCCGCCTTTGAGCAGCGCGTAGCCAATCACTGCCAGCGGAAACCCGCCGTGCCAGAACATGTAGAGCCAGGCGGTGGTCTGCGGTCCGGCGCCGAGCAATCCAGTGGGCGTGAACAGGCCGGGAAACGAGAGCGCGTGCGCAACGGCCATCAGCGCCGTGAACAGGTAGCCGCTCGCCAGCAGCAGAAGCGCGCGCGAGCGGATGGTGGGAAACTGCGCGAACAGCAGCACCGCCGTGATCAGATCATTGATCGCCAGCGCCGATTGATAGCTCGGCACGAAGGCCCATATGGCGGGAAGCTGGACGCTCGCCAACGGCGCGACGGCGATGAAGATCACGCACGATGCGGCAAATGCCGCCAGCGCCGCGCGTGCAACCCGACGGTCGAATGGTCGAGCCGCCGTGGTTAACAGGAAGTTGCGCTGTTCCATGTCATGACGAGCAGGTTCGATGAGCGGAGCTTGCCGGAGAGCATACAGTGCCTCGGTTACACAACCGTAGCGATCGCCGACACGAACGGGCGTTCGGGCGAGGCGTTCCGTCGATGTATCCGATCCATGGCGCGGCAGCCAATGCGGCGAACCCATGCGGCACGCGACTGAGCGCCCTACTCGACGATATGTGCGGCGGACGGCTGCTCTTCGGCATCGACGTATGGCAGTAACTGTCAACACCTGCGTACGCACTGGATGCCGGGCGACGTCGACGAACGCAAACAGGACGCGTCAATGCCGCATAATCCGGACCATCCGCCCATCCGCCGCATCGTCACCGGACACGACATGGCCGGGATCGCCAAGGTCCTGCTCGATGGGCCGGCGACCAACTCGAAGTCGTCGTCGCCCGGCACCGTCTCGACCCTGATCTGGTCGACCGACGCGACCCCGGCCGATATCGCGCTCGGCGAGCCGATCGAGGATCGTGGGGCCCGCGTGCTCGGCACCGCGCCGCCCGCGCACGGCACACGCTTTGCGGTGATCGACTTCCCGCCCGGCAATACGGCGCGCATGCATCGTACCGAGACGATCGACTACGTCGTCGTGATCGCCGGCGAGATCGACATGGATCTCGACCGCGAGACCGTTCACCTGAAGGCAGGCGACGTCATGGTCCAACGCGGCACCAACCACGCCTGGGTCAATCGCGGCGAAGCGCCGGCGCGGCTCGCCTTCGTGCTGATCGACGCCGTGCCGCTCGGCATCGGCCATCCGGTGACGGGCGCCGCAAGCCCGCGATAGTACGGGCGCGCATACCCCCGCCTCCCAGTGCTGCAAATCTCAGCCGGCAAGGCGCCAACCTATGATTGTTGCGAGGTTTGGTGTGAACACAAGAATGTGATCGGGCATGCGGCCGCTGATCCATACGCTGCAAGGCAAATAGTCGATTGCGGACCGACGCGGGGGCGTTGTAATCAAGCCGCCTTCGAGCCCTGTTCGAGATCATTGCGCCGATGTCGCGAATGCGATTGCTGCCGCAGAAAACCAATCAGTGGCTCCGCGCCGCCGCGCAGCCCGGCGGGATCGTCGGCGTACTCGGCGCCTTGGTGCTGGTCGCGGCCACTACGCTGCTGCTCGAAGCCGTCAAAGGCTTTCTCGACCTTCCGCCGGTCGTGATCACCTATCTCATTCCGGTGCTGATCGCGGCGATCCGTTGGGGCCTGGTGTCCGCGATGGTGGCGACGCTCGCGGGCGCGGCCAGCGCCGCGTTCTTCTTCTATCGGCCGATCCATACGTTCTATGTCGAGGACCCGGCGCGCCGCCTCGGCCTGCTGCTGTTCGCCGTGGTCGCCACCGTCGCGGCCTATCTCGCGGTGCGGATGCGGCGCGAAGCGGAAATCGTGCGGCGGCGCGAGAAGGAGATCAGCGACCTCTACGCGTTCTCGCGTCGGCTCGCCGGCGGCCATTCGACCTCGGACATCTTCGATGCGATCGAGAAGCATCTGGCGACCGTGGTCGGGCGACGCGTCGCGCTGTTCGAGCCGCGCGGCCCCTCCGGGCGGTCGGAGCCGATCGGCGAGAGCGACGTGCCGCAGAAGGTGCGCGAGACGGTCGCGGCGGTGATCGCCGGTCGCGCCGACGGCGCCGCCTCGACCGCGATCGCCGACGAGCACGGCAATCACTGGCTGGTGCGCGCGGTATCGCCGAAGACGCCCGACCTCGGCGTCGTCGCCATCGATCTCGGCATGCAGACGCCGGAGTCGGAGCAGGAGATCCGCGCCCGCATCGAGGCGGTGCTGTTCGACGCAGCCTCGACCATCGAGAAGATCGGCCTCGCGCATGCGATCACCGAGGTGCGCATGCGCGCCGAGTCGGAGCGCTTCCGCGACGCGCTGATCGGCTCGGTGTCGCACGAGCTGCGCACGCCGCTCGCGTCGATCCTCGGCGCCGCGACCGTGCTGTGCAACGCGCCGGCGGTCGCCGGCGACGCGCGGCTCGCCTCGCTCGCCAACGTGGTGCGCGACGAATCGGAGCGCCTCAACAACGAGATCCAGAACCTGCTCGACGCGACCCGCATCACCGGCGAGGCGCTGCAGCCGAAGCTCGAATGGGCCGAGGTCCCCGATATCGTCAACGCGGCGGTGGAGCGCCGCCGCATCCGCTTCGGCTCGCACGCGGTCGAGATCGATCTGCCGGGCGAGACGCCGCTCATCCAGGTGGACGCGGTGCTGATCGAGAAGGCGCTCGGGCAGCTTCTCACCAACGCGGCGAAATATTCGCCGCCCGGCTCGCGCATCACGATCCGCGGATGGCGCGAGGGCGAGACGCTCGCGCTCGCGGTCAGCGACGAGGGCGCCGGGCTGACGGCGGACGACAGCGCCCACCTCGGCGAGCGGTTCTTTCGCGGCCGCCGGCACGTGCAGACAACGCCGGGCTCGGGTCTCGGATTCTGGATCGCCAACGCCTTCGTGACCGCCAACGGCGGCACCATCGAGGCGATCAGCGCGGGCGAGGACAAGGGGACGACGGTGACGATGCGTTTGCCGATACCGGCGAACGTCGAACAGCTGGAGAGCATCTCGAGTGAGTGACGCCGCCGCCGCCCCCAACGTGCTCGTCGTCGACGACGAGCTGCAAATCCGCCGCTTCCTGCGCAGCGGCTTCGAGCTCGACGGCTATTCGGTGAGCGAGGCCGAGAACGGGCGCGAGGCGATCCGGGCCGCGACGCTGCGCCCGACCGACCTCATCATTCTCGATCTCGCCCTGCCCGACCTCGACGGGTCGCAGGTGCTCGAGCGCATCCGCTCGTGGTCGAACGTGCCCATCATCATTCTGTCGGTGAAGTCGAGCGAGATGGAGAAGGTGCGGCTGTTCGAGCTCGGGGCCGACGACTACGTCACCAAGCCGTTCGGCATGGCCGAGCTGCTGGCGCGGTCGAAGGTGGTGCTGCGCCGCAAGGCGCGCGCGACCACCGGCGACAGCGTCATTCGGATCGATCGCCTGCGGATCGATCTCGCGGCGCGCAACGTCTTCGTCGAGGACGAGCGCCTCACGCTGACGCCGAAGGAATACCGCCTGCTGCAAATCCTCGCGCAATATCCCGGCAACGTCGTCACCCACCAGGAGCTGCTCAAGGAAATCTGGGGCCTGCCGCACATCAACGACACGCATTACCTGCGCATCGTCGTGCGCAAGCTTCGCCAGAAGATCGAGTCCGAGCCGAACCACCCGCGCATCCTGCTGACCGAGCTCGGCGTCGGCTACCGCCTCGCGCCGCCCAACGAGCCCTCCGACGCGCAGGCGAGCTGAACGAAGCGAACAGAACGACCTCGGCAAAAACGAAACAGGACCGGCATCGCTGCCGGTCCTGCTCTTTTTCGTGCCCCCGGGGGGAAGCTGAAGATGGTGATCCGAAGCCTTCCCGCCGGGGGCTGCTTCCTGCCGGATCAGGCGCTCACGGCAGGAAGTTTCTCTGGATGCGGAAGTAAACCTCCAGCACGTCCTGGTCGGAGACCGTGTAGACGCCGCCCGGACGCGCGCCGTTCGCCGCGAGGAATGCGGTGCCGGAGAACGCCGTGTTCAGGTGGTCCCACACGACGTCGACGCCGATGTCGAGGTCCGGATGCGGATTCCACTGCGTGCGGCTGCCGAGCTCCCACCAGCTGAAGTTCGGCGAGCAATTCGAGACGCCGGTCAACGCCACACCGGCCGGAGCCGCGACCGCACCGCCGGCACCGCCAGCACCGCAAATCATGCTCGTGGCGGTGCCGCCGTAATCGACTTCCTCGTAGCCGCCGTGGATCGACGTGCGCCACTTCGGGTTCCAGAAGTGCTGATAGAACCCGTTGACGCCCCACACTGACGTCAGCTCGATCCCGGAGCCGGTGGTGAAGATACCGTCGGACACCCAGCCGACGCCCACGTTGTTGCCTGCGCCATAGACCTCCCACGCGCCGAGGGCGCGCGTCGCGTAGCCCGCGGCGCCGACCGTGTAGACCGCCTGCATGCCGAACTGATCGCCCTTCATGCCGAGGACGTCGTTCAACGTGAAGCCGCCGGTCACCGCCCAGCCATGCGCATCGCCGGGATGGCCGTTGCCCTGGATGCCGGTCGTCAGAGTCGTGCCGCCGGTTTGGTAATAGCCGGCGCTTGCATCGTGGACCGCCGCCGCGATCTGGGCATAGCCCCAGGCCTGGTCGACGCGCAACGAGCCGACCACGTCCGGGAACTTCCAGCCCTCGTTGTCGAACGACTCCGTGCCGAGGCCCCACTGGCTGGCCATGGACATGTTGTTCACAAGGTGGCCACGCGAAGAGCTCTGACCTTGGCTGTTGCCCTGCGACGAGGACCCGCCGTCCTCGAACGACAGCGTCGCCGAGAAGCCGTTGCCGAACTGGGCCGTATACGCGATGCCCCACAGACCGAGTGCGCCGGTGTCGCCGGAGACGCGGGTGTTGAGGTACGAATACGGGGCCATCGAGTTGATGTCGAAGTACGACCGGATGCGGCCCGCCGTCAGACCGGCGAACTGGATGAAGCCGCGGTCGAAGTAGACGACGTCGTTCGACGGCGCCGATCCGTTGTTGGCGCTCGCCTGGAAGCCGCCTTCGAAATACGACCGCAAGGTGCCGTACTCGGTCTGCGTGCGCAGGTCGACCGAGAGGCCGGCGCGCGTGCGCATCGAGAGCTGGCTGGTGTCGGTGCGGTCGAAGCGGCCGGCGCCCACATCGCCACCCGTCCCGAGACCGATCGGCGTGCCGCCGTTACCCGCGTTCCACTCGACCTGCTCACGGATATACGAGCCGATCTTCAAGCACGTGTCCGTCCCGGGCACGTACCAGAACCCCGCCCCATACAGGCTGCAGACCCTCACGTACTCGACCGGCTTGGCCTTGACGGGAAGATCGGCGGCCTGCGCCCCCGCCACAGCGACGACTCCCGCCGCTGAGCCGAGGAGAAGGCTTTTGACCATTCTCATTGTTGAACCCTCCATTTGTAGTTCCGGGAGGGATTGATGTTCTCGGAGCCCCCCTCCGGGCGCGCTCATAAACTTCCGATCAAGAAGGAATATGTTCGCATTAAATTCGTATAAAATTGATCCGCCGGCCGTCAACGAAGAATGACCTCGTCCCCACCCACGGAACACGCTTTTCCCATCCGGTGTTGCACAAACATCACGGAGTTGCGACACGTGGCCGCGCCGGCGCAAACAATAATATCTTGATTTCGTAATAATAAATCCACGAGCGCGACGGCCCGGTGCCGGCACCGCATTCCGTCGACATACACCGCATCGGTTATGCGGAGTTTACGCCAAGTTGATACAGAATTTACGGACGGATTGGCGGGTAGCCGTGGCGCTGTCCATTCACGTCGAGAACCTCGCAGGGTCTTGTTCCCACGAGATAATTCGGCCCGATCGGCACCTTGCCGAAGCCGCCCGGCACATCGAGCACATAGGTCGGTTGGCATAGGCCCGAGTAGCGCCCGCGCAGCCCCCGCATCAGATTCTGCCCGGCCTCGACGCTGGTGCGCAGGTGGGCGGTTCCGCGCGCAAGGTCTCCCTGGTGCAGGTAGTAGGGCTTGATCCGGCTCTCGACCAAGGCGCGCATGAGCGCGCCGAGCGTTGTCGCCTCGTCATTGACGCCGGCGAGCAGCACCGACTGGCTGAGCATCGGAATGCCGGCATCGATGAAACGGGCGCAGGCGGCGCGCGCGGCGAGCGTGAGCTCGCGCGCATGATTGACGTGAACCACCACGTAGCTCGCCTTGCCGGGCGCCTTGAGGGCGCGGACCATCTCGCGGGTAATGCGCTCCGGCGCCGCGACCGGCATGCGCGTGTGCACGCGGATGATCTTGACGTGATCGATCGCCGCAAGCTCCCGCACCACGGCGCGCAGCCGGCGCGCCGACAGCACTAGCGGATCGCCCCCGGTCAGGATCACCTCCCAGATGTCCGCGCGCGTCCGGATGTAATCGAGCGCGGCGGCGAGCTCGCGCGGCGCAAGCGACGGGCGCTTGCCCGGTCCGACCTGCTCGCGTCGGAAGCAGAAGCGGCAATAGACCGGGCAGACGTGCACGAGCTTCAAGAGCACACGGTCGGGATAGCGGTGCACGATGCCGGCAACGGGGCTGCGGGCGTCGTCGCCGATCGGATCGCCGCGCTCCTCGGGCGCGGCCTGCAGCTCCGCCGGATCGGGCACGAGCTGGCGCGCGATCGGATCGTGCGGATCGGTGGGATCGATCAGCGCCGCCATGGCGGGGCTGATCGCCACCGCATAGTGGGCGGCGACGTGCTCGAGCGCGGCGAGCCGCTCGGGCGCAACGAGCCCCGCTTCGGCGAGCTCGGTCGGACGACGCAGGGTCCTTGCAGAGCGCATGGGCAAATGCCTTTCGGTTCGATGCGCGCGGAGAAAACGCCAGTTTATGTGCGCGCGCAACCGCGGCTGCGAAACCATGGCTCGCGCGATATCCGAAGGGTATGACTGCGGCCATGGATTTCGACGACGACTTTCGCGCCCGCCTGCACGATCTGCTGGTCTGGCGGCGCGACGTGCGGCGCTTTCGCACCGCTCCCCTGCCGGCCGGCACGCTCGAGCGGCTGATCGCGGTCGCATGCCTCGCGCCGTCGGTCGGCCTGAGCCAGCCCTGGCGATTCGTCGTGGTCGAGAGCGCCGAGCGCCGCCGCGCGGTGCTCGAGGATTTCACCACCTGCAACGCGGCGGCGCTGGCGTCGCAGGAGGGCGAGCAGGCGACGCGCTACGCGGCGCTCAAGCTCGCCGGCCTCGCCGAGGCTCCGAGCCAGCTCGCCGTGTTCGCCGACCGCGGCACCGACGTCGGCCACGGGCTCGGCCGCCGCACCATGCCGCAGATGGCCGAGTACTCGGTCGTGACGGCGATCACCGCCATGTGGCTCGCGGCGCGCGCCGAAGGCATCGGCATGGGCTGGGTGTCGATCCTCGATCCGGCGCGCATCACGGCGATCCTCGACGTGCCGGCGGATTGGCGCTTCATCGGCTACTTCTGCCTCGGCTATCCAGAGTCGGAGCATGCCGTGCCCGAGCTCGAGCGCGCCGGCTGGGAGACGCGCCGTCCGGCGGAGAGCTTTCTGCTGCGGAGATGATCAATCCGGCGGTGCCAGCGGCGTCCAGATCACCTGGTCGATGCGGCTCGCACCGGTGACCAGCATGACCAGCCGGTCGAACCCGAGCGCGCAGCCGCAGGCCTGCGGCATCGCGCCGAGAGCAGCGAGGAAATCCTCGTCGATGGGATAACGCTCGCCGTAGCGGCGCTGCATCTCGGCCATCTCGCTTTCGAACCGCCGGCGCTGCTCGGCCGCATCGGTCAACTCGCCGAACGCGTTGGCGATCTCGACGCCGCATAGATAAAGCTCGAAGCGCTCGGCAAGGCGCGGATCGGCCGGCATCGGCCGCGCCAGCGCCGCCTCGAGCGTCGGATACTCGTCGAGCAGGGTCGCCCGGCCGATGCCGAGATTGGGCTCGATCCGCTCGACCAGAATACGGCTGAAAATATCGCTCCAGCTGTCGTCATCGGCGCAGCGGACGCCGACGGTGGCCGCCTGCCGGGCGAGTGCGTCCCGCTTCCCAGCGCGCCCTTCGAGCGTGGCCAGAAGATCGATTCCCGCAAAGCGCGCGAACGCCGCCGCCACTGTCAGGCGCTCGGGTGGCGCGAAGGGATCGGCGCTGCGGCCACGAAAATTGACCTGCCTCGCGTCGGCGGCACGCGCCGCGACGGCGAGGATCGCGGCGCAATCCGCCATGGCGGCCGTGTAGGGCTCGCCGGCGCGGTACCATTCGAGCATGGTGAACTCCGGATGGTGCAGCGCGCCGCGCTCGCGGTTGCGGAAGACGCGGGCGAACTCGAAGATGCGCCGCTCGCCGGCCGCCAGCAGCTTCTTGGCGGCGAATTCGGGCGACGTGTGAAGATAGAGGCGTTCGCGGGTGGCCGCGGGGGTCACCAACTCGGTCGCGAAGGCGTGCAGGTGCGTCTCATTGCCGGGCGAGACCTGCAGGATCCCGGCCTCCACCTCGACGAAATCCTGCGCCGCGAAGTGGCCGCGCACTGCCGCCTTGATGCGGTTGCGCACGAGCAGGAGCGCGCGCCGGTCGGCGTGCACATGCGGGGCCCACCAGGGAGAAGCAGCCGTCATTCGCGATCTTTGCGGGCGTCTTCGGCGATGCGGAAAGGGCTGGCAAAATGGCGCGCAATAAGTATGTTCCCGGCCACGAAGAAGGCCCGAATCCCGGTGACACCGCCGGGATGCCGGGCCATGCTCCAATCCGAGGAACATCCTGTGAAAGTCATTGCCAGCTCGCTCCGCAAGGGAAACATCGTCGATCTCGACGGCAAGCTCTACGTCATCCTGACGGCGGAAAACATCCATCCCGGCAAGGGCACGCCGGTGACCCAGCTCGACATGCGCCGCCTGAGCGACGGGGTGAAGTCGTCGCAGCGCTACAAGACCACCGACCAGGTCGAGCGCGCGCACGTGGAGGAACGCTCCTATCAGTTCCTCTACCACGACGCCGAGGGCTTCCACTTCATGAACATGGAGAACTACGAGCAGATCACGGCGCATGAGGACGTGGTCGGCGATGGCGCCAAGTTCCTGCAACCCGAGATGAACGTGAAGCTGCAGGTGCACGAGGGCACGCCGGTGTCGATCGAGCTGCCACAGCGCGTCACCCTCGAGGTGACGGAGACCGAGCCCGCGCTCAAGGGCCAGACTGCGTCGGGCTCGTTCAAGCCCGCGATGCTCTCCAATGGCGTGCGCACCTCGGTGCCGACCCACATCGTCACCGGCACGCGCATCGTCGTGTCGACGGCCGACGCCTCCTACGTGGAGCGGGCGAAGGACTGACGGCGGCACAAGCGGCCGGAGGACCGTCCGGACGGGCTGCCGGCCGCGCCGAGCTGTCAACAAACATTCTCGCCGGGGTGATAGACGGGGCTTTTGCTCTGCGCGCATGCTGTGCGCCGTCAGCAAAAAGCCGATCCGGGAGGATGTGAATGCGCACCCTGGCCCTGCCGTTCGCCCCACGTTACATCGTTCTCACCCTCTGTCTGGCGCTTGCCGCCGTGCTCGGCGGCACGCTTCTGCTCTATCCCTCGACCGGCTACGAGGTGGCAATCCCGCTCGCGGTGTTCGGGGGTCTCGCGGTGCTCGGCCTGGTCGACCTGTTTCAGACCCGCCACGCCATTCTGCGCAACTATCCGATCTCCGCGCATTTGCGCTTCATCCTCGAGGAGATCCGCCCGGAGCTGCGCCAGTATTTCTTCGAGGGCGAGAAGGACGGCGCGCCCTTCAGCCGCGACAAGCGCGCGATCGTCTACCAGCGCGCCAAACGCGCGTTGGACAAGCGGCCGTTCGGCACCCAGTACAACGTGTACGAGGAGGGTTACGAGTGGGTACGTCACTCGATGGCGCCGCGGCCGCTGTCGACCGAGCCGTTTCGCATCACGGTCGGGGGGCCGGACTGCGCCAAGCCCTACAGCGCTTCGGTGTTCAACATCTCGGCGATGAGCTTCGGCGCGCTCAGCCCGAACGCGATCCGCGCGCTCAACAAGGGCGCCGCCAAGGGCAACTTCGCGCACGATACCGGCGAGGGCGGCTACAGCCCCTATCATCGCGAGAACGGCGGCGACATCATCTGGGAGATCGGCTCCGGCTACTTCGGCTGCCGCAATGCCGACGGCACCTTCAACCGGGAAAAGTTCGCCGAAGGCGCGAGCCAGCCGCAGGTCAAGATGGTCGAGCTCAAGATGAGCCAGGGCGCCAAGCCCGGGCACGGCGGCGTGCTTCCGGCCGCCAAGGTGAACGAGGAGCTCTCGCGCACGCGCGGCGTGCCGATGGGCCAGGACTGCATCTCGCCGTCAGCCCATTCGGCCTTCGCGACCCCGATCGAGATGATGCGGTTCATCGCCGAGATGCGGCGCCTGTCCGGCGGCAAGCCGGCCGGCTTCAAGCTGTGCGTCGGTCATCCGTGGGAATTCCTCGCCGTGTGCAAGGCGATGGTCGAGACCGGCATCTATCCGGATTTCATCGTCGTCGACGGCAAGGAGGGCGGCACCGGCGCGGCGCCGCTCGAGTTCATCGACCATCTCGGAATGCCGCTGCGCGACGGCCTCAACTTCGTCCACAACGCGCTGATCGGCATCGACGCGCGCGACCGCATCAAGCTCGGCGCGAGCGGCAAGATCATCTCGGCGTTCGACATCGCCCGCACGATGGCGCTCGGTGCCGACTGGTGCAACGCGGCGCGCGGCTTCATGTTCGCGCTCGGTTGCATCCAGTCGCAGAGCTGCCACACCGACCGATGCCCGGTCGGCGTCACCTCGCAGGACCCGACGCGCCAGCGCGCCCTCGTCGTTCCCGACAAGGCCGAGCGGGTCTACCATTTCCACGCCTCGACGCTGCACGCGCTTGCCGAGTTCGTCGCCGCGGCCGGCCTCGATCATCCCAACGAGTTCATGCCGGCGCATTTCTCGCGTCGCATCTCGGCGCGCGAGATCGTCACCTTCGCCGAGCTCTACCCGACGCTGCGCCGCGGCGAGCTCCTCGGCGGCACCACCGACCCGCGCTTCCGCGCGCCGTGGGAGATGGCGAACGCCAACTCGTTCCGCGCAACGGTCGCGGCATGAACCTCGCGCGGGTCCGCCGCGCTGCCCTCATTGGGCCAGCGGCGGCGCGGGCCACGTGTGGTTCTGGGCGAGACCGGGCCGCGTGATGGCGCGGCGATCCTTGACGACGCCGATCAGCGTGCCCAGGCGCTCGATCTTCACGATGATCTGACCGGGGAGGGAGCGATCGCAGTTCATATGCGTCGGCGCGATGAAGAAATCCGCCCGCGCAACGTCCTTGGTGAAGCGGAGCGTGCCGTGCGGCGTGTTGTCGAACTGGGTGCGCTCGGCGCAGACCGCGACGTAGTATGGGCCCGCATGGCCGCCTTGCGCCTGCTCGCGCGCGAGGCGCTGCTCGAGGCGATCGAGCGCTTCCGGCATGATCTCGACCCAGTAATCGGTGGCGTAGCGGCCGGCCGCGCCGGGCAGGCCGCCGACGAGCTCGTTGTAGTCGAGATATTCGTACGGATGCAGGCGCGCGAGCACGACGCCGTCCCAGGTGACGGCGGCCATGACGCCTGCCAGCGCCAGCGTCGCGGCGCGACGCCACTGGGCGAGCCGCGCCAAGGCGGCATCCCACCCGATCGCGGCGAGAACGGTCAGCGCCGGCACCACAAAGAGGAAATGCCGCAACCCGGTGAAAGCGGGTCCATGAACCACGACGTGGCAGAGCGGCGGAAACAGCGCCGTTAATGCGATCAATCCAATTTCGTAGCGCGTGCGCGGCAAGGGCTTCGCACGCATCGCCCGCGGCAGCGCTTCGAACATTAATCCAAGCGCAACGCCCATGACCGTGATGAGCGGCAGCCGGATCAGCAGATAGACCGGCACGTACCAGCGCGGCACGTCGGCCATCTGGTAGACGTGGCCATCGAGCAGCGTGCGGATCGGATAGTGGAAGTCGGAGAACGCGACGAGCGCCCGGATCGGATTGAACAGGGCGAGCGCCGACCACGGCCACGCCGCGATCATGATCAGGTAGGCGAGCAGCAGCGCCGGCGCGAACGCGAGCGCGACGCGGACGATATCGGCCGCGCGGCGGCGCCGGGCGTCCGGTGCGCGGCAGGACAAGCCGATCCAGGCCGCGAGCGGGACATAGGCGAGCATCATGAGCCCGAGCACGCGCAGCCCCAGCGCGGCGCCGAGCAGCAGGCCGAACAGCGCGAGGTCGCGCGGGCGCGCGCGCGGCAGGTCGCGGGCGATTCGCACCAGCATCCCGGTCGCGCCGATCATCGCGGCCGCGAATGGGATGTCCTTGGTGTGGTTGAACATGGTGCCGTACCACGGGCCGGAAACGGCGAGCAGCGCGGCGGCGATGAAGCCCGCCCGCGGTCCGGCGATCATCCGCGCCGTCGCCCACGTCGCCGCGATGCCGCCGAGGCCCGTGCAGGCACAGAGCAGGTGACGCAGGTCGTAGAGATCGAGCGGCACGATCTTCGCCAGCAGGGTGGCGGCGACGTCGAACAGGCCGCCGTAGAGATAGAGGTTGTCGAATGCGAACAGCGCGCGGTCGTGAAAGCCGCTGGCGTAATAGGCGATGATCAGCTCGCCGTAGCGCTGCTGCACGCCCTCATCGTTGCTGATGGAATATTGGCGGAACGTGCAGGCGACGAGGAGGGCGAGCGCGGCCAACAGCAACGCCGTCGCGATATCCCACGGCTCGCGCGTCGCAATGCGACTGCGCGCAGCAATGTCTCGGCACTCCACGGGTTGCTCCCCCGACGGTATCACCGTCACCCGATCAAGATCTTCACGCGTGGCACATTCGCTTGCCGGCGCACCGGCCCCAACTTCGCCGGAACCTGCCTGGGAATATCGGAGCCGCGATGCGACGCGCATGCCGTTCGTTGCCGCAGGCTGTGCGGCGGGTCGCCGCAGAAGAGCGCACGGTCGGCCTGTCGCGAGGCAGCATCGCCGCGGTGAGGGGCCGCGCCCGCTTGTCGCGTTTCGCCGCGCGACAAATGCCTCTTTAATGCGTCGCCACGCGATTCGGTCGGCAGGGTTCCCTTCGACAACATTCGCACCGGGGTAATGAGGGAGGGACGTCGAGAATGAGCGATGGCGGATGACCTCATCCCCGGCGATCTGCGGGACTTCATCCTCAGGTACATCGATTCGATCGCGCAACTGGAGGCCTTGCTGCTGCTGCGCGCTCATGCCGGCGAGGCGTGGGACGCCAGGCGGACGGCGGCGCGGCTCTATGCGGGCGAGCCGGAGGTCGGCGAGGTGCTCGCGCGGCTATGCGCGGATGGCCTGCTGTGCTGCAATGGGGACCTCTACCGCTACGCTCCCCAATCGCCGGAGCAGCGCGCAATGGTCGAGCGGCTCGCGGCCGCATATGCGCAGCACCTCATCGCGGTCACCAACATGATCCATGCCAAGCCTCGGCGCATCCGCGAATTCGCCGACGCCTTCAGATTCCGGAAGGATCGTTGATGGCGCTGGCGATCTACAGTCTCTGCACGGTCACGGCGCTCCTCTGCGCCTGGCTTTTGTTCAGCGCCTATCGGCGCAGCCACTATCGGCTGCTGCTGTGGAGCAGCCTCGGCTTCGCCGGGCTCACGCTCAACAACCTCGCTCTTGCGCTCGACAAGCTGGTGTTCACCCTGGTCGACCTCACGATCCTGCGGACCGCGATCGCGCTGCTCGCGTTCATGGTCATTCTGTACGGCCTCATCTGGGATTCCCAATGATCGACAGCGTGACCCTCATCCTGATCGGCGCGGCCGCGATGGCCTCGCTCGTGGTCGCGCTGTTCTTCCTGCGCTTCTGGCGGCAGACGCGCGACAGCCTCTTCCTCTGGTTCGCGATCGCATTCGCGACCGATTCGGCGACCCGGCTGCTGGAAGGATTGTTCCCGGTCCCGGACGAGCAGGAGCCGCTGCGCTATGTCCCGCGGCTGATCACCTTCGCGCTGATCATCGTGGCGATCGCGCAGAAGAACCGCCCCTCACGCCGCGGATGACGCAACGGTTCAGGTGCCGACGCGCAGAGGAGCGTTGAGCTTGCGCAGCGCGGCGATCACCGAGAGCGACGTGATCCGGCCGGTCTTCGGGTTCTCCGACGGCACGTTCTCGATCGCGAGCGAGAAGCGCGCAGAATCCGCCTCGACCTCGATGTCGTGGCAGTTGCGCTTAACTGCGGGATCCGCCCAGATCTCGATGGTGGTGCGATCCGGTCCCAGGCCGGCGAGCGAGAGCGCCGCCACCACGTTGACGTTCTCGGGGAAGCCCGCCGCCGCCTCGCGGGCCGTGCCGGCGAACACGCGCTTGGCCGCGTTCAGTCCCTCGACCGAGATGTTGTTCTTCACCAGGTAGGGGGCGCCCATCAGGCCGCCGGGCGGCTTGCGCGTGATCATGCGCACCGAGTGGATGGTCCCCTCGGCGGCCGCCGAAACCGCATCGAGACCGAGCAGCGCGCCGGTCGGCACGATGATCTGCCCACCGGTCGTCCGGGCGAGCTCGATCAGCTCGGGCCGCGGCAGCAGGGCGCCGCAGCTGAGCACCATGACGCGCTTGCCGGCCGCGAGCATCGGCCGACAGATCGCCTCGAAGATCGCGGCCGGCGCGCATTCGACCGCGAGGTCGGCATGCTGTGGCAGGTCATCGAGGTCGACCAAGGGGCAATCGATCTTCTGCTCGTCGAGCCAGCCCTGCGCCTTGGCACGGTCGCGTACCGCCGCCCCGGCGAGGGTGAGGCCAGGCACACCCTGGGCAAGACGCCGCGCAATGGCGCGGCCGATGGCGCCGAGGCCGGCGATGGCGATGCGGGTCGATGACACGAGCTCTCCCTTTGGTCACCGTTTGGCCGCCCTTGGCCCTCCACGATGACATCCCGCTCATACGCGGGCCGCATGGGCGCGGCAAGCGCGGCTTGACGCCCGGTCCGGCATGTCCCAAAGGTCCCGGCGAAATCTCCATCCCGACGAGCAATCCACGAAAACGATCGAGGCAGTTGATGCGTAAATTGCTGCTCGGCGCCCTGCTGGCGCTGACGAGCCTCGCGGGCGCCGCGTCCGCGCAAGACTTCCCCAACCGTCCGCTGACGATGGTGATCCCGTTCGCGGCCGGCGGCCCGACCGACGTGCTCGGCCGCATCATCGCGGCGCGCATGGGCGAGCTTCTCGGGCAGAACGTGATCGTCGAGAACATCGGCGGCGCCGGCGGCATGTCGGGCTCGGCCCGCGTCGCCCAGTCGAAGCCCGACGGCTACACCATGGTGCTCGGCACGGTCGGCACCCACGCGCAGGGCCAGACGCTCTACAAGAAGCCGCTCTACAACGCGGCGACCGACTTCACCCCGGTCGCGCTGATCGCCGAGGTGCCGATCGTGCTGATCGTGCGCAAGGACCTGCCGGTGAGCAATCTGCAGGAATTCGTCGCCTACGCGAAGAAGAACCAGGACACGATGCAGTTCGGCTCGGCCGGCGCCGGCTCCGCCACGCACCTCGGCTGTGTCGTGCTCAACACCGCAATGGGCACCAAGATCACGCACGTACCGTACCGTGGAACGGGACCCGCCATGCAGGACCTGCAGGGCGGCCGCATCGACTTCCTGTGCGAGGTGGCGAGCACGGCCAAGCCGCAGATCGACGGCGGCAGCGTCAAGGCGATCGCGATGCTCACCAAGCAGCGCTCGCCGGCGCTGCCCAACGTGCCGACCGCGATCGAGCAGGGCCTCGACGCGCAGGCCTACACGTGGAACGCGATCTTCTTGCCGAAGGGCGCGCCGGACGCGGTCGTGACCAAGCTGCACGACGCCGTGCTCGGCGCCATGCACACGCCGGCCGTCAAGGACCGGCTGGCGGCCATCGGCGCCGTGATCGTGTCGGACGATCGCGCGACGCCGCAATATCTCGAAGGCTTCGTCAAGAGCGAGATCGAGAAATGGGCCGTGCCGATCAAGGCGAGCGGGACGGTCGTGCAGTAGGCTGGCAGTATTGCGAGGAGTGCACCGATCTCGGGTTTACCCGAGATCGGCCTATGATAGTTGCGCAAGTCGGGCAAGCCCGACTTGCGTACGCCGAAGCAATCTCGAGAGGCATGCGCGTGCGGTGCGGGATTGCTTCGCTTCGCTCGCAATGACGGGGAGAGGGTCATTGCCATGATGGAAGGGTTCACCCGCAGCGAGATCAAGACGTCGGGCGCGCGCATCGTCACGCTGCGCGGCGGCAGCGGTCCGCCGCTGCTGCTGATGCACGGCAATCCCTTCACCCACCTGTCGTGGCACAAGTTCGCGCCGCGGCTCGCCCAGGAGTTCACCGTGGTGGCGACCGATCTGCGCGGCTATGGCGACTCGGAGAAGCCGCCGGGCGGCGACGACCATTCGGGCTACTCGTTCCGCGCCATGGCGCAGGACCAGGTCGAGGTGATGGCAGCACTCGGCTTTCCCCGCTTCATGGCGGCGGGGCACGACCGCGGCGCCCGCGTGCTGCATCGGATGTGCCTCGACCATCCCGACAAGGTCGAGCGCGCCGCGATCCTCGACATCATTCCGCAGCACCACCTGCTCAACAACATGACGCGCGACTGGGGCAAGTTCTCCTGGCACTGGCTGTTCATGATCCAGCCCTACGACTTCCCCGAGCGGCTGATGGGTGCGGACCCCGACTACTTCATCAGCAAGAAGCTCGCGAAGACGCCGCAAGGCCTGAGCTTCTTCGGCAAGGAGGCGCTCGCCGAATACATGCGCTGCTTCCGCAATCCCGCGACCATCCACGCCATGTGCGAGGACTATCGCGCGACCTTCGGGTACGACTTCGACATGGACACGAGGGATTTCGAGGCCGGCCGCAAGATCACGACCCCGCTGCTGCTGTTGTGGGGCGCGACCGGCGGCGTCGGCCGCAACCACAAGGCGGCCGAGATCTGGGCCCGCTACGCGACGGACATCCGCGGCGCCAAGGCGCTGCCGTGCGGGCACTATCTCTCCGAGGAGGCGCCGGAGGAGACCTATCGCGAGCTGCGCGAATTCTTCGCGGCCAAGTAAACCACGGTCCGTGGGACGGGTTGAGCGCGAGCGAAACCCGTCACTTCTGCGGAAACTCAACTCATCCTACGATACGGCAAAGCACTGCAGATCGACGCGGCGCGCGTGGCGCTGCGCGGTTGCGACCGCGAGCGTCGTGTTGAGGAAGGCGAGCTCCGGGGCGCCGGTCTCGAAGCGCATGAAGGTGCGGAAGACGTAGCTTGCCGGATCCACCGCCTCGCCGCGCGCAAGGCGGGCGAGCACCTCCGGCGGACCGTGCCGCAGGCCCTGGCTCACCACCTGGACGATGCCGCCGCGTTCCTCCTTGAGCGCATAGCGGGCGTCGAGCTCGATTGCACCGTCGCGCCGCAAAATCTGCCAGTCGGCGCCGCCGAGAACCTCGCCACGCAGCCGCGGCCCGGCGAAAGTCCCGCCCGTGATGTAGACGACGCGGCGCTCGCCGAGCGGCGCCGCACCCATGTCGAGAAGCTCGCCGACCTGGGCGAAGATCGCCATCAGATGCTCGAGTTGCGGCGCGGCTGCGACTGACATGATCTTGCCTGGCGTCGGGCCAGCATTTCCCCCGACAATCAGCGAACCTATCGAGCCGCTCGCCACCGTTCAACTTAGCGGCCACGGGGTCTTATCCGGCCTTGCCCGACGTCTGCCCGACCCTGGTATCCGACCTCTTCCGACCTCTGCCCGACCGCTCGCCCCAGGCGCCTTTTCCTCGCGTTTCTTCGGCAATTCTGTTACGTCACGCCTGACACTCATTTTGGCATTCTGGCTCGCTCTGGAGCCTCGCCAAGCAAGGGCGCAGCCGAGTGACTCCATCGATGTACGCCCGTGTGGCCGCCGTGTTGCGGGGATTCGACGACAGATACGGCTGGAGCTGGATCGGCGCCTGCCTGAGCGTCGCGATCATCACCGCGGCCGCCTTCGTGCTCTACCGGAACCTGCGCGGGATCGATGCCAACGAGGTGCTCAACGCGGTGCGCGCGACCGAGCCGCGCGACATCGCGGTCGCCGCCGCCTTCGTCGCTGCAGCTTATTTCACTCTGACATTCTACGACCTGTTCGCACTGCGCACGATCGGACGCCGCGACCTGTCTTATGGCGTCGCCGCGCTCGGCGGTTTCACCAGCTACGCAGTCGGCCACAATATCGGCGCCAGCGTCTTCACCGGCGGCGCCGTGCGTTACCGCATCTACTCGACCTACGGCCTTTCGGGAATCGAGGTTGCGAAGATCTGCTTCGTTGCCGGGCTCACATTCTGGCTCGGCAATGCGGCGGTGCTCGGCCTCGGCATCACCTGGTCGCCGAGCGCCGCCACCGCGATCGATCAGCTGCCCCCGTGGCTCAACCGGACGCTGTCGCTCGCCACCCTCGCGATCCTGCTCATCTACGTGGCGTGGGTGTGGCGCACCCCGCGGGTGGTCGGCCGCCACGACTGGGTGGTGGCGCTGCCGAACGGCCCGCTCACGCTCGTGCAGATCGCGATCGGCATCATCGATCTCGGCTGCTGCGCCGCCGCCATGTACATGCTGCTCCCGCATGAGCCGTACATCGGCTTCGTCGTGCTGGCGGTGATCTTCGTCGCCGCGACGTTGCTCGGCTTCGCCAGCCACTCGCCCGGCGGCCTCGGCGTGTTCGACGCCGCGATGCTGATCGGGCTGTGGCAATACGACAAGGAGCACCTGCTCGCCGGGCTCCTGCTCTTTCGCCTGCTCTACTACATCACGCCCTTCATTTTCGCCCTCGCGATCCTGGGCGGCCGCGAGCTGTGGCTGAGCGTGCGGTCGCGGCGGCGCAGCCGGATCGCCGCGCAGCGAAACGGCGCGTCATGCCCGCCGGAGCGCTGACGCCCGCGCCATAGCCACCGCGGCGGAACTTGCGCTAGATATCTGCACGATGGCGATCGAGGACCAGCGGCGGACATATGGCGAGCCGGCCTCCTGGATCGGCCGGCTCAAGCGCGCGCGGCTCGTTCTCGTCGCGGGCGCGCTCGTCTTCCTGGCGCTGGTCGGCATGAGCGTGCTGACCCCGGTGCAGTCGTTGATCGGCTTCGTGATCATGGCCGCAGCGGCGCTGATCGATTTCGATCGCGCCGAGGACCAGGCGCCGCCGCCGGTCACGCTGCAAAGCGTGCCGTTCGCCGCGGACTGGCTGATCGAAACGGCGATTTCCGGCCTTCCCGACCCGGTGATCGCGCTCGACTATCGCGGCAACGTGGTTGGATCGAATGCGCCCGCGCGCCAGATCGCGCCGACGCTGACGCGCGGCGCGCCGCTGCTGCTCGCATTGCGTATTCCCGAGATCAGCGACGCGGTTCGTCGCGCCGTCGAGAGCGGCGAGACGCAGCGCGTCGAGTTTTTCGAGAAGGTCCCGACCCACCGCTGGTCCGAGGCATTCGTCGCGCCGGTCGCGGTGCCGACCACGATCTCGGACCGGCGCGAGCTCGTGTTCGTCACCCTGCACGATCTCACGCCGATCAAACAGGTGGAGGAAATGCGCGCCGACTTCGTCGCCAATGCGAGCCACGAGCTGCGCACGCCGCTCGCCTCGCTGTCCGGATTCATCGAGACGCTGCAGGGTCCGGCGCGCAACGATCCGCAGGCGCGCGAGCGCTTTCTCGCGATCATGAAGGCGCAGGCGAATCGCATGGCGCGGCTGATCGACGACCTGTTGTCGCTCTCGCGCATCGAGCTCAAGGCGCACGTGCAGCCCGAGCACCAGGTCGACCTCGCGCCCATCGTGCGCCAGGTCTCGGACGGGCTGCAGACGCTCGCGCGCGACCGCGGCGTCGACATCAAGATCGCGCTTCCACCCGACGCGCTGTCGGTGCGCGGCGACCGCGACGAGCTGATCCGCGTGTTCGAGAACCTGGTCGAGAACGGGCTCAAATACGGCGCCGCCGGCAAACGGGTCGACATCACGCTCGGCCGTGAGACGAGCGACAACGAGGCAGTCGTGGCGGTGCGCGACTACGGGCCGGGCATCGCGCCCGAGCATCTGCCGCGACTGACCGAGCGTTTCTATCGCGTCGACGTGACCGAGAGTCGGGCCCAGGGCGGGACCGGTCTCGGGCTCGCGCTGGTCAAGCACATCCTGCACCGCCACCGCGGGCGGCTGACCATCGACAGCGCCCCCGGCAAGGGCGCGACCTTCACGGTGCGGCTGCCGCTCGACCAGCGGAAATAGAAACTGTTGAAATCATTTTGTTTTTTCTTCTGGCTTCGTTCCGCCAAAACCGTTTTCGTGTGACTGCGAATCCAGAGCGCGCTTTCGTTCGGGCGGCTTTGGCTTCGTTCGGGCGGCTTTGGCTTCGTTTGGACGGCTTGGCTTCGTTCGGGCAGCCTGGCTTCGTTCGGGCGGCTTGGCTTCGTTCGGGCGGCTTGGCTTCATTGGGGCAGCTTGGGTTCGTTCGGGGCAGCGTGGGTTCGTTCGAGCGCGGCTTCGTCGTCAGGCAAAACGGCTGGCAAAGCGGCCGCGCGTCGTTCGCCGGCTCATATTGGCGAATGAGCACACGGCGCGGAAGAGCGTTCTGGATCTAGCCCCGCTATTCACTCGTCACCGACCGGCGCAACGCCCGCTCGCGAGAACAGCCGCGACAGGCTATCTCTTTCACAAATCGGCGGAGCGGATCGATGGCGCATCACGACCACGACCATCATCACCACGACCGGCACCATCACGCGCCGGCGCGCTTCGGCACGGCTTTTGCGATCGGCACGGCACTCAACCTCGGTTTTGCGCTGGTCGAGATCGGCGTCGGCTTCTACGCCAACTCGCTCGCGCTGATCTCCGACGCCATGCACAATTTCTCCGACGTCGTCTGCCTGCTGCTCGCCTGGGGAGCCGCCTGGCTGTGCACCCGCGCCCCGACTGCCTCGCGCACCTACGGCTACCGCCGCGCCTCCATCCTCGCCGCGCTCGCCAATGCGGCGCTACTGTTCGCCGCGACCGGCGCCATTCTCACCGAGGCGGTGCAGCGGCTGCTCGCGCCGCAACCGATCGCGGCCGCTACGGTGCTGTGGGTCGCGGCGCTGGGCATCGTCATCAACACGGGGACGGCGCTCATGTTCATGCGCGACCGCGCCCGCGACCTCAATCTCAGGGGCGCCTTCCTGCACATGGTGGGCGACGCGATCGTCTCGGTCGGCGTCGTCGTTGCGGCGCTGCTGATCGGCTGGACCGGGCGGCTGTGGCTCGATCCGGCCGTGAGCATCGCGATCGCCGTCGTCATCCTGGTCGCCACCTGGAGCCTCACCCGCGATGCGCTCAACCTCGCGCTCGATGCGGTGCCGGCCGGCATCGACCGCCATGCGGTCGAGGCCTACCTCGCGGGCCTGCCCGGCGTCACCGAGGTGCACGACCTGCACATCTGGGCCATGAGCACCACCGAGACCGCCTTGACGGCGCACCTGGTGCGGCCGAACGCCGGCCTCGACGATCACCTGCTGACCGATGCGGCGCACGAGCTCGATCGGCGTTTCGGCATTCGCCACGCCACCATGCAGGTGGAAGCCGGGCTTGCCGAGTGCCGCCTCGCACCCGCCCACGTGGTGTAATTTGCCGGCATAGCCGGTGTCGTCACGCCCATCCTCATGCGCCGGGATCGACGCCGTCACGTGGGCCGGCGGCGCTTGGTCAATTTTCCCCAAATACGCGGCCAAGCACAAAAAGACATTTACGATCAATATATTAACTCGTCATCGAACTGTCATTCAGATATCATAAAACCGCGGCATGGCTGGCGTACCACTGAGGCGCACCCGACGGCAGCTGACCTCGCGCTCGGCTGCCGAAAGTGCGTCGGTGATCAAAGCTCAATCGCACAATACTCAATCGCACAATAAGAGCCGGCAACGCACCCGCGCCTTCGTGGACGTGCGTTCATCGGTGTTTTCGCCAGGCAGGGGAGCCGTCATGAGGCCAGCAGGATTTGTTGCCGCTACCCGTGCGTGCGACGGCGCACGCACGCGTGCGACCGACCGAGCGGCCCGCGCCAACGATTGACGCCGGCACGCGCAGTCGTTCGTCGCACAATTCCAGCGGCCCAACTCGCGCAACTCGTTCCGCAGCCGCAAGGCCGATCTAGTGAGCTCTCCGAATCGGTCCCCGTCGAGAGGAGGGCGCAGTGTCATCAGGCGGGAGGCCATCCGTGGTGGACGTCGCGTTGCACAGCACCGCAATAGCAGAACCGGTCTCTCCCTCCCGGATCCGGACGCTGGCTAGATTCCGCTTCCGCGACAACGCGTTTCGCATCACCACCCGCGCCGCCGCGATCAGCGTCCTGGTGATCCTCGGCGGCATCATCCTCTCGCTCATCATCGGTGCATGGCCGGCGATCGACGCCTTCGGGTTCCGGTTCTTGACGACCGAGACCTGGGACCCGGTCGCCGACAAATACGGCGCGCTCGCGCCGATCTTCGGGACGCTCGTGACCTCGCTCATCGCCATGCTGATCGCGATCCCGCTCGGCCTCCTCATCACGCTGTTTCTCACCGAGCTGTGCCCCAAGTGGTTGCGGCGACCGATCGCCATCGCGATCGAGCTGCTCGCCGGCATTCCCAGCATCATCTACGGGATCTGGGGCCTCTTCATCTTCGTGCCCTTCATGCAGACCTGGGTGCAGCCCTATCTGACCGAGTGGTTCGGATGGATTCCCTACTTCGGCAATCTCTTCCAGGGACCGCCGCTCGGGATCGGCATGCTGACGGCCGGCCTGATCCTCGCCATCATGGTGCTGCCGTTCATCACCTCGGTGTCACGCGACGTTTTCGAGGCGGTGCCGCCGGTGCTCAAGGAGGCGGCCTACGGGCTCGGCTGCACCACTTCCGAGGTGGTGCGCCACGTGGTGCTGCCCTACACGCGGGTCGGCGTGATCGGCGGCGTGATGCTGGCGCTCGGCCGCGCGCTCGGCGAGACCATGGCGGTCACCTTCGTGATCGGCAATGCGTACCAGGTCTCGCCCTCTCTCCTCACCCAGGGCACCACCATATCGGCGACGATCGCCAACGAGTTCACGGAGGCCGAGTCGGCCCTGCATACCGCCGCGCTCATCGAGCTCGGCCTGATCCTGTTCGTAATCACTTTCATCGTGCTGGCCGCCGCGCGTTACATGCTGCTGCGGATGGAACGCCGGGCCGGATGAGCGCCATGACCCTCTATCAACGCCGCAAGCTGAAGAACGGGATCGTCATCTTCTCCGCGCTGCTCGCGACCGCGATCGGTCTCGGCTGGCTCGCCGCCATCCTCGGCACGCTCCTGTTCCATGGCGCTGCCGGCCTGTCGCTGGCGGTGTTCACCCAGAACACGCCGCCGGCGGGAGCGACGTCGGGCGGCCTCGCCAATGCGATCGTGGGAAGCGTCCTGATGACGACGATCGCCGTCGTCATCGGCACGCCGATCGGCATCCTGGCCGGAACCTACATGGCCGAGTACGGACGATTTGCCAAGCTCACGCACGTGGTGCGCTTCATCAACGACATCCTGCTGAGCGCGCCCTCGATCATCGTCGGCCTGTTCGTCTACGACCTCATGGTGCTTCCCCACCTGCCCGGCTTCTCCGGAATCGCGGGCTCGATCGCGCTCGCTTTTCTCGTGATTCCAGTGGTCGTGCGCACCACCGAGGACATGCTGGCGCTGGTCCCGAAGGAGTTGCGCGAGGCGGCGAGCGCGCTCGGCATGCCGCTCGCCTACGTGGTCGGCAAGGTCTCCTACCGCGCGGCGCGCGCCGGCATCGTCACCGGCATCCTGCTCGCGGTGGCGCGCATCAGCGGCGAGACCGCGCCGCTCCTGTTCACCGCTTTCAACAACCAGTTCTTCAACTGGAATCTGTTCCGGGACGGGATGGCGAGCCTGCCGGCCGTCATCTTCTTCTTCTCGCTCAGTCCGGACGAGGAATGGAAAGCCCTGGCCTGGACCGGCGCATTGATCATCACCCTGGCGGTGCTCGCGTTGAGCATCACCGCACGCGCGCTCGCGTCATCGAGGAAAGCGTCATGAGCATGGCCTCCGTCCACAGTTCGACCCCCGTGCCGGCCGTCACCAGCCATGCCGAGACCGGCCCCCTGGAGGAGAAGATCGCGGTCCGCAAGCTGAACTTCTTCTACGGCAGCCACCGCGCGCTCAAGGACATCGACGTCTCGCTCTACACCAGGCGCGTCACCGCCTTCATCGGCCCGTCGGGCTGCGGAAAGTCGACGCTGCTGCGCATCCTCAACCGCGTCTACGACCTCTACCCGAACCAGCGTGCCGAGGGCGAGGTGCTGCTCGACGGGCACAACATCCTGGATGCCGGCGTCGATCTCAACCTGCTGCGCTCGCGCGTCGGCATGGTGTTCCAGAAGCCGACCCCGTTCCCGATGTCGATCTACGAGAACATCGCGTTCGGCGTGCGGCTGTACGAGCGTCCGGGAAAGGGCGAGCTCGACACCCGCGTCGAGCAGGCGCTGCGCCGCGCCGCGCTGTGGGACGAGGTCAAGGACAAGCTCGATGCCAACGGCCAGAGCCTCTCGGGTGGCCAACAGCAGCGCCTGTGCATCGCCCGCACCGTCGCGGTGAAGCCCGAGGTCATCCTGCTCGACGAGCCGTGCTCGGCGCTCGATCCGATCTCGACCGCCAAGATCGAGGAGCTGATCGACGAGCTCAAGGAGGAGTACACGATCGCGATCGTCACCCACAACATGCAGCAGGCGGCGCGCTGCTCCGACTACACCGCCTTCATGTACCTCGGCGAGCTGGTCGAGGTCGACAACACCAGCAAGATGTTCACGACGCCGAGCAAGCGGCAGACGCAGGACTACATCACGGGCCGCTTCGGCTGACGCGGGCGAATGAGCACGCGCGGACGCCCGAGAATGCGAGGACGTTGAAATGACGATGTCGGAACACACGATCAAGGCCTTCGACGCCGACCTGCAGGACCTCACCCGCGTCGTCGCCGAGATGGGCGGCCTCGCCGAGCGGCAGGTCGTCAACGCGATCGAGGCGCTCGACAAGCGCGATCTCGCGCTCGCCCAGCGCGTCATCGCCGACGACGACAAGGTCGACGCGCTGCAGCGCGAGATCGAGGAAAAGTCGATCCTCACCATCGCGCGACGCCAGCCGATGGCGGTCGACCTGCGCGAGGTGGTCGGCGCGCTGCGCCTGTCCAACGACCTCGAGCGCATCGGCGACCTCGCCAAGAACATCGCCAAGCGCGTCGGCGCGCTCGACGGCGACTTCCAGCCCCAGCAGGTGATGCGCGGGGTCGAGCACATGGGCGAGCTCGTGCTCGCGCAGATCAAGGAGGTGCTCGACAGCTTCGCCCACCGCGACAGCGCCAAGGCGCTCACGGTCTGGCGCGGCGACGAGGAGGTCGACGCGGTCAACAATTCGCTGTTTCGCGAGCTCCTCACCTACATGATGGAGGATCCGCGCAACATCAGCTACTGCATCCATCTCCTGTTCTGCGCCAAGAACATCGAGCGCATGGGCGACCACGCGACCAATATCGCCGAGACCGTCTACTACATGGTCGAGGGCCACGCGCTCGCCGAGGAGCGCCCGAAGGGCGACACCACCGCCGTGACGCATGTTCCGTTCCGCAGCTAGTGGCCAAGGGGACTTGATGTCTGGTCGCATTTTTTTCGGCGAACCGGGGACCACCTCGCCGGAAAATGCCCCAGAAACCGGAGCTCGCACCGCATGACGGCCCGCATCCTCATCGTCGAGGACGAAGAACCGCTCACGATGATCCTGCGCTACAACCTCGAGTCCGAGGGTTACGCGGTCGATGCTTCCGGCCGCGGCGACGAGGCGGAGCTGCGCCTCAAGGAAACGCCGCCCGACCTCGCGGTGATCGACTGGATGCTGCCCGGCCTGTCGGGCATCGAGCTGATCCGGCGCCTGCGCGCGAAGCCGGAGACGCGGCGGCTGCCGATCATCATGCTGACCGCGCGCGGCGAGGAGGCCGAGCGCGTGCGCGGCCTCGCGACCGGCGCCGACGACTACATCGTCAAGCCGTTCTCGGTGCCGGAGCTGCTCGCCCGCATTCGCGCGCTGCTGCGCCGCTCCAAGCCGGAGCGGGTTGCGGCGCTGCTCTCGGCCGGCGACATCGAGCTCGACCGCGACACCAAACGCGTATCGCGCTCGGGCCGCGAGGTGCCGCTCGGCCCGACCGAGTTCCGCCTGCTCGAGTTCCTGCTGGAGAACCCCGGCCGGGTCTTCTCGCGCGAGCAGCTGCTCGACCAGGTGTGGGGGCGCGACGTCTACATCGACGAGCGCACCGTCGACGTCCATGTCGGCCGACTGCGCAAGGCGCTCAACCGCGGCCGCATGACGGATCCGATCCGCACGGTACGCGGCGCCGGCTACGCGCTCAACGACCGCTTCGGCAAGCCGGCGCAGCAGGGGTAGCTCTCCCAGCATTCCGCGTCCCAGCGGACTGCACGTCGCCTCGTAGAACCACGTAGCGCGCCAAAGTCGCATTTTCGACAGACGTTCACGCCCCGCCCCGCAAGTGTTCCGCCCGCAGGGAACTATGCCGCTGCACAACGGGTAGCCGCGCAGCCGCGGACTTTCGTCGATCGCAACGACCAACCGTTAACAATCCCGCCAGCACCGGCGGGACCCGTCGTTGCTCGGCGGCGTTTGCACCTCAACAGCGCGCGATCCGGCGGACCGCTCGGCCCGGTGCGCGCCCGATGGGACGGGTGGGATATGAACTCAGGCGTCGCCTTCCTGACGAGGCTGTCGCTCATCGCCGGCGCCGGCGCCAGCGAGCGGACTTCCGCGGCGCATGCGGCCGCATTGGTGCGCGCCTACGAGACGGCGCTCTATGCCCGGCTCGGCATGGCGCGATCCGGCCGGCCGACGGCGCGCGCCAAGGAGATTGCCGGCGAGGCATTCGAGCATCTGCGGCGCATGGTGTTCAAGGCGGAGCTCGGCGCGCCCGCCGGCGCCGCTGCGGTATTTGCGACCGCGCGCGATCACCTCGACATGGCGCGCCGCGCACTGGCGCTTCGCCTCGCGGCCGAGGACGGCGGTGGGGGCGTTGTCGCGCGCCGCGGCGACGACCGGCGACGGCTCGACGCCATCCGCGTCGGGTTGCGCGATCAGCGCTGGATCGTGACCAGTCGCGACGCGATCAGGCAATCGCGCGACCTGCTCGGCGCGCTCGCGGTCGCCCGGCCGATCGCGTGACGCGATCAGCCCCGCATCGCGCGACGGTCGCGACGCCGATCGGCGGCCGGCTGGTAGGCGACGCGCGAGTGATAGTTGCAATAGGGCAGGCCCTCGACCGGCGTCCCGCCGCAGAAGAAGAACTCGGCCGAGCCAGGGTCGCCGATCGGCCAACGGCATTTGCTGTCGTTGAGCTCGAGCAGCGAGCAGCGCTGGCCGATCGGAATGATGTTCTCGATCAGCTCGGGCTCCGGCTCGAGGTCGGCCTCGTACATCGGCGCGAGCGCCGTATTGCCGCGCATCGACGGACGCGAGAGCCGCATCATGCCGGGTGCGCGCGGCTTGCGCGGCCGCGGCGCGGCCGAGGATGGGCTCTTGGCCCGGCCCGACAGCCCGAGCCGATGCACCTTGCCGATCACGGCGTTGCGGGTGATGCCGCCGAGCTCCGCGGCGATCTGGCTCGCCGACAACCCCTCGGTCCATAATTTCTTGAGCAGCTCCACCCGCTCGTCGGTCCACATCATCTTGCCCTTGTCCCTTTTCTGGCCCCCGGACGCAGACAGAATCCCCCTCTGACCTCCGGCAATGCGAAAATCGCCGTCGGGTACGCAGTACTGGTGACAAAGCCTAGGAAACGGTCCGCCGCACGAGATATCGTAGTTAGCGGCTAAAAACCTACTATATGGCGTGACTCACGCGCAAGAGTCCGGGGCGCCAGCTTCCACATGTTCCGCTGGCGGTATGTGCGTTGCGGCAAAATCCTTTGGCCGCACCGATCACAATCGCTCATGCGGGCGATCAAGATCGTCGTGTTGACACCCCATAAGTCCGCAATAGAATGTGTGAAAGTGCCGCCCAGGAAGGCGGCACATTTTATTTCGCCACTCGTCAACCGGCGCAAGTTTCGTCGGCGGCGACCACCCCGCATCGTCGGTCGGGGACGCGCCTGCGGCGAAACTTGTGCACAACATTGAAGGCAGGCCACGCCGTGACCTCGCATCTGTTGCCGACCTTCGCGCGCGTCGACCTTGCTTTCGAGCGGGGCGAAGGCGCCTGGCTCACCGCGACCAACGGCGAGCGCTATCTCGACTTCACCTCCGGCGTTGCCGTGAACGCGCTCGGGCACGCGCATCCGCGCGTCGCCGCCGCCGTCGCCGAGCAGGCGGGCAAGCTGATCCACATCTCCAACCTGTTTCGCATCCCCGAGGGCGAGCGCCTCGCCGAGCGCCTGTGCGCCGCGACTTTCGCGGACTACGTGTTCTTCTGCAACTCCGGCGCCGAGGCGATGGAGGGCGCGATCAAGTGCGCGCGCAAGTACCACGCCGTCAACGGCGCGCCCGAGCGCGTGCGCATCATCACGTTCGAGGGCGCATTCCATGGCCGCACGCTGGCCACGCTCGCGGCCGGCGGCCAGAAGAAATACCTCGAGGGCTTCGGCCCGGTGGTGGAAGGCTTCGACCAGGTGCCGTTCGGCGATCTCGAGGCCGTCAAGAAGGCGATCGGCCCGACCACAGCCGCGATCCTGATCGAGCCGATCCAGGGCGAAGGCGGCGTGCGCGTCGCGCCGAATCAGTTCCTGCGCGCGCTGCGCGAGCTTTGCGACGAGCACGGGCTTCTGCTCGTGCTCGACGAGGTGCAGACCGGCATGGGCCGCACCGGCGACTTGTTCGCCTATCAGCACACCGGCGTCACCCCCGACGTCATGGCGGTCGCCAAGGCGCTGGGCGGCGGCTTCCCGATGGGCGCATTCCTGACGACGGCCGCGGCCGGCAAGGGCATGACGCCCGGCACTCACGGCTCGACCTTCGGCGGCAATCCGCTCGCCATGGCGGCCGGCAATGCCGTGCTCGACGTGATGCTGGCGCCCGGCTTCTTCGACAGGCTCAAGCGCAACGCGCTGCTGCTGAAGCAGCGGCTCGCCGAGATGAAGGACCGCCATCCCGACGTGATCGGCGACGTGCGCGGCGAGGGCTTCCTCGTCGGCCTGCGCGCCGTGGTGCCGAACGGCGAGCTCGTCGACGCGCTGCGCGCCGAGAAGCTGCTCGCCGTCGCGGCCGGCGACAACGTCGTGCGGCTGCTGCCGCCGCTGAACGCCGAGGAAGCCGACCTCGCCGAGGGCGTCGCCCGGCTCGACCGCGCCGCCAGCGCAATCGAGCGGGCCAAGGCCGCCAAGACCGTCAAGGAACCGGCCAAATGACCGAGTCGGCGATCCGCCATTTTCTCGATCTGGTCGATATCCCGCCGCACGAGCTGCGCTCGATCATCGAGGCGAGCCGGGCGATGAAGAAGCACGGGCGTGCGCACGCGACCAAGCCACTCGAGGGCCGCACGCTGGCGATGATCTTCGACAAGCCGTCGACCCGCACCCGCGTCTCGTTCGACGTGGCGATGCGCCAGCTCGGCGGCGACGTGATCCTGCTCACCGGGCAGGAGATGCAGCTCGGCCGCGGCGAGACCATCGCGGACACGGCGCAAGTGCTGTCGCGCTATGTCGACGCCATCATGATCCGCACCCTCGACCACGCGACGCTGCTCGAGCTCGCGCGCCACGCGACCGTGCCGGTGATCAACGGGCTCACGCGGCGCTCGCATCCCTGCCAGGTGATGGCCGATGTGATGACGTTCGAGGAGCATCGCGGCGCGATCAAGGGCCGCACCGTGGCGTGGACGGGCGACGCCAACAACGTGCTCGCCTCGTGGATGCATGCGGCCCAGCAGTTCGATTTCGCCCTCAACGTCGCGACCCCACCCGAACTCGCCCCGAAGAAGTGGCTCACGGACTGGATCAAGTCGTCCACCGCCGACATCCGCCTCGGGCAGGATCCCGACGAGGCCGTGAAGGGTGCCGATTGCGTCGTCACCGACACCTGGGTGTCGATGGGCGACCGCGACGGCACCCAGCGGCACAATCTCCTGCAGCCCTATCAGGTCAATGCGCGGCTAATGGCGCATGCGCGGCCCGACGCCCTGTTCATGCACTGCCTGCCGGCCCATCGCGGCGAGGAAGTCACCGACGAGGTGATCGACGGACCGCAGTCCGTCGTGTTCGACGAGGCCGAGAACCGCCTGCACGCGCAAAAAGGCATCCTGGCGTGGTGCTTCCACGGCGGCAGCGAATGATTATCTAGGTGGAACGCGCCCCGGGTGGCCGCTGGCGCGGCCGCCCAATCATGTTCCTCTGAGCGCGTTCGACGTGCGCGCGTCCCTGAAAGTTCGGAATGACCGAAACCGCGATCCCATCCCGCACGCCGGCGGCTGCGCCGGTCGAAGACGCCATCCTGCCGTTCGAGGTTGCGACCCTCGACCTGCGCGGCCGCGTGGTGCGGCTCGGACCGGCGCTCGACCGCATCCTGGGCGCCCACGACTATCCGCCGCCGGTCGCCAAGCTGCTCGGCGAGGCGATCGTGCTCACCGTGCTGCTCGGCTCCTCGCTCAAGTTCGAGGGGCGCTTCATCCTGCAGACCCAGACCGACGGGCCGGTGCGCATGCTGGTGGTCGATTTCACCAGCGACTTCACCAATGCGGGGCGGGTGCGTGCCTGCGCCCGCTTCGACCGCGCGCGAGTCGAGGCCGCGATCGCGGCACGCGCGGCGTCGGCCGGCGAATTGCTCGGCCAGGGCCATCTGGCGATGACGATCGACCAGGGCACCGACATGAGCCGCTACCAGGGCCTGGTCGCGCTCACCGGCGGCGGGCTCGAGGACGCCGCGCACGAGTATTTCCTGCGCTCAGAGCAAATCCCGACCCGGGTGCGCCTGGCGGTCGCCGAGGAGTTCAGCGCCGCCAAGCGGGAGGCCAAGCAGGAGAGCAAGGCGTCGACCGCCGGTGCCGGCGGCGGCCCGAGCCATCGCTGGCGCGCCGGCGGCATGCTGCTGCAGTTTCTGCCGAAATCCCCCGAGCGGATGCGCACCGCCGATCTCGATCCGGGCGATGCGCCGAAAGGCACCGCCCCGCACGTGGTGGCGGAGGACGAGGCCTGGCGCGAGGGCCGCGCCCTGATCGCGACGGTCGAGGACATCGAGCTGATCGACCCGGAGCTGTCGAGCGAGCGGCTGCTCTATCGGTTGTTTCACGAGCACGGCGTGCGCGTCTTCCGCTCGACCGCCGTCGAGGCGAAGTGCTCGTGCTCGCGCGAGAGCGTGCAGAACATGCTCAAGAGCTTCTCCCAGGACGACCGCGACCACATGGTCGAGAACGGCGTGATCTCGGTAACGTGCGAGTTCTGCAGCTCGCAGTATGAGTTCGAGCCGGCCGAGGTGGCGGAGCAAGCGTCGTAGGGAGGCAACCGCGCCGAGGTGCCCGCCTGGGCAAAACCGCCTCGCACGCGATTGCCCTCCCGGATGGGGATGAGCCGGCGATGTCGGCCAACCCTGCGGTCTCGCCGATCGTCAATTCAGCGTGCGCTTGGTGTCGGGGCCGTCGAGCGAGAAGGCGGGGATTTGGATGTCGAAGCGCTCGCCGCGCGCCGACACCATGCCGTAGCTGCCGACCATGAAGCCGGACGAGGTCGGCAGCGGCACGCCGCTCGTGTACTCGTAGGAGGCGCCCGGCTCGAGCACCGGTTCCTCGCCGACGACGCCGGCGCCGCGCACCTCCTGCACCCGGCCGAACGCATCGGTGATGCGCCAGTGCCGCGTCTTGAGCTGCACCGTCTCGCTGCCGTGGTTGCTGATCTCGATGGTGTATTGCCAGAAGAAATAGCTCTTTTCGTGCGACGAGCGGTCGGGCAGGAACTTCGGCGTTACCGAGACCTCGATGTTACGGGTAACCTTCTGATACATGGCCAGTCTCCGCGAGCCCGCGCGCGTCGTGCTTGCGCGTATTGAATCGCGTCTTCGCGCCGCATGCAACTGTCAGCCAAAAACCATGTAAAATCCGTGACTTGAAGTTCCCCCACGGGGCGAAATCCGCAGCCCTCACGAGCCTCCGAATTGACGTCGTGTTGATCGCCGAGCCGATTTCCCCGCGCCGCAAAACCCTGTAGTTGTCCGCCCCGACGCGGGCCCAGTCGCCGTGCGCCGGCGCCCGCCCGCCATCCCGCCAAGGACGAAACCTGCGATGCCCCCCGTCACGCCATCCGGCCGCGACCTGCGCCTCGATCTGTTTCGCGGGCTCGCCCTGTGGCTGATCTTCCTCGATCACATTCCGTCGAACATGGTGAGCTGGATCACCATCCGCAATTACGGCTTCAGCGACGCGACCGAGATCTTCGTTTTCATCTCCGGCTACACCGCGGCCTTCGTCTACGGCCGCGAGATGGACAACCGCGGCGTCGTGGTGGCGAGCGCGCGCATCCTCAAGCGCGTCTGGCAGATCTACGTCGCCCACATATTCCTCTTCGTCGTCTACATGGCGGAGATCGCCTATGTGGCGTCGAGCTTCGACAACCCGCTCTACAGCGAGGAAATGGGCATCCTGAACTTCCTCAAGCAACCCGACGTGACCATGATCCAGGCGATGCTGCTGAAGTTCAAGCCGGCCAACATGGACGTGCTGCCGCTCTACATCGTCCTGCTCGGCGGCTTCCCGCCGATGCTGTGGTTGCTCAAGCGCTCGCTCACGCTCGGGCTTGCGGCGTCGGCCGCGCTCTACGTCGCGGCCTTGCGCTTCGACTGGGCCTTCCCGGCCTATCCGAGCGGAACGTGGTTCTTCAATCCGCTGGCGTGGCAGCTCCTGTTCGTGTTCGGCGCCTGGTGCGCGCTCGGCGGGGCCGAGCGGATTGCGCCCTTCGCGCGCTCGCGGCCGGTGTTCTGGCTCTCGGTTGCGTACCTCACCTTCGCCTTCGTGATCACCATGACGTGGTACGTGCCGCATATGGCGAACTACGTACCGCACTGGCTGACCGACTGGATGTACCCGATCGACAAGAGCAATCTGGACGTGTTGCGCTTTGCGCATTTTGTCGCACTCGCCACCATCACGTTGCGTTACGTCCCCCGTAATTGGCCGGCTCTTGCCTCTCCGGTGATGCGTCCAGCCATCATTTGCGGCCAACATTCACTCGAAATTTTCTGTTTGGGCGTATTCTTGGCGTTCGCAGGTCATTTCGCGATGGTGGAGCTCTCCGACGGCATCGGCATGCAGATCCTGGTCAGTGCGTTGGGCATCATCTCGATGGTGGCCGTTGCCTGGCTGATAACGTGGTATAAGAACGTCGAAACGAAGAGGCACGGCCCGCGCCAGACTCCTCCGAACGCGGACCTCGCTGGGGGCGAGGCATGAAAGTGCTGATGGCCGCCGTCATCCTGACGGCAACGCTGGCGACGCCATGTTTGGCGGCCGACGAAGGAGCCTGCTTCGTCGCCGGAAACCTGGTGCAGGCCGATTTTGCACTGCCGCATGTCGCAGCGGCAATCGCCGCCAAGCGCCTCAACGTCACCGTGATGGGCTCGGCATCCTCGAGCCTTCCCGGCGCCAATGGCGCTGCCAATGCCTATCCGGCCCGGCTCGAAGCCTCGCTGATGCGTCGACTTCCCGGCGTCGCCGTCAAGGTCATCGCCCACACCAAGTCGCGCGAGACCGCGGCCGAGATGGTTAAGGCTCTGCACCAGGTGCTCGCGGACGAGAAGCCGGATCTCGTGGTGTGGCAAACCGGAACCGTGGACGCGATGCTGGGAGTCGATCCGGATCAGTTCCAGGCGGCGCTCGCCGAGGGGCTCGACGCGTTGCGCGACAACAAGTCCGATGCGGTGTTCATGAACATGCAGTATAGCCCCCGCACGGACTCGATGATCGCCATGGGCGCCTATGTCGAGGCGATGCGATTTATTGCACTGCAGCGCGAAATTCTCTTGTTCGATCGCTTCGCCGTGATGAATGATTGGAACGAGATGGGCGTTTTCGATCTATCGGCGACCACCAAGAAGATCGACGTCGCCGAACGCGTGCACGACTGCATCGGACGCCTGCTCAGCCGCCTCATCGTCGATGGGGCCAAACTCGCGCAAGCGAGCAATATGGGGGCTGGACCTACTATGGATACGCCGCACAAGGACACTCGCTAGCCATGGCGCCGCTCGGACAGCTCAAAGGGCTGGCCGCGGGCCTCCTCGCGTGCGCGCTCGCGCCCGCGCTTGCTTGCGCGCAAAGTCAGCCACCCGCTCGATCCCTCGGTCAGCCGCTCGGCCAAGCCTTAAGCCACCCGCTCACCTGTGATGCTCCCAAGGAGCTCACCCGCCTCACCCTGCCGCTGCCGCGCACCGCCGAGCGCCTCGCCAGGCATCTGCCGCTGACGATCGTCGCCATCGGCTCCTCGTCGACCTATGGCGCCGGCGCGAGCTCGCGCGACAAGTCCTATCCGAGCCAGCTGCAGGTCTACCTGCAGGCGCGCTTTCCCGGCAGCGCGATCACGGTGATCAACCGCGGCGTCAACGGCGAGGAAGCGCGCGAGATGCTGGCGCGCTTCGGCGAGGCCGTGGTCAAGCAGAGGCCGGACCTCGTGATCTGGCAGGTCGGCACCAACTCGGTGCTGCGCGACCGCGACATCACGCCGACGTCGCCGCTCATTCTCCAGGGCGTGACCCAGCTCAAGGCGCTCGGCATCGACGTCGTGATGCTCGATCCGCAATACGTGCCGAAGGTGCTGGCGAAGGCGGACGCGCAGGAGATGGTGGACCTGATCTCGGCGGCCGCGAAGAAAGCCGACGTCGACCTCGTCCAGCGCTTCGCCATCATGCGCTACTGGGTCCAGCATGAGCACATGACGTTCGCCGATTTCACCTCGCCCGACCAGCTCCACATGAACGACTGGAGCTATGCCTGCCTCGCCAAAATCATCGGCGGCTCGATCGCCGAGGCGGCGCAACGCAACATCGCGTCGGCGCAGGTGCACGCAGCCAGGAATCAGTGATCAGGAATCAGTGATCAGACATCAGGAATCAGGAACCTGATCCCTGATCTCCGTTGCCTGATTCCCGCCACGCTCACACCTTCTCCAGCGCGGCCGACAGATCATCCAACAGATCGTCCGGATGCTCGAGCCCAGCCGAGAAGCGCACCACGCCGTCACTGATGCCGAGCTCCGCGCGCGCCTGCGGCGTGAGGCGCTGGTGCGTCGTCGTCGCCGGATGGGTGACGAGGCTTTTCGCGTCGCCGAGATTGTTGGTGATGCGCACCAGCTTGAGCGCGTTGAGGAAGCGGAACGCCGCCTTCTTGTCGCCGCCGACGTCGAAGGCGACGAGGGTCGAGCCGCCACGCATCTGCTTGGCGACGGTCGCGGCCTGCGGATGATCGGGCCGGCCCGGATAGACCACGCGCGAGATCTTCGGGTGGCCGGCGAGCGCATCGGCGACGATGCGCGCCGTCTCGGTCTGGCGCTGCACGCGCAGATGCAGCGTCTCCAGGCCCTTGAGCAGCACCCACGCGTTGAACGGCGATATCGCCGGGCCGGTCTGGCGCAGCAGCGTGTGGAAGTTGTCCTGGATGAATTTCTCCGCCGCCAGGATCACGCCGCCGAGGCAACGGCCCTGCCCGTCGATGTGCTTGGTCGCCGAATAGACCACGCAGTCGGCGCCGAGCGCGAGCGGGCTTTGCCAGATCGGCGTCGCGAACACGTTGTCGACCACGAGGGTCGCGCCGGCCGCATGGGCGATCGCGGCGATCGCCGCGATATCGAGCACGTCGAGCGTCGGGTTCGTCGGGCTCTCGATGAAGAACACCTTGGTGTTCGGCCGCACCGCCTGCTTCCACTGGTCGAGATCGAGCCCGTCGACCAGCGTCGAGGACACGCCGAAGCGCGGCAGGAACTCCTCGATCACCCACCGGCATGAGCCGAACAGCGCCTTGGCGGCGACCACGTGGTCGCCGGCGCGCACCTGGCCGACCAGCGCGGTCGTCACCGCCGCCATGCCGCTCGCGGTCGCGCGCGCCGATTCGGCGCCCTCGAACTCGGCGATGCGGCGCTCGAACATGGTCACGGTCGGATTGGAGTAGCGCGCGTAGATGTAGCCCGGCTCCGCATTGGTGAAGCGGGCCTCGCACTGCTCGGCGCTGTCGTAGACGAAGCCTTGGGTGAGAAAAAGCGCTTCCGACGTCTCGCCGAACTGCGAGCGCAAGGTGCCGGATTGGACGAGGCGGGTTTCGGGACGGTATTGACGGGCAGGCGCAGACATCTTGGACTCCTCCAGCCGCGCGAGCGGCCAACAAAAAACCGGCCGAGGGAAATATCCCAAGCCGGGTCCAAGCGTCCCCGGCCTTTTAGCGATTTGTTTTACGTGGCTGCAAGCCGGCCGGCTCAAATGACCACGGGATAACGGGGTCTTTAAGCGCGTGCCGCCTTCCCGTCAAGATGCCGGTCGGGTAGACGGGACGATATGGCCCTCGCGTTCCGTGCCGACGACAAGGGGATACTGCCCGACCGCATGATTGCGGCGCTGGCGGATGCGGGCGGCATCATCGCGGCGGCGGAATTCGCCGACGACCAGATCCAGCCCGCGAGCCTCGACCTGCGGCTCGGCGAGGTCGCCTACCGGGTGCGCGCAAGCTTCCTGCCCGGCCCTGGCGCGACGGTGGCGGAACGGATCGACGATCTCAAGCTGCACGAGATCACGCTCGGCGACGGAGCCGTGCTGGAGACCGGCTGCGTCTATATCGTGCCGCTGCAGGAGAGCATGGCGCTGCCGGCCGACATCGCGGCCGCCGCCAACCCGAAGAGCTCGACCGGGCGGCTCGACGTGTTCACCCGCGTGATCGCCGACCAGACGCGCGGCTTCGACCGCATCGAGGCGGGCTATCACGGCCCGCTCTATGCCGAGATCAGCCCGCGCACCTTTCCGGTGCTGGTACGCGAGGGCTCGCGGCTCTCGCAGATCCGCTTCCGCCGCGGCCAGGCGGTGCTGTCGCCCGATGCGCTGGTCTCGCTGCATGCGCGGGAGAGCCTGGTCGACGACGAGGATGCCGATGTGCGCGAAGGCGTCGCCGTCGGCGTCGACCTCGCCGGCTTCGACGGCCGCATCGGCTATCGGGCGAAGCGCCACACCGGCCTGATCGACGTCGACCGCCGCGCCAGCTACGAGGTGGCGGAGTTCTGGGAGGCGATCGCGCCGCGGCGCGACAAGAGCCTCGTGCTCGATCCCGACGAGTTCTACATCCTCGCCTCGAAAGAGGCCGTGCAGGTGCCCCCCGACTACGCGGCCGAGATGGTGCCGTTCGATCCGCTGGTGGGCGAGTTCCGCGTGCACTATGCGGGCTTCTTCGATCCCGGCTTCGGCTACGCGGGCGCCGGCGGACGCGGCGCGCGCGCCGTGCTCGAGGTGCGCTCGCGCGAGGTGCCGTTCATTCTCGAGCACGGCCAGACGGTCGGCCGCCTCGTCTACGAGAGGATGATGGCGCGGCCCGATCAGCTCTACGGCCAGGGCATCGGCTCGAATTACCAGGCGCAGACGCTGAAGCTTTCAAAGCACTTCAAGGCGTAGACCTGCGCGGGCCCCGTTGCTGGGGATGCCGCGATGTGCAACCTTGGCACGAGGGGCGCTGGGGG
Organism: Xanthobacteraceae bacterium; assembly: GCA_035293985.1. Taxonomy (GTDB): domain Bacteria; phylum Pseudomonadota; class Alphaproteobacteria; order Rhizobiales; family Xanthobacteraceae; genus JAVDCA01. The sequence continues at coordinate 399,352 of DATGLS010000017.1, forward strand.
ACGTTTTCATCGCATGCGGAACATGGTGGCGGGCGGCCTGCTCGCATTGCTGCTGCTTGCCGGCTGCGCGCCGACATCGGTCGAGCCCGGGCTGATGCAGGCGGTCAAGCGCGTCGCGGTCTTTTCCGCGATCGGCGACAGGTTCGCAATCAAGAAGCTGGGCATCACGGTTTTCCAAAACGACTTGAAGGAGATGCCGATCGAGTCGTGGGGGATCGACGATTTCGTGCTCGGCAAGGTGCGCAGCGTGCTCAACGGACGCTTCGAGACGCGTCCGGCGGGTTTCACGCGTGCCGGTTTCGATACCACCGGGAATAACTTCACACAGATCGCCGACGCGGTGCGCGCGCAGGCCAGGGGGAGCGACGTCGACGCCTACATCATCGTCACCAAGGGCAGCAGCCAGCTCGCCGGCACGAACCAGGGTGTCTACGGCCTCGGCCTCCTCGAGAGATCGGGCCTCGGCAGCCCCGCGGTTGATCTCTACGCGCTCTATTGGATCACAGTGGTCGATGGGCGCCGATTTACGGTGATCGCCAATTCGCCGGCCTATCCGCTCAGCGAGACGGTGCTGTCGATGAAAGTGATCCGCGGGCCCTCACGCGAGCTCGACACATCGTGGATGCCGCAGACGCTCGATGCCGGACAGAACCTGCGCCTGAAATCGGCGTTGATGGATCTGCTCGACCGCAATCTGCCGGGCACTGTCGCGGCGCTCAAACTTACGCCGTAGGCGCGCACCGCTGTTAACCCGTGCGGCGCGTCAACCTTGAGTGATCGGTAAGGAATTGCCCCCTATAAGCCGCCGGGCTGTCGGGAACTGCGCGCAGGGGACTTGTCATGGACGAGCGCCGATCCGTCACACGCACGCGCATCCGCCACAACGCCGAGATCGTGGTGGAGCGACGCAGCGCCGAGACGATGCAATGCACGCTGCACAACGTCACCAACACCGGTGCTTGCCTGACGCTGGCCAGCACCTATCGGGTGCCGGACACCTTCGAGCTCACCTTCGATCATGGACGCTCTCGCCGGCCGTGCCGGGTCAAGTGGCGCACCAACGATCAGCTCGGCGTGTCGTTCGAGAAGCCCGAAGACGATGTGGAAACGGCCGGCGTCGAATGACGGCCGAACGTTCAGAGTTTCCTTCGTCATGCCCGGCGGAATGCCGGGCATCCACGTCCTTCCTTTAATGTCGCTCAGCAGCAAGACGTGGATGGCCGGGTCGAGCCCGGCCATGACGTAGTTTGATTGGTTGACTATCCCTGTTGCTGCGGCGGGGGCGGAGGCTCGGGGCGGTTGCGGCGCTCGGCCATGAACTGGTCGAACTCGGCCTTGTCCTTGGCCATGCGCAGGCGCTGGAGGAATTCGCGAAACTCGCGCTGCTCGTCCTCGAGCCGGTTCAACGTCTCGGCGCGATACTCGTCGAACGCGCGATTGCCGCTCGATCCGCCGCCACTCCAGCCGCCGAAGCCGCAGCTGCTCATCTTGGCGCGCATGCGATCCATCTTGTCCTGCACGTGATCATGCCAGCGGTCGTAGCCGCGGTAGCTCCAACAGCTCATTTTCCTGCTCCCGATGACGATGCCGAGGATGATGAGCCCGATCGGCCACCAGAAGATGAAGCCGAGGATCATCAGGACGATCCAGCCCGGGTGCCAGAATCGCATGGCCCACGGGGGCGGCCCGTAGCCGTAGCCGCGGTAGGCTTGGTCTTGTGTCGCGTAGCTCATCGGAGCCCTCCGACATGAAGGTTAACGTGAATGTTAATTACATTTACATCGCAGAGGAGCAGGAGTCAATGGGGCCGGAAAAATTAAGGATCGAGAACTGATCTAGACTAGCCGCCCTCGGGCAGGCCAAGGCCGCGCAGATAGACAAGCACCGCGGCCTCGAGCAGTTCCTCGGGCGACATCGGCAGACTGCGCCGGCCCGCATCGGCGCGGCCGAACAGCGATGCGATTCCGTGGGCGAGCGACCAGATGTGCAACGCCATCATCAGCGCGGGCGGGCGGCGGCCGGCCGGTAGCCGCGCGATCAGCTTGTCGGCGGCGCCGCGCAGCACCGCAAAGGCGGCGTCGCCCGCTTCGCGCAGCTCGGGGCTCGCATCGAGCGGAATGCCGGCCTCGAACATCGCGGAATAATAGGCGGGCTCGCTGCGAGCGAACGCCAGATAGGCGCGGCCGACGCGCTCGAACGCGCTCATCGGCTCGGGGCGGCCATCATCCCAGGCGCTGGCGAGCGCCTGTGTGAACTGCTCGAACCCGCGTCGGGCGACGTCGACGAGGAGATCGTCGCGATCGCGAAAATGCCGGTAGGGGGCGGCCGGGCTCACACCTGCGGCGCGCGCGGCTTCCGCAAACGTGAAGCCGCCCGGCCCCTTCTGCGCAATCAGGTCGAGCGCCGCCTGGATCAGCGCTTCCTTCAGATTGCCATGGTGATAGCCGCGCGGACCGCGGTCGCGAGACCAGCTCATGTGAAGGATGTTTACATGAGGCGGCGGCAGCCGTCACGTCGGCCGGCTCGGGTCATGCAGGCCGCCGGATACGTTCGACATCACGTGGAAATCTCGCGCGCTGAAGCGGCTCGACGAAGGTGAAGATCATGCGCGAGCGGAACGCGGGCGGACTTTCGATCGTGAGCAGGCCGCGCAGGGCCCTCGAGTCGGGAACGAATGTCGGGCGCGAAAGCCGATCGTGCTCGGGACGCCGGGTCCAGGCCGGCACCCGAAGATTCCATCTTCGCGCCAGATGCTCGCCGACTGCGCCGATCCAGGCATCGATGAACGCATCGCCGACGATTGCAGGCGGCTCGTTGAGCCGCTGCTGCTGGCGCGCCTTGTCGGGGTGGTCGAGGTAGAAGGTGTCGATGAACTCGTCGATCGCGTTGGCGAAGGGTTTCGTCCCGGCGATCGTCGTCAACGCGACCTCATGGAGATTTTGCGGGCGGCTCATGACCGCCTCCGCGAGCGGACCGCCGCGGCGACCTCGGGCAAACGCGCTGCCGCCGCCCGATCGAGGCGCTCGCCCGGGAAGTAGGAGGCGAACAAGCGCAGAAGGTCGTCGGTGCCGTCGATGCCGATCTCCACCGCCAGCCGCGCGGCATCCTCGAAATCCTTGTCGTCGACGGTCTCCCGCTGCAGGGCCTTGAGCTTCATCGCACAGATGTATTCCGGCTTCGCCAGGAAGACCCGCAATCCCGGCGTCTCGCCGCGCGGATAGGCGCCGTACGTCGAGAAGAACGACTCGGATTCGTTTTCCGCCGTGAACGCGCCGACGTAGTTGTTGAGCCAGTCATCCGGCAATCCGAGCCGGAGCGCGGCATATGCGGCCGCATCCTTCACGGCGCCTTCGCGCTCGACGGTCCGGATCACGACGTCGACGTCCTCGGTGGGGTTGCCCCAACGGAATTGCAGAAGGATCGCGGTGCGGCCGTACACGGCGATCTCCCCCAGCAGCTCGCGCTCGCGCAGGTAGCGCCCCATCACCTCGAAGGCCGCAACGACACTGCCGACCGACAGATCGGATCGGGCGGCGGCGATCATCGCGCACACCTCGGCGCACACGTCGGCGCACACCTTCGACGATGTGAACGGCTTGCGCCCCTGTCGCGAGACCAGCACATGTGAACGATATTTACATCAAGGCGGCGCGCCCGTCATCTCCGGCCCCTGGCGCCGCAGGTGTGCGGCATGTCTCGCGGCCGTCGAATGAAGGGCGGCCTCATGCCCGCGCTTGCCGCGGGCATCCACCTCTAGATGGCCGGGCACCAGCCCGGCCATGACGATGATGATAGGGCTCAGCCTCTTCTCACCTCACCCGAGCGCGCCGCTCATCACCGGGCCGACGGCGACCCAGCGCTCGCCGTCGAAGCGCTGCATCTGCATCTGCTTGATCGGATAGAAGTCGTCCGGGCCGGTGTTGATTGTGATGCCGGGCAGCAGCGTGCCGAGCTTGAGGTCGTGCAGGTTGGCGGCCTCCTTCATCACGTTGGCGCGGGTGAGATTGTCGCCGCACTGCGTGAGCACCTGCATCAAGCTCTGCGCCACCGTGTAGCCGTAGATCGTGAAGCTCGAGGTCTTGTCGCCCTCGGGAAAGTACTTGTCCATGAAGGCGATCCACTCCTTCATCCCGGCGTCGTCCTTCCACTGCGGGTCGTTCGCATCCTTGAGATAGTAGGTCGAAAGGATCCCCTTCGAGTATTCGATTCCCGCGGGCTTGAGCACCGCGCCGACCGACTGCGACACGTTGTTGAGGAGATGCACCGGCTTCCAGCCGATCTCGCCCGCCTTCTTGATCGCCTGGGCGGCGAATTTCGGCGTGGTCACGTTGAAGAAGACGTCGGCGCCGGATTCCTTGAGCGAGATGATCTGCGAGTCGACGGTCGCGTCGGTCGTCTCGTAGGGCTGCTCGGAGATGATCTTCAGCTTGCCGCCGAGACCATCCTTGAGGCCCTTCACGTAGTCCTTACCGTAATCGTCGTTCTGATAGAGGATGCCGATCTTGGCGTCGGGTTTGGTCTGGATCAGATACTTCGCATAGATGTGTCCTTCCGACTGGTAGCTCGGCTGCCAGCCCATGGTCCAGGGGAAGTGTTTTGGATCGCCCCACTTGGTGGCGCCGGTGGCGACGAACAGCTGCGGCACCTTCTTGGCGTTCATGTATTTGTGGATCGCCGTGTTGCACGGGGTGCCGAGGCTCTGGAAGAGGAAGAGAACCTCGTCGCTCTCGACGAGCTTGCGCACCTGCTCCACGGTCTTGGGCGGGCTGTAGCCGTCGTCATAAGAGATGAAGTTGATCTTACGGCCGTTGATGCCGCCCTCGGCGTTCACCTTCTTGAAGTAGGCTGCGATCGTCTTGCCGATCTGGCTGTAGGCGGACGCCGGCCCGCTGTACGGATTGGTGTTGCCGATCTTGATCTCGGTGTCGCTTGCGCCCGGATCGTAGCTCCCTTTCGCCCAGGCGCGGGTCGCGACCGTGGCCGCCGCGGCGGCGGACGAGACCAGGACGGTGCGTCGGTCGATGCCTCTCTTCATCGCTTCCTCCTTCCAAGTTGGCCGCGTGCTGCGGCGTTGCGATCCGGTTGCCGTCTCACCGAGACGGCTGGCCGGGTTCATCTCCCGTGAGCGTCGCGAGCGTCGCCTGGGGCGGCGCCGCGTGGCGCATGAAGCGGCCGGCCACCAGGCGCACGAGCCCGGCGGCACCGCTCGGCATCAGATAGATGAGCAGAATCAGAATGACGCCGTAGACCGCGCCGGCGAGGCCCTTCGAGACGCTCTCGGCGATGTTGGGCACGAACAGCACGAAGGCGCCGCCGAACAGCGTGCCGGCGATCGAGCCGACGCCGCCCACCACGAGCCCGACGAACAGCGCGATCGCGAGCGAGAACGTGAAGCTGTCGGGCGCGACGAACGCGATCGCGATGGCGCCGAGCGCGCCGGCGACGCCGGTGTAGAGCGCGCTCACGCCGAAGATCAGCGACTTGTAGAGCGACACGTTGATGCCCATCGCGCTCGCCGCAACCGGATGATCGCGGATCGCGACCAGCGCGCGGCCGGTGCGGCTCCGCACCAGGTTGACGGCGCACCAATAGAGCAGCGCCGCGACCGCGAGCGTGAGGAAATAGAGCCATCGGTCGGGATTGAGCGGCAGGCCGAACGGAGCGTCCGGCTTGATGAGGCTGATGCCTTGCACGCCGCCGGTCCAGTCCTCGAGGAAGTTCACCTTGAGCAGCTGCGGCGTCGCATCGGCGAGCGCGAAGGTCGCGAGCGCCAGATAGATGCCCTCGAGCCGCAGGGCCGGCAGGCCGAACAGGAAGCCGCTGACGAGGCAGACGATGCCGGCGGCCGGCAGCGTCCACACATAGGAAATGTCGGCATTCATCATGATGGCGGCCGTATAGGCGCCGATCGCGTAGAACGCGCTGTGCCCGAGCGAAAACTGGCCGTTCACCCCGGTGAGCAGATTGAGGCCCAGAATGGCGATCGCGTAGATCACGGCGAGCGTGACCTGAAAGATGAAGAAACTCTTCAACCCGAAGGGCAGCGCGGCGGCGAGGGCGACGCCGACGATGAGCGCGAGCGCGCGCCACGCCGTCGATGAAATCACTATGTGCGATGCGCGAGGCTGCGCGCTCACGGCTGCATCATGCGACAGGTCGGCGGCGTGCTGCATGGCCTACACCCGGCTCACGACCCGGCGGCCGAAGATGCCGCTCGGCTTGACGATGAGCACCGCGACGATGATGAACAGCGCGATGGTGAGCTTGAGCTCGCGGCCGGCGCCCGGAATGTAGGTGGCGGCGAGATTTTCGATGATGCCGACCGTAAATCCGCCGAGCACGGCCCCGCCCGGGCTGGTGAGGCCGCCGAGCACGGCGCCGGCGAAGCCGTAGAGCAGGATGCTGACCATCATGTTCGGCTCGAGGAAGACCACCGGCGCGATCATCATGCCGGCGACGGCGCCGATCGCCGCCGCCATGCCCCAGCCGAGCGCGATCATCCAGCCGACCCGGATGCCGGCGAGACGCGCCGAGTCCGGGCTCGCGGCGGCCGCGCGCATGGCGAGGCCGATGCGGGTGTGGCGGAAGAAGAAATAGAGCAGCACCAGCATCATCAGCGTGACCGATATCATGCCGGCATCGTGGCGGCTGATCAGGTTCTGCCCGAACAGCGAGCCGGTGCCGAACGGGCTCGGGAAGGCCTTGATCTGGTAGTCCCAGATGAAGCCGGCCGCACTGTTGAGGATCGCAAGCAGCGCGATGAACACGACGATGTGGCTCAACACCGGCGCGTTGTGGATCGGCTTGAACACGATGCGGTCGATGGCGACGCCGGCCGCGAACGAGATCGCGACGGTCAAGATGAACGCGACCCAGTAGGGCGCGCCCCACTGGATGAGCTGCCAGGCGACGAAGGTCGAGAACATCGCCATCTCGCCCTGGGCGAAATTGAGATGGTCGATCGCCTGATAGATCATCACCACGGCGAGGCCCATGCAGGCATAGATGCCGCCGGTGGCGATGCCGGCGAGGACTTGATGCAGGAAGAGCTCCATGGGTCTCCTCGCGCCTCAGTAGCCCAGATAGGAGCGGCGGATGTTTTCGTCGCGCCCGACGTCCCCGGCCGCACCCGCCATCACCAGCGAGCCGGTCTCGATCAGGTAGGCCTGGCTGGCGAGCTCGAGCGCCAGCGCGGCGTTCTGCTCGACGATCAGCATGCTCATGCGCTCGCGCGTGTTGAGGGTGCCGAAGATCTCGAACATCTCCTCGACCACCATCGGGGCGAGGCCGAACGACGGCTCGTCGAGCAGCATCAGGCGCGGGCGCAGCATCATGGCGCGGCCGACCGCCAGCATCTGCTGCTCGCCCCCCGAGAGCGTGCCGGCCTGCTGGTTGCGCCGCTCCTTGAGGCGCGGGAAGTAGCCGTAGACGCGCTCGATGTCGGCCGCGATGCCGGCGCGGTCGCGCCGGGTGATGGCGCCGATGTGTAAATTCTCCTCGACGGTCTGGCGCGCGAAGGTGCCGCGGCCCTCCGGCACGTGGGCGATCCCGCGCCGTACGATCGTCTCGGTCGGCAGACCGGCGATGGACGAGCCGGCGAAGCGGATCTCGCCGCGGGTGCGCACCATCCCGCACAGCGCGCGCAAGGTCGTGGTCTTGCCGGCGCCGTTGGCGCCGAGCAGCGCCGTGATGCCGCCCTCCTCGACCTCGAGGTCGAGCCCGAACAGCACCTGGACGTCGCCGTAAAAGGCGCACAGGCCGCGGGTCTCGACGAGCGCCGTCATTTGCGCGTCGTTCCGAGATAGGCGAGGATCACGGCCTCGTTGCGCTGCACCTCGGCCGGCGTCCCCTCGGCGATCTTGCGGCCGAAATCGAGCGCCACCACCCGGTCGCAGATCGACATCACCAGATTCATGTGATGCTCGACCAGCAGCACGGTGACGCTGCGCTCATCGCGGATGCGGCGGATCAGGCGGCCGAGCTCGGCGACCTCACCATGGTTGAGGCCGCCGGCCGGCTCGTCGAGCAGCAGGAGCTTGGGTTGCGCCGCGAGCGCGCGCGCAAGCTCGACCCGCTTCTGCACCCCGAACGGAAGGTCGGAGACGCGGCGGTGGGCGACCGCGCGAAGATCGAGGAAATCGATCAGCTCGGACGCGATCGCGTGTAGCCGGCGCTCCTCGCGGCCGGTCCACGGCATTCGCAGCGCATTGCTGAGGAAATCGCTGCCGCCCAGGCGATGGCTGCCGACACGGATATTGTCGAGCACCGACATGGTGCGAAACAGCGCCAGGTTCTGAAACGTGCGGCCGATGCCGATCGCCGCCATGCGGTGGGACGGCAGGGCGAGAATGCTGCGCCCGTCGAAGACGATGTCGCCTTCCCGCGGCGTGTAGAGACGGCTGAAGCAGTTGAACAGCGTGGTCTTGCCGGCCCCATTCGGCCCGATCAGGCCGAGCAGCTCGCCGGCGCCGATCGCGAAGGAGACGCGGTCGAGCGCAACGACGCCGCCGAAGCGCACGCTGACGTCGCGTATGGCGACGAGCGGCGCCGCCGCGGCGGCGGCCACTCGAGCCTGTCGGCTCCCTTGGCCAAACCGCGAAAACTCGACAGCTCCCGACGCGGCGGACACGGGACCTCTCAGCGCCCGATCGGCGCCACGGCGCGGGCGTTGCCGCGCCTCGTCACGCAAGTCCCCACACTCGCATGCATCCTGCTTTCCTCCCTTGTGATTTGGTTTTTGTCGTTCTTGCTCAGCGGCCGCTGAGCTCCACCTCGACGTTGCGCACAAGGTTGACCAGCCGCGGGCCGATGTCGCGTTCGAGGCGATCGCGGGTGAAGTGAAAGGAGGGTGCCCCGCAATTGAACGCGAACGCGCCGGAGCCGTCGGGCGCGAGCAGCGGCACCCCGACCGCATTGATGTCGCGCTCCCATTCGCCGAGCGCGAGCGTGAAGCCGCGCGTCGCCACATCCTCGATCGCGCGCTCGATGCCAGCGCGCAGTTTCGGCCAGGCCTTGCCGGCCTCGCGCCGCAGGTAGCCGAGCAGCCAGTCGCGCTCGGTCTCGGGCAGACCGGCAAGCAGCGCACGGCCCATGGCGGTGGTGGCGATCGGAATGCGCGAGCCGAGCCCGAGGCGGAGCATCATGCCGTGCTTGCTGCGGCAGTGCTCCACATAGATGAGATCGAGCCGGTCGCGCGTGCCGAGCGCGACGGACGCGTCGGCATAGTCGGCGAGCTTCTGCATCGCGGCGCGCGCGATCTGGCGGACACGCAAGTTGGCGAGCGCCGAATAGCCGAGCGCGAGCGCCGCCGGCGCGAGCTGGTACTTGCCCAGACGTTCCACGTACGTGAGATAGCCGAGCTTGGTGAGCGTGTAGGTGAGCCGCGTCACGGTCGGCTTGGGCAGGCCCGTGCGCTGCACCAGCTCGCCGTTGCCGAGCAGGCCTTCGCTGGGCGTGAAGGCGCGCAGCACCTCGAGGCCACGCGCGAGCGCGGAGACGAACTTGCGGTCGCTGCCGCCGTTCGCGCGCCCGCGGCTCGCGGGCGCCGTCATGTCGCGCAGGTCGGGCCCGGTCTGCAGGGTCATCGACGCAACTCTGACTCATCAGGCTTGACGGTTGACAGTGATGATCACCACAGCCTAGCGTTTCGGTCAACGCCGCAGAATTGAGTTCCGCAGTGCGAAACGAGGCGCGCAGGCGCCGCGACGTGCAGCAGCTTCGCGCGAATGCGCTACATTGGGGAGTGAAACTGCGCGCGGCCGCAGGCTCTGCGCCGTCGTGTCGCAGCAAGGAGGTCGGGCCTTGAACGAGCATGTTACCTGGCGTCGCGACGGCGGCATCGCGGTCATCACGGTCGACAACCCGCCGGTCAATGCGCTCAAGCATGCGGTGCGTGCCGGCATGCACGATTGCTTCGCGGCGGCGCGCGACGACAGCGCGGTCGAGGCGATCGTGCTCACCGGCGCCGGGCGCACTTTCATGGCGGGCGCCGACATCACCGAGTTCGGCAAGACGTCGCAGCCGCCGAGCCTGATCGACGTCATCCGCGCGGTGGACGAGATCAAGAAGCCGACCATCGCGGCGGTGCACGGCACGCCGCTCGGAGGCGGGCTCGAGCTCACGCTCGCCTGCCATTTCCGGGTAGCGGCGCCCGGCACCCGGCTCGGCCTGCCGGAGATCAAGCTCGGTCTCATTCCGGGGGCCGGCGGCACGCAGCGGCTGCCGCGCCTCGTCGGGATCGACAAGGCGCTCGGGATGATCCTGTCGGGCGACCCGATCCCGGCTAAGGATGCGCTCGCGGTCGGCCTGATCGACGAGATCATCGAGGGCGACCTCGTCGCCGGCGCGGTCGCGTTCGCGCGGCGCGTCGTCGCCGAGAAGCGGCCGCTGCGGCGCGTGCGCGACCTGGAGGACGAGCTCGCGGAGGTGCGCAGCCATCCGGAGAAGTTCGGCGAGATCGTCGCGGCGCACGCAAAGCGCTCGCGCGGGCTTGCGGCGCCCGCCGCCGCGATCGAGGCGGTGCGCTGGACGCTCGACGTGCCGATCGACGAGGCGCTGCGGCGCGAGCGCGAGAAGTTCATGGAGCTGCTCGCCGGCGACCAGTCGAAGGCGCAGCGGCACATCTTCTTTGCCGAGCGCGAGGCTGCCAAGATTCCCGGCGTAGCGAAGGACGTGGTTCCGCACGAGATCAAGCGCGCCGCGGTGATCGGCGCCGGCACCATGGGCGGCGGCATCTCGATGTGCTTCGCCAATGCCGGCATTCCGGTGACGGTGATCGAGACGAGCGCGGAGGCGCTCAAGCGCGGGCAGGACACGATCGCGCGCAACTACAAGACCTCGGTGTCGCGCGGCAGCCTCGCCGCCGACGAGATGGAGCGCCGCCTCGCGCGATTCACCGGCACGACGGACATCGGCGCGGTCGCCGACGCGGACATCGTCATCGAGGCCGTGTTCGAGACGATGGACATCAAGAAGCAGGTATTCGGCAATCTCGATCGCCTCGCCAAGCCCGGCGCGGTGCTGGCGAGCAACACCTCCTACCTCGACATCAATGCGATCGCGCAGACGACCCAGCGGCCGGCGTCGGTGCTCGGCACGCACTTCTTCAGCCCCGCCAACGTGATGAAGCTGTTGGAGATCGTGCGCGGCAAGGAAACGGCGCCGGACGTGCTCGCGACCGCGATCGCAGTGGGCCGGAAGCTCGGAAAGGTGCCGGTCGTCGTCGGCGTGTGCCACGGCTTCGTCGGCAACCGCATGCTCAGCGCGCGCGGCATCGAGGCGGAGCGGCTGCTGCTCGAAGGCGCACTGCCACAGCAGGTGGACGGCGCGCTCACCGAGTTCGGCTTCCCGATGGGACCGTTCGCGATGAGCGATCTCGCCGGCCTCGACGTGAGCTGGCGCAACCGCAAGGACCGCGGCGTCACGGCGGTGATCGCCGACGCGATCTGCGAGAAGGGCGATTTCGGGCAGAAGACCGGCAAGGGCTACTACGTCTACGAGGCCGGCGCGCGCGCCGGGCGGCCCAATCCGGAGGTCGAGGCGCTGGTGGTCGATACGTCGCGCCGGCTCGGCATTGCGCGACGCGAGATCGGCAAGGAGGAGATCATCGAGCGGCTGATCTATCCCATGATCAACGAGGGCGCGCGCATCCTCGAGGAAGGCATCGCGCTGCGGCCGGGCGACATCGACGTGATCTGGATCTACGGCTACGGCTTCCCGGTCTGGCGCGGCGGGCCGATGTACTATGCCGACGCGGTCGGGCTGCGCAAGGTGCGCGACCGGCTGGCCGAGCTGGCCAAGGCTACCGGCGACAAGCGCCACACGCCGGCGGCGCTGCTGGAGCGATTGGCAAAGGAAGGCGCGACCTTCGGCTCGCTGGCGAGCGGCAAGGGCTGACGATGGACCGGCGCCCGCACGCGTGGGAGAAATCCTATCCGGCCGGCGTGCGCTGGGACGCGCCGATCGCGACCTCGACGCTGCAGGAGATGCTGGACGAGAGCGTTGCGGCGCACGCGGATCGCATCGCCTTCCGCTATCGCACGACCCGGATCGATTATGCCTTGCTCGCCGATCTCGTGGCGCGGGCGGCCGCCGGCCTGATGCGGCTCGGCATCGGCCGCAGCGACGGCGTGGCGTTGCTGCTGCCGAACACGCCTTATCATCCGATCAGCTTCTTCGCGGTTCTGCGCACGGGCGCGCGGGTCGTGCACCTGAGCCCGCTCGATTCGGAGCGCGAGCTCGTCCACAAGCTCGAGGATTCGGGCGCGGGCACCTTGGTGACGACCAACCTGTTCGGGCTCGTCGCCAAGGCGGAGCGGCTGCTCGCCGCCGGACATGTCGACCGCGTGATCGTCGGCGACGATGCGAGATGGGGCGAGGCAGCGAAGCCGCCGGACACATTCTCGCCGAGCCGCGAGATGATCGCGTTCGATCGGTTGCTCGAGTCGCCCCCGCCGGGACAATGGCCGGCCGTCGCGCCCGACGACGTCGCGCTGCTGCAATACACCGGCGCGACCACCGGGCTGCCCAAGGCCGCGATGCTCACTCATGCCAATCTCACGGCGGCGGTGTCGAGCTATCGCGAATGGATTCGCAGCTACACCCGGCCCGGCGCCCCATCCGATCGCGTCATCATGGTGCTGCCGCTGTTTCATATTTACGGGCTGTGCAGCGTGATGCTGCGGCATCTCGCCTGCGGCAATGAGCTGCTGCTGCATGCGCGCTTCGACGTCGAGACGGTGCTGCACGACATCGAGGTCGGGCGCGCGACCTCGTTCCCGGGCGTGCCCACGATGTGGATCGCGCTGATCAACCATCCGGGCATCGAGACGCGCGACTTCTCCTCATTGCGCGTGATCGGCTCGGGCGGCGCGCCGCTGCCGATCGAGGTGGCGCGGCGGGTCGAGTGCGTCGTCGGCCTGCCGCTGCCGAGCGGCTGGGGCATGACCGAGACCTCGCCGGCCGGCATCTCGCCGCCCGCGGGCGGCTTGTCCAAGCCCGGCACCATCGGCATTCCGCTGCCCGGCATCACGGTCGAGGTGGTGGCGCTCGACGATCCGCACCGCGTGCTCGGCATCGGCGAAACGGGCGAGCTGCGCATCAAGGGCGCGAACGTCATGCGGGCCTATTGGAACAGGCCGCGCGAGACTGCCGCCGTCATGGTCGATGGCTTCTTTCTCACCGGCGACATCGGCTACATGGACGAGGACGGCTATTTCTTCCTGGTCGAGCGCAAGAACGACGTCATCATCTCGGGCGGGTTCAACGTCTATCCGATCGCGATCGAGTACGCGATCTACGAGCACCCCGACGTCGAGGAGGCGCTGGTGATCGGCGTGCCCGACGCCTATCGGGGCGAGGCCGCCAAGGCCTTCATCAAGCTGCGCGCCGGCGCGCCGACGCTCACGCTCGAGGCGCTGCGCGAGTTTCTGGCCGACAAGCTCGGCCGCCACGCGCTGCCGAGCGCGCTCGAGATCCGCGCGAGCCTGCCGCGCACAGCCGCGGGCAAGTTCGCGCGGCGGGTGCTGGCCGAGGAAGAGCGCCGCAAATCATCCGCCGACCGTCAACCTGCCCTTACGCCCGGGAGCACCTGATGTCCGAAGCCGTCATCGTCTCGACAGCCCGCACGCCGATCGGCAAGGCCGGTCGCGGTGCCTTCAACATGACCCATGGCGCGACGATGGGCGGCCACGTGGTCAAGCACGCGGTCGCGCGCGCCGGGATCGATCCCGCCGAGGTCGAAGACGTGGTGATGGGCTGCGCCATGCCGGAGCGCGCGACCGGGCACAACATCGCGCGGCTCTCCGCGATCCGCGCCGGGCTCCCCGTCAGCGTCAGCGGCATGACGATCAACCGGTTCTGCTCGTCCGGGCTGCAGACGATCGCGGTCGCGGCGCAACGCATCATCGCCGGCGAGGCTGACGTGATCGTCGCCGGCGGGCTCGAAAGCATCAGCCTGGTGGGAGGCGACCGCGAGCACGTGCGCGAGGACTGGCTGATGGAACACAAGCCGGAGGTGTGGATGCCGATGATCCAGACCGCCGACATCGTGGCGCAGCGCTACGGGGTGAGCCGCGACGCGCAGGACGCCTACTCGCTCGAAAGTCAGCGCCGCACGGCAGCCGGGCAGCAAGCGGGGCGCTTCAAGGACGAGATCGTGCCGCTGCCGACCACCAAGAAGGTGGTCGACAAGGTCACCAAGGCGGAGAGCCTCGAGGAGGTCACCCTCAAGAGCGACGAGGGCAACCGGCCCGACACCACCCTCGAGGGCCTTGCGGGCCTCAAGCCGGTGCGCGAGGGCGGCTACATCACGGCGGGCAATGCCAGCCAGCTGTCCGATGGCGCCTCCGCCTGCCTGCTGATGAGCGCCAAGCTCGCGGAAAAGCGCGGGCTCGAGCCGCTCGGCACCTTCCGCGGCTTTGCGGTCGCGGGCTGCGAGCCGGACGAGATGGGCATCGGGCCGGTGTTCGCGGTGCCGAAGCTGCTGGCGCGCTGCGGCATCAAGATGGACGACGTCGACCTGTGGGAGCTCAACGAGGCGTTCGCGAGCCAGGTGCTCTACTGCCGCGATCGGCTCGGCATTCCGCAGGAGCGGCTCAATGTCGACGGCGGCTCGATCTCGATCGGCCATCCGTTCGGCATGAGCGGCTCGCGCATGACCGGGCATGTGCTGATCGAGGGGCGGCGCCGCAAGGCGAAGCACGCGGTGGTGACCATGTGCATCGGCGGCGGCATGGGAGCGGCGGGGCTGTTCGAGATAAACTAGCAACACGTCGTGCGCGGGCTCGTCCCGGCCATGACGGGTAACGGGGGTCAGATCATGGACCTGCGCTTCACGCCCGAGGAGGTCGCGTTTCGCGAGGAGGTGCGCGCGTTCATGCGCGAGGCGCTCCCCTCCGCGATCCGGCGCAAGATGGTGGAAGGGCATCGCCTGGTGAAGGACGACATCGTCACCTGGCAGCGCATCCTCAATGCCAAGGGCTGGGCGGTGCCGCACTGGCCGGTCGAGTGGGGCGGCACCGGGTGGACGCCGGTGCAGCAATATATCTTCCGCGAGGAGCTGCAGCAGGCGCCGGCGCCGGAGCCGCTGCAGTTCGGCACCACCATGGTCGGGCCGGTGATCGCCCGCTTCGGCAGCGAGGCACAGAAGCATCGCTTCCTTCCCCGCATCGCCAATATCGACGACTGGTGGTGCCAGGGTTTCTCCGAGCCGGGCTCGGGCTCCGACCTCGCGTCGCTGCGCACGGCGGCCAAACGCGAGGGCGACCACTACGTGGTCAACGGCCAGAAGACCTGGACCACGATGGCGCAATATGCCGACTGGATTTTCTGCCTGGTGCGCACCGATCCGGGCGCGAAGAAGCAGGAGGGCATCAGCTTCCTCCTGATCGACATGAAGTCGCCGGGCGTGACCGTGCGGCCGATCCAGACCATCGACGGCGGCCACGAGGTCAACGAGGTCTTTTTCGACGACGTTCGGGTGCCGGCGCAGAACCTCGTCGGCGACGAGAACAAGGGCTGGGACTACGCCAAATTCCTGCTCGGCAACGAGCGCACCGGCATCGCGCGCGTCGGCATCTCCAAGGCGCGCATCCGCCGGCTGAAGGAGATCGCGGCGCTCGAGCGCATCGGCGACAAGCCGCTGATTGAAGACGAACGCTTCGCCATGAAGATCGCCGCCGTCGAGGTGCAGCTCAAGGCGCTGGAGATGACGCAGCTGCGTGTGGTGGCGGCCGCGCGAAGCCGCAACGGCAAACCCGACCCGGCCTCGTCGATCCTGAAGATCCGCGGCTCGGAGATCCAGCAGACGATCAGCGAGCTCTTGATGGAGGCGGTCGGCCCCTATGCGCTGCCCGACCAGGCGCCGCACGACGAGAGCGAGCGCTGGAACGAGCCGCCGATCGGCCCGGAGTGGGCCGGCCCGCAGGCGCCGCACTACTTCAACTGGCGCAAGGTCTCGATCTACGGTGGGTCGAACGAGATCCAGAAGAACATCATCGCCAAGGCGATCTTGGGTTTGTGAGCTTGGGATTGTGACCCATGGACTTCGAGCTCACCGATGAGCAGCGCCTGCTGCGCGAGACCCTCGAGCGGCTGATGGCGGAGCGCTACGACTTCGCGGCGCGCAAGCGGTTCGGGCAGGAGGCGAGCGGGTTCAGCGCCGACATGTGGCGGCACTATGCGGAGCTCGGCCTGCTCGGGCTGCCGTTCGCCGAGGCCGACGGCGGGCTCGGCGGCGGACCGGTCGAGACCATGATCGTGATGGAGGCATTCGGGCGGGCGCTGGCGCTCGAGCCGTATCTGGCGACGGTCGTGCTGGGCGGCGGATTGCTGCGGCTCGGCGGCAGTGACGCGATGCGCGGCGCGCTGGTACCGCGAATCGCGAGCGGGGCGATGAAGCTTGCTTTCGCGCATGCCGAGCGGCAGGCGCGCTACGATCTCGCCGATGTCGCAACGACGGCGCGCAAGGACGGCTCGGGCTTCGTGCTCAATGGGGCGAAGAGCCTGGTGCTGCATGGCGATGCCGCCGACCAGCTTGTGGTGTCGGCGCGGCTCTCGGGCGCGCCGCGCGACCGCGACGGGCTCGCGCTTTTTCTGGTCGACGCCGCGACCGGCGGCGGGGTGACGCGGCGCGGTTATCCGACGGTCGACGGGTTGCGCGCCGCCGAGGTGGCGCTGACCAATGTGCGCGTCGGCGCCGATGCGGCGATCGGCGAGCCCGGGCAGGCCTTCCCGCTGATCGAGCGCGTGGTCGACAGCGCGATCGCGGCGCTCGCCGCCGAGGCGGTCGGCGCCATGGCGGCGATGCACGAGGCCACCGTCGAGTATCTGAAAGTCCGCAAGCAGTTCGGCGTGCCGATCGGCAATTTCCAGGTGCTGCAGCATCGCGCCGCCGACATGCTGATGGCGCTGGAGGAGGCGCGCAGCATGGCGATGCTCGCCAGCATGATGGCCGACGAGCCGAACGCGACCGAGCGGCGCAAGGCGATCGCGGCCGCCAAGGTGCAGATCGGCCGCTCCGGCCGCATCGTCGGCCAGGGCGCGATCCAGCTGCACGGCGGCATCGGCATGACCATGGAGGCGAAGGTCGGCCACTATTTCAAGCGCGTCACCATGATCGATACGCTGTTCGGCGACGCGGACCATCATCTCGCCGCCCTCGCCCGCCTGGGCGGGCTCGTGGCGGCGTAGAAACGGAATGCCGTCATGCGCGGGCTCGGCCCGCGCATCCACGTCTTTCTGCGACGCAAAGACGTGGATGGCCGGGACATGGACGAGCGGAGCGACGCCGTTTTTCCAACGACTATGCCCGGCCGTGACGGGAGACAGGGAGTCTTTCATGTTGCCACCGCCCTCGCCGCGCAGCGCCGAACTGGCCCGGCGCATCACCGCATTCATGGAGGAGCACATCTATCCGGCCGAGCCGGCGTTCGAGCGCGAGGTGCGCGAGGGCGACCACTGGGACGAGCCGCCGGTGATGCGCGAGCTCAAGCGCAAGGCGAAGGCGGCGGGCTTGTGGAACCTGTTCGTGCCGAAGAAGCACGATCCGGACGCGCTCTCGGTCGTCGAATATGCGCCGTTGTGCGAGATCATGGGCCGCTCGCCGATCGGCGCCGAGCCGTTCAACTGCTCGGCGCCCGACACCGGCAACATGGAAACGCTGATGCTCTACGGCAGCGACGCGCAGAAGAAGCGCTGGCTCGAGCCGCTGATGGCGGGCGAGATCCGCTCCTGCTTCGCCATGACGGAGCCGGCGGTCG
Source organism: Xanthobacteraceae bacterium (assembly GCA_035293985.1). GTDB lineage: Bacteria > Pseudomonadota > Alphaproteobacteria > Rhizobiales > Xanthobacteraceae > JAVDCA01. The sequence continues at coordinate 417,111 of DATGLS010000017.1, forward strand.
CCTCGTCGGACGCGACCAACATCCGCTCGGAGATCAAGCGCGACGGTGACAGCTACGTGATCAACGGGCGCAAGTGGTGGACGTCGGGCGCGATGGACAAGCGCTGCAAGCTCGCGATCTTCATGGGTCGCACCGACCCGGACGCACCATCGCACAAGCGCCAGTCGATGATCCTGGTGCCGCTCGACACGCCCGGCATCAGGATCGTGCGGCCGCTGACCGTGTTCGGCTATGACGACGCGCCGCACGGCCACGCCGAGGTGATCTTCGAGAACGTGCGCGTGCCGGCGGCCAACATGCTGCTCGGGGAAGGCCGCGGCTTCGAGATCGCGCAGGGACGCCTCGGGCCGGGGCGCATCCATCACTGCATGCGCATGATCGGCATGGCGGAGCGCGCGCTGGAGACGATGTGCCGGCGCGCGATCTCGCGCACCACCTTCGGCCGCACGATCGCGGAGCACGGCGTGACCCGGCACTGGATCGCCGAGTCGCGCATGGAGATCGACCAGGCGCGGCTTTTGACCATGCACGCCGCGCAGATGATGGACACGGTCGGCAACAAGGCGGCACGCGCCGAGATCGCCATGATCAAGGTGGTGGCGCCGAACGTGGCGCAGAAGGTGATCGACCGCGCCATTCAGGTGTGCGGCGGCGGCGGCGTGTCGCAGGAATTCCACCTCGCCTATGCGTATGCCCGGGCGCGCGCCATCCGGCTGGCCGACGGGCCGGACGAGGTGCACCGCGAGGCGGTGGCGAAGGGGGAGCTGCGCAAATATGCGGCGCAGGGCGGGAATGCGGGGTAGCAGGATGATAGCGCGGCCGTCGTACGGCGGCGCGTTACGCGTCGCGCCGGGGATCGATCAAATCGATTTGGGCGACGCTCTCATCGCGTCCGAGAGCACGTTCGTGTCAAGCACGATCATCCCTGTCGGTCGACAGCGAGGCGCTGAGTCGATTTCTCATCGAGATTGCGAATCGTCATAATGGCCACCGTTCGGCTCTCGAATCCCTGCCACGATATCCCAGCAAAAAGAATGGCGAGCAAGCGCATTAAGCAATCGTCACGCCGCCGTCCGCGACGATGATCTGCCCGGTGATGAAGCGCGCGGCCGGCGATGCCAGGAAGGCGGCGATCGGGCCGATCTCCTCGGGCAGGCCGATGCGGCGCAGCGGCGTGCGGTCGGTGCGGCGCCTGAGCGCCTCCGGGTTCTCCCACAGCGCCTTGGCGAAATCGGTCTTCACCAGTCCGGGGGCGATGCAGTTCACCCGCACGTTCTTCGGCCCCCATTCGACCGCGAGGTTGCGCGCCAGCGCGAAATCCGCCGCCTTGGAGATGCCGTAGGCGCCGATCACCTCGCTGCCGCGCAGGCCGCCGATCGACGAGACGATGACGACGGCGCCATCGCGGCGCGCGGCCATCTCCGGGATGGTGAGATTGCAGAGCCACAGGTTGCTCTTGACGTTGGTGCCGATGATCTTGTCGAACGCCTCGTCGCTGAGCTGCCCGATCGGCCCGTAGGCCGGATTGGCCGCCGCGTTGCCGACCACGATGTCGATCTTGCCGAACGCCTTGCGGGTGCCGGCGACCAGCGCCTCCACCTCGTCGCGCCGCGACACGTTGCACGGGATCACCGCCGCGGTGCCGCCGGCCGCGCGGATGGTCGCCGCCGCCGCCTCGCAGGCATCGGCTTTGCGGCTCGAGATCACCACCTTGGCGCCCTGCTCCGCCATCGCCTGCGCGATCGCGAGCCCGATGCCGCGGCTCGATCCGGTGACGAGAGCGACCTTGTCGTCGAGACGGAACGGCGATGCCATGCGCTTCCCCTGCGGCGTTTTGCGACTACCGGCTTGCATTGTGACGCGCGGCGCGGGAATTTCCATCCCGCATTTCACGATGAAAGAGCCGTCATGGGCCCCGCTTGCAGATTCATCCTCGTTGCCGCCGTCGCCTGTGTGGCGACTTGGGCGCGCGCCGACACGCTGCGCATCGGCATGCTGGGCGATCCGGCGACCCTCGATCCGGCGCAGAGCTCGAGCGTCACCGATCGCGTCGCCTTCGCGGCGTTCTGCGACAAGCTCATCGATCTCGACGAGAAGCTTCACTACGTGCCGCAGCTCGCCACCGCGTGGACGTGGAGCGCCGACGGTCTCTCGCTGACCCTCAAGCTGCGCGACGGCGTCGTCTTCCATGACGGCACGCCGTTCGACGCGGAGGCGGTGCGCTTCAATATCGAGCGCTACAAGACCGCGCCCTATTCGCGCCGCCAGACCGAGCTCAAGCCGGTGCGCGCCGTCACGGTGGTTGATCCCCACACGGTGCGGCTCGATCTCTCAGAGCCCTACGTCCCGCTGCTCGCCCAGCTCGCCGACCGCGCCGGCATGATGGTGTCGCCGACGGCCGCGCGCGAACTCGGCGAGAAGCTCGCTCGCCATCCGGTCTGCGCCGGCCCGTACCGCTTCGTCGAATGGGTCGCGCAGGATCGCATCGTCTTCGACAGGTTCGCGCAGTACTGGAACAAGGACGCGATCCACATCGATCGCGTCGTCTATCAGCCGCTTCCGGACGACACCGTGCGGCTCGCCAACCTGCGCTCCGGCGGCCTGCAGATCATCGAGCGCGTCTCGCCGACCGACATTTCGACGCTGCGCAGCGATCCGCGCGTGCGCCTCGCCGCGGCGCCCTCGGTCGGCTATCGCCTGCTCTCGATCAACACCAACAAGGGCCCGGCCGCCAACACGCCGCTCGGCACCAGCGCCAAGCTGCGCGATGCGTTCGAGCTCTCGCTCGACCGCGACGCGATCAACCAGGTCGCCTTCGACGGCGCCTTCGTGCCGAGCAACCAGCCGGAGCCTCCGGGCTCGACGTTCTACGACAAGGCGCTGCCGGTCCCGCCGCGCGATCTCGCCCGCGCCAAGGCGCTCGTCGCGGCGAGCGGACGGACCAAGGTACCCGTCACCCTGCTGGTCAGCACCGATCCGCTCGACGGCCGCGTCGCCGAGATCATCCAGGCGATGGCGGGCGAAGCGGGGTTCGACGTGAAGATCGAGGTGACCGAGAGCACGAGCCTGCTCGCGCGCCTCAAGAGCGGCAACTACGAGATGGCGCTGCTGATCTGGAGCGGGCGGCCCGACCCCGACGCCAACATCGCGATGTGGGTCGCGTGCGACGGCTTCATCAACTGGGGCTCGTTCTGCGATCCGAAGCTCGACGCGATTCTCAAACAGGCGCGCGAGGCCGCCGACGTGAACGAGCGCGCAAAGCTCTATGCGCGGGCAGCGGCGATCTACCTCGCCGCGCGGCCTTACATCTTTCTCTATCACCTCAAATGGTACTGGGGCCTCTCTGCCAAGCTCGACGGCTTCGTGCCGCATCCCGATGGGATCATCCGGGTCACGGGGCTGCGGCTGCGGCCGTGAGCGGCTGCGTCGACGCCACCTTGCAGTCCGCCGCCGGGAACGCAAGCGCGAGTTGTGGGATGCTCGCCGCTTACGTGCGAAAAATCTTTCCGATGATCCGGCGACCGAACGATCAATTCATCCTCCCGGCGCAAGCGCGACAGCGAGCGGAAGGACTCGGCGGAGACGTTCTGGACAGCCGTAGCACGCGAATGTTCGTCCAATTCGCGTGGATACGTCCAGGCACGCTTGGGCCGCAATGGCGGCCTTGCTCCGATCAGCTGTCGCAGGCGCCCGGTCGGCGGCGACGATAGCGCAGGCGGCATGGGGACGTCGCTCAGACGAACTGCGCGACCATGTAATCGGTGAAGACGCGCACTTTCGGCGACAAGTGGCGCGATGGCGGATAGACGAGCGAGATCGGATCGGGGTCCGGCTTGAGCTTCTCCAGGAGCGGGACCAGGCCGCCGGCCGCGATCGCGTCATCCGTATAGTAGTCGCGCATTTGCGCGAGGCCATAGCCGGCGAGCGCGGCGGCGGCGAGCGCGCCGGCATCGCTGAAGGTCATTGCGCCGGACGGTGTGAGGTTGACCTCCTCGCCATTGCGCCGAAAGCGCCATGCCCGCAAGCGGCGAGTGGCCTGCGCTGTGAACGCAAGACAGCTGTGGCGCGAGAGGTCGTCGAGCGAGCGCGGCCGTCCATGCGCCGCGAGATAGCTCGGCGCGCCGACGAGACGGAACTGCGTGCGGGTGAGGCGGCGCGCGATCAGGCTCGAATCCTGCAGCGGCCCCAGCCGAATTGCGACGTCGATCTCTTCCTCGACGAGATCGGAGTAGCGGTCCGTCGAGCTGACGATGAGGCGAATGTCGGGGTATTGCGCGAGAAACTCGCCGAGCAGCGGCACCACCTCGAGCCGGCCGAAGCAGATCGGCATATCAACGCGCAAGCGTCCGCTCGGCTTGAGCCGCGCGGCGCGGATCACCTGCTCGGTCTCGTCGAGATCGGCAAGGATCTGCCGGCTGCGCTCGAACAGCGCCGCGCCGTCCTCGGTGAGGCTGACCCTGCGGGTCGTGCGGGCGAGCAGCGGCACGCCGATCCGCTGCTCGAGCCGCCTTACCGCGTTGCTGGCGCCCGCTTGCGTGATCCCGAGGTCCTGGGCGGCGCGCACGAAGCTGCGCCGTTCCGCGACGCGGGCGAAGATAGCCAGGGTGCGCAGGTCGAGCATGTTTTCCTCATCGATTACGGCAAGTAATGAATGATATTATAGCAAGGGGAATTAATAAGTCACGCGAGGCGCACTAGGTTGCCGCCATCCGCTTCGCCCATGGGGGCGAAGGCCACGAGGAGGTTGCCATGCGACAAGCTTTGTCTATCCGGACGTCCGATCGGTTGAGGCGGCGTGCTCACGTCGATCCGATTTTGCTGGCGCTCGCCGCCCTCGCGCTGGTCATTTTCGCGGTCGAGGCCGCGGTGATCGTGTGGGGTGCGCCGGCACTCGATCCGACGGTGCCTCTCTACACGACGTGACGGTCGAGCCGGCCCGCCCGGATGAGGCACGCAGCGCCCAGCGCGCGGGGGAGTCGCCGATGGCCAGTGCCGCGCGCCAGGTTTCGGCGCCACGACCGCTCGGGTCATGAACGATCGGTCGCATACGCGACCCGCGTGTTTTCTCTTCCGCAAGCCTCGCAAGCCGCCATGAATCCACGATGGCGGCTTGCGTGCTGCCGCGCATGCCCGCGGTTCTATACGGCATCCATCAAGTCCAACCCGCCGCCCTGGAATAAGGAAAGCTGATCGGAGCATCGCCTGCGCAGTTGCAACGGAACGGCGGCCGATTTAGGAAGGGTGACGGGTCCCCACCGCTCCGATGCTCCGGAGCCGAGAGACGGAAAAGAAACTGGACCCTCAAGTATGCGGTTCGCGGGCGTAGTTCAGTGGTAGAACGACAGCTTCCCAAGCTGTATGTCGTGGGTTCGATTCCCATCGCCCGCTCCATCCGCCTTCGCCGAGACGCCGGCGGGCGGGCCTTCGCCGTCGCGGCTGCGCGCCAGTTCAACCCGGAGCTGATCGGCAGGGTCGAGAAGCGACCAGCGCCCGCTGTGAACGCTGCTGCCGCAATCCCGGCCGCAACGCGCCCGAATCATAGGTGGAGACGCTTCCATGGGCCGTACCGCCGACTTTTTCAACAGGATCGGTCACACTCGGACCTCACAGCCGGTCACCATGGATGTCCGCTCCTCCCTCGTTAGCCGACTACAGCGGTCATTCGCTGCAGGACCGAGAAATGCCACAAGCTACCGAGGTAGCAACCCCCGTCGGCGCCAGGTCTTTCAATGCCCGGTTATGGGGCTTCCGCAAGTGCAGCAAAGCGCGCCTGCGTCGCTCGATCACCGCTTTCGCGCAACGCCGCAATACGTTTGCCGGTCGGCAGAGCCTGCATTTGCGTGACTGCCATGCTCTGCTGTTGAACCCATTCGACGCGGGGCTTGCGCCGCTTGGCGAAGCCGGCGAGGGCAGCCTCAATCGTTGCTCGTGAGCGCAACTCATCGGCCAGCACGCACGCATCTTCCATTGCCATGCAGCCGCCCTGGCCCAACATCGGCGAACTGGCGTGCGCGGCGTCGCCGACCAGCACGACTCGTCCGCTGTATACCTTTCCGAGCGGCACCCACTCCATCGCCGAGCAGACGATCTGGTCGTCGCGCTCGAGCGCCGCGAGATATTCCTGAACGCGCGGGCCGAAGCCCGCAAAACCGACGCGCAGACGCTCCAGGCGCCCCTCCACGGGATCGTGAAACTGCGGCTCGATGCTGATGGCGAAGGAGTAGGTGTGGCCCGCGCCCATGCTTACGAGGCCGAATATGCGACCGTCGTCGACGTGCATCTGGAGGGCCTTCTCCAGGCCCCCCGGGCGGACCGGAGCGGTGCTGCGCCAGTTCATGGCACCGAGATAGGTCGGCGGCGCGGCATCCATCGTCAGGGCGCGCACAGTCGAGCGGATCCCGTCGGCGCCCACCACGAGATCGTAGGCTCCGCTCGTGCCGTCCGAGAATGCGACCGTGACACCCTCATCAGTTTGAGTGAGTGATGTAAGAGCCGTCCCGAGTCGGTAGGGCACGTCGGCAATTCCCTTCCTCAGCGCGTTGTGCAACAAGGGCCGTACTATGCCAATGCATGGACCCACCTCTCCCCATAGGGCCGTGAGATCGGTGTCCGAAAGCAAGCAACCCTGCGCGTCATAGAATTGCCAGCGCCCGACAACGGTGCCGGCACTCACGACGTCCTCATCGAGGCCAAGCGCGCGTAACATGCGCATGCCGTTCGCGTGGACGACAAATCCGGCTCCTGGAATAGACCAAGTCGGCTGGCGCTCGACCATCTCGGTCGGATAGCCGCACCGACGAAGTGCTGCAGCGGTCGTGAGGCCGGCGATGCCGCCGCCGACGACCAGGATCTTGCCTACCTGCGCCACAACCGCCTCCGATCGCGCCACCAAAACTGCGTCGCGCGAAGGAAACCTAGCGAGGGTGGATGCGACCCTCTTGGACTGGGCGGAATGGTGTTTTGGACCAGAGTGAACTCTTACAGCAAAGGCTTGGACCGAAACGAACCCATGCGGTAATGTCCATGAAGGTGGCCATCACGCCAGCGATGCGTGGATGATGCACGTGCCAGACTCATGCACCACCTTTAGGTTCTCCACGGCAGGCCTGCCACAGCCGGCACGTGCCGAAGCCGTGCGAGGCGTCCACCAGCGCGAGCGCAGCGTGCTTCCAGCCGGGCTTGAGCCGATCGAACCGCTCGTGCCTTTGTCGGATCGCGCACTGCACGTCGAGGTAATCAAGCGCACCCTGCCCGGGCTCGCCGTCGTGACCGGGACCCTGTCGGGCGTGTGCCATGCGCCGCGACCCAAAGGAGCTGCCGGGCCAGGCGAAGGTGATCTGCTCATCGCCGTCAACCTCTCCGGGTGCAGCTTGGCGCGACAGCGCGACACGGAGCTGTCGTTGCGGGACGGCGACGCTGTTCTCTGGACGCGAAGTGTCGCCGGCATCGGCATCATGCGGCCCACACCCTCCGGCTTCCTGGGCTGCCGCGTGCCGCGTTTGCAGGTCGCAGCACTGCTCGGCCGGCTCGACGAGATGCCGTTGTGCTTGGTTCCTCGCGATACGGAAGCGCTGCAGCTGCTCGCGACATACGCCAGAGGCATTGTCGAATCGGTGCCCCTCGCGACGCCCGAATTGCAGCGGATCGTGGTCGGTCACATACATGATCTCATGGCGGCGATCGTCTCTGCCATGCGCAGCGGACGGGCGATTGGCGAGGGGCCCGGCATCGCGGCCGCGAGGCTCAGGGCGATCATGATCGACATCTGCGCTCATCTCAGCGAGGGGACTCTCTCGATCATCGAGGTCGCGCAGCGCCAGCGCGTGAGCCCACGCTACGTGCACAAGCTGTTCGAAAATGAGGGGTTGACCTTCTCCTCGTTTGTGCGCGAGCAGCGTCTCGTGCGCGCACATCGTCTGCTGAGCGATTCCCGGCTCGGGCATCGCACTATCGGAGCGATCGCATTCGACGTCGGGTTCAGTGATCTGTCCTATTTTAATCGCACCTTCCGCCGACGCTATGGTGCTACGCCGGGCGAGGTCAGGAACTCGGCGGTGATAACCGATCGCCCGCCCCGGTGAATGGACTGCCGAAGATCACGCTCAGCCATCATGTCGGGATCGGTTCACAAGCAGAAAAACTCGGATTGAGCAAATCGGGTGTGCTTCGCTCCCATACATGGCGATGACATCGCGGCACGTCCGAGACGTGCCAGAACCGGAATTGCCCGGTCAAGGAATCCACTCGTCAAGATCGGCGTGCAGGACCGCCGTGATAGAAAATATTCATGGATTACGCTGTCGAGGTTGCCAAACGTTGGCCTATAGACCTCTGCCGAAATAACTCGGCCTTGGTACTTGTGGCGTCAGCGCCCGCGCCAAAAGCGGAATATGTCTGCTCCGGTCGATGCTGTTGAAAAAGTCGCTCGTGATCATCGGCGAAACGTGGTCCGTCTGCTTGAGGTTCTTGGCGACGGAGGCGATCCATGATGGGTCGGGGCCTCCAACGCCCGGCCAGGCGCCCACGCAAATGACACTGCTCCCGCCCGTGGCGGATAACGAAGTCAGAGCTCACCAACAGCCCGCTCGCACGGCTCGCCAGATCACCGGCGACTTTATCAACGGCATCGACCCTGAAAAGACATCGCTTCGAGCTTTCAGCCTCACCGGGCGGCCTGCTAGCTTGTAGCGGCGAAGCCCTTGCCCGTCTATCGGGTATCGACGCCGGGAGGAGCACAATGCGCAGTCGCCGCATGACGATGATTGTGGTCACAGTCCTGGGAATGACTGCCTCAACGGATCACGCTCTCAGCCAGCAAAAGACGCTCAGAGAGCAGCTGTTAGGCGCCTGGGACCTCGTCTCATTCAACTCCGTGCACGCCGACGGCAGCAAGCTGACGGTATTTGGCGGCAATCCCAATGGAATTGCCTTTTTTGATAGCACGGGCCACTACATCATCACGGTGATGCGCTCGGACCGCGCCAAATTTGCCGCCAACGATCGAACGAAGGGCACGGCCGACGAATACAAGGCAACCGCCGAAGGCACGATCACCTACTTTGGTACGTACACGGTCAACGAGGCGGATCGCGCCCTTAACATTCATGTTGCGGGCAGTTCATTCCCGAACTGGAATGGCACGGACCAGAAGCGCACATTCGCAGTCTCAGCGGACGAGCTTAAGCTGACGAACCCAGTCGCATCGACTGGAGGGACGACCGAGGTCGTGTGGAAGCGAGCCAGGTGAGCCGCGGCCCATTCTGCGGTGCTGTCAAGGATGGCCTATATGCGGATTCCGCTCGATCTCGCCCAGCATTCCGAGATGATCTCGCCCACCATTCCGATTTGAAGTCGCCCACCTGTTCCGAGACGATCTCGCCCACCATTCCGGCATGATCTCGCCCGGGTGACGCGGCCTCTTCTGGCT